>JAWKZS010000009.1:0-165176 GCA_041395845.1 Gammaproteobacteria bacterium
CAGGGACCGGGCTGGTGGAAATACCGACTTCGCCACCGACTGCATAATTGCGACCGTCAGGGCCACGCTGGTACTGAAAAGAGGCGGAGCCGGCGTAGCGACCACCCACTGCTGCATGGGCTGCTTCATGGATGCGGACCTCGCGATCACGGGCACGCAACTGCTCGAGCAAGGCCTGATCGGCGAGCTCCTGTTGCTGGGCGGCCGAATCCGGACGGCTTTGCGGGCTTGGAGCGGTTTCGTCCCCGCTACTGGCGTCCTGAGCAGACACTGAATCGTCGGAAGACTCAGCCGATCCTGTTTGCCGTGGAGGGACGCTGTCCGGTGGGGCCTGGGTGGAAGTGCGGGTCTGGGCGCCACTGGTGCGGGCAGATTCTTCGATCGGTGCAAAAGGGGCACGGGAAACCGTCTGCTCGACGCCGGTAGCAGACACCGAGCTGGCAAAAGTCGCCCCGTAGGACGCACTCTGTACCGACGGTTGTATCAACATATGTTACCCGTTGTTTGAAGTGTCAGACCTCGATATCGATGATGGATCCGAGGGTCTGGTTGGCGGTCGACAACACTTTTGCCGATGCCTGTACCTGTAACTTACCCTGAAGCAGCCCGATAGCACCATC
The DNA here is from genome assembly GCA_041395845.1 of Gammaproteobacteria bacterium. Lineage (GTDB taxonomy): Bacteria > Pseudomonadota > Gammaproteobacteria > Pseudomonadales > Ketobacteraceae > Ch67. Next base: position 621 of record JAWKZS010000009.1, read on the forward strand.
GGTCAGATCCCGGGTGGGATCATCAGACACACCAACCTGCGCGATCTGGGCGCTCGCCTTGCTTACGGTTCCCAGTCCTTTCTGGATGCCTGCAACTCCGTTGCCCATGATGGATCCGATGGCCATCTGCAACTACCTCTATCATTCATGATACCCGCAGCGGATGCAGACTGCGGGCTATGTTCGGAGTATAGAGGAGCCCGTCAAAGTGTGCGAATTTCACTCAAGAACAGCGATGGCTGCCCCTCGGATCAGGGCAGCCAAGTGGTTGAATTGTCAGGCGCCGGATTCAGGCGCCGGGTTTTAATAACAAATCAGTCTGAATAGCCGAAGCCAGCTTGGCAAAATCCGCCGCCGGCGCATGGGGAATCACCCCCAGACAGGGGGCGGACAGCAGGGTTTTCAGGGTCTGGATATTGGCGTCGAGTTCGGGCATGTCCGGCTCGATGCAGTTGGCAACCCAGCCGGCGACCCGCAAACCGTCCCGATAGATGGCGCGCGCCGTCAGAATCGCGTGATTGAGGCAGCCCAGCCGCATACCCACCACCAGGATGACCGGCAACTGGAGTTCGCGCACCAGGTCCGCCAGGGTTTCCTTGTCGTTCAATGGCACATACCAGCCCCCTGCCCCTTCCACCAGGGTGACATCCGCCGGTTGCATGGAGGCGCCGCGCACCATCCCGGCAATACGGGATACCAGCAGGCGGCGACCTTCATTGGCCGCGGCGATGTGGGGCGCAATGGCCGCTTCCAGCGCGAACGGATTGATTTCTTCATAGCTGAGCGTTTCGGTCATGTGCTGCTGCAGTTGCAGGGCATCGTCGTTGCGCCGCTGACCGTCCACGGTTTCGCAGCCCGCGGCAATCGGTTTCAGGGCGATGGTCTTCAGACCCTGCTGTTTGAACGCTTCCAGCAGCAGACAGCTGACGTAGGTTTTGCCCACACCGGTATCGGTACCCGTGACAAAAAAACGCATTCTTTTCATGGCGAGGTTCCTGTTGTTTGAATCCCGGTTCAGTCAGCCTTGCGCGCAACGATCTGCACGATATCCCAGGTGGCCGGCAGCCCCTGAGCAGTGCGCAGCGTTTCATAGTGATCGATAAAACGGGCCATGGTCTGCTTGCCGGTCAGGTGGGTGGAGCGGCCTTCGTTGACGTTGTGGGCACCCAGAGTCTTCAGTTCATGGGTGAGCGCACGTACCGACGGGTAGTAAAGCGTTTGCTGATGACGTTCAGAGATGAGCAATGAAAAGCCCGCCTGTTTGACGGCAGTTTCCACGGCAACCAGTGCAGGAAACTGATTCACATGGACGTGCTGCGCATCGGCCTGACGCCAGCTCTGCTTGAGTTCCCACAAGGTGCGCTCCCCCGGCAGGGAAAACGCCAGCAGCCCACCGGGCAGCAGCACATCATGCAAACGACACATCAGGGCCGACAGGGATTCGCACCACTGCAATACGAAATTGCTGAACACCAGATCAAAACTGCCAGCGTCAAAAGGCAGATCGTCCGCATCGGCGCAAACGAATTCCGCAATCACATCACCATGGTGTTCGCGGGCAAACTGCAGCATGCCGGGCGCAAAATCCAGGGCCGTCACTGCATCGGCCATCTGCGTCAAATGACGGGTCAACTGGCCGGTGCCGCAACCGATGTCCAGTGCGCGGGAGGATGAGCGATCGGATGGCAGCCGTTGCAGCAACGCCTGACCCACCTGCATCTGCAGATGGGCAACGCTGTCGTAATGGCTGGCTGCCTTACTGAATGACTGAGCGACGGCTTTCTTGTTGATGGCAGTAGTCACAACAAGCCACGCTCACGCAGAAAATCCGTGCAGGCCGCCACGAACAGTTCCGGCGCAGAAATGAAAGGAACATGACTGGCGCCTTTGATAATCGCGGTAGCTGCATCCGGCTGATAATCTGTCAGTGCAGCGCTGACGCCCACCGGCACCAGATTGTCTTTTTCACCGAAGACATGCAGCGTGGGACAGCGAATGCTTTTCAGATCATCCAGCAGCTGCACATCGCGCAGAATCTCCAGTCCGGCACGCAGGGCTTTCTGCGCGGGCAGCCCATGGAAATACACCAGATCCTTCAGCGTGCGCACATCCTCCCGCATGGTGTCACTGTCCTTGCATTGCAGGGCCAGGAAACGGATCAACGTGCCTTCCCAGTCTTCTTCAAACAGATTGCGAAAGCCCTGCAGAACGTCGGCATTCATCGCCACCGGCCAGCGTTCATCAGCAACAAACTGTGGCGAACTGGCGACGGTGATCAGTCCGCTGATGCGGTCAGGATGATTTATCGCTGCCCGCATCGCCACCATGCCACCCAGCGACCAACCCAGCCAGATTCCACGCTGCGGCGCCACCGCCAGCACCTGTTCCACCAGATAGTCCAGGTTATAGTCGCCACCGGGAATTGGACTGCGCCCCAGCCCCGGCAGATCGATCACAGTGACGCGAAAATGCTCCAGTAGTGCCGGAATAACCGGATCCCACACGAGGCTGTGCAGGCCCCAGCCGTGCAGCAATACCAGGTCCGCCGGATTCTCGTGGGAGCCGGTACAGGCAAAGGTGTCGTGGTACAACGTCAACGCCACGGTTCTTCCTCTTGGTTGCTGTGCAATTCCTGCAGGACATTCAGCAGGGATTCAATCTGTTCGGGGGAATGGGCGGCACTCAAGGTAATTCGCAGCCGGGAACTGCCTTGCGGCACCGTGGGTGGCCGGATGGCACTCACCAGAAAGCCGCGCTGCTGCAATTGGCTGCTAAGTTGCAGCGCTTTATCTGCCGCACCGACCAGCAGCGGTTGAATCGCCGTGGGGGATTCCATCACCGGCAGACCCCGCTGTTGTGCGCCACTGCGAAACTGTGCGATCAATTGCTGCAGATGAGGGATTCGCCAAGATTCTTCCTGCAGCAGACGCAGACTTTCCTGCGTCGCGGCTGCAACCGCCGGCGGCATCGCGGTAGAGTAAATATAGGGACGGCATTCCTGGATCAGGCATTCGATCAGATCGTCACTGCCAGCCACGAAAGCGCCATAGGTTCCCAGCGCTTTGCCAAGCGTCGCCATGTACACCGGCACCTGATCCACGGTCAGCTTGAAATGATCCAGCGAGCCGCGACCGTCCTGTCCTAACACACCAAAACCATGGGCATCGTCCACCATCAGCCACGCACCATGTTCTGTGCACTCACTGGCGATGGCCGGCAGCGGCGCGATATCACCGTCCATACTGAACACGGCATCCGTCGCCACCAGCACGCGCTTGGCGGCGCAATCCTGCAAGCGCTGACGCAGATGCGCGACATCATTGTGATGATAGCGCTGCAGCTGACTGCGACCGAGCAGCGCACCGTCCAGCAGCGACGCGTGATTGAGCCTGTCTTCCAGCACCACATCATTGCGTTCTACCAGGGTGCTGATCACCCCCAGATTCGCCATGAATCCGGTAGAAAACAGCAACGCACGCGGGCGCTGCACAAAATCCGCCAGCGCTTCTTCCAGAGCGTGATGGAAACGATGATGGCCGATCACCAGATGGGAGGCGCCGCTGCCGACGCCCGCGTCACTGGCTGCCCGTTGCAGCGCGGCGATCACCGACGGATGATTGGCCAGGCCCAGATAATCGTTGCTGCAGAAATTCACCAGCGTTTGACCATCCACCTGAATCTGCGCCGTCTGCGGCGATTCCAGTACGCGCCGGCGCCGATACAGATGCTGTTGCTGCCGCTCCTGCAGACGCCGGCTCAGCTGGAATGGATCAGACATGGGAATATCCCGTATCGATCAGTTCAGCTTGGGGCAATTGGCGGGAATCGCTTCCTGCACGGATGTCTTGCGAGCGGCATCGACGAACAGGTGCGCGGTTTTCTGATGTTCCACCGCCGCCAGAATCTCGGCTTCCACCGCTTCATCAGTGGTGCCACCCAATTCCAGCGGACGAATGCCCAGCTTGTTGAACAGCTGCATGTCCTTGGACGCTTCCGGATTGGAGGTGGTCAGCAAGCGCTCGCCGTAGAAAATGGAATTGGCACCGGCGAGGAAACACATGGCCTGCATCTGCTCATTCATCTGCTCACGGCCGGCGGACAGACGCACAAAGGACTTCGGCATCAGGATACGGGCCACGGCGATGCTGCGGATGAAATCGAACGGATCGAGATCGTCGACATTTTCCAGCGGCGTGCCTTCGATTTTCACCAGCATGTTGATGGGAACGCTTTCCGGATGATCCGGCAGATTCGCCAGCTGCATCAGCAGGCCGGCGCGATCACGCTGGGTTTCACCCATGCCCAGAATGCCGCCGCAGCAGATTTTCATGCCGGCTTCACGCACATTGGACAGAGTATCCAGGCGATCCTGATAGGTGCGCGTGGTGATGATGGAATTGTAATGTTCCGGTGACGTGTCCAGATTGTGGTTGTAGTAATCCAGCCCGGCATCTGCCAGTGCCTGCGCCTGGCCCTTGTCCAGCATACCCAGGGTCATACAGGTCTCCATCCCCAGGGACTTCACCTGCTTCACCATTTCCAGCACGTAAGGCATATCCTTGTCACGGGGGGAACGCCAGGCGGCACCCATGCAGAAGCGCGAGGCACCCTTTTCCCGGGCAATCTTCGCTTCAGTCACAACCTTCTGGATTTCCAGCAGCTTCTCTTTCTCAAGACCCGTGTTGTAGTGGCCACTCTGGGAGCAGTACTTGCAGTCCTCAGGGCAGGCGCCGGTCTTGATGCTCAGCAGGGTACTGATCTGGACCGCATTGGGATCGTGAAACTGGCGGTGGACCGTCTGGGCCTGAAACAGCAGGTCATTGAAGGGCAACTGGAACAGGGCTTCGATTTCCTTGATGGTCCAGTCATGACGAATGCTGGCGGCCGGGTGCTGGGCGACGGTCATTTCCCTCTACTCCTAACTGAATTCTGCTGTTTTTTGTGCGGACAACGTCTAGTAAGCAAGCATCTTATTGACCCACCCCGACTTGTCAACCACAAACCCGTAACAAGGTTTACTGCAGGCCACTTATTCACCTAAATATGTTTTTCTGTCTCCTTTGTCATAGCCGCTGCCAGCCCCATAGCGACGTCTGTCAGGCCTGCGAGGGTAACCTGCCCTGGCATCACCATGGCTGCCGCGTCTGCGCCGAACCGCTCGACAGCGCGCTGGAATCCCTCTGTATACGCTGCCAGCGCGAACTGCCCGCGGTGGATCAGGCTGTCACCGTATTTCGTTATGCCTTTCCAATGGATCAACTGATCCTCGCCATGAAACAGCAGCCCCGTCCCGACCTGCTCACCAGCTTCGCCCGCTGGATGAGTGATCACCTCGCCGATTCCCGCGTTGCCAAACCGGATCTGTTGCTGCCGGTACCCATGCATCCTGCGAAGCAGCGCCAGCGGGGATTTAACCAGGCCGCCGTCCTTGCCCATCGGGTGGGAAAACAGCTGAAAATCCCGGTACGCCACGATCTGCTGTCCAAGCGTACCTCCACAGAGGAACAGAAGACCCTGTCGCGGGAACAGCGTCAGCGCAATCTGGCTAACGCCTTCAAACTGGAACGGGTGACACTGCTGCAAATGCGGCCACGGCCCCGCCACATCGCCCTGGTGGACGACGTCATCACCACCGGCACCACCACCGCCCAGCTGGCGGCGCTGCTGAAAAAATCCGGCATCGCCCGGGTTGATGTCTGGGCGCTGGCAAAAACCCCGCTGCAGAATCCAGGGTAAAAATCATTCTGTGATAGCATGCCGCCACAGACAGCTGACGGTGACCGGACATGACACAACAGGAGCTCCATTCCGACTATTCCCATCTGACACCGGATCTGGTGATCGCCGCAGTGGAATCGCAGGGTTTCTGGTCTGATGCGCGCATCTTCCCGCTCAACAGCTATGAAAACCGGGTCTATCAGGTAGGCATAGAAGAAGCCGAGCCGATGATTGCCAAGTTTTACCGTCCTCTGCGCTGGAGCGATGCCGCCATTCTGGAAGAGCATGCCTTCTCCCAGCAGCTCGCCGATCTGGAACTGCCGGCAGTTGCACCCTGGAAAAATGCCGCAGGGGACACGCTGCACCGGTTTGGCGGTTACCGCTTTGCGCTGTACCGCCGTCAGGGCGGCCAGGCGCCCGAACAGGACGATTTCGATCAACTGCTCTGGCTGGGTCGACTGCTGGGGCGCTTTCATCAGGCTGCCCAGACTGAACTGTTCCAGGCCCGGCCAACCCTGACCGTGCAACGCATGATCCGCGAACCAGCGGATTTCATCCTGCAGTCGGAATTTCTGCCTGGCTATCTGCGCGACCGCTATCAGGACATTACCAGCCAGCTCGAGCGCCGCTGCCAGCAGGCGTTCGACGACATTCAGCCGCGGTTTCTGCGCTGCCACGGCGACTGCCATATCGGCAACATTCTCTGGCATCGCGACACCGGCCCATGGTTTGTGGATTTTGATGACTGCATGAACGCACCGGCGGTGCAGGATTTGTGGATGCTGCTGGCCGGCAGCCGCATTGAACAGCGTGCCCAGTTCAGCGAACTGCTGGAAGGTTACGAGGAATTCTTTGACTTCAACCGGCGCGAACTGCAGCTGATCGAACCGCTGCGCGCCATGCGCATGGTGTATTACGCAGGCTGGCTGGCCCGGCGCTGGGACGATCCCGCATTCCCTGCCAACTTCACCTGGTTCAACACCAGCCACTACTGGCAGAACCACGTCAACAGCCTGCTTGAACAGTTGCATATGCTGGATGAGGAACCGTTTCAGCTGTACTGAAAATACTGTTGCGCCCAACCAACAAAAAAGGCGTGATCGCTCACGCCTTCCTGCTGTTCAAACGTCAGCGCGGTTCACGCCGCCTGCTTCAGTACCGGCTCCTCAGGCAGCTTGTCCAGCAATTCCTCCAGATGCACCGTCGGCTGTCCCAGCTTGTGCCCTTCCTCAATGAAGGTTTTCAGCATCAGCCGCGTCTGAGGTGCCGTTTTCACGAAATGGAATTTCACAAACGACTCAGCATCCATCGGTGACAGAAACCGGATCACCGGCAGCGCCATCTTGACCCAGAACATACTGAACAGCCGCTCAGTCCAGTTCTGATGCTTGCCGAACTTCGCCGCCACGATATGCAGCGCTTCCTTACCTGCATCCACCGCCAGATCCAGGGACTGACCATTCAGCAACCGCTTGAACGACCAGTTTTCCAGCTCAAGAGACGCCACCAGCGGAATCATCCAGGCCGAGCGGTCGGCATACGAACGGGAGGCATCACGCTCCACCCTAACATTGAAACGGCCAGACGCCATGGCCTCAGCCACATCCGGCACCCGCTCGGAGCTGCCCGAAAAATCAGCGGTCATCATCGGTAACAGCAGATAGGCCACACCATGCTTGTCCGCATCGGGATGATGATCAGGCAGATCCGGCAGCGGGGTCTGGTAGCTGATGAAATTCACTACCCCGCAGACAACCTGCTCAGGCGGGAAAACACTCAGAACGTAATCACGATCATCCAGATCAGGCTGCAACATGATCACCGTCGCATCACCGATCACCTCCCGCAGCCGGATCAGCCATTCGCCCCGCAACGCGTTGGATGGCACCGTCAACCATACCTGATCAAACTGCACCTGCTTCAATTCGGCCAGATCGGTGTAAACGCCGTCCGCCTTGAAAAACTCGGCGGAACCCAACCCGCTGCGACGGCAACGGTACAGGGTAAATCCGTTTTCGCATTCTTCTTTATATTGTTCTTTGACGAAGTAAGAAACGGACGCACCACCCCTTTGCAGATAGTGCCCGTACACCTGACCGACTGCGCCTGCACCAACGATCAACGCTGTTACCACGATTCCAACCCTCTATGAGCGACAGTGTTTTGATTCTATGCACGCTCTCTTTGCAGCCTCAAGGCACATCCATCCGATATATAGGGGCTTTTTAGACCGAGTTGTTCTAATAGGGATCTGCTGGGAACCGCATCATCTAAAGCTGTTTTTTTATACAGCCCAGTGTTACCGGAGAAGGGGTAATACATTGTTTTCATGGACTTTTTCGAAGTCGTTACGAATCAACCCATCGTAACGTTCCCTGTCGGCGGAAAAACGGCGTCCGCTTTGAATAAGAAACAAGCAGGGTAACAAAAAGGCCCACCAGGGGCCTTTTGGGTTTTACTCGTCGCCGCCCTCTTTGGGTGGCAAAGGCTCTATGCCATTCTGGATCAGATCTCGGGGATCCGCAGGATAAATGGACTCTTCCATTCGCCGTAACTGCCCCTGATCATCCAGCCCCAGACTGACGCTACGAATATGATCATACTTGCGGGTGCTGACCTTGGCGGCCTTTTCACTGTCCCTCACAATCGTCGGCTGCAGGAACAGCAGCAGATTGCGCTTGGTAATCGTATTGGATTTGCTGCGGAACAACGCACCCAGCAGCGGGATGTCGCCAAGCAATGGTACCTTCTTCACGGTTTCACTGACGTCATCGGCAATCAAACCACCGGTTACGATCACCTGACCGTCATTGGCCAGCACCACCGACTTGACGGAGCGCTTGGTCGTAATGATGTCCGAGGCGCTGCCGCCTGGCTTCACATTCGACACTTCCTGCTCCAGCTGCAAGCGAATCACTTCGCCATCATTGATCTGCGGAGTTACACGCAGCGTCAGACCCACATCCTTGCGCTCGATGGTCTGGAAAGGATTGTCATTGTTGGCGCTGAGGCTGGTGCCGGTAATAAACGGCACGTTCTCACCCACCACAATCTCGGCTTCTTCGTTGTCGAGGGTCATGATGCTGGGCGTTGACAGCAGATTGGAGTTGGAATTGCTCTTCAGTGCCTGAACCACGGCGGCAAAACGAACGTTACCTTCACCATCGAGGTCGGCGCCTGCCAGCGAAATGCCTGAGGGCAAGGCAACTGCAGCACTGCTATCTGCAGCACGCTTGATGATGCTGTTCAGATCCAGCATCTCGCCAACGCCACTGAAATTCGTACCCGCAACGCCTTTCTCCACATCGCCATAACCCCACTGCACGCCAACGGCGTCAGAAGTGTCACCCGAAATTTCCACAAAAGCTGCTTCGATTAGCACCTGGGCACGCCGCACATCCAGCTGATCCACGATGGAGCGGATTTCCGCCATGTCCGCTGGCGCCGCCTTGATGATCAGCGCATTGAGTGTGTCATCCGACTGGATCGTGACGTCACCGGTTGAAGCCGCTGCGGTCGACATGGGCGTGGACGTAGCCGGACGGGCAGCAATCCCACCGGCGGTCCGGCCGGTACTCGAGCCAGTGCTTTTTGCAGCAACCTGACCCGTGATCAGACCGCGCAGAATCTCCGCCACCTTCTCTGCTTCCGCATGACGCAGATAAATTACCGAGGTAGAACCCGAGTTCTCCACCGGCTTGTCCAGGTCAACCAGCAGGGCCTTCACCCGAGCACGTGCGGATTTTTCGCCACGCAAGATGAGGCGGTTCGTACGCTCTTCCGCAACCACCCGCACACGGATATTACCCGAGGACGGACGCTTGTTGGCTGCACCGGTTTCCACTGGTGTCAGCTGCTCCAGGGTCTTCACCACATCACCCACCCAGGCATATTTCAGCTGCACCACTTCGACTTCTTCCGACTCTGCACTGTCGATACGGCGGATGATCTCGACCATGCGTTCGATATTGGACGCATGATCACTGATGATCAGGGCATTGGCGGAACTCACCGCGGCCAGATGGCCATACTGGGGCACCATCGGGCGCAGGATCGGCACCAGCTCGGTGGCATTGGTGTTCTGAACCGGAATCACCCGGGTCACCATTTTCTCGCTGTCGGAAGCCTTGTCGGTCAATGGCAGGTCTTCCTGCTTCGCCCCCTGGTTCGGCACGATCTTGACCACACTGCCGGAGCGCACCGACGCATAACCATGCACCCGCAGCACGCTTTCGAACATATTGTAGATATCATCGGAAGACATTTCGGTATTGGAAATGACCGTCACCTCTCCCTTCACGCGAGGATCGACAATAAAGCTGAAGCCGGTGATATCGGACACCTGCTCGATGAAGGTACGGATATCCGCCTTCTTCATGTTGATCTTCCAGCTGCCCTGCTCGCCCTGGGCATGGGTCACCCCGGATACCGCCAGCAACGCCGCCAGCAAGCTCGCTCCGAGCCATTGCTTCAGCTTCATGTTGAACTCACTTCCCACCAAACCTAGGTTCATGTTCTTGTGTCCAATTTGAATCATCACATTTCGCCGGGACAGACTTCTGCATTGAACTGGCGGCCGCTACGCTCGATGCCGACCTTCACACAGCCTGTCTCCATCACTTCCTGCATCAGGGTTACATCCGACTGGGGATCCCCCACGGAACGGCCATTGACCGTCAGGATCACATCCCCCGGGCGTGCACCCAGTGCCACCAACGCAGGATTGCCCGTATCGTTAATCTTGTAGCCCCGACCGTTATTCGTAGTCAGTCCGAACTGACCTAGCACCGCATCCGGGTTAGAACCAATCTCTTCCTGCAGCGCCTTGACCACCGCATCCGCCTGATCAGCACCCGGCATACCACGGCCAGCCATCGCACCCATTTGGCCTGGGTTTCCACCAACCGTTCCGACCCGTCCGGTGCGGGCACTGACAGAGCGCGTCGGACGAGGGCCAGTAGCGGCTGAACGTGATGCAGCCAGGCCGGTCGCACCGCGAGACTCGGGGAAATAAAGCGCTTCCAGTTTTCCGTTAAGATTCAGTAACACGCGATCCGGGTACACGGCCGCCAGACTCGCATTGCCCGGCACCTTGTCGCCGATATGATAGAGCTGGGATTCCTTGCGGGACTCGGAAATCATCGCCGTCGATTTGTTCTCATCAGCGGCTACAAAGACGCCTTGCAGTTCAAGGCTCAGGCGGGTCTTGGGGGCATTCACATCTTTGGGCGCGGCCTGCTGCACCGGCTTCGCACCCTCTTCACCGAACAGATGCATCAGCGCCAATGCCGACGCGTCTACCCGACGCCCCCCTGTTGCAGCGTTCCCGGTATTCTGCGGCGCAGTGCCATAAACGACCGGTGCGGCCGTGCCTGCCGCATCATCAACGAAAAGATAGATGGCCTTTACCAGAACATAAGCGATGGCCACCACCAGCGCCGCACACGCCAGGGCGTTGGCCCGCGTCACCCACGGATTCAGCTGGGCTGCTTCACTCGCCACACATCGCTCCCTAACAACACCTTTTTTATTGTTTCCTGCACTTTATCCGAACCCCTCGCCCGTGCGAATAGGGCGTACGTATTAACAACAGAACTGGAGGTAAATGTTAACAATTGACCATTACAGTGATTTTTTCAAAACGGTAAGGGTTGCTGCAGGTTCAGCAGTACTTTGTCTTCATCGCCCTGCGAGCCCATCCCGGCAATGGCCATCACACGCTTCAGCACTTTCACACCGACCAATCCCTGCTCAGGCAACAGACTCAGTTCCCCGAGTGGCTTGTTCTCACGCGTTTCGGTGACCCCAAGAATCAGGTTACCTTCCGATTCGCTCAGTTCGCCACGAATGCCCGGTATCTCCAGCGGCTGTGGCCCTGCATCACGCACCCGGACCTGACCGCCACTCCATCCCAGCACACCTTCGGCCCGACTGACCTGACTGCCGGACAGGGTAACGGATACATTGCTCAGTTTGACCACACCATCGGGACGAACGCCGAATTCGCCCAGCACCTCATCCAGCATGGACGCATTCATGTCGCCATTGAAATCCGCTATGCCCTTGCCCCACAGGCCCCAGAACCCGGTACCCTGCAGGCGGTACTGAGCCCCTTCAACGCCAAGCCCCAGGGACGCCTCGCCAAGCAGGAACCGCAATCCGTGCAAATCCCAGCGGATGACAACAGGTCCCGGCGCCACCGGATTGTTGATGCGGCCCAGCATATAGCCGTCCCACACGGTGCCACCGACCCGCTCCACCAGCATCGGCACGGGCAACGCACCGCCCACGAGCCGCCATACGAGGCTGGCCGGCAGGAGAGCAACGGCAAACATCAGGCTGGAAAGCAGACCAATCAAGATCAAACTACGGATTTTCATGGAAGGTACTGGGAAAGTCCCGCTCCCTGAGGAAATCTTATTCTTATTAGTTTAAGCAGAAGTCGCGAGCATAGCATAGTTTTGCTGCGTCGCGACTTCGGCGGCCAAGGAGGCAAACAGGATTAGTATGCCGTTATCAAAACGGAATATCGTCTTCGAAATCAGCGCTGGCGGGGGAAGCAGAGGACTGATAGCTATTACCACCGCCCTGCGCTTCAGGCAGCTGATCGTAACCGTCAAATCCACCGGCATTGCCGGCACCACCGCCGCCCGCACCGCGACTGTCCAGCATCTGCATGTCAGACGCCACGATCTCGGTTGTGTAACGGTCGGCGCCACTCTGGTCCTGCCACTTGCGGGTGCGCAAAGCGCCCTCGAGGTAGACCTTGGAGCCCTTCTTCAGATACTCGCCGGCAATCTCGGCCAGCTTGTTGAAAAACACCACCCGGTGCCATTCGGTGCGCTCCTGCATCTGGCCGGAATTCTTGTCCTTCCAGGTCTCGCTGGTGGCTACCGTGATATTGGTGACAGCGCCTCCACTGGGCAAATAACGGGTCTCAGGATCCTGTCCCAGATTGCCCACCAGAATTACCTTGTTCACGCCACGCTGCGCCATGCTTTTCTCCTGTCACTACGACCCTGTCACTTGATATTAAAGGGCGGCTGCCGCCACTTCCTGCAATTGTTCTTTATCCAGACAACGATTGTCCACCTTTAAATAGGCTGTCTTCTCATGGGGGATAATGACCACTTCTTCCACACCGGTCACTGCCAGCAAACGGCTGGTCAGCGAATCCTGGCGTGATTCATCGAGCCCTGTCAGCTGCAAGGTGTAACTCTGCAACGGCCGCGGAGCCCGCATGGACGCTGCCAGCAACAGCCAGAGCGCAACCGCCACGGCGGCCGCCCCATACACGGCGCCGGCGCCATAATGGCCAACCAGATAGCCGCCACCGGCACCGCCTACAAAGGCACCAAAGAACTGGCAGGTCGAATAGACCCCCATGGAGGTGCCCTTGAATCCAGCGGCGGCCACTTTGCTGACCAGCGACGGTAACATCGCCTCCAACAGGTTGAACCCCCAGAAGAACAGCAGTAGACCGGCAATCAGCGCCAGCGCAGACTCATGCCAGCGTCCCAGCATCAGAAACGCAACCAGCAGCAGGCTGACCCCCGCCAGAAACACCTGCTTCACCAGTCCGCGACGCTCGGCGAAAATCATCATCGGTAACATTAAGACAAAGGACACAAAAAGAACCGGCAGATAAATCTGCCAATGGTCAGACTTCGCGATATCCGTGTGCTGGATCAACAAGGTGGGCATCACTACGAAGCTGGCCGTAAGCACCATATGCAGCACAAACACGCCGACATTGAGGCGCATCAAACCGCCATTTTTGAATACGTCACGGAACTGTCCCGCAATCGGACCGGTTTCCAGGCGCACCCGGCGCACGTCAACCGAAGGCACCACGCGCCAGGTCAATACCAGCCCCAAGCCGGCCAGGATCGCAGTCAGCCAGAATACGCCGCTCAAGTTGAACCAGCCCGCCACCACAGGCCCCACGATCAGCGCCAGGATAAAGGACAGACCAATGCTGCCGCCGACGATCGCCATTGCCTTCGAGCGCTGCTCATCCCGGGTCGAATCCGCGAGCAACGCCATCACAGCGCTGGCAATGGCACCCGCTCCCTGAAGGAAGCGGCCGACGATTACACCCTCGATGGTGTGCGATAGCGCTGCCACCACACTGCCGATACCAAACAGTATCAAGCCCAGGTAAATAACGGGTTTACGGCCGATCCGGTCCGACAGGAAACCGAAAGGTACCTGCAGCAACGCCTGGGTCAATCCGTATGCACCGATAGCCAACCCCAACAGTGCGGGCGTCGCCCCCACCAGGGACTGACCATAGATGGCAAAAACAGGCAGGATCATGAACAGGCCGAGCATTCGCATCGCGAACAGGCCTGCCAATGATAACGTCGCCCGACGTTCAGTCGCATTCATTCCCAACGTTTCCATTCTTTGTATACCAAGTGCGGCGATTCTAGCACTTTGTAACGGCCCCACGCAGCCATCACACTGACTTGGCGTTCACTTGGCGCTTCCCGAGCCAACGCTTTATACTCGGCCGCTTAATTTGCCGGGGGACAGACATGGATACCATTCAGATTCGCGGTGCCCGCACCCACAACCTGAAAAACATCGACCTGGATCTACCAAGAGACAGGTTCATTGTCATCACCGGACTGTCCGGTTCCGGCAAATCCTCGCTGGCCTTCGACACCCTGTACGCAGAAGGCCAGCGACGCTATGTCGAATCACTGTCGACCTATGCGCGCCAGTTTCTGTCGCTGATGGAAAAGCCCGACGTTGATCATATTGAAGGCCTCTCGCCCGCCATTTCCATCGAGCAGAAGAGCACCTCCCACAACCCGCGCTCCACGGTCGGCACCATCACCGAAATCTACGACTACCTGCGCCTGCTGTTTGCCCGCGTCGGCACACCGCGCTGCCCTGATCACGACCTGCCCCTGGAGGCTCAGACCGTCAGCCAGATGGTGGACCAGGTCATGGGGCTTTCCCATGACAACCGCTACATGTTGCTGGCGCCCGTCATCAAGGACAAAAAGGGCGAAAACCTTCATCTGTTCGAGGAACTGAAAGCCGGCGGATTCATACGAGCCCGGATCGATGGCATCGTCGTCGACCTCGACGAAGCACCCAAACTCGACAAAAAGCGCAAGCACACCATCGAGGTGGTCGTCGACCGCTTCAAAGTGAAAGAAGGCATGGAGCTTCGTCTGGCCGAATCGTTCGAAACCGCACTCAATCTGGCCGGCGGTACGGCGATCGTCATGAATATGGAAGATGAGTCGGATCACCAGCTGTTTTCATCCAAGTTCGCCTGCCCGGTCTGCAACTACAGCCTGAGTGAACTGGAACCACGCATATTCTCTTTTAACAACCCCGCCGGCGCTTGTACCGCCTGCGACGGTTTGGGCGTAACCCAGTTTTTCGACGAAGAGACCATCATCGTCAATCCGGATCTCAGCCTTGCCGAGGGCGCCATCCGGGGCTGGGACAAACGCAGCATCTACTACTTCCAGATGCTGACATCCCTCGCGGAACACTACGGTTTCGACATCGACAAACCCTTTGGCAAATTGCCCAAAAAGTATCGCGACGTCATTCTTCGTGGCACCGGTTCCGACCCTGTCCCATTCCGCTATCTGAATGATCGCGGCGACTACATTGTGCGGAATCATCCCTTTGAAGGCATCATTCCCAACATGGAGCGACGTTACCGCGAAACCGAGTCAGACGCAGTGCGCGAAGAACTAGCGAAAAATCTGACCACCGCGGAATGTCACACATGTCATGGCTCCCGACTCAACCGGGCTGCCCGACATGTTTATATCGAAGGAACGACGCTTCCTGACGTGATCCGCAAGCCCGTTAACGAAGCTTTGGGCTACTTCAAGCAGCTCAAGCTCGAAGGAAAAAAGGGAGAGATTGCCGAAAAGATCCTGAAGGAAATCCGGGAGCGACTCCAATTCCTGGTTAACGTCGGCCTCGACTATCTCTCACTCAATCGCCGCGCAGAAACGCTGTCCGGTGGGGAAGCGCAACGGATTCGTCTGGCCAGCCAGATTGGCGCAGGTCTTGTCGGCGTCATGTACATTCTTGACGAACCCTCCATCGGACTGCACCAGCGGGACAACGAGCGCCTGCTAAAAACCCTGATTCGCCTTCGCGACATGGGGAACACGGTCATCGTGGTAGAACACGACGAAGACGCCATTCGCGCTGCAGATTTTATCGTCGACATTGGTCCCGGGGCTGGCGTTCATGGCGGTCAGGTCATACATGCGGGCTCCGTCGACAAAATCCTCAAGTGCAAGGACTCCCTGACCGGGCAATACCTGAACGGCAAACTCCAGATTCGCGTGCCCAAAACGCGCACCCAGCCGGACCCCAAAAAGCAGTTGGTCCTTCGTGGAGCGCACGGCAACAATCTGAAGGATGTTGATCTGCATCTGCCGATCGGCTTGATGACCTGTGTTACTGGCGTTTCAGGATCGGGCAAGTCCACACTCATCAACGGCACCCTGTTTCCGCTCGCATCCACCGTCCTTAACGGCGCCACCACACTGAAACCAGAACCATACAACGACATCCACGGCCTCGAGCATTTCGACAAGGTCGTCGATATCGATCAAAGCCCCATAGGTAGAACGCCCCGCTCCAACCCAGCCACCTATACTGGACTGTTCACCCCCATCCGGGAGCTTTTCGCCGGTACCCAGGAAGCCCGATCCCGCGGCTACGGACCCGGTCGGTTCAGCTTCAACGTAAAAGGTGGCCGCTGCGAAGCCTGCCAGGGTGACGGCGTAATCAAGGTCGAAATGCATTTCCTTCCGGACATATATGTCCCGTGCGACGTCTGCAAAGGAAAGCGCTACAACAGGGAAACGCTCGAGATCAAATACAAGGGCAAAAACATCCAGGAAGTCCTCGAAATGACCGTCGAAGATGCGCGTGCGTTCTTCGAGAACGTACCCGCCCTTGCCAGGAAGCTCCAGACACTCATCGATGTAGGCCTCTCTTACATCTGTCTTGGTCAATCTGCCACCACTCTCTCCGGTGGAGAAGCCCAGCGCGTAAAGCTCTCCAAAGAGCTTTCCAAACGGGATACAGGAAGCACCCTTTACATTCTCGACGAGCCCACCACCGGCCTGCACTTTCACGACATTCAACAGCTTCTCAAAGTGCTCCATCACCTCAGAGACAAAGGCAACACCGTAGTCATCATCGAACACAATCTGGATGTTATAAAAACTGCAGACTGGATAGTGGATCTTGGCCCAGAAGGCGGAAACGGTGGCGGTCAGATCATCGCCGAGGGAACCCCCGAATCTGTTGCCAAGAACAAGAAGTCCCACACTGGACGCTTTCTAAGCAAGCTGCTTAGCTAACGCTAGTACCACCGGGGCTCCACCAACGCACAAACATAGTGGAGTTTCGGTTGAACGCTCTAGAATCGAGCTAAAAAAAAGGCCGACAAAGTCGGCCTTTTTGCTGATTGCCCTTCAGGAACAATCAATCTTCATCTACTTCAACCGCAGGGCCTGTAGCAACGCGGCCCACCAGTTCGACATAAGCCATGGGGGCCTTGTCACCGGCACGGAAACCACACTTCAGGATGCGGATATAGCCTCCGGGACGCTCCTTGTAGCGCGGACCCAGATCAGTGAACAGTTTACCTACAGCAGACTTGCTACGAGTGCGGTTAAACGCCAGACGACGGTTAGCAACGCTGTCAACCTTTGCCAAGGTAATCAGCGGCTCCGCATGGCGGCGCAACTCTTTGGCCTTGGGCAAAGTTGTCTTGATCAGTTCATGCTCAACCAGGGACACCGCCATGTTACGGAACATCGCCTGACGATGGCTGCTAGTACGACTAAATTTACGACCACTTTTACGGTGACGCATTGCTATTTTCCTTTACATCTCTGACTGCCCACCAGGACAGCAAACATTAATTAACGCTTTTTCAGTACGCGATCATCATCGCGCAAACTGCCAGGCGGCCAGTTCTCTAGACGCATACCCAAGGACAAGCCCTTGGATGCCAGTACGTCCTTGATCTCTGTGAGCGACTTCTTACCCAAATTTGGTGTCTTCAACAACTCGACTTCTGTACGCTGAACCAGATCACCGATGTAGTAGACGTTCTCCGCTTTCAAGCAGTTGGCTGACCGAACTGTAAGCTCCAAGTCATCCACGGGGCGCAGAAGAATCGGATCGATCTCGTCACGCTCCTCTACCTTCTGCGGCTCTGCCTCTTTCTCCAAGTCCACGAACACAGCCAGCTGCTGCTGCAGAATCGTTGCTGCACGCCGAATCGCGTCTTCAGCTGAAATAGTGCCATTTGTTTCCAAGTCGATCACGAGCTTGTCGAGGTCGGTCCGCTGCTCAACACGAGCATTTTCCACTACATAAGCCACACGACGAATCGGCGAGTAGGAAGCATCAAGTTGCAAGCGGCCAACACCACGGGTTTCCTCGTCGTGTGAACGAGCGTCAGCTGGCTGATAACCACGCCCCTTCTGAATACGCAGCTTCATGTTCAGCTTTGCACCGGCGCTCAGATTGGCAATCACCAGATCTCTGTTTACCACCTCGACATCATGATCCAGTTGAATATCACCGGCAGTCACAGGGCCAGGACCCTCTTTCGACAGTGAGAGCACAGCTTCGCTCTTCTCATTCAACCGAACAGCAAGATTTTTGAGATTCAGCAGGATATCGATTACATCCTCCTGAACTCCTTCGATAGTGCTGTACTCATGCACGACACCATCAATTTCCACTTCTGTTACAGCAGCCCCCGGCATGCTAGACAGAAGAATGCGACGCAATGCGTTACCAAGGGTATGTCCAAAGCCACGCTCAAGCGGCTCCAGGGTTACTTTGGCTTGAAAATTACTTAGTTCTTGTACGCCAATGGTTCTGGGTGTCAAAAAATCGCTAAAAGAGCGTTGCATAGGGTATAGCACCTCAACCTATTGCTTACTTGGAATAAAGCTCGACGATTAGGTTTTCGTTCAGCTCAGACGGAAGATCTGTCCGCTCGGGTACTGCCTTGAAAACACCTTCTTTTTTCTTTGAATCTACTTCAACCCAAGATGCAAAGCCGCGCTGCTCGGCAAGCTCGAGGGCCGCGCCAACGCGCAACTGGTTCTTGGCCTTCTCGCGGACCGAAACCACGTCACCAACTGCCACCTGATAGGACGGCACGTTCACGGTCTTGCCGTTTACCAGAATTGCCTTGTGGCTTACGAGTTGACGAGCTTCTGCACGCGTTGCACCAAACCCCATGCGATAAACTACGTTATCAAGGCGGCTCTCGAGCAGCTGAAGCAAAATTTCACCGGTAGCACCCTTGCGACGGGCAGCTTCGGTATAGTAATTACGGAACTGGCGCTCGAGGATGCCGTAGATACGGCGAACCTTTTGCTTTTCACGCAACTGGGTACCGTAATCGGACAAACGACCGCGACGCTCACCGTGCATACCTGGCGCCTTCTCGGAGCGGCACTTATTTTCATAAGCTCTGACGCCACTCTTCAAGCCTAAATCAGTTCCCTCGCGACGGGACAGCTTGCACTTGGGGCCGATATATCTAGCCATTAATATAACTCCCGTTAAACTCGACGTTTCTTAGGCGGACGACAGCCGTTATGAGGAATAGGCGTCACGTCGGTAATGCTGTTGATTTTGTAACCACACGCGTACAGCGCACGAACAGCGGACTCACGACCAGGACCAGGCCCCTTAACCATGACTTCCAGATTCTTCAGCCCGTGCTCCTGAGCAGCCTGACCTGCCTTTTCAGCAGCAACCTGAGCAGCAAACGGAGTGCTCTTGCGGGAACCACGGAAACCACAACCACCTGACGTAGCCCAAGACAGAGTGTTACCCTGGCGGTCAGTCAACGTGATGATGGTATTGTTAAAAGAAGCATGGATATGCGCTACGCCATCTACAACGGTCTTTTTGACCTTCTTACGCGTACGCGCTGTCGCTTTAGCCTTCGCCATTTCAATTATTCCTGAACGTTACGCTTATTTACGAACTTGTTTACGCGGACCTTTGCGAGTGCGCGCGTTAGTTTTGGTGCGCTGTCCGCGCACTGGTAAGCCGCGACGATGACGCAGCCCACGATAGCAGCCAAGATCCATCAACCGCTTGATATTCATAGAAATTTCACGCCGCAAATCGCCTTCTGTAGCGTAATTCGCCACTTCGTTCCGAATTGCGTCCAGCTGCTCATCAGACAACTGGTTGATCTTGGTGGTAGGATCAATACCAACGGAAGAACAGATATTCTTCGCGGTTGTAGAACCGATACCGAAAATGTATGTCAACGAGATAACTGCATGTTTGTTATCCGGAATATTGACGCCAGCGATACGGGCCATTCAATTTACTCCATTTACTCGAGCTTCTAAATTAGGTTCTGCCGCGAAAGGGGCGCAAAGGATATACGCCAACCCAACAAAAATCAACAGGAAGCGACGCCAAGCCCCCGCCAGCACTTAACCCTGACGTTGCTTGTGACGTGGCTCAACACTGCAAATGACCCGAACGGAGCCCTTGCGGCGCACGATTTTGCAGTTGCGGCAAACTTTCTTGACTGACGCTTGAACTTTCATTTGTAGCTACTCCAACCTTAATTCAACAAAACCACTAACGCGCTGCACCGGAGCTACCATAGCCCTTAAGATTCGCTTTTTTCATAAGTGATTCGTACTGTTTGGACATCAAGTGCGCTTGAACCTGGGCCATGAAATCCATTACCACAACAACCACTATCAGCAGCGATGTCCCACCCAAATAGAAGGGCACATTACCTACTGCCTGTAAGCCCTGGGGCAATAAACACACCAGCGTGATATAGATCGCTCCTACCAGTGTCAAGCGACCGAGAACACCATCAATATACTTCGCTGTATGCTCACCGGGTCTGATGCCAGGAATCAATGCCCCAGACTTCTTAAGATTCTCCGCGACATCTTTCGGGTTGAACATTATCGCCGTGTAGAAATAGCAGAAGAAAATGATCAGCAAACAGAACAACAACAGATACAAAGGCTGACCAGGACCCAGCGCCAGAGATACCTCCTGGAGCCAAGCAAAGCCGTCGGCCTCACCAAACCACTGCCCAATACTCGCTGGGAACAGTAGGATACTCGTCGCAAATATGGGCGGAATCACACCTGCCATATTAATCTTGAGTGGCAGGTGAGACTGCTGCGCTGCATATACACGGCGACCCTGCTGACGACGGGCGTAGTTGATGGTAATACGGCGCTGAGCTCGCTCCATCCACACCACAAAAAACACAACCGCCACTGCTACTACTATCAGAACCAACAGCAACGCAACATTCAGCTCTTGATTTTTGGCGGCCTCTAGGGTCTGGCCAATAGCGGACGGGAGACCAGCAACGATACCAGCAAAAATGATCATCGATATGCCGTTACCAATACCGCGCTCAGTGACCTGCTCCCCGAGCCACATCAGGAACATCGTTCCCGTAGTCAGCGTTACAACCGCCGGAAACAGCCAGGCGAACCCGACCGACAGGGTGACCCCCTGTGACTGCAACGCCATCGCCATACCAAGCGACTGGAGAGTAGCCAATCCAAGGGTTCCGTAACGCGTGTACTGAGACAACTTCCGCCGTCCAGCCTCACCCTCTTTCCTTAACTGCTCCAACTGTGGCGTCACAGCTTGCAAGAGCTGCATGATAATAGAAGCGGAGATGTAAGGCATAATACCCAATGCCAACACGCTCATACGCTCAAGTGCACCACCGGAGAACATATTGAACAAACTCAATATGGTATCCTGTTGCTGCTTGAAGAGCGTCTGCAGCTGGATTGGGTCAATACCAGGCACCGGAATATGCGCGCCAATACGGTAAACGATAATGGCAATGAACAAAAACTTGATTCTTTGCCAAAGCTCGCCCATTCCGGCAGTGTTTACAGCGGGCATGCCTGTCTGCTGGGGCCTGGTTGCCATCCGACCTTATTCCTCTACCTTTCCGCCAGCCGCTTCAATTGCTGCGCGGGCGCCCTTGGTGACAGGAATGCCTTTAACGGTAACGGCTTTTGATATTGATCCAGACAATACGATCTTAGTGCTCTTCACATCCTTCTTAAGAATGCCGGCCGACTTCAGGGACAAAATGTCAACGATTTCCCCGTCAACCTTTGAAAGCTCGCTCAAACGCACTTCCTGGAATCCAAGCGACTTCATAGAGGTGAAGCCAAACTTTGGCAACCGGCGCTGAATGGGCATCTGGCCGCCCTCAAAGCCCGGCTTCACAGAGCCACCTTGACGAGCTGTTTGACCTTTACCGCCACGACCACCTGTCTTGCCAAGGCCACTACCGATACCGCGACCGCGACGCTTACCAGCCGGCTTAGAGCCTGCTGCAGGACGTAATGAATTCAGTTGCATCTTATCAGCCTTCCACTCGTACCATATAGTAAATGGTATTAATCATTCCACGCACAGAGGGGGTGTCTTCCACCTCAACAGTGTGGCCAATGCGCTTAAGACCCAAACCGCGCACGCAATCCCTGTGAGACTTCAGACGACCGCTGCTGCTCTTCGTTTGAGTGACTTTGATGGTGCTTTTCGCTGTCATACTCTCACCCCAAGATTTCTTCAACGGACTTGCCGCGCTTGGCAGCAACATCTTCGGGAGACTTCATTGAAGCCAAACCTTTTACTGTTGCACGAACAACGTTCATCGGATTAGTAGATCCGTAGCACTTTGCCAAAACGTTCTGAACGCCAGCAACCTCCAGAACGGCGCGCATTGCACCGCCCGCAATAATACCAGTACCGTCAGAAGCCGGCTGCAGGTAGACACGAGATGCACCGTGATTCGCACTGATAGGATGCTGCAGAGTGGTACCATTGAGATCCACTTTCACCATGTTACGACGCGCAGCTTCGAGTGCCTTCTGGATGGCAACGGGCACTTCGCGCGCTTTGCCACTACCAAAACCAACTTTACCGTTTCCATCGCCGACCACTGTCAGAGCTGTAAAGGCAAAAATACGGCCACCCTTTACAACCTTGGCAACACGGTTCACCTGAACAAGCTTCTCCTGGAAGCCTTCGTTCTTTTCTTCAATCTTTGCCATCTTAGTACCCTTTAGAACTGAAGGCCGCCTTCACGAGCCGCATCTGCCAGCGCCTGGACCCGACCATGATACTTGAAGCCGGAACGATCGAAGGCAACCTTTGTTACACCCTTAGCCAAGGCACGCTCTGCCACCAGACGACCAACAGCAGCTGCAGCTTCCTTATTACTGGTCGGACCCTGATAACCCTTCTCGTTTGTGGATGCAGACGCGATAACCTGGCCACCATCGCTCGAGATAACCTGCGCATAAATATGCTGCGAAGTGCGATTAACCGTTAGACGGGTATCGCCGCGCTCGCGAATCTGAAGTCTTGTCCGTTTTGCCCGGCGCAGCCGCGCTAACTTTTTATCACTCATGGCTACAATCATCTCACCGGTTATTTTTTCTTCGCTTCTTTCCGAAGAACTGTTTCATCAGAGTACCGAACACCCTTGCCCTTGTATGGCTCAGGAGGACGGAAGCTACGAACGTTTGCTGCTACCTGACCCAGCAATTGCTTGTCAGCGCTACGCAGCACGATCTCTGTCTGGCTGGGGGTTTCTGCGGTCACACCCTGCGGGAGCGCATACTCAACTGGATGTGAAAAACCCAGCGAAAGACTGAGCGTGCTTCCTTTTGCTTGCGCACGATATCCAACGCCCACAAGTTCCAGCTTACGCTCGAAACCTTTGCTTACGCCAACCACCATGTTGTTCAGCAGTGCGCGGAAAGTACCTGCCATCGCCCAAGCCTGCTGGGAATCAACGGCCGGCTCGACTTTAGCTACACCAGCATCTACGCCAATCTTGACGAGTGCGTTAATCTCAACCTTCAGTTCGCCTTTAGAACCCTTGACCACCAGAACTTTACCATCCTGCTTGATATCAACCCCAGCAGGAACGGCGATAGGACTTTTAGCTACACGTGACATTTCAGTCCACCTATCAGGATACGTAACACAATACTTCGCCGCCAACACCTGCGGCCCTGGCTGCACGATCAGTCATCACGCCCTTATTGGTCGAAATGATTGCAACGCCCAAACCACCCATAACTTTTGGCAGTTCATCGCCTGGCTTATAAATACGCAAGCCCGGACGGCTCACGCGCTTGATGCTTTCAATAACAGGCTTGCCTTCAAAATACTTCAGGCTAACTGTCAGCGTAGGCTTGACGCCGCCATCAACTTCAAAACCGGCTATATAGCCTTCGTCTTGCAGCACTTTCGCGATTGCCTGCTTCATTTTCGAAGATGGCATGGCGACTGTTGCTTTCTTGGCCATCTGACCGTTACGAATGCGGGTCATCATATCCGCTAGTGGATCTTGCATGCTCATTTGTCTGGAACTCCGTAATCGTTCTTACCAGCTTGACTTGACCAAACCTGGTACATCACCGCGCATAGCCGCTTCGCGAAGCTTGTTTCTTCCCAAACCGAACTTCCGGTAGAAACCATGAGGCCTGCCAGTCAAGCCGCAGCGGTTACGAAGCCGAATCGGAGACGCGTTACGCGGCAGCTTTTGCAGTTGCACCTGCGCTTCCCAACGTTCTTCCTCAGAAGCATTAACGTTGGCAATTACCGCCTTCAGCTCTGCACGCTTTTTGGAGTACTTCGCCACAGTCAGCTGACGCTTCTTCTCGCGCTCTTTCATTGACGTCTTTGCCATGCTTTATCTACCTATTTCTTGAGCGGGAATTGAAAGGCCTCAAGCAATGCGCGGCCTTCTTCATCGGTTTTCGCAGTCGTGGTGATAGTAATATCCATACCACGCAGCTTGTCGATCTTGTCGTACTCAATCTCAGGGAACACGATCTGCTCCTTGAGACCCATGCTGTAATTGCCACGACCGTCGAAAGACTTTGGGTTCAGACCACGAAAGTCACGGATGCGCGGAATCGCCATGGATACCAAACGCTCCATAAACTCATACATGCGGTCGCCACGCAAGGTGACTTTCGCACCAATCGGCCAACCCTGGCGGATTTTGAAACCCGCAACAGACTTACGTGCGTTGGTCACAAGGGGCTTTTGACCGGTGATCTGGGTAAGATCCGCGACAGCGCCTTCAATCGCCTTGCGGTCTTGAGAAGCTTCACCAACACCCATGTTCACAGTGATCTTGGTGATGCGAGGCACCTCCATCACACTCTTGTACCCAAATTGCTCTTGCAACTTGGCAACGATCTCAGCCTTGTATAAATCTTTCAGTCTGCTCATTGCTTCAATCCAGCTAAACCAAGGCTCACGCCTTATCTTCGATAACTTCGTTTGTCGACTTAAAACAACGAACCTTCTTGCCGTCTTCCAGAATTCTGAAGCCAACACGATCAGCTTTCTGGGTCTGCGGGTTGAAAATTGCCACATTTGAAGCGTCGATAGGCGCTTCTTTGTCGACGATACCACCCTGGGTTCCACGCTGCGGGTTCGGCTTTTGGTGCTTCTTAACGACGTTTACGCCCGAAACCAGCAACTTTCCTTCCAGGACCTTTATAACCTTGCCACGCTTGCCTTTGTCTCGACCGGCAATAACGATGACGTCGTCATTTCGTTTGATCTTCAGCATCGGTTCTGACCTCAGGTCTCAAAGCACTTCAGGTGCCAGGGAAATGATCTTCATAAACTGGTCACCACGAAGTTCGCGGGTCACAGGGCCGAAGATACGCGTTCCAATAGGTTGACGCTGGTTGTTCAGGAGAACAGCAGCATTCTCATCAAAACGAATCAATGATCCGTCTTGGCGACGAACACCCTGACGGGTACGCACCACAACAGCATTCATGACATCGCCTTTCTTAACTTTGCCACGTGGAATTGCTTCCTTGATGGACACTTTAATCACGTCGCCAATGCGTGCGTAGCGGCGGTGAGAGCCGCCCAGAACCTTAATACACTGCACACGGCGAGCGCCGCTATTATCAGCGACTTCAAGAATTGTTTGGGTCTGAATCATTTTTCAGTCTCCACCTAAAAATCACAAGAGCACTGCCTTAAATGGCAGCTCTCTCCTCGATGCTCACCAAGCGCCAACTTTTGGTTTTAGACATCGGACGACACTCTTCAATTACGATAGTGTCACCCATGTTGCACTCGTTGTTTTCGTCGTGAACGTGATACTTCGTTGAACGACGCACGAACTTGCCGTAAACGGGGTGCTTAACTTTACGTTCCACGAGCACGGTTACAGTTTTGTTAGGCTTGTTGCTAACAACCTTACCGGTCAAAGTACGTTTCTTTTTGGCAGCAACTTGCTCAGTCATACTTAGTTACCCTGCTTCTTTTCAGCGATGACAGTTTTGACGCGAGCAATACTACGACGCGTTTTTTTGATCACGTGAGTCTGACCGAGCTGACCAGTAGCCAACTTCATGCGGTATTCAAACTGTTCACGCAACAAATCCAGCACCAGCTTATTCAGCTCGTCTACGGATTTCTGTTTGAGTTCGCTCACCTTCATCACATCACCGTCCGCTTAACAACTGTTGTACGAATGGGCAGTTTTGCAGCTGCCAGCTGAAAAGCCTCGTTGGCGACATCGTCAGATACGCCTTCCATTTCGTACAGTACCTTACCGGGTTTGATTTCCGCTACCCAGTATTCTACGTTACCTTTACCACTCCCCATACGTACTTCCAGGGGCTTTTCAGTAATAGGCTTATCCGGGAAAACCCGAATCCAGATTTTGCCGCCACGCTTCACATGGCGAGTCATCGCACGACGGGCCGCTTCGATCTGGCGAGCAGTCAAGCGACCACGAGAGGTAGCTTTCAATCCGATTGTGCCGAACGAAATCTTGTTCCCGCTCTGAGCCAAACCTCTGTTGCGGCCTTTATGCTGTTTTCTGAACTTGGTGCGTTTAGGCTGTAACATCTTCTTAACCCTTAGCTAGCGCGTGTGCGTTTCGGAGCAGTTGGCTTTTGCTCTTCCTGCTGTTCGAGATCTCCATCCAGGATTTCACCCTTGAAGATCCACACCTTCACGCCGATTGTTCCGTATGTCGTCTCTGCACGTGAGGTTGCATAGTCGATATCTGCACGGAGAGTATGAAGCGGCACGCGACCTTCACGATACCACTCAGTACGCGCAATCTCGGCACCACCCAGACGGCCAGAAACCTGAACCTTGATACCTTTGGCACCCAGGCGCATGGCATTCTGGACTGCTCGCTTCATTGCACGACGGAACATGACGCGACGCTCGAGCTGGGAAGCAATGCTGTCAGCAACCAGCTTGGCATCCAATTCAGGCTTACGAACCTCTTCAATATTGACGTGGACAGGCACGCCCATCATCTGAGAGAGATCGCGACGCAGCTTTTCTACGTCTTCGCCCTTCTTACCGATCACTATACCCGGACGCGCAGTCTTGATTGTGATGTGAGCATTTTCTGCAGGACGCTCGATCTCGATGCGACTAACAGAAGCTGCTTTCAGCTTTTCAAACAGGAATTCGCGGACTTTCAAATCAGTCAGCAGATAGCCTGCATACTGCTTGGGATTCGCGTACCAAGTAGAGGTGTGCTTCTTAACGATGCCCAAGCGAATCCCGGTCGGATGTACTTTCTGACCCATCTGGCCTGTCTCCTAGTTGTCAGATACCTTGACCGTGATATGGCAAGTTCTTTTCATGATTCGATCAGCGCGGCCTTTGGCGCGCGGCTGAATACGCTTCATTGTCATACCTTCGTCGACGAAAATCTCTGAAACTCGCAGTTCGTCAACGTCAGCACCTTCGTTATGCTCTGCGTTGGCAATTGCAGATTCCAGAACCTTTTTAACCAGATGCGCCGCTTTCTTCTCACTGAATGCCAAGATATTCAGCGCCTGATCAATCTTCTGACCACGGATCTGGTCAGCCACAAGACGCGCTTTCTGGGCTGAGATCATGGCGCTACGCAATTTTGCTGCTGCTTCCATTGCTTCTCTCCCTTACCGCTTCGCTTTCTTGTCTGCAGCATGCCCACGATAAGTGCGGGTAGCTGCGAATTCGCCCAACTTATGACCAACCATATGCTCGGTGACAATCACCGGCACGTGCTGGCGGCCATTGTGGACTGCTATAGTCAGGCCCACCATATCTGGCAGAACAATGGAGCGGCGAGACCAGGTTTTGATCGGCTTCCGTGAGCTACTCTGAGCGGCTTCTTCTACCTTCTTCAGCAGATGCTCATCAATGAACGGACCTTTTTTCAATGAACGTGGCACTGTCGATACCTCTTATCCGTATTACGCTTTCGCGCCGCGGCGGCGAACAATGAACTTGGTAGTCCGCTTGTTCTTGCGAGTTTTGTGACCCTTGGTAGAGACACCCCATGGAGTCACCGGGTGACGACCACCAGAAGTACGGCCTTCACCACCACCATGCGGGTGGTCAACCGGGTTCATGGCAACACCACGAACAGTGGGACGAACACCACGCCATCTTTGAGCGCCAGCTTTCCCAAGGGAAACCAGGTTGTGCTCAGAATTCCCGACCTCGCCAACAGTTGCGCGGCAATCGGACTGGACCTTGCGAACCTCACCGGAGCGCAGACGCAATGTCACATAGGCGCCTTCACGAGCCAGCAACTGAATGGCAGCACCAGCGCTACGACCAAGCTGAGCCCCTTTACCAGGCTTCAACTCGACACAGTGAACAACCGAACCCACGGGGATGTTCCGCAGCGGCAACGCGTTGCCCGCCTTGATCGGGGCATCAGAGCCCGACTGAACTGCATCACCGGCTTTCAGGCCTTTGGGAGCGATAATGTAACGACGCTCGCCATCCATATACTTCACAAGGGCAATGTGCGCCGAACGGTTTGGATCATACTCCAGACGCTCAACCTCACCAACGATACCATCCTTGTTGCGTTTGAAATCAACAACGCGGTAATGCTGCTTGTGACCACCGCCTTGGTGCCGAGTAGTGATACGGCCAGTATTATTACGACCACCCTTTTTGGAACCAGACTCGACCAGCGGCGCGTACGGTGCACCCTTATGCAGATCGGGATTTACAACCCGAACTACAAAACGACGGCCCGGTGATGTCGGTTTAGCTTTCAAAAGTGCCATTAGCTCTACTCCTCAATCACTCTGCGCCCAAGAAGTCTATGTCGAAGCCCTGCTGCAGGGAGACATAGGCTTTCTTCCAATCGGAGCGCTTGCCTTCGCTACGGCCAAAGCGTTTATTCTTTCCTTTGACAACCAAGGTGTTGACTGCCTTAACCTTCACGTCCCAAAGCGCTTCGACAGCAGCCTTGATTTCGGTCTTAGTGGCATCCTTCGCAACCTTGAATACAAACTGGTTGTCACGATCAGACACAACACTCGCTTTTTCTGAAACGTGAGGGGCCTTTAGTACCTTAAAAATGCGTTCCTGGTTCATGCCAGCAGCTCCTCGATCTTCTTAAGCGCGTCCACCGTGACAACAACCTTCTCATGCGCGATAAGGCTAACCGGATCCGCAGCTTGCACATCACATACATCTACTTTCGGCAGGTTGCGCGCTGCAAGGTACAGATTTTCACTCACCTCTGCCGAAACAATCAGCGCACCTTGCACGCCCAATTCCTTCAGCTTGGCAACCAACGCCTTTGTCTTCGGCTCAGCCACTTCAATCGAGTCAACTACAACCAAGCGATCCTGACGCACCAGCTCAGACAAAATGCAGCGCATTGCACCGCGATACATCTTACGGTTGACTTTTTGCTCAAAATCACGCGGTTTCGCTGCAAACGTCACGCCACCGGAACGCCACAAAGGGCTACGGATTGTACCAGCGCGAGCACGACCAGTGCCCTTCTGACGCCACGGCTTCTTGCCGCCACCCGACACTTCAGAACGGGTCTTTTGTGCCTTGGAACCCTGACGACCAGCCGCCATATAGGCAGTCACAACCTGGTGCACCAGCGGCTCATTAAACTCTTTACCAAACGCTACTTCTGAAACCGTTACAGTTCCGCCAGAGGCAATATTCAGATTCATCCGCTAATCCTCGTTGGCTCAACCTTTTACCGCAGGAAAGACGACAACATCGCTACCCGTCGCACCCGGCACCGCACCCTTCACCAACAACAGATTTTTGTCGGCATCCACGCGGACGACAACGAGTGACTGTGTGGTTACTTGGCGATTACCCATCTGACCCGCCATTTTCTTGCCCTTAAACACTCGACCGGGAGACTGGTTCTGACCAATGGAACCCGGCGCGCGATGAGACAAGGAATTACCGTGAGTAGCATCCTGCATGGAGAAGTTCCAGCGCTTGATAACGCCTGCGAACCCCTTACCCTTGGATGTAGCAGTCACATCGACTTTCTTGCCCGCCTCAAAAATGCTTACCTGGATGGCGTCGCCAACATTCAGAGCAGACGCTTCGGAGCCATCTACACGAAACTCCCACAAGCCGCGACCCGCACCCACACCCGCCTTTGCGAAGTGACCCGCTGAAGCCTTGGACAAATGAGACGCCTTGCGATCACCAGTGGTAACCTGAACAGCCGAGTAGCCGTCTGTTTCGTCTTTCTTAATCTGCGTGATGCGATTCGGCTCAACCTCAATAACAGTTACCGGAATCGAAACCCCATCCTCAGTAAAGATGCGGGTCATTCCACACTTACGCCCGACTAGACCGATTGCCATATCATTAACCTCTTACGCCATGCTGCCGACAGCACGATCAACCCAATGAGATTTGAACATCAACGCCCGCAGCCAGATCCAGCTTCATAAGGGCATCAACTGTCTTGTCAGTGGGCTCTACGATATCCACCAGACGCTTATGGGTACGGATTTCATACTGATCCCGCGCATCCTTGTTAACGTGAGGAGAGATCAGCACAGTGAAACGCTCAGTGCGGGTTGGCAACGGAATAGGACCGCGTACCTGCGCCCCAGTGCGCTTGGCAGTTTCGACTATTTCAAGCGCTGACTGATCAATCAGACGGTGATCGAACGCTTTTAAGCGAATGCGAATTTTCTGGTTTTGCATCGCCAGAGGACTCCAGAAATCTCATTAATATAAATGCAAAAAACCGCTAGCTTCTCTTTGCTTTCTAGAGAGAAGCGGCTTTTGGACTTTTGTGCCCAGATCAATGCCTGGACTGTGAAAATCGCGCCCCTTACTACAGGGGCGCGATAATATAACCCGGCCTAAGCCAAGTTACAAGGCCTATCACTCAATAATTTTAGCAACCACGCCGGCGCCAACAGTGCGGCCACCTTCGCGAATTGCAAAACGCAGACCTTCTTCCATCGCGATCGGCGCAATCAGGGTAACAGTCATCTGGATGTTGTCACCAGGCATAACCATCTCTACACCTTCGGGCAGTTCGCAGGAACCGGTCACGTCCGTAGTACGGAAGTAGAACTGGGGACGGTAACCTTTGAAGAACGGGGTATGACGGCCACCCTCGTCCTTACCCAGAACGTACACTTCGCACTGGAACTTGGTGTGGGGCTTGATGGTGCCGGGCTTGGCCAACACCTGACCACGCTCCACTTCTTCGCGCTTGGTGCCACGCAACAGCACACCAACGTTCTCACCCGCGCGACCTTCATCAAGCAGCTTGCGGAACATTTCCACACCAGTACAGGTCGTCTTGGTGGTCGCCTTGATACCGACGATTTCCACTTCGTCACCCACTTTCACGATACCACGCTCAACCCGGCCAGTTACTACGGTGCCGCGGCCAGAGATGGAGAACACGTCTTCGATCGGCATCAGGAACGGCTGATCTACCGCACGGATCGGATCAGGAATGTAGGAATCCAGCGTCTCCACCAGTTTACGCACTGCCGGCGCACCGATATCAGACTCGTCGCCTTCCAGCGCCTTCAGCGCAGAACCCTTGATAATCGGGGTGTCGTCGCCAGGGAAACCATACTGGTCCAGCAGCTCACGCACTTCCATCTCTACCAGTTCCAGCAGCTCTTCGTCATCAACCATGTCAGCCTTGTTCAGGAACACGACGATGAAAGGAACGCCTACCTGACGGGACAACAGGATGTGCTCACGAGTCTGCGGCATCGGGCCGTCAGCAGCAGAACACACCAGAATAGCGCCGTCCATCTGTGCCGCACCAGTGATCATGTTCTTGACGTAGTCGGCGTGTCCCGGGCAGTCAACGTGCGCATAGTGACGCGCAGGGCTGTTGTATTCTACGTGCGAGGTATTGATGGTGATACCACGCGCACGCTCTTCGGGTGCCTTGTCAATCTGATCAAACGCCTTGACCTCACCACCCCAGGTTTCCGCACATACGCGGGTCAATGCCGCTGTCAGCGTGGTTTTACCGTGGTCGACGTGACCGATGGTGCCTACGTTAACGTGCGTTTTGCTACGTTCAAATTTTTCCTTTGCCACGATCAATTACCTCTTGAACCTAAAGAATTAACCTTTGTTAATAATTGCTTGAGCAATGTTGTTAGGGGCTTCAGCATACTTCACGAATTCCATCGAGAAGGTCGCACGACCCTGAGACATAGAGCGAAGCTGGGTTGCATATCCGAACATCTCCGAGAGGGGCACTTCAGCTCGAAGTTGCTTCGCCCCACCAATCATGTCTTCCATGCCCTGCACAAGACCACGACGCCTGTTCAGGTCACCCATGATATCGCCCATGTATTCTTCCGGCGTCTCAACCTCAACCTTCATGATAGGTTCGAGTAGCGCTGGACTTGCCTTGCGAGCACCTTCTTTGAAGCCCATGGAGCCCGCCATACGGAAAGCGTTTTCGTTAGAGTCAACTTCGTGGTAAGAACCATCAAAAAGCGTAACCTTCACGTCAACGACCGGGTAGCCGGCGATTACACCGTTCTGAACCTGCTCCCGAACACCCTTTTCCACTGCGCCGAAGTATTCCTTCGGAACGGAACCGCCAACAACCTCAGTTGCAAACTGAATACCGCCACCTTCTTCCAACGGCTCGATACGCAGCCATACGTGACCGTATTGGCCGCGACCACCAGACTGACGGACAAACTTGCCTTCCTGCTCGACCTTGGTACGAATGGTTTCGCGATAAGCTACCTGAGGAGCGCCGATATTGGCTTCCACCCCGAACTCACGCCTCATACGATCCACAATGATGTCCAGGTGAAGCTCACCCATACCAGCAATGATGGTTTGGCCGGATTCTTCGTCTGTACGCACCCGGAAAGAAGGATCTTCCTGCGCCAAGCGCCCCAGCGCCAGACCCATTTTTTCCTGGTCGGACTTGGACTTGGGCTCTACCGCGACCGCGATAACCGGTTCTGGAAACTCCATGCGCTCGAGGATAATCGGCTTATCCAGCGCACACAGGGTTTCGCCGGTGGTAACGTCCTTCAAGCCTACACAAGCCGCGATATCACCTGCACGAACTTCCTTGATCTCCTCACGGTTGTTTGCATGCATTTGCAGCAGACGACCAATGCGCTCTTTCCGATCCTTGGTAGCATTCAGCACGGAGTCACCAGAATTCAGGACACCCGAGTAAACCCGGATAAAGGTCAAGCTGCCCACGAAAGGGTCGGTAGCAATTTTGAACGCTAGCGCTGAGAAAGGCTCATCATCCGAGGAGTGACGCTCAGCGGCATCACCATTTGGCAGCTCACCACGAATCGCCTCAACATCATCCGGAGCCGGCAAATAGCGGACAACGCAGTCCAACATTGCCTGAACACCCTTGTTTTTGAACGCGGAGCCACAAACAACCGGAATGATCTCACCGGCCAGAACGCGGGAGCGAATGGCGCCATGTATTTCGTCTTCGGTCAACGCCTCGCCGCCGAGGTACTTTTCCATCAGCTCCTCGTTCGCTTCAGCAGCAGACTCGACAAGCTTCTCGCGCCACT
Source organism: Gammaproteobacteria bacterium (assembly GCA_041395845.1). GTDB lineage: Bacteria > Pseudomonadota > Gammaproteobacteria > Pseudomonadales > Ketobacteraceae > Ch67. Next base: position 34,256 of record JAWKZS010000009.1, read on the forward strand.
CATCACAGTCAGCCTTCATTTCGGCCGGTGGATCCTTGAGTTCGAAACTGGTGCCTTTGTCTTCCTCGTTCCACCAGATTGCTTTCATGGTGATGAGGTCGACAACGCCCTTGAACTCGTCTTCCTGTCCGATAGGGAGCTGAAGCGGAACCGGGTTGGCGCGCAGCTTTTCCCTCATCTGCTTAACCACACGGAGGTAGTTTGCCCCGGTACGGTCCATTTTGTTAACGAATGCCAGACGAGGAACCCGGTATTTGTTTGCCTGACGCCAAACCGTCTCAGACTGGGGCTGCACACCACCCACCGCACAATACACCATCACCGCCCCATCAAGCACGCGCATAGAGCGCTCTACTTCGATGGTGAAGTCTACGTGGCCCGGGGTATCGATAATATTGATGCGATGCTCATCAAACTGCTTAGCCATACCAGACCAGAAGCACGTTGTAGCAGCAGACGTGATGGTAATACCACGCTCCTGCTCCTGTGCCATCCAGTCCATTGTGGCAGCGCCATCATGAACTTCACCAATTTTGTGAGACACACCGGTATAGAAGAGAATGCGCTCTGTAGTTGTGGTTTTGCCCGCATCAATGTGCGCGCTGATACCAATGTTCCGGTACCTTGAAAGTGGGGTCTTGCGTGCCACAGCCCTATCCTCAGACTAACTAAGTGGTTGGAATTACACGACTTAGAAGCGGTAGTGCGAGAACGCCTTGTTGGCTTCAGCCATACGATGGACGTCTTCACGCTTCTTGACCGCGGCACCCTTACCTTCTACAGCATCCAGGATCTCACCCGCCAGACGCAGCGGCATGGACTTTTCTCCGCGGTTGCGCGCGGAATCAACCAGCCAGCGCATGGCCAGCGCTGTGCGACGGCTAGGACGAACTTCCACTGGAACTTGATAGGTAGCCCCGCCCACACGGCGAGATTTAACCTCTACGGCAGGACGCAGCGCATCAAGGGCTTTTTCAAACACTTCGACGGGATCTTGCTTGCTACGCTCAGCAACTTTGTCCAGTGCGCCGTATACGATTCGCTCGGCGACAGACTTCTTACCACTTTCCATAACGTGGTTGATGAACTTGGCCAGTACCTGGCTATTGAACTTAGGATCCGGCAAAATCTCGCGTTTCGCCGCAACTCGTCTTCTTGGCATAAATAAATTCCTGTTTCAGGTTAATCCAAGACTATTCGCTTGGCCTTACTCCAGCACTACGGTGCTGGTTAAGTATGACAGCCGAGTGAATATTCAGGCTATCAATCAAGATTTGGGACGCTTGGCGCCGTACTTGGAACGGCCCTGCTTCCGACCAGATACACCAGCGGTATCCAGAGTTCCGCGAACGGTGTGGTAACGTACACCCGGCAGATCCTTTACACGACCGCCACGAATCAAGATTACGGAGTGCTCTTGCAGGTTATGACCCTCACCACCGATATAGGAGGTCACTTCATAACCGTTAGTGAGACGCACACGAGCCACTTTCCGCAGTGCCGAGTTCGGCTTCTTCGGCGTAGTGGTATATACGCGGGTGCACACTCCACGACGCTGCGGGCAGCTTTGCAACGCTGGTACGTCGCTTTTCACTACTCGGCGCTCACGTGGCTTACGCACCAATTGGTTAATGGTTGCCATGTAGCTGTTTCTCCAGTTCTACTGTATAAAAAGCAAATAATCCCGTCATCCCCAAGGCATGGGGATGCGAGATTCTAAGAGTGGTCTGCCTGCAAGTCAAGCGGACCGCGGGCTGCCGCTCGGTTGGAGTGACAGCCCGCCAGTTACCCTGGTTATTCGCCAGGGGAGTTCAGCGCTTCGCTTAGCGCCTGCTCGGCATCATCCGCAGTAAACTGCGGAATTTGCTCATTTTCTTCAGCGTTGCGTTGGCGGCGACGCTCTGCATGGTAGGCAAAGCCAGTACCAGCAGGGATAAGACGGCCGACAACAACGTTCTCCTTGAGACCACGCAGGTCGTCCACTTTGCCAGTTACCGCAGCCTCGGTGAGGACGCGAGTGGTCTCCTGTAACGATGCAGCAGAGATGAACGACTCGGTAGACAAAGAGGCCTTGGTAATACCCAGCAGTTCTCTGTCGTACTTGGTTCCGAATTTACCTTCCTTGTCCAGCCTCTCGTTTTCGTCCAGCACGCGAGCCAGCTCAGCCTGCTCACCCTTGATAAAGGAGGAGTCGTTAGTGTCGGTGATGGTGACCTTCCGCAGCATCTGCCGAACAATGACTTCGATATGCTTGTCATTGATCTTCACGCCCTGCAGGCGGTAGACGTCCTGCACTTCATTCACGATATAGTTCGCAACCGCGTTGACACCTTTCAGACGAAGAATGTCGTGCGGGTTGGAAGGACCATCGGAAATGACTTCACCCTGTTCGACGCGCTCACCTTCAAAGATGTTGAGCTGACGCCACTTGGGGATCAGCTCTTCATAAGGTTCGCCACCGTCATCTGGGGTAATCATCAAGCGGACCTTACCTTTGGTTTCCTTACCAAATGAGACAACACCGCTCTTTTCGGCCAGGATCGAGGACTCTTTCGGCTTACGCGCTTCGAACAGGTCGGCAACACGCGGCAGACCACCGGTAATGTCGCGGGTCTTCGAGCTTTCCTGGGGAATACGTGCAACAACATCGCCCGCTTCAACTTTTGCGCCATTTTCCAGCATGACGATTGAGCCACCAGGCAGATAGTACTGCACAGGCGTATCGCTGCCAGGCATGGTCACCAGCTCGTTCTTTTCGTTTACCAAACGAACGACGGGGCGCTTGTCCTTACCGGAAGCAGGACGGTCTTTCGGGTCCAGAATTTCGTAGTTGGTCAGACCCGTCAGCTCGTCGGTGGTCTGCTTCACGGTAATGCCGTCTTCAAACTCGCCAAAGCTGATGCGACCAGCCAATTCGGTGATGACCGGGTGAGTGTGCGGATCCCACTGAGCAACGATAGCACCAGCATCTACTTTGCTACCATCGTGTACCTGAATGACCGCACCATAGGGCAACTTGTACCGCTCGCGTTCACGCCCCTTCTCATCGGCTACTGCCAATTCACCTGAACGTGACACCGCAACCAGGTTTCCGTTGGCCTGCTCTACATACTTCACGTTGTGCAGACGGATAGTACCGGATGTCTTCACCTGCACATTGCTGACCGCTGAGGCTCGTGATGCTGCACCACCGATGTGGAAGGTACGCATGGTGAGCTGGGTTCCGGGTTCACCGATTGACTGAGCTGCAATAACGCCTACCGCTTCACCAATGTTCACCAGATGACCACGGGCAAGATCACGGCCATAGCATTTGCGACACACACCATACCGGGTGTCACAGCTGATCGGCGATCGACACAGAACCTCGTCGACACCTTCCGCCTCAAGACGCTCGACCCACATTTCGTCAATCAAGGTACCTGCCGGAGCAAGAACTTCGTCAGTGCCTGGCTTCAGGACGTCCTGAGCAACCACACGACCCAGCACACGTTCACCCAGAGGCTCAACCACGTCGCCGCCTTCAATCAGCGGAGTCATGGTGACGCCATTAGTTGTGCCGCAATCGTCTTCGGTCACCACCAGATCCTGCGCTACGTCAACCAGACGGCGCGTGAGATAACCGGAGTTCGCGGTTTTCAGTGCGGTGTCCGCCAAACCTTTACGTGCGCCGTGGGTTGAGATGAAGTACTGCAGTACGTTCAGACCTTCACGGAAGTTTGCAGTAATGGGCGTTTCGATGATGGAGCCATCGGGCTTGGCCATCAGACCGCGCATACCAGCCAACTGACGAATCTGTGCCTGAGAACCCCGCGCACCGGAATCCGCCATAATGAAGATGGAGTTGAAGGATTTCTGCGGAACTTCTTTTCCGTCCTTGTCCTTCACCTTATCAATTGACAGGTGCTCCATCATCGCCTTGGCAACCATGTCGTTGGTGCGGGACCAGATATCCACTACCTTGTTGTAGCGCTCGCCCTGCGTCACCAAACCAGATGCGAATTGATCTTCGATCTCACGCACTTCGTCTTCTGCTTCGGAGATGATTCGCGCTTTTTCTTCCGGAATCTGCATATCGCCGATACCGATGGAAGAGCCAGACAATGTTGCCTGATGGAAGCCGAGATACATCAACTGGTCCGCAAAGATTACGGTAGCTTTGAGACCAAGGCGACGATAGCAGGCGTTAATCAGGCGACTGACCGTCTTCTTAGTCATCGGCTGGTTGATCAGTTCGAATGGCAGACCTTTCGGCAGCACATCCCACAACAAGCAGCGGCCAGCTGTAGTTGAAGCAATAAACGTGCGCTGGATTTGCTCGCCACTTTCCTGCAGCACGGTTTCAGTTACACGAACCTTGATACGGGTATGTACCGTTACGGAACGGGCAGCCAACGCACGGGCCACTTCTTTGGTATCGGTAAATACCATTCCCTCACCGGGAGCATTGATGCGTTCACGGCTGATGTAATAGAGACCCAGAACGACATCCTGCGTCGGCACGATGATGGGTTCACCGTTGGCCGGAGACAGAATGTTGTTGGTCGACATCATCAGCGCACGGGCTTCGAGCTGCGCTTCGAGAGTCAGCGGCACGTGTACCGCCATCTGGTCACCGTCGAAGTCCGCGTTATAGGCCACGCACACCAGCGGATGCAACTGGATCGCTTTACCTTCGATCAGCTGAGGCTCGAACGCCTGAATACCCAAGCGGTGCAGGGTCGGTGCACGGTTCAGCAGCACCGGGTGTTCGCGAATGACTTCAGCAAGGATATCCCACACTTCTGCGGTTTCCCGCTCTACCATTTTCTTGGCAGCCTTGATGGTAGTCGCAAGACCACGGGCTTCCAGCTTGGCAAAGATAAAGGGCTTGAACAGTTCAAGTGCCATTTTCTTGGGCAGACCGCACTCGTGCAGTTTCAGCGTCGGGCCAACTACGATTACGGAACGGCCGGAGTAGTCGACGCGCTTGCCGAGCAGGTTCTGACGGAAACGACCCTGCTTACCTTTGATCATGTCTGCCAGTGACTTCAGCGGACGCTTGTTGGAGCCGGTGATCGCGCGACCACGACGACCGTTGTCCAGCAGTGCATCTACCGCTTCCTGCAGCATGCGCTTTTCGTTGCGCACGATGATGTCTGGAGCATTCAGATCCAGCAGACGCTTCAGACGATTGTTACGGTTGATGACGCGACGATACAGATCGTTGAGATCCGACGTGGCGAAACGACCACCATCCAGCGGTACCAGCGGACGCAGATCGGGTGGCAGCACCGGCAGCACGCTCAGAATCATCCACTGAGGATCGTTACCGGACTCCATGAACGCTTCCATCAGCTTCAGTCGCTTAGCGACCTTCTTGGACTTGGTCTCGGAGTTTATTGACGGCAGTTCTTCACGCAGAATCCGGATTTCCTGCTCAAGATCCAGCTCCTGCAGCAAACGTTGTATTGCCTCAGCACCCATGCTGGCTTCGAATTCGTCACCGAACTCTTCCAGCGCTTCATAGTACTGCTCGTCGGTCAGCATCTGGCCACGCTCAAGCGTGGTGGTGCCTGGTTCAATGACCACAAATGATTCAAAGTACAACACCCGCTCAATGTCGCGCAGGGTCATATCCAGCAGCAAACCGATACGGCTTGGCAGCGATTTCAAAAACCAGATGTGTGCAACGGGACTGGCCAGCTCAATGTGGCCCATGCGGTCCCGGCGAACTTTGGAAAGCGTTACTTCAACGCCGCACTTTTCGCAGATGACGCCGCGATGCTTCAAACGCTTGTACTTGCCGCACAAGCATTCGTAGTCCTTGATAGGACCAAAGATACGGGCACAGAAAAGACCATCGCGCTCAGGCTTGAAGGTCCGATAGTTAATGGTTTCAGGCTTTTTAACTTCGCCAAATGACCAGGCGCGAATCATTTCCGGTGACGCAAGGCCAATACGAATGCGATCGAATTCTGCGTCTTGTCCCTGTGCTTTCAGCAGGTTCAGTAAGTCTTTCACTGAATATCCTCCAATGGGAGCCAGTAAGGCGGGGTGAAGCCCCCGCCGTCTTTTTATCAACCGTTATTCGTTTTCCAGCTCGATATCGATACCGAGTGAACGAATTTCCTTAACCAACACGTTGAAGGATTCCGGCATGCCAGGATCCATACGATGGTCCCCATCCACGATGTTCTTGTAGATGCGGGTACGTCCGTTCACGTCGTCCGATTTCACGGTCAGCATTTCCTGCAGGGTGTAGGCTGCACCGTAAGCTTCCAGCGCCCACACCTCCATTTCACCGAAGCGCTGACCACCGAACTGGGCCTTGCCACCCAGCGGCTGCTGGGTAACCAGACTGTAAGAACCGGTAGAACGTGCATGCATCTTGTCATCAACCAAGTGGTTCAGCTTGAGCATGTACATGTAGCCCACGGTTACCGGGCAATCGAACGCTTCACCGGTACGGCCATTGAACAATGTCATCTGACCGCTTTCTGGCTGTCCGCCCAGCGCGAGCATTTCCCGGATCTCGGATTCCTTGGCACCATCGAACACCGGCGTCGCCATTGGCACGCCGCGCTTCAGGTTTTCTGCCAATTCGAGGACGTCTCCATCGGAGAATCCGGCCAGATCTTCTGCGCGCTCGCCAATGGTGTTGTAAACCTTCTCGAGGAACTCGCGAATCTTGGCAGCCTCTTGCTGCTGCTTGAGCATGTCGTTGATACGCTCGCCCAAACCATGCGCAGCAAGACCCAGATGAGTTTCGAGAATCTGGCCCACGTTCATACGTGAAGGTACACCCAGGGGATTCAGCACCACGTCAACCGGAGTACCGTTGGCGTCGTAAGGCATGTCTTCAACCGGCATGATGACGGAGATAACACCCTTGTTACCGTGACGACCTGCCATCTTGTCACCCGGCTGCACACGACGCTTGACCGCAAGATAAACCTTGACAATCTTGAGGACACCGTGGGCAAGATCATCACCACTGGAAATCTTGCGCTTCTTCTCGGCCAGTTTCTTTTCCTGATCCGCACGCACGTCTTCCAGATAGGATTTGATGTTTTCCAGTTGTTCGGCGACCTGGTCAGATGTGGGACGCAACTCAAACCACTGCGCAGGCTCAAGCGAATCAAGCACTTCATCAGTGATTGTGTCGCCCTTTTTCAGACCTGCGCCGGCTGCAACGACTTTCTCACCGACCAAAGCACGACGCAGACGCAGCAGCGAAGCACCCTGCATGATCCGGAATTCGTCATTCAGGTCTTTGCGGAACTTGTCTATTTCAGCGTTCTCGATATCGATCGCGCGCTGGTCTTTCTGAACACCATCACGGGTGAATACCTGCACATCGATAACAGTACCCTTGGTACCTGAAGGCACACGCAACGAAGTATCTTTAACGTCGGAGGCTTTCTCACCAAAGATTGCCCGCAGCAGCTTTTCCTCCGGCGTCAACTGGGTTTCGCCTTTTGGCGTCACCTTACCAACCAGAATATCGCCAGCCGCGACTTCTGCACCAATGTGTACAATGCCGGATTCGTCCAGTTTTGAAAGCGCTGCTTCACCAACGTTCGGGATGTCCGCCGTAATTTCCTCGGGGCCCAGCTTCGTATCACGGGCAACGCACGTCAGCTCCTGGATGTGAATCGTGGTGAAACGATCATCCTGTACCACACGCTCAGACAGCATGATGGAGTCTTCGAAGTTGTAACCGTTCCACGGCATGAACGCGACGCGCATGTTCTGCCCAAGGGCCAGCTCACCCATATCTACAGACGGACCATCCGCGAGGATATCGCCACGGGCAATCTTGTCACCCACTTTCACCAGCGGACGCTGGTTGATACAGGTGTTCTGGTTGGAGCGGGTGTACTTGGTCAGGTTATAGATGTCTACACCTGCATCATCCGTGGTACCCACTTCCGCATCATTTACGCGAACAACGATCCGCGCCGCATCCACCCGGTCTACCACGCCACCACGACGCGCAACCTGGCATACGCCAGAGTCACGAGCAACGATGCCTTCCATACCGGTGCCAACGAGCGGCTTTTCAGCACGCAGTGTCGGTACGGCCTGACGCTGCATGTTGGATCCCATCAGCGCGCGGTTAGCATCGTCATGCTCGAGGAAGGGGATCAGGGATGCCGCCACAGACACAACCTGACGGGGAGACACATCCATCAGATTGACGTTGTCTGCGGTGGTCACCGTAAACTCGTTGCGGTGACGAACCGGCACCAGATCCTCAACCAACACGCCATCGTCATCGACTTCGGCGTTGGCCTGTGCGATCACGTACTCGCCTTCCTCGATCGCGGACAGGTAAATAACGTCATCCAGGACCTTGCCATTTTTAACGAGGCGATAGGGGCTTTCCAGGAAGCCATAATCGTTGGCACGGGCAAAGCACGCCAACGAATTGATCAGACCGATGTTCGGACCTTCTGGCGTTTCGATGGGGCACACGCGGCCATAGTGGGTTGGATGAACGTCCCGAACTTCGAAGCCTGCACGTTCCCGGGTCAAACCGCCGGGGCCCAACGCTGAAACGCGGCGCTTGTGCGTAATCTCTGACAGCGGGTTGTTCTGGTCCATGAACTGAGACAGCTGGCTTGAGCCAAAGAACTCCTTGATTGCAGCAGCGACCGGCTTGGCATTGATGAGGTCCTGCGGCATCAGGCCTTCACTTTCTGCCAAAGACAGACGTTCTTTCACCGCACGTTCAACACGAACCAGACCTACGCGGAACTGATTTTCGGCCATTTCACCAACGGAACGAACACGACGATTGCCAAGGTGATCGATATCGTCCACCACTCCGTTACCGTTGCGGATATCAATCAGACACTTGAGGACATCAACAATATCTTCACGCGAAAGCGTGCCTTCGCCCAGAATCTCTTCACGTCCTAGGCGGCGGTTGAACTTCATACGACCAACGGCGGACAGATCGTAACGCTCAGCAGAGAAGAACAGGTTCTTGAACAGGGTTTCAGCGGCATCCTTGGTTGGCGGTTCGCCAGGACGCATCATCCGGTAGATTTCCACCAGTGCTTCGAGCTGATTCGTGGTCGAGTCAATACGCAGGGTATCTGACATGAAAGAACCACGATCGAGCTCATTGATGTACAGCGTCTCGAATTGCGCAACGCCTGCGTCAGCCAATTTGTCCAACAGGCCGGCAGTCAACTCGGTATTGCACTCGCAGAACAGTTCGCCGGTTGCGGAATCGAAAATATTCTTCGCAACGACTTTACCCACGAGGTACTCTTTCGGAACCTCGAGGGATTCGATATTGGCCTTTTCCAGCTGGCGGATGTGACGAGCAGTGACACGACGCCCTTCTTCGACCACCACCTCACCGCCGGCCTTGATGTCAAACATGGCAGTCTCACCACGGAGACGCTCAGGAATCAGCTTCAGACGGAAAATGCCGCCTTCGTAGGTAACGACGTTGGTATCGAAGAACATTCCCAGCATTTCTTCGTTTTCGTAGCCAAGCGCACGCAACAGAATGCTGGCGGGCAGCTTTCTGCGACGGTCAATACGGACATACACCAAGTCTTTCGGATCGAACTCGAAGTCGAGCCAGGAGCCACGATAAGGAATGATTCGAGCTGAATACAGCAGCTTCCCTGATGAGTGGGTTTTGCCGCGATCATGGTCAAAGAACACGCCAGGCGAACGATGCAACTGTGAAACAATGACACGCTCGGTACCGTTCACAACAAAGGTACCGTTGTCAGTCATCAGGGGGATTTCACCCATGTAGACTTCTTGCTCTTTGATATCCTTGATGGCTTTGTTAGCAGAATCTTTATCGTAAATGATGAGCCGGATCTTCACTCTGAGCGGTGCAGAGTAAGTCGCTCCGCGCATCTGGCACTCATGAACATCGAACACGGGTGTGCCCAGCGTATAATCGACAAATTCAAGGGCCGCGTTGCCAGAATAGCTCTGGATCGGAAACACGGATTTGAATGCGGCCTGCAAGCCTTCATCAATCCGGTTGTCTGACGCGCTATCGAGCTGAAGGAATTTGCGATACGAATCCAGCTGGATTGCCAGCAGGTAAGGCACTTCCATCGCGTCAGTGAGTTTACCGAAGTTCTTACGGATTCTTTTCTTCTCGGTGAAAGAATATGCCATCTGAGTTCCTCAGTTTTTCACTCTGCAAAATGCAATCATTTTGCCAGTTCGAAGTTAAGACACTTCGCGTTTAATCCCATTTAGGGGCTGCGTGGGCCAAAGCCTGCAATCGCTAGAAAGCAACGCTTAAGCACACCTTGATGCTCGCCCGCATTCACAGACCAGCATCAGAATCTTTCAACAAATGCCCAAACAGCATTCTTGAACAGCAAAAGGCCGGTGGCCATTGCCACCAGCCCCGTCAGCAAACTGCGCGAATTCGCGTGATTTGCCAAGCTATTACTTGATTTCTACCTTGGCACCGGCTTCTTCAAGTTCTTTCTTCATCTTGGCCGCTTCGTCTTTGCTCACGCCTTCTTTAACAACTGCAGGCGCGCCTTCTACCATGTCCTTGGCTTCTTTCAGGCCCAGACCGGTGATGCCACGAATTACCTTGATTACGTTAACTTTGTTGTCACCGAATGCAGCCAGAACAACATTGAACTCAGTCTGCTCTTCAACCGGAGCAGCAGCAGCGGCAGGGCCAGCAGCAACAGCCACAGGTGCAGCAGCAGATACACCAAATTTGTCTTCGATGCCCTTGATCAGATCTACCAGATCCATCACAGACATTTCAGCAATGGCGTTCAGAATATCGTCTTTGGACAGAGCCATGATTCATTACTCCTAAAATTCTTGATTCGTTTAAAAGGGATACAGTTAAGCTGCTTTCTGGTCTTTGACCGCTGCCAACGCACGAGCGATTTGACTTGGCATTTCGTTGAGGGTACGTGCAAGCTTGGTAACCGGTGCCTGCAGAACGCCCGCCAACATGCCGAGAGCCTGTTCGCGAGTCGGGAGAGAAGCCAGACGGTCGATATCAGCAGCGCCATAGGCAATGCCGCCAACCGCAAGGGCTTTTACTTCCAACTTGTCGTTTGTTTTGGCGTATTCCTTGAAGAGACGTGCAGCTGCACCTGGATCTTCAATGGACAACGCCAAAATGGTCGGACCAACCAGCGCGTCGTGCAAGCACTCGAACTCTGTTCCACGAACAGCGATTCGAGCCAGTGTGTTCCGAACAACTTTCAGATACACACCTTGTGCACGCGCCTGCTTACGCAACTCAGTCATCTGAGATACGGTCAGGCCGCGATAGTCGGCAATAACAGCGGAAAGTGCACCAGTAGCGGCCTGACTGACTTCGGCAACAATTGCCTTCTTGTCTTCCAGATTTAATGCCACTGATTAACCTCCTCAGTTACGTCTTCCTCTTGCGAGGGTTTGCGGCGTCCGACCCAGCTATACTGAATCCTGAACCACCGCGTCTGCGCAGGCTATTTTAAGCAAAGGCAACTAGCCGCCCCCGCACCTGCGGTCTTTGACGCGCCTTTCACCAATAGGTCAAAGGGCTCAAAGTCCGTCGGAGCTTGAATTAAGATTCCAAGCTCGCCTGATCAATCGCTACACCCGGCCCCATGGTGGAGGACAAGGTTATACGCTTGATATAAACACCTTTGGAAGTAGCCGGCTTGATCTTTCTCAGATCAGCAAGCAGTGCTTCTACGTTTTGCTTGATTGCATCCGGGGCAAAACCAACCTGACCAACCGAGCAATGAATGATACCAGCTTTATCAGTCCGATAACGTACCTGACCAGCCTTGGCGTTCTTCACTGCAGTGACAACATCTGGCGTCACGGTGCCAGTCTTGGGGTTGGGCATCAAACCACGAGGGCCAAGAATCTGGCCGAGTTTACCAACAACCCGCATCGCATCCGGAGAAGCGATAACAACGTCAAAATCCAGATTACCTTTTTGGATGTCCTCCGCCAGATCATCCATGCCAACCAGATCTGCACCGGCAGCCTTAGCGGCTTCAGCATTCGCGCCCTGCGTGAAAACTGCAACGCGGACTGTCTTACCAGTTCCATTCGGGAGCACACTGGCACCACGGACAACCTGGTCGGACTTGCGAGGATCAACACCCAGATTAACGGCGATGTCGATGCTTTCCTTGAACTTAACGGTAGAAAGCTCGCTCAACAACCCCACCGCTGCTTCGACGGTATATTGCTTAGTTGAGTCAACCTTCTCGCGAATTGCTTTCTGTCTTTTGGTCAGCTTTGCCATCTCACACCCCCTCAACTTCCAAGCCCATGCTACGCGCAGAACCAGCGATAGTCCGCACTGCGGCATCCATATCTGCAGCAGTCAAGTCTGGCATTTTGCGTGTGGCAATTTCCTCGAGCTGAGCACGAGTAACTTTACCAACCTTGTTTTTGTTCGGCACGCTGCTGCCCTTTTGAATGCCTGTGATCTTGCGCAGCAGTACGGAGGCCGGAGGGGTCTTCAGTATGAACGTAAATGAGCGATCACTATAAACAGTGATGATCACTGGAATGGGCATGCCAGGCTCAAATGCAGGAGCCTGCGTCTGAGCATTAAACTGCTTACAGAATTCCATGATATTTACGCCGTGCTGACCCAGCGCTGGACCAACCGGCGGGCTAGGATTTGCTTGCGACGCTTTAACCTGAAGCTTGATATAAGCTTGTATTTTCTTTGCCATTACACCTACTCCTCGGGTATTAGCGCTGTGGTTACAGCTCCCCGCACAAAGTAAAAATCCCCGCGCAGCTTTCGCTCGCGGGGCTCCAAAAACTCTTAACCCTTTTCTACTTGACTAAACTCGAGCTCAACAGGCGTTGAGCGGCCAAAAATGAGAACTGCCACTTGCAAGCGGCTCTTCTCGTAGTTGACCTCTTCAACAACACCATTGAAATCGGCAAAGGGACCATCGGTCACGCGCACAACCTCGCCTGGTTCAAACAGGGTCTTCGGCTTCGGCTTTTCAACACCATCTTCGACTCGCTGAAGGATTGCCGCTGCCTCGCGATCACTGATGGGAGCCGGCTTGTCAGCAGTACCACCAATAAACCCCATAACCTTTGGACATTCTTTTACCAAGTGCCAAGTAGAGTCGTTCATCTCCATTTGAACGAGCACGTATCCGGGAAAAAATTTACGCTCACTCTTGCGCTTTTGCCCGCCGCGCATTTCTACAACTTCTTCGGTAGGGACCAGAATTTCACCAAACTGATCTTCCATACCTGCGCGCTTCACGCGCTCCTGCAGCGATCGTTTTACGTGCTTTTCAAAGCCAGAATAGGCATGAACCACATACCAACGCTTCGCCATTTGAACCTCGACTGTCAACCGATGATGCTGGAAATAGCCCAGCCAAAAAGAGTGTCTAGTGCCCACAAAATCAGGGACATCAACACAACTACAAGCACAACGATTCCCGTGGTTTGAGCGGTTTCCTGCTTAGTTGGCCATACAACACGACGAACCTCAGCGCGAGCTTCTTTAAGAAGCTGTATAAAGGCCCGCCCCCTGATTGTCTGAGCAGCCACAACCGCCGCAACCAGAGCAACCGCAACAACACCAAGCACCCGATACAGAAAAGGCTGCTCGTCGAAGTAGGCATTACCTACAACAGCTACCGCAACCAGGATCGCGACGAGCACCCATTTCACGACATCAATCGGGGATCGCTGATCGGACTCTACTACGGCGTTGTTACTCATATTTACCAACCATGCACATCATTCCAACCGACTGGGTTGGCAGGCCAGGAGGGAATCGAACCCCCAACCTGCGGTTTTGGAAACCGCTGCTCTGCCAATTGAGCTACTGGCCTATCACTCTATATGGACGGCAAAAGGCAGAGGTCTCCCCCTGCCTTTCAACCACCGCTATCACTCAATAATTTTAGCAACCACGCCGGCGCCAACAGTGCGGCCACCTTCGCGAATTGCAAAACGCAGACCTTCTTCCATCGCGATCGGCGCAATCAGGGTGACAGTCATCTGGATGTTGTCACCAGGCATAACCATCTCTACACCTTCGGGCAGTTCGCAGGAACCGGTCACGTCCGTAGTACGGAAGTAGAACTGGGGACGGTAACCTTTGAAGAACGGGGTATGACGGCCACCCTCGTCCTTACCCAGAACGTACACTTCGCACTGGAACTTGGTGTGGGGCTTGATGGTGCCGGGCTTGGCCAACACCTGACCACGCTCCACTTCTTCGCGCTTGGTGCCACGCAGCAGCACACCAACGTTCTCACCCGCGCGACCTTCGTCAAGCAGCTTGCGGAACATTTCCACACCAGTACAGGTCGTCTTGGTGGTCGCCTTGATACCGACGATTTCCACTTCGTCACCCACTTTCACGATACCACGCTCAACCCGGCCAGTTACTACGGTGCCGCGGCCAGAGATGGAGAACACGTCTTCGATCGGCATCAGGAACGGCTGATCTACCGCACGGATCGGATCAGGAATGTAGGAATCCAGCGTCTCCACCAGCTTACGCACTGCCGGCGCACCGATATCAGACTCGTCGCCTTCCAGCGCCTTCAGCGCAGAACCTTTGATGATCGGGGTGTCGTCGCCAGGGAAACCATACTGGTCCAGCAGCTCACGCACTTCCATCTCCACCAGTTCCAGCAGCTCTTCGTCATCAACCATGTCAGCCTTGTTCAGGAACACGACGATGAAAGGAACGCCTACCTGACGGGACAACAGGATGTGCTCACGAGTCTGCGGCATCGGGCCGTCAGCAGCAGAACATACCAGAATAGCGCCGTCCATCTGTGCAGCACCAGTGATCATGTTCTTGACGTAGTCGGCGTGTCCCGGGCAGTCAACATGCGCATAGTGACGCGCGGGCTGTTGTATTCTACGTGCGAGGTATTGATGGTGATACCGCGCGCACGCTCTTCGGGTGCCTTGTCAATCTGATCAAACGCCTTGACTTCACCACCCCAGGTTTCCGCACATACGCGGGTCAATGCCGCTGTCAGCGTGGTTTTACCGTGGTCGACGTGACCGATGGTGCCTACGTTAACGTGCGTTTTGCTACGTTCAAATTTTTCCTTTGCCATTGACCCTTCTCCTGGCCTTCAGAGCGATTATCAAACAAATGAGAACCGAGCATTTGAACAACAGCGCTCGTAAAAAAATTGGAGCTCATAACCGGATTTGAACCGGTGACCTCTTCCTTACCAAGGAAGTGCTCTACCGACTGAGCTATATGAGCCTTGAACTGGAACTTCCGCTTGGAGCGGGCAGCGGGAATCGAACCCGCATCATCAGCTTGGAAGGCTGAGGTTCTACCATTGAACTATGCCCGCACTGCCTCGCTGCGACAACCACAACACTGGCTGTCCAAAATTTGGTGGAGGGGGCAGGATTCGAACCTGCGAAGGCTGAGCCGTCAGATTTACAGTCTGATCCCTTTGGCCGCTCGGGAACCCCTCCGATTTGCCTCATCAAGAGGCTTCTAAACTGGAGCTGGCGAGAGGAGTCGAACCCCCGACCGGCTGATTACAAGTCAGCTGCTCTACCGACTGAGCTACGCCAGCATGCGTATCTGTTCACCAATTTAGGCGGCGAATTCTACGCAAATTAATTTCATTGTGCAAACATTTCACACGAGGTATTTGATATTTTTATTCCAGACTGCCGGCTAGCCAGCGAAGAAAGGGATTTTGTTGTGTTTTCAAGCGGTTGCTCTGCGATCACAAGCAGCCAGAGACGCTGGTTCTGCTTGTCCTTTGGCCTGATTTCGGCGGGGTATCCTGCCTCCCGAATCTTCTCCTGGACGCCCTTTGCCAACTCTTCCCGACTAAACAGACCAAGCGAGACAGCATTCTTCAAGTCGCCACTGGAAACCAAGTAACTATCAATCTTCCGCGCCTGAAGCTCGCGAAGGGTTTGCAAGGCGCGACGACGGGTATCGTAAGGCGGAAGCATGACCCAATACTGGGTCGTGACATATGCCTCAGGGGCAGGAGACTGGGCCTTTAACCCAGCTTGGACCAGTTCCGCCAAGAGAGCCTTCCTCGACTCTTCTCCATCGAACGGTCCAATCCGCAAACAAACAGACCGCGACACATCTTGCCGTACAGGGATCTGTGGAGGCTGCGCCTTAGGCTTTTCCGGTGTGATTGAAGGGGGCGGCGAAGCGCTTCCGGGGGCGGGTAGCCGTTCCGTCAACAAAATGAGCGGGGAATCGTCTGATGAAACCTGTCCAGCAGAATTACTCGAAGCCGACTCCAGCCCACCTCCGGCCTCATGCCAATACCCCCAACCAAAGTAAATAAGGTTAAGAAGCAACAACGATACTAAAATCCAGCGCATTTTTATTTTAATCCTATGGCGTTATCGCCCGGGTCAACCCTTCACGATGCAGAATCGTCATACCTATAAAAAGGAGATCTTCTTGGTGCAGATAATGACACTGCAGCAGTTGTGCCACAAGCGGCGCATCACCGCCCGCAAGCAAAACCAATGCGCCGGGATTGGCGACCTGATGACGCACCAGGGATACCTCGATCAGCGCAGCGATGGCGGCTAACGCTCCGTGGGATACTGCCTCTGCGGTATTTCCGCCCGGGGCCCTCAATGCAGAGCGCAACTGATCCTGATCGACTATCACATTGTCGGTGCCCGCCAGCAATGCTTTGATCCCCAGGTTCAACCCAGGCACAATGTATCCACCTAGATGGCCCCCGCCTGCATCTACAAAGTCCAGTGTAGCCGCTGTTCCGAGATCGACAACGACGAGCGGCTTGCGATAGAGCGCCCAGCCCGCGACAACGGCCAGCCAGCGATCCACACCGAGGCGAACGACATCCCGATAGCCACAACGCACACCAGCAGCGCTTTCCGTGACGACGCATTCAAACAAGCGAACAGCAGGATATTGTGCTGCCAACCGCAGAAAGCGCTCACGCCTTGCATCCTTAATTACAGATGCGAACACAGCATTGCCATCGCGCCCCAGATTGGCAAATAGCGGCCCCAACGCTTGATCCAGCTGATCATAAGCGCACGAATAAACCTGGCTGCCATTCCACCATTTGATGCGAGTATTCCCGAGATCGAAGTAGATCACGCTCAAGACTGCAACCTCAGGGACACTTCACCACCCTTCATGACCTGGATCGCCCCTTCAGGATCTACCAGCCGAAGCCCGCCGGTTTCATCAACCCCGTCGGCAACTCCCAAAATTTCGTTTACGCCAGTCCTCACAACGACGGGTTTGCCGCGATAGGCGTCCAGTTTCGTCCACTCCTCCCGGAAGGAGCCAAATCCTGAAAGCTGAAAGGTTTCCAACGCCAGCAGCACGTCGGATATGACTGTAGCGGCCAACAGGTTTCGCGATATGCCCTGACGGTGTTCTTCGAGACGGGTCCAGCGTTGGTCAATACTTGCGGCCGCCGCACCCGGCATTACATGATTGACCCCGACGCCGACCACGACTTGGCAGCGCCCTGCGGGGTCTCCTGTCATTTCCAGTAGGATGCCGGCGATTTTTGCGTCTGCCACCAACACATCATTCGGCCACTTGAGCGCGACTGCGTCGACACCCAATGACCTGAGCGAACGGGCAACGGCCACCCCGACGGCAAGACTGAGCCCTTCAAGTGCTGCGGCACCATGATAGAACTCCCACACGCAGGAGAAATAGAGATTGGAGGCAAAGGGCGATACCCAGACGCGCCCGCGCCTTCCCCGGCCCGCTGTTTGCTGCTCTGCAAGGCACACGAAACCGGATGAGCAGCCGGATGCAACTCGGGCCATCGCAACATCATTGGTGGATGAGGTCTGGGTCAGCACATCCAGACCAGTAAGCAACTGCAGCGCGGAAGACGCACAATGCGACCTGATCGAAGACGGGTCAAGCAACTCCAGTGGATAGGCCAACCGGTAGCCTTTACCTTTTACGGACTGCACCTGCAGACCTTTGGATTCGAGCTTCTGGACCTGCTTCCACACCGCCGCACGACTTACACCGAGTACTTTCCCCAATTCATCGCCAGTGTGAAATTCGCCATCGGAAAGCAATGGAATCAAGTCGTCCATGTGACCTCATCATTTGAATGCTGCTTGCTTGGTGGCGAATTCCTGCCGGATCCCCTCGCACACTATCGCGCAAAGGTCGAAGACGAAGGGCGCACCAATCGAGAAGTACGCGAGATTACCGCACTGACGGCGATTCACCAAACCGGCTGTCCTGAGTATCGAGAGATGCTTTGATACATTCGGCTGCGAGGCCCCCGTCGCTTCTACCAGTTCGCTGACGGTTTTCTCGCCCGCTTGCAGTTGATGCAGGATCCGCAGCCGCATGGGATCGCTCAATACGCGAAACCGTTCCGATACCGCCTGCAGCTGCTCTTCTGACAAATTCAGTTCTGACATTTTGACGCTTCCAACGCAGGGTCGGCCAATCATATCAACAATCCTGGCAGTTGACGACATAACTATATCGTTATATGGTTACTTTAGACTACTGCTGGAATAATACCTACATGAAAGAGCACCTAATACAGTTTGCCTTGCTCCACCCCAAGCGAATACTGTGGGCAACCCTGATACTAACCCTTGCTCTCGGGCTGCAAATTCCCCGAATCGTGGTAGATACCGACCCGGAAAACATGCTGCCAGCAGAGCAACCGGACCGGATCATTCACGACAGGATCAAAGAGCAGTTCAACCTTTACGATCTAATTGTCGTTGGGGTAGTCAACACCACCCATCCCGAGGGTGTCTTCAATCCCAAAACCCTGAACAACGTTCGCATCCTGTCAGAACAGATCAAGAGAATAGATGGCGTCATCAGCCAGGAATTGATGAGCCTGGCTGCTGTAGACAACATCACCCAGGAAGGTCCTGGGACAATTCGCTTCAACTGGATGATGAACCACGAGGTAGTGGATCAGGCGGATGCCACAACTATCAAGCGACAGACTGAACGCCTGCCCATGTTTATGGATACGCTGGTGTCCAGGGATGGGAAGGCATTGGCGATCTATGTTCCCATCGCATCCAAAAGCGCAAGTCACCGGATTTCAACCAGCATACGCGATCTGACTCAAACGCTTATCGGTGACGATCAGTATCACATTACCGGTCTACCCGTCGCAGAAGACACCTTCGGCGTCGAGATGTTTATCCAAATGGCGATTTCGGCACCACTGGCGGCCTTGACCATCTTTTTGCTGATGTGGGTTTTCTTTCGCAGCTTCGCACTCATTACCGCGCCGATGCTCGTGGCAATGGCATCCGTAATCATGACGATGGGCGGCCTGATCGGCAGCGGATTCACCGTTCACATCATGAGTTCGATGATTCCGATTTTCCTGATGCCGATCGCGGTCGTGGACTCGGTTCACATTCTCTCTGAATTCGCAGAAACCCATAAGCCAGGGGCGGATGCGCGTGAGTCGATTCGCAAGGTACTACGCAATCTGTTCCAGCCAATGCTGTTCACATCCATCACATCAATAGCCGGTTTCGCTTCATTGGCCTTCACTCCGATTCCCCCTGTGCAGGTTTTTGGTATTTTCGTCGCTATCGGCATTGCTTTGGCATTTATCCTTACCATTACATTCATCCCGGCCTACATAGTGAGCTTGTCGGCGGACAGAATCGAAGCGCTTGCCAGTCGTCACCACAACCATGACAGCAAGGCGATGCAAAAAACCATGAGCGCGTTCTATATGCTGTCGGCGCGCTGGAGTAAGCTCGTCATTGTGTTAGGACTGGCACTGGCTGGCGTCAGTGTCTATGGCATCCAGCGTATTCAGATCAACGACAACCCGGTGCGTTGGTTCAAGGAAAGCCATGGAATCCGCATCGCGGACCGGATTCTGAACGAGCATTTCGCGGGAACCTACGATGCCTATCTGGTCTTGAAACAGGATCACACAGCGACGATCACAGAATTCATGTCGAAGCAGCAACAGCTGTTGGAAGGACATCCATACCTGAGAGGCTTGACCGTAGAGCACACATCAGCAGAGCACTTTGCCAAATCGATATCAGACACCTTATCACGGGTCGAAGACAACGTATTCGATGCTGCCGAAAGTGAACAGGACGGATTGAAACAATTCATTGAGTTGCTGGAGGTCACTCAAGGCAACATCAAAGCATTCCAGAGCCCGGAACTCCTTCAATACGTCGAAACACTGCAAAACTCATTGGCAGAAAGCGGGCTGGTCGGTAAGAGTAACGCACTGCCCGACGTCGTAAAGACTGTGTATCGCGAACTCAGAGGCGGGGCGGAAGAAAACTTCCGTCTTCCTGACACCCAAAACCAGGTCGCGCAGACATTGCTGAGTTATCAGTCGTCCCATAGACCCAATGATCTCTGGCATTTCGTTACGGCAGATTACGACAGCGCTGCCATATGGATTCAACTGAAAAGTGGTGACAACAAGGACATGTCAAGAGTGGTCGACAGCGTCGCTACTTTTGTCGCAATGAACCCGCTTCCGGACAACCTGTCGATCGAGTGGGGTGGCCTAACCTATATAAACGTAGTCTGGCAGGACGCCATGGTGAACGGCATGCTGAACAGTCTGCTTGGAGCGTTCATTATGGTGTTCGTAATGATGACCTTGCTGTTCAGATCCATCATCTTTGGAATCCTGGCCATGATTCCGCTTTCGCTAACAATCGCATTGATTTATGGGCTCATTGGCATTGTAGGAAAAGACTACGACATGCCGGTGGCAGTCCTGTCTTCCCTCACACTCGGTCTTTCTGTCGATTTCGCCATTCATTTTCTTGAACGCTGTCGAGCAATATTTGCCGACAAGCAGAACTGGCCGGAAACGCTGAAGGAAATGTTCAATGAACCAGGGGTCGCGATCACCCGGAACGCCATCGTAATTGCCATCGGGTTCCTGCCACTACTGGCCGCACCGCTGGTCCCTTACAACACGGTCGGAATTTTCCTCGCTTCGATCATGGCAGCAAGCTGCATCATCACACTTGCGCTTTTGCCAGCCATCCTTCAGACATCCAACCGTTTCCTGTTCCGACAGATATTCCAGGGAGATCAATCATGAAACTGCCATCAATCCTTTCGTTGCTCATACTGTTGACAGGCGCCACGAAAGCAATTGCTCAGGATCTCACAGACGCCGACCAGATTGTAGCGAAGGCCAATCTCGTTGCATTTTACCAAGGTGCAGATGGCCGCGCCGAAACCCGCATGAAGATAGTAGACAGCAAAGGCCGCGAACAGATACGTCAGTTCACCATCTTGCGGAAAGACATTGAAGATGGCGGAAATCAAATTTTCTACGTCCTGTTCTCTCGACCAAGCGACGTCAAAAACACCGCCTTCCTCGTCAAAAAGCAACCTACCGGAGACGACGACCGGTGGCTCTACCTGCCAAGCCTCGACCTGGTCAAGCGCATCTCAAGTGGCGATAAACGCACTAGCTTTGTTGGCTCTCACTTCTTCTACGAGGACATATCTGGCAGAAACCTGACCGCGGATCGCCATGCTCTGACTCAGACCACACCAACCCACTACGTAGTGAAAAATACGCCCGCTAATCCAGCGGATGTGGAGTTCAGCCACTACATGGTTTGGATACAGAAAGATACGTTCATCCCTGAAAAAGCAGAATATTTTGACTCACAGAACAAGCTCTATCGAAGAATATCCGCCGAGAACATCAAATCAATAGATGGATTTCCCACCGCGACCAAAATGAAAGTCGAAGACCTTCGCGACGGCAGCTATTCCGTCAGCGAGATGCGTTTTATTCGCTACAACATCGATTTGCCAGACAGCGTCTTCTCCGAACGCTCCTTGCGCAATCCACCCTACAATTGGCTAAGCGAGCAGAAGAGATGAAGAAGCTTCTCTTTTTGAGCCTCGCACTGAGCAGCCAGAACACATTTGCAAGCAACGAAACTGATGACTGGGAAGCCTGGGATCAAGAACCAAGCGAGGAAACAGCTGGCACCATTCCAGTTAGCGGATTCTTACAATATTTTTTCAGCAACAGAACCGTTGATAACGACCTGATAAGCGAAGACACGATTGCAAATGAGGTCCGCTTGCGCCTCGAGACCACATACCATTCTGAAAGCTGGTATGTAAACTACAAAGGCGATCTGTACTTCGACGAGGTTTCTAGCAAGGCTTCGGCGCGTAACCGAGAGTCGTTCATCCACGCCTCTCCTACGAGCGCCATAGATCTTCGAGCAGGACGCCAAATCCTCACCTGGGGAACCGGTGATCTGCTATTCCTTAACGATCTTTTCCCAAAAAACTGGAAAGCCTTTTTCAGCGGCGACGATCAACAGTACCTGAAAAATCCGTCCGACGCCCTTAAAGCAAGCTGGTACTCGGATGTCGTAAATATTGATCTCGTATGGTCGCCAATATTCGATCATGACACCTATATTGACGGAGAACGCTTCAGTTACTTCTCTCCCCTATATAACGCTACCGTCGCGGCGTCTCCAATCATGAAAGGCCAAAGTCCGGAGCATGACATCGATAACGGCGAGTATTCAGCACGCATTTATCGCAACATCAGCGGCACAGAATACGCAGGTTATTTCTATCGCGGCTTTTACAAGACTCCGGAAGGATTTGATCCCCTAACGGATAGTCTTTATTTTCCGAGAATGAACGCCATTGGGGCGAGCGCCCGGGGCTCCGTGCTCAGCGGTATCGGCTACGCAGAGTTTAGCTATTACGATTCCGTAGAGGATAGAGATGGAAAAAGCCCTTATGTACCGAACTCTGAAACACGCTTTTTGATCGGTTATGAACAGGAGATCGTTAAAGATCTGACGCTTTCAGTACAGGGGTATCTGGAACATATACACGATTATAAATTCCTGGCCGAAGAGACAGAGTTTCTCGAGCACACGCCAGAACAAAACCGGAACGTCCTGACCATACGCATCACCTATCTTGCACTAAACAACAATCTGGTCTGGACCACGTTTCTTTTTTATTCGCCCAACGATCACGACCTTTATCTGCTCCCGTCAGCAAAATATCGGGTCGACGATAATTTCGAAGTATCGGCGGGGTTTAATTATTTCAAAGGGGACTACCGTTCCACCATGTTCGGACAATTTCAAGAAAACAGTAACGCCTATTTGCGCGTTAAGTTTATCTTTTGACAGTAAGCGTTCGGCAAACCCATCAGGATTAGCGAGTTCTGGTGCTTAACCATAGTGTCCACTTAAAAACAGGTGGAAAACCAGATTCGTCCCTGGGCACTGGGCCGGAACAACTGATTGTTTGCCGGCAGTCTGCGCAGCGGCCAACGTGCGGCCAATGTGATGAGCCTGATTCAGTCAGCCAAACTCAACGGTAACCGTCCGGCCAACTCATCTTTCAAATCGGCGTGATGCCGCTACTTTAGTGTCCACCTATTTTTAAGTGGACACTTATTATGAGTACAGCAAGACCCGATAAACCCAAAGACAAGCGTCGGCGCCACAACCCGGAATTCCGCTTAAGCGTGCTCAAGGAGTGCGAGGCACCCGGCAGCTCCATAGCCGAAGTGGCTCGCAAGCACCAGCTCAATGCCAATTTGGTGCATAAGTGGCGCCGTGATCATCAGGGCAGTCAAGCTCAGCAACAAGACGATTTCGTAGCGTTGCCGGCGCTAGCCGCGCCTGCCGTTCCGACAGGTCCAGACCGCGCGATCAAAGTTGAACTGCTGTCGCCGGCCGGTCCCATTGTTCTGCACTGGCCGTTATCGGAAATGCATCAGCTGGCCTACTGGCTCCGGCAGTTATAGCATGCTGCGCCTCGACGAGATCTGGCTGGCGCGGGAGCCACTGGATATGCGGGCCGGGCCGGATACGGCCCTGGCGCGAGTCGTTCATGCCTTCGGTGCCGCCAAACATCATACCGCCTATGTGTTTGCCAACAAACAAGGTAACCGCATGAAGATTCTGGTGGTCGATCCGTTTGGTGTCTGGCTGGCGTCCCGGCGCTTGCATCAGGGCAAGTTTGTGTGGACGGCCCTGCGCGAAGGTGGAGCGGTTGAATTGGACCTGCAACAGTTGCGTGCCCTGGTGGTTGGTTTGCCCTGGCAATATGCCGGGAAACATCAGGCAATATCGGTGCTGTAGCCGTCACGTCTGCATACACAAAACAGGTCGAAGGATCAGCCGGTTTCCAGGACAATACGGGCATGAACCCCATGCCCGACCTCGATCTCCTGACACCCGAACAGCTGCGCACACTGGCAGCGGATTTGCTGTTGCAGGTGCAATCCCTTGATCAGGCGATCACGTCACGCGACCTCATCATTCAACAGAAGGTCGCCACCCTGGCAGCCAAAGATCAGATCATCGCTGCCCGCGATGAGGCTATCCAGCGTTACAGGATCCGCGAGGAAAAACTCAGTCATGAGATGGCCCTGCTGCGTCGCCACCGGTTCGGCAAGAACAGCGAGGGTCTGGACTCCCAGCAACTGAGCATGCTGGAAGATCTGGTGGACGCCGATATCGCCGCGATTGAAACCGAACTGGAAAAGATTGCGGTTCGACCCAACACCGAAACCAGCAAGCAACCACCCAAACGCCAGACACTACCCCAGCAACTGCCCCGCACCGTGATCCGCCACGAGCCTGACAGTACGGTCTGTCGCTGCGGCTGCCAGATGCTCCGGATCGGCGAGGACATCAGCGAAAAACTGGATTACCAGCCCGGCACGTTTAGCGTCGAACAGCATGTCCGGGGCAAATGGGCCTGCCGCCAGTGCGAAACCCTGGTGCAGGCTCCGGTGCCCGCCCATGTGATCGACAAAGGCATTCCGACCACAGGTTTGTTGGCGCAGGTGCTGGTCTCGAAGTACGCGGATCACTTGCCGCTGTATCGCCAGGAACAGATCTTTGCGCGTGCCGGTTTGCATCTGCCGCGCTCGACCCTGGCGGGCTGGATCGGTCGCTGCGGCGTCGAACTGCAACCGCTAATTGACGCGCTGCGTGCAGAGTTGCTGACACACACCGTGCTGCATGCCGATGAAACGCCGGTGGCCATGCTGGCGCCGGGAAAAAAGCAAACGCATCGTGCCTATGTGTGGGCCTATGCAACGACGCGCTTCGCGCCAGTGCAGGGTGTTGTCTATGAGTTCCGCCAGACGCGCTCGGGCAAAGAAGTACGCGACTTCCTGGCGGACTGGCAAGGCAAACTCGTCTGTGACGACTTTAGCGGCTACAAGGCCAGCTTCGCCCAAGGCGTTATCGAAATCGGCTGCATGGCCCATGCCCGCCGCAAATTCCACGAGCTGCATGTGGCCAACCAAAGCCAGATTGCCCAGCAGGCGCTGCAATATATACAGCAGCTCTATGAAGTTGAGCGTGCTGCGGCAGAACTCACCGAACAAGACCGCGTGAAGCTGCGGCAGATGCATGCCAAACCGATTCTGAATCAGGCTGTAACCAATGGCTTTGGCCGTTGCTGTCCCGTTGATTACCAACCGTCGTTGTGCCAGCAGCCACTGATGGAACTGATTCAGAATCGGTTTGGCGTAACCATCCGGCCAACTGCATCTGTTCTATTGAATTCCATTAGAAACATCAATTCCGTTGTAGGATTTGCTCTGATTGTTCCACTTGAGAAATATGACATCTTCCAACTCAGTTGACTCGTCGAATTCGAGGATCAACTTTTGTGGCATGCCGCTGACATTCAGTTCAGCAATTCTGATAGTTATTCCACTCAGTTTCACTGACTCGCCTTCACTAAAAGGAAATCTTGCGAAGTCCCTTACTGCTTTTTCTGGACCCTGAATGAATCCGCCGGGCAGTGTTGCTTCGATGGTGGTGTCTGAAAGACGGCGGAAATTGATAGCTTCATCGATGGTGGAGAGTATCCATATATTGCGCGGTATTGGTTCGCCACGATGGAAGCGGAAGGGGGCGATTGCGAGCGAGGATGCGAGCGGCGCTCCCACGATGACCAACCGTTTGTTCTGAAGGTCCTCGATATCTGGAAACTGTGAGGGGCCCTGGGAAATCATGGCGGACCAGAACAGTCGTGTGCTGTATGTCGCCACAGGCAACAGCAGCGGGCTGATCACCAGATGAAAGAGGACAAGAATGCTTCCAATGGTTTTGAAGAGCCATTTGGCTTGCAGATCCATGTGTCTGAATTGAGAGAATACGATATACAGGAAGTGAGCGAGGGCTGCGCTGGCTCCGATGCCTGCAAAGATCAGTACGCGGTCTTGAGGCAGTGCCGTAGTTGCGGGTACCAGGGAACACAGCATTCCTAACAGCCACATTTGGGTGTAAGCGTGTTTGCGGGTAAGGAACCATACTGTCGGCAGTATTAGCAGCAGATAGACCAAACACCCAATTACATAATTGGTGGTTTTCGTGGCGCCGTAGCCATACAGCTCTGCAGGGATAATTCCCCACTGGCTACCGAGCAATACGATGAAGCGCTGGCCGAATTGCTCGAGGAACGTCAATGGTTGGGCTGCCGGGTCGACATAATAGGCGTCGGCATTGGCGGCGCCGAAACCGGCCAGTTTGTAAACTGCATACCATACGATGATGACGCCGGCATGGGGCAATAAAGCCAGAATGCCTTTTGCTCTTCCTTTGGGATCGCAACACCAGGCGTACGCTGCAAGATAGCCAAAGGTTGAAATGCCGATTTCTGCAGACAGAAGCGCAGCGAGGAGTAGAAGCAGCGAAAGGCCTTGCCAGTGCGAACCCTGATCTTCTCTCCAGCGTATGTAGGTGAGGAACGCGGCCATGCCGAAGAAGGCGGCGATGAGTCCGTTGCGGTTTGCAATCCAGCTGATGGCGAAGCCGTGGGTGGCATCCAGGCCATATAGCGCCAGCGCGATCAATGCCACGGGAGCTGTGGGTAAGGTGCGTCGATACAGTTTCAGTAGCAGGAAGCAGATGCCCAGGTACCAGAGCAGGTTGTGCAGGTGCATCAGGCTCGGCATGCGAGGCCACAGCTGGTAATCGATCCAGTGAGTGACTTCGGCGATCGGGCGCCAGAAAGCGTATTTCATGCCGCTGTAGGTCCACCAGGGGATGACACCCAGGTCCATGGCCTGACGGTTACGGTCAGGGTCCCCATTGATAAAGGAAAACAGACCAAACAGCGAAAGGTCGTCGGGCTTTTCGATGGGCAGGCTGTCGGCCTCAAAGATGGCGTAATGCATGTAATCATCGCCCATCATGCCGGCCCAAAGGCTCGGAAGACATAACGCGAAGATCAGTGCAAAGAGGACAAGGGCTTGTTTACGCTGCCTGGCTGGCAGAGGGGAAGCAGTGCTGTTCATTGTTGTTTTTGTTTGTTGTTGGACCGGCAGGGCAGTGTAGGGGGGACTGACGCTGGCTGCAATGGCTGAATGTTTGTTATGCAGCGTCGTTCCGCTAAAGGGTCGCTTCGTTGTCTAGATGGTGTATACAGAGTATATTTTTGTCGTTTATCAGGGTAGAATTTAGCCAGCCTTTGGCCTGCTGGAGTGGCGGGCTTGGGCGTTTTCCCGTGTCATGTGAGTTGTAGATCTGGGGGTAGGGTAATGGAGCAGGTGCAGGAGTCACAGGGCAACGAGTTTGTTGACCTGTTGTTACAGGCGACGGAGCGTGAGCTGGATCTGGCTACGTCCGAGATCAGTTTTCCGTTGCCGGGTCAGGGCGCCAAGTCCGATGTTTTGTTCAATGCAATCGGGGTGTTTACCAGTAAGGGCGTTGAGGATACGACCGTACAGGACCTGCTTGATGCCGCCAATGTTTCCCGGCGAACGTTTTATAAGTACTTCAAAAACAAGGTGGAAGTGCTGGAAAGTATCTACGAGATTGCGGCGGGCCTGCTGATGTCCCGTTTCAAGGCGGTGAAGAAGCAATCTGCTTCCCTAAGTGATTTCGTGGTCAGTTGCGTAGAGTTGTTCTTTGACTATCACGCCAATCTTGGGCCGCTGATTCGGATGATGACGGAAGAGGCGTTGCGGGCAGGCTCGCCGCTGGCTCCCCGTCGTGCTGCGCTGCTGGAGCAGATGGTCCAGTTGTTCGATGACCGTTATTTTGAGGATCAGGGGGTCAGGCTGGATCCGAAGGTTTACTATTCCCTGATCTGGATGATGGAAAGCGCTTCGATCAATATCCTGACCAGCGGTAATGCCTCTCGCGATGTCGTGGACAGTTTCAAGGCAGTGATGAGCGCAATCAGTGCCAGGGCAATGGCCAGCAATCCTGAACAGTGGGATGCATTGCCTCGTCTGCCGGTCCTCAGCCAGTCTTGATCCCATCGGGGCTTCGCCAGGTGCGAAGCCCTTTCTGCCGTGCAGGTCCTGAATATTGATCTTTCGCAGCCTCTGCCTCAATCAGTGGGGCTCCTGCGTGTGCTTTCTGCTTCCCATGCTACTCTGAAAAAGGGTGCTGTACTCCTTTAGTAGACAGTGTCCGCGAGTGATTACTCGTTATGCATGGGAGGTCATGGTGGTCAAGTCGTCGACGCAATCGCTGTTACTGGTCGAACTGGCAGGTATCAGTCCCCTTCGGGATCCATTGTCAAAGCATTATCAGTTGAGTTTCATTCCATCCCTGGCCATGGCTGAGGAACAGTCTGGCACGGAGTTCGCGTTGATTCTATTGGATGCTTGCGGCTTTCCTGCTGCGGATTATCTGGCTGGGTGCAGAGCAATCAAGTCGCTGAGTGCCTTTCAGGACACGCCCGTGTTCCTGTATCTGGCTGATGGTGAGGCGCTGGATATGCTCGAGGTCTACGACGCCGGATTTGACGATGTTATTACCAGTGCGGTTTCTGCGGAGCAGATTCTGGCGCGCCTCAATAAAGCCGTTTTTCATGCGATTGCCAGTCGACAGCTGAAAAGCCGGTTGCAGCAGGCCAGCGAGATGGCTTTTTCCGCCATGTCGGACACCAGTGATCTGGGGATCAACATCCAGTTTCTGGTGCATTGTCATGAGTGCGGCAATATTGATGAGCTCGGCATGCTGCTGTTCAGCACGCTGTCCCATTATCAGCTGAGCTGCAGTTTACAGATGCGCAGTGAATTTGAGGTGAAGAATCTGGAGCCTACCGGGCTTGCCAAGGATCTGGAGGCGCGCCTGCTGTGGGAGTTGAAGGATGCGGGACGTTACGTGGATTTTGGCCATCGCTGTGTGATGAATTACGGCAGGGTTTCGCTGCTGGTTAAAAAGATGCCCGACGACCCGAAACGTTTTGGCGCAATCAAGGACAATGTGTTCAGTTTGCTGCAGGGCGCTGATGCGCGAATCCGATCGATCGATAATGGGCGCATGCTGGAGATGGAGCGGGATGTGCTGGGCGGTATGGCGCATAAGATGCAGAACGTCATGGCTCAGGTGGACGAACGCTATCAGGAAGTGATGCGACGCTGTGCGGTATTGGTCGAAGACATGGCCATGCGGGTTG
Source organism: Gammaproteobacteria bacterium (assembly GCA_041395845.1). Lineage (GTDB taxonomy): Bacteria > Pseudomonadota > Gammaproteobacteria > Pseudomonadales > Ketobacteraceae > Ch67. The sequence continues at coordinate 63,657 of JAWKZS010000009.1, forward strand.
ATGAATCGATTCTATTTCTGGATCTCACCGAAGCGCAGGAAGATACGTTTACTGAAATCATGCAGACCGGCGTGCACGCGGTTTCAAAGCTGTTCAACGAGGGCATGCGTATCGACGAGAGCTTCCGGCGCCTGATCGACCATTTGAACATGCTGCTGGATCGTGAGCACGTTTCCGTCGATGAGCTGCGCAAGGTGCTGGACCGGTTATAGCGGTTCGATAAAGCGGAAGCGCGGCACGGTGGTGCCGTCGACATCGACCAGCTCGCTGAACATGGCTTGCGGCCGCACCCACAGATCGTAGTTGCCGTACAGCGTACGGTAAACCACCATCTTCTCTCCGGTTTCGCTATGGGTGGCGACGCCGATGACTTCGTAATCCTTGCCTTTGTAATGTCGATAACGTCCGGGTTGCAGCATCTTGTTGTCCTCGCATGGTGGAGTTCTATTGTTTCGGTAAAGCGGTCCCGCTGCAACGGTTTCCTGCTACCATTGCCGCTGTTAGAACACTCGTCCGTGTTGACGGCAGTTTCGGAGGAACAGGCAGGCGTGCGCTATGGAAGGCTTTGGCTGGTCATGCTGTATTGGTTGACCAGCAGTGTGTATGGAGCACAGGTCACGTTGTCGGCCGGACAGGGTTTGTACGATCTGGGTGGACATTTGGCCTGGTTGCGGGATCCAACTCACGCCCTGAGTGTCGATGACGTTGCCGCACAACCGGAATCGGTTTGGACGCCCAGCAACGCGCCCATTCCCAATCTGGGGTATTCCTCGGAGAGCGTCTGGTTCCGGCTTGCGGTTACCAACCGGGATGCTGCCGAGCGTTGGTATCTGGCGATCAATTACCCGTTGATACGTCGCCTGGATGTTTATGTGTTCCAGTCGGGCGAGCTCGGCGCGATGTTTCAGACGGGCGACCGGTTGGAATTTGCAGCGCGACCAGTATTGCACCGGGATTTTATCTTTCCGCTGGTGATTCCCGCTCATAGTGATGTGACGATTTATATTCGCGTCAGTGGGCCGTATTCGATCCAGATGCCATTGCGGTTGCTGGATGAGCGCGCGATGGTGGAACAGGATTCCCTGATGGCGCTCGCTCATGGGTTGTTCTTCGGTTTTGTGCTGGTGATGGCGGTCTATAACCTGTTTCTGTATTTGGGAACGGGTGACCGGGCGTATCTGTTTTATGTGCTGTTTTCGGTTTCCATCGGCATGTTCCAGTTTGTGGAACAGGGATTTGCCTATCAATTATTGTGGCCGCAGGAAGTTGGGCTGCAGAACCGGGCGACCGGGTTATTCATTCTGCTTTCGCTGTTGTCGAGTTTCTTGTTTGTTACCCATTTTCTCGGTGTGAGGTCCGGTGCGTCGGGTCTTTATCGGGCGTTCTGTGTGTTGGCCGTTATTGCGCTGTTACTGTTAGTGGGGACACCCTGGCTGGATGAAGGGATGGTACTGCGTGCAGGCGTGGTGCTGTCGGTGCCGGCCTGCTTGCTGGCAATGGTGGGTGGCTGGTTCAGCTGGCGCAGTGGTCGGCCTGATGCACGCCTGTTCACGATTGCCTGGGCGGTGTTTCTGATTGGCGTAATGCTGTTGGCGTTGAACAAGCTGGGTGTGGTGCCGCGTAACTTTTTCACCGAGCATGGTGCGGAGGTGGGTACGGTCGTCGAACTTTCGCTGCTGGCTCTGGCGTTGGCCCGACGCATCAATCTGGAACGCGCCCAGCGGATAGTCCTCGAACAGCAGGCGCGTGAGCTGGAACGTACGGCGTTGCTGGCAAATGAGCGCGCGCTGGAGCTGGAGCGACTGAGCAACGATCATCTGGAATGGCGGGTGCGAGAGAGAACCGAAGAACTGGAACGTACCTTGAGTAAATTATCGGACGCCAATCGCCAGCTGGAGCAATTGAATACGCAGGATCCGGTCACGGGTGTCGGCAACGAAAATCGCTTTGTGGATGCATTGCGGTGCGAGTGCGAGCGTTCATTCCGCAATGGTGAGGTGTTGTCGCTGCTGGTTGTGGAACTGGACCGCTATCGCGACATTCTGGCGGATTTCGGTCAGGTGGCGGCGGAGGAATGCCTGAAAAGTGTGGCGGATATTCTAGTGCGGAATATCAATCGGCCGGCGGATCTGATCGCCCGTTATGGGGATAAGGTGTTTGGTGTATTACTCCCGGGAACCCATGCAGATGGTGCGCGTTTTATTGCGCAGCGGGTGGCGGATCAGATCAATCAGCAGCCGTTCAATTTTGGTATCTGTCAGATCACGGCGACGGTGAGCATAGGCGTTGCCACCGTACTGCCGACGCACCCGGATCAGGGCAGGAGCTTGCTGCTGTCGGCGGAGAGTGCTGTCTATGTGGCACAGAATAATGGTGGCAATCAGATCCAGCAGGCATTGGTTGCCGAGCCGGTCATGACGAGCAGCTGATTTCCAGTTTCTTGCCCCAGTCCGGAGGGAAGGCCGCGTATTTTTCCTGCTCGGGCTGTTCGTCGAAAGGACGCATCAGCAACTGACGCAGGTTTTCCACTTCCGAAAAATCCCCTTGCTCGGCTTTGTCGATGGCGATCTGGGCCAGATAGTTGCGCAGGATGTATTTGGGATTTTTGCTGCGCATGCGCTGCAGGCGCTCGGTATCCGGCAGCGGCTGTCGGGAAAGACGCTGGCGATAGCGTTGCAGCCACTGCCGGGCAGATTCCCGATCGATGAACAGATCCGCCACGGGCGCCGTGTTGTCTTCTATGCCCAGATAACTGAGGCGGCGAAAGAAGATGGTGTAGTCCGGGTGGTTGTCACTGAGCAGGCCGATCAGGTCGGTCACCAGCTTGTTGTCGTCGGTGCTGGTATTGATCAGCCCGAGCTTGTCGAACATCAACTGATGGAAATGGTCGAGCAGGCAGCGCTCGTACCCTTTCAGCGCGTCGATCAGATCGTTTTGCGGGACCAGTGGTGTCAGTGTCTGGGCAAGGGCGTTTAGATTCCACAGCGCAATGCCGGGCTGCTGATGGAAAGCATAACGCCCCTGGTGATCGGAGTGATTGCAGATATAGCCCGGCACAAAGTCATCCATGAAGCCGAACGGGCCGTAATCGAACGTGATGCCGAGAATGGACATGTTGTCGGTGTTCATGACGCCGTGAGCGAAGCCGACCGCCTGCCACTGGGCAATCATCCGAGCCGTGGAGGTGACGGCCGCACGAAACAGTTCGGTGTACGGATTTTCCGCCTGGCGGAAGTCCGGATAGTGTTTGTTGATGACGAAATCGGCCAGCGCCTGCAGCTGGTTTTCCATCCGGTTGTAAAAGAAAAATTCAAACGAGCCGAAGCGGATGTGGCTGGGTGACAGCCGGATCAGCGCGGCGCCCTGTTCGATGGTTTCCCGTTGTACCGGTTCACGACTGCCAAAGATGCAGAGGGCGCGGGACGTGGGAATCCCCAGATAGTGCAGGGCCTCGCTGCCCAGGTATTCGCGAATGCAGGAACGCAGCACCGCACGGCCATCACCGAAGCGGGAGTAGGGTGTCTTGCCGGCGCCTTTCAGATGAATGTCCCAGTATTCACCCTGTGCGTTCAGCACTTCGCCCAGCAGGATGCCGCGTCCATCGCCCAGTTGTGGGTTGTAGACGCCAAACTGGTGCCCGGAATAGACCATGGCCAGCGGTTCGAACCGGGGATGCGGTTTGCGGCCGCTGAACATGTCGAGGAATTCAGGCCGCTGCAGTTGGGCCGGATCGAGATCCAGCAGTGTTGCCGCTTCAGGATTGCTGGCGACCAGTCGGACGTCGTGCAAAGGCGAGGGGGCGAGGCGGGTATAGAACGCTTCGTCCAGGCGGGCAAACTGATTATCGATATTGAGGGTTTCGAGTGTGCGCATGGTTGCAGTATAAGCACTGTGTCGCGCGGATTCGATGCTATTTATTTTGGGGTTATTGGCGTCGCGGCGACAGGGTTTGCAGTGCGGATTCGGCCCAGTTGTCCGGCACGATGAACAGGCGGATGGGCGTGGGCAGCCAGCCGTCGATATGCAGCTGGATGGGATGGGGGCGTTGCTGCTGTTCCAGCAGTGCGGTGACTGCCTGCAGATCCAGTGCCGGCGCTGACCGATGCACCAGCCATTCAGTTTTTTCGAGCCAGTGATACCGGGCATCGGAGTGACGGACTGCTTCCTGTTTGAATGCTGTCAAAGGTAACCAGAAACCGTGCAGATGGGGCGGGTCAATGCAGACCGGCGGTGGCGGCAATTGGGTCGCCGGGGGCCAGGGATAATAGAGCCGACCTTTGCTGATCAGGCGACGTTGACTGATATGCCAGCCGTGTTCGGTGCAGGCCATGCGGCCGGGGCGGGTTTCCGACAGTGTCAGCTGTTTATGGATCAGGTGATGGTATTTCAGATCGAGGCGGTCCTGGGTGTTGGCGCCGAACCAGTGCTGCATGTCATCCAGGGGCGGAATCCCCAGATAGAATTTCACCGCCAGTTCCCAGTGTTCGATCTGATCCGCGGCAGAGTCGTGCACGATAAAATCGAATTCCCCCAGGGTTTGCTGATCGTGCATCACCTGCAGATTGTGGGCGAGCATCCGGTAGCGGCCGTTGTGTTGCAGCCAGTATGACCACAGCCGCTCGAAGTAGAGCCCCAGGCGATGATTGGGGGGCGCGGTCAGGTGTTCCTGCAGCGGGTCATCGTTTTGATCCAGGGTCTGCAGATGGGATTCGATCAGCCGGAATGCTTCCAGATACCAGCGCGCCGACGGATTATGGTTGGCGTTGTTGGAATTGATCAGGGTGGGACTGAGGATCGCCCACACCAGATCCTTTACCAGTGGTGACTGATAACGCTCAAGCGCTGCGAGCGGGTTGCGCATGACGGTGGAACAGGAAGAAGGATATCAGTCCGGTGACCAGTCCGGTGACGGCGCCATACAGATGACTGTCGATGGCGACCTGGGCACCGATGAATGATGCGGTGACCGTATCCGGGCCGGAAACAAATTGTTCGTGATAAAACTTGCCGAGCAGGAAGGCGGTGAACAGCAGGGAAAGAATCGTGCTGCGGCGCCAGCCCACGATCAGGTTGTGTACCAGCAAGCCGTAAATCGCACCGGACAGGCCGACATACCACTGGATTTCCGGATTGAGCAGATAGATCCCCATGCCGACGCCGAGCACCGCAAAGGCCAGCGCAACCGCTTCCTCCTTGGGGTTCACGTCTTCACGAAACGCGGCACCCACGATCAGATAGCCCACCACGTTCAGCAGCATGTGATTGGTGCCCACGTGCACGAACTGGCTGGTGACAATGCGCCACCATTCGCCATCGCGAATTTTATCGGCCACCAATGCGAGCGTATCAATCATCGCCGGCGACAAGCCGCTGGTGGCGACGATCAGTACCATCACGATCAGGGAAAACCACCACTGGCGGAAAAATTCGCGGGCGCGGGCAGTCGCCAGTTGTTCGCGTTCAGCTTGGGATAGCGGTTTGTTCATGGCAGGACTCGCAGGGTGAGGGGTGGCGCGGCGAACCGGCCACCCTGCAATGCACGATCAGAGTTGACGCATCTTTTCCAGCTGGGCTTGCAGTTCCACCAGCGCAGTTTGGTTCTCGGCGATTTTCTGCTTTTCCTTTTCCACTACGTCGGCGGGTGCACGGGCCACAAAGCTTTCATTGCTGAGCTTGCCTTCCACCCGGGCGATTTCCTGTTCGCGCTTGCTGATTTCCTTTTGCAGGCGCGCGATCTCGGCATCCTTGTCGATCAGGCCGGCCAGCGGGATCAGCACTTGCATATCGCCGACCAGCTGGATGGCAGCCAGTGGTGCTTCGTCGCCCGGGTTGAGCCAGGTGACGGATTCCAGGCGGGCAATGGCCTTGAGGAAACCGCTGTATTCACGGGCGCGTTGTTCGTCGTCGGCATTGCCCTTCTGGAACAGCAGCGGCAGTTGCTTGCCGGGCGGAATATTCATTTCGGCGCGGATGGTGCGCACCGCCAGGATTACACCCTGCAACCATTCGATATCCTTTTCGGCAGCCTCGTCGATCTTGGCCCCGTTCGCTTCCGGATAGCGCTGCAGCATCAGGGTGTCGCCCTGTACGCCAACCTTGGGTGCGATCTGCTGCCAGATTTCCTCGGTAATGAACGGCATCATCGGGTGCGCCAGACGCAGGGTGGTTTCCAGTACCCGCAGCAACGTGCGACGGGTGCCGCGCTTGGCTTCGGCACTGACGCTGTCACTGTTCAGCACTGGCTTGGTGAGTTCCAGATACCAGTCGCAGTATTCGTTCCAGATGAACGAGTACAGTGCCTGTGCGGCGTGGTCGAAGCGGAATTCGTCCAGTGCCCTGGTGATCTGCGCTTCGGTTTTCTGCAGGCGGGAAATAATCCAGCGGTCTGCCACGCTCAGTTCCACGTTGTCATTGTCGAGGCCGCAGTCCTGACCATCGCAGTTCATCAGCACGTAGTTGGTGGCGTTCCAGATCTTGTTGCAGAAATTGCGGTTACCTTCCAGACGGCCGATATCGAACTTGATGTCGCGGCCAGTCGACGCCAGGGACAGGAAGGTAAAGCGCAGAGCGTCGGTGCCGTAGGAGGCGATGCCCTCGGGGAATTCCTTTTGGGTGCGCTTTTCAATTTTCGGCGCGTCTTTCGGATTCATCAGGCCGGTGGTGCGCTTCTTCAGCAGCTCATCCAGCCCGATACCGTCGATGATGTCCAGCGGGTCCAGCACGTTGCCTTTCGACTTCGACATTTTCTGGCCTTCGCTGTCGCGTACCAGGCCATGCACGTATACGGTCTTGAACGGGACTTGCGGTGTGCCGTCTTCGTTTTTGATGAAGTGCATGGTCATCATGATCATGCGCGCCACCCAGAAGAAGATGATGTCGAAACCGGTGACCAGTACATCGGTGGAGTGGAAGGTTTTCAGGGTTTCCACGTCGTCAGGCCAACCCAGGGTGGAGAACGTCCACAGGGCGGAGCTGAACCAGGTGTCGAGTACGTCTTCGTCCTGGTGCAGGGCGATGCTGTCGTTCAGATTGTGTTTGGCGCGCACTTCCGCTTCGTCACGGCCGACATAAACATTACCTTCGTTGTCGTACCACGCCGGAATGCGGTGACCCCACCACAGCTGGCGGGAGATACACCAGTCCTGAATGTCGCGCATCCAGGCGAAGTACATGTTCTCGTACTGCTTGGGTACGAACTGGATGTCACCGTTTTCCACGGCCTTGATCGCGGGTTCTGCCAGCGGTGCAACGCGCACGTACCACTGATCAGTCAGGAACGGTTCCACCACCGCGCCGGAGCGATCGCCCTTCGGTACTTTCAATGCGTGGGGATCGATTTTTTCCAGCAGGTTTTGCACTTCCATGTCGGCAATGATTTTCTTGCGCGCCACGAAGCGGTCATCGCCGCGATAGATTTCCGGCAGGGTGGTGTCGACGGTCATGTTGATGCTGCCGTCGAAATTGAACGCTTCGGCCTGCTCGCGCACAGTGGCGTCGATGGTGAAGATGTTCACCAGGGGCAGGTTGTGGCGCTTGCCCACTTCATAGTCGTTGAAATCGTGCGCAGGCGTGATTTTCACGCAGCCGGTACCGAATTCCATGTCGACGTAATCGTCGGCAATAATCGGAATTTCACGATTCACCAGCGGCAGCAGGACGGTCTTGCCGATCAGCGCCTGATAGCGCTCGTCATTGGGATTGACCGCAACAGCGGTGTCACCCAGCATGGTTTCCGGGCGAGTCGTGGCGACGACGATGTAATCGAGTCCGTCAGCGGTTTTGGCGCCGCCGGTGAGCGGGTAGCGGAAGTGCCACAGGCTGCCTTTCTCGTCGACGTTTTCCACTTCCAGATCGGAAATCGCGGTGTGCAGTTTCGGATCCCAGTTCACCAGGCGCTTGCCGCGGTAGATCAGACCCTCTTCGTACAGGCGGACGAAGACTTCTTTCACCGCGTTGGACAGGCCGTCATCCATGGTGAAGCGTTCGCGGCTCCAGTCGACGGATGAACCCAGTCGACGGATCTGCCGGGTGATGGTGCCGCCGGATTGCTCTTTCCATTCCCAGACTTTCTCGAGGAATTTTTCGCGGCCCAGATCGTGGCGGGTGATGTTCTGTGCCGCCAGCTGGCGTTCCACCACCATCTGGGTGGCGATGCCGGCGTGGTCGGTGCCGGGCTGCCACAGGGTGTTGCGGCCCTGCATGCGGCGATAGCGGATCAGACAGTCCATCACCGCGTTGTTGAAGCCGTGGCCCATGTGCAGGCTGCCGGTGACGTTCGGCGGCGGGATCATGATGGTGTAGGACTCACCCTGACCGCTCGGTTTGAAATAGCCTTTTTCTTCCCAGGTTTTATACCAGCGGGATTCGATTGCACTGGGGTTGAACGTTTTTTCCATGGTCACCGGTGTCTCGTGTTGAATGTGACGGCTGCGAGACCGGGTGTTGAGAGGTGTTCCGTGGCCGGATCTGGGATTTCGCAGCCGGACACGCTGTGAACACGTCCGTGTGGCGCTATACAGCGGCCATCCATGGCCGCTGAATGTCCGGCTGCGAAACCCCAGATCCGACCTCGAGTCCTGTGCTTGCGGCTCGCGGCGAAGGCTGCCGATTATACCGGTCTGGGAAGGATTTTGCTGCCGCGGGTCAGGTTGGGGTTACTTTTTCTTGAGTTCCTTGAACATGCGGTCGACTTCCTGCTCCAGCTTCAGGCGCAATTCCGCTTCCAGCCGGGGCATATTGGCGCGGATCACGTCATTCACCATCTGGCTGGCCTTCTGGCGCAGCTGCTGGTACTCGCGGGAGTTGGGGGACATGTCGAAGGACAGTTTCTGCAGCGGGTTGTTCTCGATCAGCTTGCGCAGCTCCGACGAGGCGTCGTTGGCGTGGTTTTCCCGGATCTTGTCCAGCGTAGCCTTGGGCAGGAACGGGTTTTCACTCTTGCTGCTGCTCTGGAACCGGGTCAGCGGCTGGGTGGCCTTGGCGGCGGTCATCGGCTGAGGTTCGGCGGGTGCGGGTGTTGCTGGTGTTGGCGCAGGCTTGGCAGCGGCCCCAGGCATGAATGAAGCGCTGACGCTCGGCGGAATCGGGGCAGCAGGGCGCGGCGCAGCAGGCGCAGGAGCTGGTTTGACTGCCGCGGCCGGTTCCAGCGTCGGGATGTTGTCCGGTATGGGCGCGGAAGGCTTGCTCGCCGTGACGTCCGGCCATTTGCGGTTTTCGCGAACGGCAGCACTGATTTCCAGCGGATCCTTGTCGAGAAAGCTGTCATCCAGCCGGGACGGGGCGCGGGTGTTGGGCACGGTACGGAAACTGGCGGCGCTGTTGTCGAGGGAATCGGTCTTCTGGGCGGGTGGTGGCGTAACGGGTACCGGCGTCGGCTCGGATTCGAAGCGCTCGTTCAGAACCGGAACGTCGTCGACAAAGCTTTTCAGGACAGGGATATCCTCGGGGAAGGGTGTCGCATCCCCGTCATCCAGATCATCTTCAAGGTCCTCATCCAGCAGGCGGCTGAGGGACTCCAATTCATCGAGCATTTTTTCTTTTTCTTGTCGTTTGAGAGTGGGGTTGTCGCCTTGATTCATGGCACATCTCAGGGGCTGATGTTATGGGTCTTTAAAGCATAGCCCTTTTCCTTGTAGAAGCGGAAATTGTCCCGGCTTTGTGAACGGGATTCCGGTTTGCCCGGTACGATTTCCGCAACACGCTGAAATTGCTGGAAAAAAGGTGGAATGATGCCGGCCAGATTCACCAGTACGCCGGTGTGATCCCCCGGCTGCCCCTGATGGGACACCATGATGGCGGTGTTGGGGGTACCCGGTTCCGTGGCATGGGCCAGAAAGCTGCCGTCCCGCTGCCACAGCTGTTCGCTGAGGGCGCGGGTCTGCTCGGCATCGGTAGTATGAACATACAGCCGATGCCCCAGACGGAACGCCTTCTCCACCAGCCTGACCGTATACAGCAACGGTGACAGGCTGTTGTCTTCCGGCAGAATATAAAAGTCGACCTGCGGCATCACTTGCGGGTCTGGCTGATCAGGTATTCGGACAGCAGCGGTACCGGGCGGCCAGTGGCGCCTTTGGGCTGTCCCAGGAACGAAGTGCCGGCGATGTCCAGGTGCGCCCAGGGATACTTCTTGGTGAAGCGGGACAGGAAGCAGGCGGCCGTGATGGAGCCGGCTTTCGGTCCGCCGATGTTGGCCATGTCGGCGAAGGGGCTGTCCAGCTGGGACTGGTAGTCGTCCCAGATCGGCATCTGCCAGACCCGGTCGAAGGTGTAGTCGGCGGCCTGCTTCAGCTGGGCCACCACCTCGTCGTTGTTGCTGAACAGGCCCGAGGCGTGGGCGCCCAGGGACACGATGATGGCACCGGTCAGGGTGGCGATGTCCACCACTGACGCCGGTTCGTAGCGCTCCACGTAGGTCAGGGCATCGCACAGCACCAGGCGGCCTTCGGCGTCGGTATTGAGGATTTCCACGGTCTGGCCGGACATGGTGGTGACGATGTCACCGGGGCGGCTGGCGGTGCCACTGGGCATGTTCTCGGCAGCGGTGATCACACCGATCACGTTCAGCGGCAGCTTCATGTCGGTGACGGCTTTCATGGTGCCCAGTACCGATGCGGCGCCGCACATGTCGAATTTCATCTGGTCCATGTCCGGGCCGGGCTTCAGGGAGATGCCCCCGGTATCGAAGGTGATGCCCTTGCCGACGATGATGTGGGGCTTGGCACCCTTCTTGCCACCTTTATATTCCATGATGATCAGCTTGGCGGGCTGGGCGCTGCCATTGCTGACGGACAGCAGGGCGCCCATGCCCAGTTCTTTCATCTCTTTCTCGTCGATGATTTTCACTGCCAGCTTTTCAACGGCCTTGGCAAGTTTCTTCGCTTCTTCTGCCAGATAGGTGGGCGTGCAGACGTTGGGGGGCAGGTTGCCCAGGTCGCGGGTGTAACTCATGCCTGCGGCAATCGCCCTGGCGGTGGTGATCGCGCTGGCGGTTTCCTTTTCGCTGGCCTTGTCGGCCACGCACAGCAGCAGTTTGGCGAACGGAACCTTCTTCTGGTTGTCCTTGCTCTTGTACTGGTTGAACGTGTAGGTCGCGGCTTCGGCCAGCTCGACAATCTGGCGGGTCAGCCACTGGGTGTCACGCTCCTTGACCACCAGTTCAGCCAGATCCAGTGCGGCGTCCTTGGCGGCGGTACCCTTGACGACAGCAAAGGCGGCGGCCATGGCTTTGCGGAACTGGCTGTCGCTGGTTTCACCGTGCTTGCCAAAGCCGGTTAGTACAATGCGTTTGGCAGGGCAGCCGGGCAGGGCTTGCAGCAGCAGGGTTTCGCCGGCTTTGCCGCTGATGTCGCCGTGCTTGAGAACGGCGCTGATGGCACCGTTGCTGGCGCTGTCAACCGCCTGGGCGGCGCTGCCCAGAGTTTTGTCTTCGTAAACCGCAAGGATCAGCGCGTCGGTTTTGGCGCTGGCGACCTGAGCATTTTTGCACTGAAAGTCCATGAAAACCCCGCAAGACATTCGATTTTGATTGGTGGATAATGACCACCACACTGGTGATTGCCACTCGTTGTAGCGAAATTCCCTTTTCTTTTCCAGAGCGTACAGCGTTTTTTTGATGATTATTTACCGCTACCTGTCACGTCAGCTGTTTTGGTCCACGCTTGCGGTGAGCTTCGTTCTGACCTTCATCATCGTCTTCAGCCGTTTCCTCAAGTATCTGTCCGATGCGGCGGCGGGAAAATTCGATGGCCTGGCGGTATTTCTGATTACCGGCTATCGCCTGCCGGGGTTCCTTGAAATGGTACTGCCGCTGGGGCTGTTCCTTGGCATTCTGCTGTCCTATGGCCGCATGTATCTGGAAAACGAAATGGTGGTGCTGCAGGCCTGTGGTGTCAGCCAGAACCGCCTGGTGCGGCTGTCGATGATTCCCGCCCTGTGTCTGGCGGCCGTGATCGGATTCTTCGCGTTTTATCTGGGGCCCTGGGGCGCCCAGAAGGCGTTCAATGTGATGGTGGAGCAGGAGCGCCGTTCCGGTCTGGAAGTGTTGAGTCCCCGTCGCTTTCACTCCTCGAATGATGGACGCACGGTGACGTACGCCGAGGAAATCGATTCTGAAAAAGCCCAGATGGAAGGGCTGTTTATCGTGAACTACGATCGTGACAAGCGCGGTGAGGATTATCGCAAGGTGGTGCTGATCCGTGCCAAGAAGGGCGAGTATCACATTGACGAAAACGGCAACCGCTTTTTGGTAATGAAAGACGGAGAACGTTTCGAAGTGGAACCGGGCAATCCGGATTTCGGCCGCCTGCACTACGGCGAGTATTCCCTCAAGCTGAAAGAAAAGATGGTGACCCGTCGCACCCTGGATGATGAAGACCGTTTTACCAGTGAGTTGCTGGAAGATGGTGGTGACATGGCCCGGGTGGAGTTGCAGTGGCGACTGTCTCTGGTGCTGCTGGTGCCGGTGATCACGCTCATGGCGGTGCCGTTGTCGAAGGTCAATCCCCGTCAGGGCCGCTATATGAAGATGTTGCCGGCGATCCTGCTGTATCTGGCGTATCTGTCATCGCTGATGGCAGCGAAAGGCGCAGTGGAGAAAGGCAGCATTCCCGCCAGTATCGGCATTATGTGGGTACACATTCCGTTCCTGCTGATTGCCTTTGCGCTCAACGTCTGGCCGCAGTTGCAGCTGTGGCGCGCCAAGCGCCGAACGGATCGTCTGGAGGCTGCTGCATGAAGTTGCTGGATGCGTACATCGGTAAAACGGTGCTGTTTGCGATCCTGATGGTACTGCTGGTGCTGGTCGGTCTCGATGGCACTTTCGCCTTTCTGGCGGAAATGAATGAGCTGGAGCAGGGCTACCAGGCACCGCAGGCATTGCTGTTCATTCTGATGACGCTGCCAAGGCGGATTTACGACTTCATGCCGGTGGGTGTGTTGATCGGCTGTCTGGTGGGTATGGGCAGTCTGGCCAATACCAGCGAACTGACGGTTATTCGCGCTGCCGGCGTTTCGATTGCGCGGCTGGTGTTTGCTGCGGTGCGGCCGGTGTTGTGGCTGGTGGTGCTGTCGCTGGTGCTTGGCCAGTACGTGGTGCCGCAGACCGAACAATATGCCCAGAGCGAGCGCGCCCGGGCCCTGTCGGATGACAAGCCGATCAGTGGCCGCGATGGCTTCTGGTATCGTGAAGAAGGCCAGTACATTCACATCCAGGCCATCCAGCCCAACGGGGTCATGTACGGCGTGTCCCGCTTCGTGTTCGATGAAGCCAATGATCTGGTGCGCAGTGATTTCTCCCGGCGTGCGATTTATCAGGGCGATCACTGGATACTGGAAGAAGTAAAACAGACCCGCATCGCGCCCGAGCATACCGAATCGGAAACCTTTCAGACCCTGCGCTGGGATACCGAGGTGACACCGCAGGTGTTGTCAATTGTGGCGTTGAAGCCGGATTATCTGTCGATTACCGGTCTGTATGACTACGCGACCTATCTGAAAAAGCAGGCCCTCGAAAGCAAGTCCTATTACTTTTCCTTCTGGAAGAAAGTGTTTCAGCCGATCACGACAGTGGTGATGGTGTTCATTGCCATTTCTTTTATCTTTGGCCCGTTGCGTTCAGTGACCATGGGGCAGCGGATCACCGCCGGTGTGCTGGTGGGGCTGATGTTTCACTATGCCCAGCAGCTGCTGGGGCACGCGAGTCTTATCTACGATATTCCGCCGCTGCTGGGCGCGCTGATCCCCATGCTGGTGTGTCTGGTGACTGGGGTCTGGCTGCTGCGGCGCGTCTGACGATCACCGACGCTGGCGGCGTGCCGGCGTCAGCTTCTTGTTTTCATCCTTGGGCAGCAGCAGGGTGCGGGTACCGGAGAAGGTATCGTGCCAGGTGTCACCGCTGGGGCTGATCAGCACCCACCAGTAACCCAGGCCAAAGGCGGATAGCGAAATCAGCGCGATCAGAAACCGGCTCAGGCACTGCACCAGATTGACCGGGCGTCCATCCAGATGCGCGTCTACCACCTGCAGACGCCAGGCGCGCATGCCCAGGGTCTGGCCGCCGTGGGTCCAGAACCAGGCGTAGAACGCAAAGGTCCCCAGCAGCAACAGGGGAAACAGTTGCGTGCGCAGTGCGTGAGGATTGGATTCGGTAATGTCGGCGCCCCGGATGGCCAGAAAAATGAAGGTGATCAGGAACCACAGGGCGATGACGATCAGTGCGTCATACACCATCGACGCCAGGCGCTTGAACAGGCTGGCAGAAGGATAATCCAGGTAGGACAGGGACATCGCAATTAACCACAGTGCCGTTGAACAATGGCTGCGCAGAATAGCACAGCGCGCTGCTGCGGCCTACCGGGTGCAGCGGGATGGCAGACGTGGGTTTCGTGGTACTCTTGGCGGCTGATTCCGGCAACAGAAGGACAGGGTGTTAGTGACTCGACGGTTATGCCTGGCAACAGCAGCAAGGATGTCTTACCTGCAATGGGGTCTTTCCCTGTTACTGGTGCTGGTTGTGGCCGGGGCTCGCGCCCAGGATGTTGATTTCGAGATCGACGGCGTCGAGCGTCCGCTGGCGCAGAATGTCGAACGTCACCTGCAACAGCTCAGCCTTTCCAGTCGCCAGGAAGTGCAGCAGCAGCGCAGTCTCATCCTGCGCAGTGCACGCAAAGCGTTGCAGGCGCTGGGTTATTACGACGCCGATATCCGTATCGACCTGTCGCCTGCCGATGAAACGGATGTGGAAGTGCGGCTGACCATCACGCCCGGTGAACCCGTGCGCTGGCAGGACACCCGCATCGCTTTCACCGGCCCCGGCATGGACGACCCCCTGTTCCAGCGTATCGTCCAGCAGCATGGGCCGCAGGCCGGTCAGGTGCTCAATCATCAGCATTACGAAGACCTCAAGCGCGAACTGCGGCAGCAGGCACTGAGTCATGGTTATTTTGATGTGGTATTCCGGCGCCAGAAACTGCTGATTGATCGCGCCCGGCACAGTGCCGTGATTGATCTGGAAGTGGCGACCGGCCAGCGTTATCGCTTTGGCGAGGTGCGCTTTTCTGCCAGCCAGCTCAGTGATCGGGCATTGCAGCGCCTGATTCCTTTTTCCCCCGGCGAGTTTTACAACGAAGCCCGCATGACCGAGTTCAACCGCAATCTGCTGGACACCGGCTATTTCCGCAGTGTCGCGCTGGTACCTTCCTATCCCCGTGGTGCATCCGCCAGTGATGCGGTGGTGCAGCTCGAAGTGACGCTGGATGACAACGAAGACAACCGGGTCAGTGTCGGTCTGGGCTATGGTACCGATACCGGGCCGCGGGTGCGGCTGAACTGGCTGATGCCGATGGTGAACCGTCACGGCCACTCGCTGCAGTTTGCGTCCTCGCTGTCAGAACCTCGCCAGGAATTCACCACGGAATACAAGATTCCCGATGGCAAACCCGGTACCGATTTCTGGCTGGTGCAGGGCGGTTATCTGGAAGAAATGTTTGAAGACAACCAGTATCGCCAGGTATCGGCGGGTCTCAGCCGGCAGCAGCTGGTGCGCTGGGACTGGACCCGTACCCTGTTCACCAAGTTCAAGCGCGAGCAGGGGTATATTGAAGGTGACGTGGTCGAGGAATCCCTGCCCAGTGATGCCTTCTTCGTGGCGCCGGGCTTCAGTTTCAGTCGGCTGATCGCAGAGGGCGGCATCCGTCCCACCCGTGGTCACAAACTGGTGATGGATCTGGAATTCTCGGACCCGTCGATCGGATCGGATACTGAATACGTTCGGGTTACCGGGCTGGCGAAGTGGTTACTGCCGCTGAGTGAAAGGCAACAGCTGTTATTGAGACTGCAGCTGGGCATGATCTGGAGTCAGGACTTCAATCAGGTGCCAGTGAGTACGCGCTTTTTTGCCGGCGGTGACCAGAGCATTCGCGGCTATGGCTACAACACCCTCGGCCCGCGGGACGAAAGCGGCGCATTGATCGGTGGGTCGCGGCTGGCGGTGACCAGTGCCGAATACCTTTATCGTTTTTTGCCGAACTGGCAGGCAGCCCTGTTTGTGGATCACGGCGGCGCCATGGATGAAACCACCGAGTCCACCGATACCGGTGCTGGTGTCGGTCTGCGCTGGTTATCGCCGCTGGGGGTGATCGGTTTCGATCTGGCCAACGCGGTCAGCGATGACAACAGTTACCGTGTTCACATCACCATGGGAACCGTGCTGTGAGAATCCTGCGCAAGAGCTTGTTGTGGATTCTGCTGCCCGTTATGGCGCTGGTCCTCGCGAGCGCTTTCCTGCTGTTCACCACAATGGGTGCGCGGATCGTGGCATCGGTGGCAGAAGCAGCGCTGCAGCCACTGACCATCAGGGGAATGGATGGGTCGATCGCCTATGGGCTGCGTGCCGATCAGGTGGTCTGGCTGCAGCCAGAAGTGACCGTTACGCTCGATGGCTTGGCGAGCGTATGGAATCCTGCCTGTCTGTGGCAAGGACGCATCTGCGTGCAGAGTCTGATTGCCGGGCGTTTGCTCATCGATGTCCCGCAGACAGACAGCCGTCCAGATGGCGGGGACGATTTTTTGCCGCTGCAATTGCCGTTGCTGGTGATTCCCTGGCACCTGCAGATAGAACAGTTTCATCTGGCGCAACTGGATATTCAGGCCGGTGGTCGCCTGACCCGGATTGATCCGGTCAGCTTCCGGGCGGAGTGGAGTGGCAGCCGTGTGATCGTTGATCATCTGCGTGCTGCCACCCAGGATCCGGACATTGGCATGATCGATGTGCTGCTGTCGGGTGCCATAGAAATGCGCTCCGAATGGCCTTTCGACCTGGTGCTGGATGGCGATTACGTGCCGCCGCTGGAAGGCTGGCAACGTCAGCAATTGCAGCTGAGCGGCGCGGGCAACGTGCGCAATCTGCTGCTACAGGGACAGGCCAGTGCCAGCGTAGTGCTGCCGCACATGGAAGCCCTGGCGCTGAACGCCCAGATCAACACCCAGCGACTGGATCTGCAACTGCGCTTGAATGCACTGCGGGGGGAATGGCAGGGTGCGCCGCTGCAGGCCTCTGGTGGAGTGGCGTTGACCCGTGACGGCACGTTGCAGCTGGATGATCTGAACGTGGCCTGGGGCGAAAACCGCGCGCTGCTCAATGGCTCGCTGAAGCAGGACTGGCAGATCGATGCGGCCCTGTCCCTGACCCAGCCCGAGCTGCTTGCGCCGGACGCCCGTGGCCAGTTCGATGGCAAAGCCAGCGTGCGTGGTCCCCTGCGTGATCCGCTGGTGAATGTCCAGTTGCAGAGTGACGAATTGCATCTGCAGGAAATCCAGCTGCAAGACCTGCATCTGCAGGCAACGGTCGCGCCGCTGACCCTGTCCACGCTGGATCTGCAGCTGCAGGCAGCGTTGTTGCAGTGGGCAGAGCATTCCCTGCAACAGGTGGATGTCGCGCTGCAGGGCGATCATCACGCTCACACGCTTGCGGTAAAGGCAGACAGGGGCGAGCGCCAGCTGGCGCTGATGGCCCGTGGACAGCTCGATCCGCAGCAGTACGACTGGAAAGGTCAGCTGGAATCCCTGCGCCTGCAGATGGAACCGCAGTGGGTCATTACGCTTGAGCAGCCGGTTGCACTGCACTGGCAGCAGGCCCGCCGAGCGGTTCGTTGGGATCACCACTGTCTGCGCGATGATGAAGGCACCCTGTGTTCCCGCGGCGAACTCGACTTTGCCCGCCAGCGCGCTGACGTGGCGCTGGCTGTGGACGGATTCCGCCTGGCGCATCTCCAGCAAGCATCGCTGCTCGACTGGCAGCTGGGCGGTGAACTCAATGCCACCGTGGACGTGAAAGGCGAGTTTGCAGCACCCGCGCTGCATGGTCGGGTGGCGGTCGAGCAGCTGTCTGTTACCCAGCCGGGTCAGGTTCAACCGCTATTGCAGGGTGCGAATGTCAGTCTGCAACTGGAAGGTCAGCACGCCGTGGTTCAGGCAGCGCTGGAGATGCCGGCGGGATTGCGCTGGAAAAGTGCAGGGCCGGTGGCAGTGCAGTGGGGCCCGCAGTCACTGCGCATGCCCCGCGGCTGCTGGCAGGCGGGACGCGTTGCCAGTCAGGACCTGCCCGAGGCGGCGCTCGGTGAATTGTGTGTCGAGGCGTCCGCCACCGCTGCCGAAGGCTTGTCAGCCGCTGCCGCTCTGGATCTGGCGCTGGCACCTGCACTGCAACCATGGCTCCCGGTTGAGCTAGCAGCGGAAGGTCGTCTGCAGGCCCAGGCCGATGCACATCTCAAGGGACGCACGCTGCAGGCCACAATGAATGCCAGTGTGGAGCAGGGTGCGTTGCTGTTGAGCCGGGATGATGATCAGCCCCCGCTGCGTTTCGCGTATGAATCGCTGTCGCTGCAATCCAGTCTGGAAAACGAAGTGCTGCAGGCAGATCTGGCGTTGACCTCGGATACGCTCGGCCAGGGTTCGGCGGTCGCCCGTATCGATCTGCGACCGGACGAACCTTCCATGCGGGGGCAAGCCCGGTTGCAGGGCTTCAATCTGGCCATCCTGCAACCGTTGCTCGCGCAGGTATCGGACATGCGCGGCCAGCTCGACGCGGATGTCCAGCTGGAAGGAACGGTGCGCGCTCCCCGCGTGCAGGGGCAGGTCGAGGTGAAAAACGTACAGGCCCAGGCGACCACGCTGCCGATGGGCATCGATGATCTCGATGCTCGTCTCGTCTTCACCGGTGATCATGGTGAACTGTCCGGCAAGCTGAAGAGTGGCAAGGGCCGCGCGACACTCAAGGGTGCGTTTGCCCGTGCAGACGCCGGCTGGACCGGATCCCTGGGGCTCAAAGGCAGCAAGATTCCGTTCTATCAGCCACCCGACATGCGCTTCCAGACGCAGCCCGATCTGATGCTGACCTTTGATAGCGAAGGCGTCACGCTGGACGGCACTGTACTGATGAATGAAGGCTTCGTTGTTATCAAGCCGCTGCCACCGGGGGCGGTGGATGTATCGGCAGATGTGGAGTTCGTTGATGAACGGCCAACGGCGCTCGCCAGCAAGAGCGACATCAAGCTGACGATGAACGTGTTGGCCAGCATAGAGCCCAGTCTCCGCATTCGAGGGTTTGGCGCGGAAGTGCGACCCAAAGGTGCAGTGCGGATCACCCTCGACAACACCGGCGTACTGATCGGGCGTGGCACCATCGATATAGAAGAAGGCCGCTACACCGGATACGGTCAGCGCCTCACCATTCGCAAGGGACAGGTCATTTTCAACGGCCCGCTGAATCAGCCCTATGTGAATCTGGAAGCGGTGCGCGTGGTGGACACGGTCGTGGCAGGTATTCGGGTAACCGGCCCCGCCAGCGAGCCGGTGGCGACGTTGTTTTCCGAACCGTCGCTACCGGATAGCCAGATCCTGCATTACATCATCACCGGCAAGGCCCCGGGCACGGGTACCGAAGCAGACAACACCGCCGTCCGCAGCGCACTGCTCAGTCTCGGGCTCATGGGCAGTCAGCCCCTGGCCAGGGACATTGCCAGCAAGGTGGGCATTGATGATCTGCAGATGGGCACCACCGGCAGCGGCGATGCAACCGCCGTCACCGTGTCAGGTTACCTGAATGCGCGCACCTATCTTTCCTACGGCATGAGCGTGTTCGAACCGGTGAATACCTTCACCGTGCGCTACCGTCTGCGGGAAAACCTTTTTCTGGAAGCGGTCAGCAGCATCGAGAGTGCGCTGGACCTGCTGTATTCGTTCGAGTTCTGAGCTGCGCTGGAGCGCGTGAACGGGCGTAGCAACAAGATGGATAAAGCGTTTGCGGAAGGAAAATGGTGCCGATGGTCAGACTCGAACTGACATGAGCAAAGCTCGGTTGATTTTGAATCAACTGCGTCTACCGGTTTCGCCACATCGGCTTTGGGGGCGATCAAGAGCGGCGATTATAACAGCGCCGAAGACAAGGTCAACCAGACGTTTCGGCGCCGCCCCCAACCCGCTATAATTGGCGGCCTTTTCGCCAGCAGCACGACTCATGAAGCGTACCGACTTTCATTACGACCTTCCCGATGAACTCATCGCCCGCTATCCGGCGCCTGAACGTTCCGCCAGCCGGCTGCTGGTGCTCGACCGTCAAACCGGCGCACGGCAGGATCGCCAGTTCCGCGATCTGCCGGCGTTTTTGCGGCCGGGCGACCTGCTGGTGTTCAACAATACCCGGGTGATTCCTGCCCGCCTGTTCGGGCAAAAGGAAACCGGCGGCAAGGTCGAAATCCTGGTGGAGCGCATGACCGGCGAGCAGACCTGTCTGGCCCATGTGCGTGCCAGCAAATCCCCCAAGCCCGGCAGCCGTATCCTCATCGAAGGGGGTGGCGAACTGCTGATGGAAGGCCGCGAGGGCGAACTCTTCCAGCTGCGTCACACCGGCGAAGGCAGCCTGCTGCAGCGGCTTGAACAGTGCGGCCATATGCCCCTGCCACCGTATATCGATCGGGCCGATGAAGCTCTGGACCAGCAGCGCTACCAGACGGTTTACGCCGAAAAGCCGGGTGCCGTGGCCGCGCCCACTGCGGGTCTGCATTTCGACGACAGAGTACTGGAACAATTGCGCGCCAAGGGCGTCGAAACAGCGTTCGTGACCCTGCATGTGGGGGCGGGTACTTTCCAGCCGGTGCGGGCAGATGATATTCGCGACCACCAGATGCACGCCGAATGGCTGAGTGTCGATGCGGATACCGTGGCTCACATTCAGGCCACCAAAGCCCGTGGCGGCCGTGTCATTGCGGTGGGAACCACCTCGGTGCGCTGCCTGGAAACCGCCGCCCAGTCCGGCCAGCTGCAGCCGTTCGAAGGGGATACCCGCATCTTTATCTATCCCGGTTATCAGTTCCGCGTGATTGACGGCCTGATCACCAATTTCCACCTGCCGGAATCCACCCTAATCATGCTGGTGAGCGCTCTGGCCGGGCAGGACAACGTGCTCCAGGCTTACCGCCATGCGGTGGCACAACGCTATCGTTTCTTCAGTTATGGCGACGCCATGCTGATCATTCAGGACTGACCGATGAAATTCGAACTGCTTGCCTCAGACACCGGTGCCCGCCGCGGCCGCCTGACCTTTGATCGTGGTGTGGTGGAAACCCCGGCCTTCATGCCAGTGGGCACCTATGGTTCGGTCAAGGCCATGCTGCCCCGGGATATCGGCGAGATCGGCGCCCAGATCATCCTCGGCAACACCTTTCACCTGATGCTGCGCCCCGGCACCGAGATCATCAAACTGCACGGCGACCTGCACGATTTCATCCAGTGGCAGGGCCCCATCCTCACCGATTCCGGCGGCTTTCAGGTGTTCTCACTGGGCAAGATGCGCAAGATCACCGAAGAGGGCGTGAAATTCCAGTCCCCGGTGGATGGCAGCCCGGTCTACCTGAATCCGGAGATCGCCATGCAGGTGCAGCGGGACCTGGGATCGGACATCGTGATGATTTTCGATGAATGCACACCCTATCCGGCCACCGAGGCCGAGGCCCGCAAATCCATGGAACTGTCCCTGCGCTGGGCGCGACGCTCAAAAGTGGCCCATGGGGACAATCCGTCAGCCCTGTTCGGCATCGTTCAGGGTGGCATGTACGAACACCTGCGCCTGGAATCCCTGGCAGGACTGACCGATATCGCGTTTGATGGTTACGCCATTGGTGGCCTGTCCGTGGGCGAGCCGAAAGAAGAAATGCTCAACGTGCTGAACTACCTGTCCCCCCATATGCCCAAGGACAAACCCCGTTACCTGATGGGGGTGGGCAAGCCGGAGGACATCGTTGAGGCGGTGCGCCGGGGTGTGGACATGTTCGACTGCGTGATGCCTACCCGCAACGCCCGCAACGGCCACCTGTTTACCAGCAATGGGGTGATCAAAATCCGCAACGCGGTACACAAGACCGATACCGGCCCGCTGGACCCGGAATGTGACTGCTATACCTGTCGCAACTTCTCCCGGGCCTACCTGCATCACCTGGATCGCTGCAAGGAAATCCTCAGCAGCCAGCTCAATACCATCCACAATCTGCGCTATTACCAGCGCCTGATGGCCGGTTTGCGCCAGGCCATTGAAACGGGTACATTTGAGCGCTTTGTAACGGACTTCTACGAACGGCGCGGCCTGTCAGTGCCCCCGTTATCCTGATTCCAGACCCTTTTCCCTATGTCATCAAACTGAGGTAAATATGAGCTTCTTTATCGCTGATGCACTGGCCGAAGCACCCGCTGCTGGCGCCGCTGCCGAAGGTTCTGCCCTGAGCTTCTGGGGCATGATGATCTTCATGGTGCTGATCTTCTATTTCATGATCATCCGCCCCCAGAACAAGCGCAACAAGGAACTCAAGACGTTGCTGGAAAGTCTCAGCAAGGGTGATGAAGTGGCCCTGAGCGGCGGCATGCTGGGCAAGATCACCAAAGTCACCGACGACTACGTGGTGGTCGAAGTGGCGCAGAATGTTGAAATCTCTTTCCAGAAAGGCGCAGTGACCGCGACCCTGCCCAAGGGCACGCTGAAAAATATCTGATGCTTGCCACACGGGCGGGGCTGCAGTCCCGCCCGTCGTCAGGACCGACATCCAGAACAATAGGATTCCCTCCATGCTCAACAAGTACCCGTTATGGAAAAACCTGCTGGTGGTGGCGCTCACCGTCTTCGGGTTTATCTATGCCATTCCCAACCTCTATCCCGATGATCCGGCGGTGCAGATCACTGCCTCCAAAGCGGGTGTCGAAACCGGGCAGAATGTTCTGGATAGCGCGCTGGCCGCCCTGGAAAAAGCCGGTGTCGCTGTGAAGCAATCGGAAATGATGGATAAGTCCGCATTGATCCGCTTCAGCGGTGCCGATGATCAGATTACGGCCCAGGCGGTGATCAAGCGGGCGCTGAATGACTCCTTCGGCAGCCAGTACATCGCGGCGCTCAACCTGGCCCCCACCACGCCGGAATGGCTGTCGAGCCTGGGTGCGGCGCCGATGAAGCTCGGTCTCGACCTGCGCGGCGGCGTGCACTTCCTGATGGAAGTGGATATGGACCGCGCGCTGGAAACCCGTCTGGGCAACGTCGTCAACGGCATGCGTGACCGTTTCCGTGAAGAGAAAGTGATCGCCAAGATCCTGCGCAAAGTGCCGGATGAACCTGCGATCGAAATGCTGTTCAGCAGCGCGGAAAAAGCCGAGCAGGCCCGCGCTATCCTGCGCAAGGAATTCCGCGATTACCTGATCGAAGAACAGAATGTGGGTGAGGACATCCGCCTCAAGCTGACCCTGTCCGAGCAGGCGCTGCGGGATATCCAGGATTATGCGGTGGAGCAGAACCTCACCTCGATCCGTAACCGGGTCAACGAACTGGGGGTGTCTGAACCGGTGGTGGCCCGTCAGGGTATCAATCGTATCGTGATTCAGCTGCCGGGGGTGCAGGATACTGCCGAAGCCAAGCGTACCATCGGCAAGGCAGCCAACCTGGAATTCCGCATGGTGGACTGGGAAAACGACATCATGAATGTCACCCGTGCGCCGGTAGGCACCGAGATTCACAAGGTGCGCAATTCCCCGCGGGAAGTATTGCTGAAGAAAGACAACATCGTTACCGGTGAAAACGTCATTGACGCCAAGCCCGGTTACGACCAGAACAGCCAGCCGATGGTATCGGTGACCCTGGATACTGCCGGCGGTCGCCGCATGCTCAAGACCACCACCAAGCATGTGAAGGATTCCATGGCGGTACTGTTCATCGAATCCAAGCCGGAAACCCGGGAAGTGGTCGAGAACGGTCAGAAGGTCCTCAAGACCTTCACCCGCGACTATAAGGAAGCCATCAGCGTCGCCACCATTCAGGGCGCGTTCGGCTCCAACTTCCAGATCACCGGTCTGGACAGTTATGACGAAGCCAAGGAGCTTGCGCTGCTGATGCGAGCCGGTGCGCTGGCAGCCCCCATGTATTTCGTGGAAGAACGCACCGTTGGTCCGAGCCTGGGTGCGCAGAATATCGAAGCAGGTCTGAAGTCCCTGGTGCTGGGCTTCGTGCTGGTCATGGTGTTCATGCTGGTTTATTACCGGCTGTTTGGTCTGTTCGCCAATATCGCGCTGCTGATGAACGTGCTGTTGCTGGTGGCCTGTATGTCGCTGATTCCCGGCGCCACCCTGTCGCTGCCGGGCATGGCGGGTATCGTATTGACGGTGGGTATGGCGGTGGACGCCAACGTACTGATCTTCGAGCGTATCAAGGAAGAATTGCGCAACGGTCTGTCGCCCCAGGCGGCGATCCATTCTGGCTACGATCGCGCGTTCCTGACCATTCTGGATGCGAACATCACCACGTTGCTGGTGGCGTTGATCCTGTTTGCCCTGGGCTCAGGCCCGGTGAAAGGCTTCGCGGTCACCCTGTCGCTGGGGATTCTGACCTCGATGTTTACCGCCATTGTCGGCACCCGCGCCATCGTGAATCTGGTGTACGGCGGCCGAACCCTGAAAACCCTGCGCGTGTGAGGAGTCTGCAACCATGAAAGCGTTCAACTTCAATTTTATGCGCGCTCGCAAGCTGCTTGGCGCGTTCTCCGTTCTGCTGGTCATTGGTTCCATCGTATCGCTGAGCACGCAGTTTCTGGCGCTGGGTCTCGACTTCACTGGCGGCACCCAGATCGAAGTGGAATACAAGGACCCGGTGGATCTGGAAGTGGTGCGGGGCGTGCTCAACAGTAGCCCGTATGCGGGTGCGACCGTGCAGCATTTCGGTCGTTCCGAGGAGGTGCTGGTGCGCGTGCCGCCCATCGATGGCGAAGACAAGGATAAGGTGGGTGAAAACGTCATCTATCTGCTGCAGCAGCATGACGCGACCGTGCAGAAAAAACGCGTGGAATTCGTCGGGCCTCAGGTTGGTGAGGAGTTGCGGGACAAGAGTGGTCTGGCGCTGCTGATCGCCCTGGGCATGATGCTCATCTACATCACGCTGCGTTTCCAGTTCAAGTTTGCGGTGGGTGCGGTAGTTGCACTGTTCCACGACGTCATCATCACCCTGGGCTTTTTCTCGGTGACCCGGCTGCAGTTCGACCTGACGGCGATGGCGGCGATTCTCGCGGTGATCGGTTACTCCCTCAACGATACAATCGTTGTGTATGACCGGGTGCGGGAGAACTTCCGCAAAGTTCGCGACGAAAGTCCGGAAGGTATCATCAATAGTGCGCTTAACCAGACCCTCAGCCGTACCCTGATGACGTCATTTACCACGTTGCTGGTGGTATTTGCGCTGGCTCTGTTTGGCGGCGAGCTGATCTATGCCTTTGCGGTGGCGCTGATCGTTGGTATTGGCGTGGGAACCTACTCGTCCATCTATGTGGCCAGCAACCTGCTACTGGTGCAGAACATCAACCGCGAAGATTTTCTCGAAAAAGCCGAAGTCGTGGACGACATGCCCTGATGGAGTGTTTGGAAAGAACCCTGCGGACGCAATGCCGCAGGGCTTCTGGAATCAGCGAGGGTGCCGGGGGGGCTGCTGCCGGGACTCGATGGGAATGGGTCTGAGTACCTGTTCCTGCTGATACCAGCAGGTTTGACTGACGCGCTCGAACCAGGCCAGAACCGCGGATTTGATTTCTTGCCAACTCATCATGCCGGACATCCTCATGGCTGGAGGGCATAAAACGCCCCGACAGTTCGAGTATAGTCCAGCGCTGGCCGGAACAACAATTGCTGCCCCGGCCAGGTACGGGAAGGTTATTTGGGCAGGTGGGGGTGGATGGTCTGCAGCATCGCCTTGAACAGCTTGGGGGCGCCACAGACGACATCACCCTTCTTCAGGTGGTCCATGCCGCCGCGCATGTCGCCGATCAGGCCGCCTGCTTCGGTTACCAGCAGTGCACCTGCTGCCATGTCCCATTCGCTCAGGCCAAATTCCCAGAATCCGTCAAAACGGCCGGCGGCAACGTAGGCCAGATCCAGTGAAGCGGCTCCTGCGCGGCGAATACCCGCAGTGTTGCGCGCAAAATCGGCGAACATGCCCATATAAGCGTCGAAAATGCCAGACTGGTTGGGACGGAAGGGAAAGCCGGTCGCCAGCAGCGTGTTCTCCAGCCTGGCTTTGCTGCTGACCCGA
The DNA here is from genome assembly GCA_041395845.1 of Gammaproteobacteria bacterium. Classification (GTDB taxonomy): domain Bacteria; phylum Pseudomonadota; class Gammaproteobacteria; order Pseudomonadales; family Ketobacteraceae; genus Ch67. The sequence continues at coordinate 89,758 of JAWKZS010000009.1, forward strand.
ATGCGGCGGCCGTTCAGCTGGGCGCCACGGCCACGGGCTGCGGTGAATTCTTCCCGGCGAATCGGGTCCAGTACCACGGCTACTTCAAGCTGGCCTTTGATCCTGAGGGCAATGGAAATGGCGAAGTGGGGTACGCCATGAATGAAGTTGGTGGTGCCGTCCAGCGGGTCGATGACCCAGACGTAATCCTTGCCGTCACCATTGCCTTCGATCAGGCCGTTTTCCTCGCCGAGGAAGCTGTGATCTGGGTAGCGCTTGCGGATGCCATCAATGATGCGCTGCTCTGAGGCGCGGTCGACCTTGGTCACAAAGTCGTTGGCACCCTTGGATTCGACATCGATCATGTCCACCTGCTCGAAGGCCTTGGCAATCATTTCACCGGTCGAACGGGCGACGCCCAGCGCAGTGTTCAGCATTGGATGCATGGTATCGAATTCCTCAAAGAGCGATTTTTCGGGTTGCGAATGATACCAGAATCCGCCGGCGGGCAACGGATTTTCTTCCGGGGCCGGGGATGAAATCTGCTACCATGTGGCGTTTTTCCAGGGCAATCAGACCGGTTGCCGATCTCAGAAGGTTCCGCCAGTCCATGCAAGCACTCGATCGTCTGCGTATCGTCATGATCAATACCAGTGATTCCGGCAACATCGGGGCCGCCGCCCGCGCCATGAAAACCATGGGGGTAAGTCAGCTGGTGCTGGTGCAGCCCAAGGAATTCCCCACCGCCAAGGCCACTGCCCGAGCCTCGGGAGCGGCGGATCTGCTGTTTGATGCGAAGGTGGTCGACACCCTGGATGACGCCATCGGTGACTGCCAGCTGGTGTTCGGCACCAGTGCCCGTATGCGCACCATTCCCTGGCCCCTGATCAATCCCCGGGAAGCGGCGCAGCGTGTCATGAACGAGCCTGAAGGTGCCGATATTGCCATCCTGTTTGGCCGGGAAGACTCTGGTCTGACCAACGAGGAATTGCGACGCTGTCACCTGCATATCACCATTCCGGGTAATGACGCCTATTCAGTGCTGAATATTGCGGCGGCGATCCAGGTCATCTGTTACGAGATGCGGATGACAGCGCTGGAGCGTGCAGCGGCGCCGGAAGCGGAATTGAACCCGGATGGCGTGCGGGACTGGGATCAACCCCTGGTGTCGTCCGAGGATACGGAGCGCTTCCTGCAGCATTTCGAGCAGGTCATGCTTGATATCGACTTTTTCGACCCCAGTAATCCCAAACAGCTGCTGACCCGTCTGCGTCGTTATTTCATGCGCAACCGGATGGATCGGCTGGAACTGAATCTGCTGCGTGGTGTTCTGTCCACGATGCAGAAGCGGCTGAAGCAATCCTCGGCCGGTGACCACTAAGGAACTCCCATGTTTGAAGGCATTCGCGAAGACATCCAGTCCGTATTCCACCGGGATCCGGCTGCCCGCAACAGTCTCGAAGTGATCCTGACCTATCCTGGTCTTCATGCAGTGTTGCTGCACCGTCTTGCCCATGCCTGCTGGAACCGCGGGCTCAAGCTGCTGGCCCGCCTGATTTCCACCTTTTCCCGCTGGCTGACCGGCATCGAGATTCACCCCGGGGCCACCATCGGTCGGCGTTTCTTCATCGACCACGGCATGGGGGTGGTGATCGGGGAAACGGCCGAGGTGGGGGATGATGTGACGCTCTATCACGGCGTAACCCTGGGGGGCACCACCTGGAACAAGGGCAAGCGCCACCCGACCCTGGGCGACGGGGTGGTGGTGGGGGCCGGCGCCAAGGTGCTGGGGCCCATCAATGTGGGGGCCAATGCCCGGGTCGGTTCCAATGCTGTCGTCACCAAGGACGTACCGGACGGTGCCACCGTGGTGGGCATTCCCGGCCGCATCATCTGCAAGGACGAAGACAATGATTGCCGCGAGCGCCAGCGCCAGGCCATGGCGGAAAAGCTCGGTTTTGACGCCTACGGCATCACGCCGGACATGCCGGACCCGATCGCCCGTTCGATCAGCAAGCTGCTGGATCACATGCACGCGGTTGATCAGAAAGTGAACCAGATCAGTACCGAATTGCAGAAGATGGGCCGCGATTGTGGCCAGACCCTGCCAGAGATCGACGATCAGGCCTTTGACCCCGTGGTGGAAGAGGTGGACAGCGGTCGCTCCAAAGTTGACTGAAATACTCGGTTATTGCACAATTGAGACAGGCTGCACGCTGGGGTGTGGCCCTGTCTGAACCGGGAGCGCACTGTATGAAACTCACCACCAAAGGCCGCTATGCCGTTACCGCAATGCTGGATCTGGCGTTGCACGCGCAAAAGGGGCCGGTCAGTCTGGCGGATATTTCGGAGCGCCAGGGTATCTCGATTTCCTACCTGGAACAGCTGTTCTCCAAATTGCGCAAGAACGAGCTGGTCAGCAGCGTCCGCGGGCCCGGCGGCGGCTATCGCCTGAGCCGTGACGGCAACGACATTTTTGTTGCCCAGATCATTGATGCCGTGGATGAAAAGGTTGATGTCACCCGCTGCGCCGGCAACGGCAATTGCCAGGACGGTGAAACCTGCCTGACCCACGACCTGTGGCAGGACCTGAGCAACCAGCTGCATCGTTTCCTGAGTGAAATCAGCGTGCAAAGCCTTGTGGATCGCGCTGAAATCCGTAAAGTGGCCGACCGTCAGGATCGCTATCAGCTGGAGCGTGGCCGCAAGGGCTCCGACAGCGACCGCCTGCCCCTGAGCGAACTCAACTAACGCCCCGCATCCCTGCCGACGGGGCCCGTCATGAGGTTTATCCATGCGCCCCGTCTATCTCGATTACGCCGCTACTACCCCTGTTGATCCCCGGGTCGCCGAGCGCATGGCGGGTTGCCTGACCCTGGACGGCCTGTTCGCCAATCCGGCCTCCCGCTCCCATATTTATGGCTGGCAGGCCGAGGATGCCGTGGAAACGGCCCGGCGTCAGTTGGCTGAATTGATTGGCGCCGACGCCCGGGAAATCGTCTGGACCTCGGGCGCCACCGAAGCCGACAACCTTGCGATCAAGGGGGTAATGGAGTTTCATGCCGAGCGTGGCCGCCATATCGTCACGTCAGTCATCGAGCACAAGGCAGTCTTGGATACCTGTCATTACCTGGAAGAACAAGGCTGTCGTGTCACCTATCTCAAGCCAGGCTCTGATGGCCTGATCACCCCGCAACAGGTGGAAGCCGCCCTGGAGCCGGACACCGTGCTGGTGTCCCTGATGCACGTGAATAATGAAATCGGCACCGTCACCGATCTGGCGGCGATCGGCGCCATCACCCGTGCCCGGGACATCCTGTTCCATGTGGATGCTGCCCAGAGCGCCGGCAAGCTGCCGATCAATCTGGCGGAGTTGCCGGTTGACCTGCTGTCGCTGTCGGCCCACAAAGTCTATGGTCCCAAGGGCATCGGTGCCTTGTATGTGCGGCGCCAGCCCCAGGTGCGCATCGCTGCCCAGATTCATGGGGGCGGGCACGAGCGCGGTATGCGCTCCGGTACCCTGGCGACCCATCAATGCGTCGGCATGGGGCAAGCCTTTGCTATCGCGGGTGTTGAAATGGCTGCCGAGGCTGAACGCCTGACCGGATTGCGTCAACAGTTGTGGCACGGCTTGCAGCAGCTGGACGGTGTCTGCCTGAATGGCCATCCCGAACAGCGTGTGCCCGGCATTCTCAATGTGTCGTTTGCCGGGGTCGATGGCGAAACCCTGCTGATGGCGCTGCGGGATATTGCGGTTTCCTCTGGCAGCGCCTGCAACTCCGCCACGGTGGCGCCTTCCTTTGTGGTCAAGGCGCTGGGTGTGCCGGATGATCTGGCGCTGGCGTCGATCCGGTTTTCCCTGGGGCGGTTTACCACGCCAGAGGAGGTGGCCTTTGCCGTCGAAGCGGTGGTCACGACGGTCAAGCGCTTGCGGAGCGCCTGAAAGCGCCTGTCCGCGCCGTATTCAAGCGGATCAAACCTGCGTATAATCGCGGCGTCCCGGCGGCCGGCCCAGCCACTGATGCCGCATCCATTTTTTATTCCTCAATTAAATCAGCACTTTGGAGATTATCATGGCGGTAGAACGCACTCTGTCCATCATCAAGCCTGACGCGGTTGCCAAAAACGTCGTTGGCGAAATCCTGACCCGCTTCGAAAAAGCCGGCCTGCAGGTCGTTGCGGCCAAGATGGTTCACCTGTCCGACAAGGTCGCCGGTGGTTTCTACGCCGAGCACAAAGAGCGTCCTTTCTTCAAGGATCTGGTCAGCTTCATGACCTCTGGCCCGGTGCTGGTGCAGGTGCTGGAAGGTGAAAACGCCATCGCCATGAACCGCGAACTGATGGGCGCCACTGACCCGAAGAAAGCGGCTCCTGGAACCATCCGTGCCGATTTCGCTCAAAGCATCGACGCCAACGCAGTGCACGGTTCAGATTCTCCGGCCTCTGCAGCCCGTGAAATCGCCTACTTCTTCGCTGAAAGCGAGCTGTGCCCGCGCAGCCGCTAATCGTCGATCACTGCTAGACTTGTAGACAAATGGAGCATTCATGGCTCCATTTGTCGCAAAAGTGAGAGTGTTATTATGTCCGCATCCACATCAGAAAAGGTCAACCTGCTTGGGCTCAGCCGGGTCCAGATGGAGGATTTTTTCGAATCCATCGGCGAGAAACGCTTTCGCGCCCATCAGGTCATGAAATGGATTCATTTTTTCGGGGCGGACACCTTTGAAGCCATGACCAATCTGGGTAAGGCCCTGCGCAGCAAGCTGGAACAGCTGGCGGAAATCCGTGGCCCCCAGGTGGAACTGGAATCCTTTTCCCAGGATGGCACCCGCAAGTGGGTGGTGCGTCTGGACAACGGCAACTGCGTCGAAACCGTATTCATTCCCGATGGTGATCGCGGCACCCTGTGTGTGTCATCTCAGGTGGGTTGCGCGCTGGATTGCAGTTTCTGCTCTACCGGCAAGCAAGGCTTCCAGCGGGACCTGACAGTGGCCGAGATCGTCGGTCAGGCCTGGGTTGCGCACAAGTCGTTCGGCGTGCCGGACAATCGCGGTCATCGCCATGTCACCAATATTGTGATGATGGGTATGGGCGAGCCGCTGCTGAATTTTGAAAACGTGATCACCGCGATGGAGATCATGAAGGACGACCTGGGTTACGGGGTGGCGAAGAAACGTCTGACCCTGAGTACTTCCGGTATCGTGCCGCAGATGTACGAACTCTATGACCGGATCGATGTGGCATTGGCGGTGTCCCTGCATGCCCCCAATGACGAGCTGCGCAACGAGCTGGTGCCGGTGAATCGCAAATATCCGCTCAGCGAGTTGATGGCTGCCTGTCGCGAATATGTGCGCAAGTTCGACGACAGCCGCCGGGTCACCATGGAATATGTGTTGCTCGAAGGCGTGAATGATAAATTCGAACATGCCGAGCAGCTGATTGAACTGTTGAAGGATGTACCGTCCAAGATAAACCTGATACCGTTCAATCCGTTCCCGAGTTCCGGTTACCGTCGCCCCAATGGTCTGCGGACCCGGGCTTTTCAGGAGTGCCTGCAGAAAGCAGGTTTCGTGACCACCGTGCGCACCACTCGCGGCGATGATATCGATGCTGCCTGTGGTCAGTTGGTGGGTCAGGTGCAGGATCGCACCCGCCGTGCTGCCCAGTGGCAGCAGAAAATTCAAGAGAAGCAGAACAAGATCCCTCTCCAGGACGTGAGCGCTCACAGGTGAATTGATGTTTAAACACAGCCCGCTTCAACGGCGTCTGTCTATTTTGCTGGCCACGGCCTGTCTGTTGCTGGCCGGCTGTGTTACGGAAACCAACAATCGTCTGGCCCAGAACAAGGATCCCGAAAAGGCTGTCAAGGCGTATGTCGAAGCCGGGATGATGTATCTGCAGAATCGTCAGATGAGCAATGCTCACCGGACCCTGAACCGTGCCTATGACATCGCTCCGAATGATCCGGGCGTCAATAACGGACTGGCGCTGTTCTACAGCATTGAAGGCGACAAGGATCAGACAGAAAAGCATTTCAAGCGAGCGCTGTCCAGCAACCCCGATTTTTCGACCGCCCGCAACAACTATGCAGCGTTTCTGTTTGCTGAGGGCCGTTTCGAAGAGGCAGTGGAACAGCTGGAACGTGTCACCAAGGATTATCGTTACGATCGCCGCTTCACCGCGTTTGAAAACCTGGGGCTTGCGTATCAGCGGGTAGGCAATGTTGCCGAGGCGCAGAAGTCGTTCGAGCGGGCACTTAAACTCAATCCGAACATGCCGGTCGCGTTGCTGGAGCTGGCGCATCTGTATTTTGAGCAGGGTGACAACCTGAATGCACTGCGTTATCTGGAACGGTTTGAAAAGCTGTCACCACCGAATCCCCGTCAGCTGTGGCTGGGTATCCGTCTGCAGCGCATTCTGGGCGACAAGAACAAGGTAGCCAGCTATGAGCTGGCATTGCGCAATCTCTTCCCCGGTTCGCCGGAGTATCAGGCCTACAGGGCAGCGAGTGGATCATGACGGCAGTTCCCGGTAAGCCTGCAGCCAATTCCGTCCAGTCCGGCCAGGACCAGTTGCTGGCGGTTTCCCCTGGCGAGCGTCTGCAGAAGGCGCGCAAAGAGCGTCAGCTGGAGATTCCGCAGGTGGCGGAAAACCTGAATCTTTCCCCTGGTGTGGTGCGCGCGCTCGAAGCCGATGACTACCGCATGCTGCCCAACGCTACTTTTGTGAAGGGTTACCTGCGCAGTTATGCCCGCCTGTTGGGTATCAGCGGGGATGATCTGGTGCGCGGCTATGAAGCGATTACCGGTCATGTGCGCGAAGCCAAGGTAGAGCCGGTCGCCCCGGCGATGGTGCGCGACAATCGCAGCGGTCTGCGCAATGTCATGATGGCGGTTGTGGCGGTGGTGATCGTTGTGCTGGGCGTGTGGCTCAGCCTGTCCGGTGACAAGGCGCCGGAAATGGAACCTGCGCTGGCGGAGGCCGATCAGCAGCCGGTTGCGCCGGACGAGGCGGTCAATCCCCCTGTGGTTGTGTCCCGTTCCGCTGATACGGATGCAGAATTGCAGACCCTGGCGGAAGCCGCTGCGGAACCACTGCCTGATGAGCCCGTAGAAGCCGAGGTTCCGGTTCCGGCCGAGCCTGCCATGACGGCTGCCGAGCTGGCGGTCGTGGAACAGTCGCCCGCAGTGGTTACCATTCCGGCGGAAGCTGCGCCGCTACCCGTCACTGAAGAACCCGCCGCGAGTGGCGTTAGCCCGGTTGCGGCGGATGGTGCTACTGGCCTGGTCAATCTGCGTTTCAGTGGTGAGTGCTGGGTCGAGGTGCGGGACGGCAAGGGTGATCTGGTGTTTTCCTCGCTCAAGCGGGCGGGTCAGGAAGTCAATCTGCGTGCCGCTACCCCTATCAACGTCAAGCTGGGTAATGGCGACGTGGTCGCGGTACAATACAACCACGAACCGGTTGCCTTCACCACCCGGCCTGATCGCAAAGTGGTGCGGCTAACCCTGGGTCAATAGCCAAGGATCGCCGGAATCCGTAAGATACCGCTCGCACCGGTCAGGAGTCTGTCATGCACTGTGAATCCCCCATCAAGCGTCGTAAATCCCGCCAGATCATGGTGGGCAATGTTCCCGTTGGCGGCGATGCGCCCATCAGCGTCCAGTCGATGACCAATACCGAAACCTGTGATGTGGATGCAACCGTCGGCCAGATCCGTCGCATGGAAGACGCGGGCGTGGATATCGTGCGGGTGTCGGTGCCCTCCATGGAAGCGGCGGATGCATTTGGTGAAATCCGCAAGCGGGTCAATGTACCGCTGGTGGCTGATATTCATTTCGACTACAAGATCGCGCTGGCGGTAGCGGAAAGAGGCGTTGATTGTCTGCGTATCAATCCCGGCAATATCGGTCGCGAAGATCGCGTGCGTGCAGTGGTGGATGCGGCCCGCGACAAGAACATTCCGATCCGGATCGGTGTGAATGCCGGCTCCCTGGAAAAGGACCTGCAGAAGAAATACGGCGAGCCCACACCGGAAGCGCTGGTGGAATCCGCCATGCGTCACGTGGATATCCTCGATCGGCTGGATTTCCAGAACTTCAAGCTCAGCCTGAAGGCCTCGAACGTTTTCATGACCGTGGCGGCGTATCGTCTGATCGCGTCCCAGATTGATAATCCCCTGCACCTGGGGGTGACGGAGGCGGGTGGCCTGCGCTCCGGTACCGTCAAGTCTGCCATCGCCCTGGGGGCGCTGCTGATGGAAGGCATCGGCGACACCCTGCGGATTTCCCTCGCGGCTGACCCGGTAGAAGAGGTCAAGGTCGGATTCGATATCCTCAAGAGCCTGGGCCTGCGCACCAAGGGTATCAATTTCATCGCCTGTCCCAGCTGCTCACGGCAGAACTTCGACGTGATTTCCACCGTGAACGCGCTGGAGTCCCGCCTGGAAGACATCAAGACGCCCCTCGACGTTGCCATCATCGGCTGCATCGTGAACGGCCCCGGTGAAGCGAAGGAAGCGGATATCGGCCTGACCGGTGGCACCCCCAACAACCTGATCTACCGCGACGGCAAACCCAGCCACAAGGTGACGCCGGAGGATCTGGTTGCGGAAATGGAGCGCACCATCCGGGCCCGGGTTGCCGAACTGGAAGCGGACCCTGAAAACGCGCCGGCAAAGATAACACTGGGCGTTTGATCTGACGTATAATCGGGCGCTTTGCCGGGGGCAGGGCGCCTGTCGTTGCCGAAACGGTGACCCACTCCTTCCCCCCGAACTCAGTATTCCGGCGTTTCGCCCCTGTTTCTAAGGATTCAAGCGTGAGTCAGCGCATCAAAGCCATTCGCGGCATGAATGACATTTTGCCGAAAGACTCCCCGGTGTGGCAGTTTCTGGAAAGCCGCGTGCGCCAGCTGCTGAACCAGTACGGCTACGGCGAAATCCGTATGCCGATCGTTGAGTACACTGACCTGTTCAAGCGTTCTATCGGCGAAGTGACCGACATCGTCGAAAAGGAAATGTACACCTTCGAGGACCGCAACGGCGAAAGTCTGACCCTGCGTCCGGAAGGTACCGCCAGCTGCGTGCGTGCCGGTGAAGAACACGGCCTGCTGTACAATCAGGTTCAGCGTCTGTGGTACACCGGCCCCATGTTCCGCTATGAAAAGCCGCAGAAAGGCCGCTACCGCCAGTTTCACCAGATCGGGGTAGAAACCTTCGGGATTGCCACCCCGGACATCGATGCCGAACTGATCATCATGACCGCCCGCCTGTGGCGCGAACTCGGTATTGCCGATCATGTCACCCTGCAGCTGAACAGCCTTGGTTCAAACCAGGCCCGGGCCAACTATCGTGCGGCCCTGGTGGACCACCTGAATACACATCGCGAACAGCTGGATGAAGACAGCAAGCGTCGGCTGGAATCCAATCCGCTGCGGGTGCTGGATTCCAAGGATCCGGGCACCCAGGCCGTACTCAAGGACGCGCCCAGCCTGCTCGATTATCTGGATGACGAATCCCGTGAGCATTTCGAGCAGCTGCAAGCCATGCTGACGGCAGCTGGCGTGGCGTTCGAAATCAATCCCTGCCTGGTGCGGGGGCTGGATTACTACTGCAAGACCGTGTTCGAATGGGTCACCAGTTCCCTGGGCGCCCAGGGAACCGTGTGTGCCGGCGGCCGCTATGATGGCCTGGTGGAGCAGCTTGGCGGCAAGGCGACTCCCGCTGTCGGTTTCGCCATGGGGATGGAACGACTGGTGCTGCTGCTCGACGTGGCCGGCGCAGTGAAGCATCTGACCCCAGCCCCGGATGTCTATGTGGTATCCGAAGATGCTGGCGCGGCCTTGCTGCTGGCGGAAAGCCTGCGTGATCAGGTGCCGGCGCTGAAAGTGCTGTGCCACTGCGGTGGCGGCAAATTCAAGAAACAGATGAAGCGGGCCGACGATGTGGGTGCACGCTTCGCCTTGATTCTGGGTGAATCCGAAATCCAGCAACAGCAGGTCAGCATCAAGTTCCTGCGCGAAGCGCGGGAACAAATCACGCTGCAACAGACTCAATTAAAAACCTTTTTTGCTGAACTTGCCTCAGCTCAGGAGTAAAACCGGTGGACGTCTACACAACAGAAGAACAACAAATCGAAGTCATCAAGAAGTGGTGGAAGACCCACGGCAACAGCGTGCTGATCGGCATTGTCGTTGCTATCAGTGCCGTGCTGGGTTGGCAGCTGTGGAACCAGAACAAGCGCGCAACCGGTGAAGCCGGTGCAGCGCTGTATACCCAGATGGTGGAAGCGGCTGGTCTGGTGCAGCAGGATCGTCTGGAAGACAAGACCGCCGAACTGGAAGGCCACCTGGCGACGTTTAAACACCTGGGCGGTCAGCTGAAGGAAGATTTCGGCAATAGCGAATACGGCGTGTTTGCAGCCCTGATGCTGGCCCGTGAGCATGTCATCAGCAAGCAGCTGGACGAGGCCGTGGCCGAACTGCAGTGGGCGAAGGAACATACCCGCAGCGAAGGGATTGGCCTGGTGATCAACCTGCGTCTGGCGCGCGCCCTGGCAGCCAAGGGCGATTACGATGCGGCACTCAAACAGCTGGATGCGGTGAAACCCGGTGTGCAGGCGGATGCCTACGAAGAAGTCCGTGGCGACGTCTATCTGCAGTCAGGTCAGCGTGAGCAGGCACTGGCGGCCTACAAGAAAGCGATGGAACTGAGTGCGGCGAAGGGCGAAGGTGCAGGGCGCCCGATCCTGAAGATCAAACACGACAACCTGTTGGTGGCTGACAAGTAATGCGATATTGGTTTCTGGTACTTCTGATTCCGTTTCTGCTGGCCGGTTGCAGCAATGATGACGACAACGTCATCGAGCCGTCACCGCTGCCGTCCTTCAAGAGCACCGCGACTGTCAAAAAGCTCTGGGCTACCCAGGTTGGGCAGGGCGTGGATGGCGCCTTCCTGAGTCTGCGGCCAGCGGTCACCGAGCGTTGGGTGTTTGCGGCGTCGGCGTCCGGTCGGCTGGTGAAACTGGATCGTGAAACCGGCAGCAAGGCGTGGTCCCTGGACGTCGAGCGCGCCATCAGCGGTGGTGTGGGTGCCGGCTATGGCCTGGTGGCCATCGGTACTGCCAACGGCGAAGTGCTGGTGTACAGCGAGGAAGATGGTTCCCTGTTGTGGGAAAAGGCGGTTGGCGGGCAGATCATGTCGGCGCCGGCCATGGGGCCTGACCGTATCGTGGTGCAAAGCATCGACGGCCGTCTGCACGGGTTGAATCGCGAGGACGGTTCGGTCGCCTGGATTTTTGATACCTCGATTCCGATTCTTACGCTGCGGGGCGAAAGCAGCCCGGTGGTGATCGGTGGTGCGACCTTGGCAGGCTTTGCCAACGGCAAGCTGGCGGCGCTGGATACCCGCACCGGCTTTGTGGCCTGGGAGCGGGTGATCGGCGAGGCCCGCGGCCGCTCCGAACTGGAACGTCTGATCGATCTGGACGGCCGTTTCTGGGTGTCTGACAAGACCGTCTATGCGGCCACCTATCAGGGCAGCGTGGCGGCGATCGATATTCCCTCCGGACGCCTGCTGTGGCAGCGCAAGCTGTCCTCTTTCAGCGGCGTTTCAGAATTCCTCAGTCAGCTGTATGTGGTTGATGATGAGAGTGTTATCCATGTAATGGAATCCCCGTCCGGCGGTGATCTGTGGCAGCAGGAAGCGCTGCGCGGCCGCGGCCTGTCTGCGCCAACCGCCTATGACCGCTACCTGGTGGTGGGGGATTTCGAAGGTTACCTGCACTGGCTGTCCTACCGGGACGGCAGTTTTGTCGCCCGGGTGAAAGTGGGTGTGCAGCGGCGCCCGGCGCCGGGTTCCAAGCTGGGGGCGGTCGTGCGCAAGCCCAACCTGGATGAAGGCTTGCGTGCCGAGCCAGTGGTGTATCAGGATATCGTCTACGTCCAGGCCAATGGTGGCGAACTGGCTGCCTATCAGGTTATCGAGAAAGAATGAAACCGGTCATCGCCCTGGTGGGCCGCCCCAATGTGGGCAAATCGACACTGTTCAACCGTCTGACCAGAACCCGGGACGCCATCGTGGCGGATATGCCGGGTCTGACCCGTGATCGTCAGTACGGCGACGCAGCCTGGGGCGAACATCAGTTCATCGTGATCGATACCGGCGGCATCACCGGGGATGAAGAGGGCGTCGACCTGCACATGCGCAACCAGTCGCTGCAGGCGGTGGAAGAGGCCCACGCTGTGCTGTTCATGGTGGATGCCCAGGTGGGCCTGACACCGGTGGACGAGCAGTTGGCGCTCCATCTGCGCACCCGGCAGAAACCGGTGTACGTGGTGGTGAACAAGGTCGATGGTCAGAACGAGGATCTGGTGCTGCTGGATTTCCATGCCCTGGCCTTGGGTCAACCGTTCGGTATCGCAGCGGCACACGGCCGGGGTGTCACCCAGCTTATGGACGCGGTGTTTGCCGATCTGCCCCAGCAGCCCAGCATCGAAGACCTGGGTGAGGATGTCGAAACCGGCATCAAGATGGCGATCGTCGGCCGACCCAACGTGGGCAAGTCCACCCTGGTTAATCGCATGCTGGGGGAAGAGCGGGTCATCGTGTATGACATGCCCGGCACTACCCGTGACAGCGTGTACATTCCGTTCGAGCGCCATGGCAAGCATTACACGATCATCGACACCGCCGGGGTGCGGCGTCGTGGCAAGGTGTTCGAGGCGGTCGAAAAATTCTCGGTGATCAAGACCCTGCAGGCGGTGGAAGATGCCCATGTGGTGGTGATGGTGCTGGATGCCCGTGAAGGCGTGGTGGACCAGGACATGCACCTGCTGGGCTTTGTGCTGGAAACCGGCCGTTCCCTGGTGATTGCTCTCAACAAGTGGGATGGCATGACCCAGGATGACAAGCAGAAGGTGAAGACCGATATCGAGCGGCGCCTTGGCTTTGTCGATTTCGCCAAGATTCATTTCATTTCGGCACTGCATGGCACGGGTGTGGGCGAACTGTATGCCTCGATCGAGAAGGCTTACCAGTGTGCCTTCAAGAAGCTGTCGACGCCCTACCTGACCAAGATTCTGGAAGATGCCCTGCAGGATCATCAGCCGCCCATGGTTAACGGGCGTCGCATCAAGCTGCGCTATGCCCATATGGGCGGCAGCAATCCGCCCTTGATCGTGATCCATGGCAACCAGACCGAGAGTGTTCCCAACTCCTACAAGCGCTATCTGGAAAACACCTTCCGTCGGATCCTCGATGTGGAAGGCACGCCGGTCCGGATCGAGTTCAGGACCGGCGACAATCCCTATGCCGGCAAGCGTAACACCTTGACGCCGCGTCAGATTTACAAGAAGCAGCGGATGGTGTCCCACCACAAGAAAGCGGAAAAGAAAAAGAAGAACAAGAAGCGGTTCTGATCAGGCGTTCGGCGATTGGTTGATTGCCTGATGCAGGGATAGCCCGCACAATGTGGGACAGGCACAAATCGGAGGCGTGCACGATGACGGAACAGGAAGGAGTCATCAAATACCAGCTGGCGTTCAGTCCGGGCGCTGCGCCTGCGTATGACCGTTTTGCCGAACTGAATTACTGGCGCTGTTACCTGTATCGGCTTGGGCTGATTGGTCAGGACCCGGCCCGTTACGGCGGATTGGGTTATGGCAATATCAGCGGCCGTGCACACCCGGGCACCAACGCCTTTGTCATTTCCGCGACCCAGACCGGCCATTTGCCGTTGCTGTGTCGTGATCACTATGCCGAGGTCACGGACTTCGATCTGGCGCGCAACGCGCTCACCGCCAGTGGTGTTCATCCTCCCTCGTCTGAAGCACTGACCCACGCCAGCATTTATGCTTGCCGCGATGATGTGAATTGCGTGATGCATGTGCATTGCCCGGTGATCTGGCGACGGGCTGAGGCGTTACAGCTGATGCTGACGGCGCCGGACATTGCCTATGGCACGCCGCAGATGGCCAGTGCCGTGCAGGCGCTGGTGCAAAGTCGGGCGGAAACCTGTGGCGTGATCGCGATGACGGGTCACGAAGATGGCCTGCTCATCTACGGTGCCGACGAGCAGGAGGCGGGTGCGATGGTGATGGATCTGTTGCAGCACGCCGCCAACGGTGCGACGCACTGAATCATTTCATTCCCCCAGATAGAAGCGGGAGCGTGCCAGCAGGATACCCTTGCTGTCGATCACGTCCACTTGCCATTGGCCGTGCAGGCGTGGCGTGAAATTCTTGCTGGAGTAGTTGCGCCACTTGTCCGCGCCCACCGGGATTTTCACCTTCGCATAGTGTTTGCCGTCGCGCTTCCACAGATAGGTGAGCGTATCGCCGGCACGACCACGGATTTCCACAAACTGGAACAGGCCAAAGCTGCCACGTTCGATGAGGTCCTGGGTGCTGCGCAATGCAGTGCCTGGCTCGCGGCCGCGCATGGTGTCGGTCAGCACCGCCCGTTTGATCACCGGTGACAGGATTTTCGTGGTTACCGTGAAGCGTTGCGAGCTGCCTTGGGGCTTGGCAGTTGCGGGTGAACCGGTTTCAATGGGAGTTGCGGGTTGCGCTACCGATGCAGTGGATGGCTCTTCGGCGGGTGCGGAAGGCTGCGGGGCAGGTGCCGTTTCGGTGGGCTGGATCGCGATGTCCGGTTGTGCCGCCACAGCCGCAGATTCGGCCGCGATAACGGGCTCAGGCGGTGTGGTTTCTGCAATGGCCGCGGGTGGTGCCAGCCGGTTGGGATCAAGAGCGGGTGCGGTGCTATCGCTATCCGGATTTGCCAGCCACTGAAACAGAACGAATGCCAGGCCCGCAAGGGCAGCAACCAGCCCGCCGACGACCAGGGCAACCCGGTGCCACAAAATGACATCGACATATTCCGGCGCATTTTCAATGTCGGATTTGAGCGTGGCGGATGAGCGGGGGTGATTCATGGGGCGATGGTCCGTGCAGTGGGCGTCCGTTGAATGCGGGAAGGTTCAATGCGGGAAGGATAGCGGGATTCCACAGGCCCCACAATCACGGGGATTTCGGCGGTGTAATCGACTCGACCCGGCATTGCAATTCACCCTGATGCAGGCGGGCCTGCAGGGTCTGGCCAACGCTTACCGTGCTGGCATTCTGCACCACGGCACCGTCGTCGGTTTGCAGGATCGCATAGCCCCGACCAAGGGTGTTAAGTGGGCTGACGGTGTTCAGGCGTTGCGCAAGATGGGCGATGTCGCGGGTCTGGTTGCGCAGGGTTTGCGTCATGCTTTTCTGCAGATTGATGGCCAGGGTGTCGAGGCGGCGCGCATACAGGTTGAGCGCGTGCTGGGGTGTGCGTGATTGCAGCCGTGCCTGCAGGGTGCCCAGCTTGCTGCTGTGCAATTGAAGATTGCGCTGGATGGCCTGGCGAAGCCGCAGTTCCAGTTCGTCCAGGCGCTGGTTGTGTTCTTCCAGCCGCTTGCCCGGGTGTTTGAGCTGGCGGGTCAGCCAGCCCAGCTGTTCCCGTTTGCGTTCGATCAGATCGGTGATCCAGTCTTCCAGCCAGCGTTCGTAACCGTCCAGCGTATTCAGCAATTCATCCGCGTCGGCACTCAGGAGTTCAGCCGCCGCTGAAGGCGTTGGTGCGCGTAAATCGGCAACAAAGTCCGCGATGGTGAAATCGATCTGGTGACCCACTGCCGACACGATGGGCAGGCGGCTGGCGACGATGGCGCGGGCGACTTTTTCGTCGTTGAAACACCAGAGGTCTTCCAGTGAGCCGCCGCCGCGCCCGACGATCAGCACATCACATTCGTTGCGGGCGTTGGCCTTGGCAATGGCGGCACAGATCTGGGCTGGTGCCTCGTTACCCTGGACCAGGGTGGGATAGACGATGACTTCGGTGAGCGGAAAACGCCGTTGCAGAACCGTGAGAATGTCGTGGATCGCCGCGCCGGTGGGGGACGTCACCACACCGATGCGGGCAGGGCGCAGCGGTACTGGTTGCTTGCGGCTGTCGTCGAACAGGCCTTCTGCCTGCAGTCGCGCCTTGAGTTGTTCAAAGGCCCGCTGCAAGGCACCCAGGCCGGCTTCTTCCATCTGGTCGACGATAAGCTGGTAATCACCGCGAGGTGCGTACAGGCTGAGGCGACCGCGCAGCAGCACCTGCACGCCGTCTTTGGGACGGAAATTCAGATGCACGTTGTTGCCGCGAAACATGGCGGCACGAATCTGGGCGTTGTCATCTTTCAGGGTGAAATACAGATGGCCGGAGCGCGGCTGCACCAGGTTGGAAATCTCGCCTTCAATCCAGACCGCAGGAAACTGGCCTTCCAGCAGACGCTTGGCGGCGCTGTTGAGTTCCGAGACGGAAAAGATATGGCGGGTTTGGCTGGCAGATTCAGACATGGGCGCATGATACCGGATCAGCCAGGGTGCCGTACACCTGGCCGACGTCATCCATCGCCAGCCAGGACAGGCCCTGTTGTTCCAGCCACGCGATGCCGTAGTTGCCGCGCAGCAGCGTGAGGGTGGTGGCGCTGCCGGCGAGCAGACAGTGATCGGCCACCACGCTGACGGCGATCAGGCCAGACACCGGCCAGCCGGTTTTCGGATTCAATACGTGGCCATAGCGTTTGCCGTTGTGGAGGATGCAGCGCTCGTAGTCGCCGCTACTGGCGAGCGCACCATGGGTCAGATTGAGGGTGGCGAGCACCTGTCCCGGTATGCGCGGGTGGCGAATGCCGATAGCCCAGGGGCGACCGTCGGGATGTGGTCCCGCCACGCGGATATCGCCACCCAGTTCCACCAGGCCGTGTTGTATGCAGTGCTGTTGCAGGATTGCCGCAGCGCTGTCGGCGGCATATTCCTTCACGAAGCCACCAAAATCGATTTCCATGTCCGGTTGCTGAAAGCGGATCTGGTTATTGTCGAGCGACACCTTGTCCCAGCCAATACGCGGGAGCAGGGCATCAATCTGCTGTTGGGACGGCAGGGAGCCGCTGCGAAAATCCCAGGCGCGGCGCAGCAGGCCCGAGGTGATGTCGAATAGGCCGTCGCTCTGTTCCCACGCAGTGTGGGCGTAGTGCAGCAGTGCAGCGGTTTCGGCATCCAGTGGTGTGGACACACCCGCTTTGGCATTGCGGTGAATGGCGGCGGTGACGCTGTCATCCCGGTAGCGGGAATATTTCTGTTCCAGCCGGCGCACTTCGGCTTCGGCCTGCAGCGCGGCGGCCTGTGCCTGCGCCTGGGTGGGCGCATACACAAGCACGCTGCAGGGTGAACCCATGGCCTGAAACTGATGTCGGCAAATATCCACGTAAAATCCCGTTCAGAACTGGAAGTCGATTCCCACAGTCAACAGGGTGAAACTTACCAGAGCGGGATTTTCAACGTCGACATTTTTCAGTGCCAGATTGCCATCGCTTTCGTACTGCTCGCCGTGCAGCGTGATGCGGTAATCCGCCTGCTGCAGGATCACGCTGAGTCCGTAGGTCAGTGCGCCGAACGGTGACAGCCGATAGTCCGACGACTGATAGCCGGTATTGGCGGGATCGTCGCTGTCCACATAAAAATCCGCCTGACTCTGGGAGTAATACCGCAGTTGCGGCACTACACGCAGGTGATTGCTCAGGGTTTGATGCCAGGCCAGTTCCACCGTGTGCGCCTCGATGCCCCAGTCGTCACTGAAAAAGCGATAGTCGGCATGCAGGGCCGCGTTGACGGGTTTGAGAAAATAGCGGGAGCGTGCTGTGAATCCCCAGGCCTGCCGTTCATCCGGGCGAATGTCCCGCGCCTTGTAGGGATCGGACAGAAAGCCATCGTGCAGCGCCGCAAACAATCCACCCTGCACCTGCCAAACTGGGCTGAGTACGTTGGCGATGGCAACAAATCCGTTGACCGACCATTTGTCTTCGGCGAGTACGCGATTGATGCCGTCTTCCTGCTCTGGCTCGATTTCATCAAGGGAAAAACCGATGCCGCCAGAATAGGTGGTGAGGCGATCAGCGCTCATTTGTTCCCGCTCGACGCCGGCATTGAGCGCTTCGAAATCCTTCTCGCGGGAATAGCCGACGGATGCACTGGTTTTGCCATCGTCGCGATAGTGCGCCAGTGTGGCGAGCAGGTCGGTGCGGTTGTCGTCGATGCTGGCGCCGCTCATGATCAGCGCAGTATCGCCGTCCGGTGTTTGTGCAGTGCCGTAAGCGGATGCGCCGGACATGGTTTCGTAGGCGGCTTCAACACTGACGGCCAGCTGACGATTGATCGGGGCCACCAGACGGAACTGGTGATTGTCCACTTCGTAACGTTCGTTATCACCTACCAGTACCTTGCTGGTGGCAACATCGTCTTCCTGGTATTGCGAATAGCGGTAGCCGAATTCGGAACGGTTAGGTGCTGTTTCGGCGTGAGCCAGCTGGGCAATGGCGGGCAGTGCCAGTGCAGCACCTGTGAGTGCCGCGAGGCTGTTGCTGCACGGCGATTTTTTTGTTGTTGTCATGTTGCGGAAAATTCCTTGTGCGGATCAGTAACAGCCACAGCCGCCACCGCCGGTACCTATGCCACCGGCGGCCGCTTCTTTGGCGTTGTGAATATGATCGTGCAGTGAGGACTGCAAAGGATCGGGCTGCCATTGCATGTCGGTGCGGGTGAGATTGCCGCGATCCCACGCATTGACGGGCGCTGTGCTACATCCCCCCAGGGTGATGAAGCCCAGTATCAGAATGATTCTTGCCATGAAGTCTCCTGCAGGAGTTGTTGTATCTGTTGTTTGAGTTGCGTTTGTTCAGCCGGATCAAATCCGGTGTGACGGGAATGGATGTTGCCGTGACGATCCAGCAGAAACGCGGTGGGCATGCCGGTGATGCCGTATTGCTGTGGCGTCTGTTTGTTGGCGTCGAACAGGATCGGATAGGTCAGTGTCATCGGTTGCACAAAACGTTGTGCCTGCAGCACGGTTTCATCCAGATTGATCGCCACTACTGTGAATCCCTGCGGCTGCAATTCCTCGTAGAGGGATTGCAGTGCAGGGAGTGATTCGGCGCAGGGCGGACACCAGGATGCCCAGAAATCCACGTACACCACCTGACCGCGCAGATTGGCCAGCGACAGAACCTGCTGGTTGTCGAGGCGGGGCAGGGAAAATGCCGGTGCCGATTGTCCCGGTTGTGCCGACAGCTGGCAGGTCACCAGCATCAGCAGAATGCCGATGACCTGTTGTGCGCGGTTGAATACCATAGCGATCACGTTACAGCGTTTTCAGGTATTCGATCACGGCGCGGGTTTCCGCTTCCGTCAACACATCCGTGAATGCGTGGCCGGTGTTGGCGTTGCTGAATTCATGGGTGTTGAAAATCTTGCGGGCGTCGATCTGCTTCTGGGTCAGATAGGGTTTGCTGATGAAACCCGCCAGCCAGAAGTTGTCCTTGATTGATTCGATGAACTGGTACAGCAGATTGTTCACCACACGATGATCGCGATCGCATTCTGCCAGCGGCGTGTCCTTGCTGCTGCAGTATTCGACATAGCGCCAGCCCACCTGATCATCGAGATCATACGCGGCAAGACTCATGTCGAAACCTTTGATGTGACCTTCGGTGGGTGAATCCAGCCGCTTCCAGATGGCGGGACGTTCAGCGGGTTTCAATACCTGACGCAAGGTCGGAACCGAGCCATTGTGAAGGTACGGTGACGACGCCCACACGCCATACAGCGGCGGTGCCAGATAACCGAAGTCTTCTGCCCAGCCGCAGGCGCCTTGCACCGGACGGCCATCCGGATTCAGTAACGGCCACGCCATGTCGTCCAGATATTCATCCAGCGGATTTTTGCTGCCAGGTGGTTGATAGCCGTCGGCACCATCCGGGTAACCCCACCAGGAACTGGCGAAGACTTCACGCACCTGACTGGTAATGGCCAGCGCGCGGGCAGGATCGGTCTGGATGATGTCGAGCGGCACAATGTAACCGGCCACACCTTCGAGCGCGGGTGTTTCCAGGAAGGCAGGATCATTTACGTAGCGCGGTGAGTAGGCGCCATGACAGCTGGCGCATGAGCCGTTGCCTTGCGGCTGCGGAATGCCGGCGTTGGCGCCATCGGCCCACAGATTTTTGTTATGGAAAATCACGGCACCTGCCTCGGCCAGTGCCGTATTGATTTCAGCGGGAAATACCGGCGCCACCTGTGCATCCACGTAGGCCTGCAGATCCTGATCGTGTTCTTCGGTCGCGGCGCGACGGGATGCGCCGCTGCGCAACAGATTCAGCTGATCCGCTGCTGCCATGTCAATGCGGGTGGCATCCACCGACAGACCACCGTCGAAAAATTTGCGCGGACGGTGACTGACGTTCCACCAGTTGGGCATGTCCTGGTTGCCGTGATAGGAATGGGTGAACGGCAACTTGAACGGGTTCGGCGCGAGCGACAGGGTGTCCACATCCCAGATCATGGTCAGCATGTCGAAGGCGCCAACTGCATTGGAAGTGCCGCGCACGTTATTAAGTGAAATCGGCAGCGCACCCACCAGTCCGTTGGACAGATCCCGCATCAGAATCATCATGTCGGTGTTGGTGTTGCCCATACCGGGAATTGGACCCAGCCCCGGACCATCGCTGGCGTGACCGATCTGTCCGCCATGACAGATGTAGCAATTGATGGTGATCTTGCCGTTGTAATTGCCCAGTTCGTCGCGGCCTTGAATCAGGCCCATGGGCAATTGGCCGGAACCGCCATCGGTCAACACCGGATCTTCACCGGGCAGTGGATAGGGATTGCGATAGGGCGCCGGGTTGAAGCCGTAACGTTCGGTCAGCAGTTCGTCGAAATTGTCCGGACGCTCGCTCAGCTTCCAGTGTTTCCACAGATTGTTGATGGTGCTGGCGGGAATAGCCAGATCCGTCATGGCCGCGCGCTGGTTGGCAAAGTAATCGCCTTTGGTAACCCGGGTGCGATATTCGCCGCAGGTTTTTGGCGCCTGTTCCTGCTCCGGCAGATTGACGTGGCAATCTTCATAAAACGCATTGAAGAAAATCGCGCGCCCGTCGTTGACGCCCGGTGTAATCAGGGTGCGGGGGTCGGCCGGCAATTGGGCGTCATCATCGTTGTCTTCGCAGAAACTGTTCCAGAGGTGGTTGCCGTGTGAACTGCCCAGCAGTGGCAACAGATTGCCATTGCCGGTGGGTGGTGTTTCCTCTTCGTTTTCGCCGACGTCATCGTTCTCAGTAAGCGGACAGTTGTCCGGCTGATCCCAGCACAGCAGCAAGGTGGCAACGTGCGTGTAGATAGGCGAATTGGCAGGCCAGGATTTGCCGCCGGTGTGCTGCACGTTGCTGTCGGCGTTGAAAGCAAGAATGTTGTTGCTGCCGACACCTTTGCCCAGTGCTTCCCAGGCTGCATAAAACGCATCGTAATGATCGCTGCCATTGTTCAGCATGAAGCGCCGCCCCAGTTCCGTATCGGCAATGCCGCCAGGTGCATGGCAGGTGCCACAGAACGGCATTTGCGGTTCAATATGGGTAGCAAAATACTGGGCGAGGATGTCTTCGGTCGAACGGGGATCAGCGCCGGGCGTTTCGGTTTCCGTAACACTGCGACCGCTGTTGGATCCGGTTGAATCCTGGTCACCACTGTAATCGCCACCACAACCAGCGATGGCAAGTGCAGTGAAGACTGATAGAGCATGACGAAAATGAAAGGAATGGTGTACCACGAGAATGCCTCCTGCATTATGTGCAGAGCTGGAATTTATTTTTGTCGTTATTCATCCCGGCATGGCTTGTTGCCAACAACGCATGGGTACTGCATCAGTACTGAGTGCAGCGAGAGTACTGCCGCTGTATTTGTCCGTTCAATACAGGGGCTGGCCAATCACGACAGTGCCATGTCATACTCGGTCAGGCCCGTCAAGCCACGCCTGTGTTATCAAGTTCACACTAAATGAATTTGTGTTTACGTGCGGCGACAGGTTTGATGAAAGGCTAATCACTTGAGACAAGAAGAAAAATGTTTGGTGACTCGCTCCAATTTTTGAGTCACCCAGAGGGAAATAAAAATGCCAGCACCAACCGTGGCGTTCGAATTGTACGACGCTATTTACCGTTATCTAGAACACCAGGGCATCGCGGAATCTGCATTGTGCGCTGCGCTGGGCATCCGTTCGCGGCGCGACGGCATGATTCACGAACGCGTTCCGCTGAATCTGTTTGAACAGGCGTTTGTTGCCGCTGAAGCACTGACGGGCGACAGCGTCATCGGGCTGCGTATGGGACAGGCGGGATTTCCGCCGCCGGACGGTGTGTTTCGCGCGCTGTCCATTGCGGGCCCCAACGTGCGCGAAATCATGGCCGCGTTCACCCGTTATTTTCCATTGGCCTATGACTTTATCAATCTGGATCTGCGTACCGAAGATGGTGCGCTGAAAGTCCGGCTGCGTTATCCCCATCGCCGACGCCCCCACCGGCATGTGCTGGAACATCTGCTGGCGGGCTGGTATATGGCGGCCAACCAGCTGACGTTTGATGAATTGCGCGTGCCGCGCGTGGTGTATGTGCAGCATCTGCAGCTGTGTCCGGATGATGTGCTGGCGGATGTGTTTCATTCCACGCCAGTACGTTTTGGTCAGGCTGAAGACGGTTTCGATGTGAAAGTCGAAAGCCTGGATTATCACACCGGTCAGACCGATGAAGATGCGTTCAGATTGTCAGAAAGAAAAGCCGAGGATCTGCTGCTGCGCCTGCGTGCCAATGATCGCATTGCGCGGGAAATTTCCACCCATGTGGAGGCGATGCTGGAAGAAGGTTTGCCCACACTGGAAGCCGTGGCGCGACGGATGAATTGTTCTGGCCGTACCTTGCAGCGCAGACTGGCGGAACGCCACCTGAATTACCAGATGTTGCTGGATCGGGTGCGGCAGGATGTCGCAGTGGATCTGCTGGCGAATACGTCGCTACCGATTACCCGCATTGCCGAACGTATCGGGTTTACCGATGACAGTACCTTTCACCGTGCATTCAAACGCTGGACCGGAGAATCGCCAGGTGCCTACCGGCAACAGATGCCGTTAATCGCCGAGCAATAAAAAAGAGCCCGCAATTGCGGGCTCTTTCGTGTTGCCGATCAGTTCGCAAAATACATGTTGTCGAGATACTCATGCAGTTGTGCCATGAGTTTCTGTTCGGCGTCCGTGGTTAACCAGAACAGCACGTTATGATCCAGTGATACTTTCATTGTGTTGCCTCCTTCCATGTTGTGGCGGATGTGCAGGCTCATGCTGCGCCTGTTGCGGGCATGCGTCAATCCACCGGTCTGTTACAAGGTTTGTCGTTTATTCGATTGGATTCTGAGTGTGAAACGGAATAGTGCGGAAGGTTGTTAAAAGGACAGGAAGTGTGCAGGAGGGTAGACGCGTACGCTGAAGTGGCGTCTGCCGCAATGACAGACGCCTGCCAGGATCAGCCGATCAGGTAGCCGCCATCGGCGACGATGCAGCTGCCAGTCGTGTAGCTGGCGGCGTCGGATACCAGATAAAGTACCGAGCCCGCCATTTCATCCGGTTGCGCAACCCGCCCCATGGGAACATGCGGCATCAGCTGTTTTAGAATGGCGTCGTTCTTCACCAGCGCGGATGCAAACTTGGTGTCAGTAGCGCCGGGAAGCAAAGCGTTGACCCGAATGTTGGCGCCCGCGCATTCTTTGGCGAAGGTCTTGGTCATCGAGATTACCGCGGCCTTGGTGATGGAATAAATGCCCTGGAACGCACCGGGGATGATGCCGTTCACCGATGCCACGTTGACGATGGCGCCACCACCGCTTTCCCGCATCAGTTTGCCGCCTTCCACCGACATGAAAAAGTAACCGCGAATATTCACGTCGACGGTTTTCTGGTACGCGGCCAGATCCGTATCCAGCACATGGCCGAAATACGGGTTGGCAGCCGCGTTGTTCACCAGAATATTCAGTTTGCCGTGACGGCTGCGGATCTGCTCGAAGATGCCTTTGATCTGCTCCATTTCGCCAATGTGGCAGGCGATGGCTTCTGCACTGCCGCCGTCGGTCTGAATGGCGTCCACCACACGCTGACAGTCTTCCACCTTGCGGCTGGAAACGATCACGTGGGCGCCCTGCGCGGCCAGCAGGCGCGCAATGCTTTCGCCGATGCCACGGGATGCACCGGTGACCAGGGCGATGCGGCCACTCAGATCAAAGGGATTTTTCATGTTCATGCAGCAGAACCTCTTGTCACGTTATCGGTGAGTCAACAGTGCCTTTTCGCCATTGTCGAAATGGGCAAAATCGTTGAAATAGCGCAGGCTGATTTTTTCCTGGTTGAACAGCAGGCTGGTGATAGAGCAATTCATGATGGCCCAGGTCAGTTCGACACTGTGGTCATCCTGCACGCCCAGCACATGGCCGGTAATGGTGCCGATGGGGCCGCCGGAGGAAAACACGGCAATGGACTTGGCCCGGCAGTTGCGCACCACATCCAGTGCATCCAGGCAGCGCTGGCGGAAATGCTGCCAGGATTCGCTGTAGTCGCTGTCGAATTCGCCACTGCGCCAGCGGCGCACGGCTTTTTCGAATTCGATCTGAAAGGTTTTGTGCGGATTGGGGAACCGGGCCAGATACTGGTTCAATTCCGCCTTGCTTTGCAGTTCCGGTACGTGACGGGCAAACACTTCTTCATGATCGTACTCGTTGAAGCCGGGCACGATTTCCGGCTGCAATTGACAGTCCATTGCGGTCAGGCAGTTCTGCGCGGTCTGGGCATGACGCTGCATGCTGCCGGCGAACACGGCATCGAACTGGATGCCGCGCTCGCGCAGGCTGTTGCCCAACGCTGTTGCCTGTAGCAGGCCCTGCGGCGACAGCTGGTCGTAATTGCTGGTGCCAAACGAGGCCTGGCCGTGACGGATCAGGTAAATTGCAGCCATGGGATCAGAGTTTGCCTTTCAGTAGGTCACGGCACTGCTGTTCCAGCAGTTGCACCATTTTGCCGAAGCTGGCGAAGCGCTGGTCCTTGGTCTGGCCGTGATAGTAACGGTAGTAAATCTGCTGCAGGATGACGCCCAGACGGAACACGCCATAGACCTGATAGAACAGGAAATTGTCGGTGCTGAGGTTCATCTTGTCGCAGTAGTAATCGACCACTTCGGCGCGGGTCATCATGCCGGGAATGTGGCTGGGCTGACGGCGCTGGAACTGCATGGATTCCGGATCACCGGCTTCGATCCAGTAAGCCAGGGTGTTGCCGAAATCCATCAGCGGATCACCCAGTGTCGCCATTTCCCAGTCGAGCACGCCGATCAGTTGGGTCGGATCGTTCGGATCCAGCACCACGTTGTCGAGGCGGTAATCGTTGTGGATTACGCACACGCCCACCTGCGCCGGCATGTTGGCGTGCAGCCAGGCCATGATGTCTTCGTAATCCGGCATGTCGGGGGTCTTGGCATCGCGGTAGCGTTTGCTCCAGCCTTCGATCTGGCGCACCACATAGCCTTCGCCTTTGCCCAGATCTTCCAGGCCGGCAGCTTTGTAATCCACCTTGTGCAGTTCGATCAGGCGATCCCAGA
Organism: Gammaproteobacteria bacterium; assembly: GCA_041395845.1. GTDB lineage: Bacteria > Pseudomonadota > Gammaproteobacteria > Pseudomonadales > Ketobacteraceae > Ch67. The sequence continues at coordinate 115,269 of JAWKZS010000009.1, forward strand.
AGTTTTCACACAGCTGGCGGCCCTGTTCGGCGGTCAGGTTGACGCCTTCCGGCATGTCGGCGCGGGGAATGATGCCGATCAGGCGTTCCATGACATAGAACTCGCAGCCGAGCACGCTTTCGTCGTCGCAGAAGGCGACCATGTCCGGCACATACGGGAAGACCGGTTTGAGCTTTTTCATCACGCGGTATTCGCGGCCCATGTCGTGAGCGGATTTGGCTTTCTTGCCAAACGGTGGGCGCCGCAGGATGTATTCCTTGTTGTCGAAGGAGATCGCATAGGTCAGGTTGGATGCGCCGCCAGGAAACTGCTTGATGCGGGCGGTGCCCTGTACGTCCGGCACCACGGATTTGATGAAGCGGGTGACCACGTTGGCGTCGAGCTCTTCGCCTTCGCGTACCTTTCCGGCCTGATCCAGCACTTGTTCGTTCATGTTGCTTATCCCTCTGATGTGTTCACTGTTTTTCTAAGGTCTGAATGCCGTAAGCGGCAAAATGAACCCCGATTCTACCCATGGTGCTGGCCTGGCGGAATGTTTGCGTGCAGCCGGTGATGAAATTGCAAAGTGCAATGGCCGAACCGCTCAGCCCGTGGCAAGCGGTTCTGCCAGTGGTGCCAATCAGGCGTATTTTTTCAGCTCGAACTTGGCGATCAGGCCGCGGTGCACTTCGTCCGGGCCATCGGCCAGGCGGAGGGTGCGGGCATAGCCGTGCATGGCTGCCAGCGGAAAATCATCGCTGACGCCGCCGCCACCGTGAATCTGGATCGCTGCATCAATCACCCGCTGGGCGACGTTGGGCGCAACCACCTTGATGGCGGAGATTTCGGTCATGGCACCGAACACGCCGACGGTATCCATCAGATAGGCAGCCTTCAGTGTCAGCAGGCGGGCGCACTCGATGTCGATACGGGAGTTGGCGATGATGTCCGGATTGCCGCCCAGCTTGGCCAGCGGACGGCCGAAGGCGACCCGGCTGGTGGCCCTTTCGCACAAATGCTTGAGCGCACGCTCCGCCGCACCGATCAGACGCATGCAGTGGTGGATGCGGCCGGGGCCAAGGCGCCCCTGGGCAATTTCAAAACCGCGGCCAGGGCCGGCGATGATGTTGGAAACCGGCACCCGCACATTGGTAAACGAGACTTCGCCGTGGCCTTCCGGCATGTCGTAACGACCAAACACCGGCAGCATGCGTTCTATTTTTACGCCGGGGGTGTCCAGTGGCACCAGCACCATGGAATGGCGGGCATGGCGGGCTGCGTTGGGATCGGTCACGCCCATGAAAATGCCGATTTTGCAGTTGGGATGGCCGACATTGGAACTCCACCACTTGCGGCCGTTGATGACCACTTCATCGCCGTCGATGACGCAGGTGGCTTCCATGTTGGTGGCATCCGAGGAGGCGACGCCCGGCTCGGTCATGAAGAATACTGAACGGATGGTGCCTTCCAGCAGGGGTGCCAGCCATTGCTTTTTCTGCGCGGGGGAACCGTATTTCACCAGCACTTCCATATTGCCGGTATCCGGTGCACTGCAGTTGAACGCTTCGGAGGCGAACGGGGAATACCCCATGATTTCTGCCAGTGGCGCGTAGTCCCGGTTGGACAGGCCGGCACCGTATTCTTCATCCGGCAGGAACAGGTTCCACAGGCCGGCTTCTTTGGCCTTGGCTTTCCACTCTTCCATCAGCGGCTGGACTTTCCACTGGGTCCAGTCGGGATTCTCGGGGCCCAGCTGCTCGTAATAGGCGCGTTCATTGGGAGTGATGTGCTCGTCCATGAAGGCTTTGACGCGGGCCATCATTTCCTGGGCTTTGGGGGAGTGGCTGAATTCCATGGTGCGCTCCTGTCGGGGTTTTGAATTAGCCTAAACAAGCCTGCATAATTAAGCCAATGAATAGTGCTCATTAGGCGGTATTAGTTTCATGCATATAGGAAAGGTGGACCTGAATCTGTACCGGGTACTGGATGCGATTTACCGGGAAGGGTCGATCAGCCGGGCGGCGCTGGTGCTGAATCTGACCCAGCCGGCGGTCAGTCATGCCCTGGCACGGTTGCGGGATATCTATGGGGATCAACTGTTTATCCGCGCCGGCAAACGCATGGTGCCGACGCCGCTGACCCACGCCATCATCCAGCCGGTGCGGGATGCGCTGGCCGCGCTGCAGCAGACGCTGGCGGCACCCACCGCATTCGATCCGGCTACCAATCGCAAGCAGATCGTGCTGGGGATGCGGGATATCGTCGAAACCGTATTGGTGCCCGAGCTGGTGCCGCTGCTGGAAGCCCAGGCACCTCTGACCCAGATTGCCAGCATCCGCACGGCGCGCCGGGATATGGAAGCGGAACTGGCCAACGGGCGGCTGGATCTGGCATTCGATGTGCTGTTGCCGGTGGGCACCGCAATCCGACATCGCAAGCTGATGGAAAGCCGCTTTGTGGTGGTGTCACGCAAGCGCCATCCGCTGCTGCGAGGTGGCCTGACCCTGGAAAAATACCTGCAGCTGCGCCATGTGGTGGTGTCGTCGCGGCGTAGTGGCCCCACGGTGGAAGATTTCGAGTTGAGCCGGCTGGGCATGCACCGGGAAATCGGTATGCGCTGCCAGAATTTTTTTGTGGCGTGGCGCACCATCAGCAACTGCAACATGCTGCTCACGGTGCCGGAAAGCCTGACCCGTCATGCAGGATTTGATGCGGCGCTGAAAGTATGGCCCATGCCGGTCGGCTTGCCAGATCTGGCGGTGCACATGTACTGGCACGAAAACATGGAAGATGATCCCGCCAACTGCTGGCTGCGGGAACGGATTGCAGAATTGCCGGCGTTGAAAATGGCTGGGTGAAAGGCGGGGATGAAAAAGCCGGGGCATGACACCCCGGCTGGCAGACGCGATTCAGCGCTTCATGCAGCTGGCGTAGTAGGTCACGGTTCCCGGCCAGTCCGAGAAAATACCGATTACGCCGACATCCTTGGCCAGTACGTGCAGCACATTCATCATGTCGCCGTCGTTGTTGATCACCACCGGTTCGACGCTGTCCGGATTCGGATTGCGGCCGTTCAGGGTCTGATAGTAATAGCCGCCACCGTTGGCCAGCGGACCATCACGCTCGAACGACCAGGTGATGATGTCGAGGCCGGCAGCTTTGGCTTCGCGGGCATAACGGGAAGGCACGATACGACCGTTTTCCACTTCCACCAGCATCCAGATCGGCGGTGCGATGATCTGCACGCCATCGGCTGCCAGCTCACGCATGCCCGGTGTCCAGGTGGCGGGATCGCGGTGATTGAAGGCCGGCGTGCTGTCGCGGCCATCCAGGAATACGGCCTGTCTGCCGAAGCGCGGCTCGTGCTCGATCCAGTACTGTACATCCGCCAGGTTGAACGATTGCGGCCACACATGGCTGGCAGGCACGCGGGCCTGCTTGTATTCATCAATCATTTTCTGGGCGTAGTCCTGCTGGCTGAAACCGTCGAAGGGCATCGGCACTTCCGGTGATTTCAGTTCCGGTGTCATTTTCACGCCGAGCTTCTTGAACAGCGCGATGCTTTCCTTGTGGGTCATCAGCGTGCCGCGACCCGCGTACAGATCCGTGCGCCAGTCGGCGGTGCCGCCCAGGTATTCCTGTGGTGTGGTGGCGCGGGGATTGGACGCATCCATCTTGCCCTGCAGGGTGCGGAATTCTTCCAGGGTGATGTCGCTGGCGCAGCATTTGGCGGAAGCGCGCTTGATCAGGTTGCCATCGGCATCGAATTCCGCCGGCGAAAACGGCGTGGTGCACTTGGCGCCCAGAGCCGTGGCGACAATGTTGGTGGTGGTGTGCAGATCACACTGAGCATGACGGCACACCAGTTCCTTGTCCTTGGTGAAGGTCACGTCACATTCGACGATGCCGGCCCCCATGCGGGCTGCGGCTTCGTAGGATTCTTTGGTGTGTTCCGGAAACTGCATCGGGGCACCGCGATGGCCGATGGAAAAATCACTGCGCTGGAACGGGCCGTTGGCGCAGCTTTCCAGTTTGGACTTTAGCCGGCTCGGGTCCATGTCATTGACCAGAAAATACGGGCGCGGGCCCACCTGGATGGCATCGGATGACTTGATCTTGTGGCGGTAAATATTATCGAGGCGGTAATCCGCCGCGGCTGGCAGTGCAGTAACCAGCAGCAGGCCGGCAACGACACTCTTCAACAGGTGACGCATGGGAAACTCCTGAAAGGGATCGAGGTGAAAGTAAAAAGCGTCACCACCTTAGCGTGCCTGTGTTGCAGTTTATGGGTGTTGCAAGCAATTGCATGACCGTCAATCGGATGCTGCTACAACATCGTGAATCTTCATACTAGACTCCCTGAACGTCGATGAAGCTGTACGACTTTCTGCTATGACAACAAGAACGATTGGGATTCTGCAGCCATGTATCGATCATTTTTTCATCGCGCCAGTGTTGGCGTGTTCGGCCTTTTTGCGCTGGTATTGCTCGCATCCTGCAAGCCGGTCATTTCCTTTACCGGGGAATCCCGGCTGGATGAGCAGGGTAACGAATACGGCGTTCTCGACTGGCGCATCACCGGCAAGGACACCGATGATTTCCAGCTCACCGGTGTCAGCATCGAGCCCGATATCGGGGCGGTGGAACCGTCAGGCAGCCTCGAGGTTTATCCTGCGCAGACCACCACCTATACCCTCACGGCCTATTCCCTTGGCCCCAACAATACCATCTACAACGACACCCGCAGTGTGACGATCCATATCGGTCCACGAGTGGATTTCGACCTTGTTGAAGATGCTGCGCTGCGTGCCTGTCTGGAAGATACCGGCTTCACCCATATCGAACAGTTCACCGCCATCTACTGTGTTGAGCGCGGTATTGAGAGCCTGGTGGGAATCGAGCAGTTCGTTGCTGCACAGTCGGCATCGCTGGATTTCAATCGCATTGATGACCTTTCGCCGCTGACCGCATTGCCAAGCCTGGGGTTGGTCAGCATTACCAGTAATGATCTGGTGTCGCTGGATTCGCTGGCATCGTCGAGCAGCGTGCATTCGATCGTGGCGTTTGATAATGCGATAACGAATGTGAGTGCGCTGGCCGGCATGGTGCAACTGCGCTCCCTGTTACTGGACGATAATCAGCTGGATGGTTTTTCCGGCCTTGAAACGCTGACGATGCTGCAGGCGCTGTCAGTGAAAAGCAACGGGCTGACCGATGTCAGTGGCCTGGCCAGTCTGACCGGTTTGCGGGCGCTGGATTTTTCTTACAATCCGGTGACAGCAGGAGTACCGGCACTGTCCAGCTTGCGCAGTGCGGTGGCGATTCGCAGCGAGGGTAATGGCAGTGTGCGCTGTCTGGATTATGCCAATCTGGTGCTGGCGCTGGGGCCGGTGGTGATTTTCGACAAGTGCCGGTTCTTCTGACGGAACCGGAATAAAAAAGCCACCGCAGATGTCGGTGGCTTTTTTGTGTTTTTACATGCTGTTTTGCCGGTGCGATGGACCGATCAGAACGGCTTGTTTTCGCGGGGGCCGGTCAGCGGGTTATTCCAGAACTGTGCGGGCACGGCGCGAGGGTCTTCCTTGCGCAGCCACTCAGGCTTGGTCACACCATCGGTGAAGGAATGCTCGGCGCAGCCCTTGTTTTCGTCGTCGAAGCAGAAGATCGTCGCAACGCGCTGGGTCAGCTGCCACACTTCGCCTTCTTCGCCGAATTCGGTACCAAATGCTGCTGGCAGCATTTCACCCGGATACAGCTGGTGCAGGATGATTTCCACAAACAGCTCGTGATCGCCCACGATCAGCTTTTCGATTTCGCCGTGAATCATGTAAACGTTGCTTTCCACCAGCATGCGGTAGAAGTCTTTCATTTCTTCGACGGTTTTCGGCTGCATTTCCGCGATGGCTTCACCGGCACCGTAGACGGCGTAGGTCTGGCTCTTGCTGGAGCAGCTGGCGATCAGCTTTTCGTAGTCACCGGTGCACTCGGCTTCGGCGTGTTCAATGAAGTTTTCCAGGATGGCGCGACGCTGGGGTTCCTTGATCCCGGCCAGCACTTCCCGCGCCTGTTCCGCGATGTTGCGCGGATTGAAGTCCTTCATATCAATGTGTTTTTTATCGTCAAGAATGCGGCCTACCCACATGATGTAACCCTCTCTGGTCTTATTAATATATTGCCCGACGGGCGCTGGTCAGGGTCGATCATAAGCGGGGCGCAAGGGGGCCACATCATCCAAATTGATTAGATGGGAAAAATAGGCCGGCCCACAGGGGGCCGGCACAGGGTGGGCACTCAAACAGTGCAGGGATCAGAAGGCGTCGGCGGGCAGGGCCATCAGGTGCTGCTTGCCGGCCTTGATCACCCGCAGCAGGGCATCCGCCTGGGACAGGTGCTCGGCAATGTAGAAGTCCCGCACCTGGGCACGGCTGCTGTCCCCGGATACCTGGGCATTCTGCGCCAGCAGGAAGCCGACGATCACGGTGCCGAACAGTCGCAGTACCGGGGTGGCGGCGGCGCCGGCCTGTTCCCGATCCTGCATGCCATTGATGGTGAGCCAGGTGAGGGCGTCGGTGAGCAGGCCCATGCTGTGGCGCAACTGGCCGCGCACGTTTTCATCGCTACAGGAACGAGCGATGGCCTCCAGATCCTGCAGCAGGGTGCGCACCGCCCGGCCGCCCTGCATTGGCAGCTTGCGGCCAACGAAGTCCAGGGCCTGGATGCCGTTGGTGCCTTCGTAGATGCGGGAAATCCGGCAATCCCGCAGCAGTTGTTCGATACCCCAGTCTTTGGTGAAGCCGGAGCCACCCAGGGTCTGCACCGCCTGATCGCAGACGAAATAGCCCTGATCCGTGAGGAACGCCTTGACGATGGGGGTGAGCAGCTCAACCCGGTCGTTGGCCTGTTCGCGAATGGCCGGATCGGAGTGGTACTGGCTGATGTCCAGCTGCACGCCCACCCAGTAGGCCAGGGCGCGGCAACCTTGCAGCAGGGCTTTCTGGTTCAGCAGCATGCGCCGCACGTCCGGGTGAACCAGGATGGTGTCGGCAGGCTTTTCCGGTTCTTTCACGCCGGACAGGGCGCGTCCCTGAATCCGCTCGCGGGCGAACTGGATGGCGGTCTGATAAGCCGCATCCCCCAGCCCCAGGCCCTGTACTCCCACCATCAGGCGGGCGGAATTCATCATCGAGAACATGTAGCGCAGGCCTTCATGGGGCTCGCCGATCAGATAGCCTTCGGCATCTTCCAGGCTGATGAAGCAGGTGGCGGAACCGTTGATGCCCATTTTGTGTTCCAGCCCGGTACACCAGATTCCGTTGCGCTCGCCGTTCTGCAGGATTTTCGGTACCAGGAACAGGGAGATGCCCTTGGTCCCTTCCGGCGCGTCCGGCAGCTTGGCCAGTACCAGATGAATGATGTTGCCGGACAGGTCGTGCTCGCCTCCGGTGATCCAGATTTTGCTGCCATTGATGCGGTAGGTGCCGTTGTCGGCCGGCACGGCTTTGGTCTTGATCAGGCCCAGGTCGGTACCGCACTGGGGTTCGGTGAGGCACATGGTGCCCGTCCATTCGCCGCTGATCAGCTTGGGCAGGTAGGTGTCGCGCAGATCGTCGCTGGCATGTTTGGACAGGGCGACGATGGCGCCATGGGTCAGGCCGAAATACATGCTCAGTGAAGTGTTGGCGGCGGCGCAGAGTTCATCGAATACCACACCGAGCACGTAGGGCAAGCCCTGGCCGCCGAAATCCACCGGTGCCGTGAGTGCGGGCCAGCCGTTGTCTACAAATTGTCTGAATGGTCCGTGGTAGGACGGCGGCGCTTTCACCGAGCGGGTGTCCGGATCGTACTGGCAGCCTTCTTCGTCGCCGCTGCGATTGACCGGTTGCAGCACACCGCTGGCGAATTTGCCCATTTCCTGCAGGATGCTGTCGGCCAGATCCCGGGTGAACTCTGCCTGGCCTTCGAGGGCGGGGTAATGATCCTGGATGCGCTGGACATCAAACAGCAGGAAGCGAATGTCGTCCAGGGGAGCTTCGTACTTGGCCATGGGGGCAGTCCTCTTTGTGTTGTCTAGATGGTGGGTTGCTTGTGTCTAGAAATTAGTTGATTTCTACGTTTTTCATCTATAGTGTCTATGTTGAGTCTATTATTGGTCGTCGTTCAAACGGGAGACATGTCATGAAGCTGTACAGTATTGGAGCCGTGGCGAAACTGACCGGGTTGTCGGTACACAACCTGCGGGTCTGGGAAAAGCGGCATCAGGCGGTGGAAACCGAGCGCACGGATACGGGACGGCGTCTTTACAGCGAGGCGGCGCTGCAGCGGCTGCAGTTGCTGAAACGGTGCGTGGATCAGGGATTGGCGATCAGCACCATTGCCCATTTGTCCGAGCGCGAACTGCAAGAAAACCTGGCGACCTTTGCCAGCGGTCCGGTGCGCAGTACCACCAAGCCGTCCCTGCATGTCTGCGTGGTGGGCAATGAGCTGGCGCAGACCGTGGAGCAGGTGCTGCAGGTGGGATTCCATCTGGATCACATGGCGCGGTTTGGTCATACCCAGGCGCTGCAGGCAGCCGATATCAACGGGCAGGTTGACCTGCTGGTGATCGATCAGCCTTCACTGAGTGCCACCGATGCCAAGCCGGTGGGTAACCTGTTCAAACGGATCAACGCCCGGGTCAACGTGCTGGTGTATCGCTACTCCCGCCAGCAGGATGTGGCGTATCTGCGCACGCTGGGTGTGCACACACTGAAAGCGCCGTTTGATCGCAATGATCTGGGCGAGCTGCTGCACCGTTTGCTGAAGTCGCCGGTCCAGCAGCCGACTTTGTACGTGAGCAAGCAGGTGCCGGAGCGGCGCTACAGCGATCTTGCGTTGCAGAAAGCGGCGAACCTGAGTTCCAGTATCGACTGTGAGTGTCCCCATCATTTGGCAGAACTCATCAAGGAACTGCTGGCCTTTGAAACCTACAGCAGTCAGTGCCAGAGCAAGGACAAGGCGGGGGAAGATTTGCACCGTCATATCTACCTGCGCACCGCCCAGGCCCGCGCCATCATGGAAGAATTGCTGCAATCCGTGCTGGAGCAGGAAGGCATTGATCTGAGTGTCAGTGCTGTGTGAGTGAAGGCAGCTGCTTGAGTTTGGTGATCGCTTCGTCCAGCAGCTGCCGCACCCGCTCCCGGGTCACGCCGATCTGCGGCGCGATTTCATCCAGCGAGTACGCCTTGCGATAACCAATGCCGTATTTCAGCATCACGATGCGGCGCTCACGCTCATTCAGGCTAGTGAGGGAATGCTGGATGTGCTCGCGGATTTCTTCCACTTCGACAGCAAAGTGCGGAGGTGGCAGGCTGTCGTCGTCACGCAGTGTGTCCAGCAGCTGGCCGCTTTCGTCCTCGTGCACCGGCGCATTGGCAGACAGACACAGATTGCTCAGCTGCAACAGATCGACCACGGTGTTCTCCGGCAGGCCGGTGTTTTGCTGAATCAGCGTGGCACAGGCCTTTTGTCCGGTTTGCAATCGATAGTGCTGCATGAACGCATACATGCGATTCACCTGCATGGTGACGTTGGCCGGGTAACGGATCAGTGATCGTTGCTTGCCGATGGCCTGGCGGATCGCCTGCTGAATCCACCAGTATGCATAAGTGGAAAAGCGCACGCCGACACTGGCGTCGAACTTGATCGCTGCCCGCATCAGACCCAGTACGCCCTCCTGCACCATGTCATCCATCTCCATGCCTTTATCGAGGTATTTGCGCGCAGCGTAATAAACCAGACGGATGTTCGACGTCACCAGCTGGTTGCGACTGCGGGTGATCTGGTCGAGCAGGCGCTGGACGTGGCGATGGCGTTGGTGCGACACGCCGACGGCAGCTGCCTGTTCCAGCACTGTGTCGCGGTCAGCGTCGTCTGCCTGTGCCAGCAGTTGACGCAGACTGGCAAAGGCATCATCAAGGTCGGTGGCGATTGCCACTTCCTGTTCACGGGTCAGCAGATCGTGATCGGTCATGCTGCTGGTGGATTCGCGCTCGACAGGCTGGCTGTCGGAATCATCCCAGTCACGCTGCAGCCAGTCGTCACCGCCGAACAGCGCATGCAGGGCGGTGTCAGAGCCAGTGGTGTCATCATTGTCCTGCGTGGGCAGGGTATCCAGCGTTTGCCAACGGAACATCGTGTTGTATCTCATGCTGAAAGCATTACTGCGTTGGAAGTTACTATGGCCGTGATGTTGCGGTAGCGACAGGTTGTCGACCTTGTGTCGAATTTGCCGCCGTTTTTGTAGTGTTGGGCTTGCGATATCCGCTGAACCTGTGGTGGATTTGGTTGCCCAACAAGAACAGATCACAGAAGTCGCCCGGTGAAGTGGTAATATCGGGTGCGGCAAGCTGACAACAACAGGAGTCATTGAATGAAAGGGCTGATCAAGGGAATCGTGTATGCCGTGCTGGGTATTGTGGGCGTGGTTGCACTGGCGCTGGTGTTGCTAGTGACGTTGGTGGACCCCAACGATTACCGTGAGGACATCAGTCGCATCGCCAAGGACAGCGCAGGCATTGACCTCAAGCTGGGCGGCGATCTGAGTTGGCGGTTTTATCCGGTGCTCGGCTTCGGTGCCAGCGCAGTGGAGTTGTCATTGCAAAGCGGTCAGCCCACCCTGGTGAAAATCGGCGAAATGGCAGTGGGCGTGAAACTGCTGCCGCTGCTGTCGCAGAAAATTGAAATCGATGCGCTGGATATTGGTGGCCTGCAGGCCCATCTGGTGGTGGATGAAAAGGGCCGCAGCAACTGGGAAATGCCTGCGTCCGGTGCTGCAGCGTCTGCGCCTGCTGCCACCCCGTCTGCTGCTTCGTCTGGCACGGCTGACGCCACCGCTTCGGGCGCCGCCGTACCCGAGCTTTTCATTCCCAGCGTTCGCATTCATGGATCATCCATCGTTTACGAAGACAAAACCGCAGGTGCAGCCTACACCGTGGATCTGCCGCTGCTTGAACTCACCAATGTCAATCTGCAGGAAGCCTTTCCGCTGCTGCTTGAAGCGCGCATTCGTGACAATGCCGGCCTCGACGTAACGACCAAGGTCGAAGGCAATGTACTGGCGCAGGTGGCACAGGGCCAGTTTGGCGTGCAGGGTTTGAATGTTGGCGCGCAAGTGGGCGGCATTTTTGCCAAACCGGTGCCGGTCAATCTGCAGGGTGATGTGCAGTTTGATCAGAAAAAAGATAGCGCCAGCGTTGCACTGAGCCGGGTGCAGTTTGCCAATCTTGCGGCGAGACTGGATCTCAAGGCCACGCAGGTAACGGCGGAACCGGCATTCACCGGCCAGCTTGAATCCGAGGTGTTTGATGCCAAGGCATTGCTTGGGGCGCTGGCCATCGAGCCGCCGCAAACTCTCGACGCCGATGCCATGACCCGCGTGCAGCTGAAAGCCGGCCTCAGCGGTTCGCCCAAGGCGATTGCAGTGAAGCCGCTGACCCTGAAACTTGATGACAGCACCCTGTCCGGCGATGTGTCGGTGGTTGATGTCAGCAAGCAGGCGGTGCGGTTTGCGTTGCAGCTGGACAAGCTGGACGTTGATCGTTACCTGCCCCCGCCCGCACCGGAGCAGGCCGCTGCCAAAACCGCTGACAAGCCTGCCACACCGGCCGCCACCGCCCAGGCCGCTGCCGAACTGATTCCGGTGGAAACCTTGCGCACGCTGAACCTCAAAGGCACTTTCAAGGCCCAGGAAGTGATCGTGCAGCAGATTCCCATGCGCGATATCGGACTGAGTATCAAAGCGCTGAATGGTGATGTGCAGATCACGGATCTGGCGGCCCAGGTGGCACAGGGTACGTTGTCCGGCACCGTGCGGGTTGACGCCCGCCAGGATCAGCCGCAGATCGTCACCAAAATCAAACTTGATCAGGTGGAGGTCGCCGATCTGATGAAGCCGTTCGTGAGCGCACAATTATTGTCGGGCCGCACCAGTATCAATCTGGATACCACCACCAGCGGCAACGACATGGACACACTACTGCAGCAGGCGCTGGGCCAGATCAACATGAACATGGCCAACACCGTCATTCACGGCGTCAATGTGAATCAGGTGGCGCTGGATGCGGTGAAGGCGAAACTCGGCGACTTCACTGCGCTGATGCCCGATTACCAGGACAAGCTGCCCAAGGCACTCAAGGGTGATACCGAAATCCGCAATCTGCTGGCCAACATCAAGGTGGAAAACGGTCACCTGCTGATGCCGGATCTGAACGTCGATACCGGCGAAGGCCAGCTCAGCGCCAGTGGTGATATCGATATGCTCAACAAGGGTTTTGATTATCGCTTTGGTGTGGTGCTGTCGGCGCTGGATGACAACAAATACCTGAAAGGCGCACGCTGGCCGGTGCGCTGCAAGGGCAATCTGGACACTCCAGCCACCGAATGGTGCCGCCCGGATTCCAAGGCGGTAGGTGGCGTACTGCAACAGGCAGCCAGTATTGCACTGCGCGACAAGGGCGCGCAGAAGCTGGGTGAGAAACTCGGGATGGAAAATGCGGATGAAGCTGCTGTGAAGGAAGAAGTGCGCAAGAAGGCGAAGGAAGAAGAAGACAAACTCAAGCAAAAGCTGAACGAGAAACTCAACAAGTATCTGACGAAGTAGCATTGGTTGGGCGGGTATTGCGGGGCGGGCAGTGCGGGTCACTACCCGCCCCAGTGTGTTCAGGGGCTATCGCTGCTCACCATGATCAGTTTGCCGGTGGCAGGATCCCGGTAAACCGTGCCAACACTTTCCATACCGGCGCCTGCGCTGCCGGCGGCGTCAGGCAGTGTCGGCAGTTCCGTTCCCTGCTTGATCTGCTGGCCACGCTGCTGCAGTTTTTCGGTGAAATCCGGGTTGACGGAAATCAGCACTGCAATCAGCCCGCAAATGAATACCAGCATGACATCCACCAGATTGGCGAGTGGCCCCAGCGGTTCTTCGCTATCGCTGTCGAAATGACTTTTACTCCAGGGTGATCGGGTCATACGGCAGTCTCCAGCGCATCGATCAGCTGGTCATACCAGCGACGGCGCAATTTGCCCAGAACAAAGCCGATAATACCCACCAGCAATCCGAGCACCGTGGTGTCGAATGCTACCTGGATTGCACCGGTCAGGATGGCAATATCGCCACGGCCCAGGCCAGCCAGTCCGGGTCCCAGCGGGATCAGCGTGCCCATCAACCCTAACATGGGCGCGATGCGGGTGAGCAGATCCGTGCGTTCGATCCGGCGGCGGCCGATCTGCATGGCCTGCGACAGTGATGCGTGCTGCCGCAAACGGCGTAGTCCCCATAAACGTTCACCGATGGCGCTGCCGCATTCCCAGACAGCCAGTGCGACGAAAGCCAGTAGTCCCCAGATCACGGGCTGCAAGAGCCAGTCGACGATCAGGTGCATGAATTCAGCGGAAAGTTGGCTCATCATGAAGACAATCCTCAGCGAAGGTGAATGCGACGGCCGTTTAGCGCGCCCAGTAGAAGCAGCGCAGCCAGCAACACCAAACCGAAAATCACCGGCTGGTGCTGTTCTCCGCCATCTGTGTTCTGTTCGGTGGTATCCGGGTTTGATTCATCGACCGATGTGATTTCAGTAATGCTGGTGATGATGTCCCCTGCATCCCGCTGCGGACCTTTGGCCTGCTGGAGAATCTGCTGCAGCGTTGCGGCCTGTTCAGCTGAAAGATGCGTAGACATGAAATCGAAAACCGGATGATCGGGACTGGTGTGACCTGAACCGGGCAAGCCGTTGGCCTGTATCAGTTGCAATAACGCCTCGCTGATGGCCTGCAGGGTTTCTGCATCGGTTTGCCAGAAGCCCTTCATCGCGGCAACCAGAAAAATGGCCAGCATGTTGGCTTTGACGTGCTGGTTATGTCCCGCTTGCAGGAACTCGTCCATGCCCAGCTGGTAGCGGTCATCCAGGTAGACCGCTTTGACTTCATCCCAGATCCAGCTTTTGACGATGTCGGGATTGGTAACTTGCCAGCCCCACAGGTTTTCGAAAAAGCCTGAACCCATGGTGCGGGCGCCGGCGTAGTCGTGCTGCATCAGCGCCTGCATCCAGGCGGGATTCAGGAAGCGGCCACGCAGTTCCTGTAGCAACGCTGTATCCAGGGACTGTACCTGCGGCCGGTTGCTGTCCGCATATTGCATCACATGATTGGCAGGCGTTTGTCCTGACTGGGATTCCACGGCAAGGCTGAGTCCACCCAGATAATCGAAAACGTCATTGTTATCGATCAGCCCATACAAATTGCTCGATCGACCCAGGTAGGTGTTGCTGATGTTTGCCAGCTGGCGCTGGAACAGATCCTGACGTGCCGTGCCACGCAGCGCATTGCCGTAAGCGTGACCCATGCGGTTCAGATAGGAGGCCCCGAGTTCACCGCGATCCTGCCAGCTACCCGAGCGTTCGGCCTGGGTATTGATGCCAGCGCCGTAGGTGCCTGGAGCCGATCCAAACAGGCGCAGACTGGCACTGCGGCCCGCCACATCCGCGGCCAGGTGCTCTGCCAGCAACGCGCGGGTTTCCTTTACCCAGTTGCGGGCGACCTGGTTGCGATCGAGAGGCTCACTGCTTTCGTCAACGGCGTTGGCGAGGGGGGCGAGTGCCGACTGCAGGGCGGGCACCAGTTCAGGGAACGAGCGGCGAATGGTTTTGCCTGAACCTGCCAGCGCAACAAGCACGGCACGGTCGAGCAATTCCAGTTGCTGGCCGTACAGATCGCGAAACAGGCCGGATGTAATGAACACGGTATCGTAACGGTGTTGTGTTTTGTCGAGCGGTAACCGTTCGACACCCTGCAGAATACCGCGGCTGTTCCACACCGGTTTTATGCCCAGCAGATGTAGGCCGAAACCGATCATCGTGCCTTCGTCACGCACGACATCCGATGCCCACAGAATGACGGCTTCTTTGCCATCTTCCGCGATACGGCGCGTCTGCTGTGCGCTTTCTGCCAGCTCGGCGCCCATGGCGTAACCGAGTCGTGTCGGTAGCAGACTGCCGTCGAGGCTATGAAAATTGCGCCCGGTGGGCAGTGCGTCCGGCGTGCGAATGGGATCATTGCCTTTGCCCGGAGCGACAAAGCCGCCGTCCAGCGCATGGAGCAGTGCCTGGCGTTCCAGCGCAGGCGATTGTGCCAGGCGCTGTTGCAATTCCGGGGGGGCGTCCTTGCCTGCCAGCATGGAGTCCAGCAGGGTTTTTTGTGCCGCTGCGTCCCAGTCGCGTCCAAACACATGCAAACCCATTGGCATGAACCGTTCCTGCAGCTGCGTCAGGTAGTGGCCTATTTCATGTACCAGCAGATCGTCGTTTACCTCGTCAAAACTGATGCCACGCACCTGTAGTTCAGCGTCCATGCTGGCGATCAGTTCGTCCCGCAGATTCAGTTTGTCGATCAACTCGCGCATGGTGTGAACGGCCCGTTGTGCGGCCGGTTCATTACGGTCATTACTACTGGCTTCGTAGGATTCAATCAGCTGACGCAAGGTAAGCAGGTCATCGTAAAGGGGGGGGTACTCAACGGCGGAGTAAGGTGGTCGATCATCACCGCAAGGCCGCGCCGTTTGGCCTGAATGCCTTCGCCTACACCGTCGACGATATAGGGGTAGATTCCTGGAAGATTGCCGGCAATCAGTGGTGAGTAGTCCTCGTCCGACAGTCCGGTGGCGTGGCGCGGCAGGAATTCATAGGTGGAATGGCGACCCAGGTGTATGAGTGCGTCTGCCTTGAAGCCGTGCTTGAGCCATTGGTACAACGCCAGATACTGGTGCGGTGGTGGAACCGACAGGTTGGCGTGCAGCAGTTCTTCGTTGACTTCCCAGCCCCTTGGCGGTTGTGGGCCAATAAATACGTTGCCGAATTGCAGGCCCGGTAGCAGAAGCTCGTTATTGACGACCATCACGCGTCCGGGTGGTGGACCCCAGCCACGCACTCCCTCGATCCCGGTTGCAACGATGGCGCTTACCAGCTGTTGCGCCTGGTCGGCTGTTGCCTTGCCCAGTGCGAGTTGCTGATAGGTGTCATCCAGCTGTCGCACCAGTTTCATGGCCCGGTTCCGGGCCGGGTGATCGACGCCTTCCAGCAGGTGCAGCACATCGGTCAGCACTTGCTGGCGTGCGGTGTCGGCCAGCTGTGGCTGGCGCGATTGCAGGGCGCGCACGATGGTGTGATGCAGATAGCCGAGGGGGCCGTCGATCAGTTCGCTGCGTAGAGCCGGAGGAAATGCGGCGAACCAGCGGACGTAATCTTTGGCAGGGACGCGCGTAACCCTGGGCGCCATGGCGGTAAGGGCTGCGTGATCTTCCGGCAGGTTGATGCCGCGATCCTGGAGCAATTCCAGTAATTGAGCGGGCGAATCGGGGAGTGTGCCGGTATGGTAACCGTTAGACTTCAGCAAGTGCAGCAGGTCGAACAGGGTGGCCGGGACATCAAGATTGTCTGCGCCAATGTTGTGTCGCCCTGGTGGGTGGTTGTAGTAAATGATGGCGAGCCGTTTTTCTGCATTGGGGGTGTGCTGCAGTCGGGTCCAGCCGCTGATTCTTTCTGCGATGGCCGCGATTTGCGTCGTGTTCGGTACGCTAAAGCGAAACACCAGGCCTGTCAGCGCATCCGCTACCGGCTCTGACGCCGTGGCCAGCACCAGCGGTTGGCTGATGCCCTGGGCCTCTGGCATGGCAATGCGGTAATGCACCGCATCCACCGGAATGCCGTCCTGGGCCAGTAGCCATTCGGATTCCGTGCGATCGTGCAGGCGAATGCCTTTAAGCACCGGTACGTCCAGCTGCTGTAACAGGGCGGTGGCGTGTTCGCGCTGTTCGCCGCCACCCAGCAGAAAATCCTGCAGGGCAATGATGGCGCCGAGCTTTCCCTTGATGCGTCCCTGCTGCAGCACCTGGAGCGCAGCGAGGGTTTTGCTGCCCCACGGCGCAATAATGCCGACGCATTGCATGGCCTTGCGTGCGATGTCATCGCACAGTGATCGGAGCAGTGCGAGGTTGTCGGCACGGTCGCCGCTGTCCAGATCCAGAATGGCTACCAGAGGCTGGTCTGTCTGTGTGTTGATCTGGTGAAGCGGACGAATGTCCCCGGCATGAAAATAACGGATCGGTTCAAGCGCCCGCGCCGGTTCTACCCGGATATCAGGGTCGCTGTCCTGCAGGACAAGGGCAATCAGTTGGGCGATGTTCGCGGTGCCGCGATGATGCCAGTAGACGCGGGCCTGCCACCACAGTGATGCATCCGGGTATTGCGCCAGGGTCTGTCGCAACCAGGCCGCGCTGTCATCACTGGCGTTAAGCTGTTGCGCCAGCTCGGCCAGTTGTGGATCGGATACGTTATCAAGTAACGGCGTACCCTGGTGCTGGCTCAAACGTTCCAGCCGTTTGTCGGAGTGAATGGCCAGAAGCGTTGTGGTTGATGCACGGGACGAAAGTGAGACCGCAAGGCGTTGGGCAGCATCACCGAAGACGCCCAGGATCAGAACGGCATCGGCTTTTTGCAGCTGTTGCCTCAGCACGGTTTCTGGCGTTGCCATCAGTTGCGATGTGCTGCGAAAGACCAGGCGATGATCCGGATACTGATCGGCAAATTTGGCTGCGCCGGAGGCCAGATCGGGAGCAGAGTTGTCAGACACAACGGCATACAGAGTGGCGGCATCAAGGCGGCCACAAAGCAGCAGGAAGCACAGAAGAAAACAGCGGTATTGGAAAACAGACATGACGTTCACGATCCCCGGTAAACGGACAGTGGAACGTACATGCAGAAAGGCGAAACGGGCGGTGCCTGCTCACATCTGCAGGCACCCACCGTACCTGAATAGTTCGAATGCTGGTCAGGCCGGTCTCCGGGCTCGTGAGTACAAGAGCGTGGCTCTTGCCGGATCCTTCCCGTGCGATTGCACAGTGAATCCGGTGCTGGTCGCATCGCGAGGATGCGCTCACTTACCGTTGCGGGGGCAGCGCAGGTCTTTCACCTGCTTCCCGATTATCCGTTGATAACGGCACCTGACAGTGGCGCGCAGTGTACGGGCGTAGGGTCCGTCAATGCAAGCGCGTCGTGATTACCACTCGATCCCCACCTGCGCCTTGATGCCCGCTTCAAACGCATGCTTGAGCGGATTGATTTCGCTTACCGTATCCGCATTTTCCAACAGATCCCGGTGGGCGGCGCGGCCGGTCACGATCACGCTCTGGTGCGCCGGGCGGTTCATGATGGCGGGCAGTACTTCCTCGATCGACAGATAACCGTATTTCAGCATATAAGTGATCTCGTCCAGCACTACCAGGTGAATATCCGGATTGCTCAGCAGTGGCAGCGCGTGGGACCAGGTTTCCCGTGCGGCGGCGATGTCCGCGTCGCGGTTCTGGGTTTCCCAGGTGAAACCGGTCTTCATCTGATGCAGGTACAGATTGGGATCATCCTGCAGATACAGCACCTCGCCGGTGGCCTGGGTGCCCTTGATGAACTGGATCAGGCCGACCTTGAAACCGTGGCCCAGGCTGCGCACCGCGGTGCCGATGGCGGAGCTGGTCTTGCCCTTGCCATTGCCGGTGATCACGATGAATACGCCCCGTTCGGTCTGCGCCTGGGCAATCTTTTCATCCACAATTTCTTTGCGTCTTTGCATGGCTTTCTTGTGGCGTTCGTTACGATCGTCATTGCTCATGGCGGGCTCCCGGTGACAGAAAAAAGAGTGCGGCTTGATAGCACGATTGGGGCGGTGGAGGCAAACCGGAATGATAGACAAAGGCGCTGAAGGGTTTGGTGAGGTGTAACGATTGGATTATGATCGGGTCAGACCCGTAATGTTTCTCGTTCCTGCTTGGCTGATGTCGCCGGAGACTCCCGCAATGCGTATCGCGTCATTTACCTTGCTGCTGTGGTTGTGCAGCAGTTCCCTGTTTGCTGCCACGGCAGTCCGCCTGGCACCGGTCACGCAGGAAGCCGTTGCTGACCGGGTGGAAGCCCTGGGCACACTGCGCGCCAACGAATCGGTGGAACTGACCGTCAACGTGTCGGAAATCGTCGATACGCTGCGGTTCGAAAGCGGCCAGCGGGTGCAGAAGGGGGATGTGCTGGTGGAAATGGCCAGCGCTGAAGAGCGGGCGTTGCTGCAGGAAGCGCAATACACGCTGGAAGAAGCCAGCAGTCAGCTGGAGCGGATTCGCAGCCTGATTGGCCGTGGTGATGCTTCCCGTTCCCTGCTCGATGAGCGCCAGCGGGAATTCAACGTGGCGCGGGCACGGGTACAGGCCATCGAATCCCGGCTGGCGGATCGGCGCGTGGTGGCACCCTTCGACGGTGTGCTGGGATTGCGCAACATCAGCCCGGGCAGTTATGTGGCGGCGGGTGATGTGATCACCACGCTGATCGACGACAGCCGCATGAAACTGGATTTCAGCGTGCCGTCGGTGTTTTTGCCAACACTGCGCCCCGGCATGGTCATCGAGGCCCATGCCCGTGCGTTTCCGGAGGCAGCGTTCACCGGCACCGTGCAGTCCATCGATAACCGCATCGATCCGGTGGCCCGTACCATCAGTGTGCGGGCGGTGATTCCCAATGACAGTGGCAAACTCCGCGCCGGCCTGTTGATGGAAGTGGATCTGCTCACCAATGAACGCGATGCCCTGGTGATTCCCGAGCTGGCACTGGTGCCGCAGGGGCAGAATCAATTCGTGTTTGTTGCTGCTGACGATGGCAAGGGTGGTTCGCTGGCCGAGCGGCGCCAGGTCACCACCGGTGCGCGCTGGCTGGGCAAGGTGGAAATCACCAGTGGCCTGCAGGTGGGCGAACAGGTCGTCACTCACGGCACGGTGAAAGTCCGCGACCAGATGCCCATTAGCGCGTTGCCTGCGCAGAGTGAGGCCCGCTGATGTTGCTGTCGGATGTGTCGGTCAAACGGCCGGTATTCGCATCGGTCATTTCCCTGATTCTGATCGCCGTCGGGCTGGTGGCCTTCGATCGCCTGCCACTGCGGGAATACCCCCGTATCGATCCGCCGGTGGTCACCATTGAAACCGCCTATCCCGGCGCGGCGGCAAGCGTGGTGGAAACCCGCATCACCCAGATCATCGAAGACAATATTGCCGGCATTGAAGGCATTCAGTACATCGAATCCACCAGTCTGGATGGCAATTCCCTTATCACCATCGAATTTGATATCGATCGCGACATCGATGCTGCCGCCAATGATGTGCGGGATCGGGTGTCCGGTGTGATTGGCAATCTGCCGGTCGAAGCTGATCCGCCGGAAGTGCAGAAACAGAGTGGCGATGATGAAGTCATTGTCTGGCTGAATCTGGTGGGCGAAGGGATGTCGATTCCGGAATTGTCGGATTACGCCGACCGTTATCTGGTGGATCGCTTTTCGGCGCTGGATGGTGTCGCCCGGGTGCGCGTCGGCGGTGCCCAGCGTTACGCGATGCGGGTCTGGCTCGATCGCAATCAGCTGGCGGCGCGGGGCCTGACGGCCAATGATGTTGAAAACACATTGCGGGCAGAAAACGTTGAGTTGCCGGCGGGCTATATCGAAAGCAAGGATAATCAGTTCACCGTGCGGGTGCAGCGTTATTTCCGCAGTGCCGAGGAATTCGGCAATCTGGTGCTCGAGCGGCGCAGTAACGGCTATCTGGTGCGGCTGAAAGATGTGGCGCGGGTGGAAAGAGGTACCGAAGAATCCCGCACCCTGTTTCGCGGTAATGGAATTCCGCAGGTAGGTATCGGCATCATCAAGCAGTCCACTGCCAATACCATCGACGTGGCGCGGGCAGCCAAGGCCGAGCGGGAGCGGGTCAATGCCACATTGCCGGCGCACATGAGTCTGGAGCAGAGTTACGATTCGTCGGTGTTTGTCGAAAGTGCGATCCGCGAGGTGTACGTCACGCTGGGGATCGCCATCACGCTGGTGATTCTGAATATCTATCTGTTCCTGGGCAGCGCGCGGGCAATGATCGTGCCGGCGGTCACGGTGCCGATTTCCATTATTGCCACGTTCATCGCGCTGTGGGCGCTGGATTTTTCGGTCAACCTGCTCACGCTGCTGGCGCTGGTGCTGGCCATTGGTCTGGTGGTGGATGATGCAGTCGTGGTGCTGGAAAACGTAGTGCGGCGCATGCAGGAATATAACGAGCCGCCGTTACTGGCCGCCTATCGTGGTGCGCGTCAGGTGGGCTTCGCGGTGGTGGCGACCACGGTGGTACTGGTGGCAGTGTTTGTGCCGATTGCGTTTTTGCAGGGTGATCTGGGCAGGCTGTTTTCAGAATTTGCGCTGACCATGACCGCCGCCGTGTGCTTTTCCACCCTGGTGGCGCTGACCCTGTCGCCGGCGCTGGCATCAAAACTGTACTGCGCAACAGCAGAGCATCCGGGTGCAATGGTGCGTACGGTGGACAACAGTTTCCGCTGGTTGCGGGATCGTTACGCGCGCGCCGTGCATTTCTGTCTGGAATGGCCGGTGGTGGTGGTGGCCGGATTCATCGGTTTGCTGGTGGTCAGCTACGTGGTGTTCAAGCAGCTGCCATCGGAATATGCGCCGAAGGAAGATCGCGGTGCGTTCTATCTGATTGTCAACGGCCCCGAAGGTGCGACCTACGAGTACATGGCCAGCTACATGGATGAGATCGAGCGGCGCATGATGCCGTACGTGGAAAACCGCGAGATCACCCGATTGCTGGTGCGCTCGCCCCGTGGTTTTGGCAATGTGGAAACCTACAACACCGGTATCGTCATCAACGTACTGAATGATTGGGCCGAGCGTCGTGGCGGCTTTGTCATCATGGATGAGATTCGTGCCAAACTGGCGGATCTGCCCGGTGTGCAGGCGTTTCCGGTGATGCGGCAGGGATTCGGCGCCCGTGCGCAGAAACCGGTGCAGTTTGTGTTGGGGGGTGGCACGTACGAACAGCTGGCCCAGTGGCGTGATCAGCTGACCGAACTGATCGATGCCAGCAATCCGGGGCTGCTCGGTGTGGACTGGACCTACAAGGAAACCCAGCCGCAACTGCGGGTGATGATCGATTACAACCGGGCGGCGGATCTGGGCGTGTCGATTTCGAATATCGGCCGCACGCTGGAAACCATGCTGGGATCGCGCCGCGTGACCACCTACGTTGAGCAGGGCGAAGAATACGATGTGATTCTGGAAGGTGAACGCGACGAGCAGCGCACGCCCACCAGCCTGCAGAACATTTATGTGAAATCGGAACGGCTCGGACAGCTGGTGCCCCTGTCGAATCTGGTGACGCTGCAGGAAGCGGCGGATTCCAGCACGCTGACCCGCTACAACCGGGTGCGCTCCATCACGCTGGAAGCCAATCTGGCTGACATCTTGTCACTGGGTGATGCACTGATCTACCTGGAAGACCTGGTGCGCAACAACTTGCCGTCCGATGTGATTGTGGATTACAAGGGCCAGTCCCAGGATTACAAGGAAGCCGGCGGCAGTGTCCTGTTCATTTTCCTGCTGGGTATCCTGGTGACCTATCTGGTGCTGGCAGCGCAGTTTGAAAGTTTCGTGCATCCCTTTGTCATCATGCTCACGGTGCCGCTGGCCATGGCAGGCGGACTGCTGGGATTGCTGGTTACGAGTGGTTCCCTCAACGTGTACTCGCAGATCGGTCTGATCATGCTGGTGGGGCTGGCCTCGAAGAATGGTATTCTGATCGTTGAATTTGCCAACCAGTTGCGGGATCAGGGCATGCACTTCAAGGATGCGATCCAGGAAGCTGCCCGCGTCCGTTTCCGCCCTATCGTGATTACCGGTATCACCACCGCCGCCGGTTCGGTGCCGTTACTGCTGTCCAGTGGCGCCGGATCGGAAACCCGTATGGTGATCGGTGTGGTGGTGCTGGCCGGCACGCTGGCGGCCACCTTCTTCACCCTGTTTGTGGTACCGGTGGCCTACGAATTGCTCGCTCGGCGTACCGGCTCTCCGGGGGACGTGGCGCGGGCGCTGGAACAGCAGGAGCGGGAACACGCCACTTCGGACTAGGATGCGATGCACGACAGCAATGGATTTCGCGCACTGATTTACGCCGTCCGCTGGTCGGTACTGGCATCCATGGGCGGGCGTCTGGCGCTGGTGCTGGCGGTGTTGTGTGTGCCTTCGCTGCTGGTGGCGCTTTGGTTCCGGGAATTTCGGTACGTCTTGCCGTTCATCGTTGTTCTGTTGCCATTGCTGCTGTTCAGCCAGTTCACCCGGCGCTTGCCGGAGCCCCATCAGGTATCCCGCAGCGAAGGCTTTGTGCTGACCTGCGCGGCATTTGTTCTCACCCCGATCGTTCTGACATTTGCCATGCTGCCCAGTGGTCTGGCGTGGGCGGATCTGCTGTTCGAAATGGTGTCGGCGGTGACGACTACCGGCCTCAGTACTGTCGCTCATGTGGAGCAGATGGATCGGACGTTTCTGTTCACCCGGGCCTGGATGCAGTGGTATGGCGGCCTGGGAATCGTGGTGTTGTCGGTGACCTTTCTGCTGCAGCGTTCCCTGGCGGTTTCACAATTGCTGGAAGCACCGGAAGGGCAGGGGATCACCGTGGCCCTGGGCGTGTATGCGCGCAAGATTTTTCGCATCTATCTGCTGTTGACGCTGCTGGCCGTCGGCATTGGCTGGTTCTGTTTCGGGGATTTTTTTACCGGGATGGTGCATGGCTTCAGCGCGATTTCCACCGGCGGGTTTTCGTCCCGCGATGACAGTCTTATGGGGCTGGCGCAATGGCAGCAGTTACTGATGATGTTGCCGGCGATGCTCGGCGCGCTGTCGCTGGCGCTGTATTTGCGGTTGTGGCAACGGGCATGGCGTGCCGTGCTGGACAATCAGGAATTGCGTTATTTTCTGGGACTTTCGTTGCTGGTGTGGCTGGGGTTGCAGATCAGCGCAGGCAGCAGCGGGAATGGGGCAGAGCAGAGCGTGCTGGGCACCCTGGTGCTGGGCCTTTCGGCCCTGACTACGACCGGTTTTGCCAACGTCAGTATTGCCACCTTGCCGCCGGCCACGCTGGTCATTCTACTGGTGGCCATGTTCGTGGGTGGTTGTCTGGGCTCCACCGCTGGCGGTTTCAAGGTCTTTCGTCTGCTGGTGCTGTGGCAGCTGGTGCTGGCTACCCTGCGGCGGGCGTCTGCTGCGCCCCATGCAGTGATCGAGGCGCGCATCCAGGGCAAGGTCCTCACCCAGGAGCAGATTCAGCTGGCCATGCTCACCGGCAGCCTGCTGCTGGGGCTGATCGTGCTGAGCTGGCTGATATTCCTGTTTTATGGTTATCCGCCACTGCCGGCACTGTTCGAGGTGGTATCCGCGGTGGGCACGGTGGGGCTTTCTGCAGGCGTTACCCAGGCGGATCTGCCGTTGGCGCTCAAAACCGTGCTCTGTATTGATATGATCGCGGGTCGGGTCGAAGTGGTCGCGCTATTATGTTGCCTGTATCCCGGCGTGTGGCTGGGTCACAGGAATCCTGCGATATGAGAGTGATCATCGTTGGCGCGTCGCGCCTCACCCTGCACACTACCCGCTTGTTGCTGGCCCGCGGTCATGATGTGGTGGTGATTGAAAAAGATCGGGAAAAGGCCGCTGCACTGGCAACCCAGATGCCCTGCGGCGTCATTCAGGGTGATGGCAGCACGCCTGCCATTCTGCAGGAGGCCGATCCCGCCAACAGCGATTACCTGTTCTGTGTCACCGATAACGATCAGACCAATATCATCGCCAGCCTGCTGGGGCGTTCACTGGGTTTCCGCCAGATCGTCACCCGCATCGACGATCCGGAATTCGAACATGTCTGCCTGGAACTGGGCCTGGAAAACACCATCATTCCCAGTCGCACCATCAGCCGTTATCTGGCCGCCGTCGTGCAGGGGCAAAAGCCCATCTCAATGTCGGCATTGATCAAAAACGATGCGGCGATGTTTTCATTTGTCGTGACTGAACACGATGCCGTTGCCGTGGGCGAACTGGATCTGCCGAAAAACTGCAGGCTGGTGTTTCTGTACCGGGGCGACAAGTTCATCCTGGCGGATGCCGACACGGTGTTGAAGGAAGACGACGAGGCTGTGATCGTGTGCCATGCCGACCAGCTCGATAGCCTGCGTCAGCGCTGGCTGCACACGGACCTGGCCCGGGATGAACCGGAATCCTGATTCTCCATTCTTTGCCTGCCATTTGATGTTCATCATATCCGCTTAAGAATTATCTTTTAGACTCGGACCATCATTCGAGCGGATGGAACCATGAGCGAATCCTCCCAGCTGAGCGCAATACCACAGCTAAGCGCACCGATAGGTGTCATTGATTCCGTGCACGGTCCGGTAGTCGACGTTCGCACCCGCTATCTGCCGCCCATCAACCAGGCCCTCACCGTGACCGATCACGGTGATCCGGTGCAGCTCGAAGTCTATCAGCACCTGGATCAGCAGCGGGTGCGCACCATCGCCCTGCACAGTACGGCGGGACTGGCCCGGGGCATGCCGGTATTCGATTCCGGCGCGCCCCTGCATGTGCCGGTTGCGCCCGACTGTCTGGGCCGCATGCTCAATGTCTTTGGTGAGCCCCTCGACCAGCTGCCCCCGATCGTGGCAGATCATTGGCGTAATATCATGGCTGATCCGCCGCCGCTGAAAGATACGGTGCCGGCACGGGAAATGCTCGCCACCGGCATCAAGGTGATCGATCTGCTGTGTCCGTTCGTCAAGGGCGGCAAGACCGGCCTGTTCGGTGGCGCCGGTGTCGGCAAGACCGTGCTGATGATGGAATTCATGCAATCGGTGAGTTCGCTGCACCAGGGCGTGTCGGTGTTTGCCGGGGTCGGCGAGCGCATGCGTGAAGGACATGAACTCTGGCACGAAATGCGCGATTCCGGCGTGTTGCCCCGGGCGTTGATGGTGTTCGGGCAAATGGATGAATCCCCCGGCGTGCGCTTTCATGTCGGGTTCACGGCGCTCAGCTATGCGGAATACCTGCGGGATTCCCTGCAGACCGAAGTGCTGTTTCTGATGGATAACATGTTCCGCTTCGTGCAGGCCGGCAGCGAGATTTCCGGCCTGCTGGGCCGCATGCCGGCCACGGTGGGTTACCAGCCCACGCTGGTGACCGAAGTGGCCGCGCTGGAAGAACGCATCCTGTCCACCCGCCATGGCTCGATCACCTCGGTGCAGGCGGTGTATGTCCCCGCCGACGACATGTCCGATCCCGCGGTGAGTGCGATCATGAATCACCTGGATACCCGGGTGATTCTGTCGCGGCAGCAGGCGGCCAAGGGTATCTATCCGTCGGTGGATCCACTGCGTTCGAGCAGCCGAATGATGGATCGCCATCTGCTGGGTGCGCGCCATTACAGCGTGGCGATGGCGGTGCGTGAGCATCTGGCCCGCTATCGCGAACTGGAAGACATCATCACGATTCTCGGCATCGAAGAGCTGTCGGCCGAAGACCGGCGGGTGGTGGACCGGGCGCGCAAACTGCAGCGCTATCTGACCCAGCCCTTTGCTGTGGTAGCCGATCACACCGGGATTCCCGGTGTCAGCGTGAGTATTGAGGATCTGCTGGCGGACTGTGAATGCTTTCTGGATGGCCGCTTTGATGGCCTTGATGAAAGCGACTGCTACATGAAAGGTTCACTGGCGGAGCACAGGACATCCTGATGAAGACCTTTGTGCTGCAACTGAATGATCTGACCCGGCTGGAACGTATCGAACAGGTGACCAGCTTTGTCGGCCGTGACAGCAGCGGCAGTTTTGGCGTGCAGGCCGGCCACGAGTTTTTCATTACCTGCCTGCAACCGGGGCTGGCCCGCTATCGGGATGCACAGGATCGCTGGCACTACATCGCCCAGCCCGGCGCGGTACTGGTGTTCGATGGCCAGACCCTGCAAATCGCCACCAGCGAATACCTGTGCAGTGATGATCGGGAGGGTGTGGTGGCTGCGCTGGAACTGCAGTGGGCGGAACAGTCGCAACTGTCGGGGCTGACCCGTCGCACCCGGCTGCAACTGGAACAGAATCTGGCGCGCAAGTTGTGGGACATGAATCGGCGGGGTGAAGCACTGTGACGCAGCGGCAACAGTTTCGTGATTCCGTCGAACGCGACAGCGAACAGCAGCGCCAGGCAGAACAGCAGAATCCCGGCCTGTTCGGCATGCTCTGGTATGGCGGCGTCCTTGGTCTGCTGCTCGCCATTCCCATGGTGGCCGGTGCCTATCTGGGGCGTTGGCTGGATTCTCTCAATCCGGACTTCGGCACCCGCTGGACCGTGAGCCTGATCGTGCTTGGTGTGGCAGTGGGGGTGTGGAACGTGATCTGGTATATCCGGGAGCATACATGAACACCGAACACGGACTGAATCTGGGCGGTATCATGCTGTCGCAAGCGGTGCTCACCAGCTGGGGCATCCTGCTGTTGCTGTGGCTGCTCAGTTTTATGCTGATGCACGCCCTGCGCCGGCCCGACAACGCGTGGCGCACGGCGGCGGAAACCCTGTACACGATGATGGAAAATGCCGTGCGGGATGTGGTGCCCACTCACTACCAGCAGGTCACGCCCCTGATCGGTACCCTCTGGATCTATCTGGTGATCGCCAATCTGACCGGGTTGATACCGGGACTCGATTCACCCACGGCGGATCTGTCGATCACCTCGGGCCTGGCGCTGATTGTATTCGGCTCGGTGCACTGGTTCGGCATCCGTTACTGTGGCTGGCGCAATTATCTGAAGCATTACCTGTCGCCCAGTCCCATCCTGCTGCCGTTTCACCTGATCAGCGAAATCACCCGCACCCTGGCACTGGCGATCCGTCTGTTCGGCAACATCATGAGTCTGGAAATGGCCGCACTGCTGGTGCTGCTGGTAGCGGGATTTCTGGTGCCGGTGCCACTGCTGATGCTGCACATCATCGAAGCGCTGGTGCAGGCCTATATCTTTGGTGTGCTGGCATTGCTGTACATCGGTACCGCGCTGGAATCCCATACCCGATCGAACCCAACCGCCGCTGACGGCGCATCCAGGAGGAACCCCTCATCATGACTGACCTGCATCTGTTCAGTATTGTTTCAACCGTGGTGGCTGCGCTGGCCATCGCCATTGGTGTGGCGCTGCCGGCCTGGGCCATGGGCAAGGCCATCTCCCAGGCGCTCGATGCGCTGGCGCGTCAGCCCGAAGCGGAAAAATCCATTACCCGCACGCTCTTCATCGGTCTGGCGATGATCGAATCCCTGGCCATTTATACCCTGGTGGTTGTGCTGATTATCCTGTTCCGCAATCCGCTGCTGGAATATCTGCTGAAGTGAGGCGGGCATGGAACTGGACCCACTGAGTATCGCGCTGGAAATCCTCAATTTTCTGGTGCTGCTGTGGCTGCTGAAACGGTTTCTCTACAAACCGGTACGGGCGGCCATTGCCCAACGGCAACTGACCCTGGAGCAGGGCCTGAAGGATGCCCAGCTGCGGGAACAGCAGGCCGCTGCAAAAGAGCGCGAATATGCGCGCCTGCAGGAAGACTGGCAGGCGGAGCAGGCGCGGCAGCAGGCGCAATTGCAGCAGCAGCTGGCCAATGAGCGTGATATCGCACTGGAAAAAATCCGTACGGCCGCTGCCGCCGAACAGAAACGGCTGGAAACCCTGCAGGCCCAGGAATGTGATCAGCGGGAACAGTCGCTGCAGAAGCAGGCCGTGCAGTCCGCGCTGCAACTGACCACGCGTCTGCTGCAGCGCGTCGCCAGCGAAAGTCTCGACCGTCTGCTGCTCAACATGCTGCGGGAAGACCTGGCCCATCTGGAAGAGGAAGAACGCGCAGCGCTGCAGGAATCCCTGCGTAACCAGCAGGGCGTGATCATCGCGGCCTGCGCACATCCGCTGGATCCCGGCGTGGAAGAAGAACTGCAGACCGCGCTGAGCGACACCCTCGGGCAACCGGTTACCCTGGAAACCCAGCTGGAACCTGCGCTGCTCAGCGGTGTGCGGCTCAACATCGGTGCCCGGGTGCTGCACGCCAATCTGGCAGATGAATTGGCGTTCTTTGCGCGGAATCTGAATCATGACCTCCGCTGAAATCCCGCTGCTCGACATTCCTGCCGACTACCGCCTGGGTCTGCGCACCAGCGAGCAGGGCACGGTCATCAGCGTCGGCGACGGCATCGTCTGGATCGTGGGCTTGCCGTCCGCCATGATGGACGAAGTGCTGTATCTGGATGATGGCAGTATCGCGCTGGTATTCATGCTCGATGTCCAGCGGGTCGGTGCGGTAGTGTTGATCCAGTCGCTGGCGCTGGCGTCCGGGGTGGCTGTGCGCCGGTCCGGACGGCGGCTGGACATGGGCGTCGGTGATGCACTGCTTGGCCGTATTGTCGATCCGCTGGGGCGACCGCTGGACGACAAGCCGACACCGGACTACGTCCGTCGCAGTCTGATGGACATGACATCGCCGGCGATTCTGGATCGGGATTTTGTCAGTCGTCCGCTCTACACCGGCAACCGGGTCATCGACAGCCAGATTCCCATCGGCAAAGGCCAGCGCCAGCTGATCATCGGTGACGGCGGCCTCGGCAAGACCTCGCTCGCTATCGATACCATTCTGCGCCAGCGCAGCGAAAACGTGTTGTGCATCTACGTCTGCATCGGCCAGACCCGCAGCAGTGTTGCCACCGTGGTGGACATTTTGGAACGCCACGACGCCATGGCGTACACCACCCTGGTGGTGGCCGAAGCCAACGAATTGTCTGGTTGCCGCTATCTGGCACCGTTTGCCGGTTGCGCGATTGCCGAATACTGGATGCAGCGTGGTCGCGATACCCTGATCATTTACGATGATCTGACCGAACACGCCCAGGCCTATCGGGAGTTGTCCCTGCTGCTTCACCGCCCGCCCGGGCGCGAGGCCTATCCGGGGGACATTTTCTATCTGCATTCCCGCTTGCTGGAACGCTCCACCGTGCTGGCGCCGGAGCGGGGTGGCGGCTCGATGACGGCGCTGCCCATCGTGCAGACCCGGCAAGGTGAAATATCCGCGTATATTCCCACCAACCTGATTTCCATCACTGATGGCCAGATCTATCTGGATCAGAAACTGTTTGCCGCTGGCGTGCTGCCAGCCATCGATGTCACCCGCTCGGTGTCGCGGATCGGTGGCAAGGCCCAGCATCCCGCCATCAAGAAAGAAGCGGGGCGCATTCGGCTGGATTATCTGCAGTTTCTCGAGCTGGAAGCGTTCACCCGGTTCGGTACCCGGCTTGAACCGGCGATGGAACTGAAACTGCAGCGGGGCAGGGTGTTACGCAGCATTCTGGCCCAGGATCGTCTGGCGCCGGTGAGTGCGGAAAGCCAGCTGGCCTGGCTGATTGCCTACAACGAGCATCTGCTGGATCAGGCAACGCCAGCCGTCGTACCGGATCTGTTGCAGCAGCTGGACCGGATTGTTCGTGCGGCAGGATTGCAACTCGACCAGCCGCGGGAGCAATGGCTGTCGCGTCTGCGCGACGGACTGGGGCACTCATGAGCCAGCAGGCGGACCTGAAAAACCGGCTTGAGCTTTATGGGGAATTGACCGAGATCGTCGCCGCCATGAAAAATCTGGCGCAGGTGGAACTGCATCGCATCAATCGCATGACCGCCACCCAGCAGTCGGCCTGGCAGCTGGCGCGACAGGCCCTGGCCCTGGTGCAGCAGCGTACGCCGGCCATGCCAGAGGCGGAACCGGTGATCCATCTGGTGTTGGGGTCGGAGCGCGGTTTCTGTGCCGGTTTCAACGAGCATCTGCTCAGCGTGCTGGCACTGCGGGACGAACCCATCAGCACCCTGTGGATCATGGGCTCGCGGGTGGCGGCACATCTGGATGAGGCCAACATCGGCTGGCAGACGCCGGCGCCGGTCAGCGCCGATGACGTGGTGCCCTGTCTGCAGCGTCTGCTGGATCAGCTTGGTAACGGGCGCACCCTGCGGCTATTGAGCCACACTGCCGACGGTGTGCAGTGGCAGACCCTGTGGCCGCAACGAATCGATATCAGCGACAGCACAATCCCGGTTCCGGCTTCGCTGCAGCTGAATCTGGTGCCGGCGGTGTTGCAGGAACAGCTGCAGTGGCAGTTGCTGCAGCAATCCCTGCTGTACGCGCTGTTGCAATCCCTGCGCACTGAAAACCGTCTGCGACTGCAGCAGATGGAGGGCGCACGGGATCATCTGGCAACCCTGATGCAGGACCTGCAGATGCAACGGAACCGTTTGCGTCAGCAGGCCATTGTCGAGGAAATCGAAGTCATCCTGGCGGATCGCGACTGGTCGTAAACAGACTCGCCTGCGCTCACGGGCGATCTTTCTCGGAGCGCGTGGCGCCCTGGGCTTTCAGATAGGCGATGATGGCTTCCATGCCGGCTTTCTTGCGGCCGCCCACCTTCGGCAGGCGCCGTTCCGCATGGGCCAGCACCGACTCGAAATTCATGCCGCGCTGATTCACATCGGCACCGCTTTCCACCAGCAGTTTCACTTTTTCCACATCGTTGCTGTCGACGGCGATCATCAGCGCCGAACGTCCCAGCATGTTTTCACTGGCACGGGTACCGTTGGCCAGCAGCCAGCGGATATTGTTGATATGGCCTTTTTCCAGGGCCTTGGTCAGGCTGCTGCCCATGGACAGCTTGTCGGCTGTAACGTTGTAATCCTGCTTCAGCTTGTCTTTGGCCACGTCATCGCCCTGCGCAACGATGCCACCGGGCATGGACTGCTCCACGCTGTCATAGGGCGTCGCGCCATAACGCTTCAGTACATCGAGCACGGCCGTGCGATCTTCCGGGCTGCCCGCGGCCGCATCCATCGCACTGACCAATACATTCATGATTGGCGCACGGGTTACCTTGGGGGAGCCTTTCTGCAGCAGGTATTCGGTGATATCGACAAAACCCCGGGCCGCCGCATCGCCCAGCGGAAACAGGCACGCCTGGTTGGGTTGCTGCAGATCCAGCGCGCCGGATTCCACCACTTTTTTCACCAGATCGAAACGGTTGTACTGCACGGCGGTGCACAGCTTTTTATCGGCCGGGTAGGTTTCCCACTCGGCTTCGGCGGCTGCCCGCTTCGCCTGCTTTTCGCCGGCACGCTGTTCCTCCCGCACCTGCTTTTTCAATTCGCGCAATTCGGCCTGGGCGGCACTGCGCTGTTCCCGCAGGGCGTTGGCGCCGGCTTTGTCCTTGTTCTGGTTGGCGGTCTTGATATCGGCGTTGAGCTGTTCGATGCGCTGGTTCACCGCATTGATCTGATCCTGGGTGGTGGCGGCAAGGGCTGGGATGGTCAGCAGCAGACTGGCAAGCAGAATAATCCGGTGAATGATGGATCGCATGATGAAAAGACTCCCTTCAAAAGGGCTTTTATAGCCTTATTCCATCAGGATATCCACGGTCACGCCGGCGTTCATGCGGGCCTGATAATCGGTGCAGCTGAACACCGCAAAGGGGCGGGCGTTGTCGAGCCCCAGAAAGCGCAACCGTTCCGCCAGCGGGTGGCGGGAATCGCCCACCTGCAGCCGGAAACCAAACGGCCAGTGCAGCTGGAAATGGCCCCGGGTGTTGATCAGGCTGCGCAGCAGTTCGTTGCCCTTGAAAGTGAACATGGTCAATTCCAGCGACGGAAACCGCATCAGCCGGGGGCCGTAACCGACCAGGCGGGCAATCCCGTGGCGGCCGTCGAAATCATTGCATTCGGCGTGAATCCGGGCCCCATCAAAACGGGCACTCACTTGGGCAAGGCTTTTCGGGTAGCCCCAGATTTCCTGGCCGGCCGCCAGCATCACCGGATTGTTCAGGGTGGAATCGGTAACGTGGAATCCCATGTGGCGGCGATCGCCGTTCATGCGGATTTCCTGCCATGAGGAGGGGCGCTTGAAACCGGTCTGCCGGTTCACCGGAATCACCAGGTTCAGATTGGTGTAACGGCCCACGGTGGTCTGCAGATGATCGTAAACGACAACGCCCACCAGTGCCTTGCTGCCGAGCACGAAGGCAGGGTCGAGCGGTTTGCCGTCGAGCAGTTCGGCCACCCGCGCTTTTGGCGCCAGAAACTGGCAATAGAGCGCATTGCCATCCTGAACCAGAATGGGCAGCTGCACTTCCCCCCGGGAAAAGTCCTGACTGTACAGGGGCACCTGAAAAAACGGATCGATCTGGATCCGGCGGGTGCCATGAAAGGTGCCTGTGGGTGCGGCGCCTTCGGGCAGGCAGTCCGCACGATCCTTGTTCGCGGCCATGGTGATCAACCCATGTTGGATGACTGTTATTGTTATAATGGTACCTTGGTGCAATTAATCGGATTGTACAATGATTCGGCGGACAATTCTTTCCCGATCAGGCCATATTCCGGGCAGGATTGACCTAACTGGTTTCGGGCTATAAATGCCGCGTCCAATGGCGACCTGCTCAATCTTTACCATACTTACAGGCAAAGATTGAACTCCCCGGAATACCGCCAATGGCTACCAGCAGCACCCGTTCCCCGTCGCCGATGTCCGCACCGGCCCAGCCTGTGTCCCCCCTGCAGAGCGCGGTGAATCCCGCTCATCCTGCCATCACCACCGCAGATGAATTGCGTCATCATCACCAGACGTACTATCGCTACACCGCGCGCCCGCTGGGGGAAATTCTGCTGGAGATGGACGCCATCACCCCGACCCAGCTGAGCGATGCGCTGGCGGAGCAGAAGATCAGTCACAAGCGCCTGGGCGAGATCCTGCAGGACATGGGAGTGGTGGGGCGTGAACAGGTGTTGAGGGCGCTGGCGGAGCGCTTCGGCGTGCCCTTCATCAACCTGCGCATGTTCGATGTGGACCCGAAGGCCGTGGCCTGCGTCCCCGCCCAGTTTGCCCGCAAGCATCTGGTGGTGCCGGTATTGCTGGATGGCGATCGCCTGCTGGTGGCGATGACCGACCCGACCGATACCGAACTGGTGAACATGCTGCGCTTTCTCACTGGCAAGGTGCTGGAATTCTGTATCGCGCCCACCGACGATATTGCCTACGCCATCAGCGCCTACTATGGCGGCCAGGAAGTGCAGACCGCCCTGGATGACATGGCCGTCTTCGTGCGGGAAGAACCCTTCCATCTGGATGCCAATTCGGAAGAACAGCTGGGCAACGAGCGCCCGGTGGTGCAGCTGGTGCAGAGCGTGATTTCCGATGCCATGGTACGGCAGGCCTCGGATATTCACATCCGCCCCAAGGAAAATTCCGTCGACCTGTTTTTCCGCGTCGATGGTGTGCTGCAGAAAATCCGCTCCTTCAACAAGAAGCTGTTACCGGCTGTCGTCAGTCGCATCAAGATCATTGGCAACATGGATATTTCGGAACACCGCCTGCCCCAGGATGGCCGTTCCCGTATCCGCTACCTGGACAAGTCGGTGGATCTGCGGTTGTCGATCATTCCCACGATTCACGGCGAAAGCGTGGTGATCCGCCTGCTCGACACCCAGTTCGCCCTCAAGAATCTCGAACAGCTGGGTTTCGAAGAAAACGACGCGACCAAGTTGCGCCACCTGCTGACCCGCAGCAGCGGCATCCTGCTGGTCACCGGCCCCACCGGGTCCGGCAAATCCACCACGCTCTACACCGCGCTGGATCACGTCAAGAAATCCAACGTCAACATCATCACCGTGGAAGACCCGGTGGAATACCATCTGGACGGCATCGCCCAGATCCAGGTCAATCACGGTACCGGTTACAGTTTTTCCCGCGCCCTGCGCCACATCCTGCGGCATGATCCGGATGTGATCATGGTGGGGGAGATTCGCGACCAGGAAACCGCAAAAATGGCGGTGGAAAGCGCGCTCACCGGCCACCTGGTACTGAGCACGCTGCACACCAACGATGCGGCCACGTCGGTCACGCGGCTGATCGAAATCGGGGTTGAACCCTATCTGGTCAACAGCGCCCTGATCGGTGTGCTGGCCCAGCGCCTGGTGCGCAAGAACTGCCCCCACTGCAAGACGGCCGAGCCGGTGGACAGCGATGTGCGCAGGGTGCTGGGGGTGAGCGATGATGAGGTGTTCTACCGCGGTACCGGTTGTGACCATTGCCATCACACCGGTGTGAAAGGTCGGCTGGCGGTGTATGAACTGCTCGAAGTCACGCCCACCCTGCGCAAGCTGATCGGCCAGGATGTCGCCGCCGATATCATCCAGAAGCAGGCCATCAGTGAAGGCATGACCCCGCTTACCGAAAACGCCCTCAAAGTGGCACGGGAAGGCAAAATTCCCCTGTCGGAAGTGTATCGGGTGCGCCTGTAGCGGCATAATGGCAGCCTGTTCCGCTCGAGGTTGCCTGTGCGCCGTTCCCGTAAATCCTCGCCGTTGCCGGTGCGTAACGGCGTCAGTCCCCATTCCGTATTGCTGCCCGCCGGCCCATGGCCGACCGTGCTGGCCTTTCTGTGCGAACGCTTTCCGCAGGTAGCGGCGCAAACCTGGCAGCAGCGCATGGCGGCGGGGGAGGTGGTGGACGCCCGGGGCAACGCGCTGACGCCGTCCCAACCCTACCAGCCCGGTCAGCGCGTTCACTATTATCGCCAGGTCGACGCGGAAATCCCGGTGCCGTTCCAGGAAACCATCCTGTTCGAAGACGACCACCTGCTGGTGGTGGACAAGCCGCATTTTCTGCCCACCCAGCCCTCGGGCCCGTTCCTGCAGGAAACCCTGGTGACCCGGCTGCGCCGCCGGCTGGGCAACGATGCGCTGGAGCCGATCCACCGGCTCGACCGGGAAACCGCCGGGCTGGTACTGCTGAGCAAGCAGCGGGACAGCCGCGGTCGCTACCAGGCCCTGTTTCGCGATCAGCAGATCAGCAAAACCTACGAAGCCATTGCGCCGTTCCGGCCGGACCTGGTGTTTCCGTTGATCCGCAGCAGCCGCATCGAGGTGGATGAAGCGTTTTTCCGCCGTTGCGAAGTGGCAGGCCCAGCCAACGCCGAGACCCGTATCGAGCTGCTGGAGCAGCAGGGCGCGTGGGCCCGCTACCGGCTGCAGCCGAGCACCGGCAGGACTCATCAGTTGCGGGTGCATATGGCGGCGTTGGGGATCCCCATCCGGCAGGATCCGCTCTATCCGCAGGATCAGCAGCGCGCGCTGGATGACTTTTCCGCGCCGCTGCAGCTGCTGGCGTGGGAGTTGTCATTCAGAGACCCGGTCAGCGGCGAGGAACGGCGATTCAGGACGGGGCTGCGCCTGCAGTCGCCGGGCGGGGAGGCGTGACTGGCTGGACAGGTCGCGGTGGACCAAACTGCACCAATCCTAGTGCTTTATTTCAACCATCACCGAGCTTTGCTATAATCCCGCGTTTATCCACATCCCCCCCGAAAGGCAGGTATCCATGCTGCGTATTGCCCAGGAAGCCCTCACGTTTGATGACGTTTTACTGATCCCCGGCTACTCCGACATCCTGCCCCGTGACGTTGAACTGAAAACGCGCCTGACCCGGGACATTACCCTGAACATTCCGCTGGTGTCCGCCGCCATGGACACGGTCACCGAATCCCGCCTCGCCATCAGCATGGCCCAGGAAGGCGGCATCGGTATCCTGCACAAGAACATGACCATCGATGAGCAGGCCCGCCAGGTCCGGGTGGTGAAGAAATACGAAAGCGGCGTGGTGCGCGACCCCATCACCATCGGCCCGGATGCCACGATTGGCCAATTGATCGAACTGACCAATATCAACCGAATCTCCGGCGTTCCGGTGGTGAAAGGCCAGGAACTGGTCGGTATCGTGACCAGCCGCGATCTGCGCTTCGAAAATCGCTATGAGTTGCCGGTGTCCAGCATCATGACGCCGAAGGAAAAGCTGGTCACCGCGAAAGAAGGCACCAGCACCGACGAAATCAAGACCCTGCTGCACAAGTACCGCATCGAGAAAGTCCTGCTGGTGGATGACAATTTCCACCTCAAAGGCATGGTCACCAATACCGACATCCTCAAGGCCGAAGCCTATCCCAACGGCTGCAAGGATGATCAGGGCCGCCTGCGGGTGGGCGCTGCGGTGGGTACCGGCGCCGGTACCGAAGAGCGGGTGGCAGCCCTGGTGGAAGCCGGCGTTGACGTGCTGGTGGTGGACACTGCCCACGGTCACTCCAAGGGCGTTATCGACCGGGTGCGCTGGATCACCAGCAACTACAAGGACATTCAGGTTATCGGCGGCAACATCGCGACCGGTGACGCCGCCCTGGCCCTGGCGGAAGCTGGCGCCCATGGCGTGAAAGTCGGCATCGGCCCCGGCTCCATCTGCACCACCCGCATCGTTGCCGGTATCGGTGTCCCCCAGATCAGTGCCGTATCCAACGTGGTGGCCGCCCTGGCGGGCAAGAACGTACCGGTGATCGCCGATGGCGGCATCCGCTATTCCGGTGACATCGCCAAGGCCATCGCCGCTGGCGCCCACGCCATCATGGTGGGTGGCCTGCTGGCCGGTACCGAAGAAGCCCCCGGTGAGGTCGAACTCTACCAGGGCCGCTATTACAAGGCTTACCGCGGCATGGGTTCACTGGGTGCCATGGCCCAGACCCAGGGTTCCAGCGACCGCTATTTCCAGGATGCTTCGCAGGGCGTCGAAAAGCTGGTGCCGGAAGGCATCGAAGGCCGCGTGCCCTACAAGGGCCCCATGTCGGCCATCGTGCACCAGCTGATGGGCGGCGTGCGTTCCAGCATGGGCTACACCGGCTGCCTGACCATCGAAGACATGCGCACCAAGCCCACCTTCGTGAAGATCACCGGTGCCGGCATGAAAGAAAGCCATGTCCACGACGTGACCATCACCAAGGAAGCGCCGAACTACCGTGTAGGTGGTTGAGGTTTTCAGCGTTGAATGCACCAGCGCCTGACCCGGCAACGTGTCAGGCGTTTATATTTCTAACACCCGATTGATCCAGCCGAGCGGAATCCAAGCCATGACCGATATTCACGCCCAACGCATCCTGATCCTTGATTTCGGATCCCAGTACACCCAGCTGATCGCGCGCCGGGTGCGGGAAATCGGTGTTTACTGCGAACTCTGGGCCCACGACGTGGCGGAAGCCGATATCCGCGCGTTCAACCCCAACGGCATCATCCTGTCTGGCGGCCCGGAAACGGTGACCGCGGCCGACACCCCGCGGGCGCCGAGTGTGGTGTTCGAACTGGGCGTACCGGTACTGGGCATCTGCTACGGCATGCAGACCATGGCCCAGCAGCTGGGCGGCAAGGTGGAAAGTTCCGAACTGCGGGAATTCGGTTATGCCGAAGTGTCCACCGTCAACGGTGTCACCCTGTTTGATGGCCTCGATGATCACGATGGCGCCCACAAGCTGGATGTGTGGATGAGCCACGGTGACAAGGTCACCGAACTGCCGGAAGGTTTCCATCTGGCGGCGTTCACGCCCAGCTGTCCGATCGCGGCGATGGAAAACACCCACAAGCGTTTCTACGGCGTGCAGTTCCATCCCGAAGTCACCCACACCAAGCAGGGCGGCGAAATCCTCAAGCGTTTTGTCCGGGAAGTTTGCGGCTGCGATGCCCTGTGGACGCCCGGCAATATCATCGACGACATGATCGCCCGGGTGCGCGCCCAGGTGGGCGACGACGAAGTGCTGCTAGGCCTGTCCGGCGGTGTGGATTCCTCGGTCGTGGCGGCGCTGCTGCACAAGGCCATTGGCGACAAGCTGACCTGCGTATTCGTGGACAACGGTCTGCTGCGCAAGAACGAAGGCGATCAGGTCATGGCGATGTTTGCCCAGCACATGGGCATTCGCGTGATTCGTGCCGATGCCGAAGACCTGTTCCTGGGCAAGCTGGCCGGTGTCACCGATCCGGAAAAGAAACGCAAGATCATCGGCGCCACCTTCATTGAAGTGTTCGACGCCGAAAGCTCACGCCTCAACAACATCAAGTGGCTGGCCCAGGGCACCATTTATCCTGACGTGATCGAGTCTGCCGGTTCCAAAACCGGCAAGGCCCATGTTATCAAGTCCCACCACAACGTGGGTGGCCTGCCGGAACACATGAAGATGCAGCTGGTGGAACCGCTGCGGGAACTGTTCAAGGACGAAGTGCGCAAGATCGGTCTGGAACTGGGTCTGCCCTACGACATGGTCTACCGTCACCCGTTCCCCGGCCCCGGCCTGGGCGTGCGCATCCTGGCAGAAGTGAAAAAGGAATACGCCGACATCCTGCGCGAGGCCGACCACATCTTCATCGAAGAATTGCGCAAGGCGGATTTCTACCACAAGACCTCGCAGGCATTCGCGGTGTTCCTGCCAGTGAAATCCGTGGGCGTCACCGGCGACGGCCGTCGTTACGAATGGGTGATTGCACTGCGTGCGGTGGAAACCATCGACTTCATGACCGCGCGCTGGGCTCATCTGCCTTATGAGCTGCTGGAAAAAGTGTCCAGCCGCATCATCAACGAAATTGCCGGCGTGTCCCGCGTCACCTACGATATTTCGTCCAAGCCGCCCGCCACGATCGAGTGGGAGTAAACCGCAGGGTCGTCTCCTGTAACTGGAGGCGACCCGCTGGTTCGACCGGCAGATCTGCCCGTCATCAGCGACCGTTATCCTGTTCCATCAATTCCCGCACCGGACGAATCTCCACGCTGCCATAGCGCGCCGGGGGAATTTTTTCTGCCAGGCGGATCGCTTCGTTCATGTCCCGCGCTTCCAGCATGTAAAAACCGGCCAGCTGTTCCTTGGTTTCCGCGAAGGGGCCATCGGTGATCAGCGGTTTACCGTCGCGCATGCGCAGGGTGGTGGCGGTGTCGGTCGATAGCAGGGGCGCGCCATCGAGAAAATGGCCGCTGCTGGTCAGGTCCGCAACGCACCCCATGCATTCCCGGTTGAGGCTGTCCCAATCGTTCTGGGACAGCTGCTGCATTTTCTTTTCATCGTAATAGACCAGGCAAAGGTATTTCATCAGCTGTTCACTCGTGCTGGGTTTCAGTCAGGTTGGCGCTTGAGTTCCGACGGCGAACAAAGCCGCCGAAGATCATGCGTTGCTGGCTTCTGCCGGAATCGCGGCGGGGTCCATCCAGAACGCTTCCCAGATATGGCCATCGGGATCGGCCAGCGCCCGGCTGTACATGAAGCCCAGATCCTGCGGCGGATTGATGTCGGCGGTGCCACCATGTTCCGCAGCGGCCTTGTTCAGGTTGTCCACTGCCTCATGACCGGGCAGTGTAAGGGCGAGCATGACTTCACTGCTGCTGGATGGTGGAATCGGCCGGCTGGTGAAGTGTCGCCACTTGTCATGGGTCAGCAGCATCACGTTGATCGCTTCACTCCATACCATGCAGGCGGCTGTTGCATCGGTAAAGTGCGGGTTGTTTCTGAAGCCGAGGGCCTCGTAAAAGGCCATCGATTTTGTGAGGTTGGTGACCGGCAGGTTTACAAAAATCATCGGCGTCATTGCTGGATGCTCCCTGTGAATGAGTGGGTGACAAGTTGCGTGTCACTGAATAGTCGAGGGCCAGACAGACATTTCGACAGCGCCCGGAAACTTTTTTGATTCTATTGTTGCAGTGAAGCCAGACGCTGAGACAGAAAGCGCTTTTCCGGTTCCTGCTGCGCCAAGTCCAGCGCTTTCTGGTAGCAGCGGATAGCATCTCCTGGGCTGATCAAGCCGGCGGAACAGGTCAGCCCTGGCTGCGTGCAGCAGATGATAGCGTTCCAGCTCCTGGCGGTGCATCAGTTGGTCGATGGCCTGCAGGCCGGCTTGCGGGCCATCGCGCATGGCAATGGCGACGGCCCGATTGAGTTCCACCACCGGTGAAGGATTGATACGCAGCAGAACATCATACAGGCCGGTGATTTCCGCCCAGTTGGTATCCGCCGCAGTCGGCGCTTCGGCATGCACTGCGGCGATGGCTGCCTGCAGTGTATAAATGCCGGGCGGTCCGGCCTTCAGTGCCTGCATCACCAGGTCGCAGCCTTCACTGATCTGGGCACGATTCCACAGGTTACGATCCTGGTCTTCCAGCGGAATCAGATCGCCGCTGGCCGATGTTCGCGCACCGCGGCGGGCGTCGTGCAGCAGCATCAGCGCGAGCAGTCCGGTAACGTCGTTGTTGGGAAGAAGATCATGCAGCAGTCGGCCCAGGCGAATCGCTTCCGCCGAAAGATCCTGGCGCGTCATGCTGGCGCCGCTGGAGGCAGAGTAGGCTTCGTTGAACACCAGATAGATGACCTGCAACACCGCGCCCAGACGTTCTGCCAAGGCCGCCGCTTCGGGTACTTCATAGGGAATGCGGGCATCGCGGATTTTGTTTTTTGCGCGCACGATGCGCTGGGCAAGGGTCGGCACCGGTATCAGAAAAGCGGCGGCGATGGCTTCGGTTGTCAAACCGCACACTTCGCGCAAGGTCAGCGCAATCCTTGCTTCCATCGCAATGGCAGGATGACAGCAGACAAAGATCAGTCGCAGACGGTCATCGACGATGGTGTCATCGTTTTCTTCGGACTGAGTATCGGTTTCCAGCGACTGCGCGAGTTCCTCCAGATAGCGATCCAGTCGTGCGTGTCTGCGCAACCGGTCGATCGCCTTGAAGCGCCCGGTGGACACCAGCCAGGCCCGGGGATTGTCCGGAATGCCTTCTTGTGGCCACTGTACCAGCGCTGCCGTAAAGGCATCCTGCATGGCTTCTTCGGCGAGGTCGAAGTTTCCATGCAACAGACGAATCAGGGTGGCCAGCACCCGGCCGGATTCGTGGCGATAGATCGCAATGATGCGTTGGTTAACGGCGTCGGTGTCCATTCAGCAGAGGGTCGTTGGGCTGCCAGGAGTTTGGATGAAGCCTATCCCTGCGGGCCGGCGTATTCAAATAAAGATTTGCTGGGGCAGTGCAAGTAACGCAGAATTCCCGGCTCATGGGAATCGTAAACCGGAACCGATGCATGCAAACGGCGCTTTTTCCTGATAGCGAAACAAACCTGGTGGGTGCAGCAGCGCCGCAGTCGGCGGTGGTGGAATTGGCTGCAGCACTGCCGCCAGCACTGCGGCTGGGAACGTCATCCTGGCACTATCCCGGCTGGGCCGGCCTGGTGTGGGATCGCGACTATCCTGCCGAGGTTCTGTCCCGCCATGGATTGCCCGCCTATGCGCGTCATCCTTTGTTCAATACCGTTGGCCTGGATCGCAGTTTCTACCGGCCGCTGTCAGTCGCGCAGTTTGCTGAATATGCGGCGCAGGTGCCAGACGACTTCCGTTTCGTCGTGAAGGCGCCCGGTCTGGTGACGGATGCCCTGCAGCGCGATGGCAGCGGCCGCGGTCAGCAGCGCAATGAGAATTTTCTGAATCCGGCATTGGTGCAGCCGGCGTTTGTGGAGCCGGCATTGGCCGGGCTGGGGGCAAAAATCGGCGTGCTGGTTTTTCAGATCAGCCCGCTGCCGGTTGCCTGGTGGAATCAGATGCCGGCGTTGATTGCGCGATTGCGAGTCCTGCTGCAGACCGCCCGCGATCTGCTTGCGCGGAGCCCCGAGGTGATCGTGGCGGTGGAGGTGCGCGATGCCCACTGGCTGACACCGGCATTTACCCAGGCGCTGCGCGACACCGGCACCACCTACTGCCTGGGCCTGCATGCAAAAATGCCACCGATCGCCGAACAGCTGCCGATTCTGCGTGCATTGTGGCCGGGTCCTTTGGTCTGCCGCTGGAATCTGAATCCGCTGCACGGCGCCTATGGCTACGAACATGCAAAAGACCAGTACTCCCCTTATGATCGGCTGATTGATCCAGATCCGGATGCCCGCGCCGCACTGGCAAAGGTGATTGCCGGCACGGTCGGCGCAGGCCAGTCGGCCTATGTTACGCTCAGCAACAAGGCGGAAGGTTCGGCACCGCTGTCGGTGCTGGCACTGGCAAAGGACGTTCGTGCACGTTTGACCGCTACCGTGGGAAACCATCCATGACCATAACGGAATCCACATTTACTGCTGATGACACGCACTGGATGCGCCACGCGCTCGCGCTTGCGCAGCAGGCTGCCGCGATGCACGAAGTCCCGGTGGGTGCCGTAATTGTGCGCGACGGTGTTGTGCTGGGGGAGGGATTCAATCATCCCATTACGGGGTGCGATCCCACGGCCCACGCTGAAATTGCCGCGCTGCGGGATGCCTGTTCCCGTGAAAAGAATTACCGCCTGCCTGGTGCCACGCTGTACGTCACCATTGAACCCTGTGCCATGTGTGCCGGCGCCATTGTGCATGCGCGCATTGCCCGAGTGGTGTTTGGTGCGGTGGAGCCAAAAGCCGGTGCGGTGATCAGTACCCAGCATTTTTTCGAAGCGCCGCAGCTGAACCACAAAGTTGCCTTTGCCGGCGGCTGCCTGGCAGCAGAGTGCAGTCAGGCAATCAGCGGGTTTTTCCAGTCACGACGTGAACAGCAGAAAAAACTGAAGCATCGGCTCCGGGGTGAACCGGGCGATGCTTCAGCGTCTGATGGTGAGTGTTGTTGAATTACTTGATGGTGACACTGATAGTGGACGACAGTGCACTCTGCAGGCCGTTCACATCTTTGGTGGCCAGGGCAAAGTAATGGGTGCCTGCTACCAGATCATCCACCTGCACACTCAACTCTCCGGCGGACAGCGATGTCAGCTTGCTCATGCTGCTACCATCTTCTGAATAGAACAGTTCATAACCGGCAATGTCAGCGGCGGTCAGTGCACTGCCGTCAGCGCGGGTGGTGGGCGCCTGCCAGCTGATCAGGGCGGAACCGGTTTTCACGACAGCGACGATGGACAGGGTTGCGGTGGCCGAATTCGCGCTGGAACCCGGATTGCTCACCTTGCAGAAATAATCGCCAGCATCCGTGCCTGCTGTGGTGCCCAGATTCAGGGTGTTGCCGGTAGCGCCGCTGATAGCGCTGCCATTGCGGTACCACTGGTAGCTGATCGGCGCGGTACCGGTGGCGGTGACGCTCAGGCTCGCACTGCTGCCTTCGTCGATCATCAGGCTGGACGGCTGCTGGGTGATGCGCACGATCTGGTTGACGCTCAGGCTAAAGCTGTTGCAGTCGATGCTTTTGATGGCGTCGCTCACCCGGCAGGAATAGGAGCCCGCATTATTGAGCGTGGCATTGCTGATGGTCAGACTGTTACCGCTGCCGATCACCGTGCCATTTTTCAGCCAGCTGATGTTGAAGCTCTGGCTGCTGGTGGCAGACAGGCTGAATGTTACGCTGCTGCCTTCGTAGATAGAGCTGCTGGAAGGTTGATTAACCAGGGTCAGATCTGAGGTTGGTACCGGAGTGGGTTCCGGAGCAGGAGCAGGCTCAGGGGTCGGTTCAGGTACCGGGGCCGGAGCCGGCTCCACATCCGCTTTCGCACGCACGGTCAGAGTGAATGGAGCGCAGTTAACAATTGAACGCCCATCGGTCATGCGGCAGGAATAGGTGCCAGCATGCGCCGGTGACACGCTTGAAGTAGAAAGCGTGGGGCCAAAATGCCAGAGAAATTTGCCGTTCTTGTACCAGGTGTAAAGAATGCGGCGGCTGCTGGTGGCGCTGACAGTAAAGGCAGCCGAATCGCCCTCGGTCACGGCCATATTGCTGGGCTGTGACACCAGCGTAAGGGAACCCGTGCTGGCGTGCGCGGGGATGGTGAGGAATGAAAACAGAACCGCCATCAGGAAAAGAAATCCGTTTCTGCGTGCGCTCCCTCTTACCATTGACGTCATGAACATTGCAAAACTACCTTGAAAAAAAACCGGGAATTGGGCTGGGACGTGTGAATTCTAGGTGGAGGCATGCGTCAACAAATGATGCAGGCGTCACGAATCGGTAAGGGTTTTTTTTGACGCTCCGGTTTTGTGGGAGTCTTCGCAAATCAGATGTGACGGCGCTAAATAAACATTGTTTTTTTGAATGGCGTTGGCGCAAAAAAAAACTCGGGCACCTGAGGTGCCCGTACAAGAGTCTGCTTTTCAGTATTAATCAGTTGATGGTGACGCTGAAGCGGCT
Source organism: Gammaproteobacteria bacterium (assembly GCA_041395845.1). Classification (GTDB taxonomy): domain Bacteria; phylum Pseudomonadota; class Gammaproteobacteria; order Pseudomonadales; family Ketobacteraceae; genus Ch67. The sequence continues at coordinate 160,193 of JAWKZS010000009.1, forward strand.
GGACAGGCTGCTCTCCAATCCGTTGGTGTCCTTGGTGGACATGGCGAAGTAATGGGTACCGACTTCCAGATCCTCTACCAAAATGCTCGCTTCGCTGGGGTCCAGAGTTGTCAGAGGCTCCAGTGTGCCGTTGGCAGTGCTGGCGTAATACAGTTCATAGCTGGCGATCTCGTTTGCACTCAGGGCTGAACCATCGGCGCGGGTGGTCGGCTGGCTCCAGGTGATCTGGGCGCGTCCGTTGGCAACCACCGCTGCCGCAACATCCACTGTGACCGTGCTGGAGGTGACGCTCGATCCGGCGTTGCTGATCACGACGTAGTAATTACCGTCATTGCTGGTGGTGACGTCCTGCAGTGCCAGCTGTGCGCTGGTAGCGCCAGAAATGGCCTGACTGTTGAAGTACCACTGGTAGCTCAACGGGCCAGTGCCGCTGGCGACCACGTTCAGGTTCACATCCACGCCTTCATTGACCATCTGGTTGCTGGGCTGGGTGGTGATGCGCACGATCTGGTTGACGGTCAGCGCGAAGTTGCTGCAGTTGACGGTCAGGGTGCCGTCGGTCACCGAGCAGCTGTAGGTGCCCGCGCTGCCGGTGGTAGCCGATGACACGGTGTAGCTGGTGCTGTTGGCGCCACTGATGGGGCTGCCGTTCTTGTACCAGGTGATGGTCACCGGGTAGTTGTGACTGATACCCAGGCTGAAGGTACGGTTCTGGCCTTCGTAAATGGTGGCACTGGAAGGCTGGCTGGTGAGGCTCAGGCTGTGCGGCTCAGGCTGGGACCCGGTGTCGCCGCCCGTATTGTCATTGCCGCTGTTGTTTCCGGTATCACTGTTGCCGTCGGTGTTATCCGGCGCAGTGCTTTCCGTTTGCACATTGGAATCGGCGCCACCTGCGCCGCAGCCAGTCAACAGCAGACCGGAGGTCGCCAGCACCAGCGACATGCCTTGAGCTTTGAGAAGCGCTTTAACCAGAGAAGAAACTGACATCACGTATTACCTTTGCTAGGGAACCAGAACACAGAGCGAACTCTATGAGCCAAAGCTTAGAAGGGGGTTCCAAAGGCACGTGTGGGCCAGTTCACACATTAATGGATCGATAAGATTGCATTGAAAATGTGTGTCGAACTTGGCAAAAGCAGGGTGAGGGGTACTACAGAAAAACTGTTAAAGGATTCCGGGCTGTGTGCCAGTTGATCAATGCACCAGCCCGCCTCGCAGGGCCACCAGGTTCTGTGGCGCCGGGACATAGCGCAGATCGTCGCGCTCGGTAGCCCACACCAGGGCGTCGTAGTAGCGGCGAATGTTGCGAACATAAACCACCGATTGAGCGCCAGAGCGGGCAAAACCGTGACGGGTCTTGCTGTAATACTCTTCCCGCAGCAGCAGCGGCAGATGTTCCCGTACCGCGAACCAGTCGTTGGCATCACGGCCAGCGGAGCGGGCCAGGCGGCGGGCGTCCATCAGATGGCCATAACCCGCGTTATAGGCCGCCAAGGCGAACCAGGTGCGATGGGGTTCGACAATGTCGGCGGGCAGGCGGTCATAGAGCTTGCGAAAATAGCGGGCGCCGGCATAAATGCTTTGAGTGGGGTCGCGCCGGTTGGTCACGCCCATTTCATTGGCGGTGCGCTTGGTCAGCATCATCAGGCCGCGGACCCCGGTGGGCGAGATCGCATTGGGGTTCCACAGGGACTCCTGATAGCCGATGGCGGCCAGCAAGCGCCAGTCCACGCCCACTTCCTTGGCCACAGCACGGAAGTCATCCTCGTACTGGGTCAGTCTGGCGTCCAGGTGATTCAGAAACGTCCGTGCACCGACATAATCGAACTCGCGATGGCCAAAAAACCGGACTCGCAATTCTTCCAGGGCTCCAGATTCATTCTCTTCATTGAAAAAGAGTTCGGCCATGGTGAACAGGGATGCATCCTGGCCTGCGGAAAAGGCCCATGCCAGCGGCTCGGGCCCTTTGAGATCAAAGGCTTTGCGCAATTCGGGGAACAGGCTGCGATAGGTGAAGAACACATTGGAGTCCACCACCGCGAGGTCGGCTTTGCCTGCATTGACCTGTTCGAGCAGCTGCAGGGCCGAGGCGTTGGCGATGGCGTCCCATTGCAGTTGTGGATGCTTGTCCTGCAGCCGTTTGAGGTGTTCCTCGTGGCTGCTGCCGGCGACTACCAGGATCCGGCGTCCCGCCAGCGCGTCGATCGATTTCGGGCGATCACTGCCAAGCCGGTACACCAGTTCCTGGGTAACCTGTTGATAAGGCGAAGAAAAACGGAATTGCTGGCTGCGTTCCGGGGTAATGCTGAGGCCGGCGGCCGCCATGTGAACCTTGCCGGTGCGCACGTCTTCCAGCAGCGTACCCAGATCGTTGTAGGGGACAACGCGCAATTCGACATCCAGGAAGCGGGCAAACGACCGCGCCAGTTCGAATTCGAATCCGGTTTCGCGGTCCAGCTCCCGGTAGTAGGTCGTCGGGCCTACCTGGGTTGCGACCACCAGCTCGCCTTTCTGCTTGACCTGTTCAAGCAGCGGCAGCGCCGGCTGGCACGCTGGCGTGAGTATGAAGCTGCCCGCCACCAGGCTCTGGGCCAGGGTGCGTTTCAGCCATTGCATCATAGACATAAGCAACTTGAGTCCGGCTTTTCCTATCGTCCTGTCAGTGCCTGCCTCGCGGTGGGCACTGGCCATTCCTTCCATGCAGACAGCGTTTTGCCTCACGGCAACTAACGGGTTTGAGCAGCTGTCCGGTGTCTCATTAGCTTCACGTCACACTGTTGGCAGTGGAGCGCGAGGTGAAACTGTCTAAAAAGTAAGCGGATTATAAAATCCGGGTAGCCGCATTGTCGACACAATCCCGGTTTCACTCTGTATATAAAATGTTGTTTATAGAAAAGTGGGTTATTTGGAAGTGCCAAATTGCACAGAATCATTAACTTTGCAGCTTTTCCCGTCGTTGCCTACGCTTGAAGAAGCATGGACAGAACCGGCAGATTGTCTGCAGGTTCCTGCCTTTTTGCAGCAAATTCAAAATAAATCAGTAGCTTGGAGAGACGCGTATTATGTCTGCCGCGGGAAGATCGATTACCGTAGTCGCTGTTGTGGGAATGTTGCAGTTGGCCTATCTGGCCTGGGCCGTGTCAGGCGCGGAAGGAGCCGGTACCCGCATTTTGATGGGGCTGGTGCTGGCGCTGATTCTGGTAGGGGTGGCCGCCATGATGCTCAGCAAAGAGGGCAGTGCGAGCCAGTCCGAGCTGGCCTTTCTGCAGGGGCTGCTGCGGGGTGACAAGGGGCTGTCGGATCGATTGCCGGCCGACGAAGGGCGTCCGCTGAGCGCCGCCATCAACCAGTGGCTGGACAATCTGCAGGTGGTGTTCGAAGGCGTATCCGGCAATCTGGACCGTATCAAGGTCATGAGCCGTGAGCTGAGCAAGCTGTCCGGCAGCGCCGATGCCAATCAGGAAGACGAAACCCGGGAAGTGGTGGATGCGGTGTCGTCCATGACGGCGGCGGTGCATGATGCGTCCCAGAATGCTTCCACGGCTGCCCAGGCGGCCAAAGATGCCAGCCAGGAAGCCGACAGCGGCCAGAAAGTGGTGAACAGTGTGACCTCTTCCATTCACTCGCTGGCGGGCGAAGTGGAGCGGGCTGCCAGCGCCATCCAGAAGCTGGAATCCGATACCGAATCCATTGGCGCGATCCTGGAAGTCATCCGGGGTATTGCCGATCAGACCAACCTGCTGGCGCTGAACGCGGCCATCGAAGCGGCCCGGGCGGGCGAGCAGGGGAGAGGCTTTGCGGTGGTGGCGGATGAAGTCCGCACCCTGGCCCAGCGTACCCAGGAAGCCACCAAGGAAATCAATGACATGATTGCCCGCCTGCAGGAAGGCTCGAAGAACGCGGTGAGCGTCATGGCGCAAGGTCGCCGCCAGGCCGAACTGAGTGTGGAGCAGGCCAGCAAGGCCGGTGAATCCCTGCAGGCCATTACCGGCGCGATTGGTTCGATCAGCCTGATGAACGAACAGATTGCGGCGGCAGTGGAACAGCAGACTGCCGCGGCAGAGTCCATCAACCACAGTCTGCGTCGTATGAGTGAATCCTCCGTCCGCGGCAACCAGCGTGGCAAGGAACTGGGTCGCCTGAAGCAGGAGATCGAAGGCACTGCCCACGAACTGGAGCGCATCATCAACCGCTTTGTCAGCTGATGCTGACGGACAGTCCGTAGCAACCACAGAAACGGGTCAGATCGCTGGCCCGTTTTTCTTTTGTGCAGGGGGCCGATCCTTTATAATTCCCGCCCCTAAATCCCCCAAGTTCAGCCGAGACCCGCATGTTGCAGCTCCGTGGTGCCCCCGCTCTTTCCGCTTTTCGTCGTAGCCGTCTGTTGTCCGACTTGCAGGCCGTCAATTCCGCCGTCACCGGCCTGTATGCCGACTTCATGCATTTCGCCGATGTAAGCGATGCCCTGAGCGGTGAGGAGCAGCGCGTACTGGCGACGATCCTGCAGTACGGCCCCACAGCGGCCACCGAAACGCCGGCGGGTCAGCTGCTGCTGGTGGTACCGCGGCCGGGTACCATTTCGCCCTGGTCATCCAAGGCGACGGACATTGCTCACAACTGTGGTCTGGCCAAGGTGAAGCGACTGGAGCGGGGCATTGCTTATTACGTGTCGTCAGCAGCCGGTTTGGGCGGTGCAGACCTGCAGGCGCTGGCGGCAATCCTGCATGACCGCATGGTGGAAGCCGTGTTCACCGATCTGGCCCAGGCGGCCCAACTGTTCCGCACCGACGACCCGGCACCGCTAACTACGGTGGACATCCTCGGCGGTGGTCGCGCTGCCCTGGCTGAGGCGAACAAAACACTGGGGCTGGCGCTGGCGGAAGACGAGATCGATTACCTGGTGGCGAGCTTTACCGAACTGCAGCGCAATCCCACTGATGTGGAATTGATGATGTTCGCCCAGGCCAACTCCGAGCATTGCCGC
>JAWKZS010000010.1:0-137151 GCA_041395845.1 Gammaproteobacteria bacterium
AGGAATTTCAGGACTTCGGCGCGCAGGTGGTTATAGTGGGCGTCATCGGCCAGGGCCAGCCGGTTACGCGGGCGGGGCAGATCGATATCCAGAATGTCGCCGATGGTCGCCGCAGGGCCGTTGGTCATCATCACGATGCGATCCGACAGCAGTACCGCCTCATCCACATCGTGGGTGATCATGATGACGGTGTTGTTCAGGTCGGCCTGGATTTCCATCACCGAATCCTGCAGGTGGGCGCGGGTGAGGGCGTCCAGTGCACCGAAGGGTTCGTCCATCAGCAGCACTTTCGGTTTCATGGCGAGCGCACGGGCGATGCCGACGCGCTGCTTCATGCCGCCGGAAATTTCGCTGGGGCGTTTGTGCATGGCGTGATCCATGTGAACCAGTTTCAGATTGTGATGAATCCAGTCCTGCATTTCCGATTTGGACATGGACTTGCGGAACACCTGCTTCACTGCCAGCTCGACATTTTCATAGGCGGTGAGCCAGGGCAGCAGGGAGTGGTTCTGGAATACCACGGCGCGTTCCGGGCCGGGTTCATTGACCTCCTTGTTTTCCAGCAGCACGGAACCGCCGGTGGCTACATGCAGGCCAGCCACGATATTCAGTACGGTGGATTTACCGCAGCCGGAATGGCCGATCAGCGACACGAATTCACCTTTGGCGATTTTTAGCGTGACGTTATCCAGCGCCTTGAATACGCCGTTGGGCGTCGGAAATTCCATCGAAACCTGTTCGATGCTCAGATAGGGTGCAGTTGTACTCATCATGCAATCCTCGTGGCGGTGCGCTTAGCGCAGCACCGCAGATTTGTCCCAGGAAAAGGTCTTCTGCAGCATCAGCATCAGGCGATCCAGAATGAATCCGATGAAGCCGATGGTCAGTACGGCCACCATGATGCGGCCCAGTGATTGCGAACTGCCGTTCTGGAATTCATCCCACACGAATTTGCCCAGCCCCGGATTCTGCGCCAGCATTTCGGCGGCGATCAGTACCATCCAGCCCACGCCCAGCGACAGACGCAAACCGGTAAAAATCATCGGGATGGAAGACGGCAGTACAATCTTGATGACGTGGGTGGTCCAGCTCAAACGCAACACCTTGCTGACGTTGACCAGATCCTTGTCGATGGAGGAAACGCCGACGATGGTGTTGATCAGGGTTGGCCACAGGCAGCACAGCGTAACGGTGATGGCAGAGTTGACGAAGGATTTCGCAAACAGCGGATCATCAGACACGTACAGTGCACTCACCACCAGTGTGACCAGTGGCAGCCAGGCCAGCGGTGAAACCGGTTTGAACAATTGAATCAGCGGATTCATCGCGGTGTACAGGGTGGGGCTCAGTCCGCACATGACGCCGAGCGGAATGGCCACCAGACTTGCCAGCAGGAATCCGGTAAACACGGTTTTCAGGCTGGTAACGATCTGGTCCAGATAGGTTGGCTTGCCGGTGTAGGGGCGGATTTTTACGTCAGCATTAGGATTTTGCGCCAGCTTCGCTTCATTGCGTGCATGCTGACGGGCATAGAAATTCTCTTCTTTTTCGCGCTCGGCAAGGTGTTCTTCCCACAACCCGGTGGTCTGTTCCCACACGGCGGCAGGGCCGGGCATCTTGCCCAGACTGGTATCGACATTGGCAGCCGCCGCATGCCAGATACCGAGGAACAGCAGAAAAGCCAGCAGGGGAACACCGACACTGCGCAGAATGTTTTCGAGATTGGCTTTGGGATTTTGCCAGGCACATAACTTCATAAACGATACCAGCCAGGAAAAGCCGATGGATTCAAACAGATTCATGACACGTGCAACCATGGTGTCCTCCTGTGATGCAGTGGGGTGCCTGCCGTGCTGGCAGGCACCGTACGGACTCAGGGTTTCTCTTCGCCTTTCAGACCGATCGCAAACTTCGCCAGATATTCGTTAGGCTTGGTGCCATCGAATTCCACGCCATCGATGAACTCTGCAGTGGGGGCCTTGAAGCCGTCTTCGTCATCCGCCGGGAAGTCGGACGCCTTCATCTTGCCTTCGGCGATCAGCGCTTTGGCGGCAGTCATATAGATGTCGGGGCGATAGACGCTCTTGGCGATGTCCATGTACCAGCTGTCCGGTTTGGCTTCGCCAATCTGACCCCAGCGGCGCATCTGGGTCAGGTACCAGATCGCATCGCTGTAGAACGGATAGGTCGCGTTGTAGCGGAAGAATACGTTGAAGTCCGGCAGCTCGCGCTTGTCACCTTTTTCATATTCGAAGGTGCCGGTCATGCTGTTGGCGATGACGTTGTAATCGGCGCCCACGTAGTTGGGTTGTGACAGGTACTTGACCGCTTCCTTGCGGTTTTTGTTGTTGTCTTCATCCAGCCAGTAAGCAGCGCGGATGAGTGCTTTGACAACGGCGATATGAGTGTTGGGGTATTTGTCTGCCCAGTCCTTGCTGACACCGAACACTTTTTCCGGATTGTTTTTCCAGATTTCGTAGTCGGTAATGACCGGCACACCGATGCCTTTGAAGACTGCCTGCTGGTTCCAGGGTTCACCCACGCAGTAACCGTAAATGGTGCCTGCTTCGAGCGTTGCCGGCATTTGCGGAGGCGGGGTTACCGACAGCAGGGCATCCGCCTTGATCTGGCCGGAAATGTCGCCGGTCGCTGGTGAGTAGTAACCGGGGTGGATGCCACCCGCGGCGAGCCAGTAACGCAATTCATAGTTGTGTGTAGAAACCGGGAATACCATGCCCATGTTGAAGGGTTTGCCTTCGGCCTTGTATTTGTCGATGACCGGTTTCAGGTAATCGGCCTTGATGGGATGTACCGGTTTGCCGTCTTCCATCGGAACGTGTTTCTTCATCTCGTTCCACACGTCGTTGGAAACGGTGATGCCGTTACCGTTCAGGTCCATGCTGAACGCGGTGACGATATGCGCCTTGGTGCCGAAACCAATAGTGGCGCCCAGGGGCTGGCCTGCCAGCATGTGTGCACCGTCGAGTTCACCGGTAATCACGCGATCCAGCAGGATTTTCCAGTTGGCTTGTGCTTCCAGTGTGACGTAGAGGCCTTCGTCTTCGAAGAAGCCTTTCTCATAGGCAACCGCCAGCGGCGCCATATCGGTCAGTTTGATAAAACCGAATTTGAGTTCTTCCTTTTCCAGTTCGGCGGCGCTGGCGGACGTGGCAACCAGGCTGCTGGCAATAGCGGACAACGTAAAACCTGTGGCAAGTTTCTTTAACCATGACTTGAGAACCGTGCTCATATTCAACTCCAACAAAGACTGCACAAAAAGGACCGGCAGATTTTGAGTTTCAAACTGCGTGCCAACACCGGACTAAAATGGTTTTGAGCGTTGCTGGTGCGGAATTGGGGCGCTTTGGCGCGGGCCTGGTGCGTGTTTTTTGTGGGCGGATTGAAAATGCTATTCGGCAGTGCACAGGCAGGCGTCAGCTGCCTCTCAGTGGTGCGGTTGTTGGGCGGCGGGTTCGGCAGGGTGTGGGCCACAATGTGGCCCGTTTTTGCATGGATGCACAGTTTGAGCGCTAGATGCGTGCCTCAACGACACGGACATAGCTGGGGGAGTGAGCTGCAGGAAGGGGCAGGACATGGCTGAAATGCTCAGGCTGGTGCACGTCGACCTGACGGAAGCCGCAGCGGCCAAAGCCCTGTTCGATGCTCGCCTGATCGGAAAAATGCAGATTCACTTTGGCCTGGGTGGCAACCCCAAGCAGGCGCTGGGCAATGCCCACCAGCACGCGGGTCGGCACGTCCGGATGCTGGGGAAACAGGTCCGTCAGATACCAGGCGTTCGGAAACACCTGTCCCAGCTGCGCCAGCCGTTTCCAGAAACCGGAAATGGTGGGCAGGTCGAAATAGTTGATCAGCCCTTCGGTAATGATGATGGTGGGGCGGGTTGGGTCCAGCACCTGCTGCACCACGTAATCCAGGCCATCCGGTGCACCGGACGTGAGGATGTTGCAGTGCACCACCTTGTGGTTGGGGCCAAAGCCTTTGTGCGCCAGCAGCAGCGCCTGCTTGCGGTTCGCCATGTCCGGCAGGTCTGCTTCCACATAATGCAGATCCGGATATTTGCGTGACAGCTTGTAACCGCGCGGCGACAGGCCGCAGGCGATTTCCAGAATCTGGGTGACACCCTGTTCCTTGATCAGCTGTTCGATGCGGTGATCGATGATGTGATGCCGCTGCAGCAACAGATCCTGCAGGTCCAGCCCCAGGGTGTGGCGCCCGACGAAATTCACCGGTTTCATCAGGTGATACATCAGGTTGCCGCGGGGTGACGTGAAAAACTGCGCTGACATGCCGTTCTGGTACCAGACCTGACCGGTGTAGAGCGCGGTGAAACTGATGCCGGATGTATCCATGGCAATTCCCCCCTGAATCAATGAATGCAAAAGCGGGCTGTCAGAGCAGCCGGATCATGTCGTTGTCGATGGTGAACGGTACGGCTTCCAGCGCCTGGCCTGCACACGGGCCGGCGATGCAGTTGCCGTTGTCGATTTCGAACAGGGCGCCGTGGTTGGCGCAGAGGATGTAGCGCTTGTCCTGGTCGAGAAAATCGTTGGGCAGGAATTCCAGCGGAATGCCGATATGCGGGCAGGAATTCACGTAGACATAGATCTGGCCGTCTTTCTTGACGGCAAACACGACGCGCTCGTCATCCAGTTCAAAACTCTGGGCGGCGTCGTCTTCGATATCGTGGATGTTGCAGAGAATGGTCATGAGAATGCCCTACTGATCAATGAGCGTTAGGTGTGCAAGCATAGCGGGAACCGGCGGGCGGAGTAAATCTTGTGTATACAGGGAAATATTCGTTAAAAACCTGTTGCATTGGCAAATGAGAATTATTAGCATTGGCTTCGTGTGGTGAGCACAACGGCGCTTCTGGCCCCAGGCTCATGGACTTGGCCCCTCTCTCTCCTCTCTACAACCTTGCTGTGCGCAGGGGCAGGAGCGTCTCCCAGGGTGTTTGCCACGCGGTTCAGTTAACACATGGTGCATTTGCCGGGGTTCGCCCCGGCTTTTTCTTTTCCGCAGATCCGGTTCGCTCCCTATAATAGCCGCCTTGTTCATTGCTGGCCCCTGTCATGCTGCATCATCGTCCCCGCCTGTTACTGCTGTTGCTGTCCCTGCTGTTGCTGGCTGCGCTGGCGGCCGGCCTGATGCTGGGTACTGTGCCGGTGTCACTGACGGAGGTGCTGGTGGTGATCGGTTCCCATCTGGGCGTGACCGATCGTGTGCCGGGCATGGCGGATCTGGTGATCTGGGAAATCCGCCTGCCCCGGGTGCTGCTGAGCGTGCTGGTGGGGGCGGCGCTGGCCCTGTCCGGGGCGCTCGTGCAGGGACTGTTTCGTAACCCACTGGCAGACCCCAGCCTGATCGGTGTGTCCGGGGGAGCCGCAGTGGGGGCAGCCTTTGCCATCGTGCTGGGCGGTGCCGTGGGCTTTCTGTCCGGCCCCTGGATGCTGCCGCTGCTGGCCTTTGCCGGCGGTGCCGGGGTGACTGCACTGGTCTACCGGCTGGGCGTCAGCCCGCTGGGCACCTCGGTGGCCACCATGTTGCTCGCCGGGGTCGCCATCAATGCCATGACCGGCGCCTGCATCAGTTATCTGTCCACCGTCGCGGAAGATGCCCGTCTGCGTAACCTGATCTTCTGGCTGATGGGCAGCTTCAACACGGCATCCTGGACCAAGGTGGCCTGGGTGCTGCCCTTCACCCTGCTATCGCTGCTGATGATTCCCCGTCTGTGGAAAGGCCTCAACGCCCTGCTACTGGGGGAATCCGAGGCCCGTCATCTGGGCTTTTCGGTGGAACGGCTGCGCCGGGAAGTGATTCTGGTCACCGCGCTGGCGGTGGGTGCGGCGGTGGCGGCGGTGGGAATGATCGGATTCGTCGGCCTGGTGGTGCCCCATATCGTGCGCCTGCTGCTGGGGCCGGAACATCGCTGGCTGCTGCCCTGCACGGCGCTGCTGGGCGCCACCCTGCTGTGTCTGGCGGATGTGGCGGCGCGGATGCTGGTACAGCCGCAGGAACTGGCCATCGGTGTCCTCACTGCCCTGCTGGGGGCGCCGTTCTTCCTGTTCCTGATCGTGCAGCGACGAAAAGGGGAACTCTATGGCGCTTGAAACCCGCAACCTGCAGGGCCAGATCGGTTCCCGCCGCCTGATTCACGGGCTGGATCTGGCCATCGCCGCCGGCGAGTGTGTCGCCGTGGTGGGGCCCAATGGCGCCGGCAAGACCACCCTGTTCCGCCTGCTGTCCGGCGAGTTGCAGCCCCATGCCGGTCAGGTGCTGCTGAACCGGCGCGAGTTGCGTCACTGGTCGCTGAACCAGCTGGCGCGGATGCGGGCGGTGCTGCCGCAATCCTCCACCCTGCAGTTCGCGTTTACCGTGCAGGAAGTCGTAGCCATGGGGCGCATGCCCCACGACACCGGGCGCCTGACCGACGCCGCGATTGTCGACGAAGTCATGACCCTGTGCGACGTCAAACGCCTGGCCTTGCGCGCCTACACGGAACTGTCCGGCGGCGAACGCCAGCGGGTGCAGCTGGCCCGGGTGCTGGCCCAGGTCTGGCAGCCAGTGCCGGAAGGCGAACGCCTGCTGCTGCTGGATGAGCCGACCTCAGCACTGGATCTGGCCCATCAGCTGGAATTGATGCTGGTGGTGAAACAGGTGTGTCAGGCGGACATCGCCGTGCTGATCATCGTGCACGACCTGAATCTGGCGGCACGGTTTGCGGATCGGATTTTGATGCTGCACGAAGGCCGTGCGGTGGCACTCGGCACTCCTGCCGATGTGATGCGCGCCGATCTGATCGAATGTGTATTCAATGTGAAAACCCGCGTGATTGAACACCCGGTTTACGGCTGCCCGCTGGTGGTGAGTTGAGACCACTTAAATCGAAGTACTAGACCGTCGCTTTGAACGCGAAGGCAAGAATGACGTGCTGCATTATCTCTTCAGGATTAATACGCCGCCCGAGGATTTTGTCTGGGTGATCAAAACCCAGGATGGTGTGAACGGCTATAAAGCGGCTTTTGAAAAGCTGCTTGGGAAAGCGAAGGGCGAAGACGATCTTTTAGGGGATATTGATGAAGGGCTGCGGACGGTATTGCAGTACATGGAAAAATATGATCGCAACCGGTATGACTTGGCTTTGGAGAGACTGGAAGTACTCAGAGATAAACTGATCCATAACGAGCTTGTTATTCTTGGCAATGTCGCTCGAACGCTATAAGGGTATAGGAATAAGAAAATGAATACCGACGAAATGGAAGGCAGAGAAGGGAATGTGCTGGCTTCGCGCGCCTATTCGAGACCAGGAAAAGTTTACGATTTTGGTCACATCTATCACGAGTGGTTCAAGGATGGCAGGATCTATTGTTGCGTGGAACATGAGCAAGGCTTGTTGGTGCTGGACGAAGCGCGGCTCGATATTGTTGCCAGAGTGGACGTTGCGGGTTACGGGATACTCTATGCAGATGAACAATACCTCTTGTTCCATAACGATGACCATCATGCAACGTTAATCGCCAGAAATAGCCTGGGGGTTGAGGTGGAAAATGTATCCACGCCAGAGGTGCTGATCTTCCTTGGTAAAATTAGCGAATCAAATTTGCTTTTTTCATACAGAAAGGGCAGCAAACGATATGGATTGCTCGAGTTTCCAAGTATGGAGTTGTTATGGGAGTTCGATACTAGCGAGATGCTCAATAAGGGGCGAGTTGTTTTCAAAGACGGCCTCTACATCATCCACAAGCGCGGCATCAAAAGAATCAATATTGCCGATGGAAAGCCTGTCTGGGATATCAGTTGCAAGGATTGGCTCACGCATCCACTACTGCAACAGAAGCTGAGCAAGAGCCCCAATATTCGCACCGAAAGCACCGGAATCTATGCCGATACGCTGGTGCTGAGCCTCGACGTCAGTTTTATGGTGGGCATCGACATCCATACCGGTAATATTCGCTGGGTGATCGATGCGTTTGGGCCGCAAAACCTGCGCGTTACTCAGGATGGTATTGGCTGGTATTTCCGCGAAGGCAATATTTGTCGCCTGGATATCGCCAAAGGCGAGCTGCTGGCACCCATCCCCGTGCAGTTCAGCCCTGTCCTCGAAAAGCCAGCCGCAGCGAGCTTGGGCGGGTTCGACATGAGCACCACCCATATTATCGCCGAGGTTTCCATGCGTACGTCCGCCGGTTACACCGTGGGCCATATCGTCGGTATCCGTCGCGACAATGGTGTGTGCGAGTGGGCGGTGCCGATCGAAGGTTTTGTCACCAAGCTGTATCTACTCAATAACCGGATTTATGCGACGGGCATGATTGCAGGGGCGGACATCGCAACACCGTCATCCAAAACCCTGATCATCGAGGGTGAAGGCGGCTATATTCCGGACTGATGCGATTTGCATCTTCGGCCTAAAGCTCGTCAGGCGGGCTGCCATTCGGGGCGGGGCGCCCCGAACGGTTGAGAGAGCGGTTAGCGGTGGCGGGTCAGGAGTGTGCGCAGGAATCCCGCGTCATGATCCTTCGCCCGAATCCCCCGCAGCATGTCCAGCTCGCTTTCCAGCGCATCCATCACCTGCTTGCGCAGCTGCCACACCTGTTCCTTGTCGTCGGCCTTGCCGGCAAACGCCGCGGTGGAAATCGGTTTGCCAAAGGCAAAGTAGAACTTTTCCGGCCGCGGGATCGGGGTGGGGCCCAGGCCTTTGGCGATGGGCATCAGCACGTCGCCGCCGCGTACCTTTCTGTTGATTGTCGGCTTGTTCAGCAGCCAGCGGCCCAGCGGATTCTGCATCACGTCATAGGCATCCACCACCACGTCAAAGGCATCGTCGGCGCCCAGAGCGGCAACGGGAATGATCGGGTAACCATTTTCGATGGCCATGCGGGCAAAGCCGGTTCGGGTCTTCCAGGTCAGCTTGTACTGTTCGCCCTTGCGCTTGGCGACTTCGCGGCCGCCGCCCGGATACACCAGGATATGTTCACCGGCCTGCATCAGGCGCGCGCAGTTTTCCGGCGTACCCGGCACGGCGCCGCCCTGTTTCAGGATGTCGCGCCACACCGGCACGTCAAAATGAAAGTGGTCGCCCAGGCTGCGCAGGACGATGCCCTTGTCCTTGTAGAGTTTTTCATACAGCAGGGGCGAATCCAGCATGCCGTAGATGGTGTGATTGCTGACGTAGAGCGCAGGCTGCTGCGCGTCCACGTATTCCAGGCCGAAATACTGCGGGCGGAAATACAGGCGGGACAGGGCCGTGGCCCGTTCCACCCAGGCCAGTGGGGGAGGATTGAAGCGCACGATATCGCGGGTGCGTTTGGCGTCCATCGCTGACAACCTCGACTGCGAATGGGCCGGTCACGGATTCTTGCTGGCAGTGACCTGGGCGTTGAGTGAAACAATCTGCCGCGCCATGTTTTCCATCAGGCTCAGACAGATGCGGGGGTGACTTTTTATCAGAGTTTCAAACTGGTGTCGCGGCACAACCATGACCAGACAGCGGCTGTCAGCCACGACGGTGGCGGTGCGCGGACTGTTGGTGAGCAGGGACAGGGCGCCGAAGATTTCGTCTTCCAGCACTTCGCCGACTTTCACGCCTTTGACGAAGACGTTGGCGTGGCCTTCGACGATGGAATAAACCGTATCGGATTCGGTGCCTTCGTGAATGATGGTTTCACCCGGCTTGAAGGTGGCGAAGCCCAGCGAGGCGCGATCCACTTCCGGTTCAAAGGCAGCGATGACTGCGTTCTGGCGGCCGCAGTCGGCAATCAGGTAGTCGCCCCACTGGCGTGCCTTGGCGGTGTTGGCCATGGCGGCATCCCACAGGTCGTCCCGTTTGTAGGGGCGCAGTACCACGGGGGATTCGGCGTAGTATTTGGCTTTGGGCACCGGATCGCCCTGGCTCATGCCGAACAGGTCGCCGGCATCGTAATGGAACAGGGTTTTGCCTTCCTGCTGGTGGCCCACGGCGCCTTCTTCCACCAGAAACACACGGTCCGCATTGGCGGGATCGGCGTACAGGTCGTCAAAGCATTCGTAGGTGAGCGGGGCGCTCAGGGGTTGAATGCCCTGCAGGGCCAATTCCAGCAACTGCTTGCAGTGATTGTCTACCTTTTCGAACTGCTCGGTGTAGTTGGCTTCGATAAACATGCAACAACCTTTCAGAAAACGCCATGGAACTCGCGACGTTGCCACAGGATCACGGGGGGCGTCGCTCGACCAATTCTCATGGCAGACAGCTGGCCGTCCTTGAGGAGCGGGTCTGTTTTCAGTGTAGACAATACGAGGCGGGATGCAGGGAATCGGCGTGCGGGGGTGGGCCGGAACCGCCAACCCCCGCAGCAGGGAGGGAAAACCGCCGTTACAACAGGGGCTTGTGTTCGTCGGGCTTGAGCCGTGGGCCGAACTGGGTCACCAGCCTGCCGGCGGCCTTGGTGGCCAGGGCGCCGGCGCGGACATAACCGTAGCCGTGGGTCAGGCCGTACAGGAAGGCGCCTGCGAACATGTCACCGGCGCCGTTGGTGTCCACGGCTTTGACCGGGGTGGCGGGAATGCGGTGGTAATCCTGGCCGTCGAATACCAGGGCGCCTTCGCTGCCCAGGGTGATGGCAAAGCTGCGGGCGATGGACTTGAGGTCTTCTGCGGCGGCTTCGATATCGTCCATGCCGGTCCAGGTCAGGGCCTCGGTTTCGTTGCAGAACAGCAGGTCGACGCCGTCACCGAGCATTTCTTTCAGGCCTTCGCGGAAGAAGGTGACCATGTTGGGATCGGAAAAGGTCAGGGCGGTTTTCACGCCGCTGGCTTCGGCAATCTTGCGCGCCTTGATGGCGGCGGCACGGGCGTTGGGCGAGGTCACCAGATAGCCTTCCAGATAGACGTACTTGGATGCCTTGATCGCGTCTTCGTGCAGTTCCGCTTCGGATACCTTCTCGGAAATGCCCAGGAAGGTGTGCATGGTGCGCTCGGCATCCGGGGTGATCATCACGATGCAGCGGCCGCTGGTGCCCGGGTCCCGTTCGCTGTGCAGATTGGTGTCCACGCCGGCACGCACCAGATCCTGTACGTAGAAATCCCCTGCCGGGTCGTTGGCCACCTTGCAGGAATAGAACGATTTGCCGCCAAAATGGCTCACCGCGATGATGGTGTTGGCGGCAGAGCCACCGCTGGCCATCTTGCCGGTATGACCTGCCAGCGCCTCGTACAGCTTCTGCTGCTGGGCTTCATCCACCAGGGTCATCACCCCTTTGTCGATGCTGAGCCGGGTCAGAAATTCGTCATCGATGGCGAATTCCATATCCACCAGTGCGTTGCCGATGGCGTACACGTCGTATTTCGTCATGGAGTTGCGATCCTGTTCTATGGGGAAATCCTCTCGAAGCGCGTATACTACCCGGCTTTCGCTATGGGAAGAAACTGCCACGTCCCAACAGGCACATCAGGAGTTGTATACCGGTGTCGCAACCGCGCAAACGCAAAAAATCCACTGCCTCCGCATCGTCAACACCCCGCAAATCCCCCCGTAAACGCAAGGCTAATTCCAGCAAGCCGGCCAAAAAAGGGAAGGGTTTTCGCTGGTGGTCGCTGCTGTGGAAACTGGCCCTGGTCGGACTGGTGCTGGGGGCCGCGGGGTTCGTGTATCTGGATGCCCGCATCACCACCCACTTCGAAGGCAAGCGCTGGGCGATTCCGGCCAAGGTCTACGCCCGTCCGCTGGAACTGTATGACGGCCTGCAGCTGGCCGACCGGCAGCTGGCGTTTGAACTCGGCCTGCTGAATTACCGCCGGGTGTGGAGCGCCAAGCTGGAGCCGGGCACCTATATCGAAAACAACGGCCGCTTCCAGATCGCCACCCGTGGCTTTGATTCCTGGGAAGGCAGCGAGCCACCGCGCACCCTGCGTTTCATGCTCGATCATGGCCGGGTGGAAGGCCTGACCAGCAATGGTGTGTCCATTGCCCGGCTGGAACCGGCGGTGGTGGGGGGCATCTATCCCGCCCACAACGAAGACCGCGTGCTGGTGAAGCTCGATCAGGTGCCCACGCTGCTGACCCGTGCCCTGATCGCGGTAGAAGACCGGGATTACTACGACCATTTCGGCCTGTCCATTCGTGGCATCGGCCGTGCGCTGCTGGCTAACGTGTCGAGCGGCTCGGTGCAGCAGGGCGGCAGTACGCTGACCCAGCAGCTGGTGAAGAACTTTTATCTGTCCAGCAAGCGCACCCTCACCCGCAAGGGTACCGAAGCCATCATGGCGGTGCTGCTGGATTATCACTACAGCAAGGATGAAATCCTCGAAGCCTATCTGAACGAAGTCTATCTGGGACAGGCGGGCAAGCGCGGCATTTACGGCTTCGGCCTGGCCAGCCTGTTCTACTTCGGCCAGCCCCTGCGGGAACTCAAGGAACATCAGGTGGCGTTGCTGGTGGGGCTGGTGAAAGGTCCCAGCTGGTACGACCCGCGCCGCAATCCCGAGCGTGCCAAGACCCGCCGCGACCAGGTGTTGCAGATCATGCTGGAGCAGGGCGTGATCGATCAGAAACGCTATGCCAGCGCCGTGAAACTGCCGCTGGATGTGATCAAGAAACCCCAGTATGACGATGCCCGCTATCCGGCCTTCCTGGATCTGGTGAAGCGTCAGCTGAAGCAGGATTACAAGGATGAGGATCTGCGCTCCGAGGGCCTGCGCATTTTCACCACCCTCGATCCCTGGGCACAGGAGCAGCTGGAGCAGGCCATCGACCAGCACACCACCCAGTTGCAGAAGACCCATGGCAAGCGTCTGGAAAATCTCGAAGCCGCCGGCGTAATCACCGCCAGCAACACTGGTGAAGTCGTGGCGGTAGTAGGCGGCCGTTCGTTCCGCTATGAAGGCTTCAACCGGGCGCTGGATGCGGTACGTCCCATCGGCTCCCTTGCCAAGCCGGCGGTGTATCTGGCGGCACTGGAGCGGGGCTGGCATCTGGGCTCGGTACTGCAGGATGAACCGCTCGATCACAAGCTGCCGGACGGCAAGATCTGGTCGCCGGAAAACTTCGACAAGCAGAGTCATGGCGAAGTCCCGCTGATTCATGCGCTGGCCAATTCCTACAATCAGGCCACGGCGCGGCTGGCACTGGAGATCGGCATGAACCGGATCGTCAGCGTGATGCAGCGCCTGGGTGTGGAGCGCAATCTGCCGGCAGTGCCGTCGCTGGCGCTGGGGGCGGTGGACCTGTCGCCGTTCGAAGTGGCGGAAATGTACCAGACCATCGCCACCGAAGGATTCGGGACGCCGCTGCGGGCGGTGCGCTCGGTGCTTACCGGTGAAGGTGAACCCTTGCAGCGTTATGAACTCGAAGTACAGCAGCGCTTCGATCCCGCCGATATTTATGCGCTGGTATACGGCATGCAGGAAGTGGTGCGCAGCGGTACTGCCCGCAGCATCAACAGCAGCCTGAGTCCGGCGCTGAATCTGGCCGGCAAGACCGGCACCAGCAACGACCAGCGCGACAGCTGGTTTGCCGGCTTTTCGGGCAACTATCTGGGCGTGGTCTGGATGGGGCGCGACGACAACGAAAAAACACCGCTCACAGGGGCGAGCGGGGCATTGCGGGTGTGGAATCAAGCCTTCGCCCGTTTGCCCCTGCAACCACTGGAACTGAATCCTCCGGGGGATCTGGAATGGGTCTGGTGGGATCCGGTGCAGCAGGCCCAGGTGGATTCCTGGTGCGACAATGCGATCGAATTGCCGGTGCGCCGTGACACGGTGCCCGAGCAGAAAGTTTCCTGCGGAAACGGTGGACGGCTGTTCAACTGGTTCCGCGGCATCATGAATAACGAACGCCGCTGATGGCGGCAAGGGAAAACACCATGTTGAAGCAAGCAACCCTGACGGCAATGGCGCTCTGGCTGGCGGGTTGTACCGTGGCACCGACCAGCACGGTGGAGCCGCCACCCCGCAGCGGTGGTTATGAACAGCCCCGCGCCGGTTCTGTCTATTCCGCGCCAAGCGAACAGGAACCGCGCAGCAGTGGCGGCTATGTGGCGCCCACGCCGGCACCGGATTCCGTGCGTCGTGCGCCGCTGGTGGCCGCCTATTCCGACAGCAGCACCGGGGTCAGCGCCGCCGATGCCCTGCTGCGTGAGGGCAAGGCCTATCACCAGCGCGGGCAGTACGCCAACGCCGCCAACAATTTCGAACGGGCGATTCGACTGGCGCCCCGTTCCCCGGCCCTTTATCTGGCGCTGGCGCGTACCCGTCTGGCGCTCAATGACTTCAACAGCGCCATCCAGATGGCCAATCGTGCCCTGTCACTGCTGCCAGGCGAAGGCTGGGGCGTGGCCGATGCCCGTGCCGATGCCTGGACCATCATCGCCGACAGCCGTGACGCCAGCGGTGACAGCAAGGGCGCAGCCGTGGCCCGCAGCAAGGCACGCGAATACTGGTAATACCTGCCGGGGCGCTGGTAGTGGCGCCCCTCATTTTTCCGCGAATTGAGCTTCATCAATTTATCCTGCCGTAAACTGCGTTAGGGTGGATCACGCAGTGTGCGCTGTCTGTCTCATTGCATCGTTTCCGAATTGACCTGCGACCAAAAGGACTTTGACTATGTTGGTTGAGCAAGCGATGACCACAGCGACAGCCTGCTGTGGCCTCAATGATTCCCTCGAAACCATTGCCTACCAGATGTGGAACGGTGATTTTGGCGCGGTGCCCGTGCTGAATGAGCAGGGCATGCCGGTAGGCATGATTACCGATCGTGACATTGCCATGGCGACGGCCCTGCGTCACGCCAGCCCTGCACAGCTGTTTGCCCATGAGCTGGTCGGTCAACGCCCGCTGGTGAGCTGTTCACCCAAGTGGGAACTGAAGCAGGCACTCAAGCTTATGGTGAAAGAAAAAATCCGCCGTTTACCGGTGGTGGATGATGAGCATCGTGTGGTGGGATTGATTTCCCTGTGCGATATCATCGAAGTGGCGGGCAGTGGTCGCAAGAAATCCGATGTGGCGGTAGCTGATCTGGTGGCGGCGCAACGGCTGATTGCCGAGTCTCACAAGATGATTGCAAAAAGCGAAGCTTGATCATTCCGATCAGGCTTCGCCAGCCATCAATCAATCCTTGCGGAATTTCGGTTTTGCCGGCTTGTCCTTGAAGGGCTTGTCTTTAAACGGTTTGTCCTTGAAGGACTTTTCCTTGAATGACTTGCCGCCGGCAGGTTTGTCCTTGCTGTCCTTGAACGGTTTATCCTTGAAAGGCTTGTCCTTGAAGGACTTTTCCCGGGCCGGTTTGTCTTTAAACGGCTTGTCCTTGAACGAGCGTTCCTTGCGCGGCTTGTCTTGGGAGTCGGTCGCAGTGGCCGGCGTCATATCATCGGACTGTTCGCGACGGGGGCGGCGTTCAAGACGGAAGCTTTCGCCTTCATCCCGCTCAAACTTCTTGCGGAATTTCTTCTCGGGGGCCTGACCAAACGCCTTGTTGGGCTTGCCCGGCTGTTCCTTGCCGAAACGGGAAATCCGCAGTTGCTGCTGACGCACGCGCACGGATTTCAGCTGGTTGTGCAGTTCCTTGGGCATGCCAGCGGGCAGATCGACGGTGGAAAACTCCCCGCGCATGTTGATCTCGCCGATATAGCAGCTTTCCAGACCGACTTCGTTGGCAATCGCGCCGACGATATCGCCCGGCTTGGCGCCGTGACGCTTGCCCACTTCAATGCGGAAGCGCTCCATTTCCACGTCAGGAAAATCCTTCAGCGGTTCTGGCTGTGCGTCGATGGGCGGTTCGTCATGGTCGCGCTCGCGTCGTTCACCGCGCTCCGGCCGTTCACCGCGCTCCGGCCGTTCGCCGCGTTCCTCGGAAAAACGTTCGTTCTCCTGGGGCTCCAGCGGCAGATCCGCCTGCAGCATCTGCACCAATATGGCGGCCAGTTGTTCCGGCGCCACTTCCATTTCCTGCACCAGCTGTTCGGCGATGGTATCCATCAGTGGTGAGCGCGATTCTTCCGCCGCCTTGCCGACGCGCTGCTTGAAACGCTCGATGCGCTGTTGCAGTACGTGGTGCTGGTTGGGGATGGAGGCACGTTCAATTTTTTGCCGGATATGGCGTTCGATGGTGCCCAGCAGGCGGGTTTCGCGCCGGGTTACGAACAGCACGGCCTCACCGCTACGGCCTGCACGACCGGTGCGGCCGATGCGGTGCACGTAGGCTTCGCTGTCATAGGGGATGTCGTAATTCACCACATGGCTGAAACGGTCCACGTCCAGGCCGCGGGCGGCCACGTCCGTGGCCACCAGAATGTCGAAGCGGTTTTTCTTCAGGCCCTGGATGGTTTTTTCACGCATGGCCTGGCTCACCGCACCGTGGATGGCTTCGGCGCTGTAGCCCCAGGCTTTCACTTTTTCGGCGACTTCGTTGCAGGCTTCGCGGGTGCGCACAAACACGATGACGGCGTCGAATTCACGGGTTTCCAGATAGCGGCGCAGGGCTTCCTGTTTCTGATTTCCGTCCACCATCCAGTAGCTTTGGGCGATGCGGTCCACGGTGGCGGTGGCGGCCTTGATCACCACATGCTGGGGATCGGTCAGGTAGTTGTCGGCGATGCGCTTGATTGGCGGTGGCATGGTGGCCGAGAACAGGGCGTTCTGCTGCTCGCCAGACATGTGGCCAAGGATTTCTTCCACGTCATCGATAAAGCCCATGCGCAGCATTTCATCGGCTTCGTCCAGCACCAGGGTTTTTACCGCGCTGATGTCCAGGCTGCCGCGACGCAGATGGTCGAGCAGGCGGCCGGGGGTGCCAACGATGACTTGTACGCCCTGCTTGAGCAGTTTCAGTTGGGGATAAAAGTCCTGGCCGCCATAAATGGGGGCGATGCGAAACTGTTTGCGGTGACGGGCATAGCGCTGGAACGCCTCGGCGACCTGGATGGCCAGTTCCCGGGTGGGGGTCATGATCAGGGCCTGGGGCTTCTGGGTGTCGTCTTCCAGCTGGGCCAGGATTGGCAGCGCGAAGGCTGCGGTCTTGCCGGTACCGGTCTGGGCCTGACCAATCAGGTCCGCGCCGCTCAGAAACACCGGGATGGCTGCTGCCTGAATCGGGGATGGCGTCTCGTAACCCAGTTCGGTCAGGGTCTTGAGAATGAATTCGGGCATTCCCAAGGATTCAAAACTTGGGGATTCGGGTGTATCTGACATGCGCGTGGCCTATATCGGGAAGGAAACCTGGTTGCTAAGGGTAGCAGTCTTGCAGGGGGTGCGCATTGTACATGGTCGGGGGTGGGGATGCACTTGGGCGGGTGTGTAGTTTTGTGCGCGGTTTGTGTTCAGTGGAGCGGCCAGCGAATTGCCCGGCGCCGATTCGGGCCTTGGGTTCCGGACACGCCACAAGTACATCCCTGTAGGCTCGACAGCGGCCTTCCTTGGCCGCTGACGTTCCGGAACCCAAGGCCCGAACCGTCTTTCCAGATTTTTTGCCAGTAATCAGAGCTGCTTCATCACCTTGCGCACCGCGCTCAGGGTGCGATCCAGTTCGCTGTCGCCGTGGGCCGCCGAGACAAAGCCGGCCTCGTAAGCGCTGGGCGCCAGGTAGATGCCTTCTTCCAGCATCAGGTGATAGAAACGCTTGAAGCGCTCGATATCGCACTGGGTGACCTGGGAATAGCGGCTGATCACTGGCTCGGCGCTGAAGAAGTAGCCGAACATGCCGCCAACCTGGTTGGTGGTGAGGGGAATACCGGCTTCCCGGGCGGCAGCCTTGAATCCGTCCATCAGCGCCAGGGTTTTCTTGCCCAGCGTCTCGTAGAAGCCGGGCAGGGAGACTGCTTTCAGCATGGCCAGCCCCGCCGCCATGGCCACCGGGTTACCGGACAGGGTGCCGGCCTGGTAGACCGGGCCAGTGGGGGCGATGTAGTCCATGATGGCCTTTTTGCCGCCGAAGGCACCGACTGGCATGCCGCCGCCGATGACCTTGCCCAGGGTGGTCAGGTCCGGTTCGATGCCGTAGTAGCCCTGGGCCCCCTGCAGCGATACCCGGAATCCGGTCATCACCTCATCAAAAATCAGAACCGCACCGGATTGGGTACACACCTCGCGCAGGCATTCCAGAAAACCCGGTTCCGGCGGAATGCAGTTCATGTTGCCCGCCACCGGTTCAACGATGATGCAGGCAATCTGGTCGCCCATGCTGGCAAACAGTTCGCGCACCTGGTCGGCATTGTTGTATTCCAGGGTCAGGGTGTGTTCCGCCAGGGATGCCGGTACACCGGGGGAGTTGGGCACGCCCAGGGTCAGTGCACCGGAACCGGCTTTCACCAGCAGGGAATCGGCATGGCCGTGGTAGCAGCCTTCGAATTTCACGATCTTGTCACGGCCGGTGTAGCCACGGGCCAGGCGAATGGCGGACATGGTGGCTTCGGTGCCGCTGCTGACCATGCGCACGGAATCCATGTGAGGGAAAATTTCACATACCTTGAAGGCCATCTCGACTTCGATGGCGGTGGGGGCGCCAAAGCTCAGGCCCCGTTCTGCTGCCGCCTGGACGGCCTGCACGATGTCAGGATGGGCATGGCCCAGGATCATCGGCCCCCAGGAACCCACGTAGTCCACGTACTGGCGATCGTCCTCGTCCAGCAGGTAGGCACCTTTGCCGGATTTGAAGAAGATCGGCGTGCCGCCCACGCCTTTGAACGCGCGTACGGGGCTGTTAACACCACCGGGAATATGGGTTTGGGCTGCGGCAAACAGGGTTTCGGAACGGGTCATGGCAATCCTTCAGCTGAATGTGTCGGCCAGAATCTGCTCGGGCGCGAGGGAAAAGAACAGGTCGGCATAGCGGCGGCATTGCGCTTCGATGTCAGCGAGGCCTGGCTGGCCAAAGACATCCTGCACCACGGCGACCATCTCGAAGCCGGCCTTGATCAATGGGCCGGCATTATTCAAATTAATTCCACCAATGGCAACGGCAGGCACCGGGCAGCGCAGGATGAAGTCGCGAATGTCGTCGAGGGATGCCGGCGGGGCTACGGGTTTGGTCTGCGACGGAAAAAAGCGGCCGAACGCCAGGTAGTCGGCGCTTTCATCCAGCGCCTGATGGGCCAGTTCCAGCGAGCCATGGCAGGTGGCGCCGATCAGGTAATCCGGCCCCAGCGCCGCCCGCGCCATCGGCAGGTCCATGTCATCTTGCCCCAGGTGGACACCATCAGCCTCGCATTCCTGGCACAGTTCGATGTCGTCATTGATGATCAGCAGGGTCTTGTGTTCACGGGTCAGTTGGCGCAGTTGGTGGGCCTGCTGCCGACGCCGCTCGAAGTCCTGTGACTTGTCACGGAACTGGACGATGCGGGCACCGCCCCGCAGGGCTGCGGCCACCTGTTCAATGACCGTATCGGGTGGGGTCAGGATCGGATCGGTAATGACGTAAAGTCCACTCAATGGATTGCTCATAAGACTACCTGTGGCACGTTGTTATTCTTCTGTTGTCATGAATTGCGTTCTGTACACCAGGCCAGGCGGTTGGGAATCAGTTGTCCCATCCCCAGGCGGCGGGCATGGGCAACGGCGCGGGCGGTGTAGGCCTGGGCATCCCGGATGGCGGTGGTCACCGTGGCACCGTGGGCCAGATAGCCGGCAATCGCCGAGGCCAAGGTGCAACCTGTACCATGAAACTCACCGGGTAATCGAGTTTGTGAATACTCGCTCACAAGCTTGCGGTGGCCCCACAGGCGGTTAATGATGTCTGGCGTGTTTTCGTGGCCGCCCGTAATGAAGACGTACTCGGCACCCTGGGCCATCAGTTGCTGGGCGCAGGCCTCCAGGGAATCTGCGTCGCTGCACAGGCGGTGGGCTTCCATCGAATTCGGTGTGACGACCGTCGCCAGCGGCACCAGCAAATCCATCAGCGCTTCGCTCAAATGCTCCCTTGCCAGCGAACCACCGCCGCCAGCCGCCAGCACCGGGTCCAGCACCATGGGCACGTGGGCATAATCCTGCAGCAGCGTATGGATGGCCTCGACGATCCCGACACTGGCTGTCATGCCGATTTTGAACGCCGCTACCGGCATGTCTTCCAGCACTGCCCGTGCCTGCTCGATCAGCAGGGTCGCGTCCACCGGCTGAAAGTCCTTTACGCTGACGCTGTCCTGGGCAGTCAGGGCCGTGATCACGGTACAGGGATGGCAGCCCAGACTGGTCAGAGTTTCGATGTCCGCCTGGATGCCGGCGCCACCGCAGGGATCGTGGCCGGCCAGCACCATGACAATCGGAGGGCGGACGTGTTCAGCAGGGGTAGCCATGAGGGGATTCCTTCCGGTTCGCAGCCTGTTACCAATGCCTCATCATAGAAGATTCCAGGTCAAAACCCCAACCGCGACAATCACATGGCGACGGCGCATTGGTGATACGCCCGTGCCGGAAGGGTGAAAATCCGCGCCAAAAGCACAATCCCCGGGCGTCAGCGTGTATAATTGTGCCGCCTGTCTTTCGGGCCGGTCGATTTTTGTACGATGTGCGTACCGCCAGTTAATGGAATCATCATGAACAACAATAATGACATCATGTTTTCGCTGACCATCAACCCGCGTTTCTGTGACACCGATGCTCTGGGTCATATCAACAACACCGTACTGCCGGTGTGGTTCCTCGAAGGGCGCGAGTCGATCCTGCGAATCTTCAATCCCAGTCTGACCACCGAAGAAGTCAGCCTGGTGCTGGTCAAACTCGAACTGGAATACCTGGAAGAGATCTTTTTCGGCAAGCCGGTCGAGATTCGTACCTATGTGCTGCGCATCGGGACCTCGTCGGTGCTGGTGGGACAGGAAGCCTGGCAGGACGATAAACTCTGCGCCACCGGCTCTGCCACCATGGTGAATTTCGACAAGCATTCCCGCAAATCGGTACCCATTCCGAACGACATCAAAAAGCGGCTGTCAGAACATTTACTGGAACAGGACGTTTGAGGTGCACCATGACGACTCCCGCCGTTGAGCATCAGCCACAGCACAACCGCTTTGTGTGTGATACTGGCAACGGAGAGGCCGTCATTACCTACCGCCTGAACGGCAATATCATCGATTTCGATCACACCTATGTGCCCGGTTCTGCCCGCGGCCGCGGTATTGCCGCGCTGCTGGTGGATACTGCCGCCGCCTGGGCCCGTACGCAGGGTTACACCCTGACCGCGTCCTGCTGGTACGCGCGGGACTATCTGCAGCTGCAACGCTAAGTACTTCTCACTTCTGACATTGCACCGTTACGGGGCGGGCCATGGTCTATACTTTGACTGTGGAGTCCGTAGACGTGACTTGTCGGTCTGTTTAGCCGTTTACAAATGGATGCAAATGCCCCATATATGGATGACTGCTGGTTCGGCACACTTGGGTGCATGAGCATTTGGGGTTAGCAACCAATACGACAATAACGCTGCCAACCACGCTCTCCGTCAACTGTTGTACAGGGGGTTTTGAATGAAGCGAGCTTTGAAGGCCTGCCTCGAGGCAATGAAGAACGCCGAGGATTATCAGGCCTGGAGCGATGCTGCAAAGGAATATGACCGTCTTTCCGGCACGGAAGAGTGGAAAGAAGAAGACGCGTCACCGCATTACGACTACAAAATGATTCGCCTGCGTTTCAACGAACTGCGCACAGCGCGCGAGCGCGGCGATGTCAATCAGCTGGTGTTCTATATCAACGAAGGGCTGCACGGGAATCTTGGCCGCATCGCCAACCCGATGCTGTATGAATACTGCTACTTCGGCACCAAAAAACTCATCAGCGATTATCTGAACGAAGTCTGCGCCAGCCTGCGCTGGATTGCCGAAACCGACTTCCCGAATTTTTCCCTGGTCGAAAAACTCGAATTTTTTGAACGCACCCATCAGGCTTTCGGTGAATCGGCAATGATGCTCAGCGGTGGCGCTGCGCTGGGTCTGTTCCATCTTGGCGTGCTCAAGGCCAGTTGGGAAAACGGCCTGTTGCCCAGCATCATTTCCGGTTCCAGTGCCGGTTCCATCATGGCATCCGTGGTGGGTACGCATACCGACGACGAACTGCGGGAAATGCTCGATCCCGATTACATTTTTGTTGAAGCCTTCCGCATGACCGGCTGGCGCAGCACGTTGCGCGGCAAGGGACTGCTCGATCCGGCACAACTGGAATTGTGTCTGGAACGCAACGTAAAAGATCTGACGTTTGAAGAAGCGTTCAAGCGCACCGGTCGCCGCATCAATATCACGGTGTCGCCGGCGGATCCTCATCAGGAATCCCGTCTGCTCAACGCGGTGACATCGCCGCACGTGCTGATCCGCAAGGCATCACTGGCTTCCTGCGCGATTCCTTACGTGTATCCGCCTGTCATGTTGTGGGCGAAGAACATCAATGGCGAGAAGGTGCCGTATATTCCTTCGCGCCAATGGGTGGATGGGTCAATCAAGAACGACTTGCCGATTCAACGTCTGGCGCGGATCTATGGCGTGAACCACTCCATCGTCAGCCAGACCAATCCCCACGTCGTTCCGTTCCTGTCGCGCAATGAAGCCGAGCGTACGTTTGCCACCTATCTGAAAGATATGGTGATCAACAACGCGCGCTACAACGTGAATCATCTGCTGGATTACGCCAAAAACAAGATGGCCAACCCGAGTGCAGCACTGCTGGTGGACAAGATTCACTCCATGCTGTCGCAGAAGTACATGGGCGATATCAATATTGTACCGCCGCGTCAGCCAGGCAATGTGCTCAAGATATTGCAGAATGCCTCACCCAGTGATGTGGCGCGCTTCATTCGTGCCGGCGAAACCAGCACCTGGCCAAAGATGGAGCTGATCCGCAATTCCACCTGCATCAGCCGTACCGTCAACGAATGTCTGGTGATGGTAAAAGCGGAAGAAGAACGCGAACTCATCGAGTACTCGCACACGGCGGCGCGCGCCTGATTCTCTCAGGTTAGTCGCATCCAATAAAAAACCGGGACAGCATCCCGGTTTTTTATTGCGCGAAAAATGCGATCGTTTATTTCGGCTCTGGGCCAAAATAGCGGGAAATGGCCTGGAAGAACGTCAGATAGGCCATGTCGCCTTCGATCGCCAGTTCGCCATCCCGTATCGCGTAAATGAAAACGGTCTTGTCTTTCGGTGCCTTGCCCATGCGCTTGATCAGTTGCAGGGCATCTTTTGGCGTTTTGAAAACCATCGCCATGGTGGGGGCGGGATGCAGCCCCTTGTGGGATGAGGTCTTGCCCGCGTCAAACGCATAATAGCGCTGGGCCTTGCCGTCGGCGGTCTTGAATTGCAGGACGACCCGGTAATCGCCGATGGCTTTCTTGAATCCCGCACTTTTCTGCGCGAGCTGGTTGATCCGGTACCCCAGCAGCCACAGCAGCATTCGGAACATCATGGGTGTGTTGCCTCTTCTTGTTTTGGTTGAGAATGGTCGCAATAGAGTATACGCTGTATACCTAAAATGCCAGCGCTGAATGCACAGCCTGACCAACACAAGAACAATGCGAAACTGCGGGGGCTCCATGGCTGATTTCACCAAGCCGACCATGATCAAGACCAATGGCATCAACCTGGCCATTTATGAAGAAAAGCCGGCCGGCAAGGCCTGCCAGTATCCGGTAATTCTGGTGCACGGCATGCCGGAACTGGCGTATTCCTGGCGTCACCAGATGAAACCGCTGGCGGATGCCGGATATCACGTGATTGCACCGGATGTCCGGGGAGTAGGTTTTTCGGATTCACCTGAAAAACTGGAAGATTACGCCCTGGAAATCCGCCTGAAGGACATGGTGGGTATCCTCGATCATTTTGGTTATGAGAAAGGAATTTTTGTTGGCCACGATTTTGGTGGTGCCATCGTGTGGGGGATGGGCATTTACCACAGTGAGCGGGTTGCCGGCGTGGTGGCGATGAATGCGCCGTATCTGGATATGCCGATCAATCCCATCGAGCTGTACCAGATCCTGTACGGGCCGCGTAATTACTTCGCGTATTTTCAGACCAAAGCGTGCGAGGACACCTTCAATGCCGATCCGGCGCGCACGTTCCGTTTTTACATGCGCAAGGACACCGGGCAGGGCACCAATCTGTCCCGCAGCAAACGTCATGATCCGGAATCCATGTCCCATGTGCACTGGATTCACGACGATGAAAGTACCTGGCCGGGTGCGCTGGTGGAATCGGAAGACGATATCAATTTCTATGCCGAATCCTACCGGCGTCACGGGTTTGGCCCGGCGTTGAACTGGTACCGTTCACTGCCGACGGATTTTCATTACCAGCATCGGACGTATCCCGATGGCAATCCCGTCATCCAGCAGCCGGTACTGGCGATTGGTGGCGAGCATGATTACATCGCGTCACACGTATTTTTCGACAGTCTCGACGACTATTGTGCCAACTGGGAAAAGATCGTCATTCCCCAGTGCGGTCACTGGTCACAGCAGGAAAAACCGGATGCGGTCAACGCAGTGCTGATTGACTGGTTGCATCAGCATTTCCGGTGAGTGCTGAGATCGTTCGGATAAGTGTTGGAAAGCGAGAAGGGAGCCATTGGGCTCCCTTCATTTTTTACCAGCTGGCAGTCAGATCGAACACCAGATTATCGAACGTTACGTGGGATAGCACGTAGTACAGACCAGGGGGCAAGGTTGGCTGGATCGGGATTTCATAACCGTTTTCATCCAGCAGCCTCAGGAACACCTGACCGGGCGCAGTGGTTTGCAGGCTCAGGTTTTCGGTGGGCTCTGTCAGGTACAGGGTTGATACCAGCGTATCAAACTCATTGCCAGACAAGCCGGTCAGGGCAATACCGTTTTGCAGGGTGCCTTGTTGATTGGAGGCCCAGGCGGCGGTGAGTGCGAATTCGGTGTTGTCTTCGAACACGCGGGTGCGGACGTAGTACACGCCGGGAACAGGGTGGTCGATGACATTGCCGTAGTAACTGACGGGATTGCCGTAAGCGTCCAGCAGTTCAGGATAGACACCGGGCACTTCGCTGGCCTGCACCATCAGGCTGTGGGTGTTTTCAGGAATGTAGATGGATGCCAGCAGCACGTCGTTCTGATTGCCGGGCAAGCCGGTGAGCAGCATGCCGTTTTGCAGCGTACCCTGCTCATTGGCAGCCACTGCGGCAGTAAGTCCAAATTCGACATTGTCTTCGAACACGCGGGTGCGGACGTAATACACCCCGGGAATCGGATTGTCGATGACATTGCCGTAGTAACTGACGGGATTGCCGTTGGCGTCGAGCAGTTCAGGATAGACACCCGGTACGTCGCTGGCTTGCACCATGAGGCCGTGGGTGTTTTCCGGGATGTAGATGGATGCCAGCAGAACGTCATCCTGATTGCCGGACAAGCCAGCAAACAGCACGCCGTTCTGCAATGTGCCTTGTCCGTTGGTCGCCCACGCGGCAGCAAGTCCAAATTCGACATTGTCTTCGAACACGCGGGTGCGAATGTAATACACCCCGGGAATCGGATTGTCGATGACATTGCCGTAACTGACGGGATTACCGTTGGCGTCCAGCAGTTCAGGATAGACGCACGGTACGTCGCTGGTCTGCACCATGAGGCCGTGGGTGTTTTCTGGAATGTAGAGGAGGATGCCAGCAGAGCGTCATCCTGATTGCCGGACAAGCCAGCGAGCAGCACGCCGTTCTGCAATGTGCCTTGTCCGTTGGTCGCCCACGCGGCGGTGAGTGCGAATTCGACATTGTCTTCGAACACGCGGGTGCGAACGTAATACACGCCGGGAATCGGATTGTCGATGACATTGCCGTAGTAACTGACGGGATTGCCGTTGGCGTCGAGCAGTTCAGGATAGACGCCGGGTACGTCACTGGTCTGCACCATCAGGCCGTGGGTGTTTTCGGGAATGTAGATGGATGCCAGTAGAGCGTCATCCTGATTTCCGGACAAACCGGTGAGCAGTACGCCGTTCTGCAGCGTGCCTTGCTGGTTGGCAGCCCAGGCAGCGGTGAGTGCGAATTCGACATTATCTTCGAACAGGCGGGTGCGCACGAAATAAACGCCGGGAGCGGGATTGTCGATGACATTGCCATAGTAGCTGACGACATTGCCGTAAGCGTCGAGCAGTTCAGGATAGACGCCGGGCATGTCACTGGCTTGCACCATCAAACCATGCGTATTCTCAGGAATGTACATCGACGTCAGCAACGCTTCATCCCGATCGCCCCGCAGATCATGCACGGTAACGCCGTTCTTCAGCTGACCACCGTTTTCGCCTGCCCACACGGCCACGAAGGAAAAATCAGTAACCCGCTCGGCAAACAGCATTCGCACGTAATAACGGCCCGGTGCAGGTGCGTTCATTGTGCAGATGTCACTGCAGTAGGTTTCCAGCTGGCCGTTTTCATCAAGGATTTCCAGAAATACCGGTGCGTCGTAGCGGGTTTTCTGCAGCATGAACGCCAGTGTGCCGGGTTCGATGTAGAGACTTTCAACGCGTTCGCTGTTGGCGTTGCCGGCGATACCGCTCATGGTGACGCCATTCTCGATGGTCGCGTTCTGGGCGCCGCCCCACGCCGCCAGAATGTTCAGGTTGGCAAAATCGCTCTGACCGGTGATGCGAACGAAATAATCGCCATTGAAGGTCTGACTGATAGAACACTGCTGGCTGTCGCTGCAGGTATGCAGCACGGTGCCATAGGTATCCAGCAGTTCGAGGCTGTAGGTGCCGGTGGCAGTGGTTTGCAGGTTGAGTTCACCAATGTAGAACGGAATATGCAGTGACTGCAGCACGACGGTGCCGGCCTTGCCGGTAAGCCCTGTCACGGGCTGATTGTTCTTCAGCGTCGCAGCATCCGGGCCGCTCCAGGCGGCGACAAGGCTCTGGCCGCTATAGGGCCCCAGGGCGCTGACCTGAACATGATAGGTTCCCGCTGCCAGTCCACCCGTGGTGCAGAACGTCGCAGACCAGCAGCCGCTGATCGGCGCTTTGTTGGCGTCCTGCAATTGCAGTTGCAGCTGGTCGTTGGCGCTGGACTGGATCATCAGCGCGGTGGTGTTGGCCGGCAATGTGAATTTGAATGTCTGTGTTGCTTCCGCATTGCCGGACAGGGATGTCTTGGCGATGCCGTTCTGCAGCGTGGTGTTCTTGCACCCTGAAAGGACGGTGGTGATTAACAGTAACAGCGCGAAAAAAAGCTTCCCCCGAGACGCAAACATGCAGCCTCTCCTTGCTTGTGATTATTGTGAGAGGCGCCATGTTACCAGCTGAAGATGACGATTTAGTCAGGCAGCTTTTGTGAATTTTTCACATTTCAGTACGGCCATTCCACATCTTTCTTGCGCCGGGGCCTGTCACCGGCAGGCCTGGGCTTTTCCTCTTCGTCGTCCGGCTTGCTGCCGGCGGTTTTCCAGAAGGGGATCAGCCGGGTCCAGTCTTTCATCGATTCGACGCTTTGCGACAGACCGGAAAACTGTTCGGCAATGGCGCGGATTTCGTCGGCATTTTCGGCAATGCGGAACACGACGATGTAAAACTCCATCAGCGCCCGGGTGATGGTGGCGATGGTGATGAAGCCGATCGGTGCGGCGATGAACAGATAGAACAGGCCACGCACCCAGCCGGTAAAGAACGCTTCGATGGTCAGATAAATCGCGCCGATCAGACTGGCGGCCAGGATCACGCCGTACAGCACGGGAAACATCTGCACGGTGATGAACCGTGTAAAGGAAAAATCGAACAGGGTGCCGAAATAGCGGCGGGTGGATTCGCGAATGGTCCGCGTGGATGCGGGCGTGCGGTATTGGCTGGAGCGGGTGCGATCTGTCATGGTTTCTTCCTGAAATGCATGTCAGTGAAGGATCTGCGGGAATGCTGACAGGTTAATCAGTTGCCGTGACAGCAACAAGTGCAGCGATCACAAGGGCTGCGACAACTGACGGAACTGTTTGCTGAACCAGGCCAGGGTGAGGATGCCGGCCAGAATGTTGGCCACCGCGACGCCGCCGTAAATGCCGGGGGTGTCCCACAGCCAGCCCCCAATCAGGGCCAGCGGCACGGTGAGGGCGAACAGGCGCAGACTGCTGATCAGGGTGCCATACACCGGACGGTGCGTGGCATTGAGCGTCGAGCAGATCAGCATCACGATGCCCTGAAAGCCATAGCCGATGGGCACCAGCCACAGATACAGCACGATGGCTTTGCGGGTTTCGGGATCGTCGCTGAACAGGCCTGCCAGCAGGTCGCCTCCAATGAACAGCAGCAGCGCCATCACCAGTTCCCAGGCGACCGTGAACAGAATGGCGGCCCGCAGTCCGGCCTTGATCCGGCTCACGTTGCCGGCACCATAATTTTGGCCCACAAACGGTGTCAGGGCCGACGACAGCGCCATGATGACGACCAGGGCCACTGCTTCGAGCCGGGTGCCCACGCCATAGCCGGCCACGGCATGGGCGCCACCTCGGGCGGCAATGGCAGTGAGCACAAAGGCGGCCAGCGGGGTCATCATGTTGGTGGTGGTGGCGGGAATGGCCACCCGCAGAATCGAGCGCCAGTAACCCAGGGTCGGCCCCAGCAGATCGGCGAAGGTCATCAGTTTCAGTCGCTTGACCAGCACATACAGCACCGCGATCCCGGACATGGCCCAGGACAGCAGGGTGGCAATCACCGCGCCCTGAATCCCCAGTTCCGGAAACGGGCCGATCCCGAAGATCAGCAGCGGGTCCATGATGCCGTTCACCAGTCCGGCGATGCCCATGATCATGCTGGGCGTCTTGGTGTCACCGGTAGCACGGATCACGCTGTTGCCCACCATGGGGATCACCAGCAGGAAGAAGCCGGCATACCACAGTTCCATGTATTCACGGATCAGATCGATGGTGGCGTCGTCGGCCCCCAGCAGATGAAACAGCGGTTCCAGTGTCAGAATGCCCAGCGTGGCGGAGGGCACGGCGATGGTCACGGCCAGCATGATGGCGTGGGCGGCGGTGCGACGGGCTTCCGCCAGATCGCCACGGCCAATGCGCGATGAAATATGAATGGCGGTGCCGATCCCCAGCCCCATCGAGATATTCATCAGCAGGGTGCAGACGGGGAAGGTAAAGCTCACGGCCGCCAGTTCTGCCGGGCCGATCAGGCCGATGAAATAGGTATCCGCCAGATTGAAGAACAGAATCGCCACGATCCCGATCGCGGTGGGAATGGTCATCCGGGTGAGGGTGGGCCCGATGGGATCGTTGAGCAGGTCTTTGGGGGTGTCCCGGGACATGAGCAGTCAGTGGTGGCGAATAAAGTCCGCCATTATTTCACACTGACTGCCGGGGCGCACCCGCGGGGGTGATATCAGTCGACGATAAAACTGGTGAACAGGACTTCCTTCACCATGGTGGGTTCGCTTTCGGCTTGCAGGGCGTTGAGCACTTCCTGCAGGGCTTCTTCCTTCAGGTGCTGGCGACCCTCGGGGGACTGCAGACCTTCTTCGGTCTGGCGGCTGAACAGCATGACCAGATTGTTACGGATGTAGGGCTGGTGCCGGCGCACGGCTTCGGCAGTGGCGCTGTCCTCGATCTTCAGGGTGACATCGGCCTTCAGGTAGCGGATCTTGCTGGCCTGAAAATTGGCGACGAAGGCGGGGGACAGTTCTACATAAGACACTTCGGCTGCGGGAGCCGCTTCTTCGGCCTGGGCAACAAGGGGCATGGCAGCAATGGTCAGCAATGGCACGATGGCAAACAACTTGGACATGGCGATCAGATCCTGCAACAAAGACGGGCGGTTTTTCCACTGATTGAGAATAGTCGGCGAGCAAAATTTTGCTGCACTTTTTGCGGACGGCGGGCGAAACTGTGCGCCCTTTCGCGGATAATGAAAGTGCTGTCTTGACTCAAGGTGTTAATGCCGGTTGTTGAGGCAGTTAGGTGAAAATCGAGGCTAACCCATGACGTTTTCTGACGATGCAGTTCAGTCCTGACCTGTTTGCGCCGGCCCTGTTGCAGGCGGGCGCCGCTGTGGCGTTGATCGTGTTGCTGCTGGCGGCGTGGTTCGCCCCCTGGCGGGCGGTGCTGGCAGTGCCGTTGCGGCAGCATGTGCTGTTCGGGGCGTTGGTGGTGCTGTCGCTGATATGGTCGTTCCGGTACCAGGTGTTGCCGGAGCTGCATGCTCATCCGTTTCTGATCATGGCGGCCACGCTGGTGTTCGGCTGGAGTCTGACCCTGCTGCTGGGCGCCCTGGCCATGGTGCTGGTGACGGCGCTGGGCGGCCATCCCTGGGCCGCCTTGCCGCTGGACTGGCTGTTCAGTGTGGTGCTGCCGGCATCGCTGGGTTTTGGCCTGATGCGCAGCCTGTACAAGCTGCGGCTACGGAATCTGTTTTTCTACATCCTGGGGCTGGGCTTCTTCGGCACGATTGGCGTGACCTTTCTGACCTGCGGTGCCATTGCCGTGTTTCTGGTGCTGACCCAGAGTGATCCGTTCCTCGAGCAGTTCTGGGAACGCAGTGCCTTTATTGTCCCGCTACTGTATTCCGAGGGCTTTCTCAACGGCCTGCTGGTCACCTCGATCACGGTATTCACGCCCAATCTGGTCAAGACGTTTGATGAGCACCATTTCCGCTGACTGTCACTGGCCAGTCCCTTGATTGTCATGGAACTGTTACATGACACTGGCATGCTGGTGGGGTCTGAATAACGGGAACCGTTCCACGGCGATCACCATGCAAACCGACGATGTTTCGACTACCTTTATGAGCGATGTCTACAGCCGCCTCAAAAACCGTCAGGGAGACAACGCAGTCATGGACAAGGATTCCACTGTCATCGATACCAGCATCGGCCCCTGCCTGGTGATGGGTGCGGTGTCCTGGATGGTGCTGTTCGCGGTCTATCACTGGCTGGCCTGATCCGCTAAACCGTTTGACGTTGGCAGCCTGATTGGCAATCATTGGAATGAATTCATTGTCTTATTCCGGATTGCCATGAGAACCATTCACAAGTTCGAAATCCACATCAACAAAGACATCCAGCCCCTCGACATCCCCGATGAGCACCGCTACCTGCATGTGGAATACCTGATGCACAAGCGCTGCATCTACCTGTGGGTGGAAGTCCCTGCCGATATGACCGTGACCAAAGCCGCGCGCCGGTTCCGGGTGTTTTCCACCGGTGACGGCATTCCCGACAACGGTGTGTATGTGGGCACCTGTCTGGACCCGTATCTGCCGGAGTCCTATCACGTCTACGAACTGCGCGACTGAGGTTGCCAGTGCAATCAACAGGGGCCCAGGCCCCTTTTTTGCGATTCCCTTTTTGCTTGCTAGTCACAGGATGATGGCATGACCCAGTTGCAGACCCTCGGCAAATACCAGATTCAAGGCGTGCTGGGCAAAGGCGCGATGGGGGTGGTGTACAAGGCGTTCGACCCGAATATCGCCCGCACGGTGGCGATCAAGACCATCCACGCGACCCTGCTGGAAACCGATATGGGCCGCGAGCTGCTGAGCCGTTTCCGTAATGAAGCGCAGGCGGTTGGCCGGCTCAATCATCCCAATATCGTCGGGATCTACGAATTCGACCAGGATCACGGTACGCCGTACTTCGTGATGGAGTTTGTCGAAGGCAAAGACCTGAAGACGATGCAGAAGGACGGCCGCAAATTCACCCCGGAAGAAGCGGTGAACATCGTCGGCGCCATCCTGAGCGCGCTGGCCTACACCCACAAGCTGGGCATTGTGCACCGGGATATCAAGCCGGCCAACGTGTTCATCACCAACGACGGGGTGATCAAGCTGGCGGATTTCGGTATTGCCCGGGTTGATAACGCCGAGTTGACCCAGATGGGCAGTGTGCTGGGAACGCCGTCCTACATGTCGCCGGAGCAGTGCAAAGGGATCAAGGTGGATGCCCGCAGCGATCTGTTCTCGACCGGTGTGGTGCTGTACGAACTCCTGGTGGGACGCAAGCCTTTTGGTGGCGAGAATACGCACGCGATCATGCACAGCGTGCTGTCGGCGGAACCGGCGCGGCCCACCTCGCACGAGCCGACCTTGCCCAAGGCATTCGACGGCATCATCCGCAAGGCGCTGGAGAAAAAGCCGGAAGACCGTTACCAGAGTGCCGATGCCTTCCGGGGCGATCTGCAGAAGGCCGTTGCCCCGGTGCCGACCGCCGCGCCGGCCGGTAACAAGTGGGCGCTGCTGTCGGTGGCGGCGGTGGTACTGATACTGGCGATTGGTGCAGGGGTTTGGTTCAAGCTGCAGCAGGACGCCCGTTTTGCCCAGCCGGTCGCCCAGCCTGCGGTGCCGACCCTGAGCGCCGAAGACCAGGCCAGGGTGGAACGGTTGCTGGCCACTGCCGAGGCCCATTACAAGGGCGGGCGCCTGGTGTCACCCCAGGGCGGCAATGCCTATGAAGCCTACCAGCTGGTGCTGGATACGGACCCCAACAACGCCCAGGCCCAGGAAGGGCTCGCCGAAGTGAAGAACCGCTTTTTCAAGCGGGCGCTGCTGCTGGATATTGCCAGCCAGCGTGATGCGGTGGAAAAACACCTGGCGCTGGCGGAAACGCTGTTCCCCGACGATGACCGGGTGGAATTGCTCAGGGCGCGCCTGCAGAGCCAGTAGCCGCCCCTTCCAGTACCTGATAGGCCGCATCCAGGTGGCGCTGGGCCTGTTCCCAGTCGCCCCGGTTGCGCGCTGCCTCGGACGCTTTCAGATGAGCATTCTTCACGGCGACCTGTGCACGCAGCAGCGCGTTGCCACCGGGAAAGCGTTCCGCCAGCACCTGTAACGCATAGTAGGCGGTATACCGATCTGTCGACGGCCAGAACAGGCCTTCGGCCGCCCGCCGTTCCACTTCCTGTGCCAGTGCATCTTCCCCCTGATCGAACAGGCTTTGCGGAGCCGGTGGTTCCAGCGCATCCGTCACCGGCTGTTCGGTTGCTGGCGTCAATTCGGTTTGCGCGGCAACGGGTTCCGGATCGCGAATTGGAGGAGTGACCTTTGGCGCCGGCAGGTCGGCGGCCGGTTGCGTGACGTCAGGGGGTGTCCGGGATTGCCACACACCGACCAGCACCAGGCCCAGCAGGGCCAGTGTGGCGAGCGGTAGTGCGGTCCACAGCAGGTAGCGGCGATCGACCGTGCGTACAGGCTCCGGCAGCGCCGGCGCGGGCTGAATGATCGTGTCGGCCGGGGCCGGTTGCAGCGTGGTAGCAGCATTGTGCAGGCCGGCATGGTCGCTGCGTTCCGGCAGCGGTGTCACGTCCTGGGTGTTGGCGACGATGGTGGCAGCCGTGTTGGCCTGGGTGGCTTCGGTGAGGGCGGTCGCTTCCAGGGTAGGGGCTGACGGCGCGATGACCGTGGCGCCAGCATCGGCTACCAGGGTTTCAGCGCCGACCATCACGGTGGCATCGTCGTTCGCTGGTGGTTCGCGATAGTTGTTGAGTGCGGTTTCGATTTCCTTGCGCAGCAGCAGGAAGTCCGTCACCGGAATGGGGTGTTCGTACTGGGCCTGATCCAGCCACGCCAGCAGATGGCCGCGCTTGACCGGGTCACGTTGATAGGTATCCAGCAGAAACTGCCGGACGACACTCAGGTTCTGTTTGCCTTTGCGAATGTCGTCGAAATAAGCCGAAATGATCCGGGTCGACATGTGGTCTCACTTGCTTGCCGTGGGGCCAAAGGCCGACCCGGTCGGATTCAACCGGCTTTGCGGCCATTAAAGAAAAACTCTCCCGCTTCGTGGCCGGCATAACGGGCCGGTGCGTATTCCGGTGTCTGACGGGTGTCGAGCTGTTTGGCCCGGGTCTGTACCCGCTTGAGCACATCGCGGTAGATGCTGTGGCCGTCTATGATACCGCTATTCTGGCGCAGGGTTTCAAGAAACGCGCGGGCAAACAGCGAGTGACCATCGCCGCCGTTGTCCATCACCGGTGCCACACCGCCTGAAGTCAGTACCATGCGCGCCCGGGCGTTCAGCATCGCTGCAATCCATTCGCGCTGCACCTCCTCGGAAATGGATTCATCCACCCGCGGCAGTGCAGCAACGGACAGGGTGCCCGCGTAGCAGGAATCCGCGACTACCAGTACATGGTTGGACTTGATGGTGTTGAGGATGTCGGAAATCGACACGTTGGAAATCCAGGTGCGCGGATCGTCCTGTTTGGCATCCACCGGCAGCCAGAAGCCACGGTTGCTGGTGTCATCAATCTCGCCGTGGCCGGCGTAGTAGATCAGCAGGTTGTCGTTTTCCGTCAGGGTTTCCCGCAGTTTGTTCAGCGCCGCCAGAATATCGTAGCGGCTGGCGTTGCGCAGCAGGGTGGTTTTGAAGCCGTAGCGTTCACGCAGGACTTTTTCGGTTTCCACCGCGTCATTGAGGGCGGTTTCCAGTTTGGGATATTCCGCGTAGGCGTTGTTGCCGATGATCAGGGCGTGATAGGTGCCCAGGTTCAGGCCGGCGGCCACACCACTGGCGATACGGGTACCACCGTCACCCGCGCTGGCCAGGCTGCTTTGCTCGGGCACTACGCTGAAGTTGAACGACACTTTCTGGTTGTTCTTGTCGATGGCTTCCAGTTTCACGGTTTTCTTGCTGCCATCCACCGGTACGGTGACCCAGAACAGGTTGTACTCGTCTACTGGCTGGCTCACGCCATTGACCTTGAAACTCTTCAGACCCTGGGGTGCCTTGATCTTGCCGACGATTTCCTTCTCTTTCACCTGCGGCGTGACGGGAATGGAGGGCAGGCCGCGCATCAGGGTCATGGGCGGATCGATGATTTCGATCGATGGCATGCTGGCAGCGCTGGCGACCAGCGTTTCGGTGCTGGAAAGCGCTGCGTTGGTGCTGGCGATCTGGGTATCAAACTGTTTGGCCTGCTGATCCAGGCTTGCCAGCTGCTGGCGCTGGGATTCCACTTCAGTCTGTGCTTTCTGCAGTTCGGCCCGCAGCTGGGTGATCAGGGCGCTGCTCTGTTCGTGAATGGCTTTGGATTCCTGGGCCAGCAGGGCGGCCTGGGCCGTCTGCTGTTGTTGCTGGGCCTGGGCCAGTGCCTGCTTGCGCTGGCCCAGTTCCTGGCGGGTCTTGGTCAGCTGGGCCTGCGCGGCCGCCAGCTGCTGGTTCTTGAAGGCGACTTCATCTTTCAGCTTGGTGAGTTCCTGCTGCGACACCGCATGCACTTCCACGGTGGAGGCATACAACAGGTCGTCGCTCTTCAACCCGGCGGCCATGCGGTAGAGATTCAGCGCCTTGGCCTTGTCTGCCACCACACCGAGTCCCT
Organism: Gammaproteobacteria bacterium; assembly: GCA_041395845.1. Taxonomy (GTDB): domain Bacteria; phylum Pseudomonadota; class Gammaproteobacteria; order Pseudomonadales; family Ketobacteraceae; genus Ch67. Next base: position 35,219 of record JAWKZS010000010.1, read on the forward strand.
TTTCGTAGAGGTTGCCCAGGTTGATCTGGGCGCGGGAAAAGTTCTGCTCGGCTGCCTTGGTGTACCAGAGTGCGGCCGCTTCATAATCCGGCTTCAGCCCCAGCCCTTTCTCGTAGATTTCGCCTACGTAGGTTTGCGCTTCGGCATCACCGGCCTGGGCCTGTGGCAGCCAGATTTTCAGGGCGGTGGCATAGTCGGCGCGATCGAAGGACACGTATTCCCCGCCTCGGATGGCGCAGTCGGTGGCGGTGGTCTTGATGGGGCGGCGGGCAGTCAGGTAGGTCGTGAACGTACCCAGCTGTTTGACCTGTCCCGGCAGCAGACAGTCGATGATCATCAGGTCATCGGGATTCTGGCTGTCGGCGGCCGGGCGACTGGCATCGCCATCCGGCTGGGTGGCGCAGGCGCTCAGCAATACCGCCAGAAAGCCTGTCAGGAAACCCGTAGCCTTGGGTTTGAACCGTTGCATCAATTCCATAGTGCACCTCGTTACTCGCGATTCTTTCCAGTATATGCCCATCGGCGGGGCTCACCCCGTAACTTTTCCACACTCTGATTGAGAATTGTCCAGAGCCTCTTGCAGGGGCGAGGGGGCCGGGTCGGCGCGCAGACTGTTGATCAGCATAGCCTGCCAGGGCTTCAGATGTCCTGCGCCGGGGACCAGACGGTAGTGCGCGTTGGGCTGGTGGCGGGCAAAGTCTTCGATCCAGGCTGGCAGGATCACCGTGTCCTTTTCGCCGGCCAGATGCCACTGGCTGATCCGGGCCGGCAGCGGCGGCCGCACAGAAGGATCAAGGGAATCCGGCAGCGGGGTAAAGTCATTGGCCGCCAGCCAGCGTCCCACTGCCAGGTTGCCGGCCAGGGTGATCACGGCGCAGGTCTGGGGCAGGCGGGCGGCGAGCAGGGTGGCCAGGGTGCCGCCACCGCTGTGGCCGATCAGGATCACTTGATCGCCGGGCGGAATCTGTTGCTGCAGCGCAGCGCCAAGGCTTTGCACCACGCTGTCACTGTAGCGCAGCAGGGTCCAGTGGCGGGCATCGCAGCGGCTGTCGGCCGTATCAAAATAGCAGGGCCGGCCAAGAAACAGCGCCGGTTCCCGATCGGCCCCCAGCGCTGGCAACAGGACTGAACCCAGTGGTGTCGGATCGCGGGCCGGTGCGCCGGTAACAGTAACGGCGTGGCCGTCGCCTTCGATATAGATATGCCAGATCCGTTTGACCGGCGTTGGCTGGGTGAAACGTTGCTGCGCCGCATCGTTCCAGATCAGCCGGTGCTTGAACAGCCCGCTGTCCACCACTCGCTGCTGCAGATCATGCTGCTCGATGGCTTGCTGCCAGCGTACACAGCCGGCCAGCAGCAGCGCCGCCACCAGCGGCAGCCACAGCGGGAATCGGCGCCTGTTTGTGCGTGTCACGTCTATTTGATAATCAATCATGCGTACGTCGTTCGTCCCGGGGGCGATTCGGAGCAGATAATGGATAAGTTGGGCGTCCATGGCAAATTGCCGCGGCACGGAGATTTTGTCAGTCGGCAACTGCCGCCGACGTTTGTGACTGGCTGGGACGGCTGGTTGCAGCAGGCACTGGCAGTGTCGCAGGAATTGCTTGGCACCCAATGGCTGGATATCTATCTGACCAGTCCGGTGTGGCGTTTCGTGCTGTCATCCGGCGTTGTCGATCACCAAGTCTGGGCCGGCGTGATGATTCCCAGCGTCGACCGGGTGGGGCGTTATTATCCGCTGACACTGGCGCAGGCGTTCGCCACGGATACGCTGCCAACCCTGCTGCCGGTGCAGCACAGTGACTGGTTTGGCGAATTGGAACGGGCTGCGCTGGCAGGATTGCAGGATGGTGTTACCATAGACGAATTCGAACAATGGCTGGCACAGATTTCGACGCCGGTTCCGCTGTCCGTTATGCCGTCTGTACGTTGGGAAAGCGGTCGGCCACTGGTAATGTTTCTGCAGCAAGCAGGGCAGAACCCGCTGTCGACACTGCCGGCACTGCAACACAGTTTTCTGTTGCAGCGATTCCCCAGCTATAGTTTATGGTGGACAGAAGGTTCCGAGCGTGTGAGCCCTGTCAGTATTACAACAGCATATTTGCCACCGCCGCAGAGTTTTACCGCTATGCTGGCGGGGGATTGGGAACAGCGGGGATGGGCGATGCCTTTTCCCGCGATCGCGCCGCTGGCTCTGGGTTCCCCTGATATTCACCATCCGGTTCAGAACGAGTAGACGACTGCATGCTGCAGACCCATTGGCACAGCAGCGCTGCCACCCACTGCGGTGCCGTGCGCAACATGAATGAAGATGCCTTCCTCAATCGGGACGGCGATGGTCTGTGGGTGGTGGCCGATGGCATGGGTGGGCATGATGCCGGCGAAGTCGCCAGTGAAATGATCACTGCCTCGCTCGCCCGTCTCAATATCGAGCAGCCACTGCCGGATGTGGTGGATGCCCTCGAAGACACCCTGCTCGAAGTGCACCAGAAAATTCGCACCTATTCCCGCACCCATTGCCAGGGCCGTACCATGGGCAGCACGGTAGTATCCCTGTTGCTGCGCGACCAGGTGGGCGTGTGCATGTGGGCGGGCGATTCCCGTCTGTACCGCTATCGCAATCATCAGTTGCAGATGATTTCCGACGATCACAGCCAGGTGAACGAAATGCTCGCCCGTGGCATGATCACCGAAGAAGAAGCCCGCAATCATCCCGCATCCAACGTGATTACCCGTGCGGTAGGTGCCAGCGAAACCCTGTACATGGATGTCACGCTGATGGAATTGCGCAAGGGCGATGTCTATCTGCTGTGCAGCGATGGCTTGTACGGCGCGATTTCCGAGAGCAATATCATGCGACATCTGCGCACCCAGGACATGGACGCCTGCACCCAGGCGCTGATTGAAGATGCACTCCGTGCCGGCGCGCGGGACAACGTTACTGTGATCACGGTACTCATCCAATAATGACAACAGGTGATCTGGAATCCCAATGTGCGGCAGAACTGCGCGAGCTGGCGCGTCAGTATTGCGACGGCGTGTTCAACAAGGGCGAATATCGGCGCCGGCGGCGGGAAATTCTGCTGCGTTGTGTCGGGCAGGATTTCGATCCGTTGCCAACGCAGGATGAAGACGATGATCCTTTGCAGCCGGACGCGCCCCTGCGACCAGCGCCACAGCGGGACTGGCTGCCCCATATCATGGTCGGTGTCACCCTGGTGGTGGCAGCGATGATGGGCTATCTGATCTATTCCCTCAGCTGACAGGAATGTCACGGATGATTCTGCGCGAACGCATGGAAGTCTGGCTGGGCGATATCACCACCTTGCGGGTGGACGCTATCGTCAATGCCGCCAACAACCAGCTGGCCGGCGGTGGCGGTGTGGATGGTGCGATTCACCGTGCGGCGGGTGCCGACGACCTGCAGGCAGCCTGTCGCGCCATTGGTTACTGTCCCACGGGCAGTGCCGTCATTACCCCCGGCTTCCGACTGCCGGCGCGTCATATCATTCATACCGTTGGCCCCGTGTGGCAGGGCGGCACCCAGGGCGAACCCGACCTGTTGCGCGCCTGTTACAGCAACTGTCTGACCCTGGCAGTACAGGAAGGTATCCGCAGTATCGCGTTCCCTGCCATCAGCTGCGGCGTCTATGGTTATCCGAAAGCAGATGCGGTGGCAGTCGCAGTGGATGAAGTGGAGCGCTGTCTGGAAGCGCTGCTGATGATCCAGCGGGTGATCTTTGCCTGTTTCGACGGGGAGATGGCGGCGCTTTATCAGGCCGCACTGGACAGTCGTTAACGGGAACCGGCCCGGCTCAGGCTCAGGTATTGCTGACCCACCAGCTTGAGCGGGCGGCGGGTAGGAAAACCGGAATAGTTTAGGGGCCGGGGCAAGGGTTCCCTGACGCACCTTCAGGGTCCACACACCCTCATCAAAAAAGCGGAACTGGATTTGCCGGTCGTCGTGACCGCATAACTGGTACACGCCCGGGGTGAATGGCTTGGATACTTCCATCTCGTCCAGAATATTCAATTCCAGATCGAGCAGATAAATATGCAACACTTCCTCGAACAGGTTGTCATTATCTGTGATCAGCACGTAGCGGTCGCCCAGGGCGAACTGATCCACCAGCTTGCGGCCCTTGAGGTTTTTGCCGGTGGGATACCCCTGCAGCAGCAACTGACCGTCGTTGCGGGACGACGATTGCCGGGGAGCGACGGAAAACAATGTGACTTTCTGCATGCGATTCATGAGCGACCGGGCGAAACAGGATGAACGGAAGCATTAGTCCATGAGTGTATTGATTATTTCGTGAGCAAAAAAAGCCAGATTAATGGCTGCTTGTGTGACTTATTAACATTTTGAGGAGGGGGAATATGTCAGAAGAGGCCAAGCCGGCACGGATCCCCAAGGAGCTGAAACGCTTCGTGGGTGCCATGTTATTGATAATTGCAGGAATTGCGCTGGTATCGCTGGTGGTGGATCTGGCGGTCAACCAGTGGTCTTGACCGCTACAGCAGGGGTTCCCAGTCCATTTCAGCCAGGTACCAGTCCCCACTGCTGAACTGCCAGCGGGATTCCACCCGGTAGCTGCGCCCCTGTTCCGGCAGCCAGCCCTGGCCTCCGGTAACGATGGCATTGAAGCGCACGATAGCGCGGTCGCGGTAGCCGGCGTCGAATTCGGCGTCGGTCTGCGTGCGCAGGATGGTGATGGACTGGTGGCGCATGGTGTGGAACAGCAGCAGGCGCTGGGCGTCCTTGCGGTTCTGGCCCTTGCCGGTGACGAAATCGTCGCTCAGCATGTCGATGGCGGTATCGGTCTGGCGGTTTTCGATGGCTTGCTGCAGGGCTTCGACCCGTTCCAGCAGGGGCTCCAGGGCCGGTTCCCTGCTGCAGGCCGCCAGCAGCAGGGACAGGGATAACAGCAACAGGGTGGACAGACGCATGGGCAGGTTCCTGGACAGATCCGGTTCAGGATACTGCCCCATGGTATACTGTGCCACCCTTTCACGGCAGTGGTGATGTCCATGAGTATCGAATGGTTGTTTGGCGCAATGGCGCTGGTGGTGCTGGTACTGGCCGTGGTAACGGCGCGGCTGTGGTGGCAGGTGGGGCAGCAGAAACAGGCCCAGCAGCGCTTGCAGCAGGCCCAGGTCGAGCGTCAGGCCAAGGTTGAGCAGGATCGTATCCAGTACATTTACGACAGTCTCAATGTGATTGCCCGTGCGGTGCTGGATGACCAGTGTCCCATCACCGAAGGCTGCATCCGCATGGCCGTCCTGATGGATAACCTGTCGCTGGATTGCGATACCAAACACCGTTTTGCGCCGATTTTCACTATCTACAATGCCACCCGTCACATTCCTACCCACAGCAACTGGAAAGCGCTGGAACGTAAACAGCAGCGCACGTTCAAACAGGAGATGTTTGCCCTGGAACGCGAGCATGCCGACACCGTGCGGGAGTTGATGGCCTACGTGCGGGACAATCCGTTCGGCGTGCGCCTGGGCAATTCAGTCAACTGACGCCGCATGGCCGGCACCGCAGATAACAGGGGGAAGCAGGTGCGAACGGGATTCAAGGGATGGTTGGTGCTGCTCCTCTGTACGCTGGTGTTGTCCGGCTGTGCGGTGCGTTTCTTCTACAACCAGCTGGACTGGCTGATTCCCTGGTATCTGGATGACTACATCGAGCTGGAAGGCCCGCAGAAAGATCTGTTCAAAAGCCGCCTGGATGATTATCTGACGTGGCATCGTCAGTCGCAGTTGCCGAAGTATGCCGATTTTCTCGAGTCCCTGGCCGTGCATGCCGAGAAAGGCCTGACCCGCACGGATATCGCTGACGTGCAGACCCGCACCCAGACCCTGGCGCAGGCGCTGGTGGATCGGCTCAAGCCCGACATGATCGAACTGTTTGCCATGGCGAGCGATGAGCAGGTGGAGGATCTGTTCAGCAAGTTTGCCGAGGACGATGCCCGTTACCGCAAGGAATATCTCGAGCAGAGTCTGGACGAACAGCGCCGTCAGCGCGCCAAGGAAGTCCGGCATTATGTGGAGCGTTGGACCGGCACTCTCGATGACAAGCAGAGGAAACTGATCAAGCGCTGGTCCGAGTCCTTTGATCCCATGGGTGACGAGATTTTTGCGGTGCGGCAGGTGTGGCAGGCGGAATTCCACCGCATTCTGCAGATGCGCCATGATCGCCCCGCTTACGATCAGGCGTTTGCAACGTTGCTGGACACACCCACCTATGGCCGCACCGCTGCGCTGCAGCAGAAGATGGACAGCAACGAGCAGGCGCTGATCGAGCTGTACCTGGCACTGGATGCCAGTCTGTCTTCCGATCAGCGTGCGCATATGGTGAAAAAGCTGCGCAGTTACGCAGCGGATTTCCGCTCCCTCGCTACTCAGGCCAACTGATTTCCCGCCGGCATTTCTCTTTCGGTCAAAAAACTGTCACACAACTGCATCAGAATTGTCACCCTTTTGCGGCGTCATGATTTGGCCGCTGTCTGTTGACCGGTTTGTCCGCCGAACGTTGTGCGGACGCTTTTTTGTTGCTCGCAGTTTGAGGTGGTTATGAAGTCTGTATGCCTGCGTCTGTGGTGGACGTTGTCGTGGTGTCTTGTGTGGGTGGTCGTCGCGGTGGCGACGCCCGCGAATGCAACCGGGGTGGATTGGAAGCAGGCGCTGGGGGAGCGTATGCAGCAGGGCAGCGAGGTGGCGCTGTTTGGCATCAGTGGTTCGAATACGCTGGGCGCGCGGCTGGCGCCGGCGCTGGTGCAGGCATTTTTCACGGCGGAAGGGTTGCAGGACGTTCGCATCGCCGTGCCCCGTGAAAACGAGCAGCGCATCGAGGCGGTCTGGATGGGCGGCGAGCGACCGATCCGGGTCGTGGTGGCGGTCAAGGCCCATGGCACTCGCACCGGATTTGAAGCGTTGCAGCGGGGTGAGGCGGATCTGGCGGCGGCGTCACGTCCGCTTACCGAGACCGAGGCGCTGGGAATGGCGGATCTGGGCAATCTGCGCAGCCCGGGCCAGGAGCATGTCGTTGCCATCGACGGACTGGCGATCATCGTGCATCCGGACAATCCGTTGCGCCAGCTGGACATCGCCCAGATTACCGCACTGTTTGCCGGCAGCGTGAACAATTGGCGCGCTTTGGGTGGCCCTGATCGCCAGGTGCGGATCTATGCCCGGGATGACAAGTCCGGGACCTATGACACCTTCGAGCGTCTGGTGTTGAGAGGCGCCAGTCTGGATAAGCGGGCCCTGCGTTTTGAATCCAATGCCCTGCTGGCGCAATCGGTGATGGCTGATCCCGGAGGCATCGGATTTGTTCCGCTTGCCAACGTGGCGCAGGCGCACGCGCTTGCGGTGGCCGATTCCCAGGTTGCGGCGCTGCCGCCGACGGTGCTGACGGTGGCATCCGAGGACTATCTGCTGTCCCGTCGCCTGTATCTTTATTCGTTACCGGAACAGCAGCGCAGTGCGGCGGTGTCGGCGTTTCTGGATTTTGCCCGGTCGGATGCCGGCCAGCACATCGTCGAGGACAGCGGATTTGTCGCGCAGGCGCTGCATCCTGTGAGCGTTACGCCGTCGGATGCCCGTCTGCTCGGGTGGCAGCGCCTGAATCTGAATCTGCGTTTTGCCGATGGGGCGTCGGATCTGGATACCAAGGCCCTGGTGGATGTAGAGCGGCTGGCGGCGTATATCGGACGGCAGGGTGCGGATGCCGGCCAGCTGACACTGGTGGGTTTTTCCAAACCATTGAGCGGCACCGGGCAATCGGCGCTATCGCGGCTGCGGGCGCAGAATGTGCGTTGGGCGTTACGCCAGCAGGGAGTGCGCAGTCCGATTGAAACCCTGGCGGGCGATGCGGTGCTGGTGGCGGATCCACGCTCGCCCCAGGCCGATCGCAATCGCCGGGTCGAAGTGTGGATTCGCCAATAGTCCTCAGATTTTGAAGCGTCCGGTGAGATTGCGTATGTTGGCCGAAATGTCCAGCAGCTGACTGCTCAGCCCGCGGCTGTTTTCCGCCGACTCGTGGGTGCGCTGGGCGAGCTCTGCCACATTGTTGATGTTGCTGTTGATGTCTTCGGACACTGCGCTCTGTTCCTCGGCGGCCGCGGCAATCTGGGTGTTCATCTGTTTGATCGCCTCGATAGCCGCGTTGATCGCCGTAATGGATTCACCGGCTTTCTGTGACAGGGAAACGCTCTGCTGGGTGCGCTCCTGACTCTTCTGCATCGCCTGCACGGCGTCCCGCGTACCGGACTGTACGTTGGAAATCATCTGATGGATTTCTTCGGTCGACGATTGCGTGCGCTGCGCGAGGGTGCGGACCTCGTCGGCCACCACCGCAAAACCGCGGCCCTGCTCACCAGCACGGGCGGCTTCAATCGCAGCGTTGAGCGCCAGCAGGTTGGTTTGCTCGGCGATTCCCTTGATCACATCCAGTACGTTGCCGATGCGGGCGGTATCCTGGGTCAGGCGATGCATGGCATCGGCGACCTGCTGCACGTCGCCGGCCAGCAGATTGATCGACGTGATGGTTTCATTCACCACGCCCAGACTGCCACGGGCACCGACGTCGGCCTGTTGCGCCGCATCGCGGGCACCGGATGCACTCTGCGCGACTTGCAGCGCTGACGATGACATCTCGTTGGCGGCGGTTGCCACCAGATCTGCCCGCTGCTGCACGGCGTCACTTTGCTGCAGCGAGGTGTCGGTCAGTGAATGGAACTGGCGCGCGGTATCTTCGAGCGTGGTGGCACCCTGATTCAGATGTTCGATCATGGAGGTCAGATTGCGCTGCATGGCCCGGATGTCGTTGGCCAGCGCTCCGATTTCGCCTTTGGCCTCGACCCTGATCTGATTGCGAAAATCGCCAGTGGCAAAGCGCTGGATCGACAGGATGAGTTCTTGCAGTGGATTCACTACCTGGTTGCGCAACAGCAGCATGACGGTAGCCGCGATCGCCAGTACCAGCACAAATACCACCGGCAGCATCACCTGGACGATCTGTTGCGCAGCCTGCTCGGTCTGGCTGGCAAAGGCGGTGGTGTCTGCGGTGATCAGTTCAACGGATTCCTGCAACAGTTTGGCCGGTTCGCGATCGATGCCCTTCACCGCGGCATCACCGGCAAGATGATCGAATCCGGCGGCGCGGAATTTTTCGAAGCCGTCCCGATAGGCGCGTGCCATGGTCTGGTGGGAACTGGCAAAGGCGCTGACCTTGTCCCGCGCCGGACCTGGCGGCAGGGTTTGCGCCAGCTGCTGGGCCTTGCTTTGGACTTCGGCCTCTACGCTCTGGAACGCCTGCCAGTATTTGTCGCGGGCCTTGTCATCGCGTCCCCGCAGCAGCACATTTTTCCATTCCTGCACCTGGGTTTTGAACAGCAGGTTGGTTTCCATGATGAGTTGCTGCTGGTGGACATCCTGCTGCAGCAGGTGTTTGAAATCCTCGATCAGACGTTCCTGATACCAGATCGCGGCGGAGAAAATGAGTGAGACCAGCAGGAAACCTGCCCCTGTGCCCCAGGACAGATATTTGAGCAACTTCCCTGACGACTGATTATCGGATGACGTGCGTTCCATGGCTGTATCCTGCGCAGAATTCGACGAATTCAGTATAGAACAGGTGCGGATACCGCAAGTGGACTGCCGCTGGCTGTCGAAGGATTGCTGCTATTCTTGGAAATTATTGCAGCGAGGTGTCGCATGGCCCGATTTGATCCACGCCCCGTTACCAGTGATCCGCTGAAGTCACCCTGTGTGCGCAATTGCTGTCTGGACGATCACGATGTGTGTCTGGGCTGTGGCAGGACATTGGCGGAAATCCGTGCCTGGTCGACTTACAGTGCCAGCGAGCGGGATGCTGCCTGTGAGCGGGCGGCCCGGCGCAAAGCCCGTAATGGGAGTGGTGGCTTTTCCAGAGAATGATGGAATCAGGGATTTCATGTCTGGTGGCCACCGCAACGGTCGGCCACCTTTTTCGTGGTGCTTTTAGAGTACGTTATCTTTCCCGGCCCGCTTGATCACGGTTTTGACGACTTCGCCCACAGCCTTCTTGATCGAACCGGTTTCGGTGGTGCGGGTAATCACCGACCAGCTCAGTTTGTTTGTGCGGGAATCAAACAGGTTGGTTTCGATCAGGTAATCCGTCAGGGTGGCGTAGGAGCCCCCTTCATGCTGTCCACTGCTGCTGTAGGCGTAAAACGTGTCCATGCTGCGGAACAGGCCGTCGTCCGCGCCGGTAGCGGGTTCCGGTTGATAGGCGCGGGTTTTCTGCACGTCACGGATGCTGGTCACCAGCACAGTGGAAACGCCATTTTGGCGCACGATGGGTTCCACTGCCTCACGATTGAGCCTGGTGCCATCGGGAATCCACTGGTGCGAGGGAATCGCAACGATGCCTTTCTGTTCCAGCGCCTGGCTGAATTCGGTTTCGACAATCTTGCGCATGGATTCGGTGGCGGTCATGGCGACCACCAGTATTTTTTGCTGGGCCGGTGTCTGGTAGCCCGGCAGACGCCAGGACTCCTGCACCTGGGTGGTGGAGCAGGCGGTCATAAAACCTAGTAAAAACAGAACAATCAAACGGCTGGCAACAGTTGTCACAGGCATGCAATCCATGTTGGGGTAAAGTGCGCATGGTAGGCTCCGCCTCGTGCCGTTGTCGAGTCTGCCGCTGTCATTTCTTGTTCACAGTCCTGTCACGCAAACGTCCCCGTCAAGCCTTACCTTGCTCCCCAAAAGGAGGCTTTCCATGGTGCAACAGACGGTACGATCCGTATTCATCTCCGACGTCCATCTGGGCACGGCAGACTGTCAGGCACAGTATTTGCTGGACTTCCTCAAGAGCCATCGCATGCAGTTTCTGTATCTGGTGGGCGATATCGTCGATCTGCTGTACATGCGCAAGCGGGTGAATTTCACCGCGCTGCACGAAGAGGTAGTGAACCAGATCGTGCGGCTGGCCAGTCAAGGCACGCGGGTGATCTATATTCCCGGCAACCATGATGCGAAGTTCCGCCGTTATTGCGGGCAGTCGTTCGCAGGGATCGAGATCGAGCGTTATTGGGTACATGAATGTGCGGATGGTCGCCGCTTCTTTGTCAGTCATGGTGATGAATTCGATGGCGCCATGCATGCAGGTCCGCTGTGGACCCTGGTCGGCGATCTGTCCCACACGCTGCTGCTGCGGCTGAACACGCTGGTCAATGCCTGGCGGCGGCTGCTGAAAAAACCGTACTGGTCGCTGGCCGGCTATATCAAGACCCGCATCGGCAAGGCCGCCGAATTCATTCGCCGGTTTGAATGGATTGCCGCCCACAAGGCGCGGGAATTGCAGTATGACGGCTATATCTGCGGTCACATTCATGTGAGTGGCATGCGTCGGATTGATGGCGTGTTGTATTGCAACGACGGTGACTGGGTAGAGCATTGCACCGCATTGGTGGAAGACAGCAGTGGACAGCTGTCACTGGTGCACTGGGCGGACCGCAAGGAAGTCCTGATACGCGAACATGAGTTGACGGAAAGCTGGGACCCGCTACCGCAGGCCCACTAACACAGAGGAGCACTGACCATGGCCAAGGCAATGGTAATCGCAAAACGCAAAGTCGCTGTGTGGGATTACGGGCTGTGCCGCCAGCTCAACCAGTGGATCGATCAGAAGAGCGTGCACCTGTTTTTCAAAACCATCAGCCGGCTGGGTGATGGGGTGCTGTGGTACAGCTTCATGCTGTTTCTGCCGGCATTTCTCGGTGGCTATGGGTTGGGCATCAGTTTGTTGATGCTGGCGATGGCCTCGTTGGGTGTGTATGAGTATCGCTACATCAAGCTGCGTTCGATGCGGCCGCGCCCCTTTGTAGCGCACAGCCGTATTCGGCAGGGCGCCCGCACGCTGGATGAATTCAGTTTTCCCTCAGGACACACCATGCATGCAGTGGCGTTCGCGGCAGTACTGACACAGGCTGTTCCGGTGCTCGGTTTCGTGCTGATTCCGTTTGCGTTGCTGACAGGCTTGAGTCGAGTGGTGCTGGGTCTGCACTATCCCAGTGATGTGTTCATGGGTGCAGTATTGGGTCTGTTCAACGCCACGCTGTTCCTGGGCGTGTTTGGCGCCTACCTCTAATGGGTACCCACCGGTTCCATTGATATGACTCAATGAATCTGTGGACGTTAGTGCTTATTCTGAACCCGTGTAGATCAACACGCCCGGCCATGTACCTGCGTGTCCCCGAATCTGCATATCCCGGTGATGGGGGAGGTAAAACCTCCCCATTTTTTTGTCCGCGCTTCAGTGTCCCACGTTCTTGGATACTTCTTCCTTGAAGCCCATCAGGATTTCCCGCAGGCAGTCCGAGCGGGCCTTGCCTACGTTCTTTTCGTATACCATGGCGCTGTGCAGTGCGATCTGTGCCAGCAACTGGCCGAATTCCTTGGGCTGACCACCCAGATCGCTGCTGATCGATACATGTTGGTTGCCGTTCACATCCCATACCCGCACCAGTTCATGGGCAGCATCGGACTGGGCTTCGGGGGGGACAGGCAGATGGCGTTTGGAATCCGACATGGACATTCTCGTTCGTGATGAGTCAGTGTTTCACCTTAGCAGGACGGCGTAGGCCTGGCAAAAAGCCCGGCTAACTGGTGCTGCGCAACATATGGCTGATAAAACGTTCCAGCTGCTGCAATGACTGGCAGGGCTCTGCCCAGGTGCAATAGGGCTGATAGCGTTTCATTTCGGAATCACCGCTGCCCCAGCGGTTGCGGGCTTCCGGATTCAGCCAGATCAGTTGCCGGCTGCGCTGGTGCAGCTGCTGCAGGATGTCGATGCGGGGCTCACCGTAATTGTTACGGGCATCGCCCAGCATGATCACGGTAGTGCGGTGATCCACCTGCTGCAGGCATTGCTCGGCAAAGGTCGCCAGCGAGCGGCCGTAATCCGTCGAGCCACCACCAATCCGGTCCAGGGTTGCCTGAATGGCATCGTCCAGATCGTATTGATCGAACAGCTCGGTCACTTCCAGCAGATTCGACGAAAAGGCAAACGCCCGCACGTTCTTCAGCACATCGGTGAGGCTGTACAGAAACATCAGCAGAAAGCGTGCGTACTGGCTGACGGAACCGCTCACATCGCAGATCGCCATCACTTTGGGTTTGTCGATGCGTTTGGTTTTCCAGTGGGTTTCCAGCAGCACACCGCTGTAGGGAATATTGCTGCGGATGGTGCTGCGCACGTCGAGTTTGCCGCGTTGATACACCTTGCGCCGGCGTGAATGGGTCGCCACCAGCCGCTTCGCCAGTTTGCGCACCAGCCCCTGCACGTCCCTGAATTCGCGCAGGTTGTCGAGCCGGGTTTCCATCATGACGGATTCGCGCAATGCCCGGCTTTCCCCGGCGGCCTGCAGCAGTAACTGCTTTTCCACGTAGGCGCGCACTTCATCCCGTAGTTGTTCGCGGGCCTGGCGCAGCTGTTCACCCAGCGTTTGCTGCTGGATATCATCAGAGCCTTCGGCAGCAAACATTTCCTGTTCCAGCGCTTCCAGTCCCATGGCCAGCATCATGCGACGGCCGAACAGACCCTTCTGGGTCATCACCCGGATCTGGCTGACCTGGGCTGCCTCGCCGGCCTGCGCCAGTGCCACCGCCAGTTGTTGCGGGTTACCTTGCAGCAGCATGCGGCCGAGTTCGGATTGCGGCTGCGCCGGCGGCGGTGTCGGGGACAGCAGGTTTTTCAGCTGCTGCATCGGTGTGGGTGCCGGGCGGGATGATTCCGGCGGCGGAGTGAAGGCATCAAACCGGTTGAAGGAAAAAAACTGGTCGAAGATCTGCTCGAACTTGAGCTGGTCGTCGTGGCTTTTCGCCAGCGTGGTACACAAGGCCTGTTTCAGATGGTCGCGCTGGCCATAACCCACCAGCTGCACGGCAGCCACTGCATCCAGGGTTTCTGCCGTGGATGTGCGCACACCGGCCCCGCGCAGGGCCTTGATGAACTGGACGAGTATGCGATCCATCAGCGGCGGGTTCCGTTACTGGCGCGGCAGGATTTTCGCAAACAGGCTGCGCAGATCATCCTTCACGCTGACAATGTCCTCTTCATGCTTGAGCAGAACATTCAGCGTCGACGCTACCAGTTCCGGTGTCAGCGCATCGGTGTGCAACAGCAGCAGGGTGCGGGCCCAGTCGATGGTTTCGCTGATGGCCGGCTGCTTTTTCAGATCGCGCTGACGCAGTTCCTGCACGAAGGACACCAGCTGATCCCGCAGTTGTGCGTTGATGTCCGGCACCCGGGTCTGGATGATGGTGCGCTCCAGGTTGGCATCGGGGAACGGAATATATAGATGCAGGCAGCGGCGTTTCAGTGCGTCGCTCAGTTCGCGCATGTTGTTGCTGGTCAGAAATACGATGGGCTTGCGGCGCGCCTTGATGGTGCCCAGTTCCGGAATCGATATCTGGTAGTCCGACAGCATTTCCAGCAGAAAGGATTCGAACTCGTGATCGGCTTTGTCGATCTCGTCTATCAGCAGCACGGTGCCACGCTCGGCACGCAGGGCCTGCAGCAGTGGACGCGGTTCCAGGAAATCCTCGGAATAGAACACGTCGCCGAATTCGTGCAGACGGGTCATGGATTCCGCCAGATCGTGGGTTCCTTTCAGTAGATCACCGAGTTTTTCTTTCAGCAATTGTGTGTACAGCAGCTGCTTGCCGTATTTCCACTCGTACAGCGCCTTGGCTTCGTCCAGGCCTTCGTAACATTGCAGACGGATCAGATCATAATGAAGCAGGCTGGCGGTGGCTTTGGCCAGTTCGGTCTTGCCGACACCGGGCGGGCCTTCCACCAGCACCGGTTTTTCCAGCTTGTACGCCAGCAGCATGGTCATGGCGATGGCCGGGCTGCAAATGTAGCCGGCGCGGGCGAAACCCTGCGTGATGCTGTCTACACTGATATCCTGTGTCATTTTCCAACTCATGGCGGTGCGGGAATGCTTACCTTAGCATAAATCGCGCAGGCTCAACTTGTTCCCTGCAAGTCCATGATGGAGAATGAATTTCCCCGAATGAACGGAGACCTGATCTTGTCTGTGATGCAACTGCTGATGTGGGTGATTTGTGCCATGTTGATGGCCGGCAACGCCATCGCGCGGGAAGCCGATGCGGCCAATCGTCTGTACGATGCCCACAAGGATGCGATCTATCAGGTGCGTATCATCGAAAAAAGTTCGGGCAACAAGGCGTCGATCGGGTCCGGTTTCCAGATCAGTGCCGATGGCCTGGTCGCCAGCAATTATCACGTGGTGGCCGAAGCGGTGAAGAAGCCGGAAGGGTACCTGATCGAGTATCTGGCCTCCGATGGCAGCAAGGGCAGCATGCGACTGCTGGCCGTGGATGTGCTGCACGATCTGGCCCTGTTGCAGCACGAACGCAAGGACACGCCCTGGCTGAACCTGCGTGACAATGAGCTGCGCAAAGGCACGCGGATTTTTTCCCTCGGCAATCCCCATGATCTGGGCATGACGGTGATCGAAGGCACCTACAACGGGCTGGTGGAACACAGTCTGTATGAACATGTGCTGTTTTCCGGATCGCTCAATCCCGGCATGAGTGGTGGCCCCACCATTGATCGCGATGGTCGTGTCATCGGCGTGAACGTGTCCACTGCGGGCAACCAGATCAGCTTTCTGGTGCCGGTGACCTACCTGAAAAACCTGCTGGACAATCGCCAGTCCACGGCCGATACGCAGGACTGGAATCCGGTACTGGAACAGCAGCTGCTGGCGCACCAGGACGACTATGTCAACCGGCTGCTGGACAGTGACTGGAAACAGGAACCCCTCGGCGATGTCACCGTGCCCACCGAAATCGCACCCTATGTGAAATGCTGGGGCGACAAGAGTGACGACAAGGAAACCCTGTACCAGGTGACCAACCGCATCTGCAACGTGGATGAATCGCTGTTTCTGGGCAGCTATTTCACTACCGGCAGTTTCCGCTTCCAGTACCAGTGGTTCGAGACGGAACAGCTCAACCGCTTCCGCTTCTACAGTCAGCTGGAAAGCCTTTTCTATCTGGACATGAACAACAATGCCTACAAGGACGACGTGACGCCGTTCGCCTGCGAGGACCGCTTTGTTGACGTGCAGGGCAAACCGTGGAAAGTGCATTGGTGTGTGCGGCGCTACAAACGCTTTCCGGCGCTGCATGATGTGGCCGTGGCCATGGCATCCCTGGCGAGTAACCGCAAAGGCATGCTGGTGAATTTCTCAGTGGCGGGGGTGAGCCGGGAAAATGCCCTGCGTCTGACGCAACGTTTTATCGGGGCGCTGCAATGGAAATCATAATCGAGGTATTGGCCCGCCATGGTCGGGTGCGCGAGCGCTACAAATTCAGCGGCGAGCAGATTCAGATCGGCCGCGCCTACCAGAATGATGTGATCATCGCCGATCCCTATGTCTGTCCCCATCATCTGCAGTTGCAGTTCGACGCCGGCGAAGGTCAGTGGAAAGTGCTGGATCAGTCCACCCGTAACGGTTCGTTTCTGGTGGGGCGCGGGCGCCTGCAGCATTCCCATATCGTGCAGTCCGGCGATGAATTCGATCTTGGGGAAACCCGCATCCGGTTGATTCTGCCTCACCATGAAGTGGCGCCGACCCGGATGCTGCCGAACGGACGCATGCTGGCGGATTATCTGTCATCGCCACTGACGGCCACCGCGCTACTGGTGAGTACGCTGGGGCTGTTTGCCTTCGTGCAGTATCTGGGAATGGCGAAGGAGGCCAAGCTGCAGGAGCTGCTGCTGGAAGGCCTGATGTTCCTGGCGGTGCCGTTCATCTGGGCCTGCATCTGGGGATTGATCGGCCGCGTTGCCGTGCACGATGCCCGTTTCAGTTTCCATCTGTCCATCGGCAGTCTGATGCTGGTGCTGGTGTTCGTACTGTCCTATGCCACCGAATACGTGGGTTTTGGTTTCAGCAACGATGGGTTGGTCATGTGGATCGACAGTGTGCTCGAAGGCGTATTGCTCGCCGGTTTTCTGCTGGCAGGTCTGCGCATGGCGACACGGATGCAGCGACTTGGACGCTGGATTCTGGCCAACACACTGGCGTGGAGTCTGGTGGGCATTGCCGTGCTGGCGTACACCGTGAAATCCGATCCCTACGAAACCCAGGCGCAGATGGGCTTTTTTCTGAAACCGCCACTGGCGCAGTGGCAAACCGCAGACTCGCTGGATGATTTCATGCAGCGAGTCGATGGCACCTTTCACCAACTGAATCAGTACGACGAATGAAAGCAGCCCCGCGCAGCGGGGCGTGCCGGTTTATTCCGTGGTGGACTGGGCCCAGTATTCCTCCTGATAATTCAGCTCCACCCGGCGCTGATCCCGGTTGTGTTGCGCATCTGCCAGTGGCGCCGTGCTTCCCCAGCTGAAAATTTCGATCTGTTCTTTCATCACGCCCTGACTCAGCAGCAGATCAGCCACATGATCGGCGCGCTTCTGCGACAGCATCTGGTTGTAGCGACTATCACCCTGACCATCAGCGTGGCCGTTGATCACCAGTCGGATTTCCGGATGTTCTGCCAGAAAGCGGCCGTGCTGCTCGACGATCAGACGGTTTTCGTCATCCAGCGTGGTCTGGTTGAATCCGAAGTGAAAGGTCAGGCGGGCGGGGCGGCCGTTGTCTTCTGTCGCTGCGACGGTGTTGTCGGTGTTGGCGTTAGTGGTTATATCCAGCGCGAGAATATCGGCAGGGGTCGCATTTTCACTGTCATTGCTGTCAGCCGTCACCGTTTCTACCATATCGGCCTCGGCGGGTTCCGCCGGGGTGGCATCCAGGATTACCGGTGCGCTTTGTGGTGCTGTCATGGCAATGGGATGGCGATCCTGCTGCGGTTTGACGTTGGTGCTGGAGCAGGCGCTGGTCAGGCTGGCAGTGGCGATAATGGCGGCGATCAGTGTCAGGCGTGAGGATTGGGTTGGCTTGTTCATCGTGAGGCTCCTTGTTGAGCGTGTGTGGTTGACGATTGTCATTAAACACGCGCAATCGGGCGAAGCCGGGTCACAACGATGGGCAATCCGCTTTCAATTCTGATCAATCATGGCGCTGTCACGGTTTCCCACGCCCTGAGCGTACGCTGGGTGCGCGCCTTGCCGGCAATCTGCAGCAGTGCCTTGTCCCGTTGCCAGGCGCTTGCGACGGCCGGATCGACCTGTGCCCAGCAAGCTTCCAGCGCGGCGAGTACCGATTCCATCAGTTGGCGGGCACCCGCCAATGCCAGGTGCGTGGTGGGCTCGGCGGGCGCAGCACCGGCCAGTGGCTGATGCAGCCAGATCAGTGCCAGCAGCTGTTCGAGGCTGGATGGCGGGAATCCATATTGCCGGGCAATCCGCACCAGATAGCCCAGAATGGCGGCGCTGACATGAATATCCTCGATGGTGCGAAACGGTTTGACGTATTGTGCGCAACCATCGCCGGGCAACCGCTGCTCCGGGGTGATCGCGACCTGGTCGAAGCGCACGCTGCCATGCAGGGCGTCCGGCGCGAACGGCAGTGGTGGCAATACCTGAATGGCGACGCCGGGCTGATCCGTTTCCACCTGTACCATGACCAGCCGGTTGCGGCCTTGCTCGTCTTGCCCGTCGGTCGCTGCCACCAGCAGGCGGCGGGCATGATCAGCACCGGACACAAAACTTTTTTCGCCACTCAGTATCCAATGACCAGCGGTGGAAGCGGTCAGGCGGGTTTGAATCGACGACGGCTTGTTGCCGGCGGATTCCGTGACGCAGAAACTGGCCGCGTTATAATCCACCCGGGTTGGCGCCAGTGCCTGCAAGGCGGCCTGATAGCCGCTGGTAAAGGCGATACCGATGCTGCCACTGCAAAAGCCGCCTGCGACAGCCCGTGCGAACGGTGTCCGCCATTGGGTATACTGTTGCCGCGCCAGCGCCTGCCACTGCGGCATGTCGCCGGCACAGGCGGTGGTCGACAAGGGCAGGGGTGTGGACAGCAGAAAGGCTGTCAGTTCATGCTGTTGTGGTAGGCTCATGGGTTCGACCGCAAGGTTTTTAGACGCGCCGTCAGCTTGCAAAACGGTGCACTGAATTGCAATAGGAGAGTGGTATGAAGGCAAAACTGATGTTTCCGCTGCTGGGCGCTGTGCTGGTATCCGGCTGCGCGTTCGTGAAACTGAATCCCCAGGCTGAAGATGTGCTGGTACTGAAACCGTATCAGGTGCGTGAGTGCGAGCAGCTGCGTCGCTCCACCAGCCAGGTACTGGACAAGGTCTGGTTCGTAAACCGCAATCAGGAAAAGATGGCGGAAGAATTGGCGACGCTGGCACGTAATACGGCTGCTGAGCTGGGTGGTAACGCCGTGGTGGCGGATTCCCCGATCGAGCAGGGCCGTCAGCGTTTCATCGTGTACAACTGCCCCAGCTTGCGCTGAGCGTCAGCAACCCAACAAAAAAGCCGCTTTTACGCGGCTTTTTTGTTGGTGCGATATCCGGTTGTCACTTACAGCGCAGAGGCGATGCGTTCCCGCGCCTTTACCAGCAGATCATGCTCGTCGCTGTCGGTGGTGACGCTGATCGGCGGGTGGACAATGACATCGACCGCGCCGGGAAACAGGTTCAGGGTTTTGGCCGGCAGAATGTCATGTGAACCGCTGATGGTCACCGGCAAGATCGGCAAGCCTAACTCCTTTGCCAGTTTGAACGCGCCTTTCTTGAACGGCAGCAGGCGGCCATCAAGGCTGCGGGTGCCTTCGGGGAAGAAGAAAATCGACGTGCCGTTCACCAGCTGCGTCTTGGCGGCATCAATGGATGCTTGGGCCCGGCGGCTGTTGGAGCGGTCGATGTAGACATGGCCGAGTTTCTCACAGGCCAGACCCAGCACCGGTACCTTGCGCAGTTCCATCTTCATCACCCAGCGGATATCCACGCCCAGCCAGCCGTAAATGGCCAGAATGTCGAAATGGCTCTGGTGATTGGCCACCACCACATAGGATTGGCCAGCAACGATGTGCTCCTGCCCGGACACTTTGACCAGCGCAGGCGCCGCGACGGTATTGGTGCGGGCCCACAGCACGGGCAGCAGGCGGGCAAGGCGATTCAGTCCCAGGGTGATCAGCAACACGATCGACATCCCGAACACGTTGGTGGACAGGATCACGACCGGCAGAAACACCAATAATTTGTAAGGTTGATACAGCAGCCAGGCCAGGTTGCGAATCATCGCCTGGGCATCTGGGCCGGGAGATTGACTATGCAATTCAACACCTTCCAGTAAACAGTCAGCCTCGGAATGTGGCTATTCTAGGCGATATGACTCTTTGATGACAGCAGGCCGGCCCTACAGATTGTATCCGTACGTTTCATCCAACCGTCGCGGTCAGCGGGTTATCATGACGGTCTGGACAAGGGGAGCATATGGACAAGAAAGCATTGATCAAGGTGGGCGGATTCGCGTGTGCACTGCTGTTGTGCGGCTGCCGTCTGGCGGCGTCGGTGGAGTGTGATCAGTTGCCCGCCGACCGGCAAACCGGTAATGCCGGCTGTCTGGTCCAGCGTGACGGTGCCCTGCTGATGGTGCAGCAGCGCCTGGATGGCCGCTGGGCGTTACCGGGTGGTACGGCGGAAACCGGAGAGCGCGCCGCCTGCACGGCCGCGCGGGAAACCCGTGAGGAAACCGGCCTGCCGGTGCAAGTCACCGATTACCTGAAGACACTGGACAATGGCTTTCACCTGTACCTGTGCGAGGTGCCGGCTGGCGCGGTGACGCAGCCGCGGGATGCACTCGAAATCGCCGACATCGCCTGGGTGGATGAGGCCGAGCGGGGGCGTCTGCCGTTGCGGTTCCCGGACCAGCAGGCTGAGGTCGAGCTGCTACTTCAGGTACTGGCGCCGCAACCGAGCCACTGATCGCACAGATCCGCGACCGTGGTGGCCGCGTCCGTTGGTGGCTTGTCTGGTTGCCGGTTTGCAATATCCTGGGCCGCCGTTTTCAATGCTGGGGTATCCAGCGCCAGATTGATCCTGTTGCACAGGTCGGCGGCGGATTCGATTCGGTCCACCAGAACACCCGCGCCCAGTGCCTGCACCTTCTGCAGATTCAGCAACTGTTCCATCTGGGTGGGAATCCCCAGTACCGGCGTTCCTGCAGCCAGCGCTTCCGTCAGGGTGCCGATGGCGCCATGACTCACCAGCAGATCCGCATCGGCAATCCCCTGTTTCAGCGCCACCCTGTGGGTGCTGTAGTGCAGGCGCGATGACGCAAACGGCTTGAGAATGGCATCCTGCCCCCCGGGACACACGACGAATACCCGGGCCTTGCACTGGCGTAGTGCTTCCAGGTGCAGCTTCAGATGCTGGTTATCCGCCTGCAGATAGGCAATGACGGCGGGGCCTTCGCCGGCAGGGAAGATCACTGGATCGAGCGTTGGTGCGGTGTGGCGATAAGGGCAGTAAATGCCCTGGCTGCGCACGTCGCCGTAGATATCCAGCGCCGGAAAGGTATCGATCACCGTGGCGTCGAGACGGAAGATATCGGTGTAGCGCTGCAGGGGGGATTGCTGTTCCAGCGTCAGCGCGCGGTTGATTTTTTCCAGCAGCAGCGCTTCCTGGCGGGTCACCAGATCATCGTTGTAGCGGACGGGGCGCCAGTCGGCAATCGGATGATCGGGCACTGGATCATGAAAGCCGGAGCCGACGCGGATTTTGGGTATCGTCCGATGGTGGCTGGCCAGGATCGCGGTTGGTGAAAAATCAAACAGGCACAGATCGGGCTCGGCGGTGTCGATCAGGTTGCGCCAGCCCTGCAGCAGCCCCCGCAAGCCTGCGGGTTCCAGATAGCCCAGCAGTAACAACGTGTCCGCCATACAGGCGATTGGCCGGTTCAGGGAAATGCGCGTGAGCCAGACTGGCGCCTGCAGCAACCGGGCCTGGGTGCCGGCAAAAACGTCGGTGGCGCGGGCAAGATCCCGCACGGCAACGGTCACCCGGTAGTTTCTTTGTTCGAGTTTACGGGTAATATTGGCCAGGCGGGTCAGATGCCCCAAACCACCCCCAAGTTCCCACGTGCAAAGAATGTGCTTGCCAGATTGAATGGACATGAATAAATGGATGCGCTCGTGAGGCTGTTTTTACTGTTGTTTTCCAGCCCGAAGGTTACCCCGAAGTCCCTGCCATTGGCCAGCCGCGCATCGCGCTGCACCGAATTCTGATAATCGACCGGAGGAGTCACACAATGAAATTGAAGCTGGCACATGGAATTCCCCTGCTGGCATTGGCGGCTGCTGTGCAGAATGCCAATGCGGCCATTTTTGTGAAGCCGGATTCGGCCTATGTGGCAGTCAATGGTACCGTCGAGATTGCTGAAGAGGTCTTGACCTCGAATGACACGACTGACAACGAGCAAAGTGACGGTGTTTTCATCCAGTCGGTGAGCCAAGAGTCCACCAGCGGAGGAACAGTCTCATATTTTGGCTATGGCGGTATTGTTTACACCCCGCCAGAAAACTTCCAGGGCATCGACACCTTCACCTATCAGGCGTCTGACGGCTTCGACTACGGCTCGGCCGTGGTTACTGTCTACGTAGGCGTTTCCAGCAACGAATACACCAACGAGCAGGTCACCGACGACATGCTGCGCGACCTGTGTCAGACCATCGACGAAGCCGGTGAACCCGGCAGCGTTGGCTCGGTGGAATTCGAACAAAACCTGACGGATCTCTGTGCCCTGCCGCTGGATGAATACAACCGCGTCGTCGGTCAGATCACGCCGGAAGAAATCCTCGTCATGCGCCGGATGATGTCCAATGCCAGTCAGGCAACTGCGCAGCGGGTATTCCAGCACCAGACGTCATTGCGTGGCGGCGGTGCTGGCGGCCTGGCCTATGATGGCCAGAATCTGATGCTGCGTAATTATCGCGGTGGCACTGCGGGTGACGAAGCATCGCGCTGGGGTGTATTCGGTTCCATGCACATGGGCGAAGCGGAACACGATCAGACCGAATTCGAATCCGAATATGATCGTGACAGCCAGGGCGTGACGGTGGGGATGGATTACCGCTTCTCGCCCGGTCTGTTTGCCGGTGTGGCGGTGGACTGGTCAGCGTTCGAAGTGGCCTATGCCGCTGATGCGGGCAAGGTGGAATCTGACGTCTACAGTCTGACAGGCTTTGTGACCTGGTTCCATCAGGCTTACAGTGTCGATGTGCAGCTCGGCTATGCCGAGGGTGATTACGACACCCGTCGCAATATCACCTTCCCTGCGACGGAAGTGGCGCAGGGTGATACGTCCACCAGCCAGTACAACCTGAGCGTGCAGGGTGACTGGACCTGGAGCCGGGATGCATTGGTTCTGCGCCCCTATGTCCGGGTCGATTACATGACCACCGAAATCGATGCCTACACTGAATCCGGCAGTACCTGGGCGATGCGGATTGGCAGTCAGGATGTTGACCAGATCACCTCCAGCGCCGGTGTGGAAAGCACCTATGCCATCAGCACCGACTGGGGTGTGTTCGTACCGTCGCTGAAAATCAGTGCAGTAAGTGAATCCAGTTCGGATTATTCGCCGGTGACTTTCCAGCTTAAGGGCATCGAAACGTCCGACGGTGTATTTGCGCTGCAGCCGGATTCGGAAGACAGCCTGTTCTACCAATATGACCTGAATGCGGTGTTCGTGCTGAAAGGCGGCTGGTCGGCGTTCATGTCCGGACAGTTCATCAGTGGTTACGACGACTACAGTGCCTATGTGATCAGCGGTGGTGTGCGTTCCGAGTTCTGATCGCCCCGCGGTTCTGCATTACCTCAAAAAAGCCGGCGCATTTGCGCCGGCTTTTTTTGTTTCCGGTGCCATGCCGGTTGCGACATTTTTCCTCCGCAATTTTCACGTTGCCCGGTTCGTGCAGGTCGCATTTTTCGCCAAGACCTTCGTGCTAGCATGCGGCGCCTGTTATTGGTCGCACTCTTCGTGACGGCAATAACAGCCTCACTCGCAATGGATTTCAAAATAATCTTCAAGGAGTCTTGAATGGCACATAGCCAGGGTTTTCGCGCATTGGTGCGCGTATTTCAGCAGGCAAGACGTAATGTTTTGGCAGCGCAAGGGCGCAATACTCCGGTGTTGCAATCAGCGTCCCGGCGGCAGTTCATGCGCAATGCTGCGCTCGGAGGCGCCGCGCTGACCGCAGCCGGCAGTTTGTCCGGTTGCTGGGGCGGGCGTCGGGATGTGGTAATCGTGGGCGGCGGGCTGGCAGGACTGACCGCAGCATTTCAATTGGGCAAAGCCGGTGTGCGGGCACAGGTGTACGAAGCCCGCAATCGCGTGGGCGGACGCATTCGCAGCGTGGAAGGTATCGTCAGCGATGGCATCGTGACGGATCTGGGTGCGGAACTGGTCAATTCGGATCATGATGATCTGCGTGCGCTGCTGGATGAATTTGCAATTCCGCTGATCGAGCGCAAGGCTGAGCATGCCGGCCTGGAGCAGGTCGGTTATTTCTTCGGTGGTGTGCGTCGCAGCGAAGCCGAAATGGCAGCCGCCCTGCAACCCCTTGCTGCGCAGATCATGGCAGATGCGGAATTGCTGGACGCAGACTGGGATACCTGGGGGCCGGTGTTCGATCAGTTGTCTGTTGCCGATTATCTGGATCAGCACAGCAATCTGCTGCCGGCCGATCCGGCCATTCGCACCCTGATGGAAGGCCTGGTGCGGGTGGAATACGGTGTTGAAGCTGATTCGTCGTCGGCGCTGCATTTGCTGTACATGCTGCCGGTGGTGGATGGTGATCATGTGGAGCTGCTGAGTTCCAGTGACGAAGCCTGGGTCATCAGTGGTGGTTCGGAATCCGTGATTGGTGCGTTGAAAGCGGTGCTGGCTGACCGGATTCATACCGGCATGTCGCTGACCTCGCTTGAGCAGACCAGACAGGGTTATCTGCTGACCTTCAATGGCACCCGCAAGGTACATGCCCGCTACGTGGTGCTGGCACTGCCATTGCCGGCACTGCGCAAGGTGAACATGACAGTGGAATTGCCGGAAACACTGCAGCGTTTCATTCAGGAAGTGGATCTGGGCCGTAACGAAAAAATCGTCGCCGGCATGCAGCAGCGGACCTGGCGTACTGCCGACGGTTTCAAGAACGAAGCGTGGAGCGATCAGGCGCAGGATCTGATCTGGGATTCCAGCCTGCGTGAACTGGCTACCCGTGACAACGGTGCGCTGACATTTTTCCTCGGCGGTGAGCAGGTGGAAGCGGTGGCCAGCGGTACGGCGCGGCAACAGGGTACGGCACTGCTCGAACAGTACGATTCATTGCTGCCGGGTTTGCAGGCCAGCGCCAACGGTCGCTTCGTGCGCACGTCCTGGCACACCACCAACGGCATCATGGGCGGTTACACCAATTTCAGGCCGGGGCAGTACTCGGATTTCGCCTGGGAGTGGATGTACGTGGAATCCGATGATCCGGACGAGGCGCAGACGCCCTGTGTGGAGCGTTTGCTGCTGGCCGGCGAGCACACCAGCGATGAGTATTACGGCTTCATGAATGGCGCCGCGCAGACGGGCCGTCTGGCAGCGCAGTGGATCGTTGCGGACATGGCGGCAGCGCAGGCAGGAGATACCGACGCCAATCTTTAATGGCGCCAAGGCCGACCGGTGCGGACAGGTATTCTGCCGTGCCGGTACGTCCGTTCCATGAAAATAAACAGCGTTTTATTGATGCACGGCAATGGAACGCTTACCCACAAAGCAATAG
The DNA here is from genome assembly GCA_041395845.1 of Gammaproteobacteria bacterium. GTDB lineage: Bacteria > Pseudomonadota > Gammaproteobacteria > Pseudomonadales > Ketobacteraceae > Ch67. The sequence goes on from JAWKZS010000010.1 coordinate 60,988, forward strand.
GGCGCAAAACGGATTGCATACCCGCAGGGGCATTACTACATTCCCCTCTCTTGGTTCGTAGTCCTTATCCGGGTGCTGTGTTGTTATGAGTCAGAAAGTCGTCAAGTTGTACGACAGCGATGGACACGTCTGTCTGTTTGTGACCGGTCTGGTCGAAGGTGAAGGCATTTCCAGCAATCAGCTGGTGATTGTCGATCAGGGTGAAGCCGCGCTGTTTGATCCCGGTGGTGAACTCACCTATACGCCGCTGTCCATTGAACTTGCCAAGCATATTCCACTGAAATCTTCCCTGCGTTACGTGTTTGCATCCCACCAGGATCCGGACATCATTACGTCGCTGCCGCGCTGGCTGATGCACACCGACTGCAAGGTGGTGACATCGCGATTGTGGTCGCGTTTCCTGCCTCATCTGGTGTCGGGTTTTGTGGCCAACAAGATGAATGCGTCTCTGGTCGACCGGCTGATTGCGCTGCCGGATGACGGCGGCCGCATCAAACTGGGCAGCAACGTTATTCATGCGGTGCCGGCGCACTTTCTGCATTCGGTGGGCAATTTCCATTTTTATGATCCGGTCAGCCGCATTCTGTTCAGTGGTGATGTTGGCGCCGCCGAAACCGAAGGACATGATCATGAACCGGTAACCGATATCGAGCAGCACATCGCGCTGATGGAAGGTTTTCATCGTCGTTATATGGCATCCAATCGTGCCTGCCGTGCCTGGGTGAAACGGGTGCGTCTGCTGGATGTCGACATGCTGGTGCCGCAACACGGCCAGCCCATCGTGGGCAAAAAGGATATCGCGGTCTTTCTGGACTGGTTCGAGCGGCTGGAGTGTGGTGTCGATCTGTTATAATCAGATCATTCCACTGCAGGATGCATTGCCATGAACAACCCACAGCACCACCGTCATCTGCTGATCCTGTCCGTACTGTGGCTGCTGGGGTTGGTCATCACCGGTTACGAACCGTTTGATCGTGGCACCTGGGTGCTGGAGGTGTTTCCGGCGGTGCTGGCCTGGCCCATCCTGTGGTTTACCCGTCAGCGCTTTCCGCTCACCACTCTGCTGTATTACGCTATCTGTCTGCACGGCCTGGTGCTGATGCTGGGTGGCATGTACACCTATGCGCGGGTACCGCTGGGCTTCGAACTGCAGGCGTGGTTTGGCTTCGAACGCAATCCGTATGACCGCATCGGTCATTTCTTCCAGGGCTTTGTCCCGGCGCTGGTGGCGCGCGAAATCCTGTTGCGCGGCCAGTTCGTCCGTACCCGCGGCATGCTGAACTTTGTCATTGTCAGCATGGTGATGTTCGTCAGTTCGTTCTATGAATTGATCGAGTGGTGGGCGGCGCTGCTGCTCGGAGGCGGGGCGGTTGATTTCCTGGGCACCCAGGGTGATCCGTGGGATACCCAGTCCGACATGTTCTTTGCACTGGTGGGCGCTGTCTGCTGCCTGCTGCTGATGGCGCGCTGGCATGACCGGCAATTGAAAGCCATTTCCTGATTCAGATTTTTTCCGTCGTGTTTGAACCGTTTGAGCCGCCCCTGCGACCAAGGTGAAAAGCATCATTGTGATGCAATCTGTCACCGGAGGTTTCCATGGTCAGCCCCCACCGGCGCCCGTTAGCAGTTTGTCAGCTTGAGTGGTTCTGGCCTCGCATTGGCGGCGGCCACTGGGGTAAGCTTGCGAACCATCGCACTGTATTGTTTTCAGCCGGTCCTTGCTGGGCCGGATACTGCACGCCTAGGGAGGGTAGGGGAATGACGCACGCAGCTGTCGGCCGGCAATCGGGTCGATCTGAACAGAGGAAATCGCGACGCTGGCTAATGCCGCTGGTCTGGCTGGGTGCATTGGCGGCAGGCAATGTCGGTTGGGCGACGCCGCTGTCGCTGGCCCCGGGGCAACAGGCCGTGAGCATCCCGCTGGCGCTGGATCCGGCCCGCATGCCGGAAAGTCTGGCTGTCGAACTGGATGGCTATGATGTGTCGTCATTCGTTACCGCCACTGCGGCGAGCCTGGAGCTGGCCCTGCAGGTGCCGCTTACCGGTGGCGCCCATGAGCTGGTGGTGCTGGCGGTATATCCCGACGGCGCAATCGAAACCCTGGCGGTGCATTCCCTGCAGGTGGCTGCCAATCGTCTGCTGGCAGCGGATAACTGGAAGGCCAACGTAACCCTCGATACATCGTATCTTGCGGTAAAAAAGGACAAGGATGACTTTCCGGATACGGAACACTGGGCATCGAATGCGGGTGCCGTCGTGCAGGGCGCTTATGCCGAGGACGACTGGCAGTTCGAAACGCGGATCGATGCGCTGTATAACAGCCGCGCCGAGAATAATGGTTCCGGCAATCACTGGGATTTGCCGAACTATCGCGTTGCGGTGGCACGGCGGTTTGAATCGGGCACCGCGACGTTGCAGGCCGGGGATGTGGTGGTGGGTGGTGAAAGTCTTGCCTTCAGCAGCTTTCGCCGGCGGGGCGTGGCGCTCAGTCACGCGTCCTTGCAGGGCATGATTCAGGCAGAGGCGTTTGCCCTGCAGTCAGAGCCTACCACCAGTGCCCGTCAGAACGTGCTGTTCCCGTCCCAGAGCGAAGACAAGGTGGCCGGTACGCATGCCATCCTGCGGCCATTATCGGGTGAATACCAGCCGGCCTTGCAGGTGACGGCATCGTACCTGACCGGTTCCACCACCTATCCCGGCAATGGTTTCTACGTGCCTGAGCCAACTGAATTCGGCGGCAGTGTGCTGTCCGGTGGCCTGCTGAGCGAGTGGCTGTCCGGCAGCCTGGCGTTCCAGGCAGAATTCGCGTCGTCGGATTTCGATTTTGATGGTGTTGATCAGGGGGAAGGCGAGGTTTCGGATGATGCTTCGCAATTCCAGATTCGCCTGGCGTCCGGGGTGGAACTGCCGTCGGGGCCGCTGGACCAGTGGTCGCTGCGGTTGCTGCAATCCACGGTTGGACGCTTCTTCTACAGTCTGGGCAATCGTACCTTGCCTGGTGATCTGGATACGCAGCGGCTGGATCTGACGGGCAGTCGTGGCGGCTTCAGTTTTGCGCTGGATGCCAGCGAAGCCACCAACAATGTGGACGACGATCCGCTGGTGGCGGATTACCGGCAGGAAACCTCCGGGCTGGTGCTTTATTACACGCCGTCAGGCGTCGATCCGGCGCAGGGTGTCTGGCGCTGGATCGGGTTGCCGTCGCTGCAACTGGGGGCTCGCTATACCGATCAGGCGCAGGATCAGGAGGATGCAGTACTGGTGGGATATGACATCGATAATCGCTCGGACGAATTGAGCGCCGGTGTCACGTTTGTCTATCCCGAGTGGCAGTGGTATCTGCAGCAGTCGCGCATCGAGCTGGAAGACGCTGCCGAAGCGGTTTTCATCGGGCTGGATGAAGTCTTCACGCCGGGACCGGATTCGGTTACCGACCAGACTCTGCTGCAGGTGACCTACAACCCGACGCCAGGAATCTATCTGGCACCCCTCGCGCAGTATAACCGGGTAGAGGAAGACCAGACCGGCCGCCGCTACACCACCTCCCGTTTTGGCTTCGACAGCCAGTTTCACCTGCTGCCCCAGAAACTCATTCTGGTGCTGAATTACAGCGAAGACCGCAACCGGCAGGATTATAACGATCCGGTGTACCTGAATGGCGACACGCTCTATCGCAGCGGCTCGGGCCAGCTGTTGTTCAAGGCGGTGCCTGCGCGGGGGCTGCAACCCGGCCTGGATCTTTATACCAAGGGAAGTGTTGGACGTTTTGTTGATCGCACTGGCGAAGCCGGTGACGAAACCTGGCAGTTGCTGCTGGGTGCCAATGTGTACTGGGCCGAATAATCGGCGCCTGGAGGAATACTTATGAAAACCCTGACTCAGATTGCAAGCGCACTGGCCACTGGCCTGTTGCTGGCCTGTTCGTCGGCACTGGCGGATGTCACCAGCGTCGCCGGCACCGTGGCACCTGGAACCGTTTCGCCGGCCCAGGCAGGCAGTGTCAGTATCCGCTGGCAGGCGGTAGTGACGCCGAACGCAGTGGGTGGGCCGGAAACGGTGTCGTCCTCGTCCGGTCATATTCTGGCGCCGGATGGCACACCGCTGATTCGGCTGGCGACGGTGTTCAACCGCACCGGTGTGGGCACGCTTACCTTCAATGAATCGGCGCTGATTCCGGCTGCAACCGTACAAAGCTGGCGTGCGGCAGGCTACAACCTGGTGACCATCCAGCGGGTGTTTTCCGCCACGAATGGCCCTGATGCCATCGGCATTACTACCCTGGCGCTGGCGGATGCCACGGGGGCAGCCACCAGTCCACTGCTGGATGCCCGCACGCCGACTGCCAAACTGGTGATCCGGAATCTGGAACTGCGTTTCCGCGATACCCTGGCGCCGATTGCCGTGGTGACACCGGACAGTGATCTGAAGGCAGAATTGCGGGTTTATCACAGCGGCACCGGTACCTTCGAAGGCGAGTGGCAGGTGGCCGAGCCCGGCAGTACCGAAGGCCAGCCGATCTATCGTCCGCTGCAGCGCGTGCGTCAGCTGCTGACCGGGCAGCAATTGAGCGTGCTGACGAGCCCCGTCTTGCCGACCCGTGTGGCAGGCAAATATCTGCTGCGCTTCTGTGCCATTGATGCGGCAGCGGTCACCGCCAGTGCCCGGGAAGCGCTGTGCACTGTGCCGGAAACAACGGCACAAACGGTCTATCAGGTGCTTGCAGATGAACAGAACGCGGTAAAAGCACTGCAGGTATTGTCACCGCGCACCGCGGCCGTTACCCCGGCGTCGCGCTTCGAATGGGCGCCGGTACCGGGCACCGTGGTCTACCAGCTGCAGGTGTTCAGCGTCGATGACGGGATGGTTACGCCCGCATTTGTCACCGGTATGCTGCTGCCCAGCAATCAGGTGCAGACTGCGCTGTCAGCCATCATGACCCAGCATCTGAAGAATGGTGGCCGTTATTTGTGGCGCATCAGCGCACTGGATCAATCCGGGCGCGTGATCGGTCGCAGCAGCGAAAACAGCTTTACCTTCACACATGAGGATTGATGACGGCATGGATCAGCATGACGACCTGCAATTGCTGGAGCAGATCCGTAGCGGCAGTGAAACGGCAATGAAACGGTTCTATCAGCGTTACGCCGATATCATTTACCGCTTTGCCCTGCGCACACTGCAGAATCCAGGCGACGCCAGCGAAGTGGTGAACGAAGTCCTGTTGCAGGTGTGGCAGAAGCCCGACAGTTTCCGTGGTGCCTCCAGCGTCAAGACCTGGGTGCTCGGGATTACCCATCACAAGGCGGTGGATGTGGTGCGGCGCAACAGGCGGCATCACGACAATCACGTCAGCGATGAGGTGATTGATCTGGAAACCGACGTTGCGCCGGGGTGCATGCTGACGGATTCTCATGTGATGGCGGATAACCAGCGCTTCGTCCGTCACTGCATGCAGACCCTGTCCGAGGATCATCGTCAGGTTGTCCATCTGACGTTTTTCGAAGAATTGAGCTACCCGGATATTGCCGGACTGCTCGGTGTGCCGCTGGGTACGGTAAAGACCCGGATGATGCATGCGAAAAATCTGCTGATGAACTGTTTGCACCGGGTCACCCGGGGTGAATGGGCAACAGGGTAGGAGACTGACATGAACCGTGACGATAGCGAGCAACTGCGTGAACAGCTGCCGTGGGCAGTGAATGGCACGCTGACCCCAGCCGAACAGGCAGAGGTTGATGCATGGCTGGCCCGTGATGCTGCGGCAACCGAAGAATTCGCGTTTCTGCAACGACTGGCCGAGGAAGTGAAAGCCGATGCGCCGGACACTATCGTGTCGGAGTTTGGCTGGGAGCGACTGAAGCGGCAGCTGCACACACCTGCAGCGGCGGTGCCGACAACGTCGACTGTGCCCGAGCGCCCGTTCAACTGGTGGCGCGGCATGGGCATCGCTGCCATGCTGGTGGTGGCCGTGCAGGTCGGCTGGGTCTGGCAATTGCAGCGGGATAATGCTGGCTTGCAGTATCAGCTGATGTCCGGTGGGGCACCGGTTGGCGCCGAGCAGCAGTGGCACTTTCGGCTGATGCTGGCGCCGGACGCGACCGTGCAGGATCTGGTGGCACTGCTGCAGTCGACCAGCGGCAGCATTGTGGCGGGTCCCAGTGCGCTGGGTCTGTTTGATATCACTGTGCCTGTGAGCGGGGACATGACGCCACAGCTGATGCTTGACCAGCTATCGGCAAACCCGCTGGTTCGTCATGTGGAATGGACTGATGCAGCGGCCAGCGATTGAGTTGGTTTGCCTGGTGTGTTTGCTGTGTGGCTTCACCATGGTCGGTGCGGTCCAGGGGCAGCTGTCACCGGTGCACCGGTGTCGACAGCACCACCGGTAACCGCAACTCCGACGACCACCGATCCCACCGGAGCGCCTTTGCCGGGAACCGCTCCGTCTTTACCCAGCACCGCACCGCCTTTGCCCGGCACTGCCCCTGCCAGCGTACCCACTCTGCCGGTCGCGCCCGCGCCTGCCACTGCACCCGCTTCGCCGGTTCCCGCGGTAGCGGCACCGATTCACCTGCCCGCCAGCGCGCCACCGTTGACGGTTCCTGGTGGGGTCATGCCCGTTGCCAGCCTGCCAGTCAGCCTGGACGATCCCGATGATCCAGCCCTCGTTGATCAGACCCAGTGGCTGTTGGTGAGTGAGTCGGTGGAGCAGGCCGGGCGCGATCGGGAAACCCTGCGCGCTTATGGCCTGCAGTTACGGGGGCGCACGCTGTACCCAACCCTGCAAATGGTCGTCAGCCGCTTTGTGCTGACGCCAGCCAGTCGTGAAGATCCGCCGGCACTGCTGGCGCGGCTGCGGCGGGAACAGCCTGGCCTGACGCTCGAATTCAACCGCTTTTATGTGCCATTGCAGGCGGTTCCGCTGGCAGATCGCATCCATGCTGCCCGTCGCAGTCCGGAGCGTTACGGACAGGTGCTGGTCGGTCTGGATGAGCGTTGTCGCGGGGCCACCGCGCCGGTGACGGTGGCGATGCTGGATGGGCAGGTCAACACGGCCTTGCCTGAATTCGGCGGCGTGCAGCTGTCGTCCGTGGACGTGACCCGGCAGGGGCCTGCTCCCACCCATCATGCCACCGCGATTGCGGCGTTGCTGACGGGCGCGGGTGAGCAGGCGTTGCTGCCGGGTGCCGGTCTGTTGGCGATTACGGTTTTCGCTCCCAACGACCAGGGCCAGCTGCTTACCCGCACGGAATGGCTACTGGCAGGACTGGAGCAGCTGCTTACAGCCCAGCCGCGTCCGGCGGTGGCAAATCTCAGTTTGGGTGGCCCGGACAGCCTGCTGCTGACCCGTGCCTTCAATCGCGTTGCTGGCGACATCCTGCTGGTGGCAGCGGCGGGCAATCAGGGATCAGGCCGGCAACCGACCTATCCCGCACGCCTGCCCGCGGTGGTGGCCGTGACGGCGGTGGGCCCGGATGCCCGCCTCTATGCCCAGGCCAACCAGGGCGACACGCTGGAGCTGGCGGCTCCCGGTGTGGACATCCGCAGCATCAATGCACAGGGGCAATCTACCTATGTCACCGGGACGTCATTTGCCGCCCCCTGGGTGACGGCGGCGGCTGGCCGCCTGGCGGCAGATTTACCCGACCAGTCCGGTACCGTCTGGCGTTCCCGGCTGCAGGCAATGACACTGGATCTTGGCCCGGCAGGACGTGACAGCCAGTTCGGTTTTGGCCTGCTGGATCTGTCGGCGCTGTGCCAAGAATAAAAAATTTGAACCGTTTGCCGGTTCGTTGCGACACAGGATCAGGACGCGGGTTTTGCCCGCTTTGCAATGCTTGAAATACCGAGGATACGCCAACATGAAAACACCAAAAAATGCATGCCGGTTAGTGGGAACGGGACTGCTGTTACTCGCGGCGAGTGTCGCCCAGGCAAAGAAAGTCGATTACGTGGATGTGACCAAAGGCGACGGCATCTACCTGAATCACGGCAAGGTCGAAGTGAGTGTCGTGAATGGTGAATACGCGCAGATCACTTCTGGCAATACCGTACCCTTTCATCTGCGGATGAAAGCGGGCTGCAAGAATAATGATGTCGTGAAGACGGCCTTCGTGTCCTACGGGCAGGAAAATGTCAGCGGTGGGATTCTCGAAGCCAGCGACAACTACCAGGTTTCACTGAGCAATCAGGGCATGGGGCAAACCATGCCGTACACACCGGCCAAGCTGGACGTGCCAGTGAATCGCCTGGGCGTTGACCCGGTGAAAATGTGCCGGGACATGATGCAGGAAAAACTCGGCCAGGGCTTGGCCAAACATCAGATTCTGAATGCCGAGCACACCCTGGGGGCGTTGGTGACGTTCACTGCGGTGGCGGGCTGTGGCAAGTGGCACGAAAGCGAAAGGACCTTTGCCAAGGATACCTTCACCGATCAGTTGACGGTGGTGTGCAAGGCTGGTGCAGCAGCGCCCGGTGGCAACACCGTGCAGGCACCCAAAGGCCCGATCACGGTCGTGCCGCTGGGAGGAAGCGGTCAGATTCAGACCGGCTTCAATCCGCTCGTGATCGCTGAAGGCGAAATCATCGCAGGCGGCATGAAAAACTTCGTCGGCACCTGTCCCGCGCAACTGTCAATGGCTGTCAAGATTCGTGGCAGCGGCAAAGGCAAGGTGCGGGTGCATGTCGTCGATGGCAGCGACAAGATCTGGGAATCCGTGCCGCTGGATTATGATGGCAAACAGGGCTGGAAGCAGATGAACTTTTTCTACAACCTGCCTGCGTTGCCGGAATACCTGAATACCAAAAAGGACCGCAGCTTCCGCCTGTATGTTGAGCTGAAAGATGAAAAAGCGGATACGTTCAGCTGGAGTCCAAAAGGCGATCTGGATACCTTCAGCTGGAGCCATACCTGCAAACCTTCTGTGGCCGTGCCGATGGGCGGACAGGGCGGGGTGAAGCTGGCGCCGGCTGTGCCCGGTGGCGACAGTCAGCCGCCACGCGCGGTGATGCCGGTGCCGGTCAAACCCTTGCCCGCATCCAATTTGCAAGCGCCAGTGCCAACCCCCGAGCCGGGAACGCCCCAGCGGATTGCGCCGCCAACCCCCGCCACACCTCCCATGCCGACACCGGGATCCCTGCAGGCCGTACCGGTGCAGCCCAGCCCCAAGCCTGCGCTGAAGATTGCGCCCATCAATCCGGCGCCCGCTGATCCCTCGGCAAAAACGCAATAGCCACCGATAGCCCTGCGGCCCGCCAACTGGCGGGCTTTTTTTTGGCTTGATTTGCGGCGCAACAAAAAAGCCCCCGGCATGATCCGGGGGCTTCCTGTCGTGCTCTGTACAGATTACGAATACTTATTCCAGAACACCCTCGCCACTGCAGGTAGCGCCATTGGTTCCACCGGTACTGGTAGTGCCCGGCATCGAATCGCACAGGGCCAGGAAAACATCACAGGTGGAACCGCCGCCGCCCGGCGTAAAACTGCAGCAGACTTTGGGTTTGCCATCGCTGCCGGTGCAGTCGGCCACTTCATACTTCGAAGTGCCTGAGGATGTCTTTATCGATGACGCAGCACCGCCCATCGGAATGGCGGTAGGTGCCGGACGCAGGCGTGCCAGCATCTGCTGCAGGGTGGGGCCTTTGCTGCGTGGCAGCATTTGTATGGTAGCGCGTGCCGGCTGCTGTGCCTTGAGGGTGATTTCGGCATCTCCGGCATGGCTTGCGCCGGCGCCAAAACCAAGACCCAGCCCCAATGCCAATACAAGAACGGATTTTTTCATGGTGACTCTCCTTGCGTGATGAATGATTGCCACTCTTTGTCGAATTCAACGGCTGAACGGTTCAAATGCTGCTCGTAAAACGGGCAGTGAAAAAACTGCAATTTCTTTTGAACCGTTCCGAAGGCCGTTGCGACTCATGGAGGAACACCAACAAACCTGAAGGAAACCAACCATGAAAAAGCACGCTATCATCCTGTCTGGCCTCACCGCTGTCCTGCTGTCTGCCGCTGTCAACGTCCAAGCTGCCGCTTATATGAAGCTGGGCGACATCAAGGGCGAATCCTCAGCGCAAACCACAGAAACGCCGCGCAGTGGCAATAGCACTGCTCACCCGAACCGCATCAAAATCCAGTCTGGTGAACCGGTAGCCCTGCTGTTGCCTGCCGTTCAGTCTGCCCGCGAAGCTGCACGCCGTCCCTGATCGCCAGTGCGGATAATGACCAAAGCCCGGTGAAGAATACTCATCGGGCTTTTGCGTTAAAGCACACTCCGCAAACATGGTTTTTGTTACGATGCTGATTCCCGGCGGTAACGCCTGCGCGATGACAACAAGGACAACGACTATGGAAATGGGATCCGTCAAAATTGCAGTGGGAATTGATGTCGACATCATCAACGGCATTTTGCGCCATGTGTATCGGGAGTCGGCGCTGTCGGCACCGATTGATCTGAACATCTTTACCGAAAACAGCACATTGCCGGCATTACAGGCGCAGCTGGAACAACCGGTAGCAGAACTGAAGGATGTGGAGACGACGCCGCGCATCGGCGTGCGGCTGACCGGTGAAGTATCGCTGTTTGGGGCCGAGCCCACCATCGTCACCGCCTGGATCGAAGCCATTCCCCAGATCGTGGCCGGTGAAGAAGGCGAGGCACCGCAGGCCGGTATCCGTTTGGGGGCCATCGAAGATGTGGAGCCGGCCTGGTTTGAATCCATCCTGCAAACCCTGCTGACAGAAAATGTCGAATCGGTACTGGAAACCGTGACTCTGCCGGTGTTCGGTGGTCTGATCGATCAGCTGGAAGCCACCTTCGACGAACCGCCGGCCCGCGATAGCTGGTCTGCCGGTTTTTATATCGGCAAGCCCTCCAACATCGAACGCCCCTACATTCAGGCAAAGCAAAACGCCGATCCGGTTGTCACCTTTGTCGAACACCGCAACACGCTGCCCTGTCTGCTGTTTACATTGGCGTTGCCCGGCGAAGATGCGCGCTTACCCGGGGATCGCTCCATCGTCACCCGCGGCAGTGGCCTGCAGGTGATGATTTCTGAAACGGCGATGAACAGTATCCTGGCGGTGAAATCCGCCGAGCAGGTAGGGCAGGAAATCGAGGGCGCCACCATCGATTCCCTGCAGCTGAAAATGCATCCGCTGGGCATGGAAGTGCACGGCAAGGCCCACAAGGATCCGGCCGACATTTCCTGGGACGGCGTGCTGGTGCTGCACTGGAGCCGCTGGTACGAACTCGACAGCGGTGCCATGCGTACCTTCCCCGGTGGTGGCCGCATCAATGTGCTGACTGCCGGCGTTGATGTGGACGTGGATCTGCCCTGGTGGGTAACGCTGTTGCAGGTGCTGCTGATCGGTATCGGCCCCATCGGCTGGATTCTTTACAGCATCCTGATGGCACCGGCGCTGGCGGAAGCCGACGAGGCACCGGAGCTGGTCAAAGGCGGCCTGGCCGACGCGGTCGGGGACGCGTTTTCCGACATGCTGGGCAGTCTGTCCTCCATCACCGGCATCGCACCGGTGCCGATGAAACTGTACGGCCGCGATGCCTGGGTGCTGCAGGGTCATTACGTCTACACCAGCTTCCTGATGGCCGGCTATAACGAAGCCAGCTTCACCGACGTCATCAAGGACCGTTTCGCGGTGCGGGGCGCCGAAGGGGAATCCGTGGGCTATTTCGTCCTCAGTACCGGCCACGATGTATCACCGGAAGAAGGCGGCGAGCTGATGAAGGAAAAAATCCTCCACGTCGAAGGCTATCACGGTGTCGCGGCGCCCTGGGGGTATTACGTCCGCTCCAACCGTAACCAGACGGTGGACGACAATCTGGTGGCGTTGCCGGACTATCCGTAAGCGTTGGGGCGGGTTTTTGTTGTCCCGCCCTTTCCATTCCGTCCAATCTGACCGAAAATTGCGCGGTCTTGCTTCGCTGCCATCTTGCTCAGGTATTGGATGATTCCGGATTCCGCCCAACCCCGTTCTGCCGCCCATTCCCACTCCGGCCACAAACGCAAACAGAACCAGGACTGCATTCACATGGATGACAGTCATGGCCTGTGGATCGTGGCCGACGGCATGGGTGGCCATCATGGGGGCGAGATTGCCAGTGCCATCGCCTGCGAGGAAATTCCCCAGCAGATCGGCAGTGGTGTGGCCATCGAGGAAGCGTTGCGGCGAGCGCACCAGAAGATCGTCATGCGCGGGCGGGAACAGCCCGAATTGCGTGGCCTGGGTACGACGGTGGTGGTGGTCCATGAGCAGGGCCTGAACTACGAACTGGCCTGGAGCGGTGACAGCCGGATTTATCGCTGGCGCCATGGCCAGCTTACCCAGCGTTCCGAAGACCATTCCATCGTTCAGCGCATGCTCAAATCCGGCATGCTGTCGCCAGCGCAGGCGCGCAATCATCCCCATCAGCATGTGATCAGTTCCTGCCTGGGCAGTACGTCGGCAGAAGGTCTGGAGATCGGCTATCAGCAGGATGCCTGGGAGCAGGGTGACTGGCTGCTGCTCTGCAGCGACGGCCTGACCGATGAACTCGACGATCAGCAGATCGCGGCCATTCTTAAACGCAACAGTGACATCGCGTCGGCCAGCCGGGCGCTGCTGCAGGCGGCGCTGGACAGTGGTGGCCGCGACAATGTGAGCGTGGCGCTGATTCAGGCGCCGGCCGATGCGCCGCAGGGCAAACCGCCGCGGCGCAACCTGCCGCTGGCGCTGTGGGCTGCCCTGGGCAGCGTGCTGGCACTGGGGTTGGTGCTGGGTGTGAAAGCGTGGCTGGCGCGCTGACGCGCGTTATTGCCGGTTCAGATTCCAGTTGTAATCCAGATAGTCATCAATGCTGCTCTGTGCCGGCAGCGGGCGATAACGCTCGATAAAGGCTTTCACACCGCCGGCATCTGCGAAATCCTTTTCAAACCAGTCGAAGATTTTCGACACTTCCACGTCATTGCCGTTAATGCGCACGCCTTTGGCGTCGTTATGCAGGAAAGCGCGGGCCTGTTCTTCCAGCTGCTGTTCCAGTTGGGCGGCGGTGTAAGGCTCCGGCCGCAGATCGGGGCAGCTGACGGACGCACACACGATCGCCATGTGGATGCGGGGTTCGTTCAGGCTGCGGATCATGTCATCCTCCACCTGCTGCAGGGTCACTGTCTTGCCGTGCAGCTGGCCCACGTCCTTGCGCCACACCGGGAACAGCAGCGAACCGGCATCGCGGATGCCGTCCAGCGGCCAGTTATCCAGCACCATCTTGATGGCCAGAATGTTGTAGGCGTTGATATAGAAGGCGAGCTTTTCGGCGCGGGTCTGCAACTGATCGGCGGGATAGGTATTGAGCTGCTCGACGACCTGGGGCCACAGCGGATTGTTCTGCCATGCGGGATAATCCACCAGGGTCAGTTTGACGCCTTCCAGCTCCCCGCTGCGTACATGCTCCTGCAGCAGCTGACGGTACCCGGACCAGTCGGGCTCGGCCGCCTGCAGCGGGTAGGACAACAGCAACGCGACAACCGCCAACAACAAACGTGACATCCTTGCTCTCCGGTGATGAGTGAAAAGCGGATGTTAGCGAAATTGACGGTGGTGCTCCAGGGTGATCAGAGCAAGTCCAGCATCAGCAGGGACTTGGCGCTGGTGTTGCTGGAGTCCAGTGCCCGGTGATGATGTTCGATGCGGGCCAGGGTGTCGCGCCGGTTCATGCCCAGCCGGCAGCATTCACTGGCCTCGTCCAGCTTGAGGGCAAAGTCGCTATCCCGCAGCAGGGCGCAGGCCAGCTTGTGGAGCCAGCTGTCATCGCTGTGCCAGGTGGTGTGGGTGCGCAGGGCGATGCGGGCCCACATGGAATAGATATCCAGATGCCGGGTGGAAAACAGGCCCTTGAAGGCGCGGGTGCCGGCATGGTGGCGGAAGTGCTCGGTGATTTGTTCGGGGAAATGCTCAGTGGCGCGTTCGAATGCCGTCATGGCTTTTTCTGCCGCCAGCGGTAGCTTGCCCAGATGACTGTTGGCGGCCAGCACCTGATCCACCCGATCGACTATCCAGCGGCCAACCTGTTCCGTGTCGCTGATGCCGGTAGCGTCCTGCAGAAACTGGTGCTGGTGCAGTGCCTGGCAGATGTCGTCGAAGTAGTGTGGCTCAAAAAAATTACGATCATTCCAGTTTGTCATGGGGGCGACCTCATCCGGCAAGGGGAATCCATCAGTCATCAATTCCGTCTGGATGACCCATCGAGTGCGATCATTGTCGGCAGGGTGTCACGGACGGTCAATGGCGCGTATCGCCCCGGGACGGGGAAACAGCAGTGGACGTTGACGCAGGTTAACCGATGATTGTGACAGGCGAAGGAACGGGGTTTCCTGTCATGGAGTGGTCACGGTTTTGTGGTAGGCGGTGTGCAAGTGGGGGCGTTGACGCCCCCGGACAGATTCAGGAGGCGTTGCGCTGGGCCAGCAGGGCTTTCTGCTTGCGCTGCACGTAATCGCGGGCGGCCGGATGCACCTTGCTCACCTGACCGGTTTCGATCCAGCGCTTGACCCGGTTGGCGTCACCGAAATGGGAGCGTTTGCCGAAGGAGTCCAGCAGCACCACGGCGGTGGGCTTGTTCTGGATCTCGGCGATCATCACCAGACAGCGGCCGGCTTCGTTGATGAATCCGGTCTTGCTGACAGCGATATCCCAGCTCTTGGCCCGCACCAGCGGATTGGTGTTGTAGAACGCCCGCACATGGTTGGGTTTGCGGAAGTACATGTCCTTCTTGGGCGTGGTGCTCAGTTGGGTAATCAGGGTGTAACGGTTGGCAGCCTGCACCATGCGGGCCAGATCACGGGCGGTGGATACGTTCTTTTCGGACAGGCCGGTAGGCTCCACGAAATGGGTGTGGGTCATGCCCAGTGCCTTGGCCTTGGCGTTCATGGCCGCAATGAAAGCGTCGTAGCCCTTGCTGTAATGATGGGCCAGGGTGGCTGCGGCACGGTTTTCCGATGCCATCAGGGCCAGCAGCAGCATGTCCTTGCGCTTGAGCTGGCTGCCAATGCGGACGTGGGAGAACACGTTCTTCATCTCGCGGGTTTTGGAAATGTCGACAGCAATCCATTCATCCATGGGTGCCTTGTCATCCAGCACCACCATGGCGGTCATCAGCTTACTCACCGAGGCAATCGGCACCACCACGTCGGCATTGCGGGAATAGAGCACTTCGTTGTCCTGCAGGTCGATCACCATGGCATTGACCGATGCCAGTTCAAGCTCGGCTGCTTTCTTGGGTGTTTGAGCATGGGACAGGGTGGAGACAGCCACCAGCAGACTGAACAGGACGCAACGGATTGACACAGAAAAAATCTCGCAAAGGGTGGAGGGGGAGCCGTTCGCCGGCTACTTTTGCTTATAAGATTCTAGTATGATTTTTCAGAACAGACAGTGCAATGGTCAACCGCGTCCTGTGGTGCCTGCAAGTGACTGTTCCAACCCGTATCGTTCCTGATTCATTCCCCTTGCCAACCCCGCGTGTCGGAGACGCATAGTCCTGTATGGGCTCGCAGCCTTACGTCGATCCAGATACCCCTATTCCCTTGCTGACTGACTCTGTTGTTCCTGCCCCTGACGCCAGTGCGACTGGCGGGTCCGGGTTAATGGCCAATCCGGCGGATCGTTACGGCGTTGTGCCGCCGCCGCGGGCGCCCCGCCGTCGCCGGGCATGGCGCTGGCTGCTGCTGGTGACGTTGTTGCTGGTAGCGATGCTGGCAGCGCTGGTCTACGAGGCCAGGACCTCGTGGCTGCAGGCCCGCTGGCTGCCGGGCTACGCCCAGTCCATGACGTTCATGGTGGAAGAGGGTGCTTCTGACAAGGTTCAGTATCCGCTCAAGGGCCCGTTCGACCATCGCCTGGGTTATGTGCGTCTGCCCTCGGTGCTCAACAAGCTGCAGGCCAATGGCTTCATGATCGAGCGGCAGGCGCGGATGTCGCCGGAGATGCTCAACTACGCTGGCGCCAGTCTGTATCCCCCCTATCGGGAAAAGACCCAGGCCGGACTGGACATCATCGATTACCAGGGCCGGGTGATGTTCGATTTCCAGTACCCGCGCCAGGTCTTTGCCAGCTTTGAGCAGGTGCCGGATCTGATGGTGCAGGCGCTGCTGTTCATCGAGGACCGCCGGTTGCTGGATGGCAGCGAGCCTGCGCTCAATCCGGCGGTGAACTGGGGGCGCTTCCTCAAGGCCGCCGTGTTCAAGGTGGGGGACGTGATCAATCTGGACACGCCGTCCATGGGTGGCAGTACGCTCGCCACCCAGATCGAGAAATTCCGTCATTCGGAAAACGGCGTGACTGGCTCGGTGGAAGAAAAACTGCGCCAGATGGTGTCGGCCAGCGTGCGGGTCTACCAGGACGGCATGGACACCATGCCGGCGCGGCGTCAGCTGGTGCTGGATTACATCAACACGGTGCCGCTGTCGGCAGCGCCGGGGGTGGGCGAGGTCAACGGTATTGGCGATGGGTTGTATGTCTGGTTTGCGGCGGACGTGTCCGAGGTGACCCGGCTGCTCAACCTGCAGGACGCAAAAGGTGAGGAGTTGGCCCGGCAGGGACTGGCGCTGCGTCAGGTGATCGCCCTGATGATTGCCCATCGGCGTCCATCCTATTATCTGGTGCAGAATCGCGAGGATCTGGCCCAGCTGATTGACGCCCACCTGCGCCTGCTGGGGCGCAAGGGTGTGATCAGCCCGGCCCTGATGCAGGCAGCCCAGGCCCAGCCGCTGTATTTCCGTAGCTTCCGTGACAATCCGGCGGTGGTGCCCAGTGCCTCCGGCAAGGGTGTGAACATGGTGCGCAGCCGGCTTTCCACCCTGCTGGATGTGTCGCTGTATGACCTGGACCGGCTTGACCTGGCAGTGACTACGACACTGGATCGGGAACTGCAGGATCAGGTAACCCGTCATCTGCGCAGCCTGCGGGATCCCGAGGTGGCGCGCCAGAATGGCCTGGTGGGTGAATACCTGCTCAAGCCCGGTCAGGCCGGGAACCTGCGCTACAGCTTTACCCTGTTCGAGCGCACGCCGGCGGGCAACCAGGTGCGGGTGCAGACCGACAACACCGATATTCCCTTCGATATCAACGAAGGCAGCAAGCTGGAACTGGGCTCCACTGCCAAGCTGCGGGTGCTGGCCTCCTGGCTGGGAATCATCGCCGAGTTGCACCAGCGCTACGCCGGCCAGAGCGCTGAAAATCTCGCCAAGCTGCAGGAACCGGGCAACGATGTCCTGACCCGCTGGGTGCTGGAGCAGCTGCAGGCCCAGCCGGACATGCCGCTGGATGTGTTGCTGGATCTGGCGCTGGAGCGGCGCTATTCCGCCAGCCCGGCCGAAGTGTTTTTCACCGGTGGCGGTGTCCATACCTTCAACAACTTCAAGCGCGAGGACAACGGCCGCATTCCGTCCGTGCGGGAATCCCTGCAGGAATCCATCAACCTGCCGTTCGTGCGCATGCTGCGGGAGGTGGTCAATCACATCACCTACCAGCAGTGGAGTGATGTGCACGCGGTGCTGAAGGACGACAAGGACCCGCGCCGCAAGGAAGTGCTGGAGCGTTTCATCGACCGGGAAGGCATCCTGTTCCTGAGCCGGTTCTGGGCCAAGTATGCGGGCAAGCCCGCGGATGAGCGGCTGGAAATGTTCCTGTCGGGCCTCAAGCTGACCCCGGTGCGGGCGGCAGTGATCCATCGCTACCTGTTCCCGGATGCCGATACGGATACCTTTGTCGCCTTCATGCAGGAGCAGCTGTCCCACCAGCCGATGGACCGCAAGACCCTGGAGCGGCTGTACGACCGCTACGGCCCGGATCGCTACAACCTGCAGGATCAGGGCTATCTGGCCCGGGTGCATCCGCTGGAACTGTGGCTGATGGGCTATCTGATGCGGCAGGAAAAGCCGACCTTCAGTGGCGCCGTGGATGCCAGTCGCCAGCAGCGCCAGGAAGTCTATGCCTGGCTGCTGCGGACCCGGGCCAAGAATGCCCGCGACAGCCGGGTGCGCTCGATGCTGGAAGTGGAAGCGTTTTCCGAACTGCACCGGCGCTGGCGTGAACTGGGGTATCCGTTCGAGCACCTGGTGCCGTCCCTGGCCACGGCGTTGGGCAGTTCCGGTGACCGGCCGGCGGCGCTGGCGGAATTCATGGGGATCATCCTCAACGGTGGCGAACGCATTCCCGCCCAGCGCATTGAAAAACTGGCGTTTGCCCAGAACACGCCGTACGAAGTGCACGTGAATCATCCGTTGCCGCCGGCCCGGCAGGTGATGCATCCCGAAGTGGCCTATGCCCTGAAAAAGGCGCTGGCGGATGTGGTGAACAAGGGCACGGCGCGGCGGCTGCAGGGTGCCTTCCTGCGGGCGGATGGTCGGCCCCTGGTGGCCGGTGGCAAGACCGGCACGGGCGACAACCGGCTGGTGGTGAACACCGGTGGCCAAAAGGTGAAATCGCGGGCGCTGAGCCGCACCGCCACCCTGGTGTTCTACCTGGGGGATTACCATTTCGGTACCCTGACCGCCTTTGTGCCGGGGGATGCCGCCAAGGCCTATCAGTTCACGTCCGCATTGCCGGCCCAGGTGCTGAAAGGCATTGCGCCGATCCTGCAGCCGGCCCTGCAACAGGCCGCGGAACAGGCCGAGCGCTTTCCCACTCGCTACTGGCTGGACGGGGTGACCGCGGCCGAAGCGGAAGCGCCCTGATTGCTGTCCCCCTTGCTGCTGGTGCTGTCCTTTAGTGCCAGCAGCTGCCGCTCCTGCGCCACATAGTGCCCCACCATCACCGCCAGCCCGTCCACCAGTTCATCGAAGGTGACCGGTGGATTGGGATCGGACAGATGCCGGATCAGGGCAAAAATCCCGCCGTTGATGAAAATGTAGGTCATGGTGGGAATACGCCGCACCTGCAGGTTTTCCGGGTGATGGAGCAGGTGCTGCATCACCAGTTCCCCCAGGATCTTGTTCACCGGTCCATAGCTGACCTTGCTGTCCATGCGGATCGCCGAGCGCACTGATTTCAGGTAGCGCTCGTCGTTGCGGCTGAGCAGTTCGCGGAAGCCTTCCAGCAGGGTGCGCACCATATCCTCAATCGACATCCGAACAAGGTCGGCGGTGCGCGGCTGGATCATGGCCACCACCTCGTCGACGAAACGCTCGTTCATGGCGGTGAAAATCTGCTCCTTGTTGGCGAAATACTCGTACAGCGATCCCACGCTGATCCCGGCTTTTTCCGCGATATGCCGGGTGGTGGTGTCCGCCGCCCCCCGTTCTGCCACGCAGATGAATCCTGCTTCGATGATCGCTTCCACCGTGGCTCTGGCGCGCTTTTGCGAGGGCTTTCTGGGCATGGCTATTCCGAATTGAATCCGAACAATAAGTCGGATTAATGTTACATCATTCGATGTAACGATCAAGCGGTTGCTTGGTTTTGTTGTTGTGATGCACCGGGAGACACCATGTTTGGAAGCAAGCGTTCCAGGGACGCGTCGGCAGTAGTAACCGGCGCAGGCAGCGGGATTGGCGCCGCCTTTGCCCATGAACTGGCACGGCGGGGCGGGCGAGTCGTGTGCTCGGACATCCGCCTGGAAACCGCCGAGGCCACTGCCAACGCGATCCTGCGGGCAGGGGGATCGGCCCATGCGGTGGCCTGTGATGTGGCGGATATCGATCAGGTGGATTACCTGGCGGCTGCCGCCGAGGAATGGCTGCGTGGCACGCCGGATCTGATTGTGAACAACGCCGGCGTCGGTATTGGCGGCCGCCCGGTGGGTGACATCCCGCTGGCGGACTGGCACTGGACCGTGGGGGTGAACATGTGGGGCGTGATTCACGGCTGCCACGTGTTCGTGCCCAAACTGCGCGCGGCGGGCAAGGGCGGCATCATCAACGTCTGCTCGGCTGCCAGCTTTGCCGCCGCACCGCTGATGAGCCCCTATAACGTTACCAAGGCGGCGGTACTGGCTCTGTCTGAAACCCTGGCCGCCGAACTGGCCGGCACCGGGGTCACCGTCACCGCCCTGTGTCCCACCTGGGTGAAAACCAACATCGCCCGCGACGGCCGCATTCCCGACGGCACCAGCCGGGTCGCCCAGAAAATGATGGATATCACCGGCCTGTCTGCCGGGCGTGTGGCCCGCACCACCCTGAACGCATTCGACAAAGGTGAATTGTATGTACTGCCGCAACTGGATGCGCGGCTGGTCTGGCGCATGAAGCGCTACGCACCGGCCAGCTACGCCCGTGGCGCCGGTCTGATTGGACGTTGGCTGAAAACTGCAGAGGAGTAACCCCGATGGCTGCTATCGATCTGGAAAAAATGCTCGTCAAAATCAAGTCCACCCAGTGGGCACTGGCGGATATCGACTGGGATGCGCCTGGTGCGGAACTGATCACGCCGGAACAGTGGCCCAAGCTGAAAGCCTTCATGTCGGATCTGATGTGGATCGAGCATGTCGGTGCCCGCGGATTTGCCGCGCTGGCGAAAGTGGCGCCCAACGATACCTTGCGGGAAATCTACACCTATTTTCACGCCGAAGAACAGCGTCATGCCAATGCGGAAATGGCGCTGATGCGCCGCTGGGGCATGCTGGAAGGCGATGAAATTCCCGAACCGAACACCAACCTGCGGCTGGTGATCGAATGGCTCGACCGCTACAGCGATGACATGCCGCTGGAAGTGCTCGGCTCGGTGATTCCGATGCTGGAAATTGCCCTCGACGGTGCGCTGTGCAAATTCCTGCTGGATACGGTGAAAGATCCGGTGTGCCACCAGGCGTTCGAAAAAATCAACGACGACGAATCCCGGCATCTGGGTGTCGGTTTCACCGTGCTGGAAATGCAGGGCCACGGTGAACTGTTCAAGCTGGCGATCCGCACTGCCGGCACCCTGATGCGGCCCACCCTGATCCTCGGCATCCTGTCGTACCTTCCGCTGCTGAACAAGATGCGCGACAACATCGTCGAGATGGGGCTGCAGGAAGAAAGCCTGTACAAAGTGATGAAAAAATTCGAAACCATCGGTGGCCGCACGGAAGAAGGGCGACGCAATCCCTGGTACCAGATTATTTCCCGTCATGGCCGGGTGATGGTGAACCGGCGCAACTACGCCTATCACGTACCTGTGGATGCGATGGTGAAATTATCCGATCTGATTCCCCGGCGCCTGCTGCCCCCGGTACCGACCTGGGTGAAAGAACTGACGTGGAATCCGGTGGCCTGAGCGACCGCAGTGTTGTGGCAAAGGACAACAGAGGAATGGTGAAAATGAATGAAGTAAAAACCGCCAGAAAAAAATCTGTCACAGCAAAAGGCAGGCCGCAGGTAAATGTTGTTGGCACCGACGCAGCCGTGGCTGATGTTCTGATCATCGGTGCCGGTTTTGCGGGGCTGGGCAGTGCCATCCGGCTGCGTCAGCGCGGTGTGCACAATGTCGTGATACTGGAGCGTGGCACTGAGGTCGGCGGCACCTGGCGTGACAATACCTATCCCGGTGCTGCCTGCGATATTCCGTCGAATCTGTATTCATATTCGTTTGCGCCGAATCCGGACTGGTCGCGCAGTTTTTCCGGCAGCGGTGAAATCCTGCAGTACATTCATCGCCTGGTGGAGCAGTTCGAACTGGCACCGCTGATCCGCTTCAACCAGAACGTCACCGGGCTGGTGTTTGATGAAAACGCCGGCGTGTGGCGGGCGCAGACGTCGCAAGGTAAAACCCATGTGGCGCGCTCGGTGATCATGGCGCAGGGGCCGTTGTCGAATGCCAGTTTCCCGAAGATGCCGGGCATCGAAAATTATCAGGGTCACAAGATTCACAGCGCCATGTGGGATCACGATTACGATTTCACCGGCAAGAAAGTCGCGGTGATCGGAACCGGTGCCAGTGCGATCCAGATCGTGCCGGAACTGGTAAAGCAGGCAGGCTTTGTCAAAGTCTTTCAGCGTACACCGGGCTGGATTCTGCCGCGGCCGGATTTTGTGACGCCGGATTGGAACAAATCCCTGTTCAGAAAAATGCCGGCATCGCAGGCGCTGGTGCGCAGTGCGCTGTACTGGGGACACGAAGCCGTAGCGCTGGGCATTATCTGGAATACACCGCTGACCAATGTGGTGCAGCAGGTTGCCAAATCCCATCTGCACAGCCAAGTGCGCGATCCCTGGCTGCGTCGTCAACTGACGCCCAATTTCCGCATCGGTTGCAAGCGTGTGCTGATTTCCAATGATTATTATCCGGCGCTGCAACAGCCCAATTGCAAGCTGATCACCTGGCCGATTGCGACCCTGAGTGAAAACGGTATTCGCACCACCGAAGGCATCGAGCACCAGTTCGACTGCATCGTGTTTGCCACCGGCTTTGATGTCTGCAAAAGCGGCACACCGTTCCCGATCACCGGTCTGGACGGGCGCAATCTGGGTGAAGAGTGGAAGCGGGGTTCGCAGGCTTACAAGAGCGCCAGTGTCAGTGGCTATCCCAACCTGTTTTTCACCTTCGGCCCCAATTCCGGGCCTGGGCATAATTCCGCGCTGGTGTACATGGAGTCGCAGATTGATTACGCGGTAAAAGGCATCAAAACCATTCTGGATGACAACCTGAAAGTGCTGGACGTGCGGCCGGAAGCGCAGGCGCGTTTCAATCGCAACATTCAGCAGCGACTGGCAAAAACCAACTGGAATTCCGGTTGCAAAAGCTGGTATCTGACGGAAGACGGCTTCAACGCCACCATGTTCCCGGGTTTTGCGACCCAGTTTGCGGCGCAGATGAAGGATTTTGTCGCGGTGGATTACCGTATCGTTGCTGCTTGAGAATAGGCGTTTGCGTGACGCTGCGGCGGAGGACACATTTGCCTCCGCCTTTTTTGCGTTCAGTACCGCAGAGTAATACGGTAATCGCCAGAAACCGTTGCCTTTACCAGATAACCACCGGAACGGGATTCCACCTGCACCCCATCACTGCCATCCAGTTGCGGCACGTTCACCCGTGCCGAGGTTGGCACCCACAATTCCAGATCGCCTTCCTCATCACTTTCGCCCACCACCGTCAGCACGCCGGTGTACGGATCGCTGTGCAGTTGTATTAACTCGCCGGGCGCATGGCGTGGATAGGCCCGTGCCAGAATCCGTTCATAGGCCGGTGATACACCGCCATCCTCATCGCCGGGGCACAGATTGATGATCACGTGGTATTGCGGCTCGGTCACGGTGCGTCCGGCGCGGCTGCCCTGGGCATGGGGATCGCCGCAGGCCTGACGCCATTGCCAGACCGCACCACCGATACGGTAGCGGTCTTCGTATTGGGCGTATTCCCAGATCGACGCTTCGCTGTCGGCCGGTGCACCGAACCAGCCCCACTCACCGGACCAGAACGGCGCCCGGTAAATGCCTGCCACTCTGGCTGCATTGGCATAGCCGCTGGCCACCGTGCCGGTCACCGTGATCGAGCCGCTGTACAGATGTGGGGCAAACACGATATTGCGGTCCAGCATGAACAGGCCAAGGGGTGGCAATGTGATACCGAAGGCCGACCATTCCACGCTGGGTTCGAAAAAGCCGATGTGAGCAAAGCCGCCGGGAACGGACTGTTCTGCCGTGCGGATGGCGCGCAGTGTCTTGCTGTAGAAATTGCCCATCAGCAGAATCTGCGACAGACCAACGCTGACCCCGAAATTCGGTTCGTTGAGAAAGTCATAACCGGCGACTGCCGGTTCCGCTGCGAATTCGCGGGCGAGGCGTGCCCAGGTCGCAATCAGCGCATCCTGAATGCCATCCCGGTTGCGCCAGAAATTTTCAAAGGCCCGGGCGACCGCGGGCGACAGTTCCCGCAAACCGGGAAAACGGCAGGTGGATTGTCCGTCGGTGAGCGTGGCCCAGGCCGGCGCACCGTCCCAGCCGATGGAGGGCTGGAAGAAACCGCAGTCGGTACTGTCAGGCGTGGCGATGAATTTGCCCCAGGCATCCTGATGCATATCCAGCACCACGTACAGGCCATTGGCTTTGGCATCGGCCACGGCGGTGCGGATCTGGCCCAGATAGGCGTCGTCGATCACGCCGCGCTGGGGTTCCAGGGCCGACCAGCTGATCAGCAGCCGCACCACGTTCATGCCCAGTTGCGCCATGCGGGCAAAATCGTCGGCCTGATAGGGCACCACCGCCGGCTGATCCGGATTGGCCTCGAAATAGTCCCCCAGGGCGTTGTAGTTCACGCCGCGCAGCAGCACGGTGCGATCCCGGGCATCGATGATGGCGGGGTTGGCACCCTTGCGTACCTGCAGGGGCAGCAGGTCGGCGCAGGCCAGGGCAGGCAGAGCGACGCCCAGCAGGGCAATGCAGAAACGCGGCAGCGACACGGGCAGCATCCTTTCTTGTTGGTATTGTTATTTTCTGGTGCGATCGTACCAGTTTGGCCTGACCCAAGGCAATTCTGGCCGGTTTACCCCACCTGGCGGCTGAAGCGGGCATTTTTTGTCCCGCAAATGGCTTTTTTCCCTATCTGAAAGCGGTCGACAGCTTGTTACCCTTTCGCCATTCATACGATTGTTTAAGTCAGCACCGGAGTCTGTCATGCAGTATTTTGAAGTCTTGCAAACCATCGAACGCAGCGGCGGTGATGCCCGCCTGGCGGTGAGCCCGGAATGGATGCAGGGCAGGGCGGTCTTTGGCGGGCTGCAGGCGGCATTGATGCTGCACGCGATGCGCGGCCTGGTGCCGGCGGATCTGCCGGTGCGCACCCTGCAGGTGACCTTTGTGGCGCCGCCTGCGCAACCCCAGCTGCTGGCCCGTGCCAGTGTGCTGCGCCAGGGCAAGAGCGCTACCCATGTGGAATGCCGCCTGCTGGACGGCGACAATGTGCTGGCCACCGCCACGGCGGTATTCGGTGCCGCCCGCGAGTCTAGGGTCACACGTGTTCCCGAGCAGCCCGCCGTGCCCTGTGACAAACCCCGCACCTTCAAGTATTTCCCCGGCCTGTCACCCACCTTCACCCAGTATTTCGCCGCGCGCTGGCTGCAGGGTGGAATGCCGTTTACCGGCCCGGCCGAACCCCAGTGCGTGGTGGACGTCAGTATGCCCGGCGAACAGGCGTCCAGCGAGAGTCATGTCATCGCCCTGGCGGACTTCATTCCGCCGATCGCGCTGTCCTACCTGAGCATGCCGGTACCGGGCAGCTCGATGACCTGGATGCTGGAATTCCTCACCGAGGATCTCAATGGTCTGTCCATGCAGAACTGGCGGGTGGACGCGGAAATGGTCGCGGGCGCCCATGGCTACACCAGCCAGTCGGTGATGTTGTGGGGGCCGGATGGCCAGCCCATCGCCCTGAGCCGGCAGAACATGGTGGTGTTCGGCTGAACGGCCGCCGGCTTGGCATCTGCGGTCAAGCCGGCGGCATCTACAATCAAGACAGTTTCCATCCCGGCTGGCATCCTGTGACGATCGTGCAGAACAACAATCACAGGAGTGACCCATGCACCGCATGCCGCTTTGGGGTGGACTGTTCACCCTGCTGGCCGTTCTGGCCGGCTGCAAGCAACCCACCGACCATATCGACACCGATGTCCTCAGTGTGGGCGATTTCCGTCTGCAGCTGGCGGACAACCAGCTCAGCGTCTGGCACCGTAACGAGCCCGATCTGCAGCTGCTGCAAACCCCTGCCGACGGCCGAATGCTCAGTGCCGCCATCACCACGCTCAACGTGCGTGACAGCCGTTCCACCTACCGTATTGATGAGCAGGTGCACAAGCGCTGTGTGCGGCCCAGCATTCAGCAGCAGACGGCGCAGGGCGACGGACTGGCGTTCACCGGCCACTTCCTCGACTGCCCGGCGCTGGCGTTCGAATGGCGTTTTGCCGTGGTGGATGGCCAGCTCCAGTTCACCCTGACGACAGATGATGCGACCTACAACCACCTGAGCCTGCACTATCGCTCGAGCGCCGATGAGCATTTCTACGGCTTTGGTGAGCAGTACAGCTATCTGGATCTGAAGGGCCAGAACATTCCGGTACTGACCCAGGAACAGGGCATCGGGCGCGGTGAGCCGCTGCTGTCATCCCTGATCAACCTGTATGCCCCCGGTTCCGCTGGCACCCCGCTGACCAGCTATTACGCTGTGCCGCAGTACATCACCAGCGCCCGCCGCTCGGTATTCCTCGAAGGTGTCGAGTACGCGCGCTTCGATCTGCGGGAGCCGCTGCAGGTCAGCGTGCATCAGTTCGCCGGCCACATGACCGGCCGGATACTTTACGGGCAAGACCTGCTGGCACTGATCGAGGGCTTTACCCGGTACAGCGGGCGCATGGCGCCACTGCCCGACTGGATGAACCGGGGTGCCATTCTGGGCCTGCAGGGGGGAACCGAACGGGTCCGTCAGTTGTGGCAGACCCTGCAGGCCGCTGACACGCCCATCGCCGCCCTGTGGCTGCAGGACTGGGTGGGTAAGCGCACGACCCTGGGCGGCGCCGGCTCGCAGCTGTGGTGGAACTGGGAGCTGGACCAGCAGCAGTATCCTGACTGGCAAAGCCTGCAACAGGATCTCGCCGCCGCCGATGTGCGGGTGATGGGGTATATCAATCCGTTCCTGGTGGACGTCAGCAGCAAAGCCAACGTGGAGCGCAACCTGTATCAGGAAGCCCTTGCCCAGGATTTCCTGGTCAAACAGCGCGACGGTACGCCCTATCCGATCCTGATCACCGACTTTGCTGCCGGGATCGTCGATCTGACCAACCCTGCCGCGCGGGACTGGCTCAAATCCATCATCCGCGACAACCTGATCGGTAACGGCTTTTCGGGCTGGATGGCGGATTTCGGTGAAGCCCTGCCGTTCGAAGCTGAATTGTTCAACGGCCAGTCCGGCGAACGTTTTCATAACGAGTATCCGGTGGAATGGGCCAGGCTCAACGCCGAAGCCGTGGCCGAGGCCGGCCTGACCGGCGATATCAATTTCTTCATGCGTTCCGGCTTCACCCAGAGTCCGCGCTACAGCACCCTGTTCTGGCTGGGGGATCAGGCCACCACCTACGACCGCTTCGACGGTTTGACCAGCGCGGTGATTGGCCTGCTGAACGGTGGCTTTTCCGGCATCAGTCTCAATCACAGTGATATCGGTGGCTACACCTCACTGACGCTGTACGGGATTGGCCTGAAACGTTCGCAGGAACTGTTGTTGCGCTGGATCGAAGCCAACGCCTTCACCGCTGTTTATCGCACCCATGAAGGGCTGGCGCCCCAGGCGAACGTGCAGGTCTATTCCAATACCACGACGGTGGAACAGTTCGCACGGTTTGCACGCATCTATGCGGCGCTGGCGGACTATCGCCAAACCCTGATGGACGATGTCGCGCAGCGTGGCTATCCGGTGGTGCGGCATCCGGTGCTGCATTATCCCGAGGATACGTTCTTCCGGTCTATGCCGCCGTCACAGGTGCAATACATGCTGGGTGCGGATCTGATGGTGGCGCCGGTGTTGCTGCCAAATGCCACCTCCCGCAGCGTGCATCTTCCCGCGGGACGCTGGATTCATGTGTGGAGCGGGCAGGCGATCGACGCACCGGCACAGGGTATCGATCTGCAGGTATCGGCACCGATCGGTGAACCTCCGGTGTATGTGCGCGCCGACAGCGAATGGGCGCCTGAACTGCTGGACCGCCTGCAACGGGAGCGGCGTTCCTGAGCGGCGCTGGCAGGATTACGGCTGCAGCGACGGCGGCGTTCGCATTTGGCGGCGGAATTCGCCCGGGCTGATACCAAACCAGCGTTTGAATGCCCGACTGAAGGCACTCTGCTCGGAAAAGCCCAGCAGAAACGTGATCTCGACAATCGAACAGCCGGGATCCTGCAGATAGCGTTGTGCCAGCTGCTTGCGGCTGTCTTCGCAGAACGCGGTGAAGTGGGTATTGCGCTCTTCCAGTCGCCGTTGCAGCTGGCGGGGTGTCAGCTGCAGATGGGCAGCGGCGCTATCCAGAGTGGGCACCCGTTGCGGCAATTCCGTTTCGATAAACTGTTGCAGGCGCTGCAGCCAGTCCGGGGTGCCGGGCAAGGTCTGCAGTTTTTCGTCCGCCGCACGCTGCAGCCATTTCTGCATGTGCTCGTCGGGCTGGCGCAGTGGCAGGGCAAGAAAATCCAGCGGAATTTCCAGGCCATTGCAATCACTGTCGAAACAGACATCGCAGCGAAAAAATGCATGGTACGCGGCCGCATGCGCTGGCGCCGGATGCAGAAAGTGGACACGCAGGGGCGAACGCTCGGAATGGGTGATCCAGCGACCGAACGTGACCCAGCCGGCGACGGCTTCTTCCGCCAGCGGAGGGATCGGAGGTGTCGGCGTTTCCCACGCCAGCTTCACGGTTGTCGGTGTCAGCTGCATGGTCAGGGTGCCGATGCTGCCGATCAGTGCCTGATAACGTTGCTGATGGGTCATGGCATCGGCCATCGTCTTGCTGCATGCCATGATGTAACCCAGCACGCCCCAGCGATCCGGCTCTGCCATCATGCCGAAGCGCAATCCCAGATCCGTTTGGCCGGTACGGGCGATGGCCGTTTCGAGCAGGGCCGGATAGATGCTGGCGGGGAACAGGTGGTCGGGATCATTGGCCAGTGCCGGATCGATCTGCAATGACGCGCACAACTCGGCGGTATCCAGCAGCGGCTGCAGAAAACGCAGCAGCGCGCGAATCACCGGCGATGAAATGAAGCCCCCGTCCACCGCCCACCTATACCTGTGCGATGGCGCCCTGTTCGATCAGCGCATCGATTTCCGAGTCAATGAATCCTGCATCCTTCAGCACGGCTACCGTGTCGGTGCCCGGAATGCTGATGGGCGTCGGTGCAGCGGAGGGCGTGCGGCTGAAGCGGGGTGTCGGCGCCGGTTGCAGCATGTCGCCCACCTGAATGAACGACTGCCGCGCCTGGTTGTGAGGATGGTGCGGCGCTTCCTCGAGCCCGAGCACGGGCGCAAAACATACGTCGCTGCCTTCCAGCAGTTCACACCACTGATCGCGGGTGCGGGTTTTGAAAATGGCGGCGAGCATTTCCTTCTGGTGCGGCCAGCGTTGCGGGTCTAACTGCGTACCAAAGTCCGCTTCATCCAGATTCAGTTTCTGTTTCAGCAGGGCATAGAACTGCACCTCGATGCTGCCGATGCTGATGTATTTACCGTCGGCGGTTTCGTAAGTGTCATAAAAGTGCGCGCCGGAATCGAGCATGTGGGTACCGCGCTGATCGCTGAACTGGCCGATCGCTTTCAACCCATAGAACATTGCCATCAGCGCCGCGGCGCCTTCCACCATGGAGCAGTCAATGACCTGGCCTTTGCCGGAGCGGGATGCTTCCAGGATGCCGCACACCAGGCCGAACGCCAGCATCATGCCGCCGCCACCAAAATCCCCCACCAGATTCAGCGGCGGCATTGGGCCTTCGCCACGACGACCGATGGCGTGCAGGGCACCGGACAGGGCAATGTAGTTGATATCGTGACCGGCGGTGTTGGCGAGCGGGCCGGTTTGACCCCAGCCGGTCATGCGGCCATAGACGATCTTCGGATTGCGGGCCAGGCACTGTTCTGGTCCCACACCCAGACGCTCGGCCACGCCGGGACGAAAGCCTTCGAAAATGGCGTCGGCGGATTCACACAGTTTGAGCACGGTTTCAGCGCCGGCAGGGGACTTGAGATTGACGGCGATACTGCGACGGTTGCGGAACAGAATGTCATGGCCGCCGGCATCACCCGGGTTGCCACCGATGCGCTCCACCCGGATCACTTCGGCGCCCATGTCTGCCAGCATCATGCCGCAGAAGGGGCCCGGGCCGATGCCGGCCAGTTCTATGATGCGAATGCCGTGAAGGGGGCCTGCCATGGGAATTCCTCTCTGTAAGTGAACAAAAACGCCCCGGCACATCAGGCCGGGGCAAAGAGGGGCAGGTTATTGGATTGGTTGAAAACTGGCAAGTCAGGTGTTGCAGGCTATCCAGCCGCGATGGTCGCCGCATTTGACAGTCAGGCAGTCGTCATCGGATAGTGATTTAATCGGCATAATGATTTCATCGGGTAATGACACAGGCTGTGGCCAGGATGGATGCATGACAGACAGTATCGGATTGCCGCCGCGCAGAATGAACCATGCGGGCGAGGAACGGCATGTGGGTGTTGAGCTGGAGATGGCCGGACTCGAACCCTTGCAGATCGTGGCCTGCATTCAGTCGGTGTTTGGTGGCCAGTTGGAACGGATCAGCCGCTTCGAATATCGGGTAGTGAATACCAGCCTGGGCAAATTTGCTGTGGAGCTGGATGCCAGCTATCTGAAATCCATCGGCTACAAGCTGGAAAAGAAACAGCGCGCGGAAAACGAAGCGGAACCCTTCATCGAAAGTCTTGCCACTGACATCATCACAGCGGCGGCAGAACAGATCGTGCCCTGGGAACTGGCTTCACCACCGGTACCGCTGTCGCGGCTGCATGAAATATCAAAGTTGTTCAACGGATTGCGACAGGCAGGTGCACTGGGCACCCGCAGCAGTCTGGTTTACGCCTTTGGCCTGCATCTGAATCCGGAATTGCCGGCGCTGGATGTGAACACGATCCTGACGTACCTGCGGGCGTTCCTGTGCCTGTTTGAGTGGATTGCGGCGGATGACGATACCGATCTGACACGCCGGCTGACCAGTTACATCAATCACTTCAACAAGCCCTATATCCAGAAAGTGCTCGATCCGCATTATCGTCCGGATCTGTATCAGTTCATGGCGGATTACATGGAAGCCAATCCCACCCGCAACCGCACGCTGGATCTGTTGCCGCTGTTTGCCTGGCTGGATGAACCGTTCCTGCGCGCGAATATAGAAGATCCGCGGGTGAAGGGACGTCCGACATTGCATTACCGATTACCCAACAGTGATATCGACAATCCGCAATGGAATCTGCGGCAGCCCTGGCAGGAATGGCTCGAAGTGGAAAAGCTGGCGAATTCGCCACTGGTTCTGCGTGACATGTGTGCGGCCTATGCAGAGCATCTGGATAAACTGTTGCCGGATTTTGATGGCAGCTGGTTGCGCGCTATCGACCACTGGCGGAGAAAGCTGTAATTGACTGCTGTACCTGATCCACGCCCGCTGATCGCGGTGACGGGCCCGCACCGGCGTCTGCGCACCGCCTGGTGGGCCACCCGTTTCATGCTGTCCCTGCACAATGTGCGCACGGTTTATCTGACGTCGCGCTCCGCCTTTCCGGCCGAACCGATTCACGGCATCGTCATCGGTGGTGGCAACGATATCGAGCCGGAACATTTCGGCGAAAACAAACATCCGGAGCGCCATTACGATCCGGAGCGTGACATTTTTGAGATGGGCATGATCCGTCGCGCGATGGAAGACAATATTCCCATGCTGGGAATCTGTCGCGGCGCGCAGCTGATCAATGTGGTGTTCGGTGGCAGTCTGCATCTGGATATCCGCCCGGAGCGGCGGCTGACACCAAATCGCAATACCACGCGGCCCTGCAAGTGGGTGACGCTCGATCCTGCGAGCCAGTTGCATCGTACGCTGGGATTGCAGCAGCTGAAAGTGAACAGTCTGCACCGGCAGGCGATCGATCAGCTGGGCGATGGCCTGACCATTGTGGGACGTGATGCCGATGGTTTTGTGCAGGCGATCGAAGGTAACTTCGGTTTCCTGTTGGGCGTACAATGGCATCCGGAATACCTGCCTTATGTGAAAAGCCAGCGCCAGCTGTTCCGCGCGTTTGCCGATGCTGCGCGGCGGCGTTTGCACAGTATGCAGCTGGTGGAATAGATCATGTCGATGAGCCTCCTGACCCTGTTTGGCAGTGCATTTCTGGCCGCAACCTTTTTGCCGTTTTATTCCGAGGTCATTCTGGTGGCGCTGTTGCTGCAGGGCGAGTCGCCGCTGGCGTTGTGGACAGCGGCCACACTGGGCAACACACTGGGCTCGGGGGTGAGCTGGATCATGGGGCGCTATCTGCTGCATTTCCAGGATCGACGCTGGTTTCCGTTCAAACCCGAGAGCCTGCACAAGGCGCAGGCATGGTTTCAGAAGTACGGTGAGTGGACGCTGCTGTTTGCCTGGCTGCCAGTGGGCGGCGATGCTCTGCCGTTTATTGCCGGCATCATGCGCGTACATCCGGTGACCATGCTGGTGCTGTGTGGTATCGGCAAAGGCATCCGCTATGCGGTGGTGATTGCCATGACAGAAGGAGTGGCGGGATGACGCCGAAACAGTTGCAACACTATCTGCTGCAAAAGCCCGAAGCGGAAGAAGACTACCCGTTCGGACCCGATGCGGCGGTGTACAAGGTGCTGGGAAAAATGTTCGCGCTGACGTTTTATCGTGGCAAACAGATTCACATCAATCTGAAGTGCGAACCCCGGGAAGCGCTGGAATTGCGCGACGTGTTTGCTGCGGTGACGCCGGGCTATCATATGAACAAGCGGCACTGGAATACGGTGGTAATCGATGGTTCGCTGCCAGCAGGTGAAATCCAGCGTATGGTCGATAATTCCTATGCGCTGGTGGTAAAAAAGTTGAAGAAAGCCGAGCGTCAGGGGCTGGAAGTGCGTCATGGCAAGGCCCGGCTGTACCCGGGCCAGGATTGAGTCGGGCGTTACCCGATTCAGGATGCGCCGGTAAACCAGCGCCCGGCCAATGGCACCTGGTCCGGATGCAGGGAACGCAGCTCCGGCACCACAATGGCATCCTGATTGTTGATGCTGCGAATCACCAGCAGCCCTGCCTGCAGCAGACCCGCTGCCGTGCTGTCGGTCATCAGGACTTCTGCACACGGCGTCATCACGGTTTCACCTTCCTTGTCCACCAGATGCACCGGAAGATCGGCGATCCGCTGTAATCCGCCCGGTGGTTTTTGCCAGCCATGCTGGCCATAGCTGACGCACAGAATCGCAGCAATCACCCAGGCACCATTGCCCCACAGATAAAATTCATGGGGTGACAGGGAGGGCAGTTCTTCGAAACCGAAGTTGTCGATTGGACGCGTGCGTTTGCCGTAGGGCAGGCGCAGCAGAAAACGCGGTGCCACCACGCCAATGTGGGTGCTGTAGCTCTGCTCGCGGATGGCTTCCCACAGTTGCACGAAATCATCGTCATGCTTGTGCAGGTTCCAGTCTGCCGGTTCAGTGCATTTCACCAGATCGCGGCAGCCGGCAATCCGCTCATGCCCGCCAATCAGCAGGGTGGCGCCCAGGTCCGCCGCGATGCTGCCCAGATTGGCCAGAGCATCGCAATGATCCAGTTCATCGCGCAGCTGGTAGTCCGCCACGATCAGGCTGAATGGCACCGTGCCCTGGCTCAGTCGCTGTTCGATCAGTAACTGGTGCAGCGCCGTGAGGTCGTCGCTGTGGAGTTCATTGTCGCGTGCGATTTCCAGCAGACTGATGTCGGCAATGAAGATGCGCAGATCGCTGTCGGAATCCAGCCGTTTCATCAGCCATTGCAAACCACGCCAGCTGGCTTCGATGCCCTGGAATGCGCTGCTGTGCAGCAGTTTGCGCATCAGGTGACTGGCGGCCCGATCCACCGTGTCGAGCAGTTCTGGCAGGCGGGGATCGGCAGCGGGTATGACATACGGTGCCACGATCTGTTCGATCAGGGCCTGCACCGATTGAGCCTGTTCCTGCTGGGCGTGAGTGGAATGCAACAGGTCGTCCAGTACGGTCTGTGCACCGGTGCCCGCTTCGGGGATTTCGATGGCGGTGTATTCAGCTGCGGATTTTTTCGGTGGTGCCGGCGGAGCCCAGCTTTGGATGCGGGCAGCTGCATCGGCGAAGCTGGCGGGATTCTGCAGCTGGCGTTTGAGTGCGCGAAACTGGCTGAACAGATCCACCCGCTCGTAAAGAAAATCCGGATGCAGGTCATCCGGTTCGCCAAATTCGATGGGCTTTTCCGCAACCGCACTATCCAGCGTTACATGCAGGCGCTGGAACACCTCGTCGAGATTGTCGCGGGTGACTTCGATGATGCGGCGCTGCAGCAGGCTGCCGGCATCATCGAGTCCGCGATGACTGCGGCCACTGAAGTCGGCCAGCACCAGCACGTGACAGGGCAGGCCGCCACTGCGTGGGCGGGGCGGCTGGTCGTCATCGGGGTCCAGAAACGGAATTCCGCCGGTACTGATGGTGGCGCGTGACATGGTGGCCTCCTGGCTGGTTAGGCGATCTGATAGCTAAAGTCGCCGGCTTCCGTGACACCCACATGAATCTTCTTCACGGGCTGCTCGGTGGCCATGTGCTGCAGACATTCGCTGGCCAGATCCGGCAGCAAGGTCTTGTTGAGAATGTGCTCGATGTTGCGGGCGCCGGTTTCGGCTTCCTGACAGCGGGCCACGATATGCAGCAGCACATCTTCGTCATAACCGAATTCCGCGCCGTAATGTGCACGCACGCGCTTTTCAATCCGGCGCATGTTGATGGCGGCGATCTTCATCATGTTTTCGTCGTCCAGCGGATTGTAGGCAATCAGCGTTGTGCGGCCGAGAAACGCCGGTTTGAAATGGCGCAGCAGATGAGGCCGGATATTGTCCAGTACCACATCCGGCGAGGGCCGTTCCTCGCACTGGTTGAAGATGGCACGAATAGCATCTTCACCGGCGTTGGATGTCATGATGATGACCGTGTTCTTGAAGTCGATATCGCGACCTTCGCCGTCCTTGATGGTGCCCTTGTCGAACAGGTTGTAGAAAATGTCCTGCACGCCGGGATGGGCCTTCTCCATTTCATCCAGCAGGATGATGGAGTAGGGCTTGCGTCGCGCGGCTTCGGTCAGCACGCCGCCTTCGCCGTAGCCGACGTAGCCCGGTGGTGAGCCCAGCAGCATCGAGACTTTATGCTCTTCCTTGAATTCGGACATGTTGATGGTGGTGATGCTGTGCTCGCCACCAAACAGCAGATCCCCCAGTGCCAGCGCGGTTTCGGTTTTGCCGACGCCACTGGTGCCGACGAACAGGAATACGCCGATGGGTTTGCGCGGATCGGTGAGGCCGGCGCGGGAGGTGCGAATGGCTTGCGCTACTGCATCCAGGGCGTGATCCTGGCCGATGATCCGGTCCTGCAGGCGTTCTTTCAGGTGCAGGATCGAACTGATTTCGTCGCTCACCATCTTGCCGACGGGGATGCCGGTCCAGTTGGCGACGACTTCCGCTACCGCCTGATCGTCGACGGCGGCCTGCATCAGCGGATGATGGCCTTGCAGCTCGGCCAGCTCGTGGCTTTTGCTGCGGATGTCGGCCTTCAGTTGGGCGAGCTGTTCATCGGTGATTTCCCGCTGTTCGCCGCCCTGGGTGCGCAGAAAATCCGCTTCGATTTTTTCCCGCAGTTCGCGAATCTGCAGAATGATCTGCTTTTCCTTCTCCCACTGTTCTTCGTAGTGCTTGAGTTCGTCGATGGTTTTGTCTTTACCGGCTTTCAGATGGGCAATGCGATCATCGTAAATGCCGCTGGCAGAATTTTCCCGTTCCAGCTTGGCGATGTTGAGTTCGTCCTGGTGGATCTTGCGACGGGCATCTTCGATGGCCGCAGGGGTGGCGGTCTGGCTGAGGGCGACCCGGGCGCAGGCAGTGTCCAGCAGGCTCACGGATTTGTCCGGCAACTGGCGCCCGGGAATATACCGGTGGGACAGTTTCACCGAGGCTTCGATGGCAGAATCCAGGATGCGCACCTTGTGGTGATCTTCCAGTGACTTGGCAATGCCACGCATCATGTTGATGGCTTTCTCTTCATCGGGCTCTTCCACTTTTACGACCTGGAAGCGACGGGTCAGCGCTGGATCCCGTTCGAAATATTTTTTGTATTCCGCCCAGGTGGTAGCAGCGACGGTCCGCATTTCGCCCCGTGCCAGTGCGGGCTTGAGCAGGTTGGCGGCGTCGCCCTGACCTTCCTTGCCGCCGGCTCCGATCAGGGTGTGAGCTTCGTCAATGAACATGATGATGGGCTGGGCGGAGCCCTTCACTTCTTCGATCACGGATTTGAGACGGTTTTCGAATTCACCTTTAACGCTGGCACCAGCCTGCAGCAGACCCAGATCGAGGGTGTGAACGGCAACCCCCCGCAGTGGCTCGGGAACATCATCGTTGGCAATGCGCAGGGCAAAGCCTTCCACCACGGCGGTTTTACCCACGCCGGCTTCACCGGTGAGGATGGGATTGTTCTGGCGACGACGGGTCAGGATATCGATGCACTGACGGATTTCTTCATCGCGGCCCAGTACCGGATCGATCTTGCCCTGCCTGGCCTTTTCGGTGAGATTGATGGTGTATTTGTCCAGCGCCGGCGTTTTGCTGGGGCGCACGTTGGTGGTGCCGTCGGCGGACGGGGTGCTGACATCGTGGGTGCCCGATGACGATTCTGCTGTACTGCCGATCACCGCGCGGGCGGTTTCGCGCAGGGATTCGGGGGCAATATTCTTGAATTCCGGTGCGGCTTCCAGCAGGCCACGCCGGGAGATGTCGTCGAGCATCAGGGCGGCGAGCAGGTGTCCGCTGGTAATCATGCCGTGACCATAATCCACGGAGCTGAGCATCCACGCATTCTTGCTGGCATCAACGATGGCCGGCGACAGTGCAGCAGGACGTGAACTGCCGGACTTGAATTTTTCGATGGTGCCGGTCAGCTGGCGGGCTGTGTGGCTGATATTGATTTCGTGTTTCTGCAACAGGGCATAGAAATCGCTGTCGACGGCTTCCAGCAGTTTCAGCAGCCAGTGTTCCACTTCCACATTGTAGTGGGTGCGATTGATGCAGATCCCGGCGGCGCCTTCCAGCGCGTTGCGCAGGGTGGGCGACATCTTGTCGACCAAGGCTTTGAGATTCACGTTTATCATGGTACTGATCCCTGTTCTGATTGCTGTTAATTATCGTGAATTGACGCGTATGCGCACCGGCTGCGGCGTGGCGCTGCTACCGGTATCCGGCTGGTGCAGGCCACAGTTCCAGCCCAGCATCAAGCGGCTGCCTTCGAGCTGTTCTCCCTCGATACTGAGGGTCTGACCCAGGCCCATACGCGGAATCCTGTTCTGGTCGATACAGATTTCGATATCGAAATCGAATTCCGTGCCCACCATGAATTGGGTGAATGCCTTGAGTGCCGCCATCTTGCGACTGTTGGGGCTGATGGTCACGAACTGGTGGTAATCCAGTTCGGCGATGCGAATGCGGAACTTGCTTTGCACGTCCCAGCATTGGCGGCCCAGGATGACATTCATGCCCAGAAAATTATTCTGGCCCTGCGGCTGTTCCTCACCCGGCAGGCGGCTGCGCATGTCCTCTGGCAGACTCTGCCACTGCGGAATGAATTGTTCCACCTGAATCGGCAATTCGAAGTAGTGGGTGAGCATGCGGGCCAAGGCCGGCGCCGAGGGGGTGCCCCGTGCCAGCTGTGCACCAACACCCAGCAGGGCTTCGTCGGGCAGCGGCAGGCGGTTCTGCAGTTCGGCAGTGCCCAGCCCGGTCAGGCTGGCCAGCATCTGGCTGAACAGATCAAGCTGACCTTTGCCTTCGCGGCGACTGCGTTCCACCACCACCGGCAGGCGATATTTGTGCCACGACTGGAAATACAGCGAGGCAGCACGGTGATTCAGCACATCAAGAAATTCCGCCAGTGCACGGTCTTTCTGGCGCAGGCGTTTGATCACCAGCTCGCTCATGTGGAACGGCAGGATGCCGGTGCTGCCAAACAGGCCGAAAATATTGATGCGCATCTGCCATTGTTGCGCGGGGGCTTCTTCGGCCTCCTGGCTGATGGTGTTGGCGATGTCGATCAGGTCGATATCGGCGCCGCGAAAAGCCAGACTGGCACTGGCGCGGAAGCGGATGCTTTCCCGGTTCGGCGGTGCGCCCTGGGCCACCGGTGTGCGCGCAAACGCCTCTCCGCTGTCGGCATAATGGCGTGCCGCCAGTTCCAGCAACCGCACCGCCTGAAAAAATTCGAAGCGCTGCGGCTGCTCACGCAGTTGCGTGGTCAGAGCAGTGGTTGTTCGCCGGCGCGCGGAGGCCATCGCTTCAATTCCCCTTCGGTATGACTGAGTCGGGCGATCAGTCGGGTAAACGAATTCAGTGAACAGTACAGTGCCAGAAACCGTTCCAGCACACTGGCAAACAGAAACGCCGAGCCGCCGGCAATCAGGCGTGGATCGAATTCAATCTCGATCTGGGTGCCCCGGCACAGGGCGGTACCGCGGTTGATATGCATGGGGGCCATGATCGGTTGGGTCTGGATGCTGCGAATCGATTCGATCATCTTGCGGGTGATGTCGGAATCACGGAAATCGTACAGACGCAGGATTTCTTTCAGCGCATCACCGTCGCGGTCAGCGGTCAGCGACAGATGATTCAGTTTCAGGTGGGATAGCAAACGCCAGTGAGCACGATTGCGCAGCGGCGGACGCAGGGTCGGTGTCGGCGGTGTGATGCAGTGAATCGAGGTTACCGGCGCATCGCCTTCCACCAGATTGAGTTTGGGTTGCAGGTTGCCGGTGGGCAGTCTGGCCGGCAGGTTGCGGTTGAAACAGGTCAGGCGCAGGTCCAGCGTCTGATCGGTGGGCTGGGTGGGATCAAAATTCAGGTCCACCAGCGCGATATTCACTTCGGAGGCTTCTTCGTTTTTGTTTTCGCCTTCGATCACCGACTGGCGCCGCTCCAGCCAGAACGTCCCGTGGTTCTTTTCCGTGTGGCGATGCTGTATCCCGTAAAACGGCGTGAACTCGAATTTCTGGCCGACGGAGTTCGCGGCGTTTACCGCGTCGACAGAATACACTTCCAGTGCGCTGGTGCGACGGCCATCGGGTACCACCCGGTATTCATAGCGGGTCTGGTCCAGGCTGATTGGATCGGCCACCAGTTGGAACAGGTTCACCACCGGTGTGCAGCCGAGCACAAAGGTGCTGGCGTTGATGTAGTGTTCCAGTTCGCCGTCAGACTGTTTCAGATAGATGTACAGATTGAGTTCATTGCCGAGTTTGGGTGGCAGGAATTTCAGATCAATGTCGATGAACAGGAACTTTTGCGGAAACACAAAATATTCGGTCAGCAGCCGGTAGCCACTGAAGGCATTGGCCGGGTAGGGCAGCAGGCCTTCGTCGACGCCAAAACCGACGGGCTTGATGATGTCTGCGCTGCAGAATACCGGCTGGGTGTCGCCATCGTTGCGTGCGAGTACCACTTTCACTGCGCCGTTGAGCAGGTGTTCGTAGAGCGGATAGATATGCTTGGGCTGGCCGCGCAGATAGAAGCGGACTTTGCCGGGTTTCAGGGTGTTGATGTCGAGCCCGGCATTCAGGGTTTTCAGGCGCAGTCGCAATACGCCATCGGCACCGTTGATATCGTTGGCGCCGGGGGCCACAAAGGGCCGTGCCAGCAGTTGTGCGGAATCCACCTTCAGCGGCTGGATGCTGGCCGGGTAGCAGGTAGTAAAGCGGCAGCGTTCGCCGGCAAAGGAATCGGTATCCAGTTCGGTGCCGGTGGGCACGGTGACACACTGATCCAGCGCATCGGCGGCCTGAAACTGCACGATGCTCATGGAAGGTATCGGCCGCTGGTAATGGGGATACAGGGTGCCGAGCAGGCCGTCGGTCAACTCAGGGAAATCATCGTTGAGTTTGTCCTGGATGCGGGCATTCAGCAGCGCCACGCCATCGAGCAGACGATCGACAAAGGGATCTTCCGGACGTTCGCCGCTGATGCGCAGACGGCTGCCAATCTTGGGATGACGCTGGCCGAATTCCGCCATGGCCTTGTGCAGAAAGGCCAGTTCCTTTTCATAGTGCTTGAGCAGGTCATCGCTCATTCACGCTGTCTCCGATACAGTCACCGAACGGGTGACAGGGTTCAGGGCCGAATCGAACACGATGAGTTCGTCGGCTGATAAAGCATAAAGCGTCGCTTCAACGCGAAAGCGGATGCTGGGATCTTCGGGATCGAAGCCGCTTTTGGTAGTGACCTTGACGCTGCGGATGCGCGGTTCAAACCGTTTGATGGTGTCTTCGACCAGCCGGCAGAATTCCTGGCGGGCTTTCTGCGATCCCAGGTTCATGGTGGCGGCGTCCGGCAGGCCGTAATTGTGCAGGGCGTTCTGGCTTTCCGTCAGCTGCTCCGGCGGGGCAATGCAGCACTGGCGCGAATTGAACACTGCTTCGATATCGCGGCGCACGCTTTCTTTCAGCTGATGGATCAGCAGGTGTTGCGCCCGTTCCCGTTCCTGCGGCTGATCCGGATTGTCGTCCAGCAGGCGGTCGAGCAGCGGCACGATGAGTTTCTGGTCGGAATCGATCATGCTCATCCCCGCGCGCCAAAGCTGACATTGGCCAGCTCGGTAGTGAGTTTGAGTTCCGATACCAGATTTTCAGCGATGTAGTGCGGCTTCAGATAGATCACGCAGGTGTACTGGCCGGGTTTGCCAGGAATTTCCCGCACCTGCAGGCGTGCATCCCGCAGCGGGTATTTGGCGCGCATTTCCCAGCTCAGATCATCGCGCCCGGTGGTGTACTTGTTGAGCCACTGGGTCAGCATCAGCTCGCATTCTTTCTCTGTGCTGTAGCTGCCTACCTTGTCGCGGATCATGACTTTCAGATAGTGGGCAAAGCGCGATGCGCACAACACCTGCTGCAAC
Organism: Gammaproteobacteria bacterium; assembly: GCA_041395845.1. Lineage (GTDB taxonomy): Bacteria > Pseudomonadota > Gammaproteobacteria > Pseudomonadales > Ketobacteraceae > Ch67. Next base: position 101,619 of record JAWKZS010000010.1, read on the forward strand.
ATGGCACTGATGCGGGCGTTGGCGTTGGCGCTCTTGTCGTTGAAAGTCCTGGCTGCATGCAGGGACGGATTGCTGTGAAACGCTGCCAGCGGCACACCATAACACTGGCACAGGGTCATCAGTCCCAGGTCATTGAGTTCGCGCTCGATGGTGTCGGTGATCACCACGTCGGTAAGAATGTGGTATGCGCCGGTACTGTCCGGGATGGGCACGGGCTGATAACCGGTCACCACGCCGCCCGCCAGCTGGTTGCGCGGGACGCCGCGGGTCTGGGCGAACCAGCCAATCTCGCCAAATTCCCGGATCACCACGCTGGCAAAGGCAAACGCGGCGTTGCCCCACAGGTAATCCGCCGGTTGCTGGCAGTATTCCTGAAACGGAAATTCACCGGCATGGGGCTGGTGCGGTTCGCGCAGAATGATGCGTGGCAGGGTCAGCGCCACAAAACGGGTATCTTCACTTTGGCGGAAGCTGCGCCACTTGATGTATTCCTGCTGCTGGAAAATGGCGGAAAAATTCAGATGGCTGCCCAGGGTCTGGTAATCGTCGAGACCGAACAGCTGCGGCGCAGCGCCGCAAATAAATGGCGCGAATGATGCGGCCGCCACTTGCGCCAGTCCCTGCAGGGTTTCGATATCGTTGTACGGATAGCCCGGATAGGGGCGATGGCTGACATAGTAGTCACCGATCAGCAGGCCGTAAGGCTGTCCGCCGGGCGTGCCGAACTCATCGGAATAGATGCGCTGGAATAACTGGCTCTGATCGAATTCCTGGGCTTTGGCGATGTCCTTGCTGACTTCATTCCAGCTGACATTGAGCAGTCGCAGTTTGATGTCCGGGTAGGGATAGCTTTCGTCGCAGAGTTTTTTCAGGCTGCGCCAGCTGGCTTCCAGACGTTGAAAATCCGGATGGTGCAGGATGGCGTTCAGTTGTTCGTTGATGATTTCTTCGATCAGGGCAACCTGCTGTGCCAGCCAGTGAATCACCGGCAGCTGCCGGGTCGCCGGATTGGCATCGAAGTGCTGCAGCCACAGTTGCAGAGCCTGACGGTCATCCTCGCATTGCAGAAACTGCGCCAGCGCGTTCGCAGACAGCTCGTCTGTGGCGGCTTGCGTGGTGTTGAGCAGATCGGCGAGGGTATCAGTGTTCATCCGGCTCTAATGGCTTGCATGGTATTGGGAATTGCTGTGTACGGCGCCGCTAAAAACCAAACGGCGTGGCCAGTTGCCAGACCACGCCGTTGGCCGCTCCTCAGCGCAACGCTTAGCCTGCCTTCGGAATGCTGGCCACCATGCGCAGGGAGGTGGTCAGTTCTTCCATCTGCAGCCAGGGACGCAGATAGGCGATGGCATTGTAGGAACCAGGGGCTCCCGGGGTTTCCTTGACTTCGATGCGGGCTTCCGCCAGCGGGAATTTCGCTTTCATTTCCGCGCTCGCATCCGGATTGCTGTTGGTGTACTGGGCAATCCACTTGTTCAGCCACTGCTCGCAGTCTTTCGCTTCCATGAAAGAACCGATCTTGTCGCGGGCCATCACTTTCAGATAGTGGGCGATGCGGCCGGTGGCCATGATGTAGGGCAGACGGGCGGAAATGGCCGCGTTGGCGGTGGCATCCGGATTGTCGTACTTCTTCGGTTTCTGCGTGGTCTGGGCACCGAAGAACACGGAGTAGTCGGTGTTCTTGTAGTGACACAGGGGCAAAAAGCCAAGGTTCGACAGTTCGGCTTCACGACGGTCGGTGATACCCACTTCGGTGGGGCACTTCTGATCCATGTCGCCGTCGTCGCTCTTGAACAGGTGCGAGGGCAGGCCCTGTACTTTGCCGCCACCTTCGGCGCCGCGAATCGCAGTACACCAGCCGTTTTCCGAGAAGGCGCGGGTCAGGGTGGTGCCCATTACGTACGCAGCATTCATCCAGGTGTACTTGTCGTGGCTGACCGCCTTGTGCACGCCGGATTCATCGGCATCGAACTCTTCGTAGTTGAATTCTTCCACCGGCTTGGTGTTGGCGCCGTACGGCAGACGGGACAGTACCCGCGGCATCACCAGGGACACAAAGCGGGCATCTTCGGTATCACGGAAGCTGCGCCACTTGATGTATTCCTGGGAAGCGAAAATACCGGACAGATCACGGGGCGTGGACAGTTCGGTGAAGTCATTGAAGCCAAACATTTCAGAACCGGCAGCCGAGATGAACGGACAGAAACCGGCAGCAGCGACGTGGGACATGTGGCCCAGCAGATCGATGTCTTCCGGGTGGCTGCTGAACTCGTAGTCGCCGATCAGGGCACCGTACGGCTCGCCACCGGCAGTGCCGAATTCCGCTTCGTAGATCTTCTTGAAGATCTGGCTCTGGTCGAATTCCACGGCCTTGTCCAGATCCTTGAACAGCTCCCGCTTGCTGATGTTGAACATGCGGATTTTCAGGCCGGTGCCGGTTTCGGAATTCATCACCAGGTGATGCAGGCCGCGCCAGGAGCCTTCCACCTTCTGCAGTTTTTCGTTGTGCATGATGGCGGCCAGCTGTTTGGAGATGGCGGCATCGATGGCGGTGATGGCGTTGTTGATGGTCTTGGTCAGGTTGCGATCCCAGGTGACGGTGCCGGCCATGGCCTGCTTGGTCAGGTTGGCGATCAGGTCCTGGGCTTCGTCCCGCGCGGTCTGCTTGGTGGCACCGATGGCCATTTCCAGCAGACTGAGGGTACCTTCGCCGGCTTCGGCGGCGCCGGCGGTTTCGGTTTGTTGTTCAGCCATTACTTGTCACTCCCTTCTTTGCCCAAACCCAGCTCTTGCGAGATGGAGGCGACTTTATCAGTGTTTTTCAGGATGTCTTCCAGAATGCCTTCGAGTTCTTCGGAACGGTCGGCCTTGCTCATCAGGTCACGCAGCTTGTTGCGTGCTTCCAGCAATTGTTTCAGCGGTTCTACCTGGTTGACGATCGCGGTGGGATGGAAGTCGTCCATGTTGTTGAACTTCAGGTCCACGGCCATTTCGCTGTTGTCGCCGGCCAGGGTGTTTTCCACTTTCATGGACACGGTGGGGGCGATGTTGCCCATGACCTGGTTGAAGTTGTCGCGGTCGATGGAAACGAACTTGCGCTCTTTCAGGGATTTTTTGTTCTCGGTGTTGTCACCGGAATAATCACCCATCACGCCCACCACGAAGGGCAATTCCTTGGTTTGCTCGGCGCCGCCGGTTTCTACGTCATAGGTGATATGGACGCGCGGCTTGCGGACGCGCTTGAGTTTGTCGTGGATGCTGTCAGCCATGGGTGTTTCCTCCGTTCAGAATCGCTGTTGGAATATCCTGGTGTTGCCTGTTGTGGTCCATTTTCGTGTGCTCTTGCCTGCCCTGGTAGGGAATAGCGTGCGCGGGTATTACCAGCGCACGGATGAAGATTCTTCCTGCACTGGTTCCGGTGTGTTGGTCACGGCCATGCTGGCGGTGGCGGCGTAACTGCTGCCCGGATCGATTTCGCCGCTGAGATTCGCACCGGTCAGATGTTGATAGAAGGCGCGGGCAGTGGGATCGGGTACCAGTTCCAGAATGAGTTCGTGCATGGGCATGCGGCCCCAGCGCACCAGGCGTTCGATACCGGTGACCAGCGGGGTGTGGGGCTCGGTGGCACGGAAATATTTCGCGACTTCTTCCAGCCGGCGCAGGGCGTCTTCCCGGCTGGCAATGGGGCCGCTGCTGCCGGCAACGGCGGTGCTGCGGGGTGTCGATGCGGTGGCGTCCATGGCGGTGTCCTCGGCGACAGCGTCCGCTGCCACGCTGCTGGCCAGTTTGTCTTTGGCGAGAAAGCGCACGGTGCGCAGGATTTCTTCCAGAGTTTCTAGAATCTGGGTATTCGGTGGCGCGTTGTGACCGCAGTGCTGGCGCAGTGCATCGTTCATGGCGCGAAAATCATTCACCGCCTGATCCAGATCGTCCACCAGATCGGTGAAGTAGCCGGCGGGGGATTCGGCGACGTTGGCGTCAATGACTTCGAGGCTGAAGCCCAGGCTCTGCAGTTTTTCTTCTTTCTTGTCCGGGTCGGCAATCTTGTCGGCATCGCGGGCCTGCTGGTATTGCCAGAAGCTGAAGCCGGAGGGTGTGATCGCTGTGTTGCGGATGGGGGCCAGCAGGGTGCCTTCGTTGCTGTCACCGTTCAGGCCGGCCAGGGGGGCCACCTTGGTTTCGAGGCCGTCTTCATCCGGTTGCGGATAGAGGCCGTCCCAGAATTTCTCCACCAGTCCGCGGGCAAGGGCAAAACCGTCGCGCAGGCCGGTAAAGTCATGGAAGCGCAGCAATGCTTCAATGTACCAGGCCGCCACTTCCAGATCCTTGCTGTGCTGCTTGAGAAGCGTGGGTGCCAGTGACAGGATGGGGCGCCATTCGTTGAGCGCATTGCTCGCCTGGTCGGGATCGAACAGGCTGGCCCGTTCGGCCGCGCGGGCCTTGTTGCGGGCGTCTTTGAGCTGGGAATAAAGTCCGTAGGCGGGTCCGTCTTCACGGATGTCGACGCCTTGGGGGCGGTCTTCCGCGATGGGCTGCAACAGTTCGTCGATGTTGATGATGGGTGTTGATGCCATGTTGGTCCTTGTCCGTGCGCGTTCTTGAAATCGTTGTATCGCGTTGCCAAACCTGGTGACCCGAAGTCTGAGTCTAGCAGTGTTACGGTCACCGATGCCATGTGGCGACGTCGTACATCAGTGCATTAGCGTCAGCAAATTACGTTCCAATTGTATTCCTGCCATTGCCCGGTGAGCAGTGCGGTGAATCCCTGTGCAGCTGGCATGCCGTCGCAGGACAGCAACGTGTTGGCTGTTTCGCCATTGCCGGGGCTGAACCACAGGCTAAAACTCGGTGCGCGCTGGCGCAACAGGGATTCCGCCAGCAGCAGCGCCTGCCGGGGTGACATGTCACTGTTGCCACTGAGCACGTCACTGTCGCCGGGGACGCTCACACTCAAACCGATACTGCTGCCGGCACCCAGGTTATTCCACGGCTGCAGTTCCGGCGCTTCCAGTGTTTGCAGCACGTCGACGACGGCTTCGATCGTCGGTGATTCGTTCAGGCAGGCCAGGGCGATGGATTCCAGCTGCCCGAACCAGGATGCGTTGTGGCACAGGGCATTCGCAATGCTGTGCTGCTGATTGATCGGCTGGACCAGCGTCAGCGGGAAATAGCGGCCCACCCGATCCACGCTGGGAATCATCAGTCCCAGCCAGGCGCTGCTGTCGATACAGCCGGATGACAGCGCAAAGCGCCAGATCGGCGCCGTCAGGTAGGAATCCAGCCAGTGGCTGCCGAGCATCTGCTGGCTGATCTGCAGGGAGCGCTGCAGCCATGGGTCCCACTGTTCGACGAAGCTGCGCGGCAGGTGACGTTCGATGAAGTCACCATAGCCGGGCAGTTTGCCGTAAAAACCGAGCGCCGCAGTCACGATCGTTCCCCGTTACAGGCTGCTCGGGCAGCGGTAGTTGCGCAGCAGGGCCAGGTTCAGGCCGCTGAAGCGGGAGCGGGTATCCATCTTGTACACCATGTTGCGATTGTTCTTGCTGATGGTGGCGCTGTAACGGGTATTGCCAGTCTTGCGGGTGTTGCTTGCATCCAGCAGCCGGTACCAGGCCCAGGTACCGGTGTAGGTTTCCCGGTGCAGGGTCTGGTTCAGGTCTTCGAACAGCACGCGGATGTTGGTGTCGCGATCTGCCTGCCAGTTGGCGTTTTTCGGAATCTTGGGGCCGTGGGTGTAGCTGAAACGCTGCTCGCCCAGCTGCAGTTCGAATTTGCCGACGGCGGTATCCAGGCTGTCCGGTGTCAGCGAGAAAGAATAGGACGGCATGGCCGGATTTTCGCTGAAGAAGGCGGCGCGGATGGCGTCGGCATTCTGCAGCTGTTGCAGGGCTTCGGCGCTGATACCGAGGGACTTGCCTTCCACACCCTTGTTCTGGCCGTTGGGGGTCAGGAATGGACGCAGATGTTCATCGACAAAGGCTTTTTCGGTGCCGGTGGGGCCGAAAAAGGCGGCAAAATCATCCACGGTGGCTTCGCTCTGCACCCGGCGCAGCGGATAGCGGTTGTCCAGGGTGCGGCTCCAGCTCTGGTAAACCTGCTGGCGCCAGGCGTTGTCGAGATGGCCTTTCGCACCGCCCAGCATCACACCCCAGCTGTAATCCGACATGTCGTTGAGCCATTCCCGTACCGGCGATGGTACGCCGGTAGCGATGCTGCGCAGCTTGCGGATGGCGTCGCCACTGTTGCCGGCAAAGCGGGCCTTGGCGGCGTCGAACAGGGCGGCGTTGGGATTGGGCGCCACTGCCATGTCGTTCAGGTAGTCATGCAGCCCTTTGATGGCGGTAAGGATTTCATTCACCGGTGCCGGCAGTTGTTCGTTCTGGGTGGTGACCTGATTGAGTTCGCGGAAGCGCACGTCCACCGAGGTGGGAGTGATCACCTTGTCCAGCACCTGTTCTGCCAATGCGCCGGCCGCAGCGGGCGCGCCGGGAACGGCCGGCGGTTTGGGCCAGCCGGGTGTCAGCTGGGTGTTCTCACGGGTCACCCGCAGGGCTGCCACCAGGGGGGATGCCACCGGATCGGCCAGCAGCTTCAGGGCGGCGGCGGTCTGCGCCAGATCGCCGAATTTCTGCAGGCTCAGGTTGGCCAGCAGGTTCTGCCACTGGGCGGCATAGTCGTTCAGATAGAGGGTTTCCAGCTCCTCGGCCAACTGTTCCTTGTCAGCGTCGGTGAAATCATCCACTTCGCTGCTGCCGTAGATCCAGCGATCCTGTTCCAGCTGGGACAGCAGCGGCGAGTCCTTGCTGAAATCCAGGGTCTTGTAGCCGGCCTTGCTGTAAAGCGCAGGCATTTTCAGGATGCTGTCGGTGTCGGAATAGCCGAACATGGCGGCAGCGCGGGCGCCGATCAACGCATAGATATCCAGGGTCTGCTGACCCAGTTCGCTGTTCTTGAGCTGGCTGTACAGGCGCTGGGCTGCCGGAATCTGGCGCAGCTTGAGGCGCGTGCCATCCACCACGGCCTGATCCAGCTCAACCGGGCCAAGGCCACGTTGCAGCAACACGTCCAGATGGCTCAGCAGATCCGCCTGCACGCTGGCCTGACCGGGCAGTTGTTCCTGCCAGTGCTGTTGGGCCCAGCTGCGGATCGACGACGCATTGAAGTGTTCGCGATCCGCCAGCATCAGGTAGGTGCGGAAGGTATCAATCAAGGCTTCGTCGCTGGCGTTCAGCGTGTACAGGCGCTGCTCGAGCACAGTGCGGAAGCGGGGCAGGAAATCGCTGCGCAGGGCCTGCAGATAGAGTTGCTCGGCCGCTTCATCGACCGACGTGTCGTACAGCCCGACGCTGGATAGCCAGGGGTGTTCCTGCTGGTTGTACACGGCCGCCGCCTGACGCACGGCGTTCAATGCGGTCAGGGTGGTGGCCGGGTCGGAATTTTGTGGTGGGATGGCTGCGCGGGCGGTCTGGAATTCGTTGGTATGCGCCTTCACCTGGTTCATGAAGTCGTGATTGCGCTTGAGCGTAACCGACCAGGTCACCAGCAGACTCACAAACAGTAATGCCAGCGCCGCAAAGACGCCACGACGCAGCCACACCAGCCCGGTTTCCAGCTTTTTGTTGCCGCCCACCAGCTCCGCTTCGGGAATCACGACATCGCGAAACATCCGGTTGATAAAGAAACTCTTGCCGCTGCCACTCTGATTGCGCACGGCATCCCGTCCCAGGCCAAAACTGCTGGAGACGGCGGCCATCATGCGATCGATCGGGGTACCTTCCTGGGTGCCGCTGCACAGGTAGACGCCACGCAGCAACGGCGCTTCGCTGAAGCGGTTGGGGGCGAACGCTTCATTGAGGAAGCCTTCCAGCAGCGGTTTGAGGGTTTCGACCTGCTGCGGAAACGCCTGGATCAGTGCGCGTTTCGCCGGATCGCGTTCGTTGTGCACCCGCCACAGCACGCGATCATTCAGGCGCTGGATCAGGATATCCAGTTCGGCGCTGAAGCTGGCCAGCTGATGGGTCGCTTGCGGGTAGTCGAAGGTGATGCCCCAGACCTGTTCCCGTTCCGGCTGGGTCAGGTTGGCGAAGAACTCGCTGAAGCCGGCGATCAGATCGCTTTTCGTCACCATCACGTAGATGGGGAACTTTACGCCCAGCTGCTGTTGCAGTTCGTCGATCCGCTCGCGGATCAGTTTGGCCTGGTGGCTGCGCTGGGCGGCGGGCAGGGTGAGCAGATCCTGGGCGCTGATGGCGATCAGGACACCGTTGAGCGGACGGCGTGGGCGGTATTTTTTCAGCAGGCCCAGAAAGCCCTGCCAGGCGGAACTGTCCACGACCTTGTGGCTGTCCTGGGTGGTGTAGCGGCCGGCGGTGTCGATCAGGACTGCTTCATTGGTGAACCACCAATCGCAGTTGCGGGTGCCGCCGATGCCGCCGAGGGCGTTTTTGCCGTGACTGTCAGCCAGGGGAAAATTCAGGCCGGAGTTCACCAGCGCGGTGGTTTTGCCGGAACCGGGCGGGCCGATGATGATGTACCAGGGCAGCTGGTACAGGGAGACACGGCCATTGGCGCTGTCGAATTTGGCTTTCTTGAGGATGGCCATGCCATCGGCAAAGCGCTGGCCCAGGGCCTGGACTTCTTCGCCGGCTTTTTCGGTGTCCGGGTTGACGGCGGGCTTGGCCAGTTCGCTGGTGAGGCTTTGATTGCGACGGTGGGTCAGCAGCATGCTGATCAGTTGCGCGATCAGCCAGATCAGCAGGACGCCGAGAATGAGCACCAGGCGCATCGTGGTGGACAGGGTGGCGTTGTCTGCACCGAATTTGACGAAGTTGGCGCCAAACCAGATGACCAGCGCGAGGGCGAAGACACCCAGCAGCCCCAGGAAGATTTTATTGGTCAGAATTGTCACTAGCCGTTTCATGGGTTAGTCCGTTAATTGGAATTTTGTGTCGGCTTGTTGGCGCCTTCGGCGTGGGGAAAGACTCCGGGCATGACACTTGGCCTTCGGCTACCCTGTGCTTCTCAGCCAGACCGGCGGTGGCGCAACTCGCGCTGCGCGCTCAGACACTCGCCACCTTGTTTCCGGTCTGCCTTGCGATGCTCGGCTGCGTGTAAATGTCCGGAGTCTTCCCCCACGCCGAAGGCGCTCAATATGTTCCGTAAAACGTTATCGCAGGCTAAGGATTCAGTGGCTGAATAATCTGCTGCTGCAACGTGTTCAACTGCTGCGCCGTCGGCTGCGTATCCTGGAAAATCCACACGCGGAATCCGGCGTACACCAGCAGAATTGCTGCCAGCACCACCGCACTGATCACCCACAGCGGAATGAATTCGGTCAGGCTTTTGCGGGTACGTACGGTACTGCCCGCCCGCGGTGCCAGATCCTGCGGGAATTCGCCGCGCAGCTTTTCGATGGTGCGATAGAGATTGTCGCGCAGTACTTCCAGCTGATCGCGGCCGCGGGGATCGATGCGGAATTTGCCTTCGAAGCCCAGACTCAGCAGCAGGTAATCCAGTTCGATCAGTTCCAGATTGCTGGCGGGGTTTTCCATCATCTTGGCCAGAATCGCGAAAAATTTTTCCCCGCCGGAGGTTTCCTTGTGGAACAGGCTCAGCAGCGAGCGCTGGGCCCAGCCGGCCTGGGCGCCCCAGGGGGTGTTCATCACGGCTTCGTCGATGGCGGAGCAGAGCTGGTAGCGGGCTGCCAGGGCGATCTCCGGGCGTGCGTTCTGCATTTTCAGGGTGCTGTCGAATTGCTTGATTTCGTCCACCAGATGGCGGTGCAGACCGGCCACGTCCTGGTGCTGGGGCGTGTTGCGCAGTTTGTTCATGACGGCCAGCAAGGTGGCGGCGGCGCTGGTCAGGGCGTTGAGGCCCCGCTGTACCTGCAGGCGATCGCCTTCCAGTGCAATGTTGGGTGCGGCGGCAAAGGCGGGTGCCGTTGCGGCCTGGGGCGGCGGTGGCGCGCGACGCTGGCCGCCAGGCTGGGGAATGAAAAGCGTGCTGTCCTGATTGCCGGTTGAGCCGGGCTGGCGCTGGTTGGGCGAAAATACGGTTTTATCGTCATCGTTGCTCATGGCATCAATCCCGAATGGTCCACAGTTCCATTGTCAAACCGGGGAAGGTCGCTCCCACGTGGATGGCAAAGCCGCCGGAGGTCTGCATCAGTTTCCACAGGTCGCTGCTGCGATCCAGTTCGAAATAGGTGAAGCCGGCGTGATAGGGAATCTGGCGCGGTGCAACCGGCAACGCCTGCAGGCCGATGCCGGGCAGCTGCGCGCTGATGAATTCGCGAATGCGTTCCACCGGTGCGATCTTGACCTGGGCTGGAAAGCCGGTGCGCAGCTGGTTGTTGGGAATGTCCGCTTTCACCGCCAGCACAATGGTGGCTTTGCCGATGATCGAATGATCCGGAATCGGCGCCACGTGAATACCGTATTTGCGTTCGGCCAGTTCCAGCGCCACGGCGGTTTGTTCCAGTACGGTGCTGAGACACTGGCGCAGACTGACCAGCACGGCACCGAACACGGTCTGCAGTTCTTCGTGCTGGTAGCGCGGAAATTCCGGCGGGCGTTTGCTGCGGGTGGTGAAGGTGGCCAGTTCGCCAGCCATCTGCAGCAGTTCGGTGTAACAGGGCACCGGATGCAGCTGGTTGAGACTGTTCAGGTGCGCCACCAGCGGTTCCATCCGGTTCAGCGCCTGCAGCAGCAGGTAATCGGCAATCTCGGCAGAACCGGCGCGGCCGCTGTCGGCCAGGCGCCCGCTCAATGCTTCGGCGCGGTGATGGATCAGGCCGTGAATCTCGGTGAGCAGGCCGCTGATGACTGGTGATTTCAGGCAGTCCAGCATGGGTGGGACGTAGGCGTTATCCAACACCACCGGTTTGTCGGCGACGAATTCCTGGATGCGGGCAACGCCGATCTTGGCGTAGCCACTCAGATCATCGGAGCCCAGTTTCAGCAGCACATTGAGCTGGCCCACGCTGATTTCCGCCGGTTCACCGGTTACCCCGGTGTTGTTGCGCACTTCAATCGGTGTGGCAATCTGGCGCGCCAGTGTGTTCTGGTTATTGTCCTCGGTAATTTCCATCGCACCGGGACGGCGCAGGGGCAGACACAGGTACACCATCTGGTTGGTGGTGTTTTCGGGAATCGTCAGCACCGGCGGCAATGCATCGGCGGCGGGGAAATCAAACGGCTGGCCATCCGGAAATACGCCGCGACCCAGCCGCAATCCCACCTTGCCCAGCTTGAGCAGATCGTTGTCCAGCTGCAGATCCAGCCAGCCCCACAGGTAGCCACCCAGCGCATCGCAGCGCCCGTCCATATAGCGTTCGAAATAACGATCCTGCTGCTGGAAATGCTGAGGGCGCAAGAAAAGTCCCTCGGACCATACCACTTTGCTGTTGATCGTCATTGTCGATGCCGCTCCTGCGTTTTGGCTGTTGTTATTCTTCGAAGTGGACTTTCAGTTTTTCGATTTTCAGTGTGGCTTTGGTGGTGGTGTGCGGTTCGATGCGGATCACGGCCTTGGCGTCGGCATCGTTGTATTGGATGTATTCACCCAGAATGCCCAGGTATTTCACGTCCGGGGTCAGCGCAATTTTTTCCAGCCGCTTTTCGCCGGGCGCCAGTTCTTTCAGCTTGGTGATTTCGATCAGGTCGTTGCCTAGCCGGCCCTTGGCATCTTCAAACAGGTTGAGGAATTCTTCCTGCTTGAACTGGCGGGCATCCCGCAGCTTGATGACCTGCAGCACGATCGGTGCGGCCTTGCCATCGGAGTTGGGGTTGATGTCCTGGGTCGCTTCGAGCCGGATTTCGGCGGCGGTTTCCAGATTGAATGCCTTGCGGGTAGTGCTGCAGGAGGCGGTGACCATGACCAGCAGAGCAATCAGGGCGAGGCGCAGGGGATGATGAAGACTCGTGAGCATAATGACCGTTCGTTCCTTGCGTTGAATGTTCAGCGAGAGCGGGATGGGTCCCGACTGCCATGTTTGATGGTATTGGCCTGTTCTTCATAGGCGTCGGCAAAGGTTTCGCCGAACAGCCGGTTATAACTGGCCTCGGGGTCTTGCTGCAGTTTATCAAAGTATTCGGTATAGGCATCCCAGAGAGCGGATTTTTTGTTACCCAGCAATCCTTTGTGCACTGCATTGCCAAAGCGCTTTTCCAGTGCAGCGGGGGAAAAGTCCGCCAGCATCTTTTCATAGGCGGCCCGCATGCCCGCCAGCAGGGCGACCTGATGCTGCTCGATATCGGCAAAGGCTTCTTCCACTGCGCGGGGGCCCGGCATGTAGGCGCCGGAGCGTTCGCCGAACAGGTATCGCAGGGCGTCCTTTTCGGTGAGCGCGAATTTCAGCGGGTTGTTTTCCACCGGGCGAATCATGGTGCGATCGATGCGCAGTTCGTTCTTGATGCTGCTGCGGGCCCGCAGCATGTCCACCAGGCCGCGGATGGTCTGCTTGAGGACGGCGCTGATGTCGGTTGGCAGGTTCTGCAGCTGCTCAGGGGGCAGATTACCCAGTTCCAGCAGTTGCGCCAGCAGTTCGCCGGCATCCCCGCTACCGGTGGGGGTTGGGGCCCTGCTGGTGGTGTCGACCGGTGCCTCGGCTACCGGGCGCGGCGCGATCGGTGGAACCGGTGTCGACTCCGGCGTAATGGCCGCAGGTACCGGGGTCGGCTCGGCCACGATCGGCGGCGGTACCGGGGTGGCTTCCCACTGGATGGGAGCAGGCACCGGCGTAGGCTCGGGCGCAATGGGGGTGGCCGGCGTGCTGTCCAGTCCCAGCAGGGCGTCCAGATTGTCGGCATCATCCACCACGGGTAGGGCGGGCGCTTGCGCTGCAAACGCCGGTGGTTGCTCGAACACCGGCGCCGGTGGTGGCACCGGGGTGGGTTCTGCCTGGATGCTGTGTGGTGCCGAAAACGCCTGATTCAGCGGTGAGGCATTGTCCTGCTGGCTATTCTTCCACCAGTCGGGATCGTCATCCAGCAGGTTGGATGGTGAAGTCGGGAACGGCTGATCGTTCTGTTGCGCCTTCTCGATGGCCGCCAGCGGATCATTGATATCGTCGAAGCCGCTGGTGTCCACATGCTCCACATTGGAAATGCCCCACAGGGGGTCCTGCTGCCTGGCGGGGGCCGCCTGCGGTTCCAGCCATTTGTCGAAATCGTCGACGTCTGCGGCGTTCTGGCTGGGTGCCGACGGGCTGCCAAAGGGTGCCGGCGCGGCCTGTGGGGCCGGTGACAGGCCCAGGTCATCCAGGAAACCGCTGCCGGTCACCGGGGCGGCTGCGACAGCCGACACAAGGCTGACCTGGAAGCGATATTTGCCCATGGTGACGACGTCGCCGTTTTGCAGCGGTACGGATTTTTCCGGGCCGATCGGCGTCGGGCTGTCATTGAGGAAGGTGCCGTTGGTGCTGTGATCGGTGAGGACGAACTGGCCCAGGTCATGGCGAATGCTGGCATGCTGGCTGGACACAATGCGTTCGTGATCCGGCAGGATGATGGCGTTGTTGGCGCCTCGCCCCAGGGTGGTGCCGGTCACCGATACATCCAGTTGTTGTCCGGCCAGGGGGCTGTCGGCTGGCGCGTTGATCACCGTCAATCGTAGAGTCGTCATCATATTCCGTGGCGTTGCTGCATTTTCAGGTGAATTGATTCGGCCGGCTGAACAGGCTCACTGCAGAGGCACCGAACATTCAGTATATCGTATGAGCGCTTGATTAAAATGCTTTCAGCCGATAGCCAGTTCGTTGATCCGGCGTTTCAGCGCTGCTTTTGAAACTTTCAGTTGTTCCACCATCTGGTCCAGATTGCCGCGGCACTGCTGGTAGCAGCGCGTGAGTTCGTCCACGCTGATATCCCCGGCTTTGCGCACGCCGGGGTTGGCTTCGATCATCTTGTACAGGGCGGCGCGGGAAATATTCAGGGTGTCGGCAGTGTTTTTCAGATCCCAGCGATGCTGTTCCAGGGCTTGCAGCAGTTCGGTTTCGCTGATGGTGCTGGGTTTGCGCCGGGGCGCTGCCGGCTCGGCGGATTCCGGCACCGGTGTGTCTTCTGCCTGAATGGTGTTCTGATCCGCTGCCTCCGTGAGGACAGGTGCCGGGCGTTCCAGCAGCATGGCCTCGATGCGCGGTGGAATGCTGGTCAGGCTGCTCATCCGGTTGTGGATGGCGACCTGGCGGGCGATATTGCGCATCTGGCGAATGTTGCCGGGCCAGTGGAATTCCAGTGCGTGGCGGAAGAACTGGTACCACAGGCGCTCGCTGTCCGGTGTCAGGGATTGCCAGTGTCGATCTTCCTGGATGCTGCCCAGTTCGAAGCGGAGGAATTCCGCCAGCAGCAGGCCGATATCCGCCTTGCGCTGGGCCAGCCGTGGCAGCCAGATTTCGAAGCCGGCCAGGCGCTGCAGCAGCGGATTGCGGAAATCCTGGGATTGCAGTTTACCTTCCAGATCGGCGTCGGTAGCGGCAATCAGGCGGACATCGACCTTGGTGGTTTCGCCAGCGCCCACTGCACGTACCTCGCCGGTTTCCAGTGTGCGCAGCAGGGCGACCTGGACTTCATCCGGCGCATCGCCGATCTCATCCAGAAACAGGGTGCTGCCGTTGGCCTGGACAAAATAGCCCGGCTTATCCGTGGTGGCACCAGTAAACGATCCTTTGCGTGCGCCGAACAGTTCGGCAATCGCCAGTGATTCGGGAATCGCTGCCACGTTCACCGCCAGCATGGGGCGGCGGCTGCGCGGGCTGGCGTTGTGCAGGGCGCTGGCCACCAGTTCCTTGCCAGTACCGGTTTCGCCACGGATCAGTACCGGGACATTGAGATCGGCAACGCGATCGATCGCCCGTCGCACGTTTTCAATGCCTTCACTCACTCCCAGCATGCGGTGCAGGGTGTCGCTGTTGCGATCCGGTGACAGGCTATGCAGCACCAGAATCACCCGCTGGGCCAGCTCTATCACGACGCCGGCTTTGAGTTTGTCCTCGAACACGTACAGCGGCGCCCGCACCACGATGCCATCCACCCGCACCTCGCTGCCTTCGGGGTGGGGTGTCAGCAGCAGGCGGCCATTGAGCTGCTGGATCGAAAGGGGTTTGCGGGAGACGTAGCGATCATCCAGGGTGAAGCTGTGGCGGGTGTGTGGCAATTGAAATGCGGGTTCGCTGCGGGAGAGACTGGCCTGTGCACCTTGCGACAGCGAATCCAGATAGGCCGTGGCGCCAATGCGGGTCCAGTCGTGGTGATAGGCAATCGTCAGGGCGTAGCGGCTGACCTGCGATGTAAAACTGGCCGGCCGTTCCATGCCCCACATGGTGGTATCGTTATTCATGCTTGAATTCCAGACACCCGCGACGGGTGAAGGCCATCAATACCTGATGAATTTCCGCACCTTGAGCCATCATGGTGCAGTCGAAAGTCCGGCCCCGCTCAGGGGCGCAAGTGATCCGGATTGTATCGGGCGGGCGTAAAAATATCCATGTGGTGGGCGTTTACGGTTCAGCCGCCGATCAGTACCGTCGGACAGCCGAGGACAATGGTGCCGCCGTGAGCCGTGCTGTCGCCCATGCGGGCAGCCGGTTTGCCGCCGATCATCACGGTGGCACTGCCTTTGATGATGGTATCGGGAGGTCCGACGCACACGCACATGCTGCCCATGCCGGCGGCGGGCATGCCACCGATCATTACCGTCGGCGCGGAGGGCATGGTAATCGGACCGCCCACATGGGGAATGGGCACCGGAGCGGGGGTCTGCATCGGGCAGACATGCATGTCACCAACACGTGCGGCAGGTTGTCCCATAACGGCGTCCTCAGTTGATCATCACGATGCCGCCCTGCATTTTCAGCATGCCGCCGGCTTTCACTTCGGTCATGGCGTTACCATTGATTTTCACCATGGTGCCGGTGATGGTGACGCCGGTCTGGTCGATCTTGATGCTGTTGCCACCGACCTTGAGTTCGATCGACATGTTGGCTTGCAGGGTGATGGACTGGGCGGCCTTGAGCGTCATCGACTGGCTGGATTCCTGGGTAACGGCACCGGTCACTGACACGGCCTGCTTGCCGCTCACGCTGATGGTCTGGTCGGCGCCAACACTCAGCGTCTGCTTGCCGCCCACATCCTCGGACAGATCGGAACCGATGGAAATGGACTGCTTGCCACCGACGCTGCGCGCGGCATCGCCGCCCACGGAATCCGACTGGTTGCCGCCGATGGTGCTGGTCTGATCCTTGTTCACCGTCAGGGTCTGGCTGCCCTTTTCCAGTGTCTTGGACTCGTCGCCTTCCTTGATCGTCATTGTGCGATTCTTGCTGACGGTCAGGGTCTGGTTGGCCAGGATGCTGCCGGTTTCGTCATTGTGGATCAGGAAGTTGTAATTCTTGCCGGCTTCCACATAGATTTCTTCGTTGTCCTGCTTGTCGTCAAAGCGCAGTTCGTTGAATTTGCTGCTGGCGGTTTTGATGCCGCTCTGGGTGCTGGTGTAGCCCGGCCCCTGATTGTCCTTGTTATACAGCGCACCCACGACGACTGGACGATCGGGGTCGCCATTGAGGAAATCCACCAGGACTTCCTGGTTGATGCGCGGCACAAAGCTTGATCCCCAACCCGCGCCCGCATACAGCTGGGCTACCCGCAGCCAGCAGCTGTTGGCGGGATCGGACCAGGGAAATTTCACTTTCACCATGCGATGGGGATCGGCATCGGCCTTGGATTCGCTAGCGTTCAATTGCGTCACCACCGCGCTCAGGGGGCCGCGCATGCGCTGTTTGACGGTTTTCTGCGGCGGACGGAACACCACGCTGTCGGGAATGCAGCTGAACTGGTTGCTGTAGGTGGCGTTTTCGTCGTTGCGATTGCTGGCGCTGTGACGTACCTGGGTGATCACATAGGTGTTGGCTTCGGAGGCAATGTGGTGATCGAGTTTGAAACGGGCGCCGGGCAAAAAGGCGCCGCAATAGCCGGCACCCCGGGCGATGTCATGGGCTGCTTCCAGGGCTTCCATGCGCACCTGGGCCAGCTGCTTGTTGGCATTCACATCGAAGTCATGATCCGGCGCCGATTTCAGCTGAAAGTTGTAGCCGGCAAATTCGCCCAGCAGATGTTCGCCGGGCTTCTGGGCGAATTTGCTGCGGGTCGGCACGTTCTGCTTGTAAACATTTTTCGGCGTGTTGTGGTTGTAGTCGATCATCTCGACCGCGCCGGTATGGAACTGGAATTCCCGTTGCCAGTCGAGAATGCGGGCAGTGGGATCCATGTCTGAACCGACGTTCAGCCGCACGGTTTTTTCCGCACAATCGGTGTAGCCGCTCGTGCTGTCGCACAGTATCTGGGTATGGCTGTCCTTGGCGTGTTCGAAATAGTAGCCGATGCCTTCTTCTTCCATCAGCCGTGATATAAAGGCGAAATCGGTTTCGTCGTATTGGACGCAGTATTCACGCTTCAGGTAGGTGGCCGAGGTTTTGTCCTTGAGGGCGCAAAAATCATCGTAGCCGGCGATGACTTCCTTGATGATTTCCGGGGCGGTCTTGTTTTCGAAAATGCGATAGCGGCGCGAATGATTGGCAAACCACACACCGGGTGCCAGCCGCAAGGTGTAGCGGCGCAGTTCGCCTTCGAGATTGCCCAGGGCCATCGCCATGACGCGGCCGTGGAAAGCGCGCGGATTGTCGCTGCTGTCGTAATTGAGGGTGATCGAGCACTTCTGCCCGATGACGTCCTGGCTGCTGAGGGACTGATTTTCGGACAGCAGGGTGACGTTGATGAAAAACGGTTCGGAAAAGGCTTCAGTGGCCTGCAGATCGGTGGCGATGGCGTCGTTGCTGATAAAGCTGGCCGAGATCTGGATCAAGCGGTTGTTCTGACTGATGCTCATGGCCGTTTCCCGAGGTGAATCCCTGAATGCTTTCGGTTGAAACAGGGGCGGGGGCATGAGCCCCCGCCGGCGTGCCTTACTGCGGCTTGCCAGTGGTCAGGTCGTAACCGACCTTCATGTTCTGGCCATTCTTGTTGGTCTTGTCGGCGCCCTGCAGGTCAGCCACGATCTTCGAGTAGCTCAGGCTCAGTGATTCGTGGGGCGCACCGCCACCGCTGCCGCTGACGCTGTAGGAGCTGATCAGCACGTCAGTCAGTTCATAGGCTGCGTATTTTTCTACCTGCTTGGCACCGGTTTGCACGATGTGGATCTGCACCACAACACCTTCGACGCCGGTCAGTGATTCCTTGAACAGACCACCGGATGCGTTATCCATCATCTTGGTGACGACGATTTCGCTCAGCGAGGGGCGGCTGGCTTCGCGGTTAGCCATGTTGCCCACTTCCATGCTGATGCCACGGCCGACACCAAACTGGAAGCTGTCCAGTTCGATCCAGTCTTCATAACCGGCGGCGGTCACGTTGCCTTTGATCTTTTTGTTGTTGAAGTTCATGTAGATTGCCATGGTCTTGTGCTCCTGCGGTGGTATGTCGTGTGATGTTGGTGTTTTGAGCGATCTGGTGGTTGCCCAGTGCCTGATACTAATCAACTACTGTGCCAAGTTTTCAACTCCATGAAAAGCAAAGAAAAATGTGCGGGCTGGCAGAAATGGCGGGGAATGCATCCTGTTGGCGGGCGGGAAACAGTCCTGATTTCCACCGGTGACATGTCACTTTGTCCTGATCGACATGTCACTGTTGCCGGGCTGACGCCGCGCTGTGTCACTGATTGCGCCATGGTCCGGCAAAGCATCCTTTAATCTTAAGCAGTGGCGTTGGCTTTGTCAGAAAAAATTCACTCCAAATCAGCAGCCTATCCCTGTCACGCCACGTCGCCCCGGCCACCGGACGCCAGGTCCAGGCCCTGCCGGATGAAGAGTTTGAAGGCGTCGGCCGGGTTGTCCTGGTTCAGTGCAAATGCCGCCATGGAGATCGCGCCAGCCACGGCGTGGGCGTACAGGTGTGGCGGTGGCTGCATCTCGGGCTCGCCGGGTTTGGCCAGGCTGCCGCCACTCCAGAATACTGCGGTGGCGGCCCAGCTGGCGGCACTTTTCTGGGCGGTTTTCTCGCTCCAGGCGCGGGCCAGCTGGCGTTTTTCTTCCGATGGTGTGATGGCCCATTGCTCGGCGGCGTTCAGTGCGGCCTGTTGTGGTGCCGGCGCATCCTTGGGCAGGGATTTTTTCACGGCGAGACAGGCCCACCAGATCGCTTCCCGTTTGGGCAGGCCGTGGGCGAGGAATTTCACGGCGTCGAAATAGAAATTCTGCTGCACCAGCTGTTTGATGAATTCCAGTGGCGGCAACTGGGCTTTTTCGGCGAAGCCGGCGGCGTCTTCGGACAGTTCGAAGCGCGCCAGGATGTCGCTGGCCTGCCGGGCGGAGATCTTCGCAAGTTCACTCATGAGTGGCTATCCATAGGTCGGTACATGCTTGAGCGGTGGAAATTGCGCGCAACCGACTATAGCACAGCCATCCTGCAATCGGCGCCCATTGACATTGTCAGCAGCAGGGCAAGCTGTTACAGATAGGGGCTCTGCGTGTCGTGACAGCAATGCAACAGGGGGACAGCATGGAACTTCAGGGTAAAACGGTGGCAGTGACCGGCGCCAGCGGCATGATCGGTGTGTACATCTGCCGCAGTTTGTTGAAGGCAGGGGCGAAGGTCGTGGGCGTGGTGCGCAATCCGGAAAAGGCGGCGTTTCTTGCTCAGGAAGGCGTGGATTTCCGCCGGGCGGATCTGGCGGATGTGGCGGCGCTGGCGAAGGCGTTTACCGGTTGCGATGCGGTGGTGGCCAATGCGGCGATGTACGTGGTGCAGAAAAGCATGCATGCCTGGGCCGAGCACGAAAAGGCCAATTTGGACGGTACCCGGAACGTATACGAGGCGGCCCATCAGGCGGGCGTAAAACGGGTTATCCAGATCAGCACCTTTGGTATTTATCGCTGGTCCGTGCGCCGGGTATTGAACGAGGAATCCCCGCAGTTGAATGGCGCCCGCCGCCAGGGTGGCCCTTATCGGGCGACCAAGCAGACCAGTGAAGCACTGGCGTGGGAATTGTCGCGCCGGTACCAGCTGGATACCACGGCGCTGCGTCCCACTGCGGTGTACGGTGCGCGCGATTACAACTTCATGCGGCCGGTGTACAAACTGCTGGCGTTGCCGGTGTTGCCGATGCCCAGTGTGTCGTTCCCGATCGTGTATGCGGGGGATGTGGCAGAGGCCGTGGTGGGGGCGTTGCGCAACGATGCCAGCATCGGTCAGGCCTATAACGTGGGCGGCGAGAATATCCAGGTGGCAGAATTCATGAAGGCATTGCGTGAGGTGGTGCCGTCAGCGCCACGGGTGATGGCATTGCCGCTGCCGGTAGGGGTGAAGATCGACAACAGCAAGGCGGCGCGGGATATTGGTTTCCGCAACCGCCCGTTTGTCGAGGCGCTGCGCGAGGTCGTGGCGGAAGATCCGCCACGACGCAAGCGGGCCTGATCAGTTCCACATATTGCTGAGGGCAGGACCTACCAGATGGGGAATCAGGTAGGTGTGCACATCCAGCTGCGGCTGATAGTGGACGAACAGACCTCCCAGGGTGGTGAAAATGCGGGCGAGCATGATGAACTCCGCCGGCATTTTTTCCACCGGATCCTGTTCGGCCTGGGCCAGCAGCTGTTGACCGGCCTTGAGCATGTCGGCGGCACTGGGCCAGCGCATGTCGCCGCCGCTGACGCCTTTGGCTGCCTGCTGGATCTGGGACAGCAGGGCATCGGCAAACAGCAGCAGCGTGTCAGGGCGGCCGCTGCGGGTGCGGAAGCCCATGTCCAGCAGCAGGCGCGCCAAGGTATCCCGGTCGTCCATCAGGGCGGCGCCCAGGACCTTGAAGTAGCCGTTGCGGAAGCTTTCTGACAGCTGCATGGTGCAGCCGAAATCCAGCAGTACCAATTCATTGTCAGGCGTGACCAGCAGATTGCCGGGATGGGGGTCGGCCTGGAAAATACCGCTCTGCAGTACCTGCCTCAGGTACAGATCCATCAGTCGGCCCAGCAGATCGGAGACGCCGGCATGATCCCCTTCGTTCTTGCGCCGGTCCAGTTCGGTCATCAGCGGCGTACCCACCACAAAATTGCTGACCAGCACTTTTCCAGTGCAGTAACCGGCCACCGGGCGCGGTACCACCACGTCTTGCACGCTGGAGAGGAAATCGGCCATGTGGCCCATCCAGTGGGCTTCCTGGCGGTAGTCGAGTTCTTCCCGCACTGAACGCTCGATTTCGCCAACGATGGTCGGGAAATCCGTGGGGGGCAGCATCGACTGTACGCTGCCGACAAACAGTTTCAACAGGGTCATGTCCAGGTCGATGATGTTATCCAGTCCGGGGCGCTGGACTTTTACCGCGACGGCGCGGCCGTCCTGCAGTACGGCACGGTGGACCTGGCCGATGCTGGCGGCGGCGATCGGCTGGGGATCGAACTGCTGGAACAGGGATTCCAGGCTGGCCCCCAGTTCAGCCTCGATCACGGCGCGGATCTGTTCGAAGGGTACTGCGCTGGCTTGATCCTGCAGCACCCGCAGGGCGTCGACCCAGGGTTTGGGCAACAGGTCGGCGCGAGCGGACAGCAGCTGTCCCACCTTGAGGAAGGCGCCCCCCTGCTGCAGGGAGACGTCACGGAACAGTTGGGCATTGCGGCGATGCAGCTTGTCGAGGGCGCGGGCGGTTTTGCTCTGGGGAATGAACGCAGAGCGGATGCCCCACAGGCGATAGCTCGCAGTGATGCGGGTGAGCATCCAGCCGGTGGTTTTCAGGCGGTCCACCCTGGCCGGCCAGCGGGCCGCTTCGGCTACCAAGGCGTCGTATTCGGCCTTGGCATCTTCGGCGCCCTGGCCCAGTTTCTTCAGGGTGCGCAGGCCCTGTTCCGCCAGTTCGCGGCCCTGCCAGACCGTCTGTTCGACTGCACTCAGGGTGGCATTCATGACATTCAGCCAGACGCGCAGGCCATCATTGCGCTGGGGGGACAAAGAGGGATCAATCGGCATGGTGTAGTCCTCGGTGCAGTGGTTTCAGGCAGTTTTGTCTTTTTTTGTAATACATTTTGGCTTCAAAAAAATGCCGGACAGCCGGCATCGGGTTTTACAGCTTTTCGATACAGTGATTGCAGAGCCACACCGGCGCTGCGCCAGCGATGGTGCTGAGGCCCCGGTAGGCGCGCTGGCCGCGCCTGAGTTCGACATCGCACTGGATGCAGTTCCCCGGTTTGTTGACGATCACGTCCTGCCAGGCGTCCACGGATTCGAGCAGGGCTTCCCGCGGCAGGCGTTTGGCGCAATCGGCTTCCCCCCGCACGCTGGCGGCGACCCGGCGGGCATCCCGGCTGACCTGTTCCACCAGGGCGCTGGAATCCGCCACGATGTTGTCCACCAGGGTAAAGGTATCTTCCAGTACGTTGCGGATCAGGTGGGACACCGACATGCGACGCTTTTCCGCCGCCTGCTTCAGCGTGTGCTCCAGATCCTCGGGCACCCGGGCCTGGATGACCCGGTCCTTGCGCTCGTCATCCGGGGCCGGGCGACGGCCGCGACGGCGGGGGGAGGCAGTGGAATCGGCGCTTTTGCGCGGTGGTTTCATCGGCAAGACATTCCTGGTTTATTTTTGTCATACAAAATATATCAGGCCTGCTCAGCCGTCAACCCGTCCGGGGGCGCGGTCAGACAGGGTTTTGAAGCAGTTGCTTTTTTGACCCTCCGGTGGGCGTCTTCTATACCTAAAGGACGTACCCCTGCAGCAGCTGCTGCTGATCCCGATGTTGTTCTGTGGAGTCCCGCCGGTGTTGAAACGCGTCTGCATGATCTCTTCCCTGTCCCGCGCTGTAGGTCTGGCAATGATTGGGCTGTGCTGGTCTGGCCCCGTGTGGGCAGAATCGCTCGAGGAGCGGGTCAGTCAGCTGGAAAAGCAGCAGGAACGCCAGTCCAATGCGCTTGAGCTGGTCAGCGAGATGGCTGGCAAGGTGGAAGTGTCGGGATTTGTCAGTATCCGTGGTGGCCAGATCGATAGTGAAGAAACCAGCTATGTCACCACGCTCACTGATGAATGGACTTTTTCGGAAGAAAGCGTCTTTGGACTCCAGTTCAATTCGACGCTGTCAGAAAGCATGTCGGCATCGCTGCAGTTGAAAGCCAGCGGCCTGAGGGATGGCGTTGAGTTCGAGTGGGCCTATCTGGAGTATGCCTTCCAGCCAGATCTCAAACTGCGTGCAGGGCGACTGCGCGCACCTGGATACATGTTGTCCGAGTATCTGGATGTGGGGTATGCGTATCCTTGGGCCCAGGTGCCCTATGAAGTGTATGGATGGCTGCCTTTCAACCGCTATGAAGGTCTGGACCTTCGCCATTGGTTCAGTGTTGGCGATGCGGATCTTAGAGTGACAGCGTACGCAGGCACTTCGTCCGATCAGAAGTTGCGTCTGGGTAATTTCGAATACACGGATCAGACCAGTCGGTTTGCAGGACTGGAAGTACAGATGACTTATGATATTTACACATTCCGCGCAGGCTATTCCCGCTATCGGTTTGAATTGACTGGCTCGGCGCTGGATGTGTACCTGCTTCCGTTGGTGAACGGTGTCACCATTGTCCCGGGTATTGAGCCTTATGTTGGGGAAGTGAAAGTTCCCGGACTCATCGACTACGCGGATGACGTTATGTCCGGCGATGGCGTTACGCCTGGTTCAGGTTTTCTGACGGACATGATTCTGCTGTTCAGTGGTGATGCCGATCCTGCCAATGACGCATTAATCCCGGTGCTGGAAAACGAACGCAGTGCGCTAGCTGCGCAGCTACAGCCCTATCAGCAGATTCCATCGATGAACGAGGATACGTATGGCGAATTCTTCGGATTAGGGTTCAGCGCGGATAACGGTGAGTATCTGATAATGGCAGAACTGACGTCCTCCTATATCGAGGGTGTCTTTCCGGATGTCGAAGGTGGCTATGTGCTGGTTGGCTACCGGTTTGGTAACTGGATGCCTTATGTCAACGTAGCCACCGTCTATACAGTGGGGAATAACGATTTTCCGGCACTGGTGCCGATTCAGGGTAATCCAGTGATCGAGGCGGCCATACCTGGATACGGGCAGTTGGTAGAGGGAGCAAACCTGTTCACAGGGGGGCTCATTGCTGCGATGAACGCGTTGCGGCTGGAGCAGGATACCTACACGTTAGGTGTGCGTTGGGATCCAGCGGTATCGTTGGCCATAAAAGCTGAAATGTTTTATGCCAACATGTCAGATGGCAGCTACGGTTTCGCGTTGCCCAAACAGTTGCTTGAGCTGGCAGCAGGAAATTCCAGCGGTCGTTCGGTGGACGAGATCACAATTTCGTCCCCTGAAGAGAACGTAACCGGTGTGCGCGTTTCCATCGACGTTGTGTTCTGATTGCCCATGCTGAAGCGGCTACTGGTTTTTCTGATTGGCTTCAGCCTGATGACATTTGCCTCCGCCCAGGGGCAGGTGGAGCTGTATGTCATCGTCAATGCCAACAACTCCCTCGACAGCCTGAGCGCCGATCAGCTGGAGCGACTTTTTCTGCTGAAAACCAAACGGTTTGAAAACGGGGAAAGCGCCGAGCCAGTGAATCAGAGTGAGGGTTCCAAAGCGCGGGAACTGTTCAACGAGAAAGTACTGCAGCGTAACGAGCAACAGCTGAAATACTACTGGTCGCGCAAGATGTTTTCCGGCAGCGACAAGCCACCACCGATTGCGGTGAGCAACTCTGATACCGAAACCTTCGTGAGTGAACATCCTGGCGGCGTGGGTTACCTGACACGGCAGCCGCAAAGCGATCAGGTCAAAGTCGTGCTGACCGTGAAGCGTCAGGCAGGTGGACGATGACTAACCGTGTGCGTCATGTGTCGATCAAGGCCCGCCTGATCATTCTGTCGCTGATTGGTTTGATCGGCTTTTCCGCAATCCTGGTGGGGAACCTCTCGTTCTTCAAGAAAACCAACGAAAAGCTTTCGACGTTGCAGAGTACTGATCTGCGCATGGTGCAGATTGCCAGCGAGCTGCAGGTAGGTCTCACCGATCTCAACCGGCTGTTCGAAGCTGCGGTGGTCGAAATCGACGAAGACACGCTGGCGGATGCGTTGAAGCTGGCAGAGGCGCAGAAGCGCCAGATCACCGCGCTGGGTCAGCTGACCAATGGCATGCAGGATCAGCACCGTATCCTGGCGAATACCTTTGATCGCTACGTGGCAGAAAACCGTGCCTACGTGGAAGATGTAATTGCTGGACGTTATGCCGGTGATGCCATGTACAGTGCTTTCTCGTCTGCGCTGCAGCGACGGGAAGATTATGATCAGCTGTTGCGGGGTATGACGCGCAACATCAACGCGAACTTTACCGGCACGTTGCAGCTGCTTCGAGACAGCTCCATCGATGCGACCGAACGTCAGTTCACCTTTGCCGCGCTGCTGTTCCTGCTGTTTGCCCTGGCCATTATCTGGTTCATCCGCATGATTACCCAGGCCATTGATAACGTGATCGGTGTTGCCGGACAGATTGCCGATGGCAATCTGGATGTGCAGGTTGACACGTCAGGCAGCGAAGAATTCCGCCGCCTGTTCGGTGCGTTGGACGTGATGCGTGGTCGCCTGAAACAGCAATATGTCGAAAACGAACAGCGCCAGAAGCGTCAGCAGCAATTGGCCCAGTTGAACGAGTCGCTGCGCGGCGAAAAGACGGAACAGACACTGGGTGACAATATCCTCAGTTGCCTTGCGCAGCAGATGGGAGCGCTGGTCGGTGCCTTTTATCTGTATGAGCAGAACGAACTGGTATTGAAAGCCAGTTATGCCTACGCCGTGCGCAAAGCTGGTCGTCACCGTTTTGCCTTGGGCGAATCCCTGGTCGGTCAGGCTGCACTGGAACAGAAACTGATTGTTGTCCGTGATCTGCCGGCAGGTTACACCCCGGTGGCGTCTGGACTGGGCGAGGCCGTTCCGGCAGAAGTACTGCTGTTGCCGCTGGTACTCAATGGACGTTTGCTGGGCGTGATAGAGTTGCTGGCGTTTCGCGCCTTCACGGCGGAAGACCTGGAATTTCTCCAGCGCGGCAGTGAAGCGATGGCGATCGCGCTCAACTCCGCCTTGTCACGGACAGAATTGTCGCGGGCCCTGGAACAGACCCAACAGCAGACCGATGCCCTGGAGCGTCAGCAGGAGGAATTGCGCGCTACCAACGAAGAACTGGAGGAACAGGCAAGCATTCTGCGTGCCTCGGAAGAAAGCCTGCAGCGGCAACAGGAAGAGCTGCGGGTGATGAATGAGGAGCTGGAGGAACGCAATCGTCAGCTGGATCGCCAGAAAGAAGAAATCGCCCGCAACAATGCTGCTCTTGAACGTTCGCGGCAGGAACTGCAGGAAAAAGCCCGTCAGCTGGAAATGAGTGGCCGCTACAAATCCGAATTCCTGTCGACCATGTCCCACGAATTGCGCACCCCGCTCAACAGCATCCTGATTCTTTCCCAGGGCCTGATGGAAAACAAGGCGGGCAATCTTGATACCAAGCAGGCTGAGCATGCCCGTGTCATTCATTCATCGGGCCGCGATCTGTTGCTGCTGATCAACGATATTCTGGATCTGTCCAAGGTAGAAGAAGGCAAGCTCGAACTGTTGCCGGAAAAAATTGCGCTGGCGGTGCTGGTGGAAAAACTGCGCGCCCAGTTCGACGCTCAGGCAGAAAGCAAAAAACTGGCATTCAATATCCGGCTGGCGCCGGGCTGTCCGCAGGATGTTGTGGTCGACGAGCAGCGTGTGACGCAGATACTGCGGAACTTCCTGTCGAATGCTTTCAAATTTACTCACAAAGGCTCTGTTGATCTTGAGGTGGAACCGGCGCGCGGAGGCAATGGGCAACATCCGTCGGCATCGGGTGTCATTGCCTTCCGCGTCCGTGATACCGGTATCGGCATACCGGCGGACAAGCAACAGCTGATCTTTGATGCCTTCCAGCAAGTGGATGGCACGATCAGCCGAAAATACGGTGGCACCGGGCTCGGACTCACCATATCGCGCAAGCTGGCGGAGTTGATGGGCGGGAAAATTACCGTGGAAAGTCACGGTCAGAATCAGGGTTCCACCTTCAGCCTGATCATTCCTGCGGTGACGCAGACTACGGCGGTGGTGAGGGACGAACCCGTCAGAATTCAGCTGCCGGCACCGATGTTTGCGCCTGAAGCAGCCCAGGCTACCCGCACGATACTGATCGTCGAAGACGATGTGGAGTTCAGCCGGATTCTGCATGGGCTGGCGGAAGAATACGGCTTTGAAGCGACCTGCGTACACACGGCGGCGGCTGCTTATCAATATCTCGAATCCAGCCTGCCGGGGTCGATCATTCTTGATCTTGGCTTGCCGGATGCACCCGGTCAGCAGTTTCTGTCGCATCTGAAATCACACCCCCGCACCTGTGATATTCCGGTGCACGTCATTTCCGGCAATCCCGACGTGGCACCACGTGATCTGCTCGGCGCCAGTGAATTCATTGCCAAACCATTCGGACGTGATCGGCTGGATCAGCTGTTCACTGATATTGCCGATGACCTGAAAGCGGTTTCCGGACGGGATGTGCTGGTGATCGAAGACGATCCGGTCCAGTGCGACCAGTTACAGGAAAATTTTACCAGTCGGGGGATTGTGTGTGACCTTGCCGGATCAGCCGATGCCGCGCTGGAACGGCTCGCCGGCAAGCGCTATGGCGCGATCATCCTTGACCTGGATCTGCCCGACCATAACGGATTTGAACTGCTGGAAAAAATCGCTCATGACAAGGACCCGCATACTCATATCATTATTTACACCGCGCGCGATCTTTCGCGGAAACAGGATGCCGATCTGCGCCGCTACGCTGATCGCATAATTCTGAAGACCGACCAATCCATCGCCCGGCTGTTGAATGAAACCTCGCTGTTTCTGCACTGGTTGCAGGATAAAGACGCACCCCACGACAGCGGAGAAAAGCCAGAAGCCGGCGTCAGTCTCGAACCCGGACACCAGATATTGCTGGTGGATGATGATATCCGCAATCTCTACTCACTTTCGTCAGTGCTGGAAGACGCCGGGCTCGACGTGGTAACAGCGAGTACCGGTGTCGAAGCTCTCGAAATGCTCGACAGCAAGCCGGATGTCGATCTGATCCTGATGGATATCATGATGCCGGAAATGGATGGCTTCGAAGCCATGAAGCGCATTCGTGCCAGTGAGCGTCACAAGGATATTCCCATCATTGCGCTGACTGCGAAAGCCATGCGGGATGATCGTGCCCGCTGCATCGAAGCCGGTGCCAATGATTACATGTCAAAGCCGGTGGATACCGGCAAGCTGAAAGCGGTCGTCAAACTGTGGTTGCGGCAGTAATGACAGATGTCAGCATGGATGACGCGGACCTGGACGAATTCGAAATCGAGGTCGAGTGTCTGATTCAGGCGCTGTATCTGCGCTGGGGCTATGATTTTCGCGGTTACTCGCGGCCATCGCTGCGCCGGCGAGTTGCCCGCTACCTGACCGAAAGCAACTATGCCCGCATGGCAGATCTGCAACATGATCTGGTGCGCGATAAACAGCGGTGCCAGCACTTCGTGCGCGGGCTTACCATCAATGTCACCGACATGTTTCGCGATCCCGCGTTCTATCAGGTGTTACGCAGCGCAGTGATACCGGAATTGCGCAGCCATCCCTTCATCAAGATCTGGCATGCAGGCTGCGCCACCGGTGAAGAAGCCTACTCCATGTCGATTCTGTTGCAGGAAGCAGGGTTGGGTGACCGGGCCGTTATTTATGCCACCGACATCAACGGCAAGGTGCTGGAACAGGCCCGCAAAGGTGTCTATCACGAACACACCCTCGAAAGCGCCAGGGAAAACTACCGGCTGGGCGGTGGCAGCGCGCGTTTCGACGACTACATATCCACCGGCTACGAGCGTTTCATCATGGCGCCGGAGTTGAAAAAAAACATGGTGTTCACGACCCATGATCTTGTTGTGGATCAGGCATTTGGCGAAATGCAGCTGGTGATCTGCCGTAATGTGCTGATCTATTTTCGCCGCGAACTGCAGGAGCGGGTGCTAACCTTGTTTTATCAGAGTCTGGATCTGGGAGGTTTTCTCGGGCTGGGCATCAAGGAATCGCTCAATGCGTTTCCTAACATAAATAGCTTCAGGGCGGTGAATGCAGATGTACGCCTGTACCAACGAATCAACTGAACCGAACAGATTGCCTTGCTGGCCTCCGTCCATGGGTGAGGTGCCGGATTTCGGGAGCATGCCATGAAACAAAGCATACTCATCGTTGATGATCAGCGCGCCAATCTGGTGGCGCTCGAATCCACGCTTGCGGAACTGGATGTGGATATCATCCCCGCGACATCCGGGCCTGAAGCGTTGTCGATTCTGCTCAAGCAGAATGTGGCGCTGGTGTTGCTCGATGTGCAGATGCCGGGCATGGATGGCTTTGAAGTCGCGTCGCTGATGCGGCAGCGCACCAAGACCCGCAACACACCGATTATTTTTCTAACTGCCATCAACCAGGAAGACCGCTACGTTTTCAAAGGCTATGAAAGCGGTGGTGTCGATTTTATTTTCAAGCCCTATGATCCATTCATCCTGGTCAGCAAGGTTAGGGTGTTTCTTGAGCTCGATCTGCGGCAGCGCCAGCTTGAAGATACGCTCAACAAATTACGCCAGCTGAAAACCAGTAATGAAATTCTGCTGCGCTCGGTGGGTGAGGGAATCATCGGCGTCTCCGTGGATGGCATCATTACCTTCGTCAATCCCGCTGCCGAGATGGTGCTATCCTGTGTGTCCACCGATCTGATCGGTCAGCCGATTTACCGCAGCGTCGTCATCACCGCGCAACAGGCCGAAAATCCGTCCTGGGTGGATTCCAAGATCTACAAGTTCTGCTCCCAGGGGCAGGCTTATCACACTGATGTGGCTGTCTTCCGCACCTATGCCAATCGCATGATTCCCGTTGAATACACCGCCAGTCCAACCCATCTGCCCAACGGCGGCTTTGATGGTGTGGTGATCGTGTTCAAGGATATTACCGAGCGCAAGAAGATCGAAGAAAAGCTCAATTACATGGCGCAGTACGATGCCCTGACCGGTTTGGGCAATCGCAATCTGTTCAATTCCGCACTCAACAACGCCATTACTTTCAGCCGGCACAGCCACCAGACCTTCGCGCTGCTGTTCATGGATCTCGACCGCTTCAAGCAGGTGAACGACACACTGGGTCATAATGCCGGTGACCAGTTGCTGAAAGAAGTGGCGCGACGCATATCCGACAGCATCCGGGATACCGATATTCTCTGCCGTTTGGGCGGTGACGAGTTCACCATCATTATCAACGGAAAATCAGTGGAACAGGCGTCGTTGCGTATTTCAGAAAAAGTGATTGGCGCGCTGTCCCGGCCGTTCGAGATTTTCGGGCAGGAGCTCTACGTCGGGGCGAGTATCGGTATCGTGTATTACCCCGGCATGGGCGAGGATGCCCATGAGCTGATCAAGAATGCCGACATGGCGATGTATCAGGCCAAGCACGAAGGACGCAACCGCTACAAAGTATTTGAGCACGGCATGAAGGCGCAGGTCGAAGAATCGATGGCGCTGGAAATCGAATTGCGCCGTGCCGTGGACAGCATGGATTTCTGTCTGCATTACCAGCCCAAGGTGGATATGCGTACGGGTGCTGTCATCGGTGCCGAAGCCCTGGTGCGCTGGAAACTCGGTGATCGTATGGTGTCACCCGCCGTGTTCATCCCCGTCGCAGAAGAAACCGGATTGATCGGAGCCATCGGGCGCTGGGTATTCCAGACGGCCTGTCGTCAACTCTGCTATTGGCATGATCATTTTGCATTGCCGGAGGATTTTCGCGTCGCAATCAACGTATCAGTTCAGCAGCTTGAAGACGCCAATCTGATGAGCGAGCTGATGCAGATCATGCAGGATCATGGTGTGCAAAGTGAATGGCTGGAACTGGAAATTACCGAAAGCCTGCTGATGGAACGCACCCGGGAAAATATCGAACGGCTTACGGCAATTCGTGCCCAGGGCTGTGGCGTTGCGCTGGATGATTTTGGTACCGGCTATTCATCCATGGGTTATCTGGCGCAGCTGCCGCTCACCGTCATGAAGATCGACAAGACGTTTATCGACGACATTCACCAGGCCCGCGGCAGCGCCATCGTATCGGCCGTACTGGCGTTGGCGCGTGGGCTCGATGTCGAAGTGGTGGCCGAGGGTGTGGAGCATGCCGACCAGGCGCAGGAACTGTTGCGACTGGGATGTCATCTTGCCCAGGGCTACCATTTCTACCGCCCGCTGCCAGTCGACCAGCTGGAGGCCCTGCTGGGAAAGAGCTTCGGTTTGCGTCCGCACAGCCAGTCGGAGCTGGGCTGAGCGCCCAGCCACTCAGCGTTTGGTCGCGTCGGCAAACTCGTCGATTTGCCACGGCAGAGTCACCGACGCCGACTGCAGGAAATTCAGGTGCTTTTCAAACTGGTCGAGAATATCGTCGATGACCGCCTGAACGTCACATCCGTAAAGATCGTAGGATTGTCCGCCCCGACGCAGGAATACCTCTGCCTGCCAATAGTGTTGCCCTGTACCGTCATCCACTTCCGTATGCGCATAGGCCGGTAGCGTATGTTCGATCAGCCGGACTTCGTAGCTGAAATCCACACCCTGTTGGCGGCTCACCGTCAGCAGCATGCGCTGTTGCTCTGACAGCGTCTGTGCGTCGGCATGCCAGTTCTGTTGCTGCAGCTCGCTTGCAACTTGCGTCATTGCCCGGTGCACGGTGGTCCGCGCAAACTGCCAGGCCGCTTCATTGGAAGGGAAGGTCACCAGTTCCAGTAGCCGCCGGCGCCAGCGTTCAGGATGTTGTTCAGCCCCAAACCGGCGCTGCAGATCGGTCCGCAGGCTGCGATGATGCAGGCCGTCAATCGCCAGGGCGCGCCACAACCCCACCGCTGCCAGAATCATGATGATGGCAAAGGGCAGGGCGCTGGCAATCGCCATGGTTTGCAAGGCACCCAGACCGCCGGCCAGGAGCAGGGTCGCGGCGATGATTCCCTCCAACGCCGCCCAGAACACACGATGCCACAGCGGGGACTCCGTCGCGCCACCCGATGCCAGTGAATCGATGACTAGCGAACCGGAATCCGATGAAGTCACAAAGAAGGTGATGATCAGAATCACGGTCAGCAGGGACACCAGCGACGTCAGTGGCAGCGCTTCATACAGTTTGAACAGGGCCACAGTGTGATCTGCCTGCACCTCGAGGATCAGACTGTGGAAACCCTCCTGCATGATCAGGTGCAGCGCCGTATTGCCGAAAATGGAAAACCACAGAAAGGTGAAAAGCGTCGGCACCAGCATCACACCGATCACGAACTCGCGCACCGTACGTCCGCGACTGATGCGGGCGATGAACAGCCCCACAAACGGCGCCCAGGAAATCGTCCAGCCAAAAATGAACAGGGTCCAGTTACCGATCCAGTCACTGCGCGAATAGGCCTGCAGATTGAATGTCCGTTCAACGATATTGTTGAGATACGCGCCGGTGTTCTGCAGAAAGGTTTCGAGGATATGCACGGTGGGGCCGACGATGAAAACAAACAGCATCAGCAGAATTGCGAGCGCCATGTTCAGAATCGACAGCCGCTTCACGCCCTTGTCCATCCCCGCCACGACAGAGCCGATCGCCAGGGTGGTGGTGATGGCAATGCTGATCACCTGTACCGTCGGGCTGATCGGAATCGCTTCCCACAGATAGTGAATCCCGGCGTTGATCTGGGCCACCGACAGGCCCAGCGTCGTCGCAATGCCAAACAGCGTGCCGAGAATGGCAAACACATCCACGGCGTGCCCCAGCGGTCCGTAGATGCGATCACCGATCAGCGGATACAGTGCAGACCGGATCGACAGGGGCAGGCCATGGCGAAAGGAAAAATATGCCAGCACCAGCCCCACCAGACCGTAGATGGCCCAGATGTGAAAGCCCCAGTGAAAAAACGCAATCTGCATGGCCTGACGCGCGGAATTGACCGTCTCGGGCGCACCCGCCGGTGGTGCCGCATAGTGCAGGACTGGTTCGGCGACGCCGAAAAACAGCAACGCGATGCCATAACCGGCAGAAAACAGCATGGCGAACCAGACTGGAAAGCTGTATTGCGGATCGGCATGATCGGGACCGAGCTTCACCTTGCCCCAGGGGGACAGCGCCAGCCCAACGACGAACACCAGAAAAAACGCCACCGCCAGCATGTAAAACCAGCCGAACGTCTGGGTGATGAAGGCGAGGGTGGATTTGAACAGCGCGCCGGCCAGGGTTGGATTACTGACCGTGCCGGCAACCAGCAAGATGATGACGATAACCGCAGGAACAAACACTGGAATCAGCACAGCTGATCCAGCCCTCTTCCACGAAGGTGCGTGAGACATGACTCAGTCCTTTTCGTTGCTCAGGGGGTGCTCCGACAATGGCGGAGCCTGGGCGAGGTCCTGTCAGTATAGGGAGTGAGGGGTGTATGACAACCGTTAATCAGGCATTAAAAAACCCCGATCCTGGTGTTCCGGAAACCATAGTTTGGCCACCGATTGATAGCAAAGTTTGGCAAAATTAATAAGCTTATGATTTGTATATAAAAATGCGCTTGTTAGTGCGGCTGTGTTTTTGGAGCTTCCTTGTCTCATTGAGATTTCAGTTGATGCTCTACTTTTCCGAAATGAACTTGCTATCAATGTAAGTAGCCAACCACACCTTCTCATTTCCCCTATAAAACTTGGTACCAACCTCATACGCTGCCTTTGCATCGATCCTCAATAGCACTGGATGCTCGGTACGACGAAGAGCGACTTCCCGAGCAGTGTCCTGCTCCGCCGACAGATGCACATACTGTCGTTTCATCGATTTTAATCCCTGCTCAAGAATCAATGCCGCGAATTCAGATGTCGTTCCGTGCAGCAAAATATCTGGTGGTACGGCTTCCACATACTCAATAGGGCCAGGGATTGAATGGCCGTAGATCGCGCGAATCCGGGAGCCTTCGAACTCATACCGCTGCTTTTCACCTGCCCCAGCCATGGCAATCAGGTCGTCTTCGCTCAAACCTTCCCAACGTTTACTGCGCTTTCCGAGCGCTTGCAGCAGTACGGGTATTTCAATCCAGCCCAATCTGTCAAGCCGCATGCCATATTCATCTGGCGCGTGACGAAGCGCATGCGAAACGGTGCGGCTTAGACTGATCAACTCATTTTTCGTTCTATTGGCACTTTTTCCGCTCATTTTTCCAGTGATCCTTATGCTCGATCAAAGCTGCTTCCAGCTCGTTAACAGCCCATCTATCGGACGCATGACGGCGTTTGATTAATTGAAATTGTATCACCGGGAATTCTGGTAACGGTTTAGCAACCAATTCGTCCGGGATCTGACAATACTCATTGACGATGGCAAGCCCCATGCCGTGCTTGACGAAATTCAGCATCAGCTCCCAACTATCAACCTCAACTGATACGTTCCAATCCACCTTCAAGTCCATAAGCAACCGATTGATTAGGATTCTGTGGGGCCTATTTTCCGATGGCACAATCAGTCTCTCACCATTTAATGATTTAAGCCCGACTTTACGCTTTGAAGCCAGCGGGTGAGCGGCCGGCATCACCAGCATTTGTCCGACTTCCGAGTAGGGCCTACATGCCAGGCTTTCGTTGACTGAATCCAGAGGGGTAATACCCACGTGGGCCTCACCCGACAAAACGTCTTTAACGACATCACTCTGAGTACCGGTTCTGATTCTCAGCTTGTGGGATGAACGACTCATAAAGGCCGAAATAGCGTCACCCAGAAGATAGAGGAAGGTGCCTTCCCCAGCACTCAAGCAAACATCCTGAACTGCACTGCCATTGCGAAGAATCTGCAAGAAACTTGCTGCCTGCTCGGACTGGTCTCTGGCGAATGCCTGCAACTGTTGTCCTTCTGCTGTTAGTAGCAGGTTCCTGCCCGACTTGTGATAGAGCGGTTTGCCAACATACTCACTGAGCTTGCTGATTTTCACATGCAAGGCGGGCTGCGATATATGCAGCGCTTCGGCCGCGCGGGTGAAATTCAGCGTGTCACTGAATACGAGGAATGATTCTAACCAATCGGATCTCATTATAATTTCATACTATAGCGTATATTTAAACGATAGTTCTGAATTATAGCCAATCTCCCTACACTGCACCTCAACATTTACATCCTTGAGGAACAATATTATGAAACGCAGATCCCTACCCAAAATTGGGATAGACATTGGAAGGGTCATCATTGGCCCAGTCATTGGCGGCAAAGCCGACACGTCATTTCTGGGGGGCACCCTGGAAAAGGCGCTGGAAACACCGCCGAGCGCCTACGCTTTCGATAGCATCGCCAAACTGGTGGACCTGTTTGATGGCAACGCCTGGCTGGTTTCCAAATGTGGCCCCAACGTGCAGCAGAAAACTAAGGCATGGTTACGCCACTGGAATTTCCA
>JAWKZS010000011.1:0-128514 GCA_041395845.1 Gammaproteobacteria bacterium
CACCAGCTCGTAAGGCGCGTTCAGTTCCTTGATGGTCTTGGCATCAACTTCCACGTTCAGCTTGTCGTCGATGATGAGTTCAACCCCCATCTGACCGAGCAACTCGATCATGGTGGTGATGTCCTGCAGGTGCGGCAGGTTGCAGACCTTGGTCGGCTCGCTGGCCAGCAGCGTTGCAGCCAGCACCGGCAAGGCGGAATTCTTGGCGCCGGACATGCGCACTTCACCGTCGAGCGCTCTGCCCCCGGTGATGATCAGTTTATCCATGATGTGGCCTCGTGATCAGAGCCCGGGAACACCCAGTTTCTTCTGGGTTGCCCATTCGGTGGGAGTATAGGTATGCATGCTGACCGCATGGAGTTCGCCGCTGGCGATGAGTTCATTCAGGCAGCCATAAACCAGCTGCTGCTTTTTAACCGGGCGCAAGCCCTCAAAGGCGGGAGAAACGACAGCAACCACGCACTTGTTGCCGTCCAGGCGCACAAGGGCTTCGGCATCCGCGATACCGGCTTCCAGACGTTGCTTGATGTCTTCTGCACTAATCATCTTAGGATTTACTCTACAGAGGCTCAGTCGAGCCGTTAGCAATCAGGGTCGCGTATTGTAAACAAATCCGGCAGCAAAAGCAGTTGCAGATCAGGGCAGAACCCTGATGGATTGTGATCCTTTGGGGCAGATAGGGGCGGGTCACTAACTGTTCAGGAGTTGCTCCAGACCGCTGACCCGGCTGACATCCCGCATCTTGTCCGGCATGTTGACGACCTTGAGCTGCTTGCCCAGCTGCTCGGCCTTGCGCATCCAGCTCAGCACCACCGACACCCCCACGCTTCCGACATCGGTCGCGCCCTGCAGATCCACGGTCACCGGGCTGTTCAGGGTCTGCAGCAGCGCCTCACCCTGGGCGCGCAGGCTGACCGCATTGGCCACCTGCATGTCACCTTCCACCGCCATGCAGCCATCATCCACGCGGACAATCTTACTCACCGCTGTCACCCTCGCTGACCTTGCCGACCACAAACTTGGCGATCAGGTCTTCCAGCACCAGGGCAGACTGGGTGTTGACGATTTCATCGCCTT
The DNA here is from genome assembly GCA_041395845.1 of Gammaproteobacteria bacterium. Lineage (GTDB taxonomy): Bacteria > Pseudomonadota > Gammaproteobacteria > Pseudomonadales > Ketobacteraceae > Ch67. Next base: position 1,078 of record JAWKZS010000011.1, read on the forward strand.
CCTTGAGGTTGTCGTCTTCAGCACCCACCATCAGGCCGATATATTTCTCGCCAAGCACGCCGGCGGTCAGGATCGAGGCTGAGGAGTCCACCGACAGGTTGTTCACGCTCTTGTAGATATCCATCTCGACCACACCGACAAAGTCATCATGATCCAGGTAGATATTGGATACGCGGCCAATCACCACACCGGCCATGGTGACCTTGGCCCGGGCAGTCAACCCGCCGATGTTTTCAAACTTGGCCTTGATACGGTAGGTTTCCTCGCCGCTTTCCATGCTCAGACCACTCACCCGCAGAGCCAGGAATACCAGCGCCAGCACCCCTGCCAGCATGAAAGCGCCAACGGTCAATTCCAGGGTTCGCATACGCATTTCAAAGATCTCCAAACATGACAGCGGTTAACAGGAAGTCGAGGCCAAGGACGGCCAGGGATGCATACACCACCGTACGGGTGGTGGAACGGCTGATACCTTCCGAGGTGGGCACCGTGTCATAGCCCTGGAATACTGCGATCCAGGTCACCACGATCCCGAACACCACACTCTTGATGAAGCCATTCATGACGTCTTCACCCCATTCGACAGAATCCTGCATGTTGGCCCAGAAAGAGCCTTCATCGACGCCCAGCCAGGGTACGCCGACCAGATAGCCGCCCCAGATACCCACGGCAGAAAAGATGATGGCCAGCGTCGGCATGCAGAAGAAGCCGGCCCAGAACCGTGGCGCAATGATGCGACGCAGGGGATCGACACCGATCATTTCCATGCTGGCCAGCTGCTCGGTGGCTTTCATCAGGCCGATCTCGGCGGTCAGAGCAGAACCGGCCCGTCCGGCAAACAGCAGTGCAGCCACCACCGGACCCAGTTCCCGCAACAGACTCAACGCCACCATCTGACCCAGCGCCTGCTCGCTGCCAAACCGGTTCAGAATGTTGTAGCCCTGCAGGGCCAACACCATCCCGATGAACAGACCAGACACCACGATGATCACCAGCGACAGCACGCCCACGGCATAGATCTGGCGGATGGTCAGCGGCACGTTGGTACGGAAATTGGGCAATGCCCACAAGGCATGGAACAGAAACAGACCGGAACGGCCGATGGCTTCGAGAAATTCGACACCCCTTCGCCCGAAACGCTGGATGCGCTGAATCATTTGCTGGTCCCCCGCAGGAAATCATCCGCCAGCGGGCGGGCCGGATAATGGAAAGGCACCGGCCCGTCCGGAAGGCCTTGCATGAACTGGCGCACGCGGGGCAGATCGGAATTCATGACTTCCTCGGAAGTGCCTTCACCAATGACCTCGCCATCGGCAATCACATAGATATAGTCGGCGATGCTCGCGGTTTCATGCACGTCGTGGGAAACCACGATACTGGTATGGCCAAGGGCATCATTGAGCAGCCGGATCAGCTGCACCACCACCCCCATCGCCATCGGGTCCTGACCCGCGAAAGGTTCGTCATACATGACCAGCTCAGGGTCCAGCGCGATGGCCCGCGCCAGCGCCGCCCGCCGCGCCATGCCGCCGGACAGCTCGCTGGGCATCAGATCCCGGGCGCCACGCAAGCCCACTGCCTGCAGCTTCATCATCACCAGATCGCGGATCATGTCATCCGGCAGATTGGTATGGACTCGCAGGGGAAAGGCCACGTTTTCGAATACAGACAGGTCGGTGAACAGCGCCCCGCTCTGGAACAGCATGCCCATCTTGCTGCGCACCTCAAACAATTCATGACGGGAAAGCCTGGGGATGCTGTGACCATCCACAATGATGTCGCCCTGATCCGGCTTGAGCTGGCCGCCAATCAACCGCAACAGGGTGGTCTTGCCAGTGCCGCTGGGGCCCATGATGGCAGTCACCTTGCCCTTGCGAATGCGGATATTCACGTTCTTGTAGATCGCCCGCTCGCCCCGGTAAAAGGACATATTGCGGATTTCGACGTAGTTTTCTGAATCGGACGACATGAGTTTCCTGCTGGATGACACGCAAGTCCCTGACGGGTAAAGGCGGCACTATAGCATCCTGGCCGGTAAAGGAAAAATGCGGAACCTCGCTTGCGTGACGCAGTCTTTCTCATTACATTGCAGGCCCTTCCCTGAACCCTTTTGCTATGGCGGATACCGATATGCTGCTTGCCTTTGCTGCGATCATCGCGGGACTGGTGTTACTGGTGTGGAGTTCGGACAAATTCGTTGACGGAGCGGTCGGCCTGGCGGAAAGCTCCGGCATTTCCAAAGCCATGATCGGCCTGACCATCGTCGCCATCGGCACATCGGCCCCCGAGATCGTCGTTTCCATCATGTCCGCGCTGGCGGAGTCGCCGCAACTGGCATTCGGCAATGCGGTGGGCTCCAACATCGCCAACATGGGACTGGTACTGGGCATAACAGCGCTGATTGCCGCCCTGCCGGTCAAACAGGGCCTGCTGAAAGAAGACCTGCCTGCCCTGCTGGCGGTCACCGCGGCCGCAGGATTCCTGCTTTACGATCAACTGCTCAGTCAGAATGACGGCTTCGCCATGATTGCCATGCTGGCGGCACTGATGCTGTTGATGATCCGCTACAAGAAAGAGCACGCCGACGAGCTGATCGATCCGGCCGAGGCCGCCGAAATCCCCGATATCAGCCTCAAGGCATCCATTGTCTGGTTTGTCATCGGCCTGGTGGTGCTGGTTGCTGCCTCTCGCCTGCTGGTGTGGGGTGCCATCGAGGTTGCCCGGGCACTCGACGTCAGCGAAATCGTCATCGGCCTGACCATCGTCGCGGTTGGCACCAGTCTGCCGGAACTGGCCGCATCAGTGGCCAGTGCCCTGCGCAAGCATCATGATATCGCCCTGGGCAACATCGTCGGCTCCAACATTTTCAATCTGATCGCCGTACTGCCGGCGGCCGCCGTGATCTACCCGATCGAGATCAGCCAGCATGAATTCATACGCGATTATGGCAGCATGGTGGGCATCACCCTGCTCCTGACCGTCTTTATTCTGTGGCCACGCAAGACACGCCAGCTGTCGAAAGTCGAGGGCGGCCTGCTGCTGTCCTGCTACGTGGCCTATCTGGTGATGCTGTACCGGGACACCGTGCAGGTCTGACACTGCCTTTATCTTGGTTTACACTGCAGCGATTACGCGATACGGGAACCCCCTAATGAGTGTTGACTTCATTCGTTCCGGCCGCCGGGTAGTGGATATCGAAGCCGCCGCCACCCAGGCGCTCCATCAACGCATCGACGCCAGCTTCCAGCGTGCTTGCGAAATCATCCTGGCCTGCAAGGGCCGCGTGATCGTTACCGGCATGGGCAAATCCGGCCATATCGGCAACAAGATCGCTGCCACCCTGGCCAGTACCGGCACCCCGTCCTTCTTCGTGCATCCCGGCGAAGCCAGCCATGGTGATCTGGGCATGATCAAGGGCGAAGACGTGGTGATCGCCATTTCCAACTCCGGCAAAACCGACGAAGTCCTGTCAATCCTGCCCGTCATCAAGCGCAAGGGCGCTCCGCTGATCAGCATGACCGGTGTGCCGACCTCGCCCCTGGCCACCCAGGCGGATGTGAATCTGGACGTATCCGTACAGGAAGAAGCCTGCCCGCTGGGCCTGGCCCCCACCGCCAGCACCACTGCGACCCTGGTCATGGGCGATGCTCTGGCCGTGGCACTGCTGGAAGCCCGCGGTTTCACCGCTGACGACTTTGCCCTGTCCCATCCCGGCGGCAGCCTGGGCCGACGCCTGCTGCTACTGGTGGAAAGCATCATGCGCACCGGCAAGGACATCCCGCTGGTGAACGCCAGCGCCACCGTGAGCGAAGCCCTGCTTGAAATGAGCGGCAAGGGCTTGGGCATGACCGGCATTATTGATGACAGCGGCACCCTGGTCGGCGTGTTCACCGACGGCGATCTGCGCCGGGGCCTGGATCACGGACTGGACATCAAGACCGGCCTGATCCGCGACGCCATGACAAAGAACCCCAAAACCGTCCACGCCCACATCCTGGCAGTGGAGGCCCTGAACCTGATGGATCAGAAGAAAATCACCGCCCTGATGGTGGTGGACAATGACAACAAGCCCGTGGGCGCGCTCAACATGCATGACCTGCTGCGCGCCGGTGTAATGTGACCGAGCCCTTGCCAATGAAAGATACGCTGCGCAAACGCGCCCAGGCCATCAAACTGGTGGCTTTCGACATCGACGGAGTCATGACCGATGGCCGTCTGTACTACACCGATTTCGGCAACGAGACCAAGGCCTTCAACGTCAAGGACGGTCTGGGTCTGAAGCTGCTACGTTCCACCGGCGTAGAGATCGCGATCATCACTGGCCGTACATCTGAACTGGTTAAAAAGCGCGCCAGCGACCTGAAGATCGACAAGCTGATCCAGGGGCGGGAAGACAAGATCGTCGCCCTCAAGGAAATGATGGAACCGCTTGGACTGACACCCGATCAGGTTGCCTACATGGGCGACGACCTGCCCGACCTGTCCGCCATCCGCTTTGCCGGCATTGGCGTAGCCGTGGCCGACGCCCTGCCCATCGTGCGCCAGCACGCCGACCTGGTGATGACCAAAGGCGGTGGCGATGGTGCGGTACGGGAATTCTGCGAGTGGCTGATGACCGCCCAGGGTACCTGGGATCGCATCGTTGAAGGCTATCTGGGATGACCCAGAATCTGCAGTCGCTGTTGACCAGCCTGCTATTGGGTGCCTTCGTGATCGCCCTGCTCGGCTATTCGGACTGGGAAAGCTGGTTCGAATCCGAGAGCAGCGCCACAGGCGAGGACACCCAGCCCGACCTGATCACCTACCAGGTGGAACAGATCCGTTTCAACAAGGAAGGTCAGAAACATTTCCTGCTCCGCGCCGAGCAGATCCAGCAGTTTCTCGATGCCGATCGCAACCTGATCATCCGCCCGGACCTCACCCTGTTTCAGGGGCAGGCGCCCGCCTGGAAAACCACCGCCAGCGAAGGCAGCTCCGACGCGCTGGGCGAAGAAATCCACCTGCGCGGCAATGTCACCATCGAACAGCAGGGCCGAACCAATCCGGCCACCCTGGAAACTGACACCCTGACCCTGTCGGCAACCGCGTCCCGGGCCACTACGGAAGACCGGGTTTTCATTCGCCAGCATGGCATTTACATCGAGGCACTGGGCCTCGAAGCGGACTTGAACAATAATCAGATCACCTTGAAGAGCCAGGTAACCAGCATTTATGAACCCGAAAAATCCTGAGTGGCTCGCGCTGCTGCTGGCGCTGTTGCTGACACCCGCATGGGCACTGGAAAGCGATCGCCTGCAACCACTGAAAATCGTGGCGGACAGCGCCACCCTGGACGAAAAGGACGGTACTGCCACCTATCAGGGCAATGTCGTACTGACCCAGGGCAGCCTGAAGATCAGCGCCCAGCGCCTGCACATATCCACCGAGCAGGGCAAAGTGAACCTGGTGAGCGCCGAGGGCAAACCAGCGCAATTTTCCCAGCAACCGGCGGCGAACCAGCCAGCCGTCACTGCCACCGCCCTCACCATCGACTACCAGGTGAAAGACCAAACCCTGGTGCTGCGCCGCAAAGCCTCAGTGGTGCAGAACGAAAACGTGTTCAAGGGTGAGGAAATCACCTACGAAATCCAGAGCCAGCGCCTGCGGGCCGAAGGCCAGACCAAGGACACCCCCAAGGGTGAGGCCGGTACCGGGCGGGTGGAAATGATCCTGCCATCAGCAGCCGACATTGCGCCACAAGGCACTACACCCCCTGCAGAAGAGCCAGCGAAACCCGCACCATGACCCGACTCACAGCATCTCATCTGGCCAAAGCCTACAAGGGCCGCAAAGTGGTGGAAGATGTTTCCATCTCCATTGAAAGCGGTCAGATCGTGGGCCTGCTGGGCCCCAACGGTGCCGGCAAGACCACCTGTTTCTACATGATCATCGGCATTATTCCCCAGGACAAGGGCCGCATCCTGATCGATGAAACCGACATCACCCATCTGCCCATGCATGGTCGCGCTGCCCGCGGCATCGGCTACCTGCCCCAGGAAGCCAGCGTATTCCGCCGCCTGAAAGTGCGCGAAAATATCATGGCCATCCTGCAGACCCGCAAGGACCTGAGCAAAAAGCAGCGCCAGGAAAAACTGGAGCAGCTGCTGCAGGAATTCCATATCGGCCACATTGCCGAATCCCTTGGTCAGGCCCTGTCCGGCGGTGAACGCCGCCGGGTGGAAATCGCCCGCGCCCTGGCCACCGATCCCGCCTTCATCCTGCTGGACGAACCCTTCGCCGGCGTCGATCCGATCTCGGTGGCGGACATCAAACAGATCATTACTCACCTCAAGGAACGGGGTATCGGCGTACTGATTACCGACCACAACGTGCGCGATACCCTGGATATCTGCGAAAAGGCCTACATCGTCAGCGAAGGCCACATCATTGCCGAAGGCGAGCCCGCGCTGATCCTGCAAAACCAGAAAGTCCGGGACGTTTATCTGGGCCAGCAATTCCATATGTAAAAGTTCTAAGCGAAATCAGGCATGTAAATTGCTTTGCCGCCACTTCGCTCTTACAATGGAATTGGAGTGCACCCGGTTAATCGAAGTAAGCCATTGATACTGGATACAATTTGATTGACGAAAAACGCGGGGGGACATTACCGTCACCGTCATGTAACAGCAGCATTTCCGGATGTAGCAGGTCGCAATGAAGCCATCGTTACAACTTAAAATTGGCCAACACCTCACCATGACACCCCAGTTGCAACAGGCCATCCGCCTGCTGCAACTTTCGACCCTCGATCTGCAAACCGAAATCCAGGAAGCCCTGGAATCCAACCCGCTGCTGGAAATCGAAGAGCCCCGCGCCGATGGCAGTGACAGCGATTCCGGCAGTGATAGCGATGCCGGCAGCACCGACACAGCCACCACTGATGACTTTTCCGACCTGATCGACTTCGCCAAGGCGAGCGACTACACCAGCACCACCGACACCCCTTCCACCCAGAACGCAGATGAAATATCGGTCGACCTGGAAGGCAAGGAAATGCCGGACGAACTGCCGGTGGACAGCGACTGGGACACGCTGTTCGATGGCGCCGCCGGCCCGTCGGGCAGCAGCGGTGAAGACGATGATTTCGACTTTGAAAGCCGTAACAGCGCACCTGAGTCCATTTATGACACCCTGCTGTGGCAACTGAACCTGACCCCCATGTCGGACATGGACAAGGTCATCGCCATGGCCATCATCGAAGCCATCAACACCAAGGGATATCTGACCCAGACTGTCGAGGAAATCCGCGACGCCGTGCTGGCACAACAGGACATCGTGGCCGACATCGTGGCCCTGCAGAAGCAGGAACTCGAGGCCATGGGCGTACAGATCGAGCCGGAAGAAGGCGACGATGCCATTGTCAGCATTGAAGAAGTCGTCGCGGTGCTGCATCGCATCCAGCATTTCGATCCACCGGGCGTGGGCGCCCGGGACCTGCGGGAATGCCTGCTGATCCAGCTGCGTCAGCTACCCCGCTCGGTGGAACGTGAAGACGCCATTCTGGTGGCCGATCAGTACCTTGAAGCCCTTGGTTCCCGCGACTTCACCCTGATCATGCGCAAATCCCGGCTCAGCGAATTGCGCCTGAAAGACGCCATTGCCCTGATCCAGACATTGAACCCTTACCCCGGCAGCAGTGTCGAAACCGATGAGACCCAGTATGTGGTACCGGATGTCATCGTGCGCAAGGACAAGGGACGCTGGAGAGTGGAACTGAACCCGGAAGCAACGCCCCGCCTGAAAGTGAACAGCAGCTATGCATCACTGATCCAGCGGGCCGACAACAGCAGCGACAACACCTTCCTGAAGAACAACCTGCAGGAGGCCCGCTGGTTCATCAAGAGCCTGCAGAGCCGCAATGAAACCCTGCTCAAGGTGGCCACCAAGATCGTCGAACACCAGATCGGTTTCCTCGAACACGGCGAAGAAGCCATGAAACCGCTGGTCCTGCATGACATTGCCGAAGCCGTGAGCATGCACGAATCCACCATTTCCCGGGTCACCACCCAGAAATTCATGCACACGCCACGGGGCGTATTCGAGCTGAAGTACTTCTTCTCCAGCCATGTCAGCACCGGCTCAGGTGGGGAATGTTCGTCCACCGCCATTCGTGCGATCATCAAAAAACTCATTTCAGCGGAAAATCCGCGCAAGCCCTTAAGTGACAGCAAGATTGCTGACATTCTGGCCGAACAGGATATCCAGGTGGCGCGCCGGACCATCGCCAAATACCGTGAGGCCATGCTCATTCCGCCATCAAACGAGCGTAAACGACTGGTGTAAATCCACCGGAATCTGTCGGCCATCAATAAAACGGCCTGCAGCGGGGATAGACTGATAACAAAAAAGGGGTGATTCGTCATCCCGCACCGGGAGCCAGCGGTATGGCTGCCGGCACAAACCAAGCAACCACGATAAGGAGTGGCTTATGCAAATCAACATCAGCGGACACCATGTAGAAGTGACTGATGCAATGAAGGACTATGTATCCGGAAAGCTGGAGCGCCTGATTCGCCACACTGACGACATTACCAGTATCCAGGCCATTCTCAGCGTCGAAAAGAACCGCCAGAAAGCCGAAGCCACCGTCCGCGTCAAGGGCGCCGACCTGTTCGCCAATGCCGAATCCGAAGACATGTATGCCGCCATTGACATGCTGTCGGACAAGCTGGACCGCCAGGTGCTCAAGCACAAGGAAAAGATGAAAAGCTGGTAACATACCGGCTCCATTCCGACTACTCAGACAGAACCTGTTATGGAACTTGCTGACATCATTAGCCCGGATCGCGTGTTTGAACACGTCCCGGGCGGAAGCAAAAAGAAAGTTCTGGAAACCGCTGCCGGGCTGATCGCCCGGCAGTTGCCCGAACTGGACCCCAATGAACTGTTCGACAACCTGATTTCCCGGGAAAAGCTGGGCAGCACCGGGCTGGGCAAGGGCATTGCCATTCCCCACTGCCGCGCGCTGCACTGCGCCAATGCCGTCGGCGCCTTCATCAAGCTGGAAAACGCGGTGGATTTCGATTCCGTCGACCGCCAGCCGGTGGACATGCTGTTCGTCCTGCTCGTCCCGCAAGACGCCCATCAGGAACACCTCAACCTGCTCGCCAAAATCGCCACGCTTTTCAACAACGACCAACGCCGCGAACGTATCCGTCATGCGGCAGACACACAAGCGGTGTATGACGAACTGGTGACCCCACTCTAAGCGGACAACCGACATGAAACTGGTGATCATCAGCGGCCGCTCCGGCTCGGGAAAAACCACCGCCCTGCATGTACTGGAAGACATCGGCTATTACTGTGTCGACAACCTGCCCGTCAGCCTGCTGCCCAACCTGATCAGGGAACTGCGCGCTGATGCCAAGGTTTCCATGGTGGCCATCGGCATTGATGCCCGCAACGCCGGTGGCCAGCTGAACCGGCTGCCCAACCTGTTGCGGGATCTGACCGGCCAGGGCGTTGAGCATCAGGTCATCTACCTGGATTCCGACGACGAGACCCTGATCAAGCGCTTCAGCGAAACACGGCGCAAACACCCGATCAGCAACGACACCAATACGCTGCGGGAAGCCATCGAGCGCGAGCGGGAAATTCTCAATCCGGTTGCCTCGTCCGCCAGCCTGATCATCGACACCACCAGCCTGACGCTGCATCAGCTGCGGGACCAGATCAAGGTTCGCGTGGGTGAAGACACCGACACCATGGCCATCCTGATCGAATCGTTCGGTTTCAAGAACGGCATTCCCAAGGACGCCGACGTGGTATTCGACGTGCGCTGCCTGCCCAACCCCCACTGGGTTACCCATCTGCGCGCACTCACCGGCCGCGACAAACCGGTACAGGATTTTCTGGCGGAACACGAACCGGTACGGGAAATGATTGCCGACATCCTGGCGTACATGGACAAGTGGCTGCCGCGCTTCGCCGCCAACAACCGCAGCTACATGACCATCGCCATCGGTTGCACCGGTGGCCAGCATCGCTCTGTCTACATCACCGAACAACTGGTGACAGCATTGCAGCCGCATTTCAGCAACATCCAGGCTAGACACCGGGAGCTGTGACTTGCGATACTCGCGTCTCACGGGTGGAAGTGCGCAGTCATGGCAATCACAAAACAACTCACCATCATCAACAAACTGGGCCTGCATGCACGGGCCGCCTCCAAGCTGGTAGCCACGGCTACCCGTTTCTCCAGCCAGATCCAGATCAACCGCAATGGCCAGCTGGCGGATGCCAAAAGCATCATGTCACTGCTGATGCTCGCCGCCAGCAAAGGCACCGACCTGGAATTCATCATTGATGGCGACGACGCGGAAGCAGCCCTTGCCGATATCGAAGCCCTGATCAACAACCGCTTCGACGAACCCGAGTAATTCGCCGCGCACCCCGGCGCGTTTTCCGCTAACATCTGCGCATCCCGGCAGGCGGTACCACTGCTTTTCCGCCTACACTTCTATCAAACCCCGTTGTCCGCGCGAGGCCCTTGATGGCAAAAACCGCCGCCAATCTTGAAACCCAGGATCAGCTCCATACCTTCCTCGAAGCGTTGGAAAGCGGCACCTTTGCGGACGTTCGTCACATGCTGCGGGGCATGTCATCGGCAGAAATCGCCCACCTGCTGGAATCCTCCCCGCCACGGGAGCGTAATCTGCTGTGGACGCTGGTGGAACCAGAAGACCAGCGCGATGTACTGCAATACCTGAACGAAGAAATCGCCGCCTACTTCCTGCGTGACAAGGACGCCGCCGAAATCGTCAGCGTAGCGCTGGATTTCGAGGACGACGACCTGGCCGACCTGCTGCAGGAACTGCCGCGCAAGGTCATGCGCAGCGTGCTGGAATCCATGGACGAACAGAATCGCCATCGCATCGAAGCGATCCTGTCCTATCCGGAAGACACCGCCGGCCGCCTGATGAACACCGATATCATCACCGTGCGGCCGGATATTTCGCTGGATGTGGTGCTGCGTTATCTGCGCCGGCATGAATCCCTGCCAGACGCCACCGACACCCTGCTGGTCGTCAACCGCTCAGGCAAGTTTGTCGGCACCCTGCCGCTGGCCACCCTGCTGGTGAAAGACCCCACCATGCTGGTGCGGGAAGCCATGATCACTGACTGCGAAGTGATCCGGGCGGATCTGCCGGCCAAAGACGTGGCCTCGATCTTCGAGCGGGAAGACCTGGTGAGTGCACCCGTGGTGGATGCCGATGGCCTGCTGCTGGGCCGTATCACCGTCGACGACGTGGTGGACGTGATTCTCGAAGGCGCCGACCACTCGCTGATGAGCATGGCCGGTCTGGATGAATATGAGGATACCTTTGCCCCCGTCATCCGCACCGCGCGCTCGGGCGATCTGGCTGGGCATCAACCTGCTCACCGCGTTCCTGGCATCAGCGGTGGTGGGCCTGTTCGAAGGCACCCTGGAAAAGGTCGTGGCGCTGGCCGTGCTGATGCCCATCGTCGCCAGCATGGGCGGCATTGCCGGCACCCAGACCCTGACCCTGGTCATTCGTGGGATGGCGCTGGGTCATGTCGGTTCCGCCAACGCCCGCTGGCTGCTGGGCCGCGAAGTCGCGGTAGGCGTCGCTCAATGGCCTGATGTGGGCCGTGGTGGTGGGTGTGGTTGCCTGGTTCTGGTTCGATGATCAAACCCTGGCCCTGGTGCTCGGAGCCGCCATGATCATCAATCTGGTGCTGGCCGCGATTGCCGGCGCCGCCTTGCCGATCATCCTGCAGCGGCTGAACATCGATCCCGCGCTGTCCGGTGGCGTCATTCTCACCACCTTCACCGATTGCGTCGGCTTTTTCGCCTTTCTCGGCCTCGCCACTGTCATGTACCTGTAGAACGCCACCAAGACGCACAATCACTGGGGATTTGACTGAAAAATCAAAAGATTCGGTTTTATTGACCTATGACAAGGCGCGCCGGAATCTGCTAAAGTGTGCCCTTCTTCAACCTGGATCATGATCCAATAGAGAGGGATTACGACATGGCTTTCACTTTACCTGAACTGCCCTACGCCAAAGACGCACTGGTTCCCCACCTGTCTGTGGAAACCCTGGAATTCCATCACGGCAAGCACCACAACGCTTACGTGACCAACCTGAACAATCTGGTTCCCGGTACCGAATTCGAAGGCAAGAGCCTGGAAGACATCATCAAGACCTCCAGCGGCGGCATCTTCAACAACGCAGCCCAGATCTGGAACCACACCTTCTACTGGCACAGCCTGAGCCCCAAGGGCGGCGGCGCTCCTACCGGTGCCGTAGCAGACGCGATCAGCAAGACCTGGGGTTCTTTCGACAAATTCAAGGAAGAATTCAACAAGATGGCCGTTGGCAACTTCGGTTCCAGCTGGACCTGGCTGGTGAAAAAGGCTGACGGCAGCCTGGCCATCGTCAACACCAGCAACGCCGGCACCCCGATCACCGAAGCAGGCGTAACTCCGCTGATCACCGTTGACCTGTGGGAACACGCCTACTACATCGACTACCGCAACCTGCGTCCCAAGTATCTGGAAGGATTCTGGGCCCTGGTCAACTGGGAATTCGCCAAGCGCGAACTTCGCCAAGTAACACCTCAGCCTCCTCAGCTGAAGCGCAAACGCCGGCCCGCAAGGTCGGCGTTTTTTTGTGCCTGCAATCCTGAGCGAAACACTTGGTGACACACAGCTGTCATAAAAGTTCGCACTAAAATTACGCAATTTCCTTGCTCTTGAACTACACCCTATAAGGATGTGTTCTCATCACAGGTACAATTCAAGGAGAAAAAGGATGAATAGAATAGCAAAAATAAAAGCAGGATTTGCTGTTTCTGCGCTCGCACTCGCGGTTTCACCCGCTATGGCTACAGACATACGTTTCGATGGTTTTGCTTCATTTGTCGCTGGACAGGTTCTGGACAAGGATGAGCTGGTTGGCGACAGTTTCCGCGGCTATGACGAGCGGATCGATTTTCAGCAGAACAGCCTGTTCGCATTGCAAGCACGGGCTGACCTGCAGGAAAAACTGTCCGCAACAGCCCAGATTATCGCAAAAGGCAGCGAAGGCTATGATGCGAAATTCAATTGGGCCTACCTGACTTACGAATTGACCGACGAAGTAAGTCTAAAGGCCGGACGCTTCCGCTCGCCGCTTTTCATGTATTCCGATTTCTTGGATGTCGGTTATGCCTATCACTGGATTTCGCCTCCAGATAGCGTTTACGACTTGAGTGGCTTTGATTCCAGTGACGGTGTGATGGCGGAATATCAAACTGATATCGGACCCATAACGTCGCTGGCAACGTTTGGCGTTTACCGTACACGTACAGATCTCGAGTTAGGAACACTGGAGTCGGAAAACTCCTGGACAGCAACATGGAGTCTCAATTTCGACTGGCTAACCTTCCGACTGGTGCACTCTGAAGGCGAAACCTCAATCCGCGCTGACGCCTTCGATTCCCTCGAAGAAGGGCTGCTTGCATTCAATGTCAGTCAGTCAGCCATCGACGATATGCTACTCGAATCGGACCTCGGAACCTTTAATGGTGTGGGCATTAGCATTGATACGGGTGCGTACTTTGCTGTCGCAGAATACACAGAAGTGGCAGCAGGAGAAGCCTTCAGTGGTGATCCTTCGACAAGCTGGTACATCAGCGGCGGTGCTCGCTTTGGGAAATGGACGGTATACGCCACGGCTGAAACCACTGAAGCAGGTCTGAAGGAAGATGCGTTGAACGCCGTGCTGACTGATTTTGATCAGGATGTGGCGAGCAAAACTACCCAGCAAGCACAACTAGGGGGGGCAATCGCAGGCCTTCTGGCAGGTGCACCAGTTCCAGGCCTGACTATCGCAGATGTACCGGAGCTACAAGCGAACTACAATCTGCTGGGTCTGGCATTAAGATCTGCACCCGATCTTCGCAATGGTGTCTTAGCAATATTCAGCCAGACTCGGACTGACCAAGACATCTACAGCGTTGGCTTCCGCTACAACTTCCATCCGTCTGCCGCATTCAAGATGGAATACATGGAAATGGATGACAAGGTCAACGATGTCAAGCCAGCCGCCATCGCCATCGCCATTGATCTGGTCTACTAAGGGAGGACGCCAACATGAAATCACTGTTTCGTAATTTGCTGTGCGCTTCTGCCTTGAGTATCGCAGCGAGCACTGCTTTGGCAGAAGTCGCCGTGATCGTCAATCCGGCCAATGGTGACACCATTGCCAAGGACGATATCGCCAAGATTTACATGGCGAAGACCAAGACCTTCCCCGGCGGCAAAACCGCTATTCCGATTGACCGCTCCGAAGGCTCCACTGTACGCGTCGAGTTTGTCTCCAAAGTCATCGACAAGGACGAAGCGCAGCTGAAATCCTACTGGTCGCGCCTGATCTTTACCGGCAAAGGTGTACCACCCAAGGTGCTGGACAGCGATGCCGAAGTGAAAGAACTCGTTTCCCGCAATCCCGATGCCATTGGCTTTGTCGATGCAGGCGCAGTGGACGATTCCGTCAAGGTGATCGGTAAATTCTGAAACGCTTTCCGACTTGAACATTGTTGAATACATCGCCCCGGCCTCAAACCGGGGCTTTTTTATTTTCCGCCGACGGTCATCTGTTCCAGCAGGATGGAGCCGGTCTGGATGTTGCCGCGCACATCAACGTCGTTACCAATGCCCGCAATGTTGGCGAGCATGTCTTTCAGGTTGCCCGCTATGGTGATTTCGGAAACGGGAAACTGGATCTCGCCGTTTTCCACCCAGAAACCGGCGGCACCACGGGAATAATGGCCGCTGACGATATTGACGCCCTGCCCCATCACGTCGGTTACCAGCAGGCCGCGATCCATCTGCCGGAGCAGGTCAGCGTAGTCATGGGACACCGTACAGCGCAGGTTGCGCACGCCACCGGCATTGGCCGTGCTGGGCAGTCCGAGTTTGCGCCCGGAATAGGTGCCCAGCACGTAGCTTTGCAGCACGCCGTTGTCGACAAAGGCTTTGTCCCGGGTGGGCAGGCCATCGCCATCCACCGGTGCACTACCGATTGCACAGGGCAACCGCGGTTGCTCTGACACGCTCAGCCACGTCGGCATGATGGTCTGCCCCAATGCGCCTTCCAGAAACGAGGCGTGGCGATACAGGCTGCCGCCGGAAATCGCACTGATCAGATGCCCCAGCAGACCGCCGGCGATTTCTGCCGCGAACAGCACCGGTACATTGGCGGTGGGAACCGTGCGACTGCCCAGACGTCGACTGGCCCGTTCAGCTGCTTTGCGCCCGACGCTTTCCACGGTTGGCAGACAATCCGCCTTGCGATGACTGAACGACCAGCCGCCCCGCTCCATCTTGTCACCCTGTTTGGCAATCAACGCGCAGCTGACGGCATGACGGGTTTGCGGATAGGCGACGATCAGGCCGTGACTGTTGCCGTAACCGCGCATGGATTCAACGCTGGCGATGGTGGCGCCGTCGCTGTTGCAGATGGACGGTTGCGACAGTCCTGCCGCTTCACAGGCCTGCGCCAGCGCGATGGCGTGTTCGGGGGTCAGCGTGCGGGGATGATAGAGGTCGAGATCGGGAATGGCGGTGGCCATTAGCGCCGCATCCGCCAGGCCACTGCAGGTATCTGCGGCGGTGAAATGGGCGATATCGATGGCGGCCTGCACGGTCTGGCGGATCGCGTCGGCGCTGAAATCCGTGCTGGAGGCATGGCCCTTGCGCTGGCCCTGATACACGGTGACAGAAAAGCCGTGATTGCGGGTGAGCTCGAAGGTATCGACCTCGCCCTGCCGCACCGAGGCCACCATGCCGTGATCCTGGTACACGCCGACTTCCGCCGTGGCGCCCGCCTGTCTGGCCAGATCAAGGGCCAGGGCGATCTTGTCACGGAGGGTGTGCTGGGAGTGGGTCAGACTCATGGGTGGGTTACGCCTCTGCCGGGGAGTGGATATGGTATGATAACGAATTCTGATTCCATCCGAAGCCATCCGCTACTGATCATGATTGATTTTGACGATACCTATTCCAGCGAAAGCGAAGACGAACGCCCTTCCAAAGGCCAACTCAAGCGCGAAACCGAGCGACTGCAGAAAATCGGCGAGCGGCTGCTGGGATTGTCGGATGTGCAGCTGGCCAAAGTGCCACTGACCGACAAGCTGATTGCCGCGCTGGACGAAGCCAAGCGCATCAAGCCCAACAGCGAGGCGCTACGCCGTCACAAGAACTATATCGGCAAGATCATCCGCGAGGCAGACACGGTCACCATCGAAGAACGTCTCAACGAATTCGATAGCGCGCACCAGCTCAACACCCGCGCTTTTCATGATCTGGAAGTGCTGCGGGATCAGCTGATCAACGGCGATAACACCGTGATTGGCGAGGTCATCGGGCGTTTCGAAAATGTCGACACCCAGAAACTGCGCCAGCTGGTTCGCAATGCCAAGAAGGAAGTCGACCAGAATCTTGCCCATCCGGAAAAGACGGACAAGACCCAGAGTCGCAAGCTGTTTCGTTATCTGCGGGAACTGAGCGATCTGTAGAAATTACTTTACGTTCACCAGCCCGCACACAAACATGTTGGGGCCGCTGGTGATCACCTGGGGATTGTTCATGCTGTCGTAGCCCTTGTCCTTCACGACCTGGGCAATTTTCTGATCGGCCATCAGATCAAAGGGCACATGCAGACAGACGAAATCCCCTTCCGCATCCGACTGCACCTTGAAGGTCACCTCTTTTTCTGCAGCCACCGCAGCCGTTGTCATCAACACTACGCTCACTACCACACCTGCCAGCCGTTTCATCATCCATCTCCTTTTGTTATGCGGATTACGACGCGTCTGATGTTAAGACTAGCAGCTGTCTGAAAAGTTGGATCAGCGGGTACCGCCGACGGTCAGTTCATCAATCTTGAGGGTGGGCTGACCCACGCCGACCGGCACCGACTGGCCGTCCTTGCCGCAGGTGCCAACGCCGCGATCCAGCGCCAGATCGTGCCCCAGCATCGACACTTTCGACAGCACGTCCGGGCCGTTGCCGATCAGGGTGGCGCCCTTGACCGGCCGGGTGACTTTGCCATCTTCGATCAGGTAGGCCTCGCTGGCGGCAAAGGTGAATTTGCCCGACGTGATGTCCACCTGGCCGCCGCCGAAATTCACGGCATACAGGCCTTTCTTCACGGAACGGATGATGTCGGCAGGATCGTCCTGACCCGGCAGCAGATAGGTGTTGGTCATGCGCGGCATGGGCAGATGGGCATAGGATTCCCGCCGGCCATTGCCGGTCAGCGAGGCGCCCATCAGGCGGGCGTTGAGCTTGTCCTGCATGTAGCCCTGCAGAATGCCGTTTTCCACCAGGGTGGTGCAGGTGGTCGGGGTGCCTTCGTCATCGATGGACAGGGAACCACGCAGGTTCGGCAGGGTGCCGTCGTCGACGATGGTGCAGAGCGGGGATGCCACCAGGGTGCCCACCCGGCCGGAATAGTTCGAGGTCTGCTTGCGGTTGAAGTCGCCTTCGAGACCGTGCCCCACCGCTTCATGCAGCAGCACGCCGGGCCAGCCGGCACCCACTACTACTGGCATGGTACCGGCGGGGGCATCGTCGGCATCCACATTCACCTGCGCCATTCGGACCGCTTCGCTGGCATACAGCCGCAGGGTGGCATCATCAAACATGTCGTATCCGCAGCGGGCACCACCGCCACAGCTGCCCCGCTCGCGCTTGCCGTTGTGCTGCAGGATCACCGAAACATTCAGCCGCACCAGTGGCCGGATGTCGGCGGCCAGGGTGCCATCGCTGGCCATCACCATCACCTGCTGCCAGGAGCCTGCCAGACTGACGCTGACATCCACCACCCGGGGATCGGCCTGACGGGCATAGCGATCAGTGCGCTGCAGCAGTTCCACCTTCTGCTCCCGGGTCAGACTGTCGAGGGGATTGCGGCCGGCATAGAGTGATACGATGGCGCGGGTCTGCACCGGATGCAGTACACCGCCCTGCCCTTTGGCGACCGTGGACGCCGCCAGCGCCGCCTGGCCAATGGCCCCGGCATCAATCTGGTCGGAATAGGAAAAGCCGGATTTTTCCCCGCTTACCGCCCGCACACCGACGCCACTGGTCACGCTGTAGCTGCCGTCTTTCACGCTGCTTTCTTCCAGCGACCAGGATTCACTGACCACATGCTGGAAATACAGGTCGGCAAAGTCCGCGCCCCGGTGCAGCATCGATTCCATGACGCGCTGCAACTGCGGCACGTCCAGCCCATTGGCCGGCAGGAAAAAGTCGGTGACGCGGGAAAGGCTATCGGTGGTCGGGGCGGACATAATACAACTCGCAAAAAACCGGTTTGTTTCAGGATAACAGCATCACGGCGTGAACGTGGCGGAAAAACGCTTGTGCTGCTGCAGGGGCATGCTGGTGCGCAGTTCGCGCAACTGATCCAGATCCAGATCGGCAATGACCAGGCCGGGGCCGTTGGCATGGCAACCCAGCACGGTTCCCCAGGGATCGATGATCATGGAGTGCCCCCAGGTGGTACGCCGCGCCGAGTGCACGCCACCCTGATTGGGTGCAATGATGAAGCACTGGGTTTCGATGGCGCGGGCGCGCAGCAGCACTTCCCAGTGGGCTTCGCCGGTGCGATAGGTGAAGGCCGACGGCACCGTGATGATGTCGGCGCCTTCCTGTTGCAGCCAGCTGTAGAGTTCGGGGAATCGCAGATCGTAGCAGACCGTCAGCCCCAGCTGCGCCATCGGTGTTGCCACCACCAGGGGCTGATCGCCCGGTTCAAACGTTGCAGATTCACGATACTGGCCCTGGGCATCCCCCACCAGCACATCAAACAGATGGAGTTTGTCGTAACGGGCAAACGCGGCACCATCCGGCGCAAACAGAATCGAAGCCGCGCGCACCCGGTTACCCTCCACCAGCGTTCCGTCGCGACGACTGCGCATGGGAATGGTACCGGCGACAATCCAGAGCCCCAAGGTGCGCGCCATGGTTTCGACAAAACCGCTGAAAATACGATTGCGCTGCTCCTCGTCCGCCCAGCGCAAAAGATTGTCGCTATCGAGAACCGCAAAATTTTCCGGCAACACGGCCAGTTCGGCGCCTGCTGCCGCCGCCGCCCGCAGCTGCTGTTCAGCACTGCGCAAGTTGGCTTCCACATCAAACGTACTCACCATCTGGATGGCGGCAACACGGCATTTCATGGTTTGCTCCCGCTGCTGGTGTCGGCCTTTTTGTCCGGCGACAATACAGTTTCGCTGACTTTGTCCGGGATGATGTTGAACGAGTCGATGATCTCGACTTTGGGTTCATCGAATCCACCCTTGACGCTGTACTGGATGGTGGTGAGTTTGTCGAACTGGCTGCCCAGCACTTTTTCCACCGCCCACACCGCTGCTGCCGCAGGCACACCGCCAATCGCCGCTGCCGGCAGCACCAGATTCCGGGTCACCGGCACGGTCACCTTCATCACCATGTCCAGCTGGCTGTTATTCAAATCCACGTTGCCGTTGGTCTGCAGTTTGATCGCGGGGCTTTCCAGCTGCAGATCCTGCACCGCCAGTACGCCGTCATGAATGCGGGCATTGGCCTTGATCTCGTCGTACACCATGTCCTTTTCCTGAAGATCCTTGAAGTTCAGCTGCAGGCGCCGCAACAGGGTTTCAAAATTCAACGCTCCCCAGAACTTGCCGACCACGCCGGATTTCACGTTGTAGAACGTGCCATCCGTCATTTTCAGATCAAGGCTGCCACGGCTGCGGGAGACTGCGAATTCGAATGGCGCCCCGGGCCACTGGATATCGAGCTTGCCATTGAGCGTCTTGCTGTCCATGGTGGGCTCGCTGCCCCAGGCACGCATGACATTGGCAATGCTGTTGGATGAGTACTGACCTTTGAGCTGGCTGCTGCGATTGCCGCCCTGTTCGCGCCAGCTGCCCTCACCGGAAAATTCCACACCGCGCATCTGGAACCGCACATCCCGCAAGCGCATGCCGTCACTGACCGGCCGCAGTTTCAGGGCCCAGTCACCGAAATCGCCATCGCCCCACTGCAGACGCCTGATCGTAACATCCAGCGGCGGCAGCACCCGTGGCGAAATGTCCACTGGCTGCCAGTCGTCTGCTGCGGGAATCGTTTCCGGGGTCGCTTCCGGCGTCGTTTCTGTCTTCGTTTCCTCCTCGACGCGGGGCCAGGTGATGCGATCGATCTGCACATCCACCGGCACGGCCTGCCGCGGGAAAAGGTTGGCATCGGCAAAAATATAGGCCGGCAATAGTGCGGAACCGTCGATGGCATCGCCTGCAGTTTGCACCAGCCAGTTGTGGCCCTGCCGCTGCAGGGAAAGCTGCTGACGCCCCAGCGATGTCTGCCCCAGCACGAATTCGCCGATATCGAGCCGGGACTGATCCAGCAGCACCAGCTTGTTGGATTTCAGTGGCTCCTGGTAGCGTTGCGCACTGCCCTGGACGCGCGACAGTACCGCCATCCATTCCGTCGTGGAAAAACGTTCCACCGATCCGGTAACGGCAAAATGATTTTCGACCGGCAGCACGGCTTTCTGGTCACCCAGACTCAGGTTGCCCTTCTGCCATTCGCCATCCTTGCTCTGCACTGACAGTTCAAACAGCTTGCCGTAACGTACGCTCATCAGCGACGGATTCCGATCCAGCGACAGCCACACACGCATATCCCGTTTGCGCTGGGCAGTTTTGGCAAACGGTTCCGGCAGATCAACCCGGGCGCCTTGCAGAGTCGACGTAACATTGATGAAGCCGTGCTTGTGCTGACGGGCGTCACCCAGCGGAATCTGCATCTCCATCTGATAGGGCGCGGTGCCCGACAGCGGCTCCAGCACTGACAGTTTCAGCCAGTCCTGCAGCGCAGCGATTTGCGCCGTACCGGAAAAGTTCAGCGCGGTGATCTGGCCACCCTGTTGCAGTGGCTGCGTGTCGATGGTGCCGCTGATATCACCACCCAGCGCCTTGCCGGTGATCGCCGGCGATGACAGCCCGTTTTCCAGATCGAAATGTACATCGGCACTCACCGCATCGATCTGAAGATTGCGACTCTGCAGACGGAACTGGCCGTTGCGCAACGTCACATCCGCTGACGCCCGGGTTTTCTGCTCGCCTTTGTCCAGCGGCACCGCCAGGTCGAATTTCACCGCCATGTCGCCGGCCAGCTGCATGTCCTTGACCGCCTCGCCCGTGCGCTCGCCCAGCGGTGTCACCTGCAGGATCGGAAAACCCTGCTCCGCCGGTCCGTGCGTTGTCACATTGACGTGAAGAATGTGCTGCTCGCCCTGTGGCACCCGCGGCATGGTGACCTGGCCGGAGGTCAGGGTCTGGCCGAAATATTCACCTTTGACGATGCTCGCCCACACGCCACCGCGATCCACGATCACGTCGGCATCCGCATGGCGTACCGGCTCCTCCCAATCCGGCAGAAAACGCAAATCCGCATTCGCCACCGAAAAGCCCAGCAGAATTCGCCGGTTGGGAATCTGATCCTTGCCCAGATTGCCATGCACCAGAATATCGCCGCGCACCAGTCGCCCGGCCAGAATGGATTCATCGAGCCAGGTGAGCAGCTTGGGCGGAATCACCCCTGCGGGCAGATAGAGGGATTTTTTGGCTGCCTGGACATCGCGCAAGGTGGCCTGCAGCTGCATGAATGGCGGTTGGGCTTTATCCGCCGGCAGATGCAGGGAAAACTGGGTGGCGGTGCGCACGTCATCGGTATTCAGATGCAGCGGGCCACTCTGCAGCAGAAAGCCGTCTTCCTGTTGCTGCAATTGCAGGATGCCGTCGATATGTTTGAGCACCAGGGTGTCACGAAACAGATCGGGGTAATTGAGTTCCAGATAGTCGTCGTCCAGCCGGATGATGAAAGCACCCTTGCGGCCCCACAACTCGAGGTCCAGATCACGGAAACCCGGATACTTTTCCCAGGCGCGGGAATTGAACTGCTCAATCCGCGCCAGGACCCGCAGATCGGTCAGCAGATTGTCCCTGTGTTGCATGAACAACACCAGTCGTTGCAGCTTGCCGGCTGGCCTTAATGCCTTGAGCGTATCGTACAGCTTTCCGGTTTCCGGCTGGGTCGACAGAAAGTAATTCAGCCAGGGCGTGATTTCAGCGTCGTCCAGTGCCAGGCCATATTGCACGCCGCCATCACTGTCCGGGGTTGCTGCAATGCTCAGCACGCTGGGCTGCCAGTTGAAGCGCGACGTCACCATCTGGAAATCTTCGATGCCCGCCTGCCAGCCACCGTTATCCAGACGCTGCCAGCGCGCCACACCGGACAGACGCTTGATCTGGGGGGGCTGGATTTCGTTGTCGCTGTCCAGATTGAAGCGATGGACGATGAAGCGGGTCGTTGCGTCCACCAGCTGGCTGTCACGGAAGCGCAGCCAGGTTTCGTTGCCACCCTGCAGCCCGGTCAGCTGCACCTGCTTGAACTGGCGCTTCGCTTCGGGAATCCACGGCAGCCAGTCCGCCTGGGCCGCATCCAGATAGATCTCACCATTGAGCGAATCGGCCACAAAAAAACTGCCGCGCAGTTTCGCCCGCAACTGAAACGCCAGCTGGGTCGGCCCCTGCAGAATCACGTCTCCGGCCAGATAACGATTGACCCGCCCGGCTTCGGCCTTGAGCTGTTTAAGATTGAGAACAACAGGATCGTCGTGCCAGCCTTTGACGATGATGCGGCTGTCGGTCAGATTGATACGGGGCTGGGCGGAAATCAGATCACCGATCGCATTGGCCTGCCCCGGCGCAGCATCGGCTTTGGGCGCACCAGTGTCGAGCCCCTCGATCACCATGCGGCCTTCACTTTGCGCCAGCGTAAGCAAGGCACCGTCCAGATTCAGCCGCACCCGCGGCGCCAGATTGGCCACCGAGCGCAGCAGCAGAATTTCCAGATCCAGATGCCGCACCAGTATTGCAGGTGGCAGATCAGCCGCCTGTCGCACCCGGAAATTGCGCAACTGAAAGCGCGGTGCCAACCCTTTCCAGCTGCCCTGCAGATCATCGAATTCGATGACGAAACCCGTTTGACGCGACAGAAATTCCGCAGTCTGCGGCTGCAGGTTGTGGATATCGGACACCAGCTGCCGCGCCAGCCCCACCACGACCGCCACCAGCACAAGCATGACCACTGCGAACCACAGCAGGGTCTTGGCCAGGGTGGACGCGGTACGCTTCAGCACAGCGGGACTCCTTTACATGAGCACCACATCGAACTGCTCCTGGGTGTACTGCGCTTCAACCTGGAACCGGATTGTCTTGCGGATAAACAGTTCCAGATCCGATACATTGGCAGACTCCTCGTCGAGCAGCCGGTCCACCACCGCCTGGGAGGCAATCACCAGAAAGCCTTCTGCTTCATAAGCGCGGTACTGACGAAGGATTTCGCGGAAGATTTCATAGCACACGGTGTCCGGTGTTTTGACGATGCCACGGCCACTGCAGGTGGGGCATTCCTCACACAGCACCCGGGCCAGACTTTCCCGCGTACGCTTGCGGGTCATCTCCACCAGACCCAGTTCCGACACCTGGGTGATCTTGGTCTTGGCGTGATCCCGTTCCAGCGCCTTTTCGAAAATCCGCAACACCTGGCGCTTGTGCTCGGCATCTTCCATGTCGATGAAATCGATGATGATGATGCCACCGAGATTGCGCAGACGCAGCTGACGGGCAATGGCCTGGGTCGCTTCCAGATTGGTTTTGAAAATGGTTTCTTCCAGATTGCGATGACCGACGAATGCACCGGTATTCACGTCGATGGTGGACATGGCTTCGGTCTGGTCGATGATGATATGACCGCCGCTTTTCAGCTGCACCTGGCGGGCCAGCGCCTTCTGGATTTCCTGCTCGACGCTATACAGGTCGAAGATGGGACGCTCACCGGGATAATGCTCGATCAGCGGTTCGATATCCGGAATATATTCCCGCACGAACTCGATCACCTTGCCGTGGTTTTCCCGCGAATCGATCCGCACTTTTTCAACGCCAGGGCGGATCTC
Source organism: Gammaproteobacteria bacterium (assembly GCA_041395845.1). GTDB lineage: Bacteria > Pseudomonadota > Gammaproteobacteria > Pseudomonadales > Ketobacteraceae > Ch67. The sequence goes on from JAWKZS010000011.1 coordinate 25,135, forward strand.
GTCCCGCAGAATCCGCATCGCCAGCGGCAGATCCCGATGGATCAGGGTCACCGGCGACGACTTGAAAATCCGCTCGCTGATGGCACGCCACAGCCGGCACAGATAATCCACGTCACGACGCAGGGATTCCTCATCCGCGCCTTCTGCTGCGGTACGCAGAATGAAACCCTTCTTGGGAATGTCATCCCGTTCCGCCGTGATCCGGTCCATGGCAGCACGCAGGCGATCCCGCTCCGCCGGATCTTCGATACGCTGGGATACGCCGATGTGCTCGGTGTTGGGCATGTACACCAGATAGCGCGAAGGAATCGACAGATGGGTGGTCAGACGCGCACCTTTGGTGCCAATCATGTCCTTGGTGATCTGCACCACGATCGGCTGGCCTTCTGCCACCAGATCGGAAATGCTGGGCGTATTGGGCGCTTCGCCACTGGCCGGCTCATCCGGACGATCGGCCTGCACGATATCCCGGGCATGCAGAAAGGCCGCCCGCTCCAGTCCGATATCGACGAACGCTGCCTGCATACCGGGCAGCACCCGTGCAACCTTGCCCTTGTAAATCGACCCCACCAGGCCGCGCTTGGCGGTGCGCTCCAGAAACAGTTCTTGTACCACACCGTTTTCCACCACGGCGACGCGGGTTTCCATCGGCGTTACGTTGATCAGGATTTCTTCACTCATCGTGGCTGCACTCCTTCGGCCTGCCAGATGGCAACACCGGCCTGCTGCAATAACTGGGCGGTTTCAAACAGTGGCAACCCGACGACACCGGTGTAGCTGCCTTCAATGCGGGCAACGAAAATGGCACCAAAGCCCTGGATGCCGTAGGCGCCGGCCTTGTCCGCCGGCTCCCCGGTGGCCCAGTAGGCTTCTGCTTCGCGGGCAGAAATGGGTCGAAAGGTAACGTCGGTAATCGCGTGGGCGACCTGGACACCTGCATCGCCCGCCAGGGCCACGCCGGTAATCACCTGATGGGTATGGCCACCCATGCTAACCAGCATGGCAATGGCGTCGTCGCGATCACGGGGCTTGCCCAGAATCTCACCGTGCAGGACACCGGCCGTATCCGACCCCAGTACCAGCGCCCCGTGCACACCCTGCTGGCGCAGCAGCGCAAACCCGGCCTGAGCCTTGGCGGCCGCCAGCCGCATCACATAATCCAGCGGCTCTTCACCCGGCTGCGCGGTTTCATCCACGGCAGCCCGCACTACATCAAAGGGTACACCGATCTGCTGCAGCAACTCCCGTCGCCGGGGTGACCCCGAAGCCAGATACAACATCAAAAGCCTCCTTCATCGGCCCAGCCGGTGCAGAAAATCCAGCGACACCACCACCCAGGGCCATATCAGTGCCGACACCAGGGCGGGCACCCAGTACATCATGCCGGTCACTGATACATAGACAGCGCGCATAATCATGAGATTCACCAGCATGTAGATACCCACCAGCACCATGACTGAAAGACACTGCTGCCAGAGCGGGAATACCCGGATACGCATATGTAAAACATAGGCGGTGTAAGCGATCACCGACAGGGCAAGTGCATTCTGGCCCAGGGTATTGTGCAGCAGGGCGTCCAGCATCAGGCCTGCCAGCCAGGCGCTGAATACGCCAAAGGCGTGGGGCTGGGCAATCACCCAGTAGATCACCACGAGCGCAACCCAGCAGGGGCGCCAGTACGCCAGCCAGTCCGGTACCGGTACAATCGCCAGCAGATAGGCCAGGCCCAAGCTGATCATGATGGTACCGATGCCGGCCGAGGAATTTGAGATCATTCCAGAATCCCCTCTTGCGAAAACACCAGCAGCACGTGACGGGAACGGTCCAGATTGGCCATCGGCCGGGCTTCCACCGTCGCGAAGGGCTGGCCCGGGTCATGCTCTACCAGGGTCACCACGCCGACCGGATAACCCTTGGGGAATCGGCCGCCCAGGCCGGAACTGACCAGCAGGTCCCCCTTGGCGATGTCCGCGGTGGCCGGCACATGGATCAGGCGCAACAGGTCCAGCTTGCCACCGCCCACCGCGATGGCCCGCACCCCGTTACGGTTTACATGCACGGGCACGCCATGGGTCACATCGGTAATCAGCAGCACCCGACTGGTCAGCAGGCCGACTTCCACCACCTGCCCCATCAGACCCTCGGCATCGAGCACCGCCTGGCCTTCGTACACCCCGTCCTGGCTGCCCTTGTTGACGATGGCTTCATGGCGGGATGGATCGGGGTCTACACCCACGATCTCGGCAATCAGGACCTGATCATCCACCACATCCGACGCATTCATCAGTTCTTTCAGGCGGGTGTTCTCCGCCACGGTGGACGCCAGTTTCTGCACCCGGCGCTTCAGCACCAGCACTTCCGACTGCAGACGGGCATTTTCTTCTTCCAGTTCCGCGCGGCTGCGCACGGTAGCATCCGACCAGGCCACGATCTGGCTGGGGATGTCCGCCAGATACTGGATCGGTGCGGTCAGAACAGAGAGGGTGAAGCGGACTGGCTTGAGCAGATCCGTGCGGTGATCGACAAAGATCAGGGCGAACGAAATCACCGTCACCAGCACCAGACGGGCTCGATTGGCGGTATTTTGTCCAAATATCGGTTTTATGACGGGGCTCCCTTCGCGAACAGCTGGCCTGATAACGCGAAAGCCGGCCTCTGATGACTCCAGTGCCGGCTTCCGATCGGGGATTCCATGGGGTGGTTCAGTCCACCGAGAACATGTCGAATCCGCGCTTGTCCATCAGCTCCATGGCCTTGCCGCCGCCCCGGGCAACACAGGTCAGTGGATCTTCTGCCACGATCACCGGCAAGCCGGTTTCTTCCGACAGCAGACGGTCCAGATCCCGCAACAAGGCGCCACCACCGGTCAGTACCAGTCCACGCTCGGCGATATCAGAGGCCAGTTCCGGCGGCGACTGTTCCAGCGCGCTCTTCACGGCGGACACGATCTGGGACAGCGGTTCCTGCAGAGCCTCGAGGATCTCGTTGCTGTTCAGGGTGAAGGAACGGGGCACGCCCTCGGCCAGGTTGCGGCCACGAACGTCGATTTCCAGCAGATCTCGGCCCGGGTAGGCGCAGCCGATTTCCTGCTTGATGCGCTCTGCCGTGGCTTCACCGATCAGGCTGCCGTAGTTGCGGCGCACGTAAGTGACGATGGCTTCGTCGAACTTGTCACCGCCCATGCGGACCGAGTCGGAATAGACAATACCGTTCAGAGAGATGATGGCGATTTCCGTGGTACCACCACCGATATCCACCACCATGGACCCGCTGGCTTCTTCCACCGGCAGGCCGGCGCCAATGGCCGACGCCATGGCTTCTTCGATCAGGTAGACCTCGCGGGCACCGGCACCCAGGGCCGATTCCTTGATCGCCTTGCGCTCCACCTGGGTGGATTTGCAGGGCACGCACACCAGCACGCGGGGGCTGGGGCTGATAAAGCTGTTTTCGTGCACTTTATGGATGAAGTGCTGCAGCATCTTTTCGGTCACGTGGAAGTCGGCGATCACACCGTCCTTCAGCGGGCGAATGGCCGTGATGTTACCCGGCGTTCGACCCAGCATGCGTTTGGCGTCCATTCCGACAGCCGCAACGCTTTTTTGTCCATTTTGCTGACGAATGGCAACCACAGACGGCTCGTTCAGCACGATGCCGCGATCTTTGATGTAAATAAGGGTATTGGCGGTTCCAAGGTCGATCGAGAGATCGGTGGAAAACATGCCGCGCAGACGTTTAAACATAGGGGAAGAGCAGTTCCATCGAGCGGTTGGAGTACGGGAAACGGCGTGCCGTTTCTCTATATAGAAAGATGCGGGAACAATAACAGTGCATGACCGGTTCGGCAAGAATTGGCTCTGAACTTTTGTCACATCTTCCGCAAGGTTTGCAGAACAGCTGAGACCCCGCCGGAAGCGGCCCGTTCCGTCGCCAGCGCGCCAAATTCTGGTATCCTACGCCCTTTGCCCAAACCCAAGCCGGAGACCCGCATGGCACTGGAAGAAAAAGACGTGGCCAAAATCGCCCATCTGGCACGATTGCAGGTGACCGACGCGGAAAAGTCCGCGGTCGCCCAGCGCCTGTCCACCATTCTGGAACTGATCGAACAACTGCAAGCCGCCCCCACCGACGGCATCGAGCCCATGGCCCACCCGATGGACGCCGTACAGCGCCTGCGCCCCGACGTGGCCACCGAAACCAACCAGCGTGACGCCTACCAGACCATCGCTCCCGCCGTGGAAGATGGCCTGTATCTGGTTCCCAAGGTTATTGAGTAATCGACGATTCTGAGTGAAACACACGCGATGCACGACAAGACACTGAAACAGCTGGCGGATGCGCTGGCAGCAGGCCAGATTTCCAGCGTGGAACTGACCCGCCTCTATCTGGACCGGATCGGGCAGCTGGATCCGCAACTGAACAGCTTCATCACCGTGACCGAGGAACTGGCACTGGCCCAGGCCCACGCCGCCGATGCCGCCCGTGCGGCCGGCAATGCGGGCCCGCTCACCGGCGTGCCGATTGCCCACAAGGACATCTTCTGCACCCAGGGTGTGCGCACCAGCTGCGCCTCGAAGATGCTCGACAATTTCATCGCCCCGTATAACGCCACCGTCGTGGAGAAGATGAATGCCGCGGGCCTGGTGACCCTGGGCAAGACCAATATGGACGAATTCGCCATGGGCTCGTCCAACGAAACCAGCTTCTATGGCCCGGTGAAGAATCCCTGGAACACCGACTACGTACCCGGCGGCTCCTCCGGCGGTTCGGCCGCAGCGGTCGCCGCTCGTCTGGCCCCGGCCGCCACCGGTACTGACACCGGCGGTTCCATCCGCCAGCCTGCCAGCCTGTGCGGCATCACCGGTCTGAAACCCACCTACGGCCGCGTATCCCGCTGGGGCATGATCGCGTTTGCCTCGTCGCTGGATCAGGGCGGCCCCATGGCCCAGACCGCCGAAGACGCCGCCCTGCTGATGAACGTCATGGCCGGTTTTGATAGCAAAGATTCCACCAGCACCAACATCGACGTGCCGGATTACACCGCCAGCCTGAACGATTCGATCGAGGGCCTGCGCATCGGTCTGCCGAAGGAGTTCTTTGGTGAAGGCCTGGATGCCGATGTTCAGCAGTGCGTGCAGGATGCCATCCGCGAGTACGAAAAACTCGGCGCCAAAGTGGTGGAAATCTCGCTGCCCAACACCCACCTGTCGATTCCCGCGTACTACGTGGTGGCACCGGCAGAAGCCTCCTCCAACCTGTCACGCTTTGACGGCGTGCGTTTTGGCTACCGCTGCAAGGATCCGGAAAATCTCGAAGACCTGTACAAGCGCAGCCGCGGCGAAGGCTTCGGCGAAGAAGTGAAGCGCCGCATCATGATCGGCACCTATGCACTCTCTGCCGGTTACTACGACGCGTACTATCTGAAAGCGCAGAAAGTGCGCCGCCTGATCAAGAACGACTTCGATGCGGCCTTCGCCAATGTCGACGTGATCATGGGGCCCACGGCGCCACATGCCGGCTTCAAACTGGGCGAGAAAGCGGCCAATCCGGTCGCCATGTATCTGTCGGACATCTACACCATCGCGGTAAACATGGCCGGCCTGCCAGGTCTGTCATTGCCGGCGGGGAACAGCAACGGTCTGCCGGTTGGCTTGCAGATCATTGGCAATGCATTCAGCGAAGCGCGTCTGCTGAATGTAGCGCACCAGTTCCAGCAGGCCACCGACTGGCACCGTCAACTTCCCCCCGCGTTCGCGTAAGAGGACATTCACATGCAATGGGAAACCGTGATCGGGTTGGAAGTCCACGTACAGCTTTCAACCCACTCCAAAATCTTCTCGGGCAGCCCGAACAAATTCGGCGCCGAACCCAACACCCAGGCCAGCCTGATCGACCTGGGCATGCCCGGCGTATTGCCGGTGCTCAACGAGGACGCCGTCAACAAGGCGATCAAATTCGGTTTGGGCATCAACGCGGAAATCGCGCCGCGCTCCGTCTTCGCCCGCAAAAACTATTTCTATCCGGATCTGCCCAAAGGCTATCAGATCAGCCAGTTTGAACTGCCTGTCGTAGGCAAGGGTTTTATCGACATCACCCTGGAAGACGGCACCACCAAGCGCGTCGGCATTACCCGCGCGCATCTGGAAGAAGACGCCGGCAAATCCCTGCACGAAGACTTCCACGGCATGAGCGGCATCGATCTGAACCGCGCTGGCACGCCGCTGCTGGAAATCGTTTCCGAACCGGACATGCGTTCCGCCGAAGAAGCCGTGGCGTACCTGAAAGCCATCCACTCCATCATCCGCTATCTGGATATTTCCGATGGCAACATGGCCGAAGGCTCCATGCGCTGCGACTGCAACGTGTCCGTGCGCCTCAAAGGTGAAGAAAAATTTGGCACCCGCCGGGAAGTGAAAAACGTCAACTCGTTCCGCTTCGTGGAAAAGGCCATCAACGTCGAAGCCCAGTGGCAGATCGACGAACTGGAATCCGGCCGTGAAATCCAGCAGTGCACCGTGCTGTACGATGCCAACAAAAATGAAACCCGCGCCATGCGCAGCAAGGAAGAAGCCAACGACTACCGCTACTTCCCTGATCCGGATCTGTTGCCGCTGGAAATAACCGAGGAAATGATCAACCGGATCCGCGAACATCTGCCGGAACTGCCTGCCCAGAAAATCGAACGGTTCATGGGTGAGCTGGAACTGTCGGAATACGATGCCCGCGTCCTGGCAGCGGATCGTGCGGTGGCCGACTATTTCGAAGCAGTGGTGAAAGAATCCGGGGCCAAACCCAAAATGGCGGCCAACTGGGTCAGCGTGGAACTGTTGGGCGCGTTGAATCGGAATGATCTGACCATTGAGCAAAGCCCGGTGAGCGCAGAACAACTGGCGGGACTGATCAAACGCATCGTCGACAACACCATCTCCGGCAAGATCGCCAAGCAGGTGTTCGAAGAGTTGTGGAGCAATGGAGGCACCGCCGACAGCATCATCGAAAGCAAAGGCCTGAAGCAGGAAACCGACACTGGCGCCATCGAAGCCATCGTCGATCAGGTCATTGCCGCCAGCCCGGATCAGGTAGCGCAGTACCTGGCCGCCGACGAAGGCAAGCGCAAGAAACTGGTGGGCTACTTTGTGGGCCAGATCATGAAACTGTCCAAGGGCAAAGCCAACCCGCAGATGGTGAATGACATTCTGGCGAAGAAACTGGTGTAAACAACGGGGCCGGTCACTGCACCGGCCCCTTCCTTCAATCCATGGCATGAGCGCACCATGGCAAAGTCACCTGCCCGGCGTCGCCCTCAACAGGAACGCAGTCGCGAGCGTGTTGAGCTGATACTGACAACAGCCCGCAAGCTGATTGGCACTCGTGGCAGCGATGCTGTGAGCATGCGCGACATTGCGTCCGCTGCCGGCATACCGATCAGTTCGATTTACCAGTATTTCCCCGACAAGCCTGCCCTGCTGCAAACTATTCTGCAAAACTATCTTCTTCACATGCACCAACAGCTGCTGAACCAGTTTGCTGGTGCTGCATCGCGCAAAGCCTGGCTTGCACAGATCGATCCTGCCATCGATCAGTTCTTCGCGCTGTTCGAAGCAGACCCTGCGCTGGCGGTTATCTGGTCCGGCGCACTGGCAGATCCAACCCTGTGCCAGCAGAATGCCCAGGTCGACCTCAACAATGCACGCATGCTGGCCGATCAGCTGCGCGCCCTTAACCCTGCCATCGATGTCGCAGAAGCCGAAACAGCGCTACTGTTCTTGCTGCACAGCACGGGCAGCGCGATACAGCTAGCCTCCGCACTGCCACCGCCACAGGTTGATCAACTGAAACAGGAACTCAAACAGCTCCTGCGCACTCGCGTGCAACAACTTCTCAAATCCTGAATACCGTAGTCAAAGCCCTGTTGACACACTCAACATGATCATTGATCATATTTAAAAGCGATCAATGATCACATTCCCGAAAGGCACCCTCAATGAAAGCTGTAACTACCCGCCGCTACGGTGGTCCCAATGTACTGCTGTGGACAGAATCGCCGATGCCGAGGCTGACACCTGATGCCGTTCTGGTTAGAGTGCGCGCGTCCTCGGTCAATCCGGTGGACTGGAAGGTCCGGCGCGGCGATGTCCGGTTGTTCAGTGGTCTCAGGCCACCGAAAATTCTGGGGAGCGACTTTGCGGGCGATATCGTTGACATCGGCGCAGGCGTCAAGGATTTCAGCGTTAACGAAAGGGTGTTCGGCATGCTCAATGCCTTTCGCGGGGGCGCCTATGCGGAATATGTCACCGTCAACGCCAGCCATGTGGCGCACATACCGGACCAGCTATCGTACCTCGAGGCCGCCTGCTTGCCGCTGGTCAGCCTTACCTTATATGACCTGTTGTTTTCACACAGGTTTAAACGCGTGCTGATCAACGGATGCGGCGGCGGACTGGGACACATCGCAGTCCAGATGGCGATAGCAACCGGCGCATACGTCACTGGCGCCTGTAGCACGCGTAATCAGGCTCTCGCGAAAGCATTGGGTTGTGACCGAGTGCTGGATTACACGCGACAGGAACTGGAAAACCATCAAGAACACTATGATCTTGTACTCGACACGGCTGGCACACTCACGTTTCGCAAAGCGCGCCGATGGCTGCAACCTGCCGGTTGTTTTGTCTCATCAATCCCCAGCGCCCACGCAATGCTGATTGCACCGTTGCTGAATCGATGCCGACACCAGCGGGAAGCCTACATTTGGGTAAAACCAGACGGCAAAAAGCTCGCGCGCATTGGACAACTGGCAGAGGAAGGCAAACTGAAAGCCCATATCGGGGCTCAGTTTTCATTACAGGATATCCGCACGGCACACACAGTGAGTGAGCAAGGCACAACGCCCGGCAAGATCGCCCTGCTGGTGTAATCCGGCAGCGCTGATCCGGTTTACCGCACCAGCTGCATCGCGTGATAGCGCAGATGGCTTTCGATGAAGCTGGCAATAAAATAATAGCTGTGATCGTAACCTTCACGCAGGTTCAGCGTGAGAGTCACGCCCGCCTGCTCGCAGGCCGCTTTCAGCAAATCGGGTTTGAGCTGTTCCTGCAGAAACTTATCCGCCAGCCCCTGCTCAACCAGAATCGGCTTGTCAAAGCCGCGATCCTGCAACAGCGCCACCGCATCATGCTTGCGCCAGGCACTGCGATCAGTCCCCAGATAACCGGACAGCGCCTTTTTGCCCCAGCCACACTGGGACGGCGCACAGATGGGTGAAAATGCAGAAACGGAACGGTACTGCTGGGGATGATTGAACGCCAGCGTCAGCGCCCCATGCCCGCCCATGGAATGCCCCATGATGCTCTGGCGCCCCATATCCAGTGCAAATTCATTACCCACCAGCGTGGGCAATTCTTTTTGCACATAGTCATACATATGGAAATTGCGATTAAAAGGTGCCTGGGTTGCATTCACATAAAATCCTGCACCCAGACCAAAATCCCAACTGCCAGCAGGATCGCCGGGCACCCCGTCACCACGCGGACTGGTATCCGGCGCAATCACCGCGACACCCAGCTGACTCGCAATGCGCTGCGCGCCAGCCTTGGTGACAAAATTCTGGTCGGTACAGGTCAACCCGGACAGCCACCACACCACCGGCACTTTCTGGGTGACCGTTTGCGGCGGCAGAAAAATCGAAAAGACCATGTCGCATTGACAGGCGTCCGACGCATGCTGCACCCGCAACTGGCGTCCGTCGAAACAGCGGATATCTTCCAGAATCTGCATGGCTCGCCTCAATACAGAATGACCGAACGGATGGCCTTGCCCTCGTGCAGTAGATCGAAGGCTTCGTTGATGCGATCCAGCGGCATGGTGTAGGTGATGAACTCATCAATCTTGATTTCACCTTTCATGTAGCGCTCGACATAATCGGGCAACTGGGTACGCCCCTTCACGCCACCAAACGCGCTACCGCGCCATACCCGACCGGTCACCAGCTGGAACGGCCGGGTGGAAATCTCCTGGCCCGCACCGGCAACACCGATGATGACGGATTCACCCCAGCCTTTGTGACAACATTCCAGCGCAGAACGCATGACGTTGACGTTGCCGATACATTCAAAGGAATAATCCACGCCGCCATCGGTCAGATCGACAATCACATCCTGAACGGGCTTGTCATAATTTTTCGGATTCACAAAATCCGTCGCCCCCAGCAGGCGCGCCATTTCGAATTTGTCTTCATTGATATCGACGGCGATGATGCGGGACGCCTTGGCCATCACCGCTCCCTGAATCACCGACAGGCCGATGCCACCCAGACCGAACACCGCCACCGTGGAACCCGGCTCCACTTTTGCCGTGTTCAGCACTGCGCCGATGCCGGTGGTAATGCCGCAGCCCAGCAGACACACCTTGTCGAGCGGCGCCGCCTTGTTGATTTTCGCCACGGCGATTTCCGGCAGCACGGTGTATTCGGAAAACGTCGACGTGCCCATGTAGTGATAAATGGTTTTGCCATTCTTGCTGAAACGGCTGGTGCCGTCCGGCATCAGGCCTTTACCCTGGGTCGCACGGATCGCCTGACACAGATTGGTCTTGCCCGACAGACAGAATTTGCACTTGCCGCATTCCGGCGTGTACAGCGGAATGACGTGATCACCCACCGCCACACTGGTGACACCGGGCCCGACTTCCACCACCACGCCTGCGCCTTCATGCCCCAGGATCGACGGAAACACGCCTTCCGGATCAGCACCACTCAAGGTGTAAGCGTCCGTGTGACACACACCGGTAGCTACCAGCTTGACCATCACTTCTCCGGCGCGAGGCCCTTCCAGATCCACTTCCTCGATGCTCAGCGGTTTGCCCGCTTCCCACGCCACGGCAGCACGTGTTTTCATTGTTTCCCTCTCCTGGTGATGTGTTCAAAATACAGGCTCTCAGGCCCATTCAATTTTGCAATCATAATGCAAATATAAACCTGCAGCCAGACAACCTTCAGAGTGGCCGGCCATCCCACGGACAGAAGCGCCAGGTCACGCGGGCAGGCTTGCCATTCGCACAGTAGCGACGCTCAAACAGCGCATCCAGCGGCAATTCCAGCGCCAGTTGCGCAGCCGGTTGGGTTTCGCTGGCTGACAGACCGATCAACACCTGTCCACGGCGATAGGGATCAACCAGCCGCCCACCATCCGCAGCACGATCATTCAAGACAAAGAATTGCAGATTACGACCCATGTCACCCATGGTCCGGCTCAGCAGGGGCGACAGCTGCTGCACCAGATTGCGCACGGCAACATTCGGTTCTGTCACCAGATCCAGCGACACGGGCTCTGCATCATCAACCTGCCATTGCACACGCAGTCGCTGCTGCAGATCATCGCGGGAATAAAAAACAAAGCCGCCAAGCGCACTCACGTCCGCCTGCACCACTGCCACCAGACTGTAATCACCGAGAATCGCCGACACTTCCTGCGCCAGCTGCGGATTGATGCGCCCCAGGGATGCCTGCCAGAACTCCAGCGGAATCCACCACGCCTGCACCAGCGAGAACGGATCGGTGTGTATCACCTGGGTATCAGCGATCAGATCGTCGACGCTCACGCTTGCCAAGGGTTTGTGTGGTGGCAACGCGGGAACGGTTGACGACAGACTGGAACAACCCATCACTGCAGCGGCAGCGATCACCACCAACGTAACTCGAACAACATCAAACCATGAAGACGACATATGAACACTCCAGCTATCAGTCCGGCGTTTTACGCAACCACGCTGCAAACCGGACAGCTTTTATTCTTGTTGAGTCTGATTTCACGAAACTGCATGCGCAAACCATCCAGCAACAGCAAACGCCCCACCAGTGGCGTGCCCATGACGGTCAACACCTTGATGGTTTCCGTCGCCTGAATGCTGCCGACAATCCCCACAATCGGCGCCAGCACGCCATTGCTGACACAACGCAGATCTTCATTGCCGGTTTCATCATAGAGACAGCGATAACAGGGGGAATCCGGCTGGCGCGGATCGTACACCGACAGCTGGCCGTCCATCCGGATCGCCGCACCGGACACCAGCGGAATGCGATGCTGCACGCTGGCTCGATTCAGCAGAAAACGCACGGCAAAATTGTCGGAGCAGTCCACGATCACATCAGCCTGCGGCACCCACTGCTCCACATTGCTGGCATCCAGCTGTTCGGCAACCGCGATCACCTCGCAATGGGGATTGAGCTGGCGCGCCATCGTTGCGGCCGACGCTACTTTAGCTTGCCCGATGGTATCCGTGCGATGGGCGATCTGCCGCTGCAGATTGCTCAGATCCACCACGTCATGATCCACCAGAATCAGTCGTCCGATACCTGCAGCCGCCAGATACAGAATGACCGGCGAACCCAGCCCTCCGGCGCCAACGATCAGCGCGGTCGCGGCCCGCAGTTTTTCCTGTCCCGCCACATCCAATTCCGGCAACAGTATCTGCCGGCTGTAACGCAACAATTCGTCATCCGTCATCATGACGACGCATCCTCTCGTCCGGAAGAAATCCAACGCGCCAGCGTCACCCGGTCATTGCCGCCGTAATCCTGGCGAGTCGCAATCTGGTGCCAGCCCGCGCCAGCAAACAATTGTTGCACCGCTGCACCCTGATCAAAGCCATGTTCAAGCATCAACCAGCCACCGTCAAACAGATGTTTGGGCGCCGTCGCGATCAACCGGCGGATATCCAGCAGGCCATCCGCGCCCGACACCAGCGCGCGTAGCGGTTCGTGGCGCACGCCCGTACCCAGCAAGTGGGAATCATCACAACGAATATAGGGAGGATTGGACACGATCAGATCGAAGCGCTCGCCACGCCAGCCCTGCAGCCAGTCAGACTGGCGGAGCGTCAGCGGTAACTGCAGACGCGTTGCATTGCGCTGCGCCAACGCGACTGACGCGGCATCAATATCACTGGCAAACACCTGCCACTGCGAACGCTCGCTGCCCAGCGCCAGCGCAATTGCACCGGTACCGGTCCCCAGATCCAGCACCCGCCGGGGCTGTTCATCCAGCGTGTCCAGTGCCGTCATCACCAGACATTCCGTATCGGCGCGGGGCACCAGCGTGTCCGGCGTCACTTCCAGTTCCAGACTCCAGAAGCCCTGGTTTCCCGTGATGTATGCCACCGGCTCGCCACGCTGTCGACGCAGCACGGCAGACTGGAATTGCGTATCCTCTTCGGCGCTCAATACACGCTCGGGCCAGGCCCGCAACCAGGCCTGATTTTTCTGCAGCACATGGGCCAGCAGCCAGCGCGCATCGATTGCAGCATCCGCAACCGCAGCAGCAGAATCTTCACGGCCTTCTGCCAGCAGTGCTTCCGCCCAACGCAACGCCTGCGCCACGGTTGGCATCAGTCGTTATCCGCCAGGGCCGCCAGCTGATCAGCCTGGTATTCGTTCATCAACGCATCCAGCAACTCATCCAGCTTGCCTTCCATCACTTCCGGCAGACGGTACAACGTCAGGTTGATACGGTGATCGGTAATGCGGCCCTGGGGAAAGTTATAGGTGCGAATCCGCTCCGAGCGATCGCCACTCCCTACCAGATTGCGTCGCGCTTCACTGGTTTCCTTGTGCTGCTTGTCCCGCGCATGCTGCAGTAAACGTGATTTCAGCAACGTCAGCGCCTTCGCCTTGTTTTTGTGCTGGGAACGTTCGTCCTGACACTCCACCACCAGCCCAGACGGAACATGGGTAATACGCACGGCGGAATCCGTGGTGTTGACGTGCTGGCCACCGGCACCCGAGGAACGGTAAGTATCAATGCGCAGATCCTCGTTGCGGATTTCGATATCCACCACCTCATCCGCTTCCGGCAGAATCGCTACCGTGCAGGCCGACGTATGAATACGCCCCTGGGATTCCGTTGCCGGTACCCGCTGCACCCGATGCGCGCCGGATTCGAATTTCAGCCGCGAATAGACATTGTCGCCAATCACCCGGCTGATCACTTCCTTGTACCCACCATGCTCGCCTTCATTGCAGCTGACGATTTCCACTTTCCAGCGCTGGGTTTCAGCATAACGGGAATACATGCGGAACAGATCGCCGGCAAAAATCGCCGCTTCGTCACCACCGGTACCGGCGCGAATTTCCAGAAAAACGTTGGCGCCGTCCAGCGGATCCTTGGGCAGCATCAGTTTCTGCAATTCGATTTCCAGCTCATCCCGACGCTGCTTGGCGTGCTCGAATTCTTCTTCACCCATGGCGCGCAAATCCGGATCGGCATCCCCCATCCAGGCGCGAGCTTCCTCCAGATTGCCCAGGGTCTTTTCATAATCGCGGTAACACAGCACCACCGGCTCGATTTCGGCATATTCCTGGGACAACTTGCGGAATTTGCTCTGATCAGCAATGACATCCGGCTGACTCAGCAACACGCCAACCTCTTCATAACGCTCGCTGGTATGGGCCAGTTTCTGTCGAATGGAATCTTTCATCGGAATTTCCTGTGGGATGCCATCGCATCCGGGCAAACACAATAAGGGCAGGTCAAAATGCGCAGACGTAAGTGAACGGCGCTAACGGGATTTTTCGGCGGGGGCAAGTCCCAGCAACTGCTGGGCCAGTTCCAGCTGATCCAGCCGCCCCTGTTCAGCGGCCTGACGCAGCTGCACGGTCGGCTGATGCATCACCTTGTTGATCAGATTACGACTCATGCGCTGAAGAATGTCTTCCGCATTGCCACCGGCCTGCAATTGCTGCAGCGCCCGTTCCAGCTCCTGCTGGCGCAGGGTTTCCAGGGTTTCACGGTATTGGCGAATAGTCTCCACTGCATCCAGGGACTTCAGCGAATCCATGAACTGCAGCGTGCAGCGATCCACCAGGGATTCTGCCTGTGCCGCCGCTTCCTGCCGCTGACGGCGGTTTTCATCGACCACCTGCTGCAGGTCATCCACCGTGTACAGATAGACGTCGGCCAGCTCGGCCACTTCTTCCTCGATATCCCGCGGCACCGCAATGTCCATCATGAACATCGGCTTGCGCTTGCGGATCTTCAGGGCGTGTTCCACTGCCCCTTTACCCAGGATCGGTAACGGACTGGCGGTGGACGAAATCACGATATCCGCCTGGGGCAATACCAGCGGAATGTCCCCCAGGGTCACGGCACGGCCCTTGAACTCTTCTGCCAGCGCATTGGCCCGGGACAGGGTACGGTTGGCGACGATGATGCTTTTGACGCCCTGCTCCGCCAGATGCCGGGCCACCAGCTCGATGGTTTCGCCGGCGCCGATCAGCAGCACAGTGGTTTTCTTCAGGTCGGAAAAGATATGTTTGGCCAGCTTGACCGCCGCGAACGCCACCGACACCGGGTTGGCGCCGATCCCCGTGTCCGTGCGGATCTGCTTGGCAGCAGAGAAGGTATGCTGAAACAGCCGGCCCAGCTCAGGCCCCACCGTGCGGGCCTCCTGCGCGACGGCATAGGCGCTTTTGAGCTGACCCAGAATCTGCGGCTCACCCAGCACCATCGAATCCAGCCCGCTGGCCACCCGCATCAGGTGCCGCACCGCCGCATCATTCCAGAACTCGTAGGCACAGCGGGTGATCTGCTCCACCGGCAGCGCATGATAGCGACTGAGCCAGCCCAGCAGATGGCCGGAATCCTGCGCCTCCGCCGAACAGTACAACTCCGTGCGGTTGCAGGTCGACAGGATCGCCACTTCGCGCAGACGTGCGTGTTCCCGCACCTCATTCAGCGCGCCAATCACCCGGTCTGGGGCAAATGCCAGCTTTTCCCGCAAATCCACCGACGCGGTCTTGTGATTGATTCCGTAGGCGAGTAAAACCATGGTTCCCATGCTGACAGCCAGGCTGCCAAACCAACACCACCCTCTCAAAAAGTCGCGGGATTATAACACACTGGACAAATTTGCCTGCTCCATCTCACTGCATCAGGAACACTTTCAGCGGATCTGGATCTATTATTGTGAAAGACAGCGAAGCCCCGGGAAATTCCCTTGCAAGCGGAATCCTTTCCTGTTTTGATTGATCCCAGCGCAGCCAAAGGTACGCCTGCATATTTATGATTTTCAGACACTTTTTGACGATTTTCGGTTTCATGATCCTGCTGCTGGCGCAAGGTTGTGCCAGCCTGTCACCCCAGACAACCGAGCCCGAACAAGCCCCGCCGGCCGCCCAGACCGAGGAGCCGCCAACCCGTTCCTTCACCCGGGATTCTCTCTACGAGCTGCTGCTGGCGGAATTTGCCGGCAAGCGCAACCGCGCCGATGTCGCCCTTGGCAAGTACCTGAAACAGGCCCACGAAACCCGCGATCCCCAGGTGGTCGAACGGGCAGCCTACATCGCCCGCTACCTGGGCGCCCACCAGGCCACCCTGGATGCCGCCATTCTCTGGATCGACATCGAGCCCGAAAACCCCGCTCCGCGCAGCCTGGCCGCCACCGAACTGATCCGCTTTGGCAAGCTGGACGAAGCGCTGCAGCAAATCGACATCCTGATGCAGGGCGATGGCGACCTGAATTTCGAATTTCTGCTCCAAGCCACCCGCACCGCCGACCTGGAAACCCGCCAGCGCGTATTGGCAAAACTGCGGGAATTCACCCAGCGCCAGGATGACGACCAGCTCTGGTTCGCCAAGGGCGCACTGGAAGCCATGAACGGCAATCACACCCAGGCCATTGACGACTTCGACCGTGCCATCAAACTGAAGAACAACTACGGCAACGCCATCCTTGCCCGCGCCCAGTCCATGATTGCGCTGGGCGAAAGCGAAGCAGCACTGAAATATCTGGCGCAACAGACCAGCCTGCACCCCAACAACAAGCGACTCGGGATCACCTACGCCCGCTACCTGATCCAGTACGGTAAACTGCAGGCTGCCCAGCAGCAGTTCGAGCGGCTGGTACAGATCTTCCCCGAAGATGGCGACCTGGTCCTGTCCCTTGCCCTACTGTCGTGGGAAAACAAACTCGAAGACCAGGCCATTCAGTACTTCCAGCAACTGCTGGCGATGAACTACCGCACCGATGAAGCCAACCTTTATCTGGCGCGGATTGCCGAATCGGCCAAACGTACCGCCGAAGCCGAAGCCTATTACGCCAAGGTCAGCAGCGGCCCCTCCTATGCCAGCGCCCGCATCCAGCTGGCTCTGATGTACGCCGATCTCGACCGTATCGACGACGCACTGACCACCCTGGACGCCGCCGCCAGCACGGAACCACGTAACCAGCTCAAATACCAGCTCGCCAAGAGCGAGGTGCTGGCCCGCGTCGAACGCAACCATGAGGCCATTGCCATCATGGATAGCGCCCTGGCCAGCAACCCGGACGAAACCTCCCTGCTCTACAGCCGGGCCATGCTCAAGGAAAAGGTCGGCGACTTCGACGCCATGGAAGCCGACCTGCGCCGCGTACTCGAACTGCAACCCAACAACAGCGCCGCGCTGAATGCCCTCGGCTACACCTTCGCCAACCGCAACCAGCGTCTGGACGAAGCCTGGGAACTCATCGAGCGCGCCTACCAGATCAATCCGACCGATCCCGCCATCATCGACAGCATGGGCTGGATCAAATACCGGATGGGACAACCCCAGGTTGCACTGGACTTTCTCCGCCAGGCCTACAGCGCCTTCAAGGACCAGGAAATTGCTGCCCACCTGGGCGAAGTCCTGTGGGTCCTCGGCGAAAAAGAAGAAGCGACCCGCATCTGGCGCCAGGCCCTGCAGGACCATCCTGACAGCAAGGTACTGCGGGATGTTATGCAACGTTTCCTGCCCGAATGAACCAATCGCACAGACGCAACGCCGTGACCACCACCATCGCACCCTCATTTTTAGCGCGTCCGCTCCGCAGCCTGGCTTTTTTGCTTCTGGCCCTGCTGCTGCACGGCTGCGCGCTGCTCCAGCCACCCAGCCCTCCACCACCCCCAGCCGGCACCCAGATCGACTGGCTCGACCACCTGCGCAGCCTGACCCTGTTGCAGGAGTGGCAGCTGAAAGGAAAGATCGGCGTGCGCACCCTAGATGACGGCGGCAGCGCGTACCTTGACTGGAACCAGGCTGAAGACAGCTTCTATATCATCCTGTCCGGCCCCCTTGGCCAGGGCACCACTATCGTCAGCGGCAATGCCACCGGTGCCCGGCTGGAGCAATCCGACGGCATTTTCCTGGCAGAATCACCGGATCAGCTGGTTCAGGAGCATACCGGCTGGCACATCCCGATCGCCCACCTGCTGTACTGGATTAAAGGCATGCCAGCGCCGGGCGACACCCCCAGCCTTACTCACAACGCCCTGGGAACCCTGGCAACCCTGCAACAGGGCGGCTGGCAGCTGGATTACGACCAGTACAGCCCGGAACTGGGCACCCTGCTGCCCCACAAGATCCGCATTCGCAAAGATGATCTGAAAGTCACCCTGATCATCAAGCAGTGGCTGCCCCTTAGTGAGGAGTTCGCAGGTTGATACTGAGCGCGCATTCCCCAGCCAAACTCAACCTGTTTCTACACATAACCGGACGCCGCCCCGACGGCTATCACAACCTGCAGACCTTGTTTCAGTTCGTGGATTTCTGTGACCGGCTGGAGTTTGAAAGGACCCCTGATCACAGCGCCATCCAGGTCGAACCGGCACTGGCAGGAGTCCCTGCCGAGCAGAACCTGATCTGGCGGGCCGCCCGCCTGCTGCAGGACACCACAGGCTGCACCCAAGGGGCTCGCATCAAACTCCACAAGCAACTGCCCATGGGCGGTGGACTGGGCGGCGGATCCTCCAACGCAGCCACCACCCTGGTAGCCCTGAACCATCTGTGGCAAACCGGCCTCAACAGGGACGCTCTGTGCACGCTCGGCCTGAAGCTGGGTGCCGACGTACCCATCTTCGTACACGGCCACGCCGCCCTGGCCCACGGCGTTGGCGAGCGGTTCGATGACGTAGAGGTACCCGAACCCTGGTACCTGATTGCCATTCCTGCCTGCCATGCCCCGACCGCTGAACTTTTCCAGGAAAAACAATTGACAAGAGACTCAGATCCCATAACAATATGCGCCTTCTTGGATGGGGCGGGTCACAACGACTTCGAACCGGTACTGAGAAAACGCTTTCCGCTGATTGATCGATGCCTGCATCTGATGGACACAGTGAGCAAAGCAAAGGTGACCGGCAGTGGCGCCTGTCTGTTCTGCAGCTTTACCGATGAACAGTCCGCCCGCAGCGCAAACCAGCAACTGCTGGAGCGCATGCCAGCCTTCAGCCTGACGCATCAAGACGTCAGCTGGCGCATAGCCAAAGGCTTGAACCGGTCTCCACTGTATTCTGGATGTCTGGCCAATCTGGTCTAAAATCCAGAAAAAACTTCTAATACATTCGACGATTTTCTGGTAGTATTTCGCGCCCAGACTGATCGCCGGATCGTCAAAAGCACAACTGGGCCGTCGCCAAGCGGTAAGGCAGCAGGTTTTGATCCTGCCATACCTAGGTTCGAATCCTAGCGGCCCAGCCATTTTCCCGCACACTCCATGATACAGACCCAAGGTGACCAGACCGTGTCTAATCTGATCGTATTTTCTGGCAATGCCACTCCCGAACTTGCCACCAAAGTCTGTAACCACCTGCACATCCCGCTGGGCAAAGCCGATGTAGGCAAGTTCAGCGACGGGGAAATCGCAATCGAAATCAACGAAAACGTTCGCGGCAGCGACGTTTTCATCATCCAGTCCACCTGCGCCCCCACCAACGACAATCTGATGGAGCTGGTGGTCATGGCAGACGCCCTGCGTCGCGCCTCGGCTGGCCGCATTACCGCCGTGGTACCCTATTTCGGCTACTCCCGCCAGGACCGTCGCGTACGTTCCGCCCGCGTACCCATTACCGCCAAGGTTGTAGCCGACATGATGACTACTGTTGGCATTGACCGGGTCCTGATGGTCGACCTGCACGCGGACCAGATCCAGGGCTTCTTCGACATCCCGGTTGATAACGTGTATGCATCCCCGGTGTTGCTGGCCGACATTGAAAAGCAGAATTACGAAGACCTGATGGTGGTTTCCCCGGACGTTGGTGGTGTTGTACGCGCACGCGCCGTGGCCAAGCAGCTCAACGACTGCGACCTGGCCATCATCGACAAGCGCCGCCCCAAAGCCAACGTTTCCCAGGTCATGCACATCATCGGTGAAGTGGAAGGCCGCAGCTGTATTCTGGTCGACGACATGGTCGACACTGCCGGCACCCTGTGCAAAGCAGCAGAAGCCCTGAAAGATCACGGCGCCACCAAAGTCGTCGCCTACTGTACTCATGCCGTCCTGTCCGGCCCGGCGATCGACAACCTGAATGCATCCAAGCTGGATTCACTGGTCGTCACCGACACCATACCGCTGTCGCCTGCCGGACGCGCGTGCAACCGTATTCGCCAGTTGAGCCTGGCTCCGATGCTCGCGGAATGCGTCCGCCGCATCAATAACGAAGAATCTCTGAGCGCCATGTTCGCCCCCAAGGAGTGAGCAGCGCTTTAACCCCTGCCGCGCCGGGCTGGTCGCAAGCCTTGCGCGGTTCTTTACTGAAGGAGCACACTCATGTCCAATGAGTTCACAATCGAAGCCACCACTCGGAACGACCTGGGGAAAGGTGCGAGCCGCCGCCTGCGTCGTCTCGAGAACCGTGTACCCGGCATCCTGTACGGTGCTGACAAGGCCCCGACCCCGATCTCCGTTTTGGGCAAAGACTTGGCCAAGTCACTGGAAAGCGAGGCGTTCTACTCTCACGTCCTGACTCTGAAGCTGGACGGCAGCGACGTTCAGGTCGTACTGAAAGACCTGCAGCGCCACCCGGCCAAGACCCACGCGATTCACGTGGACTTCCAGCGCATTGATGCAACTCACAAGCTGCACATGCACGTACCGCTGCACTTCCTCAACGAAGACACCTGCGTTGGCGTAAAAGTAGGTGGCGGTATCGTCTCCCACCAGCTGACCGAAGTGGAAGTCGTGTGTCTGCCGAAAGATCTGCCGGAATTCATCGAAGTTGACGTTGCCAATCTGGAGCTGGGCAAGTCCCTGCACCTGAGCGACCTGAAACTGCCGGCCGGCGTCGAACTGCGCGCCCTGCAGGCAGGTGCCGATCACGACCTGTCCGTTGTCAGCGTCATTGCTACTCGCGCTACCGCCAGCGACGAAGGCGCTTCTGCCGAGTAATCGCTCAATCCAGGGGCCTCACGTTGAAAGACGGTATCGACATGATTGTCGGCTTGGGTAATCCAGGCCGACAATACGAAGACACTCGCCACAACGCAGGCGCCTGGTTCGTGGAAAGGCTGGCGAGACTCCATCACGCCAGCCTGACCCCCGACCCCAAAGTCAAAGGGCTGACTGCCCGCATCAGTGTTCACGGCCACGATCTGCGCCTGCTGATCCCGACCACTTTCATGAATGTGAGCGGCCAGGCCGTTGCACCATTCGCAAACTTCTTCAAGATTTCGCCGTCGCGCATTCTGGTCGCCCATGACGAACTCGACATGCCTCCCGGCATTGCCAAGCTGAAACAGGGCGGCGGCCATGGTGGACACAACGGCTTGCGGGATATCATCAGCAAACTGGGGAACAACGCCGATTTCGGCCGCCTGCGCATTGGTATTGGCCATCCTGGCAGCCCGGACAAGGTATCAGGCTACGTCCTTGGCAAACCTCCCGCTGCAGAGCAGCAAATGATCGATGATGCCATCAGCGAAGCCATTGCCATTCTGCCCGACCTGCTCAGCGGACACGCGAACAAAGCCATGAATCGCCTGCACAGCTTCAAGGCGACGGCATAAACCATTAACCATCAC
Source organism: Gammaproteobacteria bacterium (assembly GCA_041395845.1). Classification (GTDB taxonomy): domain Bacteria; phylum Pseudomonadota; class Gammaproteobacteria; order Pseudomonadales; family Ketobacteraceae; genus Ch67. Next base: position 46,938 of record JAWKZS010000011.1, read on the forward strand.
ATCTGATATCGGAACGGGTTACCAACATGGGAATCAAATGCGGAATTGTGGGCCTGCCCAACGTCGGCAAATCCACGCTGTTTAATGCACTCACCAAAGCCGGCATCGAAGCGCAAAACTTCCCGTTCTGCACCATCGAACCCAATACTGGCGTGGTACCGGTACCGGATCCGCGCCAGGACGCCCTGGCTGCCATTGTGAAGCCGGAACGGGTTGTGCCCACCACCGTGGACTTCGTTGATATTGCCGGCCTGGTAGCGGGCGCCTCGAAAGGCGAAGGCCTGGGCAACCAGTTCCTGGGCAACATCCGCGAGTGCGATGCCATCGCCCATGTGGTTCGCTGCTTTGACGACGACAACATCATCCACGTGGCCGGCAAGGTCAATCCGTTGTCGGATATCGAAACCATCAACACCGAACTGGCCCTGGCGGATCTGGACGCCGTGGAAAAGGCCATCCTGCGCGCCACCAAGCTGGCCAAGGGCGGCGACAAGGAAGCGACCGCCCGCCTGAAAGCCCTTGAGAAGCTTCAGCCGGTACTCAACGAAGGCAAGCCCATCCGGGCCGTCGAACTGACCGACGAGGAAAGCAAGGCGATTCGCTCCCTCAACCTGCTGACCCTGAAGCCCACCATGTATATTGCCAACGTCACCGAAGACGGCTTCGACAACAACCCCCTACTGGAAGCTGTAAGTGCCCTTGCAAAGGCCGAAAACGCCCAGGTGGTGCCGATTTGCGCAAAGATCGAATCCGAGATTGCCGAGCTGGATGACGCCGACAAGGCCGAATTCCTGGCAGAACTGGGAATGACCGAGCCCGGTCTCAACCGGGTCATCCGTGCCGGCTATGCCCTGCTGGGACTGCAGACCTACTTCACCGCTGGCGTAAAGGAAGTGCGGGCTTGGACCGTGAAGGTGGGCGCTACAGCACCACAGGCCGCCGGCGTGATCCATACCGATTTCGAGAAGGGTTTCATCCGGGCCGAGGTCATTGCCTACGACGACTTCATCAAGTACAACGGCGAAGCGGGTGCCAAGGAAGCAGGCAAGTGGCGCCTGGAAGGCAAGGAGTACATCGTCAAGGATGGCGACGTCATGCACTTCCGTTTTAACGTATAAATGGAATATTTAGGCGTTGCTTATTGACATTAAGGGCTGCGATTGCGAGAATCTGCGCCCTCGAATTTGGCTATGTAGCTCAGCTGGTTAGAGCACATCACTCATAATGATGGGGTCGGCAGTTCAAATCTGCCCATAGCCACCATATACAGGAAACCCGGCGCATGCCGGGTTTTTTGTTTCTGCCCGCCGGGTTTTGCCAGACATAAAAAAACCGCCTCGCGGCGGCTCTTTTTCAGACGACGGCTTGACCGAGAAACTCGCTTGACTGCCGCTGGATCTGCGCCAGCAACTCCTTGCGATCATCAATCATTTCGCGATACGTACGCGCAGTCGACACCCGCGTATTATTGGACGAATCACTTTCCACCCGAGCCAGCTGCTCCTCGAGCCGGGCAATGTCCCGCCGCACCATGGATTCCAGCGTATCCAGACTGTACCGCGTACTCAGCGGCGTACTGGTCTTGCTCTGCTTCATACCTGTCCGTCCCTAACCCTTTTAGCCCTGCCCCAATGAACGGCACCAAATTAGCACCAGCGTTCTTTATGGATTGAAAAAACGTAGCCCGCAAGTGCTCACTTTGCAAGCGGCTTGATTTTAGCGACGATCGGTCAGGGGCGGCCAGGCATTAATTGTATATAAATTGTTCAGGCCTAAGTCTTTTTGCCACCACCCGGCCCATAAGGAAAGGTAGGAAATGGCGTCACCTTGTCCCCTTTCACCTCGATGATCTTGCCAACCCCTTCCTTTTCGACCTCGTCAATGCGGACGATAGCGTGCATCGGAATATAGCTGCGCGTCACCTCGTTGAACTGGGTCTTCAGGCGCTCTTCTGATGGATCGACCAACAGCTGGGAACGTTCACCAAACAGAAAACCCTCGATCTCGATGAAACCGTACAGCTCACTTTGGTAGATATTCTTGACGTATATTTCGTAGATCTCGGCCTGATTGACGAAGACTACGCGGTAAATGGGTTCAGCGGGCATTGCAAATCTCGAGAAAGCGAACAGTCCCGGATTATACCTTTTTTCAATAGCCGACTGGACAAGGGTAACTCAAAATCATAGAGTTAATTTGGGCAAACAGAGGGGGCACCGGCATTTGCACTATCAGTGAAAATCCGGTTTGGCTTGGCACAGCAATAACAAGAAATCGCTGAGGAATAACAATTACTGACAGGGAAGACAGCGCGGTCGCTCGGACAGTACCGCATGTCTACAGATGTCACTAGGCGAAGAATTATAGTGATGCCCAGAGATCAGTTCGCTGATCTCGATCAATCAACCGCTTTGAAGTCGTCGCGTCCTGCATTCGCGGCAGTCCGGTTACTGAACCCAGTAATTGATGCCGGCTATCTGTCATCCGCTTTTTGTCCGCCCTGGACCGATCAGGGGGGATAGCGGTCACCACATCCTATCGAACATATCCCTGTCCTGCGTGCGTCCAGTTGACACCCGTTCCGAGTGTTGTTGTCCGGACATGTATTGGTTTGACCCCAACAAACCCATTTCACAGTCAGGGAGCCAAAAATGCAGTCATTACCAAAACGATGTTTGTGGGCGGGTCTAGGCTTGCTTGCTTTGTCCAGCGGCACCGCGCTGGCAGAGTGGCAGATGGACATGACCCCCGGTGTCACCGGCATCAGCCAGCAGGTCTTCGATCTGCACCGCACCATGCTGTATTGGTGTATTGCCATCGGCATCGTGGTGTTCGGTGCGATGTTCTACTCCATGCTGAAACACCGTAAATCCACGGGCCACAAAGCCGCCCATTTCCATGAAAGCACAACAGTGGAAATCGCCTGGACCCTGCTTCCGTTCGTGATTCTGATCCTGATGGCGATCCCGGCTACCAAAGTACTCATTGCCATGAGCGACACCAGCGACTCGGCGCTGACAGTGAAAATCACCGGCTCCCAATGGAAGTGGCACTATGAATATCTCGACTACGAAGGCAACACGGACATCAAGCTCGATTACTACAGTGTGCTGACCACACCACGCGAGCAGATCGAACGGCCGATACGTGCTGCCGGCCTGTTTCCCAAAGGCGTCGCCCAGGATCGCTATCGGGAAGATGGCAACTATCCGGAACAGAGCGAAACCTACAATCTGGAAGTGGACCACCCACTGGTGATTCCCACAGGCCGCAAGGTACGCTTCCTGATCACCTCTGACGACGTGATTCATGCCTGGTGGGTGCCGGCCTTTGCCATCAAGAAGGACGCCATCCCAGGGTTCATTAATGAGCTGTGGGTCGATGTACCGACCGAAAATCCCGGCATCTATCGCGGCCAGTGCGCCGAACTGTGTGGCAAGGATCACGCCTTCATGCCGATTGTGGTGGATGCGCGACCAGAGGCCGAGTTCAAACAGTGGCTGGCTTCCGCCCAGGAGGCACAACAGCAGGCCGAACTGGCCGCCGCCAACAGCCTGGACAAGACCTTCAGCAAGGACGAGCTGATGGCCGAAGGCGAGAAAGCCTACATCGCCCGCTGTTCTGCCTGTCACCATCCCAATAGTCAGGGTCTGCCGCCCACCTTCCCCGCGCTGGCAGGCAGCGCAATCGCCACCGGGCCCGCTGCGGATCACATTGGCATCGTCAACCATGGCAAGAATGCGATGCCGGCCTTCGCCAATGTTCTCAGCCCGAAAGAGCTGGCAGCCATCATTACCTATGAACGCAACGCCTGGGGCAATGTGCCCAGCGATGGCGTTGATGTCGTTCAACCGCGCGATGTCGCGAAATAAGCAGGAAGGAATAGCGCAATGAGTGAACATGTTCTGGATCATCATCACGACGATCACGCGCATCACGGCCCCGCCAAAGGTATCAAACGCTGGCTGTTTGCTACCAACCATAAAGATATCGGGGCGATGTATCTGTGGTTCAGTTTCATCATGTTTCTGACCGGCGGCTTTCTGGCGATGATCATTCGCGCAGAACTGATGTACCCCGGGCTGCAACTGGTGGATCCGAATTTCTTCAACCAGATGACAACAACCCACGGCCTGATCATGGTGTTCGGTGCCGTCATGCCGGCCTTTGTCGGACTGGCCAACTACATGGTGCCGCTGATGGTTGGCGCGCCAGACATGGCGTTACCGCGCCTCAACAACTGGAGCTTCTGGTTGCTGCCAGCGGCATTCAGCATGTTGATCATCGCGATCATCAAGTCGTTTATGGGCATCGCAGATGCACCGAACTTCGGCTGGACCTTCTATGCGCCACTGTCGACGAAATTCGGGCCTGCTTCGACTGACTTCTTCATCTTCTCGGTTCACATGATGGGGATCTCATCGATCATGGGTGCAGTCAACGTGATCGTAACCATCTTCAACCTGCGCGCGCCCGGTATGACCCTGATGAAGATGCCGCTGTTCGTGTGGACTTGGCTGATTACGGCGTTCCTGCTGATTGCGGTAATGCCGGTACTGGCCGGCGTGGTAACAATGATGCTGACCGACCGGCATTTTGGTACCAGCTTTTCGATGCAGCGGGTGGCGGTGATCCGGTGCTGTTCCAGCATGTGTTCTGGTTCTTCGGACATCCCGAGGTGTACATCATGATTCTGCCGGCGTTCGGTATTGTGTCGGCGATCATCCCCACCTTCGCCCGCAAGCCGCTGTTCGGTTATGCTTCAATGGTGTATGCCACGGCGTCGATTGCGTTCCTGTCCTTCGTGGTCTGGGCACACCACATGTTCACGGTGGGCCTGCCGCTGGCAGGCAACCTGTTCTACATGTACATGACGATGCTGATTGCCGTGCCCACCGGGGTGAAGGTATTCAACTGGGTGGCCACCATGTGGCGCGGTGCGCGATGACGTTTGAAGTGCCGATGCTGTTTGCCATTGCCTTTGTCATCCTGTTCACCATCGGAGGATTCTCGGGCCTGATGCTGGCGATCACGCCGGTGGATCAGCAGTATCACGACACCTACTTTGTGGTGGCACATTTCCACTATGTGCTGGTGAGCGGCGCGATCTTCTCGATCATTGCCGGCGTGTACTACTGGCTACCGAAATGGACTGGTCGCATGTACAACGTGGGCTTGGCCAAACTGCACTTCTGGAGCTCGCTGATCTCGGTCAACCTGCTGTTCTTCCCCATGCACTTCGTTGGTCTGGCCGGCATGCCGCGCCGTTATTCCGACTACGCTATCCAGTTTGCCGATTTCAACTGGTGGATCAGCATCGGCGGCTTCTGGTTCGGTATCAGCCAGCTGATTCTGCTGTGGATTCTGATTCAGGTGTGCTTCCAGAAAAAAGGTGAGCCTGTGTCGGATCAGGTCTGGGAAAGTGCCGAAGGACTGGAATGGACATTGCCATCGCCGGTTCCCTATCACAGCTTTACCACACCACCGGTAGTAAAGTGAGGCCAACATGACTGCATCCCGCCCGCCTTCATCCAACCATGCCAGACTGGCCGGCAAGCTCGGCCTGATTGCAATCGGCATGTTCGTGTTCGCTGTCGGGGTGCTGCCACCGATGTATGACGCCATTTGCGAGATTACGGGGCTGAATGGCAAGACATCTGATACAGCTGACTCTGCTGAAGAAGCGATTGTGCAGGAGGACCGTATCGTTACCGTGCAGTTCGTAGCGGATACCGATCCGGCCATGCCGTGGGATTTCACACCCAATGTCCGCAGCGTGAAAATCCATCCAGGCGAAATCAAACTGGTGGATTTTCATGTTCGCAACCGCGATAGCGAACGCATCGTGGGACAGGCAATTCCTTCTGTCACTCCGGCGGCGGCCACGCCTCATTTCAAAAAAACCGAATGTTTCTGTTTCACTCAGCAGGAACTGCAAGGCGGCGACAGCATGGACATGCCACTGATTTTTTATGTGGATCCGGATCTGCCTAAAAACGTGTCGACCATCACCTTGTCGTATAAGCTTTTTAATATTACCGACAAGGCGAGTATTGACGGTCCGTCGGTTGCTGCCTATCCCTGATTTGCGCCTTCGATTTTAAAAAGGAGATCGAACATGGCAACAAAACCAACGCAGTATTACGTTCCTGAGCAAAGCCCGTGGCCGGTCATTACGGCTGTCGCGCTGTTTATCATGTTTTTCGGTGCTGCCAGTTTCATCCAGCAGGAAAGTGGTTCCGGACTGGTGCAGAATGAAGGCAGCTACGGCAAGCCAATGCTATTGGCGGGTTTGCTGGCAGTCTTCGCGATGATGTTTTTCTGGTTCCGTGACACGATCAAGGAAAGCCTTGCCCATCGCAACAGCAGTCAGCTGGATGTGTCCTACCGCATGGGCATGATGTGGTTCATCTTTTCCGAAGTGATGTTCTTCGGTGCGTTCTTTGGCGCGCTGTTCTACGTCCGCATTCTCGCAGTGCCGTGGCTGGCAGGTGCCGGCGAAGAAGCCATGACCCACGAGCTTTTGTGGCCTAATTTCCAGGCTATGTGGCCTCTGACGGTAACGCCTTCCGGTGAAACCACCCAGGCAATGCCAGCGTGGGGACTTCCTTTCATCAACACCATTCTGCTGGTGACCAGCAGCGTGACCCTGACCATCGCTCACCATGCACTGCTTAACAATCAACGCGGCAAGCTGAAGCTCAACCTGTTTCTGACGCTGATTCTGGGCTTTTCGTTTCTGGCATTGCAGATCGAGGAATACATTCATGCCTACCAGGATCTGGGCCTGACGCTGGGTTCCGGCATCTATGGCTCTACGTTCTTCATGCTGACCGGATTTCACGGCATGCATGTCACCATCGGCGCAATCATGCTGACGGTGATGTTCATCCGCGTTCTGAAAGGTCACCTGACACCGGATAACCATTTCGCCTTCGAAGCGGCCGCGTGGTACTGGCACTTTGTGGACGTGGTGTGGCTGTTCCTGTTTGTGTGTGTTTACTGGTTGTAACGGGCAACATTAGAAAGGGATCGGAGCGGCCTTTCAGGCCGCTCTTCACGCAAAGACTGGCAGTTATCGAATTTGGCTTTGCTCAACGGCTGCGTTCGAATCCGGTGCGGCCGGCAAGCCATGGGGATTGATCCAGCCCATCAGCATGGCAATACCCAGCAGGATCAGCAGCAGGACGGAAAATCCGACACGCACCGCCAGAAAGCGTACGGTTTTCTGCTTGTCGCCGTCCTTGTTTCGCACCAGTGTTCGTAGTGCACTGAACAGGCTGACAATAATCACAAGCAGTACAAAAATGATAAAAAACTTGAACATGCCAGCAGGCTCCCGCGGTTATGGTGTGGGCAGTATAAACCAGATTTTCCGGCGGCGACTGTGCTGAATGCGCGTGTTTTTCCCACCGGTCTGCGTGCGGGCCCCTTCCTGTTCAGTCCGACCTGGATTCCGACGATCGCCACTGCACTGATGGCAATACTGCTGTTCAAGCTGGGCTTGTGGCAGCTGGATCGCGCCCATTTCAAGCAAGCCGTGCTCGACCGCATGGAACAGCGCGCGGACAGCAACCCCTATGATCTGAACGAGCTGCTGCGGATGAACGCAGACATCAACGATTATCCGGTTCGCTTGCAGGGACGTTTTCTTAACGACTTCAACCTGCTGCTGGATAATCGCCCGCACCAACAGATTCCCGGTTACGAAGTTCTCACCCCGTTACTGGTGGACAATCATATCGTGCTGGTGAATCGTGGCTGGATTGCCCAGGGTGCAGACCGTGGCACGCCTCCACTCATTCCTGCGCTGGAAGGCGAGATGACCGTGACTGGCCGCAGCCAGGTTCCCAACCCGGATTTTTTTGTCCTGAAAGAAGACGATTACACACGGATTTCCTGGCCTTTTCTGATTCAGAAAATAGACCTTGAAAAATCGGCGCCACTGTTTGATTATCCAATGGCGCCTTTTATTTTGCGCCTCGATCCTGATCCCGCATCAGGATTCATTCGGGAGTGGCACAGTCACTTCATGGGGCCGGAAAAACATTACGGTTATGCAGTGCAATGGTTTGGGTTGTTCGCTGCATTACTGATGATCTATGTGGTGGTCAACAGCCACCGTGTTCTTCGCTGACAATAACAACAAGAAGTACTGAACATGGATATGTCGCAGACGGTAACCACTGGCAACACGATCAATCGCTCCAATCGCAACGCCCTGCTGCTGACGGCAGCCATCTTCATCGTTCCCGTGATCGTGGCCTACACCCTGCTGAAAACCGGCTGGTATGCCGCAGCGGGCACGTCCAATCGTGGTGCACTGATTGATCCGCCCATCGAATTCGACCAGCTGGCGCTGCGCGACCTGCAGCAGCAACTGATTCCGGCAGAACAGTTCCGCAAGAAATGGTGGATCATGTATGTGGTGCCGGATGTCTGCGATAGTGCCTGTAAAAACAGTCTGTACCTGATGCGTCAGACCCATCAGGCCCTGGGGCCGGAACAGCCGCGCGTGGCCGAACTGATTGTCATGCCGCAGCAGGTCGATGCCGCGCTTGCGCAGTGGTTGACAAAGGAATTTCCCACGGCATTGCAAACGACAGCAGATGCCGCGCTAGTGAATCAGGTGCTGCAACCGGTGCTGGCAAGCAATGATGCGCCGAGCCGCGCTGGCCATCTGTATCTGGTGGACACCATGGGTGCCATCTTCATGCACTACCCATCTTACGCTGATGAACAGGAATCCATCCTGAAAGGTCGCAATCTGCTGAAGGATCTGCAGCGGGTTCTGAAACTGTCGAAGATCGGGTGAGCGCATGTGGATGAAACGCCTGACCATTTTCGCCGTACTGCTGGCCTGTTGCGTGGTCGCGCTGGGCGCCTATACCCGGCTGAAAGATGCCGGGCTGGGCTGCCCTGACTGGCCCGGTTGTTATGGCCACCTTACCGTGCCCAAATCGGCGGAAGCGCTGGAACGCGCCAATATGAATTACCCCGAGCGCCCGGTTGAACCACACAAAGCCTGGCCGGAAATGATTCACCGGTATTTTGCCAGCACACTGGGAATGGTGATCATCGCCATTGTGGTGCTGGCATTCCGCCAACGCAAAGTCGTTCCGACAACGCCACTCAAACTTCCGCTGGCCTTGCTGGCACTGGTTATTTTCCAGGGGCTGCTCGGTATGTGGACGGTGACGCTTGGACTGTTTCCCACGGTCGTCATGGCGCACCTGCTGGGTGGATTCACGACGCTCTGCCTGCTCTTCCTGCTGGCATTACGACTGCATCGACCTGCACCGGCTGATGCAGCGCAACCGTCGCCGATGCTCAAGTGGGGGTTCGCCGGCATGGTCATTCTCGCCCTGCAGATTGCGCTGGGAGGCTGGACCGCTGCCAATTATGCCGCCACCATCTGCCGCGACCTGCCCATCTGTCAGGCGGGCTGGTCACAGCATGTGAATTTCCAGGATGCCTTCCAGTTCTGGGGGCATGGAGTCGATGATTACGAGTATGCAACCCACATCGGCCCGGACGCCAAGATCACCATTCATGTCACCCACCGCATTGGTGCCATCATCACGACGCTGTATCTGACGTCGTTATTTGTATGGCTGTGGCGCCGTAATGATATCAACCGCGAAACCAAACAGGTGGCCGCTCTGGCCGCTGGAATATTGTGTCTGCAAGTCGGACTTGGTATCAGCAATGTGGTATTCGAATTGCCACTGCTGGTGGCAGTCGCCCACAACGGCGTCGCCGCCCTGCTGATGCTGAGCCTGATTATGTTGAACTTCAGCCTGTACCGGACCAGGAGGACTGCAAGATGAGTCGCGCTGCAACCACACAACAGGATTCCATTCAGACCACCACCGTCAAACCACACTGGCGCGATTATCTTGAACTGACGAAACCGCGGGTGGTGATGCTGTTAATGCTGACAGCGATCGTGGGCATGTTCATGGCAACACCTGACATGGTACCGCTGAATGTACTGTTGCTGGGCTCATTGGGTATGGCCTTTGCCATGGGCGCCGCTGCTGCGGTGAATCATGTGGTGGATCAGCGCATCGACGCCATCATGGCACGCACCGGCAATCGCCCGATCGTGCAGGGCAAGATCAGCCCACAGCGGGCGCTGCTGTTTGCTGCGGCGCTTTCCGTTGCATCGATGTTCATCCTGTCATTCTTCATCAATCCGCTGACCGCCTTTCTTACCCTGTTTGGCATCGTCGGATACGCCTTCATCTACACGCTGTATCTGAAACGGGCCACGCCCCAAAATATCGTGATTGGCGGTCTGGCCGGTGCGATTCCGCCGCTGCTGGGCTGGACCGCAGTAACCAACCAGATTGATCCCCATGCGCTGCTGCTGGTACTGATCGTGTTTGTATGGACGCCTCCGCACTTCTGGGCACTGGCCATTCACCGCAGGGATGACTACGCCAAGGCTGGAATTCCGATGCTGCCGGTCACCCATGGCATCGACTACACGAAATCGTCGGTATTGCACTACACCCTGCTGCTGGCCGTCTGTACCTTGCTTCCGTATCTGTCGGGCATGAGCGGGCTGATCTATCTGTCCTGTGCGCTGGTGTTGAATGCCATTTTCATCGTGTATGCCGTGAAACTGAAATTCGGCAACATCCCCGGCATCGCCATGAAGACGTTTGGCTATTCAATTGTCTATCTGATGCTGCTGTTCATAGCGCTATTGGTGGATCATTATTTCAAGTTCGTACTGATAGGCTGACAGAGCCCACCTTCACAGGTTGTCACGGATGACAACCAATCGTCACAAACGCCACCTTGCACCCCGGTGACCAGCCGTTAGAATGGCCCCCGCAACACCTGATCACCGGGATTGTGGACGGGTCACGTTCTCTGCCACGCCCCACTGCATAACCTAATTTGTTTTCTCTAGGGACCGTCATGCGTCGTATTCTGCCCACCTGCACCTCTTTCGCCTGCCTGGCCATGGGCGCCAGCAGTCTGCTGATTCACCTGCCTGCCCAGGCTGCTACTGACAGCGCAACCGGACTGCTGCAGGATCTGGAACAAGCCTGCATTCCGCTGAACGAAGATGCAGGATTCGGAAATGATTTCCCGGTGGACGGAGCGAGCGCAGCGCCGCTGCTGCTGGCCCGCAGCCTGAGCGCATCCCCTGACAGCACGCTGTGCAGCAACGTCAACAGCGAACTCAGCGATATCGACGAGATGAACGGGAATGATCCTGCGGCCCTGAGCGCTGCCCGCGCCGCCTTCGCAGCCGAAATCACACCGGACGAAGTGCCCGCCATGTACACCTCACTGGTGCAGCTGAGCGCCGACCAGATCCGCAATGTCAGCCATCACCTGCGGGGCCGCCGCCAGGCCAACTCAGGCGATAGCGCAGACACCGCCGCCATCAACGGCCTCAATGGCTACATTGGTGGCACAGCCGGCGAACAACCCAGTCGCTTCAGCGTGTTTGTCGATGGTGCCAAGATCGATGGCAACCAGGACCAGAGCGCGTTTGAAGTCGGCTACGATCTGGAAACCGACCATTTCACCGTGGGTGTGGATTACCGCATCAGCGCCGATCTGATCGCCGGTTTTGCCTACGGCAAAAGTGACACCACCCTGGAATACAGCGAAGCGCCGAACCAGACCGACAACACCACCGACCATTACATCGTCTACAGCAGCTGGTATCGCGACAACTTTGCCGTCGACACCCTCATTGCTCACGCCACCGGCGAATTCGACACCGAGCGCGCCGTCGTGGGGACCACCGCCCTGGGTAGCACCGACAACAAGATCACCTATGCCAGCCTGGCCGGCTCCTATGACTTTGTTGATGGCGCGCTGACGTACGGCACCTTCGCCAGTTTTGATTATCTGGAGGGCGAAATCGACGCCTTTGAAGAGACCAATGGTGGCGGCTGGGCCGTAGCGTTCGCCAAACAGGACGTGAAATCCCAGATCTATGCCATGGGCGCCCACGCCAACTACGTCGTCAGCTTCGGCTGGGGCGTGCTGATTCCCCATGTCCGCGCAGAATGGCGCACCGAACTGGAAGACGGCCGTGATTTCATCGTCGGCCGTTTCGTGGAAGATCCCACCAGCAGCTTCACGCTGGGAGCCGATGATCCGGACAGCAACTGGTATCAGGCCAGCGCCGGTGTTTCTGCCCAACTGCCCCACGGCATTGCGCTGTTTGTGGATTACGAAGAAATCTTTGAATACGACGACACCGACCTGAGCAGCGTCACCGCCGGTGTGCGCTGGGAACTGTAATCGACCTCTCCGGGCCGCCTGCTGGCGGCCTTTTTTTGCCTCCCGAATTTTTCACGCAACCCGCTGATTCCAGGCCTGTTTAACGGGTTTTCGCCCGCTGCCGCACAATCCATCCAGTTGCAGAAATCCCGATCCGGGGCTAACAAGAAAGATACCCCTGTGATTTTTGATGGCGGATTGTCACATGTTCAGCGCGGACGAGGAGCCCCGGCGGGAGTTCCAGTATTTCAACGAAGACGGTGTTTTCATTGGCAAAAGCGAAGGCACCCAGCCGGACGAGCACCTGTTCCGGCAGGCCCACTATGTTTTCGACAGCAATAACGACACGGTGAAGAATCGGGATCTGCTGATCATCATGCAGCGGCGACTGAAGAACCTGCGCGCGACGCTGATCAAGGTACCGATCCAGCAGATGGACCAGATCATGGAAATCAACCGGCAGATTCGCGAACTGGAACAGAATATTGCCGAGCAGGAACAGCGGGATCTGAAAGAGGCAAGTTAAAAAAAGGCCCTTTCCGGGAGCCACCGTTGCCGGTGTGCGGAAAGAGCCAAATTGGCCGTCTGGCCCACTGCAAAATCATGCCACCCGGGTATAGCGCTCCAGGTGGTAATCCACATTGCCGAAAAGGGCATCGAACGCGGTGACGCGCTTGAAGTAATAGCCCACGTTCAATTCATCCGTCATACCCATGCCGCCGTGCAGCTGGATCGCTTCCTGGCCCACCTTGCGGCTGGCCTTGCCGATCTGCACCTTGGCGGCTGAAATCGCCTTGCGCGCAGCGTCACGGCCTTCCAGTGCCCGCAGCGCCGCCATGTAGATCATGGACTTGCTCTGCTCGTGAGCGATAAACATGTCCACCATGCGGAACTGCAGCACCTGGAACTTGCCGATCGGCATGCCGAACTGCTTGCGGGTCTTGGTGTACTCCACGGTGGTCTTGTACATCACTTCCATGGCGCCCACTGCTTCTGCACACAGGGCCAGGGTCGCTTCGTCGATCACGGTTTCCACGGCGGTGTAGGCTGCGCCTTCAGCACCCAGCAGATTGGCTGCCGGTACCCGCACATTGCTGAAGCGGATATCCGCTGCGCGCAGGCCATCCACGGTCGGATAGACCGTACGTTCCACACCAGCGGCGTCCGCATCGACCACAAACACACTGATACCGTCGGCAGCATCCTGCGCACCGGATGTGCGCGCTGTCACCAGCAACTTGTCGGCGGCGTGGCCGTTCAGGACGACAATTTTCTCACCATTGATGACATAGTCGTTACCGTCACGGCGGGCAGTGGTCGCCACGATGGCCGGATTATTGCGGGCCACCCGTTCGTTACTGGCCAGCGCCAGCTGCAACTCACCCTGAATGACAGCAGACAGCAGCGCTTCCTTCTGTGTCGCGTTGCCCAGCAGTTCGATCAGACGGCCACCCAGAATCAGGGTCGGTATCAGTGGCTCCACCACCATCGCCTTGCCAAACTGTTCGTGCATCAGCATCAGATCAACCGTGCTGCCACCAAAGCCGCCGTTGTCTGCCGAAAACGGCACGCTCAGCCAGCCCAGCTCCGCATACATTTTCCAGTTGTCGCGGCTGAAACCCAGTTCGGATTTCGCCAGCTTGCGCCGCACATCGAACGCATAGTCGTTCTGCAGGAATTTGCCGATGGAATCCACCAGCATCTGCTGCTCTTCGCTCAGATCGAAATTCATCGTCGCCCCCTTACAATCCCAGAACCATTTTCGCGATGATGCCGCGCTGCACTTCGTTGGAACCACCGTAGATAGTGGTCGCCCGCGTATTCAGATAGCGGGGCATCGCAGTGAGCGCATAATCAGGGCCGACGGTCGGCAGATTGGCACCGGGCTGGATCGCGTCCACCTGCTCCGGCAAGCCATACACGCCAACCGCTTCGATGGCCAGTTCCGTCACCCGCTGACTCAGTTCCGTACCCAGAATCTTGGTCATCGATGCCAGCGCGCCGGGGCTCTGGCCACTGCCCAGTGCCGCCTTGATGCGGTTCTCGGTGAATTCCAGCGCGGTCACTTCGATTTCTGCTTCCGCCAGCTTGCGCATGAATGTCTGATCATCCACCAGACGGCCACCGAATGAGGAATATTCCTGCTCGGCCATCGCCTTTACCTGAGCCAGCGCATGATGCAGTGCCGGCGCATATTCCTGACCACCACGTTCAAAGGTGAGCAGGTACTTGGCCACTGTCCAGCCATCGTTTTCCTTGCCGACGATGTTGGACTTGGGCACGCGCACGTTATCGAAGAACACCGTGTTCTGTTCGCGCACCAGATCCAGACCGATGATCGGCTCCACCGTGATGCCCGGCGTGTCCATGTCGATCAGCAGGAACGTGATGCCTTCCTGCGGCTTGCAGTTCTTGTTGGTGCGCACCAGACAGAAAATCTTGTTGGCGTAGTGCGCGTAGGTGGTCCAGATCTTGGTGCCGTTCACGATGTAGTGATCACCATCGGACTCGGCGAAAGTCTGCAGCGACGCCAGATCGGAACCAGCGCCGGGTTCGGAGTAACCCTGACACCAGAAATCTTCACCGGACAGAATGCGGGGCAGGTAATAATCCTTCTGCTCCTGGGTGCCACAGCCAATGATGCAGGGGCCACACATGTGCAGACCCATCGGAATCATCGCGGGCGCGTTGGCGAGCAGGGATTCTTCGGCGAAGATCGCGCGCTGCACCACATCCCAGCCAGTACCGCCAAATTTCTTCGGCCAGTGCGGCGCGGCCCAGCCCTTCTTGTTCAGGATCTTTTGCCAGGCCATGCTGCGTTCGACATCGTGAAACACGCTGGTGGCCAGACGACCCGCTTCGCGCAGATCGGCGGTGAGATTTTCTTCCAGAAACGCGCGCACTTCGTCGCGGAATTGCCGGTATTCCGGCTTCACGGTCAGGTCCATAAAGCGTTTTCCTCTGCAGAATTCCCACGCTGGAAATTCAAGTGTCCGATGGAGCTTTCGTTGTTTGAATCGACGGGATTTGCAACGCGCAGCCACAAAAAAGCCGGGCGTGAACCCGGCTTGTATTCTGCATTGGCCCGACTGTTCAGTCGATGGCAAAAACTATCTTTGCATGGCCTTGATCAGGCGCGTCAAGGCCAACGCCAGCTCTTTGGCGCCGGCCTCATCATGGGCAATCCGCATCCAGTCATCACCGGTCACAGGATGACGGATGACACAGCTGTCCACCGCTTTGCTGCAGCGATAGGTCACATACGGATTCACCCCCAGGGTACTGAGACGATCCGTCGACAATTGCGCCTGGCCGCCACTGGCCTGATTCACCTGGGTACGACTGACCACAATATCGGTGCGACCGCTGAGGGACAGGCTGTAGCTTTCCCGGTCGGACGTAGCCAGATTCTTCACCTTGCCTTCCAGATAGGGATAGGACTTGAGCAGGCTGTTCACATGCAGCACCAGCGCACCCTGCAGCGTCGGCGCCGGGAACAGTTTGCGCACCTTGTCGTCATAGGCTTTGCCTTCGCTGTCGCCGTTTTCCAACGCGATGGCTTTCAGATTGTCCTGGCCGGTGGCTGTCACCTGCTCCTGGCTGTCCAACTGCTCCTCAATCTGGGTCAGCAACCGCAGGGCATCATCATAGTGATCCCCTTCCCGTCCAACCTTGGCGACATAATCACTCAGATGGGTACGCGCCTGCTCCAGACTGCCTTCCCGCAGCAGCACCTGACCGAACAGGAAATGGAACATGGGGCGGGGTTCAACCTTGAGTGGGCCCACCCGCTCCAGATAGCGCCGCGCGCTATCAAAGTCCTGCTGGGCCACCTTTTCCTCGGCCGCAAGAATCAGGCGATCCGCCTCGATATCCGCCGGCAATGCCGCCAGCACGGATGTCGCACACAAGACCGAGGAAAGCACTGCCGCACGCAAAAAACCGGTTTTTTTGTTCATGATGCCAGATTCAGTAATGACTGCCGGAGACAGCAGCAAAGGGAGTGTGATGCATGGAATTCTGACAACATGCCCCGGCCCGCGCAAGGGATGCACCGGGACATGTGATGGAAGTGTGAATTACTCGGTCTTGAAGGTGAAATACTGGGTCAACCCTTCGATCAGATCGAGCAGTTCAATCGGCGGATCAATCAGCTTGAAACCGGTATCGAAACAGTCCGGACTGACATCCGGGCGACACCAGCAGCTCAACGCATCGAAGTCGATGTTGCGGGCGCCTTCGATTTCCCGCGGCAACTTGATGCGGAACTGGAATACGCTGTGGGTCAGCAACGGAATATGGCTGACCAGACGCAACCCCTCGGTCGAGATGTTGACGATATAGCCGATCGGCTTACCAGTCTTGCGGTTGTACACACTGAGGTAGTAGCGCAAGTGGTGCCGTTTGATGACGCGTTTTTCTTTAATCTTCTTTTCCATAATCCCCGGTCGCGCAAATGTGAGGGCCAAGGGCCATTACAAACAAACTGTCGAATCGTGTTTTAAGTTTAGTGCCTCCCGGCGTGACCACAACCGTATCCGCTATTTTTTTAACCGGTCATTTTCTGATCAAAAAACATTCCATTCCGCCGGTTCCGCATACGACCAATTCCGTATGAAAGCCAATCAGTTGCAGATTTTTTTTAGAAAAGGCCTGAAAACCGTTGAATTAAAACCAACTGATTGAGCCATAATGGTGGAATACAATCGTCTTCATGCAACTGCCCACAGGCGATAATTCACCGTTATGACGCTCAACCCGCTGTTTCTGCTCTGCTTTCTTCTGGCTCTTGTTCCGCTTTCCCTGCAGGCACGTCCCCAGGCGGACGTGACCGGCGCCCAGGAAAAACACTGGGAGGCCCAGCGTGCCGCCTACAAGCAGGCCCTGCAATTACTGTCCCGCGGGGAGCGGGAGCAGTTCCGCGCCGCCGCAGAGAAGCTGCGGGACTACGCCCTCTACCCGGACCTGAAATACCGCGAGCATCTGCGCTATATCAACCAGCTCACCGAGCAGGATGTCCGCGAGTTCATGCAGGCATACGGCGATTCCGTCCTGTCGCTGCGCCTGCATCAGCAGTGGATTCAGTTCCTGGCTGACCGAAAGGACTGGAAAGCCTATCTGCAGGCCTACCGCCCCGGCCAGTTTTCGGCCCAGTACGACTGCTATTACTACTGGGGCCAATACAAGGTGGGTAACCGCGAAGAAGCCTTTGCCGGTGCCCGCAAGATGTGGCTGGTGGGCAAATCCCAGCATGATGCCTGTAACCCGCTATTCGGCGTCTGGCAAACCACCAACAAGATCGACGGCCCCCTGGCCTGGGAACGGATGGCACTGGCGATCGACAACAACCAGCTGCAACTGGCCCGCCATCTGGAAAGTTTTCTGCCCAGCGCGGAAAAGCCCATTGCCCAGGAATGGCGGGAACTGCACCGCGACCCAACCCGACTGAAGAACCTGAACCGCTACCGCGGCTGGGGCGACAAGGCCAAGCCGCTGATCAAGACTGGCTTTGCCCGTCTTGTTCGCAGCAACCGTGATCTGGCCTTGCAGCTGTGGCCCCAGTACCAGACCGCGTTCCGCTTCAACGCCGACGAAAAAGCCGTCCTGCTGGGTGACATGGCCTTCGTGCTCGGCGCCAACTACACCGACAATGCGGACTACTGGCTGGCCCAGGCACTTCAGTACGAAACCAATCGCTCACTGGCTCCGCTGGCCGTGCGCAATGCGTTGCGTAAAAAGGAATGGACACGGGTACGCAGCTGGCTGGCCCTGATCGACGAAGCCGACCAGGACGAAGCCGAATGGCGCTACTGGACGGCCCGCGCTGACCGCAGCATCGGCCCCATCGATCCCGCTAAAATGCCCCGCATCCGTATTGATGAGCACCGGGTGGATTTTCTGGGTTTCCAGCAACGCTTCCAGCAGGCGCTGTACAGCCGGCGGGACTTTTTCATGCTGCTGCCGGAATCCATCGTGCACCGCTATTTTGCCTACGCCAACCCGACGGCAGCACTGCAGACCCTGTCCCAGGAACGCCACTACTATGGTTTCCTGTCCAGCGAACTGCTGCGCAAACCGCTGAACCTGAATGCGGAACCCGTACCGGTAACCAAGAAACAGTTGCTGGCAATGGCGTCACGGCCCGCCATCCAGCGCGCGCGCGAACTGTATCTGCAGGATGAAGTGATGCAATCACGCATTGAGTGGCATTACACCATCAATCGCATGAATGAAGATGATCGCGCTCTGGCGGCCCACCTGGCGCACCTGTGGGACTGGAATCATTCCGCCATCATCGCCGCCGCCCGCTCAAGTGCGTTCGATGATCTGGATATCCGTTTTCCCACCGCCCATCGCAAAGCCGTGCTCCAGCACGCCAGCAGCGCCGGCATCGAACCGGACTGGGTCTACGCGGTGATCCGTCAGGAAAGCGCCTTCCTCCCCGCTGCGCGGTCGCCCGTGGGTGCACAGGGGCTGATGCAGATCATGCCCGGCACTGCCCGCCAGCTGGCCCGCGACATGCGTATTGCGGTGCCTTCCGCCAAACAGATGCTGGAGCCGGATATCAATATCCGCATGGGTACGTTTTATCTGAAGCAATTACTGGAACAGTTCGACGGCAACATCATTCTGGCCACTGCGTCCTACAATGCCGGGCCGCACCGGGCCAAGGCATGGCAGCCCCGCTACTCAGCGATGGAAGGCGACATCTGGGTGGATACGATTCCGTTCAAGGAAACCCGGGAATACGTGAAGAACATTCTGGCCTATCAGGCAATCTACCGGCATCACCTGGGGCGGGAAGTGGCCCTGTCCAGCGCGCTGGCATCGATTCCGGCGCGGCAGCCAGCCGCAACCGCGCAGCGCTGATCCGTTAGGGCATCAGCGCTGGCGATCTGCTGAAGATCAGGCCTGAAACACCCGCTTGCAGCGTTTGGAAATGGACGCCAGCAACAGCGCCAGACGGGGAATGTGGGTACCGAGCACCGGATTGCCCGAAGTCAGCAACGACACCGCAATCATCCGCTCGGGATCGGCCCAGCAGAAATTATTGGTCAATCCCAAGTGACCATAAGCATGAGGCGTCGCCGGACCAAACAGACCCACCGGGTAATTGCCCAGCATCATGCCGGCGCTGTATCGCATCGGTGCCAGCAGCATGCTGTCGAGCTCGGTGGCATTCACTTCGCGCACGGCTCGCTCGATGGTCACCGGCTGGAAAATCCGCTTGCCTTCATACTCACCGCCATTGAGCAGACACTGGAAGAAACGGGAACACTCTTCGGCCGTTGCCACCATATTGCCCGCCGGAATCACCTGCTGATAAAAACGCGGATCATTCGACAGCTCGATGGCCTTGCTCAACTCTGCGCCCAGAATGCGCTTGATGAACTGCTTCACCGGAAACACGATGGGGAAACCGGTCAGATAATTGCGGGCAATCTGCGGATACGCCTCATCTGGAACACCGTAATTGAAATGGGTGAAGCCCATCGGCAGCTGCACATTATCGCGGTGGAATTCACGAATGTTCTGCCCGGTCACCCGCTCCACCAGCTCGCCCAGTACGTAGCCACCGGTCAGCGCATGGTAGGCCAGTTCACGGCCGTGCAGATTGGTGGGCTCCGCGTTGTTGATCAGATTCATGATGGCATCGTGATCGAACAGCACTTCCGGATCAATATCCTTGAATGACGCAATACCCGCACGGTGGGCCAGAATCTGCTGGATGGTAATGCGCTTCTTGCCGTTGGCCGCGAATTCAGGAATGTAAAAGCTCACCGGATTGAGCAGATTGATTTCACCGCGCTCTTCCAGCAGATGGATCAGCATGGCGGTGATGGCCTTGGATGCGGAAAACAGGCAGAACGGCGTTTCCGGCGTCGCCACCACTTTCTCGCCATGATCGCCGGGGCCATTGCCACGCACATGGCCGATGGAGCGGTTCAGCAGAATCTCACCGTGACGGCGGATGCAGATCGACAGCGCAGGATAGGCGCCGGTGCGATACAACGCCTGCACGTTTTCCCAGATGATGTCCCTGTCCCGCTCGGTCAGACCCAGCCATTCGGGATTGACTTCGTTGTCGGCGATGCGCACCACATCATCAATGGAATCCGGTACGTTGATATTGTTTTCGATGGTAGCCAAAGGATTGAGCGAGATTGCCATAGTCATTGTTGGTCGCCTGCGCGACTGCCTCCTGCGCGAGAAACTGTTTCAAGTATAGGAAGCAACAGCCAGCTCCGCATTCCCGCGCGCGCCGATACAGAATGCGAAAAACTGTTACCCCAATGCCCAATTCGGGCCAGACAGGCGGCAAAGCCTACGCAAAAATCCCCCCTCTGTCACTGCTTCAAACCGACGGTATACGACGTGTTACAACAGTGCGCCGACAAACTGTGTACAATAGCCCTATCGGCGGCTGCAGCGTCGCCGCAGGCCCGATTATCACGGAAGATTCCTGTTCATTTTCAAGGTGTTAACATGTCATCCAAACCGACCCGCATTGATCTGCTGGCCCAGGGTCTGAAAGGCGCCCTGCGTATTGGCCAGACTGTCCGCGTCCTCGCCCAAACCGGCATCGAATGGCTGCAGGGCGACCGCCCGCCCACCCCGAAACTGCTGCGCCAGACCTTCGAACGCCTCGGCACTACCTATATCAAGCTGGGCCAGTTCATCGCCAGTTCGCCCTCGATCTTTCCCGACGACTACGTGGAAGAATTCCAGCTGTGCCTGGACAAGACCTCGCCGGTGCCATTCCACGTCATGAAACGGGTGATGGAAAAGGAACTGGGCAAGTCGCTGGAAACCATTTTTGCCGAGTTTGATCCGGTGCCGCTGGCATCCGCCTCAATTGCCCAGGTATATGCCGCCAAGCTGGTGACCGGTGAAGATGTCGTGGTGAAAGTACAGAAGCCCGGCGTCGAAGACATCCTGCTGACCGACCTGAATTTCCTCTATGTCGGCGCACGGATTCTTGAATATTTCGTGCCGAACCTGAGCATGGCGTCACTTTCCGCCATCGTCGACGAAATCCAGAAAGGCATGCTGGCGGAATGTGATTTCTTCCAGGAAGCCGCCAACATCGAAGCGTTCCAGAAATTCCTCAAGGAAACCGGCAACGATCAGGCCACCGCGCCCAAGGTATTCAAGCAGGCGTCCACCATGCGGGTGCTGACCATGGAGCGGTTCTATGGCGTACCGTTCACCGACCTGGACAGCATCCAGCACATCGTGGAAGACCCTGAAGCAGTGCTGATTACCGCGATGAACACCTGGTTCGCCAGCCTGATGTTCTGCGAATCCTTCCACGCGGATGTCCACGCCGGCAACCTGCTGGTACTGCGCGACGGCCGCATCGGCTTCATCGATTTCGGCATCGTCGGCCGCATCCGTCCGCAAACCTGGGAATCCATGTCCAAGTTCATCTGGGCCATCGGCCAGGAGAATTACAAGGAAATGGCCGAGGCGATGGTCGGCATCGGCATGACCGATCACGAAGTCGACGTGCAGCGGCTGGAAAAAGACATCCAGAATCTGTACGCGGCCATGAACACGGTAATGCCGGAAGTGGATATTCACAGCCCGGATTTCGTGTCGATCAACGAGCACGAAGTAAACCGGGTAATGATGGATCTGGTGGGCATCGGCAAACGCCACGGCATTCATTTTCCCCGCGAATTTGCCCTGCTGCTGAAACAGCTGCTCTACTTCGACCGTTACGTGCGCTTGCTGGCGATGGATTCCAACATCTACTTCGATGACCGGCTGAATATCACGCCGGAGATGAACTGGACGGCGCTTCACTGAGCGACAGCGACAATAGGTGAAGCGGCTGAAATTACGTGCCACCACAAACAAAAAGGCGACCCTTCCGAGTCGCCTTTTTGTTTTCCCCGCGAAAACCGCGCTACAAAATACCCATTTCCTTCTTCTCGCGATAATACGTAAAAATATCCTCGAGTGTCCGTTTGGGTTTGAAATGAAATGTCTTGCTGAACAATGACCCGTCCATGATAACCGGATACTTGTAATAATTCAGCAGGTACGGCGGCCAGCCTTTCCAGTCGAAGCGCTCGCTGATTTTCTTCGGCAGCCACTCTGGCACCGACGGCACCGGCAGGCGCTTGCAGCCACACAGCTGCACCGCTTCCTGATAGCTGATCCAGTCTTCCGTCGTCACGTTGTAGACGCCCGGCTTGTTACGGCGGAACGCCAGCGCTACCGCATGGCCCATGTCCTCCACATGAATGAACTGCATCATGGGGGAAAAGCCCATCAGCACCGGCGCATACTTGCTGGACAGCAGCAGACTCATGGAATTGAGCACCCCCGGCCCGGCGATGTTGCTGGGGCGCAGGATGGTGATGTTCAACTCCGGATACTTCCACAGATAGATATTGGCGAGGTTTTCCAGCTCCACCGAATCCACCAGATCCATGGTCAGTTCCGATGCCTTGAGCGGGGCTTCCTCGCTCAGCAGTGCCGGGTTGTACGGGCTGGCGCCGTAGACGAAATAGGTGGACAGCACCACCACCTTGGTCACGCCATACTTGTGGGCCAGATCCAGCAGGCGCTGGGTTCCCAGTACGTTATGGTTGTAACGGTTGCGATGGGTGGATTCGTACAGGCCCATCCGGCCCAGGTGAATCACGCCCTCGATGCGATGCTTGCGGAAAATATCCTCAAAACCGCGCTTGTTGTATTCCACCCGGTAGCTGGACATGCCTTCCTGACGGGGCACCCGGCGGCGAAAATCCACCTGAACGATGTGATAGTCCCGCTTGAGTTCCTGAATCACATGCTGGGCCAGCGCGCCACCGGCACCGGTGACCAGAATTTCCGGTTTATGTTTGTGCATCATTTGAACCACCCCTGCCGTTCCCGCAAACCACGGGCAATCAGACCGTTTATCGCTTCCTTCACCTGTTCGACTTTCAGCGCCACATCGTCTTCGTCGGTCACCGGACCTTCGAACCGCATGGGTTCACCAAAGTACAGCCGCACCTTGGCCGGCAGCGGCACAGGCGTGGTCACCGGAAAATACGGAATGCCGAACATCCGGGCGATGGTGGTCAGATGGAACGGCGTCGGCATGGTTTCTTCGCAGCCGACCACACCCACCGGCAGGATCGGCGTGTTCTCGGTGATCGCCAGATGCATGAACCCAAGTCCAAAACGCTGCAGCTGGTAACGCTTGTCCCAGGTCTTGCCAGAACCGCGCACCCCTTCCGGGAACACAATGATGGCTTCGTCCGACTGCAGCATGCGGGCGCAGTTTTCCGGATCACCGACCACCCCGCCCAGTTCGTTCATCAGGTTGCCCAGGAACGGTACCGTCGGGAAGAAGCGCTCGATCATGACCCGCAGGGAACGGGGGCCATGGGGATTGGTTGCCATGGCGTAGCCGATCAGCATGCCATCCATGGGCAGCTGGCCACTGTGATTGGCGATCACCAGAACCCGTCCCTCTTTAGGAACGTTTTCCAGGCCAAAGGCTTCGACACGAAAGTATTTTTCGTAGAGGGGTTTCAGGGCTTCCAGACCGAGCTTGGCGGCATCGGTGTTATAGCCCCACGGATCATATCCAAAGGTACCTACCGGCTTGGGTATCCGATCGATAATGGCATCGGTAGCCGGCGTCACAAAACGCTGCTTCAGAAAGCTTCTCAGGCTCATTCCTGCGACCTCACTAACATCCCTTAAAGTACGGCCGAATAACTCCCCCAGTGATCCAGCCGCACAACCTTGAGCCAATAACGGGCTCACGTATACAAAGCATTACTGGCCATGCAACGACAATGCCCCTTTAGGGTCAAAGCCAGACAGGCAGAAAACAAAAGGACTAAAACGGGGAGTTTTTGTTGTTCTGGACGGGTTACCTGCATCCATCCCGGACACCGGTACATTCTTGGGTGCACCCCTATGCGGCGCGCATTATAACGAAAGAAACTTGTCAGCACAGTATCGGTGCAGCGAAACAGTACAGATTGCAATCAATCTGCAACATTCCGATCCGATGGCCCCAATGGACCGGCTGACGTCATCCGTCACTCCGGGGCTTTACTCAAGCGAGTGAACTGATCGAATATCGCCCCCGGATACCCGTGCTATGTTTAAACAGTTGAATCCGACCCCAGTGAGGTTGTTGTGGCAGATCAGGACAAGAATGACAAACGCTTCAAGGCCACCACGCCCGGCAAGCGCTTCATGAAGCTGGCCGGCATGTCCGCCAGCATCGTGAAGAACGTAACCGCCAACAAGGTAATGGGCCTGTTTGCCGACGAAGAAAGCAAACAGAAATCCCAGGAAAAGATGTACACCGACATCGGCCAGCAGATCGCCCAGACCCTGGGGGAAATGAAAGGCGCCGTCATGAAGGTGGGACAGATTGCCTCCCAGGTGAAGGACATGCTGCCCAAGGAAGTGGCCAGCGCCCTGGAAGTATTGCAAAAGGAATCCCCGCCCATGCCCTACGCCATGATCCGGCGCCAGCTGATCAAGGCCCTGGGGGATACGCCGGAAAACCTGTTTGCCCACTTCGACGAAACCCCGTTTGCTGCTGCCTCCATTGGCCAGGTTCATCGCGCCCGGACCAAGGACGGCGTGGAATGCGTGGTGAAGATCCAGTACCCCGGCGTGAAAGAGTCCTGCGATTCCGACCTCAAGCACCTGAAACGCCTGCTCAAGCTGGCGGGCCTGGTCAAGGTGTCGCCGGAGGTGATGGACAAAGTGTTCGACGAAATCCGCACCATGCTGTACGAAGAACTCGATTACAAGCACGAAGCGGACAATCTGAAACTGTTCAACGAATACTACCGGGATCATCCGTACATTCGCCTGCCCCAGCTGATCGAAGGCCTGTCATCGGAAACGGTGCTGACCCTGACGCTGGTGGAAGGCGACCGCCTGCAGGATGTGAAGCCGCCCAAGTACTCCCAGGACGTGATCAACCTGATCGGCTACCGGATTTTCGAAACCTTTGGGCGCCAGATCTACGATCTGGGTGCGGTGCATTCCGATCCTCATCCAGGCAATTTCGCCTTCCGCCCGGATGGCACCATCATCATTTACGATTTCGGCGCGGTGAAAAAGATTCCACCGGAAACCATCACCAAGCTGCGCCGGCTGGTGGAAGACGCCATTGCCGGCCGCATCGATACCATCGACCACCACATGCTGGAAATCGGTGTGCGCCAGCCAGGCGGCGAAGCGCCAGCGCCGGAGTTCTATCACGAGTGGATGGACATCGTGTTGCAGCCGTTCCAGAGTTACGACGAATACGATTTCGGCCACACCAACATGCACCGGCGTGCGCTGGGCAAGGTGAAACGGGACGGATTGAAATACGTGGGATCGTTCCAGCCATCGCCGGAAACGCTGGTGGTGAACCGGGTGATCACCGGTCATTACTGGACCATGGTGGATCTCGGTGTGAAAGCATCGTTCAGGCCGTTGATCGATGAAATCGTGCTGAAGAAAACCGCGGCGTAGAAAAAGGCGCTGTCAGTTGGCAGCGCCTTGCGAAAACTCCGCTTCCTCGTCCTCGTAATTCACCATGTCATCACTGATGATCTGGCCGCGATACCAGGTCATCGGTTTCAGCGTTACGTGAACCTGCTCCGGCTTGAGGCCATGCTGGGGCAACTTCTGCTGCATCTGCAACCGGCTCTTGCCTTCCACCACCGGGAATATCTGGCGGTCGATGGATTCGTATTCCAGGTGCGGAATCTCGATTTTCAGCATCACGTCCACATAGAACGTTGGCGGCATGTTGTCGCCTTTCACCTGCAACTGGGACGCCGCCACCAACACGGGGGTGAACATTTTCTCATTGATGCTGAACTGGTTTTCGGTGAGTTTGAAATCGAGACGGGGACGCCGCTCCAACGCCTGCAAACGCCCCTCGATCTGCTCAAACCGCTGCTGCTGTTCCGACTGCTGTACCAGGATGCTGTCAATCCGGTCATCCTTGCAACCCGCACTGGCGAACGCAAGCATCACCATTACAGCGCCCCCGAACCAACGGATGCACTTCATGCCTGAGCTACTCCACATCGTGGCGTTGTGTTTGGAAGGGCAACCGAAACCGCGTCAGATCTTCGCGTAGTAGTTGCGCCGTTTGAGCACCTTGCTCACGTACTGCCGGGTTTCTTCGCTGGGTGCCGCCTTCACCAGTCTGTCGAGCACCTGCTCGGGCTTGAGACTGTTGATCACACTCACCGCTTCCTGGAAGCTGGGCTTGTCGATGAAGGCGCGGGCCACGCTGGAAGCACCGGCATTGTACGCAGCAATAGTGTAATAGAGTCGGCTTTCCGGATTTTTGATGTCTTTCAAATAGTCGTAATACAACACGCTCAGGTAGGCCGCGCCGAGTTCGATATTGTGACGCGGGTTGTACAAATATTGCGGCGTCAACATGCGCGGCTTCTGTCCGAGCTTGGCGGCCGCATCACGCCCGGCGGTGCTGGGCACGATCTGCATCAGACCAAACGCGGGAATATGGGAACGGGCCAGCGGATTGAAATGGCTTTCCGTGTGGATGATGGCCATCACCACGTCTTCGGACAGCGCAAAACGTTCGGCGTTGCGATCAACCCAGGGCTTGTATTCGAGCACTTTCTTGCGAATCCGGTTGTCCGGCAGAGGCACCACATACGTGAGTTTCTTGCCGGTCTTCACCGGCACAGATGCCAGACTCGCCGACAGGGCCTGATAACGGATGCTGGAGTTGCGCATGAGCGACGCCGCCCGGGACCGGATATCCGCCGCCGATGGACGCTGGCTCGTGAACAATTCCTTCAGCACCAGTTCGGCACCGGTGTCCAGCGCGGCCGGCTGGGCGCCCAGTGAACTGGCAGCAGCATTGAGCGCTACCTGAATAGGATCCTGATCCAGCGCCTTCTGCACCGAGGTGGACAGGGTCTGCTCAAGCTCGCTCTGGACTTCCTTCGCCATGGCCGCAAAATCCAGCCGGCTGCCAGTGAAGACACCATCGATACTGACTTCGATCTGGTTGCGCTCAAAATCCACCACGCGCTTGCGGGTGTAATCAGTGGAATAGGCCACCCAACGGGATTGGCTGCTGACTTCGGCATTGGGCCAGTGCTGGCGGATTTTCTGCTGCTCGCCCTGCAGCGCCTTCTGGTAGGCCACCGCCAGGGTACGCTGCTCCTGCTGCTCGGGTGTCAGGGCAACGGCCTTGCGCTCTTTCAACAGCGGACTGTCAGCCCGGTCATCACGCTCAATAACCCAGCCACCGCTGGCAAGCGAGCTGTTACTGATCAACAGCGTGGCGCACAACACAGCACACCAACCGCGTACGTTCTGGATTTGAATCGACTTCATCACGCCGCCCGTACTTCCTTTCCCAGAGTCTTTAATTGTGATTTTTTTCACATTATGCCAAAAGACCGATCAAAATTTGCTCAGGATTTATGCTTTGTCGCTGTAGCTTTTGCGAGGCTTATAACGCGCCGCCGCAGCAAGAGGCACCCGATGTGAGCAAGCACCCACTTATCTGTTGGCTTTTTGTAATCGAACTTCAGCGCCGGTCGAACCACTGCTCTGCCAGCACTGGCGCTTCATCCAGATACATGAACGAAACGAAGGTGGTGAAAAGCCCCACCACTACTACCCAATGCAACACCGGCATCAGCAGCATGGCCCCGCAGGCGACCAGCCAGAACTGCCTGACCACTTCGCGCCGCTGGCGGTATTCCCGCGTCAACATGCGACCAAGGGGATGGGAGGGATCAGCCCTGACCTGCTCTGCCGGCACCAGCATTCGCATGATTCGTTCGACGGTACGCATCCTGACATCCCCGTTTCTGACCACTGTACCGAACAGTATAGGCGCCATTACCGAACAGCAATTGAATGATTTCCAGAAATTTGAAATCATCCGGGTTCATATCAAAAACCGCCGTCAAAACCACAAAAACACAGCAACGAACGGCGCCAATCCGACTACAGCATGGGTGGGGAAATCATGCGGACACTCCTTTCAATTTCAGTCTGTTGTGGACTTTTGCTCACGCCAGTACTCAATATCAGCGCCGAACCGATTGATCACGAAAAATTCCAGTCCCGACAGCAGGTGTTAATCGAAAAGCGCCATCAGACCTGGCCCGACGGCCGCATCTACGATGGCGAATGGATGAACGAACAGCCGCACGGCCAGGGCATGCTGACCTACGCGGACGGCGGCCAATATTGGGGTTGCTTCGTGCGCGGCAAGCGCCAGGGCGAAGGCCTGATGAAGTTCGTCAACGGTGACGAATATGAAGGCAGCTGGTTCGATGATCAGCCCCACGGCCAGGGTAACCTGCTGCTGGCGACGGGCGGCCGCTACGAGGGCGAATTCAGCCAAGGCAAACCGGCCGGCAAAGGCCGCAAATCCTACCCGGATGGCACCTACTACGACGGCCAATGGAAGCAGGGAATCCCCCACGGCTTTGGCCGGCTGACGTTCGCTGATGGTGGCGCCTACGAAGGCCAGTTCGACAAAGGCAAACCCCATGGCCGCGGGCTCTACTTCTTCGTCAACGGGGATCTGTACGAGGGGGACTGGCACCAGGGCCAGCAACGGGGCCTGGGGCGTTTTGACTACGCGACCGGTGGCTCCTACGAAGGTGATGTCCTGAATGGCAAGCGTCACGGCCATGGCGTGCTGACAACAGCACTGGGACAGCGCTTTGAAGGACGCTTCGTCAACAATGAACCCGATGGCGCCGGCCAGTGTGGCACGCTCAGAGAAATGTCGCACTGCCGTTACCAGGCTGGCAAACGGGTGGCAGACCCTGTCACCGTGGTGGCTGCTGCGACACCTGCTCCGGCGGCTCCCGCCGTGGCCAAGCCCGCAACGGCACCGGTGCTGCTCGCAGCTGCCACTGTGACCACTGCTGCCACCCGGACCGCAACCGATGCCGCCGCGCCACTGGTAGCAGCCACGCCGGCCGATACCACGCCAGCGCAACCGGTGACACCTGCACGAACCGCGGTCAAATCCGCCATTCCGGCAGTAGCGTCGCCGTCGAAAGCAGCCACGTTCACGCAAACGGTCTCCCAGGCCAAACAGGAATGGAAGAAGCGCGCCCTCGCCGACCTCGATCCTACGGACAGTGATATCGATTTCAATAATCAGGGCGCGCTGGCCAGCTTACGTGCGCTGAAAGGGCGTGTCTGGTTCAATCGCAAATCTTCCCTGTTCCAGGACAACCTTGAAATCGTGTCACAGCACGGCTCCACCCAGATGCGCCTGCTCATCGAAGACTACAAGGGGCCGGGACAATATGCTGTCAGTCGCGTGGTGGTGACATCGCCTCAGCAAAGCTTCTCCACCCAGGGCGATGAACCGGGTACTGTGCGCATCGTCGCTGACAACGACGGCTGGATCAGCGGCGAGTTCAGTTTCAGGGCAGCCAGCGAAAGCGGCACGCCCGTTGTTGTAAAGGATGGCGTGTTCCGCATCAGCGCTGCGTCCGAGCGCCCCAGCTTTTTGCGCTGATCCATCACCACTGCGCACCAACAAAAAAGGCGCTGCCATTTCGCAGCGCCTTTTTCATTCCCGAGGGGGCCCTGGTAATTACCAGTGCACACCTCGCATCAGGTAGGCAAAGGCCATCTGCTCGGGTGAAACCACCGGTGCGGCATCGTCCTTCTTGCCCTGCGCCGCAGCGGAATCCGGGAACATCCGGAAACCGGTGTTGATGACGATTTCCGCCAGCTTCGGCGCCAACGCGTGCACCACCTGTCCAAACACACCCAGCTTGGTGGCAATGCGCTTGCCCCGGTAGATCAGTGCTTCACCCACCATGTCAGCTGCCTCTTCCGGACTGATGGTCGGCACGTTTTCGTAGATCTTGGTCGGCGCGATCATCGGCGTCCGCACCAGCGGCATGTTGATGGTCGAGAAGTGGATGTTGCGATCGGAAAACTCCGACGCTGCGCAGCGCGAGAACGCATCCAGCGCCGACTTCGATGCCACGTAGGCACTGAAACGCGCCGGATAGGTCAGCGTACCGATGGAGGAAATGTTGATGACATGGCCACCACCGTTCTGCTCCATCACCGGCAGGAAATTCATGATCAACCGCAGCGCGCCGAAATAGTTCAGCTGCATGGTACGCTCGAAATCGTGAAAACGATCATAGGACAGCGAGATAGAACGACGGATCGAACGGCCTGCGTTATTGATCAACACGTCTACCTTGCCGAAATCTTCCAGCACCTGCCTGGCAAAACGGTCGCAGTCTTCCACGTTGGCAATATCAACGCTGTAGCTGTAAGCCTCGCCGCCACTGGCCGCAATTTCCGCCTTGGTTTCCTCGAGTTTTTCCGGCGTACGTGCCGCCAGAATCACCTTGGCACCGGCTGCCGCCAGCTTCAGCGCCGTGGCTTTACCGATACCGGAAGAGGCACCAGTGACCACCACTACCTTGCCGCCGACACGACCTTCCAGCGTGCGGTCGATAAACAGTTCGGGATCCAGATTGCGCTCCCAGTAATCCCACAGCCGCCAGGCATAGGTATCCAGACGTGGACAGCTGATGCCAGAACCGTCCAGCGCCTTGCGTGCATCGCGGTTATCAAACTTGGTGTGATATTTGGTGAACTTCAGCACCGCGCGCGGAATACCCAGATCATCCAGCACTGTGGTGGTGAAACGACGCACCGGCGGCAGGGTTCCCAATGTCTGCTTGAAGAACGGCGGCAGGAAATTGAACATGCGGGTATCGATGCGCATGGTCATCTGCGGTGCGTGGCCGGCGCGGGCAAAAATGTTCAGCACCTCGCCCACCTTGTAGTGGTCGGTATCAGTCAGGTGGAAGCACTGGCCGTTGAGACCATCCTTGTGCGCCAGGTAGTCCATCGCATCGGCGACGTAGTCCACCGGCACGATGTTGAAACGGCCGCCCTCAATACCCACCACCGGCATCCACGGCGGCAACAGCTTGCGCAGACGCTTGATCAGGGTGAAGAAATAGTAAGGACCGTCGATCTTGTCGATTTCGCCGGTGCGGGAATGGCCAACCACCATGGAAGGACGGTAGATGCGCCAGGGCACCTTGCACTCGCGGCGCACCAGTTTTTCCGATTCGTGCTTGGTACGCAGGTAGGCATCATCGAGTTTTTCCGCTTCTTCGAACATGTCTTCACGGAAGATGCCGGGATACATGCCCGCAGCAGCGATGGAACTGACATGCTGGAAGCAACCGGCTGCCATCGCTTCGGCAGCTTTCACCGCATTGCGGGTGCCTTCGATATTGGCCTTGACCTGGGCTTCTTCCGGCGCACTCAAATCATAGATCGCTGCCAGATGGAAGAAGTGTTTGATCTTGCCTTTGAGCTGGGCCATGTCGTTGTCGCTGATGCCCAACTTCGGCTGGGTCAGATCACCGACCACCGGCACGATGCGGCCTTCACGATCACCGACCTTGTGCTTCAGTTCATCGATTTTGCCCAGGGACGATTCACGCACCAGCACATAGATGCTTCCCTGACGCTTGAGCAGGTTTTCCAGCAGAAAACGCCCGATAAAACCTGTTGCTCCTGTTACAAAATAACTCATGTCGATCTCCTCATCGTTCCCTTTACAGACAAAACATTACAGACAAACCAAATTCAAACTGACGAAACAGAACTTACGCTTGCGACAACTGGCCGGAAAACGCCGATACTCCCAATACCTGGCGCTTGATGTCGGAAAATTCCGCCACGAAATCATCGATCATGGCTTGCGGCTCCGGCACCAGCGCCGCATCCGCCACAAACCCGAATTCCACCTTGTTGTCGTAACTCAAAATGCTCACCCCGATCCCGATACCGCCAGACTGCGGCACCCAGAACATCGGCTTGGCGAGTTTTTTACCTTTCAGATAGACCGGCTCGGAAGGGCCCGGCACATTGGTCATCACCGCCGAGGCCTTGCTGGAAAAGAAATCCAGAAAGAATTTTTCCACCGGCTTGGGGAAGAAACCGAGAATCCCGAGCACGTGGTAACTCATCACCGCCTGCACACCACTTTTCAGACTAGCCATATTGCGGCGGACTGCACGGATGCGGCGCTCCACCGTGGGCTCCCCCACTGGCAGTGCCAGATAAACGAGACCAAACCGGTTACCCAATTCCAGCGCTTCTTCCAGCGGACGCAGGTTGACCGGCACGGTGGCGCGCAGATGTACGCCGTTGACCGGCTCGCCAATGCGCTCCAGATAGCGGCGCAGACTGCCTGCCACACAGCCCAGAATCACATCATTCACGGTGCAGCCCATGGCTTTGCCCACGGCTTTCACGTCCTCAACCGGCAGGGATGGCGCCCAACCGACCTGCTTCTGCGGAGTCAGCGCACGCTTGTACGCTGTCTTGGAGTCCGGACGCGCCAGCACCACCCGCAGCGCCTCGAACATCCAGGCCGCCGAGAAGACGGTGTAGAACCCCACCGATGTCGCCGCAAACGTCAATCGGTGCAACAGCGCATCAGAGCGCGGCTGGCGACGCTTTACCTTGAATTTGGCTGCCGGGGAACTGTGCAGCACAGACTTGTCGGCAATCGAATCCAGCACGGAAATAAGCGCAATGCCGTCAGCATAGCTGTGATGAACTTTCACCATCACGGCAGTGCCGCTCTTGTAACGGGGGACAAAAAAGAAGCGCCAGAGAGGCTTGTCGTGATCCAACCCTTCCGGCACCCGCGCACTGATCGCCGCACGCAGGTCGCTGTCCGAGCAGGTTTCTGGCAACTGATCCAGCGTCGACAGGTGATAGTCCATATCGAACGCCGGCATTTCTTCCCAGAAATATTGATTACCTTCGGACACCGGACGCTGACGAAACCGCTTGTGTCTGGCCAGCAGACGCTCTTCCAGGATGGACTGGAAATCGGCGCGGGACATGGGCTCTTCAAACACCAGCAACCCATTGATCACCATCAGATTCTCGGCGGAATCCATGCGCAGCCATGCCGTATCCACGACATTCATCGGCTCTCTTGCCATTTGATTGTTTGACCTCATAAAAGCATTCCCTTAGCCCGTTTGTGGTCACTACCGGAGCATTGCCACAGGGTAATAATTCGCCTTTTGGCGTACAAGTGTTCGCCATATTACCCATGGATTCGGCAATTGCAAGCCCTTCGCTGCTGAATCCTGCGAAAAACCACGCAAAAATGGCAATTTTCACCCAATTCGAATAATGACTTCATATTCACGTTGAAAATTGAGCTAACAAATGTACACTTCTACGCATGCAGGAAGCATGATTACCTTACGACACCCTTTCCCAAGGATAGTGCAGCCCCTGGAATTCACCCGCAGACCATGACTGAACCCCAAACCCGCGCCGAACAGAAACAGCAGACCCGCGAAGCCATCATGGCGGCCGCCATCAAAAAGATGAATGAAGACCGGGGCTTTTCCAGCCTGAGCCTGCGCGAAGTCGCAAAAGAGGCCGGCATCGCGCCGACATCGTTCTACCGTCACTTTGAAAACATGGAAGAACTGGCGCTGGAACTGGTGAAGGAAGCCGGTACTGCCCTGTTCAAGATCATGCAGGACACCCGGGAAGCAGAAGAACAGGGACAAAGCGTGGCGGAACTTGCGGTGGCGGTCTGCATGTCACATTTTCGCGCCAACGGCCCGCTGTTCCGGGTACTGGCACGGGAAGCGACTGGCAACTCGCCAATCATTCGCCGCGCCATCCAGAAAGTACTGAACGAACTCACGCGACAGCTATCCACCGTGATTGAAATGGAAATGAAACGGCGCCAGCGCAATCTCACCAATTCCATGTGGATTGCTGAAGCCATTATTACCATCATTTTTTACATTGGTGTTTCCACCATCGACCTGCCACCCAACAAGCAGGCCGACGCGGAAAAACGTCTGGTTCACCATATTCGCGCCATCTACTGGGGTGCCGAAGCGATGGCCAACACCCAGCATCTGGAGCGTCAGCTGATGCTGAGCTGATCAGGGCTTGATGGCGATCCCGGTGATGATGGGTGCCGCCAGCGCAGGCACTTTCGGATGGGTGAAATCGTCGATGGTGTGATATTCAAAACCGGCACCTTCAAACACGGCGCGGGTGTTGCGATTCAACTCGCAACCGCACGCCAGCTTGCGCCACAGTGGATTCACCCGGTCCTGCCAGCGCTTGATACTGTGATCATTTGACGCCACATGCTCGAAGAACATCAGCTTGCCACCCGGACGCAGCACCCGGAACGCTTCCCGCGCTGCCTTTTCCGGCTCGGGAATGGTACAGAACACCAGACAGGCAACCACGGTATCAAATTCTGCTTCCGCAAACGGCAGCGCTCGCGCATCCCCGGTGGTCAGGGTGACCGGAACCCCATGGCTGGAAGCAGCCGCCAGGCGACGCGCTTTTTCCAGCATGGATTCCACTGGCTCAATCCCGACGATTTCCTCAACGTGGGACTGGTAGTAGCCAAGATTGGCACCGGTACCGGCACCAATCTCCAGCACCCGCCCTTCCGCCTGCGCAATCAGTTCAGCAATCTGCCGGCGGAAGGCCCGGGTGGCAAACTCCATCATCGGCGGAAAAATATGGCTTTCGTAGAAACTCATGTCACCCTCGGCAAAGTCAGTTTCGCAAACAGCGCGTCACCCCAATAGTACAGCAGCAATGCCGTTGCGATCATGGCTGCACCCGCCAAAAGATTGTGGGTAATCACCTCTCCGTTCAGCAGCGCCCCCAGCGTCACTGCCAGCACCGGTGTGATCATGGTGGTCAGCGCTACGGTGCTCGCCTGCAAGTGCTTCAGAATATAGAAGTAACAGAAGAAGCCGACGAAAGATCCGAATACCGCAAGGTACACGATCGCGCCAACAGTGCGTGGCTGGATGGATTCGATCTGCAACCCCATGATGGCGGCAGCGATCCCATACAGCGGTGTGGCGAGGGTCAGCGCACCCACGGTCTGCGCGAATGGCTGCACCACCGGGCCTTCCCGCTTCAGCATCACACCACTGAAGCTGAAACAGAACACCGAAAACAGCACCAGCGCAAAACCGGTCAGGCTACCCTGCAACGCTACCACTTCATGCCGGAACACCACCACCAGCCCCAGCACACCCGTGACCATCGCCAGCCATTTGCTCAGCGAAAATGGCGGCTCGTTCAGCAGAAAGCGCGCCAGCACCGCCGAGATCACCGGCGACATGCCATACATGATGGAAATCAGCCCTGACGAAATGGTTTGCGCGCCGATATAGGTGCACAGCAGCCCTAGGAAAACACCAATATTGGAATACGCGTAAACTCTCAAGGCTTTGCGATGCCACGGCACTGCTACCCCTGCCAGTCGCACCAGCATCCAGCCCAGCGCGGTCGCCAGCAGAATACGCGCGAACGCGCCCGCCGCGGGGGAGATACCATAGGCACTCCATTTCACCCCCAGCGGCGTGGTGGACCAGACCATGATCACGGCAAGATAGGCAGCCGGCACAGACATTTTCATTTGCTCCTTTACTTTTTTTCGGGTGCACGCTGCCGTCGCACGCCATGCATTCCCTGTGCGGCAGAAACAGACCCGATTGCTGATTTCACAGAATTCGCCAGTCAGCAGCCCAAAAACAAAAAGGCCGCAGGTTCCGGGAACGCTGCGGCCTTTTGAAAACAGGTGTATCGCTATTCTGAAACCACCTCCGCCACAGTCATTCCCGCCTTACGCCACATACGCACTCGCGCACGGGCCATCGCGCAACGTTTGGGTGCCGCGACGCGCAGGTTGGAAGCTGTAATGGAGACTGTGATTTGAGGTGTCATAGCTCTACACTATAGGTGGCCAGTGAAATCACGGTCAATCGGTTTTTCGCAGTTTCAACAAATAATTCACAAACGGTGTTATGGATATTTTTCTGGTAGGTGGCGCGGTACGCGACAAGCTGATGGGGCTCCCCGGCAAGGATCGCGATTGGGTGGTTGTCGGCGGCAGCGAAAAAGCCATGCGCGATCAGGGCTTTGTTCCCGTCGGCAAAGACTTTCCCGTGTTTCTGCATCCTGACACCAAAGAGGAATACGCCCTTGCCCGCACCGAACGCAAGAGCGGCAAAGGCTATACCGGCTTTGAATGCTACAGTGGTAGTGAAGTGACCCTGGAGCAGGATCTGTCGCGCCGGGACCTCACCATCAATGCCATGGCGGAACACACCGACGGCACTCTGGTGGACCCGTTCAACGGCCAGCGCGACCTGCGGGAAAAATGGCTGCGCCATGTTTCTCCAGCGTTTGTCGAAGATCCCCTGCGGGTATTGCGAGTCGCACGCTTTCTCGCGCGCTTTGATCCCTTCGGCTTTCGCATCGCACCGGAAACACTCGCCCTGATGCGCACACTGGCGAGCAGCGGCGAACTGCGCCATCTGACCCCGGAACGGGTGTGGACCGAAACTGAAAAAGCC
Organism: Gammaproteobacteria bacterium; assembly: GCA_041395845.1. GTDB lineage: Bacteria > Pseudomonadota > Gammaproteobacteria > Pseudomonadales > Ketobacteraceae > Ch67. The sequence goes on from JAWKZS010000011.1 coordinate 83,621, forward strand.
CTGCGCGAACCCTGCCCCTGGCGTTATTTCGAAGCGCTGCGCGACTGCGGCGCGCTGGCCGAGATACTGCCCGAACTGGATCGACTGTTCGGCGTGCCACAACCGCCCAAGCATCATCCGGAAATCGATACCGGCGTTCATGTGATGATGACGCTGCAGGCAGCGCTGCCGCTTTTGAAGGATGCTGAGAATGACGTCCGCGTCGCCGTACTGTTTGCCCTGGTTTGCCACGACCTGGGCAAAGGCATGACACCCCAGCAGGACTGGCCCAGCCATCACGGCCATGAAGATATCAGCGAGCACCTGGCGGAAGCAGTCTGCACACGCCTGCGCACCCCCAATCCGGTCAAGCGCCTGGCAAAGCTCGTCGCGAAATATCACACCCACAGCCATCGCGCCCTGGAACTGAAACCGTCAACCGTGATGCGCCTGCTGGAAGCCCTCGACGCCCTGCGTCGCCCCGAAACGCTGGATCACTTTCTGCTGGCCTGCGAAGCCGACGCCAAAGGCCGTACCGGTTTTGAACAGCGCGAATACCCCCAGACAGATTATCTACGGGATTGCGCAACCGCGGCACGCCGTGTTGAAGTACAGCCTCTGGTCGCCTTGGGATACCGCGGCGAAACCCTGGGTACCGAATTACGCAAACGCCGGATCGACGCGATTCGCGTGGTCAAACAGTGCTATGTAAAGGATTCGACATGACAACAGACAACTCGAATAAAGTCGCCCTGATCACCGGTTCCGCCAAACGCATTGGCGCCTACACCGCCGAATACTTTCATGCGCGCGGTTACGACATCATTCTGCACTACCGCCACTCCGGCGACAGCGCGAAAAGCCTGCGCGACCAACTCAATGCTGCCCGCCCACATTCCTGCATCGCACTGCACGCCGATCTTGCTGATCCCGCCGCCTGGGAACAGCTGGCCGAGCAGGCCCGCAGCTGGAAACACCGGCTGGATCTGCTGGTAAACAATGCCTCTTCCTTTTATGCAACCGAATTCGGCGCGACATCGCTGGAACAGTGGAACGACCTGTTTGCCAGTAACGCGATGGCGCCGTTCTTTATCACCCAACACCTGCTGCCGATCCTGAAACAGTCTCGCGGCAATGTGGTAAACATCGTCGACATCACCGCCGACCGGCCACTGCCCGACTTCACGCCCTACTGCATGGCCAAGGCAGCACTCAAGGCCATGACACTGGGTCTTGCCAAGGCGCTGGCACCGGACGTCCGGGTCAACGGCATTGCCCCCGGCGCCATCATCTGGCCGGATCAGGGGCAGATTTCTGAAGCAGAACAACGCGCCACCCTCGCGCGCACGCCATTACAAACCATGGGCAGTCCGGAAGACATCGCTCGCACGATTTATTTTCTGGCGGAAGGCGCCCCCTTCATTACCGGGCAGATCATTGCGGTTGATGGGGGATTGAATCTGGCGTGATCAACGACGCGATCGTTTTCAGCAATCCAGCGTCACGACGCGCAGGGGCACAGCAACAGGGAAACGTTGCCACAAAATTTTAAATGATTGCCGCTCCACCGGGTGCAGCTGCTCCGGCGCCAACTCGGCAAGGGGCTGTAACACATAGGCACGCGACAGCACATCGCGGTGGGGCAGTTGAACACCACCCACCTCACCGACCTGATCACCGTACATCAACAGATCAATATCCAGCGCACAGACACCGGGAGCACCGTCCCGGTCACGCCCGCAGCAGGCTTCGATCTCGCGCAGCTGCTGCTTAAGTGCGGCAACCGAAGTATCGGTTTCCAGCATCACTACCAGATTAAAATACGGCGCACCGGAGTGGCCATGGGGCGCGCTTTCATACACGGATGAACGCTGTAGCGATCCAAAGGACGCACTCAGCAATTCAATCGCCGAACACAGATTGCGCTCCCGATCGTGATTGCTGCCCAGCCCCAGGAACACCGTGTTCATCAGTTCCGGCTTCCCCGCTCGATCAACACACCTACTGAATGAGCATTGGCCACCGCGCCGGGCTTGCTGACCCGCAACCGCAACCAGCGCACATCGAATTCGTCCTGCAGAATGGTCGCGATGGATTCCGCCATTTTTTCCACCAGATGAAAACCGCTGTCACCGACAAACTGGGTCAGCCGATTCGCAACCGCCTTGTAATCCAGCGCATGTTCCAGGTGATCAGTCTGCGCCGCCTGCCGGATGTCGACACCCATTTCAATATCGAGCACCACGGTCTGACGAATGCGGCGCTCCCACTCGAACGCCCCGATCACGGTCTGCACTTTCAAGTCCCGAATAAATACGATATCCATCCCATTTGCCTGTTGCAGGGCCTGCGGCCTGATTACACTTGAGGGAGTCGCTTCGAAATGAAACAATTCCTGAAACTTTATTTACGCTTGTGGTGATCGCCCTGGACAGCCTGTTGGCCATCGTGCTCTGGACATTCTCATACCTGCTGGGATCGGTTTCCACTGCGATACTGGTTTGTCGACTGTTTGGCTATCCTGATCCCCGCTCCACCGGGTCACTCAACCCGGGCGCCACCAACGTACTGCGGGTGGGCGGCAAGGTGGCGGCCATTTTCACACTGATTGGCGATGTTGCCAAAGGCATTGTGCCGGTGGTGCTGGCCCGGGAGCTGGGGCTGAGCGAGAACAGCGCTGCCTACTGCGGCTTCTGTGCTTTTCTGGGCCATCTGTATCCGGTGTATTTTGATTTCCGTGGCGGCAAGGGTGTGGCCACTGCCATGGGTGCACTGGTGGCACTGCACTGGCCGACCGCCTGCCTGATTGGTCTGGTGTGGGCGGTGGTTGCTTACACCACCCGGATCAGTTCGCTGGCAGCAATCGTCGCCTTTTTTACCGCCCCGATGCTGGTACTGATTACCAAGGCCGGGCTGTTCTATCCGATTCTGGTGCTGTCGCTGATGCTGCTGCTGCGTCACCACAGCAATATCGCTCAGCTGCTGAAGGGCGAGGAACAACCCATCAGCGAACCCGCAAAAGACGCCGATTCAACCAGCTGATCAGCCGTTACCGGCCTTCAATTCCGACATGGGCCAGCGCGCCCGCACCTGCACATTCAGATTGGGCACCGCCCCTGCCAGAATCCGCTGGTAGCCGGCGTAGGCGATCATGGCGCCGTTGTCCGTACAGTATTTGAGCTGGGGATAGAACACCTGGGCGCCCAGCTTTGCCACCACCGCCTGCAGGCGTTCCCGCAACCGCAGATTGGCGCTCACGCCACCTGCAATCACCAGCTGCTTGGCGCCTGTCTGCTGCAGCGCCCGCCGGCACTTGATCGCCAGCGTCTCGACCACGGCATCCTCGAACGCCCAACAAATGTCATCTATATCCTGCTCGCGCAAGCCGGTTGGTGACTGCTCACACGCTTCTTTGGTATTGAGAGTAAAGGTTTTCAGGCCGCTGAAACTGAAGGCCAGACCGGGGCGATCGCACATGGGGCGGGGAAACTGAAAGCGCTGGGGATTACCTTTCACTGCCCGCGCCGCCAGCCGGGGGCCACCGGGATAGCCCAGACCCAGCATCTTGGCCGTCTTGTCGAAGGCTTCGCCCGCCGCATCATCCAGGGATTCCCCCAGAATCTCGTAATCCCCGATGGCTTTCACGTTGACCAGCATGGTGTGACCGCCGCTGACCAGCAGGGCCACAAAAGGTGCCACCGGGGCCGGATCTTCCAGCATGGGGGCCAGCAGGTGACCTTCCATATGATGTACCGGGAAACTGGGCACTCCCCAGGCATAAGCCAGACTTTTGGCCACCGCAGCCCCCACCATCAGGGCGCCTACCAGACCGGGGCCGGCGGTATAAACGATGGCGTCCACCTGCTGCGGGCTGCAGTCGGCACGGGCCAGCACATCCTTGATCAGGGGAATTACCTTGCGAATATGGTCCCGCGACGCCAGTTCCGGCACCACACCGCCATATTCCGCGTGCAGTTCCACCTGGCTGTAAAGTGCGTCTGCCAGAATCCCGGCCTCACTGTCATACAGTGCAATACCGGTTTCATCGCAGGATGTTTCAATGCCTAATACGCGCACGGGGTCACCTTTTAATCAGAGGCTGGCGATATTAACGGATTCAGGGGGCTTTGCAATTGCCCGCCAATCCCTTTAAAATGCGACACCCCTATGGCCAGGGGATAAACGTCATGTTTCCCTGCCATACTGATTTGAACACGGTTATAGGGCGCAAACTGCAATCTATAACGAACATGCACTAGCGAATATTTTGTAAGGTGATGATTTAAATGCCACAGGTCAAGGTCAAAGAAAACGAGCCGTTCGACGTTGCACTGCGTCGCTTCAAGCGTTCCTGCGAGAAAGCGGGTGTTCTGGCGGAAGTTCGCCGTCGCGAGTTTTACGAAAAGCCCACCCAGATCCGCAAGCGCAAGCAAGCTGCTGCAGTAAAGCGCCACGCCAAGAAAGTGGCTCGTGACGTCGTTCGTCGCAAGCGCCTGTACTGATCACCTGACAGATCAAAATTACCTTACACGACTACGCCGACGGGCTTCCCGTTTCGGCGTATTTGTGTTTGCCTGGAACCGATAAAAACACAGGGGATTCCGCATGTCCAAGTCAGCCATCCAAGCCCGCATCAACGAAGCCGTGAAAGACGCCATGCGCGCCAAAGATAAAGAGCGCCTGAACACCCTGCGCCTGGCCACTGCCGAATTCAAGAAAGTGGAAGTGGACGAGCGCATCGAGCTGGACGACGCCCGCGTTATCGCGATCATCGACAAGATGATCAAGCAGCGCAAGGACAGCGTTTCCCAGTTCACCAGCGGTGGCCGCCAGGATCTGGCGGACAAGGAGCAGGCGGAAATCACGGTACTGACCGAATTCCTGCCCGCCGCCCTGAGCGATGCCGAACTCGACGATCTGATCAAACAGACCATTGCCGACACCGGCGCCGAAGGCATGAAGGACATGGGCAAAGTGATGGCGGCGCTGAAACCCCAGGTGCAAGGCCGCACCGACATGGGAGCCCTGAGCCAGAAAATCAAGGGACTACTGGGCTGATTGAATGGCAGGCCGCATCCCCGAGGACTTTATCGACGACGTCCTCTCGCGCACGGATCTGGTGGAGCTGATTGACGGCTACGTCCACCTCAAGCGCACGGGGAAAAACTACGCGGCCTGCTGCCCGTTCCACCAGGAAAAGACCCCCTCCTTTACCGTTTCACCCGACAAACAGTTCTATTACTGCTTCGGCTGCGGCGCCAGCGGCAACGCCATCGGCTTTCTGATGGATTACACCCGGCTCGGCTTTGTCGAGACCATCGAACTGCTGGCCCGCAATCTGGGCATGGAGATTCCGCGGGAAGAAGGCGTCACCCAGCAGCGGGACGACTTTCAGCCGCTCTACCGCATCCTGGAGCAGGCCGCCGCCTGGTTCGAACAGCAGCTGCGCAACCCCAAGGTCAAGGATCGCCCGGTAGGCTACCTGAAAAAGCGCGGCCTCGAAGGCAAGACCGCCAAGCACTTCCGCCTCGGCTACGCCCCCCAGGGCTGGGACAACCTGCTCACTGCGCTGGGCACCGATGCCAACCAGATCAAACACCTGATCAAGACCGGACTGCTGATCGAAAAGGAGCAGGGCGGCGCTTACGACCGCTTCCGCGACCGGGTGATGTTCCCGATCCGCGATAACCGGGGCAGGGTGATCGCCTTTGGTGGCCGGGTGCTGGGAGACGACAAGCCCAAGTACCTGAACTCGCCGGAAACCCCGGTCTTCCATAAAGGAAGGGAACTGTACGGCCTCTGGGAAGCACGCCAGGCGAACAGCAAGCTGGCCCGGGTCGTGATCGTCGAAGGTTACATGGACGTGATCGCCCTGGCCCAGTTTGGTATCACTTATGCCGTAGCCACGCTCGGCACCGCCACCAGCCAGGAACATATCGAAAAGCTGTTCCGTCACACCGAAGAACTGGTGTTCTGTTTCGATGGCGACGACGCCGGCCGCCGCGCTGCCTGGCGGGCGCTGGAAAACACCCTGCCCTGCGCCAAGGACGGTCGCCAGGTGAAATTCCTGCTGCTGCCGGAAGGCGAAGACCCGGACACCCTGGTCCGCAGGGATGGCACCACCTATTTCGAAGGCCTGCTGGACGAAGCCACCCCGCTGTCGGAATTTTTCTTCCAGCAGCTGGCGTCAGAAGTGGATACCCGCACCATGGACGGCCGTGCCCGCCTGGCCAGCCTCGCCAAACCCTACCTGGAAAAGCTGCCCCAGGGCGTGTTCCGGGAACTGATGCGGCAAAAACTCGGCGAGATCACCCAACTCAAGGACATCCGGCTGGAGGATGCGCCTCCCCCTGCCAGGGACCTGCCACCCCCGATCAGCGAAGTGCCACCGCACCTGAGCGACCCCGGCTGGGAGACGCCGCCGCAGGACGCCCCAAGGCAACGACCGGCCCAGCGGCGGCCCTTCAAGCGCGTCGATAAGGCGCACGACCGCAAACTGGAAGTGCCGCTGGTCGAAAAGGCCGTCCGCGTACTGCTGACCTCGCCCCAGGAGGCCGCCAACATCGAGTTTCCGGCCGAACTTCGGGACCTCAACCTTCCTTATGTCAGCCTGCTGGTCAAACTGATCGACTATCTGCGCCACAAGCCGGATACCAGCACTGCCGCGATCCTAGGGCGCTGGCAGAACGAGGAGGAAGGCAACGTCCTGTTCGAGCTGGCGGCCCAGGAATTCCTGCTGCCCCACCAGGAACAGACCCCTGAACTCGCGGACGCCCTGCGCCGCCTGCGCCTGCACAAGATCGAGCAGGATCTGGATCAAATCATCGCCGAAGGGGTCAAAGACAAGGAACGTTTCAAACAGCTACTACACTTACAGAAGGAACTGTCTGGCAAGTGAATAGCTTCACCGCCACTTTCTTACGGACTGCAGCAACCTTACTACATTAGCCAGGACGCCGAGCGGGGCACAATGGGATCGTGTGGCAAGCCACCTCCGATGCCTGTATAATGCCGCGTTCTTCGCGCACCTGGACGGAATGGGCACTTCATGACGACTGACAAAGAACAGCAAAAGTCTCAGCTCAAGCAGTTGATTACCCGCGGAAAAGAACAAGGCTACCTGACCTACGCCGAGGTCAATGACCACCTGCCGGCGGACATCACCGATCCGGATCAGATCGAAGACATCATTGGCATGATCAACGACATGGGCATTCCTGTGCACGAAATTGCACCGGAAACCGATGAACTGTTGCTCAACGACAATGCCGCCACCACTGACGAAGACGTCGCCGAAGAAGCCGCCGCCGCTCTGGCCTCTGTGGAAAGCGAGCCTGGCCGCACCACTGACCCTGTACGCATGTACATGCGCGAAATGGGCACCGTGGAACTGCTGACCCGGGAAGGCGAAATCGTCATCGCCAAGCGCATCGAAGAAGGCATCCGCCAGGTCATGCACTCGCTGGCCTACTGGCCCGGTCACGTGGATACCCTGCTCAACGAATATGAGCGCATCATGGGTACTGAAGAACGGCGCCTGTCCGATCTGATCAGCGGCTTCATTGACCCCAATGCCGATGACGCACCGGTTGCAGAAGAAGTCGAGCTCGAGATCCCCGAACCCGCCGCCAAAGCGAATGGCGACGAAGAGGAAGAAGAGGAATCCGACGGCGACAGCAGCTCCGACAGCAGCGAAGATGCCAATATCGATCCCGAAGTGGCCCGCCAAAACTTCGAGGAACTGGGCAAGCTACAGCAGAAGGCGCTGCAGCTGACCAACAAGCACGGCCGCGAATCGAAAAAGACCGAAGCTGCCCTGCAGGCCATGGCGGATCACTTTGTCACGTTCAAGCTGGTACCCCGCCTGTACGACGAAATGGTCAGCCAGATCCGTTCTACCCTGGACAGCATCCGCGCCAGCGAGCGCGTGATCATGAACCAGTGCATTCGCCTGGCCAAAATGCCGCGCAAGAATTTCATCAAGAGCTTCCCCGGCAATGAAGTCAATCTGGAATGGATTGACGGCCTGATCAAGTCCAACAAGCCCTACTCGGCCGCACTGGAAATCGTCAAGCCCGAAGTGCTGCGCGCCCAGCGCAGAATCCAGGCACTGGAAGAGCAGATCGGCCTGACCATCCCGGAAATCAAGGAAGTAAACCGTCGCCTGTCCATCGGTGAAGCCAAGGCCCGCCGCGCGAAGAAGGAAATGGTCGAAGCCAACCTGCGTCTGGTAATTTCCATCGCCAAGAAGTACACGAACCGCGGCCTGCAGTTCCTCGACCTGATTCAGGAAGGCAACATCGGCCTGATGAAAGCGGTGGACAAGTTCGAATACCGTCGCGGTTACAAGTTCTCGACCTACGCCACCTGGTGGATCCGTCAGGCCATTACCCGTTCCATCGCGGATCAGGCCCGCACCATCCGTATTCCGGTGCACATGATCGAAACGATCAACAAGCTGAACCGGGTATCCCGCCAGATGCTGCAGGAAATGGGCCGCGAGCCTACACCGGAAGAACTGGGTATTCGCCTTGATATGCCGGAAGACAAGGTACGCAAGGTGCTGAAGATCGCCAAGGAACCCATCTCGATGGAAACCCCGATCGGCGACGACGAAGATTCGCATCTGGGGGATTTCATCGAGGACACCACCATCGAGTCCCCGATCGAATCCGCTACTATCGAAGGTCTGCGCGAAGCCACCCGTGCGGTACTGGCCGGCCTTACCGCACGCGAAGCGAAAGTGCTGAGCATGCGTTTTGGTATCGACATGAACACGGACCACACCCTGGAAGAAGTCGGCAAGCAGTTCGACGTGACCCGGGAGCGTATCCGTCAGATTGAAGCCAAAGCCCTGCGTAAACTGCGTCACCCAAGCCGCTCAGAGCATCTGCGCAGCTTCCTGGACAGCGAGAGCTGATTCCTCTCCGCATCGCCGAACAAGTGGCGCTGATTTGCCAAGGTCTTTATAATCAGCGCCACTCTGTATTCTCCCTTTCAGGGCCTGTAGCTCAGTTGGTCAGAGCGCGCGACTCATAATCGCTCGGTCCTCGGTTCAAGTCCGAGCAGGCCCACCACGGTCGAACCCCGATTCAACACCAGTGTTCGGGAAAGCATAGTTTGGCCGCTTTGGCCAAACTATGGTTGCCTAGATAAGCATAGTTTGGCCAAAATACGGCAGACAAAAAAATGGGCCTTTAGCTCAGTTGGTTAGAGCGCGCGACTCATAATCGCTCGGTCCCCGGTTCGAGCCCGGGAAGGCCCACCATCTTCATGCAACATCTAACTTAATTGTTGCTGCGACCATAGATTGTCCGCCTTTTCTCGCCCCCCCTACCGAAAACCTTCCTTTGCTATTAACACTCCCTTTCCTATCAAGCGTGGCATTTCGCACTCGGGTTCCGTTGAGCTTTCTCGTGCCAATCTACAAATTACGCGCAATTACGCATATGGCGCGTAACTCCGCTTAATTTAGAAAATCTTCAGTGCGCATTTCTAAAAATCAGCACGGCATAATTCAACTTCAACTCACAAAATACCAATCAAATATCAAGTTCGTGATATGCTCTTTGGTAATTTAAGACCTACTATCAGCCAGAGGCACAGCCATGATCCGCTGCCATCTCGCCCGCATGATGGGCGAGCACAAGATGCGTATTGCCGACGTTGCCAGAGAAACCGGCCTCAGCCGCGCCACCGTCACGCTGCTCTATAAGGAGACGGCCCAGAAAGTGGATCTGGAGGCGCTCGATAAATTGTGCGAGTTATTCGACTGTGGCATTTCTGAGCTGCTAGAACGTACGGCGCCGACCACAAACAAACATCAAACTCTTGACGCCAATCATTAGACAGGCAAGTGGAACATGGTCAATCAGAATCCAGAACAAAAAGCCCGTGACCAGATAGACTCTCTGCTCGCGCAAGCGGGATGGGTCGTGCAGGACAAAAAGAAAATCGATTTCTCTGCTTCCACGGGTGTGGCCGTCCGCGAATACCAAACTGATGTTGGCCCTGCTGATTACGTGCTGTTTGTAGACAAGCAAGCAGTGGGTGTAATTGAAGCCAAACCCGAAGCCTGGGGTGAAAAGATCACCACGGTCGAAGATCAGTCTCAAGGGTATGCCAATGCCACATTGAAATGGGCAAACAATAGCCAGCCTTTGCGCTTCGTGTATGAAAGCACGGGAGTCATTATCCGCTTTACTGATGGTTTAGATCCACACCCACGTTCCCGCGAAGTGTTTAACTTCCACCGCCCTGAAACGCTTGCCAAGTGGCTTAAAGAACTCAAAAGTCTGCGGGGCCGTTTGCAGGATTTCCAACCATTGATCAAAGAAGGTCTGCGTAAGTGCCAGATTAAAGCTATCACCAACCTGGAAGAGTCCTTCAAACAAGACAAACCCCGCGCCTTGGTTCAGATGGCCACCGGCTCCGGCAAAACGTTTACCGCGATTACCTCAAGTTATCGCTTATTAAAAGAACCCGTCAGCGCTAATCGCATTCTTTTTTTGGTAGATACGAAGAACTTGGGCGAACAGGCAGAGCAAGAGTTCATGAGCTTCGTGCCGAACGACGATAACCGCAAATTCACTGAGCTCTACACGGTACAGCGACTGAAGAATCAATACATCGCCAAAGATGCCCAGGTCTGTATCAGCACCATCCAGCGCATGTATTCGATTTTAAAAGACGAACCGCTAGACGAATCACTCGAAGAGCAGAACCCGGCAGAGCAATTCACCAAGCCCAAAGAGCCACTGCCGGTCGTGTACAACGAAAAGATCCCGCCCGAGTTTTTCGATGTGATTATCATTGATGAATGCCACCGCTCAATTTACAACCTCTGGCGGCAGGTATTGGAGTATTTTGATGCCTATCTGGTTGGTCTGACCGCCACGCCTGACAATCGAACTTATGGTTTCTTCCGCAAAAATGTCGTCAGCGAATACGACCATGAAAAAGCCGTGGCCGACGGCGTTAACGTCGGTAACGAGATCTTTGTCATCGAAACCGAAAAGACCAAGCAGGGCGGCAAGATCGAAGCCAAACAGCAGGTAGAAAGGCGCGAGCGCACGACTCGTCGTAAGCGCTGGGAGCAACAAGATCAGGACGAAGCCTACACGGCCAAACAGCTTGATCGCGATATTGTTAACCCTGACCAAATCCGCACCGTCATTAAAACCTTCAGGGACGCACTACCGACCATTTTCCCTGGTCGCTATTTAGATGGAAAACACGAGGTACCCAAAACCCTGATTTTTGCCAAAACTGACAGCCACGCCGATGACATCATTCAAACCGTGCGTGAGGAGTTTGGCGAAAGCAACCAGTTTTGCAAAAAGGTCACCTACCGTGTTGCCAATGACAAAACCGATGCCGAAGGCAACGTCATTCAAAAAGGTGAGGACCCGAAATCCGTGCTCGCCCAGTTCCGCAATGACTATTACCCACGCATAGCAGTCACGGTCGATATGATTGCCACGGGCACTGACGTCAAGGCGCTGGAATGCTTGCTGTTTATGCGCGATGTTAAAAGCAAAAACTACTTTGAACAAATGAAGGGGCGCGGCACCCGCACACTGGATAAAGACAGCCTGCAAAAGGTCACGCCATCGGCCCAGAGCGCCAAAACCCACTATGTCATTGTTGATGCCATTGGCGTCACCAAGTCGGTAAAAACTGCCAGCCAACCGCTGATCACCAAGCCAAGCGTGCCGCTGAAAGACCTGGCTATGGGCGTGATGATGGGGGCGAGTGACAGCGATACGGTTTCATCACTGGCCGGGCGCTTGGCGCGACTAGACAAACAACTGGATGACAAAGAACGTGCCCGCATTGCGGAAAAGGCCGGTGGCACACCACTCCTGATGATTGTGGGTGAACTTTTCAACGCCATTGACGGTGACCGCGTAGAACAAAAAGCATTGGAAATGGTCGGCCAACCTGTTGGAACTGACCCCGGTGACGATGCCCGCAATAAGGCTCAGCAGCAGCTGGTCAGTCAGGTAGCCAATGTGTTTAACGGGGAATTGATCGAACTGATTGATTCCATCCGCCGCGATAAAGAACAGACCATTGTTTACGACGATCTCGACACCGTACTCAAAGCCGAGTGGGATGGTGAAACCACTGAAAACGCCAAGGTGCTTACCCAGGAGTTTGCGGATTACTTGAAAGAACAAGCAGATGCAATTGATGCGCTCATCATCTACTTCAACACGCCTGCACGCCGCAGCGAAGTAACCTACCCACAAATCAAAGCCCTGCTGGAAAAGCTCAAGCAGGATCGCCCCAAGCTAGCACCGTTACGCATCTGGCAGGCTTACGCTCACCTCGATAATTACACGGGCGAGAATCCACTGACTGAGCTTACCGCCTTGGTGGCGCTGGTTCGCCGAGTGTGCGGCATCGATAGCGCAATCACGCCCTTTGGTAGCACCGTAAGAAAGAATTTTCAGGATTGGATCATGAAGTACCACTCAGGTAATTCAGAAAAATTTAATGAACAACAAATGCAATGGCTGCAAGCCATTCGCGACCATATCGCCAGCTCCTTTCACTTTGAACGCGATGATCTGGATATGACGCCCTTCGATGCCAAAGGCGGATTAGTGGGTATGTATCAGCAATTTGGCGACAAAATGGACTGGGTGATTGAAGAGCTGAACCGGGAGTTGGTGGCGTGATCAAAGAGCAATTACCAGACTCATGGATAGTCACCCCGCTCAGCGAGATCGCGGCCATCAACCCTACAATAGACAAAAGGAATATTGATGATGAAACTCTCGTTTCCTTTGTACCTATGCCAGCAGTGGAAGCAGAATCTGGTCGTATAGATATCTCGATTTGTAGACACTTCAAAGAAGTCAAAAAGGGATATACAGGATTTTTAGAAAGAGACGTGATTTTCGCGAAAATCACACCCAGCATGGAAAATTTAAAAGTAGCAGTAATTACGAAGCTCAAAAATGATCTAGGTTTCGGCTCTACCGAATTTCATGTCATCAGAGCTCCTGTAGAAGTCTCGCCGGAGTTTTTATATTACTACGTATCTTCAAAGTGGTTTCGTGTTGAGGCTGAGCACAATATGACAGGTGCTGTAGGACAGCGCCGCGTGCCAACTTCATTTTTAGAGACAACACCTTTTCCACTGCCTCCAACCAACGAGCAAAAACGCATTGTCGCCAAAATCGAAGAGCTCTTCTCAGAGCTAGATAACGGCATCGCCGCGCTGAAAACCGCCCGCGAGCAACTCAAAGTTTACCGTCAGGCTGTGCTCAAACACGCCTTTGAAGGCAAGCTCACCGCAAAGTGGCGTGAAGAGAACGCCGACAACCTGGAATCCCCGGAGCAACTCCTCGCCCGAATTCAACAGGAACGCGAAGCCCGCTACCAGCAGCAACTGGCAGAATGGAAAGCCGCTGTTAAGACATGGGAAGAGCAAGGTAAAGAAGGGAAAAAGCCGGGGAAACCTAAACAGCTAAAAGTTTGGGGTGAATTGCAAAAAGACGTATTAACCAAACTGCCTATAATTCCCGATTCTTGGGCCTGGGAAAAATTGGGTTTTTTAACTACTGGTGTTGAATATGGTACGTCTGCAAAGTCTTCGGAAAGTGGTCTAACGCCTGTAATCCGCATGGGCAATTTGCAGAATGGAAGCATTGATTGGTCAGATCTTGTTTACACTTCGGATTCAGAAGAGATTGAAAAATACTCTCTTAGAAAAAATGACGTGCTCTTCAATCGAACCAACAGCCCAGAGCTTGTCGGAAAAACTGCAAAGTATAAGGGCGAACGGCCCGCTCTATTTGCTGGATACTTAATAAGAGTTAATCAGATTGAGGCTATCGCCCTGCCTGACTATGTTAACTATTTTTTAAATTCCCCAATTGCCAAACAATATGGAAACAGCGTTAAGACTGATGGAGTTAACCAATCAAACATTAATGGTGAAAAACTCCAAAACTATCCTTTTCCATTTTGCTCAATCGAGGAGCAATCAGTTATCGTTGAGATGCTAGAAGAAAAGCTTTCGTTAACTGATGCGAGCCTGCAAGACATTGCGGTTCAGCTTGGTAAAGCTGAAACCCTACGCCAATCCATCCTAAAAAAAGCCTTCTCCGGCCAGCTGGTACCCCAAGACCCTAACGACGAACCTGCTAGTGAGCTGTTGGCACGTATACAAGCTGAAAGAGAAGCCACCAAGACTAAGAACACTAAAAAGGCAAGGAAGGCAAAATGACTATTGTCTGTTTACGGGGCGACACCGCTTTAGATGAGCAGGATTTACGGGCACACTTGGCGGCTATGCTGCGCCTAGAAAACACAGCTGTGCTGCTTGGCGCTGGGGCGTCCGTTGCCGCTGGCGGCATGACCATTATGCAGTTGTGGAAGAATTTTATCCGCGATCACACTGATACCGCGTTGCGATTTGCGAATGATGGGTTTATCGCACAGGAAGATGCCGTTTTAGTCAACTTTGAAGGAAACAACCCCAGAGCGCTACCCAATATAGAGATTCTTCTGGATCAGTTGGAAATGGCGCAGATTGACTGGCAGCGCCGTAAACCTGCCAGTAGGAATTTAAAAACCCTCAAAAGCGATATTGCGCTTCTACTTAAATGCGTGGTTAAAGCAGCCATACTGGATGAAGATTCATGGGCGAGACCACCGGCATTTGATCGTTTACCTTATCACGTGAAATTGCTGCAACGCTTGATTGGCGCTCGACAGCCCGGACAGGCAAGCCCATGGGTGTTTACTACAAACTACGATCTCGCTGTTGAGTGGGCAGCAGAATCTGTAGGGATACACACGCATACCGGGTTTGTCGGCATTCATAATCGCACATTCTCGCCACAATCCTTCGACTTGGGATATCGGAACATCAATGCCAAAGGTGAGGCCCGGTTTGGCTGTAATGATGTTTACTTAGCAAAACTACATGGCTCGCTAACCTGGCAATGTAATGACGGCGAATATCGTGAGCTGGCTGCACCTGAAGCTTGGCCGAACCTCAAAAAAATCGCTGATGGCGTGGAAGCAGTAGATGAGTCACTGATGGTTTTCCCCAGGGCAGCGAAATATTTGCAGACCGTTGGTTTTCTGTCTGGCGAGCTGTTCCGCCGCTTCTCCGACTTTCTAGCCAGGCCACAAAGCTGCATCATTTTGACAGGCTATTCGTTTGGCGATGACCATATCAACCGTCTTCTACGTTCCGCGCTGCTTAATCCAACGTTGCAAGTCATTGCGTTTTTGCCAGAATTTATCGGCACTGACCCAGCACAGATTGAGGCGCTAAAGCCTGAAGTGAAGCGCCTAATCGCTCTGAAATCTCCCCGCCTGACTTTTGTCGGCGGTGGCGCGAATGCATATTTCAATCACATGGTCGATTTTCTGCCGGACCCTATGCTCTACGATCTGAAAGAGCAGGAATTTCGCGACCGAATAAAAGCGATAAGTGGTGACGAAAATGCTGAGTAGAACTGCTATTGGCTATGTCGTTCAGATTGATGGCGGACAGGTCACGCTTAATCTGCTCGATCACCATCGTGGACAAATGGCGAGTCACTATCAAGGCGTCACTCCGGTAGGCGAAGTTGGTGGCCTGTTGGTTCTCGATGGGGGTTATCGGCTTTTTGTACTGAAAATTTCCGGCCTAAATTTTTCAGAGCCGAAAGAGATTCATCGCCCTTCCGCTAGCAACCAAAGTCAGAATGGCCAGCCATTGCGGCATTTGCACGGCACAGTAATTGGTTGGGTAGAGGCAGGAAGATTTGTATCCGACAATTTGGCATCACCGCCTCTGGGAGCGGAAGCCTTTCCACTAACAGGCGAAGAATCGCAAATTGTACTTGGGGGGCCGGAGCCTGACGGGCCCATTACACTTGGTACCGAGTATAAAACAGGGAATAGTGTTAGGACTGGTCTAAACCGACTCCTGGCGCAGCATATTGCTGTTCTAGGAAGTTCAGGCCAAGGTAAAAGTTGCTTTACTGCCGCTGTTTTACAGCAACTTGGAGATATGCCGAATTCCCGCATTGTTATATTCGATATCAATGGGGAGTACGATCGCGCTTTCAGAAAATCTGAGAGTGCGATAGCTGCGGGCGACATGGGATGCAGGCTGCCAGAAGGTGCCTATCAGCATACCGTTATAGGCGAAGATGCCGATGGTGCGGAAGGGTATCGTATTCCCTATTACGCGCTAGGCAGACAGGGCCTCAATCGACTTTTGTTGCCAAGTGAAAAAACACAACGACCTGCATTGTCATTTGCCATCGACAACTTGAAATATGTTTATTGGCATCCGGCTCAGCAAGGTGCGTCGATCGACGGCGTTAACCCTGTTCTTTTTGATGATTGTCGTCAAAATGGTGCCAATCAAGCTAATACTGCAATAAACGATCTGAGATCCGGGCAAGTTGCCACAGCAAACCAGTGGCCTGATATGGCCGCATTGGCAGCTTTAGTCGCTGATAGTCACAGTATCGCCCCGGATCGGAATCCAAATACCTTCAAAAGGGACACTTTTTCATATGGAAATGTTTCCCCTCTTATCACCCGGATTCATCGCCTGATTGACGATGAAATGCTTCGCGCGGTGGTTGATGTACGTGGTGGTGCTCCAGTCAACGGCGGCAATCTTGATATGCGGGCAGAAGGAGAACGCCTTGTCGACAAGATATTTGGCTGTGAAGAGTCTCCGTGGCGTGTTCATGTTGTGAACCTTCGGCAAGTACCGCAAGACCTTATGCCCCTTGTGCTTGGTTCGATGCTAGAGCTTTATTCTCAAGTCCTGTTCCGCCGCGGACAAGGCAATTACCCAGCTACATTGCTAGTACTTGAAGAGGCGCATCACTATCTGCGGCCCGTTCCTGATGGGGACTCAGGCACCTCATCGCTCGCTTACGAGCGACTGGCGAAAGAAGGTCGCAAGTTTGGGCTAGCTCTATGGCTTAGTACTCAGAGGCCGTCAGAGGTGTCGCCAACGGTTCTTTCTCAGTGCAACACATGGGTTTCCTTCCGCCTTACGTCTGAGCAAGACTTGCGTGTGATTTCATCAGCTTGCGAATGGGCAGATAAGCGTGAGGTGTCTCGTATTGCAGGTCTACCCAGGCAGCATGCCCTGGTAATGGGAGGAACTGTGGCCTTGCCAACCTGTATACGGTCCAAAAATGCAGAGCCAACACCAAAGTCCGAGGATGGAAGATTTGATGGGTGGGTAACAAATGAGTAGCAAGCTCCGAATCAAAGTCGACAACGTATCCCACTGCACAAACGAAAGCGAACATTTGGGAAACAAGAAAAACTGGAATCCCCAGGGTAGCCGTAAAGCCAGGCGCCAAGCGGAGCCGAAAGCCCAGAGTGGTCTCTTAAGGTTTTTGATCGTGATCGACCGCCCGTCAAGGTACAATGGCCCCATATTTAGGAGGACCACATTATGGCCAGTGCAGACCAGTTAAAGGCGCTGCTCCAGTCTCATCTGGAGGGCGACGAAAACCGTTTTTATTCTGTCGCCATGCAGGTGGCAGCCCATGAGGCCAAACGTGGCCATGGCAAGCTGGCTGAAGAGTTGCGGGCGCTGGTTGATCAGGCCAAATCCCGCCGGGCGGCTGTGACCGGAAGTGTACCAGATAGCAAGGCTGTGCCCATCAGCAAGCCAAGGGGTGAACTGGCTAGCTTGCTGAGTGTGAGTTACCCCAAATCCCGCCTGGGAGATATGGTGCTTAATAGCGAGCTTGCCCAACAGTTGGAGCGGATTATTCGCGAGCAACGCCATGCGGCGGAGATCCTGTCCCACGGATTATCGCCACGACGCAAACTGCTGTTAGTCGGCCCGCCCGGTACGGGTAAAACCATGACGGCATCGGTACTGGCTGGTGAACTGGGCCTGCCGTTGTTTCAGGTGCGTCTCGACGGGCTGATCACCAAGTTTATGGGTGAGACCGCCGCCAAACTGCGGCAGATCTTCGAGTCTACCCACCATGCTCGCGGCGTGTATTTCTTTGATGAATTTGATGCCATCGGCTCGCAACGGGGCTTGGCAAACGATGTGGGCGAAGTGCGTCGTATTCTAAACAGTTTCCTGCAAATGATTGAGCAGGATGACTCTCACAGTTTGATCATTGGAGCCACCAACCACCCAGATATTCTGGATAACGCCCTGTTCCGCCGCTTTGATGATCTGCTGCATTACGAGTTGCCAGATGAAGCACACATTGCCAGTGTGCTGAAATCGCGTCTATCTCGCTTAGCCGTTAAAAATACCTCTTGGAAACGTTTGGCTGCTAAAGCACTTGGCTTGAGCTATGCCGAGTTAACCCGTGCCGCAGAGGAAGTGTTAAAAACGGCGTTGATTGAACGCGCAGAAAAAATATCCGAAAAAGATATTTCGCAAGCGCTGGAAGAACGCCGCAGGCTTTCCTACCGATTGAATAAAAGCAGTTAACGATAAGGACATCGCATGGCGGAAAGGGAGCCGAATAACCACCCGCATTTTATTTTTCAAAATAGCGCACATACCGAAAGCTTTACATCGCCTTCAAAAGGCGGTGGTGGTAAGCAGATACCTGATAGAGACCGGGCAGCCCATGGCAGTGCCCTTCAGGGTAAGCTTCAGCAACTGACTCCGATGTTAGCCGAAGCGACTGATCAACAGCGACAGGCGGGGCTTGACGAAGGGTTCGGCCTGCAAATTGAGTTTGAAAGCTTCCCGGATGTTGAGCTGGCTTTTGAATCCCTTGCCCGTGAGCGATCAGGTATCGAACTTCGCAATGTCCGCCACGACGGCCATAAGACCTTTGCTACGGTCTTTGTGCCGGATGGCAAGCTCGGTGTTTTCGAGAAGCTCATCACCAATTACTTAGATAGCGGCAAAGACACAAAGAATGGCCCTGCAAATAGAAAATTGCTGAATACCATTTCGGATATTCGTGCGGCCACGCTGCAAGCCTTGTGGACTGATTCACCCGACGCTATGCCGACGGCAGACGACGAACACCTCTGGTGGGAGGTGTGGCTGCCGACGCGAAACGATCGACAAGGGATTGTGGAACAATTCCGAGAAGCAGCAACGGGCCTGAATTTCCGTATCGCGTCCGGTGAGCTTTCCTTTCCGGAACGCTCTGTGTTGCTGGTGTACGGCTCGGTCGGTCAAATGAAGCGCTCGATGATGACGTTAAACAGCATCGCTGAATTGCGTCGCGCTAAAGAAACAGCAGAATTTTTTGATGCTTTAAATCCAGAAGAACAGCCACAGTGGATTAATGAGTTAAACGACCGCTTAACCTTGCCCGCTGACGGTGCTGAGGTGCCCTATGTATGCCTGCTTGATACTGGGGTAAACAATGGCCACCCGTTATTGCAACAAGCAATCACTAATGCGGATAAACACAGTGTTGAACCTGCCTGGGGGTTAGATGATGGCGAGGGGCATGGTACAGAGATGGCAGGCCTTGCCCTGCTGGGCAATCTGACCGACGCGCTCTCAACTCAGATGCCAGTATCGGTTTCTCATCGCTTGGAATCGGTTAAGTTGTTGCCAGAAGATGGAGCCAATGGCGGTGACGCCATTCTGCATGGCTACCTGACCTCAGAGGCGGTTGATCGGCCAGCGGTCACTGCGCCACACCGCAAACGGGTTTTCAGTATGGCGATTACCGCCAGAGACAATCGCGACCGGGGGCGGCCTTCTGCCTGGTCCGCAACCATCGATCGGCTTGCCTATGACGCCGATGCACAAGGTGAAGCACCAAAATTATTTGTGATATCTGCCGGTAACATTAAAGACCCTAACGCTTGGATGGAATATCCGCACAGCAATGGCTCCGACGGCATTCATGACCCGGCGCAGGCATGGAATGCCCTGACCGTGGGGGCCATGACCAACCTGGCAAGAATTACCGAGGCAGATGCAGAGCACTACACTCCTATCGCGGAGATTGGTGGTTTAAGCCCTTTTAGTACCACCTCACAAACCTGGCAAGCACATTGGCCATTAAAACCGGATGTGGTTTTTGAGGGTGGCAATGTGGCAAAGGACGGTTTAGGTGCGGCCTGGATGCCAAGCTTAAGTCTGCTTACGACCAATGCAAATCCAGCTGAACGCCTGCTTACGACAAGCAATGCCACCAGTGCCGCTTCAGCCCTTTGCGCACGAATGGCGGCACAATTAATGGCCAGATACCCGAATTTATGGCCAGAAAGCATACGCGGATTGATCGTTCACTCAGCGCAGTGGACCGAAGCCATGAAGCGAATGTTTCTGCCTGCAAGAGGGGCACCAACCAAAGCTCAAACAACCGAATTGGTGAGACACTGCGGGTTCGGAGAGCCAAACCTCGATAGAGCCCTTTGGAGCGCAGATAACTCGTTAACCATGATCTGTGAGGAATTTTTACATCCGTTCAAACGCGATAAAGGGAAAGAGCCGCAACTTAGGGATATGAACCTGCACCAATTGCCATGGCCATTGGCAGAGCTTGAGATGTTGGGTGAGGCACAGGTAGAAATGCGGGTGACCCTGTCTTACTTCATAGAACCCAACCCTTCTGCCCGTGGCGTGACCTCGCGCTATCGGTATGAGTCCCACGGCCTTCGTTTTGATGTAAAACGCCCGCTAGAAAGCGACCCTGACTTCCGTGCCCGAATCAATGCAGCAGCCAGAGACGATGAAGAGCGCGTGAACAGAAACGACAATGACCCAAACTGGGTGATTGGCAAGAAGAACCGGCACAAAGGTTCGCTGCATTCCGATATTTGGAAAGGCAGTGCGGCAGAGCTGGCGAGTCGAGGGGCCATTGCAGTTTACCCTTCACTGGGCTGGTGGAAAACAAGGCCTGCACTGGAACGGTACGATCAACGCATCAGGTACTCTCTGGTCGTATCTATTAACGCACCGGATATTGACGTGGATTTATACACGCCGATCGCTAACCAGATTGGCGTACCCGTTGTCATCGGATAATTGATTTAAGTGGCGCCGATGCCATTCACGAAAGAGCAAGAAATATGAATACATCAACCATCATCTCCAGAGTCTGGAGCTTCTGCACTACCCTTCGCGACGACGGTGTGGGCTATGGCGACTATCTTGAACAATTGACGTATCTGATCTTCCTGAAGATGGCAGATGAATACTCAAAGCCACCTTATTCCCGTGATGTGGGTATTCCTGCCAAGTATAACTGGCAGGCTCTGACCAGTAAGAAAGGCGCGGAACTAGAGGTGCTTTATGTGGAGTTGTTGCGCGAACTGGGTAAGCAGAAAGGCATGCTTGGCCAGATTTTCACAAAAGCGCAGAACAAGATTCAAGACCCCGCCAAGCTGTACCGCCTGATCGATATGATCGACAGCACCCAGTGGATCATGATGGGTGCAGATGTTAAAGGTGACATCTATGAAGGGTTACTGGAAAAGAACGCTGAAGATACCAAGTCCGGCGCGGGCCAGTATTTCACGCCCAGGGCACTGATTCGCACCATGGTAGAGTGCGTTCGGCCAGAACCAGGCAAAACCATTGCCGACCCTTCGTGCGGTACAGGTGGATTTTTTCTGGCGGCCTACGACTTTTTGACCAATCCAGAAAATCATTCACTCGACAAAGAGCAAAAACAATTCCTGAAGCACAGCACCTTCTATGGCAATGAAATCGTCGCCAATACCCGCCGCCTGTGTTTAATGAATATGTTTTTACACAACATCGGGGAAATTGATGGCGATAGTCTGGTATCCCCTAATGACGCGCTCATCGCGGCCAGCCCCGTTAGCGTAGACTATGTGCTCGCCAATCCACCGTTTGGCAAAAAAAGTTCTATGAGCTTTACCAACGAAGAAGGTGAGCAAGAGACTGACGAGCTCACTTATAACCGCCAGGACTTTTGGGCCACAACCTCCAACAAACAGCTCAATTTCGTTCAGCATATTCGTAGCATGTTAAAAACCACTGGCAAAGCCGCCGTCGTCGTGCCGGATAACGTGCTGTTTGAAGGCGGTTCAGGTGAAACGATTCGCAAGAAACTGTTAGAGAATACAACCCTGCATACCATTCTGCGTTTACCTACAGGCATATTTTACGCGCAGGGGGTTAAGGCAAACGTGCTATTTTTTGATAACCAACCTGCCAGCCCCAAGGCGTGGACGAAAGAGGTGTGGTTTTACGACTACCGAACTAACATCCATCACACCCTTAAGAAAAAGCCAATGCGCTTTGAAGATTTAGCGGACTTTATCGAATGCTACAACCCGAAAAATCCGTCTAAACGCAAAGAGACTTGGCACCCTGAGAATAATCCAGAAGGCCGCTGGCGAAAATACAGCGCTGAAGAATTACTCGCGCGCGACAAAACCAGCCTCGACATCTTCTGGCTAAAAGACAAAAGCCTGACTGACTTGGATAACCTACCTGAACCAGATGATCTCGCAGAAGAGATTATCGAAAACCTAGAAGCGGGGTTAAACAGCTTCCGGGAAGTACTGAGCGGCTTGGCTACCAAATAATCCACCTACAATTGTTTTCCGAGAAAGGTTGGGCAGCACTACTGCCCAACCTGTAATGCCCCGTAAGCAGTCTGAATAACATTTTTCAGAACCCACTTAGGAAACGCGGTTTGTTCCTTCAGAACCCGATACGCCTCTTTGCGGGTTTGTATATGATCCGCATAGCGTTCCACAGCAAAGAACTGGAGTACGGCAGCTTGGGCGCGATAGCGATTAACCAGGGTGGTCTGGTATCGATACGTCTGATAACGCTCAACAATTCCGGCTGAGGCCGGTTTCCCGCAGGACGTCAGATATCTTCATTTTATGCTCACCCATCAGGCGAGCGAGGTGGCAGCGGATCATTGCCAGGCCCTTATGAGTACGATTGCTTATGCTGTATTCAAACCCTCAACAATTTAAATGTAAACCATAAATATTTCACTTAAAACGCAATTTTTACAGATCTATACTGAACCATACATTGCGACGTACGCTGTTTGAATAGCGCTTTTGAGCAGGAACTTGGGTAGGCCGGTATCTCGCCTGAGGTCCTTATAGGCTTTTTTTCGCGAGACCACACTTAACACGGGGGCATCACAAAAATACTTCAGGGCGGCTTCCTGGGCCTTGTATCGGCGAATCAGCTTTTCTCGGGTTACATGGTTGGCATGCTCATTCACTATGGTTTTTGTGAGCACCGGATAGCGATATTCAATGTACCCCACAGAAAGTCCTGTTTCTTTGGCAACCTGCTTCAAGGACGGCGGGATTTCGCATTTTTCGATATAGCGACGGATGCGTTTTAAGGTTGCCTTGTGATCTCGCTTCTCCCTCGTTGCTGCACGTATAAACGAGGGAGGTAACGAACAGAACCAGGTTAAATTGTTTACAGCTGTTGTCTGAACTGCATTACCGCTCATGATGTCGAATAGCGATAGCCCCATACGATAGGCAAACCTGCGTGTCAGTTTAAGGCTTATCGGTCGCGTACCATGTATTGCTGATAAAAGCTTATCGCGAGGCAGCACCCTATACAGCTCATTTTCTCGATCCTGGCTCCAGTAATAATCAAACAGCTTTTCCAAGGACAATTGAACGCCATTAACCGGAAGAAAATTCGGCTCACGACCAGCCAGATCATCGAACAACGTAACCAAATCAAAACCCGAAATTTCCCAGGAATTATTGATATCTGATTGCTTCAGTTTTTTCACTCGTTTCGCAAGATTAGACCCACAGTCCTGACAGACATTCAAAGCAGCGGTTTTTCTATATGAAGTCTGGTCACAGCCACACATGGGGCATGCACTAACTAATGGAGCTCGATGAGTGGGGCAGCAATCAATATCTTTGAGATGCCAAATAAGTTTGAAATATGCAGCCCCTCCAACCGCAGCAGTCTCAGCCAGACACTCCGGACACCATCTGAATCCTTCGCAAATCTCTCCAGTTGAACGGCCTAGAACGGAACTCAAAAACCATAGAACGCCATGACCAAGCGATTGCTTGCTGAAATGCGACATAGAATTGACTAGATTCAAGGCCAACGCATTTGGCCTGATCATTTCCTCTGGGCGTATATATGCAGGCAAAGACCAATTACCAAGATCTTTCAATTGATCATCAGAATGAGCTTCCATCTGCACATGCCGGAGTAGAACCCCGACATGTACGCCATGTATTTTCGCGCAGCGGTGAATGTATGAAGCAAACGATTCAACGTCTGCAGTACCAAGGCCCGATAAAGGGATGGGGAATAATTTATTGGTCACCCGATCCTCCCAGAGCGCCCCGATTATTGGATTGAATCCGCTTTGGTTTGCGCTGAAACGGTTTGGGGTTGCTTTTTTTCTTGGGTCGTTCTGATTTTATGGCCCCGGCCTTCGATGTCGACTTTTCATTAACTGTAGAATTAAATATTCCTCGCAAGAAATGCTCCCCTTCAATAATCTCCTTTTGAACGACATCGTAATCCGACGCAGACGGTGCTGCACGATGCAAAGTCGACATTGAAATACCTTCATCGACGGCAGCGGCATACAGACTTGCTGTTTTTAACCATTTTCTTAGCAAACCAATACACCCCAATGACCCTTTGTATAACATTTCAAGATGGTCGTCCAAACCTCCAATATTTCCCTGTAGATTCATTATTCCCTGATAGGCCAACACGATATCGCGAAATTCATCTAAGTCGCTTTCTGTTTCAAAATAACGGGGAAAGTGAACTCGTTGTATTCTCCCAACCATGTGCGTAGATTTGGATGTGATAGGTAGAACTGGATAAGCACCAACGATTATTAAAACCAGATTATTTTCCTCTGCGAAGCTTTTCCAGGAGTCCATCACTGCAACAGGGGCGATGGCGTCTTTAGATACATAAACCACATGCTGCGCTTCATCGATAAAGAGAAATCTGATCCGCCTATAGACTATGGCTTCGGCAAAAGCTGCCATAAACATAGCCTCAGATGTATGTTCAAACGACAATTTTCTCTTTTTAGGTTCTGCCTTCGATTCGAATGTGCCATAAATGGGGTGCTTTGATTCATTAAGCATATGCTGCGCAAATGCCTTCGTTGAAAATGATCCATTATTTCCCTGGTTTACGGCTCGAACTCGAACCACTGGCAAGATTCCCGTTTTTTCGAAGTCATTGCCAACATTCAACATATTTTCCAGCTCTTCCACAAGGCGAGACTTCCCGACCCTGGATGGCCCAGTGATACAGATTACGTCACCTGGTGATGCCATGGATATAAGCGTAAAGGACTCTGATAAAGCGATTTTCCAATTGCGATGAGGTATTCTGAAGTCAAACGAAAGCTTTTCATCAACATGCTTTGCCATGACTACGCCCCCCAATTCTCAAGCTGAAGAGAAGAGACTTTCGTGGACTTAATTCGAGCAAAAACTGAATCTGCTTTACGCTCTATGGGGGCTTCCACCTCCAAAACGGGAACAACCAATGCATCTTCAGCCATCTGCCGCATCTCTCGAATCTTATGGACCAGCTGTTCGTCTGCATGCATTCGCACAGCATCTCGTGCCGATTGCGCCTCACGCATCAGCAACCCCTCCACTTTCTGAGTGATTTTATCCTTGGCTGAAAATACGTTAATACCCGAGCTATAACATGGCACCCAGCCATCAAGCAGCTGCGCGAAAACGACATGGGGATTTTCAGGATCTACTCGAACATCAACCCTTGCCAGCCTACCCCTAACCATAGATAGATCCGGTGACCAGTACCAAGTATTGCCGACATGCAAGCCTTTCTGGAAATCTATCTTATACCGCTCGACATCGACAGCCGTTGCCAATAAGAAAGCACTATCATATTCCACCTTTACCGGAATGAACGGCATTTCTTTGGCACTGGAAGAAAATCTAAGTGCCGTAGATTCAACTGCATTTCCGCGACAGCGAGCGCCGCGCCAATCACAAAACGAAAGTAACGCACGGTAGAACTCAAATGGCTGGAATATTGCGAATTTTTTTGGATTGGTGCTACCATCTGCGGATCTAACCTCCCTCTTATCCGCAAGATTTCCAGGCAATTGGGCTAGCCAAAGCTGACGAAACTCTCCAAAAAGACGCTCGACTTCGGACCCCCAACGAGGATTTCCCGATGGGCGGAGACTCAGTGTTATCTTGTAGTGCGCTAGCAGGGCAGCAAAAAACACCGACCTAAAATCGCTTCCCCTATCAACAATAATTTCTCTAGGCAACCTTCCATGATGCCGAACACATTCTCTGATCACCTTCGCACAGGCTGTCCTGGACGGAGGCTTCAGAGAAACAGTAACAGCCAAAACCTCGTTTGAAAAAACATCAACCAACGCCGTTATCCAGGGTCTTACAACGAAAACTTCGTATTGATTCGCGAAGAAAATTAGTTCTATGTCAGCATTATAGTGATCGACCGTTGCCACCTGCCAAGCGCATTGCGCCTTTACAGATCTTTTTTCTGGATCGGTTGGCGTCGCTACAGCGTTCGCTGCTCTCACACCACCTCTAGCTTTCGCTACCAATTCCGGCGGCAACTTGGATAACCTTTTAACAAAGGTGGGCCGAGTCACCGGTTTATAATACGGATGAGCGACCTTCGCGTCGGCCCGATACTCAATATAGCTCCGGTAAATAGAGATTCCTCTCTTACCTGGATGTACCATTCTTAAATACGTATCTAAGAACTTTTCTACATCTACAAATAGACGCTGGCTTCTATTTCCGCAGTTAGAGTAGTTGGAAATAAGCGATTGGAAATCACTCAACCCCGCTTTTCTGCCATCCGATATTTTCTTTAGCCATCGATTAACACTTCGACCTTGCTCACCACTGTTAACCATTTCGAGCTTAGCAAGCGCCCTTTCTGCTTCAGCCTCCGACGGAAATTTAGATAACTCAACAGCTGCAAGTGTTGAGTCGCTGAATATAGCGCCGTCACGCAGCGAAGAAAGGCCTGCATTCAAGCAAAGTAATGATCGAGCGACCAAACATCCCTTAGGCTCAGAAATCAGTGATCCCGTCATATCAATAAAGATCTCGCCAGAATCAATTTTACGAACCAACGGCGCATAATCTTTTAGTTCGAGAAAGTCCTTCAGATCAGCCAAGGTCCAACAGTAACTCTGTTCAAATGCTCTATCGAAATTTGCACTTGATATCGGCTCAGCATCATCCCATTGCCTGGACCAAAGCAAGAATCGCGTATTTTCGATCAGGAGTCGCATTTTCACGCTGTATTCAAAAACCCGAAACCGAATTCCCAATTCTTTGAAGGCTCTTCTCCCAGGTATGAAATCAACGCTACCATCTGTGTTTCGCTTCCAATTATCGGGTTCTTTCACAACTAACTTGCCGATTTCCTCAGTTGTCTTGACTTCCACAACCTCCAGATAGTCCCGACGCAACACCAACGCATCTGCCGTATATGTAAATGTGTCAACACCGATTGAAAACTGACCCACTTTACCCCTGAATTGCCGAATTAAAAATGACCCACCTGGATCAGTCGGGTTTACGGTTTTGGCGAATGAAGTCAACCACACAGTCTTGCGGTTTATGGTTGAATCTAGGGTTTGCAGTGCCGCATGTGAACCAGTGCAACTCGGTTGCCAACTGGCCCAACACGTTCTTCAATGCCATATGGTTTAAACCCAAGCTTGGGATATAGCAACAGCCCTGCGACGTTAAAGTTGAAGCACGAAACCGTTACCTCAGAAGCACAATATTTCTCGTAAGCCAATGCGACCATATGCTTGATTAGAAGCGACGCGACGCCTCGCCCCCGTGCATTGGAAGCGACAATTACATTGCCAATCGAACATCGCTCACGCATACCCCAACGATAGAAATTTGCAAACCCAAGCACTGCCTCACCTTCGGTAACGACATGTGAATCGCTACGTTGAGCTACTGCTGCACTGAGCTGATCTGTTGTTAGAGGGAAGCTAGCTTTTGGAAAAAATACGTAGAGCTCTTCCATGCTCTGTGGCAATGCGCATATTTCTTTGATATCACCGTTTACCAGTGGCCGGATCGTAATCATGTTGAAACCCTAACGTGTGATTCGAGCTTCGGTTTTCAGACGTCTAACGCCGCATCAGCGCGCAACCATAGTGAAGCGAATTTTGTGGTAAAAAGGAGCGAAGTGACGCACCACAAAAATGGCGGAATGTAGGTTGCTCCACTGATGCGGGCGTTAGCTATAAGTTGCAACTTAAGAATGGTTTTACCAAGGAAACTCCGTGTCAACTTGCTTTCCGGTGTGCGCGATATAAAAATATCGAATCCCTATCCCCAGCAAAATAAAACCAAAAATTATTGCGAACCCCAAATTAAATATGCTGGAATTTGGCATGAAAAATTAATTACTAACAAACTATTCCGAATCCAAAGTGCATGGGGCGATTCTTTTGACTCAGATATACGCCAGCCACATCCCGCAGCTGGGTCACTGAGCCTCCCCAACCAAGCCTGCTAAGGTTTTCCAAGCGACAGAAGGCTCAAGCTGAACAAGGCTGAAACCTCTTCAATCGCCTTCTCTTTATTAGTGTTCCCTGGCTCCGCTAGGGACATTGCAGCTTCAGTAAGTGCCGCGACTGCCATCCTCGCCACTAGTAGCCGCGTCTCAGAATGCATGCCGGGAAGCATGGTACACAATACATCAATGGCACGTTCTACAACGGGTGAGTTTTTCCACCGCTCTCTGCCAAGAACTGCCGGCGCATCGATCAATACAATCTGTCGAAACTTGGGATCACGGGAATACTGCATGAACGTATTCCAATAATCCGCCAATACCACTTTCGATGCTTTCGTGCTTTCAATATCAAATAGAGCCTTGAACAACAGACTCTCCATACTCTCCGTGACGGCAAGAAAAAGATTCAATTTATTGCCAAAGTAGTGATAAACCGGTCGAATTGTTGTGCCACTGGCTTCTGCAATATCCTCCAGTGAAGTCGCCTGATAGCCACGGCTACCAAACAGATTAGTCGCGTTTTCCAACACCACTTGCGTGGTCGCACTACGCCGTTCTTGCTGTGTACGCGCTTTACGACTCATCGGCTCCTCTATAGCAATAATCTATTGACAGTCTGTTCTTGGGCCCTGCCCGTTGCTTTGTGTAGTATGATTACATATGATATGTATCGCAACTACATAATATGCAGGCTTTCCCCACAGGCACTGATAGAACGGCGGACCAGCACCTCACGTACCAGGCCGCCCTGTTACTCATCGATAAAAAGAAGAATGGAACCGTAAGATGAGCTTCATCCGATATTTATACGCACTATTGGCGCTTGTCGCTTCGACATCAGCCAATGCAGTGTTAACTGATAGCCTGACCATAGGTAACGCAAAAGCAATCAGCCTGGGGCATGCCGTAACGGCCGATCCTCCCGGAATCGATTCCATACATTTTAATCCTGCGGGTCTGGCAGACCTGCAGGGACGCCAAAGTCATCTGAAAGTAGTAGCGGGCACATTCGCAATCGACATGGCTTTTGGGGACTACGATGAGACGACCGCTGCAGCGGTAGAAGGTTATCGTCAGCAGGCATATTACGAAGACAGCTACTATTTCAATGATGCTTACCGCAGCACAAGCACCACCGAAGGCGCATCCTTGATGCTGCCGTTTTTTGGTATGACCGATGTACCTGCCCTGCTTGCTCCTCTCGGAGGCGCTTCATACTCTCCACAAGGAAGCAATATCACACTCGCGACCAACGTATACTCTCCAATGATGGTGGGATTCTATCGCGCCGATGATGATCCTGGACGCTGGATCGGGCAGCGCATGTCATTTATGCAGATTACCTATTTCTCACCCAGCTTTGCTTACCGGGTGAATGAAGAGTTTTCGTTTGGTGCTGCCATGACATTCAACTACGGCGGCGTCGGGTTCGAACTGCCGTTTCGGGGTGGAAATCCCAGTATTTTCGGACTGGGCGAGCTCCAGGCCACCACGTTCGATTGTGCCAACACCGATCCGGATAATCCTCGCCCTACCGATTTTCTTTGCGGTGGCACCTTCAGTCCGTATGAAGAACTGGGATATCTGGCGATGGAAGTCGAGACACCACTGGCAATCGGCTTCAACGTGGGCTTGCTCTGGCGACCAATGGAGTGGCTTTCCTTCGGTGTCAGTTACGTAGCACCAATCCCCATGACACTGGAAGGTGAATTCAGCTGGACCAGCTCCGACAGCTGGCTAGGCTTCATTCTGCCGCTGGCTGACAGTTCGCTGTATGGAAACATCGGAAATCTTGTTCAGCTTCTGGGATACAGTTTGCCCGATTCCTCAACTGTTACGGAAGGCAAAGCAACTCTCAATATCGAGATGCCGGCACTCTGGAATTTTGGAACAAGCATTCAGGTTACATCCAATTTCAAACTGAATATTGATTACAAATATGCCGGCTGGTCATCATGGGAAGACTTGCCGCTTGAGTTTTCTGAGCCAATCAACTTCCTGCGACTGGCTGAATTCGTAGGTGAATCAACCAGAACGTCCCTTGTATTTCCACTTGGACTCGAGGACACGTGGAACTGGGCCGTCGGCATAGAGTATCAATGGAATGATCAACTGGCGCTACGTCTGGGTATCGAGGATCGCCCTACGTCATTACCAGACGGTGGTTACACGCCCTTATTACCCATGGGCTCGGGACAGCTCTATGGAGCAGGCTTCAGCATGAAGCTTGATGGCGGCGGCGTCATGGATCTGGGTATTGCGTACTTCAAGAATTCTCTGGATATGCCATCCGGCACCAGTCCTCTGGGCAATGACACTGACCCGTTGAACTTCATCTACAACCCGTTCTTCGGCACTGACATCAAAACCGATCTAAGTGTATTGCTGGTCGAATTCAGTATCAGCCAGCCGTTTTAAGATTTTTAGAACGGCAACATCGTATACGGCTCATCATAATATCGGCAAAGATGACAATGAAAACGTTCGCACAGAAGATCGCTTCTAAATCGATTTTCCAACTTAATCCAAAGCGTTTATATCCTGGGTTAATTGCATAACAAATATACACACCAAACAACATCCACGGTGACCGTCTCGATGGAAAAGTACTCTTCACCAGCAAACCTGAACGGCTTGACCCTTCGCAACCGCTTTATCAAAGCGGGAACATTTGAAGGCATGACGCCAGGGGGAGTGCCCGGCGAACAGCTGCTTGAGTTTCATAGGGCGTTTGCCCTGGGGGAAGTTGGCATGACAACAGTGGGTTACTGTGCCACTGAAGCAGATGGCCGACTTAACGAGAACATGATGTATATGCATGAGGATATTCGCAGCGAGCTATCTTCAGTAATTGATAGTTTGCACGAAGCCGGAACAAAAGTTTCCGGGCAGATGGGGCATTGCGGTGGTTTTACCAAGAACAGAGAGCTACAACGACCTCGTGCCAAGGGCCCAAGTTTTGGTTTGAACTTGCTGGGTGCCGCACGTGGAATGCTCTTTTGTGACGCCATGACCGAAGCAGACATCCAGGCGCTGGTGAAAACTTATTACAACGCGGCCGTGTTTATGAAATCCGTGGGTTTTGACGCCCTGGAAATCCATTTTGGTCACGGCTATGGTCTCTGCCAATTTATGAGTCCGAAGACAAATCGACGCACAGACCGTTATGGTGGCTCGGTTGAGAATCGCATGCGTTTGCCATTACAGGTGCTGGATGCAGTACGCGAAGCAGTAGGTGATGATTTTCCGATTATCGGCAAAATCAGCATGTTTGAGGGTGTAAAAAATGGTTTGAGCTTCGACGACGCGCTCAAAATGTCAACTCTGTTTGACAGATGTGGAATAGATGGACTGATTACGAGTGCCGGAACCAGCACCATGAGTCCTATGTTGATGCTACACGGTGAAAACATACTCCAGCCAATGCTAAAGGCCGAAAAAGAGATATTTATGCGGCTAGTCCTGCGCGTTGCAGGAACGTTTATGTTTAAAGATCATCCTTATCGTGAAAATTTCTTTTTAGATCATGCAAGACAACTTCGAGAGAAAGTAAATTGCAACTTGATATACATCGGCGGTGCAAGCAATGCACAGAGTTTCGAAATTCTGATGCAGGAAGGTTTTGACTTCATACAGCTAGGCCGCGCCTTGCTACGGGACCCTTATTTACCAAGAAAGCTAAAATCCAATCCAAATTACAAAAGCCCATGTGACCACTGCAATGAGTGCATTGCCACAATTGAGCATCCGGATGGCATACATTGTACGAAACTAGTGAAGCCAGAAAAGTCTGTGTCACGGCAGGCTTCATAGAAGGCCTCCGTTGAGCTTGAAGATTGGTGGTTTACCGCGAATTCAAGCCTGTTTATCTGCCACAGAGGTTTACAACACGCCAATGTACCGTATGTTGAATCAACTGATGGCACCTGTAAAGCAGTGAATTTTTCGCTGATTTAGCTCACCACAGCCAACGAATTTACGAATTGGAACACTCACCTAATTAAGTACTGTCGATCCTGATTCGATCAGCATCATGTCTCGGCGGTTGTACCGGCACACTGAAGAGCACCAACGTTCCAAGGGCACAAACCAATTGTGAACCCTGCGGGCTAAACCTATGGTGAAAATTTTTGGAGGGCGGACGGTAACGAGCTAGCCGTAGCGTTTGTCGAGAGAGAAAAACAGTAACAGTTCTTGAGGAAAGCAGGAAGTTTACTATAACAATGCGTTCACCAATGCGGTGTCAATTGTCAGGATAGCAGATATCTTCAGCTACTTGCGGGTTCCGATACGATTTTTACCAGTTACTCGGAGAAAATTATCCGATGTTGATACAGATAGGGTTTTCTGGGAATCCTTTGTCACTGTTGGAACCTGCTAAGTCGCACTTTATTGAAGGCGACGCTAAAACATTTCATCAAGCCGCTTTAAAGCTGCGGATATATAGCAATCAACATAATAAAAAACAATAGCAATCAGTGAAGCATGGAGCTTTTGATGAGCCAAATCCATAGCAGGGAAAAAACAGAATTATACTTCAGGATACTTACCGCGTTTCTACTGAAGAATAGATGGCAAACATTGATTGGCGCCATCGTCTTATCCATCGCGTCAGTCGTTGCTATTACAAACTTGAAGGTAGACACTTCCTTTGAAGGCATGCTTCATCCGGATGACTCTGTCAGGCTTGAATACAATGATTTTCGAGATCGATTTGGGCACGATCGTTTTGTAACCATATCCCTCCGACCTGATAATATCTTTGACCTGTCTTTTCTTAATAAACTTAAAACGATTCATAATCAGCTGGAAATTGAGATTCCCTATGTCAAAAGGGTTACCAGCCTAATTAACGTGCCACGCACCCACGGTAAAGATGACACGCTATATATCGAAGATCTCTTATCTGAGTGGCCGAAAAACTCGGCTGATCTGGATGAACTTCGTTCACTGACGTTAAGCGACGCAAATTACCGAAATTATATATTGTCAGAAGACGGATCTGTTACTGCCATAGTTATTGAAACAGAAGCTTCGATTCCGGTGAACGAGGATGATCTAGATACGTCAGGTCGAAAAAATCATTATTTCACAGAAGTCGAAATAAACGAGATCAGCGACGCAGTGATAGGAGTCATCGCTCCCTACAAGTCTGAGTTAAACATTGCAGTAACGGGCGGGCCAATTATCGACAGCACATTCGACCGGATTGCAAAAGCGGATGTGGAACTTCTGGGCGTATTAGCCCTGATTACTATCTTGGGTTTTCTTGCGATTTTATTTCGCCGTGTTTCTGGCGTTATTCTGCCTAACATTGTCGTTGTTTCAGGCATGCTTGCCACGCTAGCTATAATGTCATGCCTTGGATTTGCGATAACTGTATTTACCAACATTCTTCCTAGTGTTCTGATGGCTGTTGGTATTGCGGGTTCTGTCCATATACTCACAATATTCTATCGCTCTTATGATGATGGATTAGACAAGGAGGAGGCTCTCCTTGAGGCAATGGCACACTCTGGCCTGCCTATTGTCATGACAAGCATCACCACGGCTGCTGGATTTCTTTCCTTTTCCGTCGCTAAGCTTGCAGCAGTCGGAGAAATGGGCACTGTGGCCTGCATAGGAACTGCGGTCATCATGCTCTACACCCTGGTGCTATTACCCGTAATCATATCCGTCGCTCCAATTCGTCGTCGCGCGTCTAAAGATAATAAAAAGACTGCGTTGATGGATCGAGTTCTATTACATTGTGCGCGTATTTCCAGCCTTTATCCGAAGCACGTAAGTATTGCGGGTATGCTTATTCTATTTGTCGCACTAATTGCACTTACGCAACTCCAGTTTTATCACGACATGATGGAAGACCTACCCGATGATACTGTTGCCAAACAGGATCTATTCAGCATTGAGCGCGATTTCAAAGGATCCATTGCCGTCGAAGTAGTTATTGATACAGGAATTGCTGGTGGGGTAAAAGATCCACTTTTTCTTAAAAAAATCGAATCGATTTCAGGTCAAATCATGTCCTTCGAGGACGGCGACATTTACGTAGGAAAGGTTTCTTCAATTGTCGATCTTGTCAAGGATGTCAACAAAGCTCTGCATGATAACAATGATGCTTATCACATTATCCCTAACGACAAAGAGCTTATTGCACAGGAATTGCTATTGCTTGAAATGGATAGCATGGAAGAATTGGAACGCTTTGTTGATCCCGGTTATCAGCGCGCAAGAATTTCGATAAAGATACCCTGGGCAGAGCTTTTTGCCACGCACCGTCTTGTGGAATCGATGCGGAATACATTTCACGGAACATTTTCCGATAGTAACGAAATAACAATTACCGGAATGGCTTCCCTGATGGGTAAAACGTTCCCGGTCGCCCTGGAAACAATGGCACGTAGTTACATCATTGCATTCTTCGTCGTATCGATTTTCATGATAGTGCTGGTTGGCAGTGTCTCCCTTGGACTAATCAGCATGGTTCCGAATGTCCTGCCCATTTTGCTCATTCTTGGCGTTATGGGAGCAGCTGACATTCCGCTGAATCTCGCCGCTTTGTTAATTGGCAGCATCGCTATCGGAATAGTGGTAGATGACACCATGCATATTGTTTATAACTTTCAAAAATACTATGAACTAACTCAAAACATAGAAAAAGCACTTGAGAAAACCTTGCTCGGCACCGGTCGCGCGATTTGTGTTACTTCTTTTGTCTTGGGGGCAAATTTTATGGCGCTATCGTTTTCTACGCTTGAGGCCTCATCGACATTTGGTGTAATGCTGGGATTGGTAATTGCAGTTGCATTGATCGCCGATCTTACGTTGGCACCTGCCCTATTAGTTTTGTACTCGAGAAAAGGCCGTTCATGAAGCAAATCAAGATGGTTGTCTTGCCTGCTTCAATACTGCGACGCAACAGAGTTCAATCAGACGTTGTGGCTCTTGTTGACCCAGGAAAACTACCGCCTGTTGCAGACGTTGTCTTCCACTGTGAGTAAGTCACTGAGTTTCCTCAGCGGTAGTTTAGCGTAAGACAATAGCAAAGCTGGTAAAACAATCCGGGATTTATTTGTCGCTGACGAACATCGAGTGCCAAATTTGTACGCATCTACCAACGCATCTCGAAAACACGTTTTAATGTGGAGCAGTGGCGAACTGATTAGCTTTATTAACAACAATGAAAAGGATATCACCATGCAGGCATCTAAATACCGATACAAAACCGCTCACCTCATCTACCCTCATTACCCCGGTGATCCTGACAAGGGGTTCGCGAAGGTAACGCTGGCTACACTGGCAGCGATGCTTTGCGATCAGTTTGAGTTGATTGTAAGTGACGAAGTTGACTGTGGATTGGCAGATTGCGATATAAAAGTCGATATAGCATTCCTCATTTCCCTGACAGGCCACGAGCAGCGTATCGCCGAACTCTATAAGGAGTTTTCGTCGCGTGGGGTGTTGGTCGTGGTGGGCGGCCCACTAGCCACTATGTCTCCAGAACTAATTCGACCGCATTGCGACATCCTTGTAAAAGGTGAAATTGACGACGACTACAAGCAGCTTTTTCAAGAAATCGCCTCAGGCGATCATAAAAGCGAGTACACCTATACCATAGCGTCACCTACTAACAGCCCGATTCCCCGCTGGGACCTTCTCCCTTCGCGCCACAGCGATGGTGCAATCCAGGCATCGCGTGGTTGCCCTTATAAGTGCGAGTTCTGTCTCTCTGCGAAGTACGCTGGCAGAACGATGCGCCATAAGTCTGCAGCTCAACTCATTAGCGAACTTGACAATCTTTACAACCTAAATTATCGGTTTGTAAATTTTACCGATGATAATTTCACGATGGATTCGAAAGTCGCAAAGCAATTACTGACTGAAATAGCAGACTGGAATTCAAGCCGCACACTCGGGCAGTGTACGTTTATGTTGATGGCAAGCATCAATGCCGCCCGCGATGAAAGCTTACTAGAACATCTCCGCGACGCCAACGTTCGCGCAGTGTTCATAGGTATCGAAACACCTATTGAGCAAAGCCTTCGGGATAGCCACAAACGGCATAATCTTTCCGGACCACCGATGGTTGAAAAAATTCAGTTGTTCGCCAAGTACGGCATCATGCCTTCGATTGGCTTAACCGCGGGCTTCGATTCAGACCCGCCAGATATCTGGCAGCGGCAGCTTGCGTTTATTAAAGAGTCTAGCGTGCCAATTATTCGTGGAGGGCTCCTTGGCGCAATCCATAACAGCGATCTCTATCTGCGTCTCAAGAGAGAAGGTCGAGAGGTAGACCAAACTTTTATGCAGTACCCAACGTGGCTAAATTTCGACCCACTTTGCATGAGCCGAGCACGCATGCATCTTGGGCTGCGCTGGCTCCTCAGCAATGCGTATGAACCATCGGCTTACGGAGATCGTATGGACAGGATGTTGAAGATCATGCTGGAGAGCCCGAAATCGAAGCTTTACGTCGAACCGATCGCGGAATATTTTGTGCGAGCTCGCATGGAAGAGTACTTTCAAGAGCTTGAGGCTCTGGGAGTCGAAGAGACTGTTCTAGCGAGTCGCGGGCGCCGCTATATTGAGGAACACAAGGAGTCATTATCCGCAGTTCTACCAATGATTGCCGGGTACCTGTATTACCGTGCGAACTGTCTGGAACTCGGATTATTTCATCCCGAATACATAGGAGTTGATTTAGAAGATCTCTTTGCTTCGGAAGCTCCTGAGTCTGAAACCGTGAAGAAGCGGGTTATTGTTGACGAATACGCACCAATAAAAATGCTTAGCTAGGTGTGAAATCAGGCTTATCGCACCCATGCGCCCTTTCTAACCGGGCTTAGGGAGTCGCTATAGCAAACTTCATCACCAGTCTATCATCGCTACCCGCACGTGGCGCACACGTTCGAACACCATCCGCTGGTCAGGAACCAGGATCTGATTTGTTTGCCTGCACATTCAGTCCTGGCCCCGCCAGCGGTGTAACTGATCGCGCATCAACCGGCTCACCACAAATAGAACAGCACGTCGTTGGCGTGAAGATTTCACCGCATTGTAGGTGTGATATAGAAGTGTCACTGGTTAGTTAATTAGAAATGTCCCTCCCTGTGGGGTTCTAGGGATTTTCCGTCCAAAAACGACAAAGTGCTCTGAAGGCCTCGCCGTTCGTGGCCTCCAGAGAGGTATTACTTTTTTCGAGATCCCTATATTGGCTCCGTTTGAGTAAGATTTAGTCTTTTTGGGCTAAATCCATGGCATTCGAAGAACGTGTTCAGATCTTGTCCGAGGCAGAACAAGATGAGTTATATGGGGTTCTAGGTACTTAGCCGCAAAATATACCGTAGCTCGTGGGATTACCCTGTTCCGAAAATTCGGCTATGGCGCTAACGAATTGAATTGGTTATTTTTTCATCTGTTTTGTGCAGTACAAAAAATCACTTTTTGGCTATAAGCAACATCAGTATTGCTCCTACTTGGCATATATGCCAAAAAACCGAAAATACGCTGGAGGCCGCGTCAGACCTGGGCTTGAAGGGTGCTGTAGTATATTTTGCGGCTAAGTACCTAGAACCCCATAAACAGATTCTTATGCATCACAACTGATTGGTTTGATTTACTTTTGTTTACGATATTTGAAATGCGCAAATTATGATCAAATTCCTCGATAAATCACACATTTACTTCAATTGCATGGGAAGTAAATGTGTGTACGTCATTGAAATAATAGATATTTAAATCAATTGGTTACGGCTTGTCAGTCCGGTATCAGATTTACTTCAATCTACGTTCTTCACTAAGTGACTAAAGCGAATCTCCGCTCTCTTCCTGCGTGGCAACCTTTTAGGCACTATCTGTATCTCCACAAAAAAGGCCCGGTGCATGCACCGGGCCTTCCTGTAAACGACGTGCTTTTTGCTTCAGATCTTACTTGTCAGCCGCTTTCTTGGCTTTCACTTCCGCAATAACAGCTTCAGCGACGTTGTTCGGGCAAGGCAGGTAATGTGAGAACTCCATGGAGAACTGACCGCGACCTGATGTGATGGTACGCAGGTAGCCAATGTAGCCAAACATTTCAGCCAGCGGAACGTCAGCCTTGACGCGGATACCGGTGCTGCTCGGCTCCTGATCCTT
The DNA here is from genome assembly GCA_041395845.1 of Gammaproteobacteria bacterium. GTDB lineage: Bacteria > Pseudomonadota > Gammaproteobacteria > Pseudomonadales > Ketobacteraceae > Ch67. The sequence continues at coordinate 122,205 of JAWKZS010000011.1, forward strand.
GATCATGCCGCGGCGACGGTTCAAGTCACCAATCACATCACCGACGTTGGCATCTGGAGTGAACACGTCGACTTTCATGATCGGTTCAAGCAGCTGCAGACCCGCTTTCGGCATGGACTGACGGAACGCACCTTTTGCAGCGATTTCAAACGCGATGGCGGATGAGTCAACAGCATGGTAACCACCGTCGAACAGTTCAACTTCAACGTCCAGCAACGGGAAGCCAGCCAGCGGACCTTCGTTCATCATCAGGGCGAAGCCCTTTTCAACCGCCGGGAAGAATTCCTTCGGTACGGAACCACCCACAACGGTGGAAGTGAACTTGAAGCCGGAGTTGGGTTCGCCCGGGCGGATGCGGTAGTCGATCTTGCCGTACTGACCTGAACCACCGGATTGCTTCTTGTGGGTGTAGCTGTCTTCAACGGCCTTGGTGATCGTTTCGCGATAGGCAACCTGAGGCTTGCCGACATTCAGCTCTACACCATAGGTGCGCTTGAGAATGTCGATCTTGATGTCCAGGTGCAATTCACCCATGCCTTTTAGGATGGTTTCACCGGAATCCTGGTCGGTTTCTACCTTGAAGGTCGGGTCTTCAGCAACCAGCTTGCCGATCGCGATACCCATCTTCTCGACGCCAGCCTTGTCTTTCGGAGCAACGGCGATGGAGATTACCGGCTCCGGGAACACCATGGCTTCCAGGTTGCACGGGTGATCCGGGTCACACAGGGTATGGCCGGTCTGAACGTTCTTCATGCCGACAACGGCGATGATGTCGCCTGCCTGGGCAGAGGTCAATTCGGTACGCTCGTTGGCATGCATTTCCACCATGCGGCCGATACGCTCGGTCTTGCCGGTGAATGAGTTCAGGATGGTGTCACCCTTGTTCAGCTTGCCAGAGTAGATACGTACAAATGTCAGGGCGCCGTAACGGTCGTCCATGATCTTGAACGCCAGGGCGCGCAGCGGCTCGTCAGGAGAAACGATAGCCTTCTGGCCGGTGGGCTTGCCCTCTTCGTCTGTCAGGTCCTGCGGTTCAACTTCGGTTGGGCTCGGGAGATAGTCGACAACCCCGTCCAGCACCAGCTGCATACCCTTGTTCTTGAATGCAGAGCCACAGAAGGTCGGGAAGAAGGCAAGCTTGCGGGTACCTTCACGAATGCAGCGCTTGAGGTCTTCAACGGAGGGAACTTCGCCTTCGAGGTAAGCCATCATCAGCTCATCGTCCTGCTCAACAGCAGTTTCAATGAGCTGCTCACGGTACTGGGCGGCCTTTGCTTTCAGTTCTTCCGGGATCTCGGTGACGGTATAGTTTTCCGGCAGGCCAGAGTTGTCCCAGATGTAAGCTTTCTGGGTAAGTACGTCGACTACGCCAACGAAGTTATCTTCGACGCCGATGGGCAGGGTCATGACCAGCGGATTGGCACCGAGGACTTTCTTGATCTGTTCAACGACGCGGAAGAAGTCGGCACCCAGGCGGTCCAGCTTGTTCACGAAGATGATTCGGGCTACTTCGGATTCGTTCGCGTAACGCCAGTTGGTCTCTGACTGCGGCTCTACACCGCCGGAGCCACAGAATACGCCGATGCCGCCGTCCAATACCTTCAGGGAGCGGTACACCTCTACGGTGAAGTCAACGTGTCCAGGGGTGTCAATGACGTTCAGACGGTGGCCATTCCAGTAGCAGGTGGTTGCAGCTGACTGAATGGTGATGCCGCGCTCAGCTTCCTGGACCATGAAGTCAGTGGTTGACTCGCCGTCGTGCACTTCGCCAAGTTTGTGGATCTTGCCTGTGAGCTTGAGGATCCGCTCGGTGGTCGTGGTTTTGCCGGCGTCCACGTGAGCGAAGATGCCGATGTTGCGATATTGGGCTAAGTCAGTCATGGTTTTTTAACTTTCATGTCAGGTTAGGGTGGAAAAGCGCGTGATTATACCGATGAAAGCCTCTGTAAGATAGCTTTGACTGAGGGCAACCTATTTTACTTTCGTTAAGGGGTATTGCCGTCCAAGCGCTTCCGGCCTGTAAACTAGGTTGAGGACCGTTCCTCAATAACCTGGAATTCTGTATGCGTCTATCACCCGGCACACCCGCCCCCTCTTTCTCCGTTACTGACTTCAACGGCAGCCCGGTTTCGCTCAGTGATTTCCGTGGTCGCAAGCTTCTGCTGTCATTTTATCGCTATGCGTCGTGCCCATTCTGCAATCTGCGAATGCACGAGATGCGTCAACGGTCTGCAGGCTGGAAAGCCCAGGGGCTGGATATCGTGGCGGTCTTCCAGTCGCCTGCCGACAGCATTCGCGAATACGCCGTGGGCGAAACGGTAGAGTTTCCGGTGATTCCAGATCCGGAGCGCCAGCTGTATGCCCTGTACGGCACAGAAGCGTCATGGCTGGCCTTTGCCAAATCGGCCGTGCGCGCCAAAGACATGCTGAGTGCTCTGACCAAGGGCTTCATGCCGGGAAAGATGGAAGGTGAAATCAGTCAGGTGCCAGCGGACTTCCTGATCGATGAAAACGGTATCATCAGAACGGCTTATTACGGTGCGGACATTGGTGATCATCTGCCGACCGAGCAGATTGAGGCGTTTTTGGCAAAGCGCTGAACCCGGTTTCCATCAAAAAGAGAGCGCGAAACGAGCAGGTTACTGCCCTGCCCCTTCGCGCTTTTCTGGTGAGGTTTACTGTGCGGCCAGCCTGGCAAACGCTTCAACCACTTCCGGCGGCGCCTGTACCAGTTCGATCAGTACACCTTCGCCGCCAATGGGGAATTCTTCATTGCCCTTCGGATGCAGGAAGGTAATGTCGTAGCCCGCAGCACCTTTACGGATGCCGCCCGGGGCAAAACGCACGCCCTGGGCGCTCAACCATTCCACTGCCACCGGCAGGTTGTCCACCCACAGACCGACATGGTTCAGCGGTGTGGTGTGCACGGCGGGTTTCTTCTCGGGGTCCACCGGCTGCATCAGGTCGACCTCAACCTTGAACGGACCAGCGCCCATTGCGCAGATGTCTTCGTCGACGTTTTCCCGCTCGGAAACGAAATTGCCGGTAACTTCCAGACCAAACATGTCGACCCACAGGGTGCGCAGCTTGTCTTTGGATGGACCGCCAATGGCGATCTGTTGAACCCCCAGAACCTTGAATGGACGTGTCATTTCTCTACTTCCTACGTGTTTGAAATCTAAAGCGTGACCGAGGGGCCATTATATCGGCTTCAGCGTCCGCGAAAAGCGCTAATCGCCCTGTTTGGCCGTCAGACTCTGGGCAATCAGCGGGGCCAGGGCCTGGTCGATCCAGTCCAGCGCTTCAGCGCGATGAACGCCCTCCAGCGCCAGATAGTTATCGAGCCCTCCGATCAATTCATAGCCAAAGCGGGCCAGACGCTGCAGGCGATCCTCGGGCCACTCACTACCAGCCGCCGTCAGCAGGTGGGCAAGGATGCGCGACATGCGTTCGCCGTGATCGAGCCGCAATGGCTGCAGTTCCGGATAGAAATCCAGGGCTTTCGTCAGTGCCGTGGCCAGCGTTCGTTCCTGCGGTTTCTCTGGATCGCCGTAGACAATCGCAAGCAGTTCGGCAAAGACCGAGCGCCAGGATTCCGCCTGCAGATTGCGCTGGGCAACGGCGGAAAACTGCTCGCGCAAGTCGGTGAGCCAGGCATCGGCCAGGGCCTCGATAATGGCAATGTTGTTGGGGAAATAGGAATAGACCGAGCCCACGGGTACCTGGGCCAGGTCCGCGACGCGAATACAGGTAACCGCATCAACACCCTGTTTTTCAATAAGTTCGCGGGCAGCCGACAGAATCGCATCCCGCTTTTCACGGGCACGTTTCTGTTGGGGTTGACGGCGTGGCGTTTTGCTATTGTCGTTCATGTAATGGCCATTGTTCCGGTCGGGAGCAACACTCTTTCATATTTGTGAATAGTATTCAACTTTGTTGCACGGATGGATCTGAGTCAGTAGACTTGGAGCAATATGAATTCTATTCATTTTTTGCGAGGCCCTATGCATAACAAAAACAAATGGCGTGCGGCGCTGCTGATCGCGACCAGCGTGCTCACGGTTGGTTGTGAATGGCAGAAGATCCTGAACCTGCCCAAAGTGGCGACATTCTTTGAAGAGTCCAGCATCGTGGAAAACTTCACCTCGATGCCATCGGTATTCGAGACCCTTACCGTCGCAGCACCCGCCAACAACGCTCCCCTGCCCCGTGCGTCCCAGCCAGCCACCCTGCCCGGGTTCATTTCCGTGGAAGGTGCCTTCTTGCCGGTAGATTACTTTCTGGACTACACCGGTACCACCGGCTTGCTGATCATTCACAACGGTGAAATCGTGCTTGAGGAATATCGCCAGGGCCATAGCGAAAACAGGGTGCACGTATCCTGGTCGGTGGCCAAATCCATGATTTCTGCGCTGATTGGCATCGCCATTGCTGAAGGACGAATTACCGATGTGATGGCACCCGTGGAGCGTTACGCAACACAACTGGCGGGCACTGCTTATGAAGGTGTTCCACTGAAACATGTGCTGCAGATGTCATCTGGTGTTGCCTTCAGCGAAGACTATGACGACGACGAATCCGATGTTGTGCAACTGGCACGCATCGCCGCATTGGGTGGTTCCTTCAACGCTTATGCCGCAAAGCTGACAAAAGCAGCTGAACCGGGAAAGATCAATCACTACAGCAGTTATGACACCCAGGTGCTGGCCATGGTGCTGCAAGGTGCCACTGGCATGTCGCTGAGCGACTACATGAGTAAAAAGCTCTGGCAACCCATGGGCGCTGAACAGGATGCTTACTGGGTGGTGGACAGTGAAGGCATGGAGATGGGCTTCGGCGGTTTCAATGCGACGTTGCGGGATTACGGGCGCTTTGGACTGCTATATCTGAATCAGGGACAGGCCAACGGGCAGCAGGTTGTGCCTGCGGCATGGATCGCTGAATCCCTCCTGATGGATAGCTCGCATCTGCAACCGGGCAATACCGAGCGGGAAACGTTCCTTGGCTATGGGTATCAATGGTGGATTCCTGAGAACGCGGAACGGGACTACATGGCCATTGGCGTGTATAACCAGTTCATTTATGTCTCACCGCAGCACAATCTCGTCATCGTCAAAAATTCAGCCAACCATTATTACGTCACCGATTTCGATGATTTTGTGACAACCTATTTGCATCTGGCATTTTTCCGTCAGGTCGCTGCGACGCTGGAGGCTTCCCGTGGCTAAGATAGTCACTCTCTGTAAACCATTCCTGCTGATACTGTCACTCGTGTTCGCACGAGTGGCCTGTGCACTGGACTACACCGAAGAGATGTTCAACAAAACCACACCCAAGGGGATGCTCACAATCACGGAGCCAGTGCAACAGCTGCATCGCACGTTGATAATTGCGGATCTGCATGCTGATCCGTTGCTGTGGGCACGGGATCTACGGGTTCGCAGTCAGACCGGTCATCTGGATATTCCTCGTCTGCTGGAAGGCAATGTCGGACTGCAGGTCTTTTCAGCCGTCACGCAAGTGCCGTTTCGGATGAACATGCAAAGCAATCCCTCGGACTCCGATCAGTTGCCGGCACTCATGATGGCACAGGGTTGGCCTGCCAGGACCTGGTTCAATGTGCACAAGCGGGCGCTGCATCAGGCGGAAAAGCTCCATATGCTGCAAAAGTCCTCACCCGAGCAGTTTCGCATCATCAAATCCCGCAGTGATCTTCAAACCTACCTGACCGATCGCCAACGCAATCCAAAGCAGACGGCGGGCCTGCTGGCGCTGGAAGGTGTACAACCGCTGGAGGGCAGCCTGGAAAAATTCGGGCTGCTCAGGGATGCAGGCTATCGCATGATGGGGCTGGCCCATTTTTTTGACAACGAAGCGGCAGGCTCGGTCCATGGCGAGAAAAAAGGCGGGCTGACCGAATTCGGACGTCAGCTGGTGGATGCAATGCAGGACAACGGCGTGGTTATCGATCTGGCCCATGCCTCTGCGCGAACCATTGAGGATGTGATGGCGCGGGTCAAAATGCCCGTAGTGGTTTCCCACACCGGAGTGGATGGCGTCTGTCCTTCCGTACGCAATCTTTCCGACGCCCAATTGCGTCGTATTACCGCCACCGGAGGCGTGATTGGTATCGGATTCTGGCCGGAGGCCATCTGCGACATCAGTCCCGCAGGCATTGCCAAAGCCATTCGCTACACGGTGGGTGTTGTGGGTGTCGAGCACGTTGCTCTGGGTTCCGATTTCAGTGGTGCTGTTACCACAGCCATTCATGCCGGTCAGCTGCAGCAGATCACCCAGGCCCTGGTGGATG
>JAWKZS010000012.1:0-128519 GCA_041395845.1 Gammaproteobacteria bacterium
CCGGCAGATCCTGCAACAGGCTGGCGGTATCGGCGGTGGCGGCCTTGCCGGTCGGCACGGCATCCGACGGCGGCATGGCCGGCTTGGGCAACGGTGGCAGCTTGTCACCGATCACCTGGATCGCTTCTGCCGTATCGACCGGATTGGTGGTGCTTTCTTCTGCTGCCTGGACCGGCACAATCAGCGCGCCGGACATGGCCAGCACCAAAGGACGCAAACGCATCAGGACTCTCCCCTTCATGAAAAAAATCGGCAACAACACCCAGCGGGCGCAAAGGCATGATTTTAGGGGGAACGGCGACGCCTGTTGTGCGACATATTGTCGCAGCGCTACGCATAGATAATGAGTGATGAACAAAAAGAGGGATTGCAGGACAAAAAAATTGCGCGCTGCCGTCGAGGACGGACACCGCGCAATCATGTTCAGAACGGGATGAGGATCAGCGGGGCGCCATGCGGATGGAGCCGTCGATACGGATCACTTCACCGTTCAGGAAACCGTTCTCAACGATGCTGCACGCCAGCTGGCCGTATTCCGGCGGATGACCCAGACGCTTGGGGAACTGGGTCGCTTCGATCAGCGGCAGTTTCACCACGTCAGGCGCGGCATTCATCAGCGGGGTGTTGAAAATGCCCGGCGCGATGGTGTTGACGCGAATGCCGTACGGGGCCAGATCGCGCGCGATCGGCAGAGTCATGCCCACAACGCCGCCTTTGGATGCGGAGTAAGCCACCTGACCCACCTGGCCGTCGAATGCAGCAACAGATGCAGTGTTGATGATGACGCCGCGCTCGCCGTCTTCGGTAACCGGCTCGTTCTTCGCCATCGCTTCAGCCGCCAGACGGGTCACGTTGAACGTGCCGACCAGGTTAACGCTGATGACTTTCTGGAACACGTCCAGTGAGTGCGGACCCTTGCCACCATGAGTTTTCATGGCAGAACCGATACCAGCACAGTTAACGGCAACGTGTACCGCGCCAAAGGATTCAACGGCAACCGCGATACCGGCCTTGACCGACGCTTCGTCTGCCACGTTGACCTTGGCAAATTTGCAGTTGGCGCCCAGTTCGGCAGCAACGGCATTGCCGGCATCTTCGTTCAGGTCGAAGATCACAACCTTGGCACCCTTGGCCAGAAACGCTTCAGTCGTGGCACGGCCCAGACCAGAGGCACCGCCGGTTACGATGGCAACTTTACCCTTCAACTCCATTACAGAATCCTCTTGCACTGATATGACTAGTGGGTCGAAAGTATACACAGGGCATATGGCCATTCCTACTGGCCAAAACTGACACATTATTAGCCTTTTCAGTCAGTGAACCGGCGCCGGATTGACAGCAAAATTCCTGCTTGCGTAGGCTTCGCCCGCGACGGAATGCCACGCCCTGCAGGACTGCAGTTCCCCCTTCACGCACCGAGACGTAATGCAGTATGTGGTTCTTGTTCCGCTTTCTGATTGCCCGTTATATCCAGCGGGTTCAGCCCACTCGATCCATCCTTGACTGGGTGATCGTGCCCTATCGCGTCCAGCTCTGGGACATCGACGCCAACATTCACATGAACAACGTGAAATACCTGAAGTACCTGGAGCGCGGCCGGGTGGAACACATGATCGCCACCCCCTGGATGAACGAGATGTTCAACAAGGGCCTGAAAGCGCTGATCGCCAACACCGAAATCAGTTATGTGAAGGAACTCAAGCCGTTCCAGCGCTTCAAGGTGGAAACCCGAATCAGCAGCTGGGATGACAAATACGTTTACTTCGAGCAGCTTTTCACCTACAAACGTACCGTATTCACCGCCGCCGTGATCCGCATGGCCGTGGTGAGCGTGCATACCGGCAAACGGGTTTCCCCCACCGAGGCGCTCGCCAGCATTTTTCCCGGGATACAATCACCCGCCGTCCCGGCCAGCGCGGCTGCGCTCAACCAGCTGGTAGCGGCCCAGCGCGGGGAAACCCAGGCCATTGCCGATGCCCACGCAGCACAAGACGAACACACTACACGTTAAGCAGGATTCGCACTTATGACACAACAGGTACTCACCGAGATTCAGGACGGCGTGATCATCATCCGCCTCAACCGCGCCGATAAAAAGAATGCGCTCACGGGCGAAATGTATAACGGCATGTCCGACGCCCTGGATCTGCTGGAAAAAGACAACAGCCTGCGGGTGGGCCTGATCACCGGCACCGCCGACTGCTTTACCGCCGGCAACGATCTGGTGGACTTCATGAAAGGCGGCAGCATCGTCGGCAATTCACCGGTGGGCCGCTTTCTGGCCACCTTGCCCGCCATGACCAAGCCGCTGGTAGCAGCCGTCAACGGCCCGGCCGTCGGTGTCGGCACCACCATGCTGCTGCATTGCGATCTGGTCTACGCCGCGCCCGGCGCCAAATTCCAGATGCCGTTCGTAAACCTGGGCCTGTGCCCGGAAGCCGGTTCCAGCCTGCTGCTGCCGCAACTGGTCGGCTATCGCCGCGCTGCCGAACTGCTGATGCTGTGCGACGCCTTCAGCGCGGAAGAAGGTCTGGAAATGGGTATCGTGTCCAAGGTGGTGGACGCCGAAAACTACCAGGCGTACGCGCTGGAAAAAGCCAGGCAGCTGGCCAAACAGCCGCCCTCTTCGGTGCGTGCAGCGAAGAAACTGATGCGCATGAGCAACCGCGACGCCCTCAGCGCGGTAATGGCAGAAGAAGGCCGTCTGTTCAGCGAAATGCTGGATGGTGGCGAAGCGAAGGAAGCGTTTTCGGCGTTCTTCGAAAAACGTAAGCCGGATTTTTCGAAGTTCTGATGGCCAGCGTAGCGGTACTGGCACCATGCCAGTACCGTCACTTGCCGGCAATTACCGCGCTGCGTCAGAACTTGTATTTTTGCAGGACGATGTCACTAATCTCTGCCAGCTCACCAATGTCCGGTTCTTCACCCCACACACCTTTTTCACCGTTGGCGACCGACTCTAAAAAACGATTCCAGTAGCCTGACTCCATATCCCCAACCACCAGAACATGGCCGTCCGGTGTGTGCATGGCTTTACGAGGATAGGGAATTGCGTGTTCCTTCGAAGCAATGCGTTTTCCCGATTCGGTGTTGTAGACAACGGTTCTGCCCAGCAAAGTCTCTCGGTTTATCAACGTGCACACATTGACGAAGAAAACATCCCAATCAAGCCACTCACCACAGTAATTGTAGACACCACCGAAACTCCGTAGCGTCACCATGACCTGATCATCCTGCAACGCGAGATTCAGCGGATAGTGGTAATAGGATTTAAATCCGGCAGCATCTGGCACAACGGCATTGCCGACCGTTTTGCTCCACAATATTTCACCTGTCTGCCCCGATACTTTGATTGTCATGGCATCAGATGACAACGTCGACATCGTGGGTACCGGGATTCCGGCAACCGTTCCTTCGTCTTCGGTGAAATAGGTGGTTGGGCGAACCTTGGCAATCAGGGCATTACCCTGATCATCCAGTTCCAGCAAGCCTTCAATATACAAGTAATCAGCGCTACCGACGTTAGCCCACATTTCGCCATCGACAAATAGCCCGGTCATTTCCAGCAACGGCTCAAGCGATGTTTCGAAAACAACTGCGCCCGTTGAGTCCAGCTTGACGACACTGTATGCACACAGGATATAGGAAGCCTGCTGATAGAGTTTGATAGTGACGGGCTTGCAGTACGCCATCGCCGCCGCACTGGAAGGGTGGGAAGACGCCGTCCATACCAGCTGAAGATCACTGTCCCAGCGCTGCAGGTCAGCATTACCATTCTGTTTGCGCACTAACACATTCAGGTTGTGGTCAGCATCAACGGCAATGTCGGCAATTTCCTGATCGACCATGGTCTTCTCACCAGTCAGATTGCCGCTTGAATCAAACACTCGCAACACTGAATGAGTGATGGTGGTCCTGCAGCCATCGATCTCGGCACAGTATTCCTTCTCGGCGCCGCTGATGACATACAGGCGGCCATCAGTTGCTTTCATGGCATGCAATACCTGGCCATCAACATCGGGAGTAAACGTATGCAACAACGTGAGCGGCTCGCCAGTAGCTGCCGACACCAGCCAAAGTTCACGTGATACTGCTTCTTGATTGACGGCAAGACCGGCATAAGGCCCGGTCGCCACCGCAATGACATCTGCTGTAAGTGGTTCCACATCGACCACAGCCACGCTGTTGTCCAGCGTTGTCTGCCACAGCAGCGCCCCTGCTGGATCATGCTTTAACAGCAGCGCCTCATGTTCGAATGGATTGTCAGCATTGCGCATGGATCCACCGACATACGTGTTGCTTGCCTGATCCACGGCAGCAGCCGTTACCACTTTGGGACCGCCGTCGGTGACGCGCGCTTCCCAAAGCAGTTTACCCCCACACGCGGCCAGGACACCGGTTAATACGACTATAAGTACTGATGAGCGATGCTTGAACATAAATGTCGTCTCCTTACTGGAGGACATGCAGCCCGTTAAGTGACCACATGCCCCGTATTATTGTTTTAATTGCGGCTAACAAATCCTTGTAGCACGCCGAAGAGTATCACCGGTGGGGTGCGCAGGACAGCGCACGCATTCAACGGCGTGCCTGGGCCCGAATCATATCCACCGCCTTCTCTGCAATCATGATGGTCGGTGCGTTGGTATTGCCGCCAATCAGCGTCGGCATCACCGATGCATCCACCACCCGCAATCCTTCCACCCCGCGCACGCGCAACTGGGGATCAACCACTGCCAGCTCGTCCACGCCCATCTTGCAGGAGCCCACCGGGTGGTACACCGTATCCACCCGTTGGCGCAACACTTTCACGATGTCCTCATCGGTGCGCACATTGGCGGTGAAACAGTCCTCGGTGCGCAGTTCTGCCATCGGCGCAGCATCCATCAGTTTGCGGGTCATTTTGAAGCCGGCGACCAGATCGCGCAGATCGTCTTCCTCGCCCAGGAAATTCGGATCGATCAGCGGCATGGCATTGGGATCGGCGCTGGCCAGACGCACGCTGCCTTTGCTTTTCGGACGCAGTAGACAGACGTGACAGGAATAGCCGTGGCCAAAGTTGGTCTTGCGGGCGTGATCTTCCACCAGCGCCGTTACCAGATGCAGCTGGATATCCGGCGCCGGCAGATCCGGCCGGGTTTTGAGAAAGCCGCCGCCTTCGGCAAAGTTGCTGGTGATCATGCCGCGACGCTCGGCGCGATAACGTTTGATCTCGCGCCACATCCGCGCCGCGCCGGGAAAGGAGATACCCAGCAGATCAAGACTTTTGGTTTTGTAGCCGAACACGAAATCCGGATGATCCTGCAGGTTCTGGCCAACACCGGGCAGATGATGCACCGTGGGGATACCCAGTCGCTGCAATTCGGCACCATCCCCGATACCGGACAGCAGCAGTAACTGCGGTGACTGGAACGCACCACCACACAGGATGACTTCACGCCGCGCGCGATAGACCCGGGTTTCGCTACCCTGACGGAATTCCACGCCGGCAGCACGCTTGCCATCAAACAGCACGCGCTGGGCGCTGGCCTGCAGCTCCACTTTAAGGTTAGGGCGCTTGCCCAGATAGGGATGCACATAGGCCCGTGCGGCACTCCAGCGTTCGCCGTCCTTTTGGGTGACCTGATACAGCCCGATGCCTTCCTGCGCGGCACCGTTGAAATCATCAATGACGGGATAACCGACATCGCGGGCCGCCTGCAGATAGCGCTGATGCACTGGATTGTCCGTGCGCAGGCGACTGACCGGCAGCGGGCCCTGGGTACCATGAAAGTCATCGCGAAACTGCTCGTTGGCTTCCGCCCGTTTGAAATAGGGCAGAACATCATCATAGGACCAGCCGGTATTCCCCAGTTCCGCCCAATGATCGTAATCCCAGCGATGGCCGCGGATGTACACCATTGCATTGACCGCCGAAGAACCACCCAGCACCTTTCCCCGGGGCTGATAGCCGCAGCGCCCATTCAGGCCGGGCTGGGGCACGGTTTCCAGCGGCAACAGATTGGCCTTCACCGCCACACCCAGCACCATGGCTGCCGGTACGTTCACCAGCCAGTTGTCGCCCGCCTTGCCCAGTTCCAGCAACGCTACCGACACACCGGGATCTTCACTCAGGCGCCCCGCCAGCACACAGCCTGCCGAACCACCCCCGACTATCACATAATCAAATTCCTGGGTCATACCCGCTTCCCGTCTGCTGTCCGTTATCGTTTTATCGTTGTTGTTACGCCCTGCCATAACACCGTCAAGGCCTGGAACATTGATCCACATTTGTCTAACCGATTCAACCGGATGAGGCGACAACATCCATCGACTGACAGCATAAGCCGGTATTTTTCACATTTCTTATGAGGTTTTGTGGCCTGTTATTCAGACCTGAACGTCGTACCATTGAAGGATGGCGAGACCCTATGGTCAGCATTCCCAAGCCCAGCTCGCCACTGAACCTGCAGACCCGGCATCGGACAGATGCCAATCGCCTGAAAGGGATGACATCATGCGCCTGAACCTGTCTTCACTTGCGACAAGCTGGATTCTTGCCCTGGGGTTCCTGGCCACTATCGGGGTATGGACCCAGCCTTCGGTTTCCGGCGGCCAGAGCAAGACACTGGTCGAGTTGACCGGGCTGCAGCAGTCCGGCGAACACATGGAACTGGATCGCATCAAGGCCACTGCCTGGTGCGCACTGGAAAGTCGGCAGATCGCCGTATTGAAGCTGCCGGGGCAGGAATTGCGCGTCCGGGGCTCCATGGCGCTGGCACCCGGCTGGCAGGGTGAACCGCTGCAGCAGCAGGATCAACGCCGGATCGATAACTGCATCAGTCTGCGGTTGCAGGATCTGCACCGACGCGCCAACTTGCCCGCCAGCGAGCGCAGCGCCATCGGTTTCCTGTTTCCCGACCGCCAGTAACCCTCAGCGTCCCGGCAGCTGAACCACCACGTTCTCGCAGGCATACGCCACACAGCTCAGGACCTGACCTGCCTTGGCATCTTCCACGGAAAGACTGTTGGGCTCATCCATGATCACCGAGCCGGACTTGACCTTCACTTTGCAGGTACCACAGTTGCCTACGGTGCATTTCTGGGCGATGGGAATGCCCGCCTGACGGGCCGTTTCCAGGATGGTTTCCACTTTGCGCTGGCGCACATGACGGGTCTTGCCCAGCAGTGAGGCTGGCAGGAACGTGATCAGGCGCGGCTTCAGTTCGGTTTGCGCCAGGGTGATGGGCGGACGATTGAACAGCTCGATACGAATCTGGGACTCGGACACCCCCGCGCTGTGCAGCCCCTCCATGCAGGCCTTGACCAGACTGTTGGGACCGCAGATATAAAACTGCGTGGTGGCCGGATCGCTGACCAGTGCCAGCAGTCCTTCACCGGTGAGGCGTCGGGCCGGATCGTGGTAATTGCCTTCCTTGCGGGTGAAATGAAACTGCACCTGCAGCCCTGCATGGATTCTGTCCAGCCGCTCCAGTTCCTTGCGGAAAATACACTGTTCGCCAGAACGGCTGAAATAGATCAGCTGGATATCCGCCGCCGGATTCTTGCCCAGCAGATCCTTGAGCAGTGAATACAGCGGTACGATACCGGAACCACCGGCTACCATTACGTAACGCTGCTGTTCGGGCCCGTCGTGAGGCAGCACAAAATCGCCGGCCGGTTCGGACACGTAAAACTCGTCACCGACCTTGAGGGACTCATTCATCCAGCCGGTGACGCGGCCGTGAAACACCTTCTGCACCGTGACGCTGTAGCGGTTCTCATCAGGCGCAGAACTCAGGGAAAAACAGCGCTGGAACCATACGCCACCGATGGACAGAGTAAGCGCCACATACTGACCGGCGCGGTAATTGAAACGATAGCCTTCCAGCAGTTCGAATTCGACCGTGACGGACCGGGGCGTTTCCCGGTGAATCTGGGTTGCGCGGGCACGAAAGGCATCGTCGGCCAGCGAGGTTGCATCCTGTCCCGGTTCGGAATGTCCGCGCCGACTCTGCTGCGGCATGGGCAGCCGGCGCCTGACCCAGGGCGGTAAGGTACGAATGACGGCCTTGCCAAGACGTTCCAGATTGTCCCCTGCCATGAAGCTCACCTACTGCAACGCGTAATCCACGCATTTAACCACAGCCACAACTGCCGTCACCATCCCTGAGGGCGGGTCTGCCCGGCAGCATTCCGATTGATCGACTATAAATAAATAAAACCCGAGGAGAAACCCTGTATGGCCGCTGACCCGAATGATCCTCTGTATCAACTGCTGCTGGACGAAAAGATCAAGGAGTTCAATCAGGCCCGCAGCGAAGGCAAAACCGTCGATCTGCGCGGTGCTCATCTGCGTGGCCGCGATCTGCGCATCATGAATGCGGATGGCCTTGACCTGCGCGACGCCTACCTGCGGGGTGCCGACCTGCGCGGCATCGATTTTCGTAACACCCAGATGGAAGGCGCCAGTATCTGCGAGGCCAAGATTTCCGGCTGCTATTTTCCCCGCGAACTGGCGCCGGAAGAGATTCGGCTGTCGCTGGAAAAAGGTACCCGCCTGCGTTATCGGGTGATCAAGAAGGTTTCGCGGCCGGAATGAGCCGGTTCAGTCTTCCCAGAAGCGGCGTAACTGGAACGCACAGTACCCCAGCGCGAACAACACGTTCACCACCGCAGCCGTGAGCGACGTATTGGCCACCAGCGCCGGGTCCATGGCACTGCGCGCCAGGGTCGAAGCAGGGAAGCCACCGTACGCCAGCCACACCATCAGCCCCGCAATCAGCAATACGCCAACCACCATGCTGAGAAAGGCCTTGCCGCGATCGAGCCACTGCCGGATCGCGGCATATTCCACCAGACTGTTAAGGGCGCTGCACAGCACCCAGGTCAGAAACAGTGAGCCGACGATATAGCCTGCCATGATCAGTGCTCGCGGGTTTCGGTGAAACGGACGTCGGGCCAGCGCTCCATGGTCAGCTCCAGATTGACCCGGGTGGGTGCCAGATAGGTCAGGTAGCCGCCACCATCGATCGCCAGATTGTCGTGGCACTTCTTCTTGAAGTCTTCCAGCATTTTCACGTCGTCGCAGTACACCCAGCGGGCCGTCGATACGTTGATCATGTCGTAGGAACAGTCCACCTTGTACTCGTCTTTCAGGCGGTAGGCCACCACGTCGAACTGCAGCACGCCCACCGCGCCGACGATGATGTCGTTGTTGCGCAGCGGCATGAACACCTGGGTAGCGCCCTCTTCCGACAGCTGCTGGATACCCTTCTGCAACTGCTTGCTCTTGAGCGGATCACGCAGCTGCACGCGCTTGAACAGTTCCGGCGCGAAGTGGGGAATGCCCTGGAAGTTGAGATCTTCACCATCGGTGAAAGTGTCACCGATCTGGATGGTGCCGTGATTGTGCAGGCCGATGATGTCACCGGGCCAGGCTTCTTCCAGATGGGCACGCTCGCCCGCCAGGAACGTCAGTGCATCGGAAACTCGCACATCCTTGCCCAGACGGACATGCTTCATCTTCATGCCCTTTTCGTAATGGCCAGAACAGACGCGCAGGAACGCCACGCGGTCGCGGTGTTTCGGGTCCATGTTTGCCTGGATCTTGAAGACGAAGCCGGTAAAGCGTTCGTCCGCGGCTTCGACCGTGCGCTTGTCGGTTTCCCGCGACTGCGGCGGCGGCGCCCATTCAACCAGGCCGTCGAGCATGTGATCGACACCGAAGTTGCCCAGCGCGGTACCGAAGAAGACCGGGGTCAACTTGCCATCGAGGAATTCCTGCTTGTCGAATTCGTGGCTGGCGCCACGCACCAGTTCCAGTTCGTTACGCAGATCGTCCGCCAGATCACCCACCGCCTTGTCCAGATCCGGGTTGTCGAGGCCTTTGATGGCGCGCACGTCCTGAATGGTGTGACCCTGACCGGTGGCGTACAGGTAGGTGGTGTCCTGGTACAGGTTGTACACACCCTTGAACAGCTTGCCCATGCCGATGGGCCAGGTAATGGGGGCGCACTTGATCTTCAGGATGCGCTCGATCTCGTCCAGCAGGTCGATGGGGTCGCGGATGTCACGGTCCATCTTGTTGACGAAGGACAGAATCGGGGTGTCCCGCAGACGGCAGACTTCCATCAGCTTGATGGTACGGGGCTCGACGCCCTTGGCGCCGTCGATGATCATCAGCGCCGAGTCCACCGCGGTGAGGGTGCGATAGGTGTCTTCCGAAAAGTCTTCGTGACCCGGGGTGTCCAGCAGGTTGACGGTGCAGTCCTTGTAGGGGAACTGCATGACCGAGGTGGTCACCGAGATCCCCCGCTCCTTTTCCATCTCCATCCAGTCGGAGGTGGCATGACGGTCGGAGCCCCGGCCCTTGACGGTGCCCGCTACCTGGATCTGGTTTCCGTACAGCAGCAGCTTCTCGGTGATGGTGGTTTTACCGGCGTCCGGGTGCGAAATGATCGCAAAGGTGCGGCGTTTTCTGACTTCGTCCAGATGGCTCATGGTGACCTGTATTCGTGCTGCTGCAGGGTTGATGCGGAAAGCGGGGGATTATACCTGAAAAGGTGGGTCAGGTCGGCATTGCGGTGGTAGTGCGGGAAGGGGTTACCAGGCAGACCTCGAGGCCTGCCCGGCGACGGACCTGTTCGCTTTCCGGGGAATCAGAAAGCGAACTGGGCACCGATGGAGATCATTTCGGATTCGACTTCGATGTCGTACTCTTCGTTCTCGGTATCCGGCAAAATGGTATATTCAATCACCAGGCCAGAACCATTGCGATCGAAGTTGACCTTGGCGCCAAAGCCGAAACTGACGCCGGTGTCGTCGTAGGTGTCACCATCGCTGTCCTTGTACTCAAGATTGGCAAATCCAATCTTGCCGAACAGGGATAAGGTACGATCCAGAGGCAGAATACCAACGGCGTTGATGCCAAACAGGGAGTCCAGCTCCAGGTCATAAGGTGTTCCCGAAACCTCATCGTCCTGCAAGCCCAACCCAACAACACCTTCAATCGCAAAATTCTCGCTCAGGCCAACGCCCCCGCGTACGCGCAACGCTGTCGGATCGGAGTCCGCTGTTTCACCCTGCCAGTCCGTCAACTCCGCACTCACAAAGCTGAAATCCGCACCAAAGTAAGCGTCCTGCGCCATAGCAGCAGGCGACACAGCCACGGCAGCCGCCAGGGCAAGCAATTGCTTTTTCATGTTCTCTCCTTCGATCTAAAAATGAGCTGCAACTCAACCGTAACAGCAGCGGCAGTCTAGCGCAGCGCTTGGTTGCAGGGCAATTGCTCCCGGTCAGGATTGTGGTGCGGCGGATTCCAGCGTCAGCGCGACCGTGTCAGCCAGACATTCGATCACGTCAGCCTCTTTCAGCATCGGATTGTCTTCACTCAGGAAGCGGATCATGGTGAAGATGGTGCTGTTGATCAGCACGTACAGCCGGGTTTGCAGTTTGCTAGCGGAATAGCGGCCAGCGTGTTGCAGCAGGTAGGCGCGCCCGGCATTGATGAAATATTGTTCGATGGGATCAAACAGACGATGCACCGGCAGGCGGTGCCAGTTGCGGATCAACTCCGGGTACAGATCGTTCGAACGCAGAAATGCCAGTGCCAACGTAAGCGCAATCCGGCTCATCTCGCGCACATCCAGCTGCGACGACTCCACCTGGCGCAGGCCCTGGCTGAACATCTTTGTGGTATCGGCGCTGACTTTTTCCAGCAGCGCCTCGATCAGGTCGTTGCGATCGTGAAAGTACTGGTACAGGGAGCCATTGCTGATCCCTGCGCGCTCCGCCACCCGGTTGGTGGTGAGCGCGTCCAGCCCCTCTTCGGCCACGATGCGGGCGGTGGCTTCGATGATGCTGTCCACCATCAGGCGGGAACGGCGCTGAACCGGTTTTTTGCGCATGGCTTCATCCGTAACGCGACTTGAATACGACTAAATAATCGCATTAATCTGGCTGCATAACAAGCAACCCGCCTTCGCCTGCACAGGAGCCCATCATGACCGCCGCTGCCGCCACCCCTACCCTGCGTATTCCTGGACGAGTACCGCCGTTTCCCGAGCGCGGGATTCCACCCTTCATTTACAGCCTGATTCCGCCCCAGGTACCGGAATGGCTGATGACGAAAATGCTGGGCGGCCCGGTACGTCTGGATCGCGCATTGTGGGAGCAGATGGTTACCGGCCTGTGGGAAGGCGACGAACCGATGGACCGGCTGGTGGACTGGCTGTTTGCCTTTGGGCCGCGTCAGGCCAAGCCGATGTTCGAACGGGCGCTGGAACAGGGGATCGATGCTGTGCCGGACGCGCCGGCGGAGTTGCGTGAATTCTTCGCCCTGATCGACCGCGAGCCTGCCTGGTTGGATCGGGACAAGGTGCGCCGGGGTGCCCGTGCGGTGAACACCACCGGCGAAGCGCTGCACTATATCGCGCGGGATTTCTTTTTGATGGGCGCCTACCTGCTGTCCGGTTTCAATCAACCGCTGGTGATGACCGGCGCACTCAGCAAGGGCACTGGCAAACGCTTTGCCGAAACCCAGTCCTGGACGCTGGACCTGTACTCCCCTGGTGGCATGGAGCGCTTTGGCGCCGGCTTCAAAAGCACGATCCGGGTCCGCATGATTCACGCCCTGGTACGCCGCAATCTGCTGAAAAAGGCCGAATGGAATCACGACCACGCCGGTGTCCCCATTAGCCAGACCGATATGCTGACGACGATTCTGACCACGTTATTGCTGGGGCTGGGTTGCCGCGCACTGGGTGTGCCGCTGACACAAAAGGAAACCGACGCCATCGCCCATCACGGCCGTTACGCAGCGTGGCTGATGGGCATCAAGGAAGAATGGCTGTTCGATTCCACCGCCGACGGTATTCGCCTGCTGATGCATTCCGCCTCGACCCACCCCCGCGGCGACGAATCCAGTCGCATCATGGCGCAGTCACTGGCGAACGAACCGCTGACGCGGCATTACCCGCGTTTCCAGTCCCTGCGGCAACGCATCGAGCATTCACGCCACCTGAGTATCAGCCGTCTGTATCTGAGCAAACGCACACTGGATGCGCTGGGTGTGCCATCGGACGTGGTGCCCTGGTATCCGCTGCTGAGCATTCCGCCACGCTTTGCCTGGCACAGTGTGAACCGGTTGCTGCCCGGCGGTTATGAGCGGTTGGCGCGGCAGGGTCTGAAGAAGCAGCAAGAAATGCTGGCGATGTTTCATGCCGGCGCCCAGAGTGCGGCAGGCTTGATCCAGCCCGATGCGGATCATCCTGCGCACCTGTGACGCGGCGGATCAACGCGGCGTGAGACTGAAACCCTGCCGCGGGAAGTGGACGTGCACGGTACCCAGTTCCTTGTCCTGGCGGGCAATGATCCAGCGCTGGGGACCGCTGCCCACCAGTACGCCGTCGGTAGCATCTCGACCATAGTCCGCCGGGGCGATGCTGACCTGTCGGCCAATCAGCGGGTCCTGACGATGATCGTCCGGCACTGCGCGTGGCTGGGCAGCAGCAGCCTGGGCCAGCGCGGCATCGGCGCTGATCTCGCTGCAGCGGCCATGGCCAAAGGCTTTCATGCGATCCATCCAGGCGATGACCTTGGGATAATCGTTCATGAAGCTGCGCTCCCCAAGATCACGCACGAACCAGAGGGAATGGTAAGCCGAAAAATCGCCGTGACAGGGCTGCGGGCCGAACAGGAAGTCCGCGTGGATGGAGGCTTCCAGCTGCTGCAAATGGGCGAGCACTTTGGGCATGGATTCGCGGGGGCCGGGCATTTTGATCGCGGCGGTGCGCCCCATGTTGATGCGATCCCACATAAAGCGGCCGATATCGAGCAACGACATGCTCTGCCACACTTTCTGCCGCAGCCGTTTGCTGCCACCGGCCATGATGCAGGCGAAGAAAATATCCACATCAACGGTTTTCACGAATGCCTGCACGTCGGCGCTGCAGTTTTCCAGTACCAGGTCGGGCTTGTTACCCAACGCTGCAATTTCGCTGGCGATCAGGTGGGTGTCGCAGAAAATATCCGCGCCAATCTGCGCCACCGGAATCTTGCGGTAACCGCCTGCCAGTCGCGCCAGTTTCGGGCGCGGTGGCATTTCCCGCGAAGTCACCGACTGCCAGGGCACCTGGGCATAGCCCAGCATGGCGCGCATCTTCTCGGCAAACGGTGACATGGGATAGTGGTGCAGGATGAATTCAGACATGACATTCCCTTCGATAAGGTGGCAATACGGTTGCGATCAACCGGCGGCGGACACCGACACGGGAATGCCGGTCATGTGCGCCTGGTTGCTGAGTTTTTCATAACTGCCAGGGCCGGTGGGCAGGAGGACATTGACGTTGACACCGGGATAGCGGCGCGCAATCTGCAGACCGTTGGCCCGCTGGTTGCCCCAACCGTGGGTCATCGCCACCACACCCCGGCGCAATGAAGGGTCCACTTTAACCCGGGCACGGATACCGCCCCAAGGGCTGGAAACGTCAATGGTTTGTCCGTCCCGCAGGTCACGCTGCTGCACGTCGTCCGGATGCATGTGCAGCGGATTTTCCTGCTGATGTTCGCGCTTGAGTTCCGGCAGATTGTGATACCAGCTGTTGTGCATGTAGTTGGTGCGCAGATTGATCAGCTTGAGCTGATCGGCTGGTTCCTGTTGCAGTTCGGCAAAAATCCGCTGGGCCTGCGCGATGGCCTCATCAAACAGCGGCGGACAGCAATCCACTTTCTTGTCCGGTGTCTGCAACCAGTCAGTGTAAAAACGGCCGGTGGGAATCGGTGGTAACACCACGGTTTGCTGCGGCGCGCTTTGCACCTGCTCCAGCGTCAGATTGGCGTAGCCGAGCATGCGATTGATGCGGCCGAACGGATCGGGATTGGCGTTTTCGTGGAACACGGAATGCAGCCCCAGTGCCTGTTCCAGCCTGCCGAGAATCCACCATTCTTCTTTGCGCTCGTGCTGTGCCGGTACCACTGCATCGGTGTACTGCACAAAGGGCTGACTCTGCATGCCGAGGCCGCAGATATTCAGATCGCGCCGCTCCAGCATGTCGGCACAGGGCAGCAGATAATCCGCCAGTTCGCCGGTGGCGTTGCGCACCAGATCGATCACCACCAGCAGCTCCAGCTGTTCGAACGCCTGGCGGATGCGCGCTTCACCGCCCATGGACAGCAGCGGGTTGCCAGCGATCACGATCAGCGCGCGAATCGGATTTTTCGCATCCAGAATCATGTCCGGCAGCAGATTGCCCGGCAGGGAACCGCGGATATGGCGCAACTCACCAAATTCCGACGGGAAAAATATCTGTTCTTTGTCGAGTGATTTCAGCGCACCGGCCTTGGCCGCCGGATAGAAACCCAGGGAATACAGATTGCCACCGCGACGATCGAGATTGCCGGTAACGAAGCTCAGCATCTGGAGCAGCCAGTAACACAGCGTGCCCTGACGACCCATATTGACGCCGGTGGACATGTGCGCGCAGGCGGATTCGGCGCGGGCAAAATCCAGGGCGGTCTGGCGAATTTCCGCGGCGTCGATGCCGACAATCTCCGCAACCGCCTCGGCAGAATACAGCGCGATGAAGGCACGCAGGCCCTCGATATGCTTGCCGTGTTCGGCGATCACGTCGGCGCGGAACAGCCCCGCTTGATCGATTTCATGCAGCAGTGCCGCCATCAGATACAGATCGGTGTCGGGTTTGATCTGCAATACATCGCCGGTGGCAGGCGTTGCCGCTTCGATCAGGCGCGGATTCACAAAGCGGATGGTGGCACCGTTTTTTCTGGCTTGCCGCAGTTGCGCCATGGGATTGGGCATCGACACAAAACTCATGTGCGACACCTTGGGATTTTCGCCAAAGATGAGCGCGTATTGTGTGTGGGCCAGATCGGGTACCGGATGCAGGGTGCTGGTACCGAACACGGCTTCGGCGCCAGCGAATTTATTGGAACAGTCCTGGGTACCGGAATTGAACAGGCGGCGGGTCTGCAACTGGGTGAAAAAGGATCCCATGGCGGCACCGGCCAATGCGTTGAAGGCAGTGGGATTGCCGATATAGCCGGCCACCGCATCGTGACCGTGCTGTTGCTGGATCTGCTGGATTTTTTTCGCAATATCGCCAATGGCCTGATCCCACGACAGCGACGAGAATTCACCCGCCTGCTGTTTGCCATTGCTGCGCAGGAGCGGTGTGTTGAGGCGATCCGGATCCTGATGAATGCCCTGGTAAGTAATACCTTTATGGCAGGCAAAACCCTGGGTCACCGGATGGTTTTTATCAGGCAGCAAACGGATCAGCTGATCGTTTTCCACTTCGGCCAGCAGGCCACAGGACGGTTCACAGACTCGGCAGAAGGTAGGCTTGACGGTGCGCATCGCGGTTTCCCCGGCATTCTTGTTATCACATGGGTGCAAGTCGTTCGATGCTAGTCCGCGAGCAACGGTCACTCAATGGCGGAAACCGCTACCGCAGTGGCCAATTCTGTCGATTCGCGCCAGTGGTTGCAGCAGGGATCAGCGCCGCAATCCCTGCAAATCCAGCAGATACACCAAAGCATCTTCGCGGGCATCACCGGCCGGATAGTAATCCTTGCGCCGCCCCACCTGCACATAACCCATGGATTCATACAGCCGGATGGCGGACACATTGCTCGGCCGCACTTCCAGAAAGGACTGCTCTGCTCCCAGATCCACCGCGCATTCCAGTGCATGACGCAACAGCATGCGACCAAGACCAAGGCCATGCTTATCCGGTTCCACACAGATATTGAGGATATGGCATTCGCCCACCGCCACGTAAATCACGGTGTAGCCCAGCAGCTGGCCGGCATCCGCCAGCACATGACACAGATAGCCGCTGTTAAGACTGTCGCGGAACATGCCCTCGGTCCAGGGCCAGGGATAGGCGCGCGCTTCGATGTCCATTACCGCCGGCAGCAAGGCCTCGGTCATCAGTTGAAATTGCATGGGATCAGAGGAAGGCGTGCAGGTGTTGCCACAGGGCCGGTTTCAACGACCAGTCCCGCTGCAGATCAAGCAGGCTGTGGGTCATCAGACAGTGTCCGGCACCGGCAGCGGAATCCAGTTCCGGCAAGGTAAACGCCTGCCCGATCTGTTGATGGGGAAAACAGCTCAGCGCTGCGGTACCCAGCACGACGGTTTTCGCAATGGGCTGCTCACCCTGTGCCGCCGCCAGAAAGGCCAGCAAACCATCGCGGGCAGCGGACGCATCCGCAGCAATACGCGGATTGTTCACCAGCGGCCAGCGAAACAGTTTGATGCTGCTGTCGTTGATGTCCTGTTGGCTGCCCAATGCCAGCAGCAGATCACCGAGCATGCGGTATTCCACCGCCGACAATCCCGGCGCATCGGGCTGCGACAGTTGCACCAGCAGCCGCGCGCGCTGCGGCAAGGTGATCACCGCCAGGGTAAAACGCTGCAGCGCCGACGGCTTTGCTGCCAACGTTTTTTTCGGCGCGTCGTCGAGTTTGACCCGGCTCAGATCCAGCTGGGGAATATCGTTATCAGACGGTGCGGAACCGGTGGATGGCGCCTGCGCGTCCGGCATCGGCGCGGTAGCGGTTTTCGCATCGACGCTGGTTGTGATTTTCTCGACCACCTCTGCCACGACAGCCGAAACCGGCGCTTCAACCGGCTCTACAACCGTCGCGGATTCGTCGGCTGCAACCACCTCAGCCTCCCACGCCATCACCGGCAACGTCGGCGCACCATCAATCGGACGCAGCGGCACGTACTGGGTAATCCCCAGCGCCTGCAGATACGCCAGCCGTTGCCCTTCCTGCTGCATGGATTACACGCCGTCCTTTTGCGGATTGGCCTTGCTGGCCACCTGCAAATGATTGAGCGCGTCCAGATAGGCTTTGGCCGATGCAGCCACGATATCGATATCCGCACCATGGCCATTCACAATCCGGCCGCCCTTCTCCAGTCGTACCGTCACTTCGCCCTGCGAATCCGTGCCGCTGGTAATCGCGTTCACATTGAACAGCTCCAGCGACGCACCACTTTGCGCAATGGTTTCGATCGCCTTGAAGGTCGCGTCCACCGGGCCGGCGCCCTGGCTCTGGCCCTGCTGTTCCACACCATCCACGGTCAACACCAGCGAGCAGTTGGGAATTTCACCGGTCTGCGAACACACGCTCAGCGACACAAAACCGTAACGGCCGTTTTCGATTTCCTTCTGGGTGTCGCTGACCAGCGCCTGCAGATCTTCGTCGAAAATTTCCTGCTTCTTGTCCGCCAGATCCTTGAAGCGCTTGAATGCATCATTGAGTTCCTGTTCGGATTTCAGCGTGATGCCGATAGCCTCCAGGCGGGAGCGGAATGCATTGCGGCCGGACAGTTTGCCCAGCACCATCCGGTTGGTGTTCCAGCCCACATCTTCGGCGCGCATGATTTCGTAGGTTTCGCGGTGCTTGATCACACCATCCTGATGGATACCGGATTCGTGAGCGAACGCATTGGCGCCGACGATGGCCTTGTTCGGCTGCACCGGAAATCCGGTAATGGACGACACCAGTCGCGAGGTCGCAACGATTTCCGGCGTGTTGATGGTGGTTTCCACACCGAAGAAATCACTGCGGGTACGCACGGCCATGACGATTTCTTCCAGCGCTGCATTGCCCGCCCGCTCACCCAGACCGTTGATGGTGCATTCTACCTGACGGGCACCATTGGCGACCGCCGACAGGGAGTTGGCCACCGCAAGCCCCAGATCGTTATGACAGTGCACCGAGAAAATCGCCTTGTCCGCGTTGGGAATGCGCTCGATCAGCTGGCGAATGGTGTCGCCGTACTGCTGCGGCATGGCATAGCCCACGGTATCGGGAATATTGATGGTGCGCGCGCCGGCATCGATGGCTGCCTCGATGATGCGGCAGAGAAAATCCAGCTGGGAACGGCCGGCATCCTCGCAGGAAAACTCCACGTCCTCACACAGGTTGCGGGCACGCTTGACCGCCTTCACCGCCTGCTCGACCACCTGATCCGGCTGCATGCGCAGCTTGAATTCCATGTGAATCGGCGAGGTGGCAATAAAGGTGTGGATACGCGCCGCATTGGCATTTTTCAGCGCCTCGGCCGCGCGATCAATGTCGGCATCCACGGCACGGGCCAGGGAGCACACCCGGCTGTCCTTGATGGTGTCGGCGATGGCTTTCACCGACGCGAAATCGCCGGGACTGGCAATGGCAAAACCCGCCTCGATCACGTCCACCCGCAGACGTTCCAGGGCCTTGGCGATGCGGAGCTTTTCCTCCTGGGTCATCGAGGCGCCGGGGCTCTGTTCGCCGTCACGCAGGGTGGTATCGAAGATGATCAGTTTGTCTTTGGCGGTGCTCATGGGAATCTCCGGTCAGGCCAATCCGCTTACTATGGGGCGGAATGGGCACATTCTCAACAGGGGCGACACTATAGCCCCCGACTGCAGGCCTTGCCAAGGGTATCGCCGGACACAAAAAAGCCCCGACCAGCGGGGCTTTCCATCACATTGCGCGTGACCCGGAACAGGATCAGGCCGCCAGCAGTACATCGATATCGTCTTCCGCCTCGCAGGCTTTGGCCAGCTGTTCGAACAGGTTGAAGGTATTGATATGCAGGGGGCCCGCCAGCGATTCCGGCATGTAAGCCATGATCTTTTCGTGTTCGACGTTGTTGTCGATGCCGTCGTTGATGTATTCCGCCAGCTTGATGATCACGGCATAGGGTGAGAACGGGTCGCTCGCCAGCGGATCACCCTGGGTGGACAGCGCATGCACGATGACCTCGGGGAATTTCCAGGACTTGGCCAGTTCGGCGCCAACGGCATTGTTGTCAAAGCCGAAATGCACCCGCTCCTGCACCGTACGGTCTTCACCGGGCTTCAGGTTGTCCTGGATTTTCTTCATGGTATCACCGTGCACCATGTACATGAGGGCAATACCGATGTTGTGCAGCATGCCGCAGGTAAAGGCCACTTCGGCATCCAGATCACGGGCGTTCCTGGCAATCAGTTTGCAGATATTCGCCACCATGAAACTGTTGCGCCAGAATTCGCGGGCGTCCAGACCAGGGATCTGCTTGAACGTGGACGTCACCCCCGAGGCAACCACCAGCGTCTTCAGCGTATCAATACCGAGCAATACCACCGCCGAATCCAGCGACGCCACCTTGCGACCGGCGCCATAGCGTACGGAATTCGCAAGCCGCAACACCTTGGCAGCGATAACCGGATCGGACTGAACATTGCGTGAAATGGCCGCCGCATCGGCGGTCTTGCTGCTGAAATTGGCCATCAGATCCTGCACCACTTTGGGGATGCTGGGCAGGTCGTACACGCGGGAGAGTAATTTTTCCATCGACATGCGAAATACCTTTCTTGGGGAGCAACGACTGGTCTCCAAAAAAGTATAGATAAGGCCCAGAGACTGAGGGGGCATAATTTTGAGAAATTCTTCTCATGACCACACAGCGACAATCCAACCCACTGATTTTCAGCCAGATTTTTCAGTCGCCAGACGTTTGAGCGGGGTCTGGCTGAGCAGAAAGCGCTGAGCCTCCTCTGCCACTTCCCGTCCGGCAATGCTTTCGGCCACCGGCCAGCGTTTGCCCTCACCAGTTTCCAGTACCACACGGTAATAGTGGGTGGTGCGGGTGCCGTCCGACATACTGCCCGACTCTTCGATTGTCAGCCCGCGCAATGCATCCAGCGGCAGGTGCCGGCGGGACACCTCCCGCCCCATCCAGTGACGACGCAGATGAACGGCATCCGGTTCGATCGCCACCTGCAGCCGGTTAAACGGCAGGTACAACGCCCCGGCCAGCATCCCCAGTCCCAGCGGTGCAAAGATCAGCCCCATCAGCACCGGAATCACACCGTCGCCGGCCAACATCATGGCCACGCCGGCACCACCGAAAACGAGCCCCGCCATTGCCAGCACCGCCGCACTGCCACGATCGCGGCCATAGGGCAGATCGAAATACAGCGTGTCGCCCTGCTGATCCGGATTGAGCAATTGAACCAGCTGCTCACTGCGGGCCTTGGCGCGTTCCCTCTCCAGCCCCGGCAGCCGCACCGCGCTGTGCTGCGTTGAAACCACCATCGGCAATTCGAAGGACAGATCCATATCCACACCGGGAATATCCGCCGTGACCCGCAACGCCCAGTGATGCCAGCGATCACCCTTCGGCGACGGTGGTGGCAGATCCGCCGGCACATCAAACAGGAAGCGCACGGTGGACCCCTGGGCCGAACGCTCCAGACGCCCGGTCATGCTGGTTTCCCACTCGGAGCGGGTTCGGGTTTCGTAGCCACCCTTGGACTTGCGATGACGCTCGGAACGCAGGCACTGGGCAATGACTTCCACCTTCGCGGTGGGCGGCAGCGCTTCTGAAATGCGGATTTCACCCCCCAGCTGGCCACCAATGGCACCGGGATAGGGATCCAGCCACAACACTGTGTTGCCAAACCGCAGCTGGTGGAGCACCGCCACAGCACACCATCCCAGCAGCCCCAGACCCACCAGCGGAAACAGGAAGATCAGCAGGATCGCGTATTCGCCTGCCCCCAGCTTCGCGGGAATATCCGGTATCGCCATGGCCGTCGCGAATCCGGTGAATCCACTCCATACGAGTGCAAACAGAATCATGCCGATAATGCTGCCCCAGCCACGGGAGCGGATAAACGGGGTTTCTGATGTCGTCACGTATGTGCTCCTGCAATGATTGTCCTGCCGGAATAATGCGTCAGCACACCTTCGCCATCCAGTAAAAAATCACCGCGCAGAAACGCAAAAGGCCTCGCAGAAGCGAGGCCTTTCGGGGTTCGAACAACCGGGAGGGATGATTACATCATGCCGCCCATGCCGCCCATTCCACCCATGCCGCCCATGTCCGGGCCAGCCGCTTTCTCTTCAGGGATTTCCGCAACCATGGCTTCGGTGGTGATCATCAGACCGGCGATGGAAGCAGCCGCCTGCAGCGCAGAACGGGTTACTTTCGCAGGATCCAGGATACCCATTTCGATCATGTCGCCGTATTCACCGGTAGCGGCGTTAAAGCCGAAGCTGCCTTCACCAGCCTTGACCTTGTCGACCACAACAGATGCTTCAGCACCAGCGTTGGTAGAGATCTGACGGATCGGCGCTTCCATCGCACGCAGAGCCAGGTGGATACCGGCAGTCTGGTCGTCGTTGTCGCCTTTCAGGCTGCCAACAGTGGCCAGGGCGCGCAGCAGGGCAACAC
Organism: Gammaproteobacteria bacterium; assembly: GCA_041395845.1. Classification (GTDB taxonomy): domain Bacteria; phylum Pseudomonadota; class Gammaproteobacteria; order Pseudomonadales; family Ketobacteraceae; genus Ch67. Next base: position 22,223 of record JAWKZS010000012.1, read on the forward strand.
CACCGCCGGCAACCACGCCTTCTTCTACCGCAGCGCGGGTCGCGTGCAGAGCGTCTTCAACGCGGGCTTTCTTCTCTTTCATTTCCACTTCAGAACCGGCGCCAACCTTGATAACTGCTACGCCGCCTGCCAGCTTGGCAACGCGCTCCTGCAGTTTTTCTTTGTCGTAGTCGGAAGTAGCTTCTTCGATCTGCTGACGGATCTGCTTAACGCGAGCCTGGATTTCAGACTCGTGGCCAGCGCCGTCTACTACAGTGGTGTTTTCCTTGGTGATGGAAACACGCTTGGCAGTACCCAGATCGTTCAGGGTGGCGCCATCCAGGGACAGACCCACTTCTTCAGAAATAACAGTACCACCAGTCAGGATCGCCAGATCCTGCAGCATGGCCTTGCGACGGTCGCCGAAGCCAGGCGCCTTGACAGCAGCCACTTTCACGATACCGCGCATGTTGTTCACAACCAGAGTGGCAAGCGCTTCGCCTTCCACGTCTTCAGCGATGATCAGCAGGGGCTTGCCGGACTTGGCAACGGCTTCCAGGATCGGCAGCATGTCGCGGATGTTGGAGATTTTCTTGTCAACCAGCAGGATGAACGGGCTGTCCAGTTCAACGCACATTTTTTCCTGGTTGTTGATGAAGTACGGAGACAGGTAGCCGCGATCGAACTGCATACCTTCTACCACTTCCAGTTCGTTTTCCAGGCCGCTACCTTCTTCAACGGTGATAACGCCTTCCTTGCCCACTTTTTCCATGGCTTCGGCAATGATGCTGCCGACAGAAGTGTCAGAGTTGGCAGAGATGGTGCCTACCTGGGCGATGGACTTGGTGTCTTCACAAGGAATGGACAGGGACTGGATGCGCTCTACAACGGCAACAGTCGCCTTGTCGATACCGCGCTTCAGATCCATCGGGTTCATGCCGGCGGCAACAGCGCGCAGACCTTCGGTCACGATGGCCTGAGCCAGAACGGTTGCAGTGGTAGTACCGTCACCGGCCGCGTCGTTGGCCTGGGAAGCAACTTCCTTCACCATCTGCGCGCCCATGTTTTCGAACTTGTCTTTCAGTTCGATTTCTTTGGCAACAGACACACCGTCTTTGGTGATGGTGGGTGCACCGAATGACTTTTCCAGTACCACGTTACGGCCTTTGGGGCCCAGGGTAACTTTTACGGCGTCAGCCAGGACGTTGACACCTTTGACCATTTTGGCGCGAGCGCTGTCGCCGAATTTGACTTCTTTAGCTGCCATGATTGTGTTCCTTCGAAATCTGGTTCAATGAATGAGGGTTCGGAAAGGGAAAAGTCTTACTTTTCCAGCACGCCGAAAATTTCGCTTTCGGCCATGATCAGCAGTTCCTGACCATCGATTTTCACGGTGCTGCCGGCGTACTGGCCGAAGATCACCTTGTCACCGACTTTTACATCCAGCGCGCGCACATCACCGTTTTCGGTTACACGGCCGGGGCCCACTGCCAGCACTTCACCCTGGGAAGGCTTTTCTGCAGCAGAACCGGGCAAAACGATACCGCCGGCGGACTTGGTTTCTTCTTCTACACGCTTAACCACAACGCGGTCATGCAAAGGACGGATTTTCATTGGTCTGTCATCTCCCATTTAGCGATTGATGAGGCCGGACGGCAGTGGAGTCAGGCATCCGGCCCTTCTGATTTGATCAGTGCCAGCTAATTTAGCACTCTCGATTCGAGAGTGCTAATAATATTGGCCCGATGATTTCCGTCAAGCCCCGGCAGAGGGGGCAACAGGACGGGCTGGCGGGAAGATGGGGCTGGCTGGGGGTATTTCAAGGGTGGCGAGGATGAAATTTTCGTGACGGCAGGCTAGTCGTCCTTGCGCTCGGCCTGCCCCTCGATGATCAGATGTCCGTCGCGGGTTTCCCGCACCTGGGGGCTATCCTGGGGCGGTTGCTCCGGATTGTATTCGCGATATTGGGTATGGGTGTACACGAACGCGCCACCCTGACCATTACGCTGGGCAAAGGCCTGCAGGGTACCCCGGCGAACCGCGGCGGCCGCCAGCGCCTTGCGAGTTTGCGGCAATAACAGGACGAAGCCGATAGCGTCGGTTATGAATCCCGGGGTGATCAATAACGCCCCGCCCAGCAACAGCATGACACCTTCCACCAGCTCATGCCCGGGCAACTGCCCCTGCTGCATGCGCTGGTTCAGGCGGGTCAGGGTTTCGACACCCTGCCAGCGGAACAGCAGGCTTCCCAGCATGGCTGTGGCAACGGTGGCCAGGATGGTAAACACCCAGCCGGTGAGTTCCGCCACCTTGGCCAGCACCATGGCTTCCAGCAGGGCGAAAACGAAAATGAACAGAAATATGCGGCCAAAGCCCATCAACAACTCCTTTTAGCGGCGCGCCATGTCGACCAGTACGGATCGGGCCTGATCTGCGGTGGTCACCGGGCGGTCGAACGGTATGAAGTGCAGGCAGTCCCCCACCCGCAGGGTCATACCCTGTCCGTCCATGCCCGCCATCACCACGTCTTTTCCGGTGTGATCGATATCGGCCTGTTCGCAATAGCGGCGCAGGGCATCGGCATGGTCTTCATTCATATGACCCACCATGGCGGCTTCCCGTTCCGGCGTAAACGGATTTCCCAGCAATACGTCGTCCGGCGCCAGCCACTGCATGCGGCCAAACCCGGCGATATAGCGCAGCTGAAGGACTTTCAGGCGGAAAAAGCGGAAATCCAGCTGATCGTGATAACCACGGTTTTCCGGATAGTGCCGGTAATAGCGTTCGGCACAGGCTTCGGGACTGGCCACTTCCACCGCGTCTGCCAGCAGGGTCAGCCGGGCGTCCTGCTGGACGTTGCCATCGACTTTTTCCAGCAGGGTCAGGGCCACCTTGGGGTTGGCGACCAGATTGCGGGTATGTTGCGCCAGGCCGCTGATCAGGATCAGGGGCTGGCCGGACTCGTCCAGACAGAATGGTACCACCGAGCCAAACGGATAGCCGGGATATTCCACCGAGTGGGTGGACAGTACCCCCGCGAACTGTTGCCGCAGAACCTGCTGCGCCGCGTGTTCCAGCGGTCGTGATGCGCCTTCTGTCATGGTGATCCCCCGTCATTGACTACCTTGATGGTAACACGATCCCCATGGTGGGCTTCCACCCTTGCAAGCGCCCCACCTCTACCTGTCCGCTTCGCCTCTGGCGTTAGACGCCCAAAACGGGAATAATCGCGACTCTTTAGTCAAACCCCGTTTTGTTCAAACCCCGTTCAAACCTTTTTTTCGTCAGAGGGAGCAGTTATGGATCTGAAAAACAAAGTCGTCGTCGTGACCGGTGCTGGTCGTGGTCTGGGTCGTGGCATGGCCACCGCATTCGCCGCCAAGGGCGCCAATGTGGCAGTGGTCGACCTGAATGAGGCCGATATCGAGCAGACCGTTGGCCTGTGCGCCGAACTGGGCGTGAAAGCCAAAGGCTATAAGGTGAACGTGGCCAAGGAAGAAGACGTCGTCAAACTGTTCGATGACGTGGTGGCGGATTTCGGCACCGTGCATGGCGTGGTAAACAACGCCGGTATCACCCGCGACGGCCTGCTGGTCAAAGCCAAAGACGGCGAAATCACCAAGATGAGTCTGCAACAGTGGCAGGCGGTTATCGATGTCAACCTGACCGGCGTGTTCCTGTGCGGCCGTGAAGCCGCCGCCAAGATGATCCAGCTGGGCGTGGAAGAAGGCGTCATCGTCAGCATTTCCTCGCTGGCGCGTCAGGGCAGCTTCGGCCAGACCAACTACTCCGCTGCCAAGGCCGGCGTGGTCGCCATGACCGAATCCTGGGCGAAAGAACTGTCCCGCTACAACATCCGCACCGGCGCCATTGCACCTGGCACCATCAACACCGACATGATCGCCGCGATGAAACCCGAAGCCCGCGATCGCCTGATCGGCGCCGTACCCCTGAAGCGTCTGGGCGAACCCAGCAACATCGCCAACGCAGCAACCTTCATCTTCGAAAACGACTATTTCACTGGTCGTGTGATCGAAGTGGATGGTGGTCTGCGGTAACCACCGTACCAGCGCTTCCCCGGAGCCCCATCATGGGGCTCCGCCTTGCCCCATGATTGACCTGCATCAATCCTCCGATCGACACCAAAACGGGCCGATCAAGCTGCACTAGACTTTCCTTAATTGTCGCCTTACAGGGAGAGTAGCCTCATGCAGTCCATTCTGCGCAACGTTGAAATCAGACTCCGCTTATGGCTTCTGACCGGCCTGGCGGTGTTGCTGATCATCGCTAGTGGCGCCTTGTCCGCCTACATCAACTATCAGCGCACACTGGACGAAAAGTTCAGCAAAACCCGGCAGTTGGTAGAAGTGGCGACCAGCGCCGTGCAGCACTATTACCAGCAGAGCCTCGACGGAACCCTGACCGATGCTGCGGCCTAGCAGGCTGCCCTGGCACACCTCAAACAGCTGAAATATAACGATAACGATTATTTCTGGGTCAACGACCTCCAGCCCGTAATGCTGATGCACCCCACCAATCCAAAACTCGATGGTAGTGATTTATCGGGTTTCAGGGATCCCAACGGTGTTGCGCTGTTTATGGAAATGGTGAATGTGGTGCGCAGCAAGGGCGAGGGGTTTGTCCCCTATGACTGGCCCAAGCCTGGCAGCGACAAACCGGTGGCCAAGATCTCTTACGTCAAGGGCTTTGCACCCTGGGGCTGGGTGATTGGCAGCGGCATATACATCGATGACGTAGCGGCACAATTCCGCGCCGACCTGACCCAGGCAGGCAGCGTGATTCTGGCAATCGCTGCGTTGTTACTGGTGATCGCTGCCGCAATAGCCAACAGCATCATCCGGCCGCTGAAGCAGGTCAAACAGGCACTGGACAATATTGCCAGCGGGGAAGGCGACCTGACCCGACGACTCAACACGGCTGGCAATGACGAAATCACTCATGTGGCACGCGCATTCAATCAGTTCGTCGACAAACTGGCGCACAGCATTCGTTCCCTCACCCAGTCGATCGAGCAAGTGGATGATGTTGCCGGACACATCAGCCAGCTGAGTCAGAACAGCCAGAAACGTACCCAGGAACAGCATGAAGCAAGCCGGGCGATTACGACGGCGTTCAGTGAAATGTCCCAGGCCATCGATGAGGTGGCGCACAGCACCGAATCCGCAGCCCAGTCTGCCAATGTAGCAGATCAGGCGGCAACGACCGGGCAGGACGTCATTCGCTCCACCATCGACAGCACCGAGCAGCTGGCACGGGAAGTCCAGACGGCGGGTGGTTTGATCACCGATCTGGAAGCCAAGGCAGAGTCCATCGGTTCAGTGCTGGATGTGATCCGGGGAATTGCCGAACAAACCAATCTGCTGGCACTGAACGCCGCCATTGAAGCCGCCCGTGCGGGTGAACAGGGACGCGGGTTTGCGGTGGTCGCCGACGAGGTGCGGACGCTGGCCAGTCGTACCCAGCAATCCACCGAAGAAATCAACGCGATGATCCATTCCCTGCAGGAAGGCACGCGCAACATGGTGGACGCCATCAATCGCAGCCGTCAGCTGTCCGATCGCAATGTGGAATTCGCGGCCCGCTCCGGGGAAACACTCAACGCCATTGCCAGTGCAGTGCAGACCATCACCGACCTGAATCACCAGATTGCCAGCGCAGCCCAGGAACAGGCCCACGTGACCACCAGTATCAGCCGGGGCATCGCCCAGCTGGATAGCAACGTGGCGCGAAGCAACGAAGACGCCAAGAGCAATGTGGAAATCAGTCAGCGCATCCAGCAGCTGAGCGCAGGCATGCAGAGCGTTGCCAGCCAGTTCCGCGTGTGAAGGAGATTGGGCTGGTTTAGAATCCGGCCCATGGACACTCAGGAATACAAAGACCGCATTCTGCAAACCATCGCCGCGATTCCCCGCGGCCGTGTCTGCACCTATGGCAAGGTGGCGCAACTGGCCGGCCTGCCCCGCCACGCCCGCTTTGTCGGCACGCTGCTGAAGAATCTTCCATCCGGCAGCAAAATCCCCTGGCATCGGGTGATCAACAGTCAGGGCCGGATTTCATTCCCCGAAGGCAGCGACGCTTTTGCGAAACAGGTGCAACGTCTGGAAGCAGAAGGTGTTATCCTCACCGGCGGAAAATATAACTTGCGTCATTATCTCTGGAATCCCTGAAACTTTTCGATGACCGCCAACCGCCCTTCCCTGCGCCAGGCATTTCTTGAACCTGCCGCGCTGACGATGTTCTTTTTTGGATTCACGTCCGGCCTGCCGTTTCTGCTGGTAGGCGGCACCCTGTCGGTCTGGCTCAAGGAATCCGGCATTTCACTGGAAACCATTGGTCTGATCAGTTACGCCACCCTCACCTATTCGTTCAAATTCCTCTGGGCGCCGGTGGTGGATCAGGTGCGCCTGCCGCTGCTGGGTCGGCTCGGTCAACGCCGCAGCTGGCTGCTGGCAGCGCAAACCGTTCTGCTGGCAAGCCTGCTGCTGATGGCGGTACTGACGCCATCGGCCATTGCGGTGTTTCTGGTGGCGGTGTTTGTGGCCGCCTTCGCCGGGGCCACCCAGGACGTGGTGGTGGACGCCTACCGGATCGAAATTGCTCCGGCTGAGTCCCAGGGCGCCCTGGCCGCCACCTACACCCTGGGCTACCGCTTTGCCCTGCTGGCGTCCGGTGCCTTGGCACTGATCCTGGCGGATCGGGTGGACTGGCCGCTGGTGTACCTGACCATGGCGCTGTTCCTGATGGCGATGATGGTGGTGACCCTGCTGGCCCGGGAACCCCACCATGCGGTAGCGCGGGCGACTTCCCTGGCCGCCGCCATCGAAGAAGGGGTGATCGGCCCGTTCAAGGATTTCTTCACCCGCTATTCCGGCCTGATCGGCGCGGCTCTGCTGCTGTTCATCGGCATCTTCAAGATTTCTGACCAGATGCTCGGGGTCATGGCGCTGCCGTTCTATCTGGACAGCGGTTTCACCAAGACGGAAATCGGCGCGGTGAGCAAACTCTTCGGCGTCTGGATCGGCATTGCCGGGGCGTTTCTCGGCGGCATCAGCGTGGTGAAGCTGGGGGTCGAGCGTTCCCTGGTGCTGGGTATCGTGATGGGCAGCGTGAGCAATCTGCTGTACCTGCTGCTGAGCCAGTTCCCCGGCAATCTGACCATCTTTACCCTGGTGATCAGCGGCGAGAACCTGTCCGGCGGATTTCTGGGCGCAGCGGCGATTGCCTACCTGTCGGCACTGGTGAACCAGCGCTACACCGCCACCCAGTACGCCCTGTTCAGTTCGCTGGTAACGCTGCCGGGCAAGTTGATCGGGGGACTATCCGGGTTTATGGTGACCGGGATGGGCTATGGCGGGTTCTTCATCTTCTCGACCGTGGCTGCCATTCCGGCCCTGCTGCTGTTCTACTGGCTCAAACCGCGGGTAAAGCTGGCGGATAGCGCAAACTGAGACCTCGCAGACGGCAAATGCGGGACGTTTCGCCGATAATGTCCACCACATTAGACAGATAGGTGTGGCTCGACCACACTTAACAGGTAGTCGAATGACGATACCTGGTACAACAAGAATAACGCCTTCGCGACGGAGTTTTCAGGCAACATGCCCAATGCCGATTTGCCTATTATGGTTGTCGATGACGCCAAGTTTTCCGGGGCCGTGATCGGCCGTACCCTCAAAGCCGCCGGTTATCAGGATGTGCGCATGGCCAGCAGCGCCCAGCAGGCCCTGTCCATGCTGGAAAGCCGTCCGGTCAGTGTCCTGATCGCCGACTGGCTGATGCCGGAAATGGATGGCCTCGAACTGGCCAGCCGGGTGCGCCTGCTGGACGAAGCCACCAATCACTTCACCTATATCATGCTGCTGACCGCCAAAGAGGGCGACCAGGCCCTGTCCCAGGCCTTTGATCAGGGCGTGGATGATTTCATCAACAAGTCCGCCATGACCCAGCAATTGCTGCCGCGCATTTATGCGGCGGACCGTCTGGCCGGTCTGCAGAATCGCCTGCTCAAGGAAAATCAGCTGCTGGTGGAATCCAACCAGCGCCTGAAAAAGCATTCCCTGGTGGACCCACTCACCGGCATGGGCAACCAGCAATACGCAGTGGAGCGGTTGCAGGCCACCATCCAGCATGCCCAGTCCCGTGGCGGCGCGGCCTGTCTGATGGTGATCCATATCGACGACTATGAGGCGCTGCACCAGCAGCACGGCAAGATCATCATGCGGGAAATCATGGTGGGAGTCGCCCGTCGTCTGCGCCAGCTGGTACGGCCGCTGGATACGGTGGCCCGGCTGTCGAACGACGAATTCGTCATCGTTACCCACCAGCCGGATATCACCCAGGCCAACGCGCTGACCTATCGCCGCATTTACGATGCTTTCAACGTCAAGGCGCTGAAAACCTCGAAAGGTTTCATCAGCCTGAAGGCCGCCATGTGCATGTCCGCTGCCGATACCGAAACCGGCTTCCCGGCGCCGGACAAGATGCTGGCGATCACCAAGCAGCAGATCGATCAGGCCCGCAGCATCGGCCGCCTGATGGTGATAAAGTGGCGCTCGGTCAAGAAACCCGATAACGGCACCACCGACTGAGAACACTCCGATCCGATGGCCACCACCGACTGGCACATTCTGGGGCCGGGGGCCATCGGCTCCCTGTTTGCCTGGTACCTCAACGACGCGCACCTGCGGGTGAAGCTGCTGACCCGCCATCCCGGTGAAAGCGCCCGCCTGATCACCCTCGAAGACCAGGGCCACCTAGCCACCCACGGTTTCCATGTGGATCACAGTGACAGCCCCATCCGCCGCCTGCTGATCACCGTGAAGGCCCATCAGACTGCGACTGCACTCGACACCATTGCCCATCGCATCACGCCAGATACGGTACTGCTGTTCCTGCAGAACGGCATGGGCGCCTGGCAAATCGCGGAGCAGCGCTTTCCCGATTCCCCCTGTCTGCTGGGTACCACCACCGAGGGCGCCTGGCGCGCGGCGGATCATCACATCGTCCACGCCGGCCGGGGGGAAACCTGGATCGGCACCCTGCAGCCCCGCTGGCAGACAGCGGTCGACGGGGTGGTGCAGCAATGGCGGCCCACCCTGTTCAGGCCGCAGGCCGATCCCCACATTCTGACCCGGCTCTGGCGCAAGCTGGCCATCAACTGCGCCATCAATCCGCTGACGGTGCTGTATGACTGCCGTAACGGGGAGCTGCTGGAAAAACCGGCGGCGCTGAGGCAGATGCAGACCATCTGTGAGGAAGTGGAACAGGTGATGTGCGCGGCGCTGGGTGCATCTGCGGGACAGCCACTGTTCGAGCTGGCCTGCGAGGTGGCGCGCAAAACCGGCGCCAACCAGTCGTCCATGCTGCAGGACTACCGGCGGGGGAATCCCACGGAAATCGAGTTCATTACGGGGTATCTGGTGCGGGAAGCTACGCGATTGAACGTGGCGACCCCGGAAAACGCCGCCGTACTCGCGGCGGTGCGGCAAGCGACCGCCCGCTGACGGACTCAGGACGAGGATAAAACCATTCTATGACTGCGCCCCTGACTGCGGGCACTCCCGGCACTATCCAGCTCGGAGTGGCGGTTCAGGGCATCCAGCGCCAGTTGCTGGCAAAGCAGCTCCAGCTCTTCATCCCCGGACCCGGCCGACAGGACATAGGCCAGGTTGGCCGTGGCCTCGAGCTGACCCAGTACATACTGCTCGTGTTCGCTGCCGCGGTGGGTCAGCGCCGTACGTGCCGCTGCATTGAGCAATTCCCGCAGCAGATCCGTATTCACTAGCACAGTTCCCATTAATGCCCTCCGAAATGTGCGGATAAACCTTGATCAAATTGCCCGTCAGCCAACTTGACCCTCTAGTAGCTTAGTCGTAAATTGCCGCACCGTTCTGTGACTTTTGATACAAAAGCCGGGCTGTATTGGTCGCTTTTTGACCAGGATCAATTCAGACCTTTCTGCGCCACCGAGGAGTACCCCATGGGCCATCGACTTTCGAAAATTTACACCCGCACTGGCGATCAGGGCACCACCGGACTGGGGGACGGCACCCGGGTCGACAAGGACGCCCTGCGGGTCGAAGCCTACGGCACCACCGACGAACTCAACTCCGCGCTGGGGATGGTGCTGGCCGAACCCACCGTACCGGCTGAACTGCGCCACTGGCTGGAGGAAATCCAGCACGACCTGTTCGATCTGGGCGCCGAGCTTTGCATTCCCGGCCATAGCGTGCTGACCGCCGCCTTTATCGAACGCCTGGAACAGCAGATCGATGCCATGAACACCCAGCTGCCGCCGCTGAAGGAATTCATCCTGCCCGGCGGCAACCGTGCCGCCAGCGCCTGCCATCTGGCACGCACCATCTGCCGGCGCGCGGAGCGTCGCGTGTTCAGCCTGTCCAAAGTCGAAACCATCAATGACTGGGGTCTGAAATACCTCAACCGGCTGTCGGATTTCCTGTTTGTGGCGGCCCGTATTCTGGCCCGCACCGACAACGGCCGCGAAGTACTGTGGAACCGCGAACGGTTCAAGGCCCAATGATCGATCTGATCCTGGGGGGCGCCCGTTCCGGCAAGAGCCGGCTGGCGGAACAGCGGGCGCAGGACAGCGGCAAGCAGGTCGTCTACCTGGCCACCGCCCAGTGCGGTGATGGCGAAATGGCCGACCGTATCGCCCATCATCGCCGGCAGCGCCCGGCCCACTGGCTCACGGTGGAAGAACCACTGGCGCTGGCCGCTGCGATCAGGCGTCATGCCGGCCCGGACAGCCTGATTCTGGTAGACTGCCTGACCCTGTGGGTGACCAACCTGCTCTGTCACGACGACCCTGAGCGGTTCGCCGTGGAAAAGGCCGCCCTGCTCGATGTGCTGCAGCAGCGCACCGACATCATTCTGGTGAGCAACGAAACCGGTCTGGGTGTGGTGCCGATGGGGGAACTGACCCGCCGCTTCGTCGACGAATCCGGCTGGCTGCACCAGGACATCGCCGCCCTGGCCGACCGGGTTACGCTGGTCGTGGCCGGACTGCCCCACCTGCTGAAATCCGTGGAAACCTGACATGCTCGAACAGATTCAGACGCCTGCCCCCAACTGGTGGCAAGCCCCCGCCCGTGACATCGACACTGCCAGTGCCGACGCTGCCCGGGCACGCCAGAACCAGCTGACCAAGCCCCCCGGCTCCCTGGGCCGGCTCGAAGACGTGGCGATCCAGCTGGCGGGCATCCAGCACACCGCTCACCCTCGTATCGATCCGGTCCACATCAGTATTTTTGCCGGCGATCATGGCGTGGTGGCCGAAGGCGTGTCGGCGTTTCCCCAGGCGGTCACGGTGGAAATGCAGCGCAATTTCGTCAACGGTGGCGCGGCGATCAGCGTGCTGTCCCGCCATCTGGGCGCCACGCTGGAAGTGATCAACTGCGGCACGTTGGCGAATCCGGCGGAGCTGCCCCAGGTGATTCATGCACCGGTGGCGCCGCAGACCCGCAATTTCTGCGAAGCCGAAGCCATGACCCGGCGCGAATGGGAACTGGCGCTGGCGATCGGCTGGCACGCGGTACAGCGGGCTGGCCAGCATCAGGCGAAGCTGTTCGTCGGCGGCGAGATGGGGATCGGCAACACCACCGCGGCCAGCGCACTGCTGAGCGCCTTCACCGGCATTGCGCCGGCGGATCTCACCGGTGCCGGACCGGCCTGGACGCCACCGGCATCAGCCACAAAACCCGTGTCATCGAGCGGGCACTGCAGCGGCACGCAGATCTGCTGGCAGATCCGGTGCCGACACCTGCCGCGCCCTGGGTGGATTCGAAATCGCCGCGCTCACCGGCGCCTATATTGCCGCCGCCCAGGCGGGCATCGCCGTGCTGGTGGATGGTTTCATCTGCAGTGCAGCAGCGATGTCCGCCCTGCGCCTGAATCCATCCGTTCAGCCTTATCTGCTGTTCAGTCACTGCTCTGCGGAACAGGGCCATCGCAAAATCATGGCGCATCTGCAGGCCAATCCGCTGGTGGATCTGAACCTGCGCCTGGGGAAGGCAGCGGTGCCGCCATCGTGGTACCCCTGCTGCGGGCTGCCTGCCAGCTGCACAATGACATGGCCACCTTCGCCGAAGCGGCCGTGTCCGGCAAACTGGACGCCTGATCATGTTCGCCGGCGACAAACCCGACAACACCGTTACCCTGGACTGGATTCGCCACGGCGAACCGGAAGGCGGCGTGAAATACCGCGGCAGTGTGGACGATCCCCCGTCGGCCACCGGCTGGAAGCAGATGCGCGCCACTGTGGGCCACGCGCTTAACGCCGGCGTGCGCTGGGATGCGGTGATTGCCTCGCCCATGCAGCGCTGTCATGCCTTTGCCAGCGAGGTCGCCCAGCAGCAGAATTTGCCGCTGACGGTACTGCCTGATCTGCGTGAACTCTGCTTCGGCGAACTGGAAGGCATGACCCCGAAAGCCGCCTGGGCCGCCTATCCCGAACTGCTGAAAAATCTGTGGCAGGCACCGGAACGGCATACACCGCCCGGAGGCGAACCGTTCACGGATTTCATGGTGCGGGTGCAGCGGGGAATCGACCAGATCCTGGCGGAATGTTCCGGTCAGCATGTACTGGTAGTCGTCCATGGTGGCGTCATTCGCGCCATGCTCACCTGCTGCATCGGCTTCACCCTGGTGACACGTTCAAGATCGAAGTCCCCTATGCCGGCATGACCCGCATCAAGGCCTACCCGTCACGACGATCATGCGGATTTCGCCCTGCAATTCATCAACGGATTCGGACACGCCTGATGTTGATGCCGCTGAAAATCGCCCTGCAGTTTCTGACCCGGTTTCCGTGCAGGTGAACGAGTACCGGGTCGAACATCTGCGCAGCTCACTGTACTGGTACGCCGTGGTGGGTGCACTGCTGGGGGGCGCCCTGTGCCTGCTGCAGATCCTGTTGCTGATGGCATTGCCCTGGGATGCCGATCCGGTGGTGACCATCCTGCTGCTGGTGGCGTGGGTACTGGCCACCGGTGCACTGCATCTGGATGGACTGGCCGACAGCGCCGACGCCTGGCTGGGCGGCCACGGTGACCGGGACAAGGCCCTGCGCATCATGAAAGATCCGCAAAGCGGCCCTGCTGGCGTGGTGGCGATCGTGCTGGTGCTGCTGCTGAAATTCGCGCTGATCCTGTTCCTGCAGCAGCATCAGCAATTGGCCTATCTGCTGCTGGTACCGCTGACTGCCCGCGCCATGATTCCCCTGCTGTTCTACACCACACCGTATGCACGCAGCAGCGAAGGCTCGGCAGTCCATTCAGTGAAGGTCTGGAGTTCATCGGCATCTGGCCGGGCCTGTTGCTGGCGGCGCTGGCGGGTGTATTGCTGAGTGGCCTGTGGTGGCTGCTGGCATTGGGGCTGGCGCGCATTGACCTTTATCGCCGTGCGAGCAAACTGATGCTGCAACGGCTGGGCGGAACGACGGGTGACACGGCGGGTGCGCTGATCGAAATGCTGGAGTGTGCACTGCTGCTCGGCTGCGTGTGGACGATATGAATAGCGCTGCGATCAACATCCGCGAACTGAATGGACTGGGCCGGCTTTTTCACTCACCGCAACACGTGATTTTCCTCAGCGATTCCACGCTGCACAGTACCGGTTCCTGCGTCTGGCATGGTGGCATTGCGCAGGTGAACGGCTGGCTCAATCTGAAAGTCAGTGGCGCTACCGAGATTACAGATTCACCCGCCAGCACCCTGCAACACTACGCCCGTGCGCAGGGCATTACCCAACCGCTGGCAGGCATGATGACGGCGGCATCGATGGATTCACTGCGCGTCGCGGAGCGTGGCGACGGCGATGGCAGGCTGGCCTGTCTGGTCACCGCCGGGATTCAGAATGCCCGCCGTGCCGGCGATGCGGCCGATGAACAACCCGTAGCAGGCACCATCAATATCGCGCTGGTGTGCAATCAGGTTTTCACGCCCGCCGCCGCCATCGAGGCACTGCTGGTGGCCACCGAAGCCAAAACGGCTGCCTGCCATGATCTGGCGGTTGTCAGCCCGGTGTCGGGCAAATTGGCAACCGGTACCGGCACGGATTCCATCTGCCTGTTGAGTGCGATGGAAGGTGACACCGCAGTCGAGTACTGCGGCAAACACACAAGACTCGGTGAATGGATTGGCGGCGCCACCTATGACGCCGTGTTCGATTCGGTGCGCGCCTGTCTCAGCCTGCTGCGATAAGGTTGGCACGCAGCAGATACGCTTTGACCATGCCCGCGATCTCGCTGCTTTCCCGTTCGACGTCAAGCGTGCGAGTTCCCTGCAGAATGGTCAGCAGAAAATAGCCGGCAATCATGCGCACCAGCATCTGCAGATGAAAGCGCACCCTGTCAGCGGGGAGCGCGCGGATCTGATCGGCAAACTGGCATTCCACCATCGCAACCGTGCGAACCTCCATGGTCATCATGACCTGGCTGGACAGCATCTGCGGCATTTCCGCCAGCAGGCTGCGCAAGGCGGGCCGCAGCAGCGACACCGAGGCGAGCGCCACCTGCACCAGGGCATCAATGTAGCCTTCCAGTGTTGCCTTTGCGTCTGCCTGCTGTGCCTTCACCACCTGCTCCAGCACCTGATCAATGCTGCGCTCCACCCAGGCCACGAAAATCGCCTCCTTGCTGCTGAAATACTGATACAGGGTGGGCACGGCCACGCCACTTTCCAGCGACAGCTCCAGCACGGTGGTGCCATGGTAACCATGACGCGCCAAAACCTGAGTGCAGGCATCCAGCACGGCGTCCACCTTCTGGCGCGCACGGGCCTGCTGCGGTCTGCGACGCTGATTTTCCGTAGATTTTTCGAGTTTGCGCGGCGGCATGGGGCAATCCAAAACCTGATCGATTCGGCATTTTAGTCAGATTAGAATCGATTCAGCCTCAAACAACAACTCCGCAACACACTACAAGGACACCGGCCATGACCGCCTCTGCATCCCTCAACGCCCCACTGCCGCGCCCGCCGCTGGTGCCCGGCCTGCCACTGATCGGCAATCTGCCCGCGTTGCTGCGCGATCCCCTGGTGTTCTTGCAGCAGGCCTACCGTGAGCACGGCCCGGTATTCCGCTTCCGCGCCGGACATCGGGGCTATGTGGTGCTGGCGGGGCCCGAGGCCAATCGCTTCATTGCCGGTGAAGGCAAGCAGCTGTTCTGTTCCGACCAGTTCTGGGGTAAAGCCACTGAGTACATGCAGTGCCCACACATGCTGATTGCCGTGGATGGCGAGATGCATCAGCACCAGCGTGCACTGATGCAGCCATTGCTGGGGCCGAATGCGTTTCGCGATCGGGCTGATGATCTGGCAGCGCCTGTTCTGGAACTCATGCAGGCGCATCGCCGCGATCGTAATGTGGCATGGGGGCCGCTCGCGCGACAGCTGGTATCCAACCAGATCAGCAACGCGCTGCAAGGCCAGAAGATTCCTTACCGGACCGTCCAGCAGATGATTCACTATTTTGGCAGCGTGATGAACGTGTACGGATTGCGCAAGTGGCCGAAGGCAATGCTGTATACACCGACCTTTTTGCGCAACAAGCGGATCGCCATCCGGCAGATGGACGCGACCCTCGCACAGGCGCGCCAGCGCAGTGCGGAAGAAAGGGCCCGGCATCCGTTGTACCTGGATCACATTCTGCCAGCCCTTGAAGCACACCCTGAATGGTACTCAGAGGGCGAAATGCGTTCCCATGCCCTGCTGCCCTTCATCGCAGCGCTGGACACGGTGGCCGCCACCCTGGGCTTCATTCTGTACCGTCTGCTATCCGACAGAGCGCTCTATCAACGTATACAGCACGAAGTGGATCAGCATTTTGCCGACGGTATTCCGGATATCAGAATCCTGCGCCAGATGGAGGATCTCAATGGTCTGGTGAAAGAAGCATTGCGTTTGCATCCCACTGCGTTTGGCCTGACCCGCAATGCCACAGCAGACTTTGATTTCGGCGGATTCAGGATTCACAAGGGCGAGGACATTCTGGTATTCACCACGGCCGATCACACCAATCCGGCGTATTTCCCGGCGCCGGATACCTTTGATATCGAACGCTACCGCGCGCCACGAAACGAACAACGTCAGCCCGCGTTCGCACCCTTTGGCAAAGGCCCGCATAACTGTCTGGGTGCGGGGCTTGCAGAAATCCTGCTGCCACTGGATGTCGGCCTGATGCTGTACTACCTGGAAATCACACCCGCCTGCCATCTGGACAAGGTCAAAACCGTGTTCAATCCTGCGCCGGTGCTGTCGGACCATTTCAGGGTGAATCTGCTGCAGCGACGACCGCTGCCAACATCCAATTGATACTCAACCTGCTGCGATGATGGCAGCAATCGCCGCCATGTCCAGATGCTGCGCCGTCGCATCCGCCAGTCGATCGATCTGGCGTTCACGCTCGGCGCGATAATCAAACGGCTCCGCCTGCTGCAGACCGGCCCAGCGCAGGATGGCGTCCAGTGCGGCGGCGCTGTCGAAAATGCCGTGCAGATAGGTGCCCAGCAGCTGGCGGTCGACTGACTGGGCGCCGTCTATGGACGCGTCATCGAATTGTACCAGCGGTCGCTGCAGATCAAGGCCCTGACTGATACCGCAATGAATTTCGTAACCTTCGCACGGCACCGCTTCGCCATCGCCCAGCAACAGTGTTCCCGTGCGCCGCTGCAACTGCTTTTCCGGCTGCAGTTCGGTGGTCATGTCGAGTAACGCCAGCCCCTCGGCCTGCAATTGTTTGCCTTCAATGCCATGGGGATCGAACAGCGCGGTTCCCAGCATCTGAAAACCGCCACAGATGCCCATCAGTTTGCCGCCAAAACGCAGGTGCTTGCGGATCTGCGCATCCCAGCCCTGCTGTTTCAGCCATTCCAGATCCGCGATGGTATTTTTGCTGCCGGGCAGAATGATCAGATCCGCCGGCGGCAGCGCATCACCGCCACGCACGTAATGAAAATCCACCTGCGGATGCAGGCGCAACGGATCGAAATCCGTGTGATTGCTGATGCGCGGAAACACCGGCACTACAACGGTCAGTTTTTGCTGGGTGGATTTTTCGATATCGATGCTGTTGATGCCATCTTCACCGTCGATGTGCAGGCCGTGCAGATAGGGCAATACGCCCAGCACCGGTTTGCCGGTGTACTGTTCCAGCCACTCGAGCCCCGGTTGCAGCAGTTTGATGTCGCCGCGAAACCGGTTGATGACAAAGCCTTTCACTCGCGCCTGCTCGGATTCGCTCAGCAGCGCCAGCGTTCCAACCAGGTGAGCAAACACGCCGCCTCGATCGATATCCGCAATCAGGATCACCGGGCAATCCACCGCTTCGGCAAAGCCCATGTTGGCGATGTCACGGTCGCGCAGGTTGATTTCCGCCGGGCTGCCGGCGCCTTCCACCACGATCAGGTCGTACTGCTGTTGCAGGCGATCGTGACTTTCGCGCACGGCATTCATGGCGATGGTCTTGTAGTCGTGATACTGCACCGCGTTCATCTGGTGACGCGCCTTGCCGTGAATGATCACCTGGGCGCCGATGTCGGTGGTGGGTTTGAGCAGCACGGGATTCATGTCCACCACGGGATCGAGTCCGGCCGCCTGGGCCTGCAGGGCCTGGGCGCGGCCGATTTCGCCGCCGTCGACCGTCACCGCACTGTTGAGCGCCATGTTCTGCGGTTTGAACGGCACAACCTTGATACCCTGCCGGTAGAAGAGGCGGCACAGCGAAGCCACCAAAGTGGATTTGCCGGCGTCGGAGGTGGTGCCCTGCACCATCAGGGTGTTGGCGGTCATGGTATACTTCGGGTCCTTTTTTCGTGAATTCTGCGCAGATTAGCGGGTGGGGGAATGGTTCCGGACACGCTTCGAGCCCATCCATGGGACGCTCAACAGCGGCCATCCATGGCCGCTGATGGTCCGGAACCATTCCCCCACCCGCTAACCAAACACACATCGAGCGTATTTCGTGCCCATTGTATTGATAAAAATCCTCATTGCACTGCTAGCCGACCAGATTCTTGGCGAGCCCCGCAAAGGTCATCCGCTGGTGGCCTTTGGCAACCACGCCAGCCGGATCGAAGCGCGCTACAACAACGGCAGCGAACAACAGCGTCTGCGCAGTGGCGTAATCGCGTGGTGCATCGCCGTGTTGCCCTGGGTGGCACTCGCAGCGGTGGCACACGTTTCTCCGCTGGGCTTCTGGTTCGACTGTATCCTGCTGTACCTGGCCATCGGCCGCAAAAGCCTGTTCGAGCACAGTGAACGGGTCTGGAACGCCCTGCAAGGCAGCGATCTGCAACAGGCCCGTCATCACACCGGGATGATCGTCAGCCGCGACACCACCACGCTGGACGCCACCGGCTGCACCCGCGCCACCATCGAGTCCGTGCTGGAAAATGCCAACGACAGCATTGTCGGCGCCCTGTTCTGGTTTGCCCTGCTGGGCGGACCGGGCGTGGTGCTGTACCGGCTCGCCAACACGCTCGACGCCATGTGGGGCTATCGCACGGAACGTTTCAACGCATTCGGACGCGCCGCTGCCCGCATCGATGATGTGCTGAATTTTCTGCCCGCCCGCCTGTGCGCGTTCGCCTATGCCATTGCGGGTGATTTCCCCCGCGCCATGGACAGCTGGCGCAGCGAAGCCCGGTTGCTGAAAAGCCCTAACGGCGGCCCGGTGATGACCGCCGGTGCCGGCGCCCTGAATCTGCAGCTGGGTGGTCCGGTGGTGTATCACGGTACCCTGCTGGAAAAGCCGTTTTTCGGCGGAGAACAGATACCGGTGGCCGATGACATCACCCGGGCCAACCGGCTGGTGGATCGTGCACTCGTCGTCGTGGTGCTGATGATCGCGGGGGTTGCATGGCTGGCCTGAGCAACGCACACCCGCAGCATGGCGGCAACCTGCATCAGGCGGTAGCCACGTATGGCATTCCGCGTTCGGACTGGCTGGATCTGTCCACCGGCATTGCACC
This sequence comes from Gammaproteobacteria bacterium, assembly GCA_041395845.1. Lineage (GTDB taxonomy): Bacteria > Pseudomonadota > Gammaproteobacteria > Pseudomonadales > Ketobacteraceae > Ch67. Next base: position 41,208 of record JAWKZS010000012.1, read on the forward strand.
CTGGCCATGGCCGGTTCCACCACTGCCAGCAGAGGTGTGGCAGCGCTTGCCGGAAGCCGACGGCGCCCTCGAACAGGCTGCCCAGGCCTGTTACGGCGCCCCCGCCCTGCCGATTCCCGGCAGCCAGTGGGCCATCCAGCAGCTGCCCACCCTGGTGACACCGCGACGGGTGTGGATGGCACGGGAATCCTACGAGGAATACCGGTTCTGGTGGCAGCAGCAGGGTCACCAGCTTATGCCCTTCATCGACCTGCCCACGCCCGATCAGCTGCAGGACCATGATGTGGTGATCGTTATCAATCCCAACAATCCCACTGGGTCGCAGCATTCTCCACAGGCGCTGCTGGCGGTGGCCCAGGCGCTGGAATCCCTGCAGGGCTGGCTGATCGTCGATGAGGCCTTCATGGATGCCACCCCCGACCAGTCCCTGCTGCCGCTGCTGCACCCGGATCAGCCGGTCACCGTGTTGCGATCCCTGGGCAAGTTTTTCGGCCTGGCGGGCATTCGTACCGGCTTCGTCCTGGGCAACGCCAACGTTTGTTCCACCCTGCTGGAACGGTTGGGCCCCTGGGCGGTGAGCCATCCGGCTCAGCACATTGCCACGCTCGCGTTAACCGATCACCAGTGGCACACTGACCAGCGCAGGCGTCTGGAGGCAGGCAGCCTGCAGTTGCTGCAACAGGTACAGGCATGCTTTCCGGCACAGGCCATCAGCGCCTCCCGGCTGTTCGTATCCCTGCACCTGCCCGACGGACAAGCCGCCCGCTGGCATGACGCACTGGCCCGCCAGGGCATCTGGACCCGGCTGTTCCCGCACTGGGAGCGCCTGCGGATCGGCCTGGCAGATGCTGCGGGACTGGAACGCCTTGCGGCCGCGCTGAACGGGGCAAAGGACACGACCTGAATTGATAACCAACAGGGAAACCGGCGATGACAACAACAATAATCAGCAAACGCAGTTTTTCCGCAGTCACCCTTTGTGCCAGCCTGGCCCTGTCCGGCTGTGATCTGGCAAAGGATATTCCGGTGGGCACCGGCTATGCCGCCCGCAACATCTGCTCGCAGTATTTCCTCAGCGGCATCGACCTGAAAACCGCCACTCACCGCTATGTGGCGCCGGCGGTCAAACCGCTGCCCCTGCTATGGGCCATCGAGGTGGACGAGGTCAACAGGACGGTGTCGGTCCGCGACCAGATCTTCATCAACCAGAATCGCAACACGGCCTATTACCGGGAAGGCGTCGGCTGCACCCTGCTGCATGACCGCACGCCGGAGCAACTCGATGCCCAGCTGCCGCTGATCCCGCCACCCCGGGACGCAACCGCTGCGCCCTGGCCTCTGGGTGACGGACCGGTGGACGCAGGCCTGCCGGGCATCGACTACCCCGCACTGGGTGCAGCCGTCGACGCTGCCTTTGCGGAAACCGGCCCCACGCCCATCAATACACTGGCGGTGGCGGTTGCGCATCAGGGCCAGCTGATCGCCGAGCAGTACGCCAACGGCATCGGCCCAGACACCCGGCTGATCGGCTGGTCGATGACCAAGAGTTTCACCGCCACCCTGATCGGGCTGCTGTACGATCAGGCACGCCTGACGCTCGACGCGCCGGCCCCCGTTGCGGAGTGGCAGGGCACCGACAAGGCCGCCATTACCCTGGTGGACCTGCTGCACATGGCTGCCGGACTGGAGTGGAGTGAAACCGCCCAGGGCGACACGCCGGATCAGGGCCGCATGCTGTTTGTTGCGCCGGACTTTGCCAGTTACTACGCCGCCAAGCCGGTGGTGGCGGAACCGGGCACCCGCTTCAATTATTCCACCGGGGTCAGCAGCCTGCTGGGACGCATCGCGCAGGACACCATCGGCGGCAGCCTCGCCGACACCTATCACTTCATGAACGACACCCTGTTTCATCCCCTGGGTATCGATGATGCCGTGCTGGAATTCGACACCCTCGGCCAGCCGGCCGGCGGCTCCGGGCTGTATCTGAGCGCACGGGACTGGGCCAGACTGGGCCTGCTGTACGCCCGTGACGGCAACTGGTTTGGCCGGCAGATCCTAAGCAGTGACTGGATTGACCAGGCCCTCACACCGTCCCCGGCCAATCCGATCTATGGTTACCAGATCTGGCTGAACACGGCAGGAAAGATCTGGCCATCGCTGCCGGAAGACAGTTTCGCGTTCCGTGGTTTCCAGCAGCAGATCGTACTGGTGATCCCCCGCCATGATCTGATCATTGTGCGCCTTGGCGTCACAGTGGATGGTGGTGCGACAGGCACCGGCCAGAGCGGCTTTAACGTCGAACAGCTGGCCAACAGCATCATTGCCGCGCTGCCACCCCATGACATCGGAGAATCCTTACCATGAGCCAGCAAATCGTCCTGCCCCGCCTGCTGCAGATCGGCGCCGGCGCCTCGGCCCAGGTGGGACAAATCCTGCAGAGCCTTGGCTGTTCCCGCCCGCTGATCATTACCGATCCCGTGATGGTCAAACTGGGCTACGTGGAACGGATTCAGGCGCATCTGCCCCCCAGCGATGTTTATGCGGACACTGTTCCCGAACCCACCGAGTCCTCACTGCGTGGCGGTGTCGCCATGGTCCAGCAGGGCCATTACGACTGCCTGATTGCCATTGGCGGCGGCAGCCCCATCGATAGCGCCAAAGCCATCAGCATTCTGGGCAAATTCGGCGGGCGCATGCGGGACTACAAGGTACCCCGCATCGTCAATGAACCCGGCATTCCGGTGATCGCCATTCCCACCACCGCCGGCACCGGTTCGGAAGCCACCCGCGTGACCGTGATCACCGACGATGAATGTGACGAGAAAATGCTGTGCCTGGGACTGGGCTTCCTGCCCGTGGCAGCGCTGGTGGATTACGAACTGACCCTGAGCCTGCCCCCGCGCACTACCGCCGATACCGGTATCGATGCCCTCACGCATGCCATCGAAGCCTATGTATCGCGCAAGGCCAGTCCCTATACCGATGCCCAGGCACTGCAGGCCATGGGGCTGCTGGCGCCGAATCTGCGGCAGGCATTCCACCATGGCGAGGATCGCGCCGCCCGCGAAGCCATGATGCTGGGCGCCACCCTGGCCGGGATCGCCTTTTCCAATGCGTCGGTAGCGCTGGTGCACGGCATGAGTCGGCCCATCGGTGCGTTCTTTCATGTACCGCACGGCCTGTCGAATGCGATGCTGCTGCCGGCGGTGACGGCCTACTCCATTCCGGCGGCCACCGCCCGCTACGCTGACTGCGCCCGCGCCATGGGTATTGCCGGCGCCAGTGATGCAGACGCAACCGCCAATCAGAAACTGCTGGCAGAATTGATCGCACTGAACACCGAATTGCAGGTACCGACGCCCGCCGCATTCGGCATCGACCGGGCGCGTTTTTTCAGTCTGCTGCCCGTGATGGCGGAACAGGCGCTGGCGTCCGGTTCACCGGCCAACAATCCGCGCATTCCCTCGGCGGACGACGTTGTGCAACTCTACCAATCCCTGTGGGACTGACGGATGCTTATCCTTTCCAACAACGTCACCATTCCCGACGAAGAAATCGAATTCAGCGCCATCCGTGCCCAGGGTGCCGGCGGCCAGAACGTCAACAAAGTATCGTCAGCCATTCACCTGCGCTTTGATATCCGCGCCTCGTCGTTGCCGGAATTTTACAAGGAGCGACTGCTGGCGCTGTCCGACAGCCGCCTCAGCAAGGACGGCGTCATCATCATCAAGGCCCAGCAGTTTCGTACCCAGGAAAAAAATCGCGACGATGCACTGCAGCGGCTGAAGGAATTGATTCTGTCCGCCACGGTGGTACAGAAAGCCCGGCGCGCCACCAAACCCAGCAAAAGCGCCAAAGCCAAACGCATGGACAGCAAAAGCAAGCGAGGGGCCATCAAGGCCCTGCGCGGCAAGATCGGCGACTGATTCCGTTACTGCAAACCGAAAAATTCCACGGCAGCCTCAGGCAGGTTCAGATCCCCGCTGGTCATGCCGTACATACGCGGAAACCGGTACACCGGCTGCGGAAACACGTGACCTCCGCCTTCAACACTGTACAGCGCGACATAGGCCCTGTTGTCGCGCAACCATTGCTGCAACGTCACCACGGTATCATCGTCTTCATTCAGGTGCGGCAATGTCTGCACCGCCGCCTTCCGCTGTACTCCGTTACGCTGTGCGAAGTGTTCAGCAGAGACCACTGCCGAAAGCACGTTGCCCCGCGAATGCACGCCAAAACCGCTGGTATCCCCGCCTTCGTACGGATTCCAGTTATCATCGGTACCGTTTACCAGCATCACCCGCGGCGTCGGGCCGTTGTAATCGCAGGACGAATCCGGCTGCTCGGGAACACTGGCGGCGGCCACCGCAATCCCGGCAATGCGGTCAGGGGCCTCGATGCCCAGACGAAACGCCATATGACCACCGTTGGAATAGCCCACCAGAAACACCCGCGCCGGATCCAGCTGATATTGCTGCACCATGCGGTTGATCAGCGCCAGCAGGAATCCGCTGTCATCGATCTGCTCGCGTTTGGCAGCAAACTTCGCCTTGTTGCGGCAATCGTTCCAGTGCCCCAGGTAACCGGAAGGATAAACCACGGCAAAACGATGCCGATCTGCCAGCTGGTCGAAGCCGTAACCGGCAGCAATGCGCATCGAGCCGCCATTCATGACGGAACCGTGCAACACCACGATCAGCGGTGCACCAGGGGAAAGACCAGCAGGAATATATTCGATGAAGCGCCGCTCCCGTCCGTCCCACTCCATCTGCTCGGAATGGATCACACCACTGAGTGCAGGCTCATCAGGAACAGGACTGTAGCCCCAGTAACCCCATATTGCGCCCCCAACAACCAATAGAATCAGTAACAACCAACCCACGCCTTTCAGCGTACGGGTAAACCATCGCGGCATTTGTTTTCCTTTTCAAAATCAAACTACTTTCAGCATAGATCCATCCATGCCCAGATGCACCCATTGCACCTGCACACTGATTCTTGAAGGAATATGGCCATATTTCAAGCGCTTAGCCAAAAAAAGTGACTGATTATTCATGCACTATAGTCTTATAAGCTTGAGCGCATATAGCCAACGACCCCTGAACCCGTTCTCACCCTGACCAAAGTATTATTGAATTAATCCGGTCTGGCACCGATCTTAAGTAAGGTGGCAGCAACTACGAAGACAAACGGAACCTGGCAGAGTCTTTGCTACCCGTACAAACAAGTCAGTAATTTTGACGGGAGTAAAAATCATGGGCATCAGCAGTCATGATTTGTTGCAACAGGTGATCCAGCCCACCCTGCAACAATTGGGTGTTACATCCGCTGCGGCAGAACAGCTGTTGCTGGCAACCGCATACCATCAATCCGGACTCGGTGAACAACTGCAGTCAAAACAGGGCCTTGGGATCTTTAACATCACCCCGGAACAGCACACCGCGGTGTGGGATCACTATCTGGCGAAGGATTGCGACCTGGCCAGCCAGGTGCGGGGCATGGCATCGCAGCACGAATTTCCCAAAGCGCCACACAGCGAACTGATTTGCAATTTGCGCTATGCAACCGCCATCGCCTGGATGCTGTTCCAGTATCATGGTGTCAAGATTCCCGACGTGGCCGATCCCTGCATGATGGCCCGCTGCTGGCAGAAAGTGTTTGGTAACCAGAGCGGCAGTGGCGCTGAAACCGACCAATTTGCCCAACACTATCGGGAATTGATGGAGAAACACGCCGCCACCCGGCTTGCAGCCTGATGACAGCGCGAGAGAGGCTGGCGACGACTACAACAACAGGCGGCGAATGTCCGTCAATTGTTTCGACAGGTAGCTGGTAAAGCGTGCTGCATCGGCACCATCGATCACCCGGTGATCGTACGACAGTGACAGCGGCAACATCAGACGCGGCACAAACTCCTTACCGTTATAAACCGGCTTGATCTGCGAGCGCGAGACGCCCAGGATCGCCACCTCAGGCCAGTTCACGATCGGCGTGAACGCAGTGCCACCAATGCCACCCAGCGACGAAATCGAGAACGTGGCGCCCTGCATGTCGCCAGGCGACAGTTTTTTCGCCCGCGCCTTCTGACTCAACACCTGCATGTCACGGGCGATATCGATCACGGATTTTTTGTCCGCATCCCGAATCACCGGCACCACCAGACCATTGGGTGTATCGACAGCAATACCGATGTGCACATACTGCTTGTAAATCAGATGCTCACCACCCACATGCATCGAACTGTTGAAGCGGGGAAATGCCAGCAGCGCCTTGGCACAGGCTTTCACCATGAACGCCAGAATCGTCAGCTTCACATCCTGATCCTTCAGCGCATCCGATTCGGATTTGCGGAATGCTTCCAGATCGGTGATGTCCGCCTCATCAAACTGGGTGACATGGGGAATATTGACCCAGGCCCGGTGCAGATTCACCGCACTGAGTTTGTTGATGCGGCTGAGTTCAACTTTTTCGACCGGGCCGAACTGGCTGAAATCGATCTCCGGCAAGGGCGGCAAACCGCTGCCGGCAACGGCGGAACCTGACGCCTGCGGTTTGCTGGTCAGCGCCTGCTTCACGTAGGCGTGCACATCCTCTTTCATGATGCGGTTGCGGGAGCCGGTACCTTTGACCTGCCCCAGATCTACCCCCAGCTCCCGCGCCAGCTTGCGCACTGCCGGGCCGGCATACACCTTGGCCGACGGCTCGCGGATATCGCTGACCGTTGATACCGGCTGCGGCGCGGGTTCAGTCGCCACAGCGGACTGCGCTGGCGCAGCTGCTGCGGCTGTCGGCGCGGCCGGCTGCGACTTTTCTGCCGCCGGCGCTGCCCCCTGGGTCTGCAATTCCAGCACCGGCGTGCCCATCGACACCTTGTCACCCATTTTCAGCAACAGCTTCTGCACGGTGCCAGCCTGCGGGCAGGGTACTTCCATCGTCGCCTTGTCAGATTCCAGCACCACCATGGTCTGTTCCGCTGTCAGCGCGTCGCCGGGTTTGACCGCGATCTCGATGACTTCAACACCTTCGGCGCCACCGATATCGGGAATCAATACGGTGATGACCTGCGATGATGTTGGCGCCGATTTCTCTGCCGCCAGTGCAGCCGGTTGCGTTGCCGGTTTTTGCGCAGGCTTGTCAGTGGGAGCTGCTGCCGGCGCCGAGGCCTTGGGTGCCTCCGCAACGTCCGCACCACCCACATCCATGACGGCCACCTTGTCGCCCTGCTTCACTGCCTGGCCAACACTGACGACCAGCTCCTTCACCACACCGGAAAACGGTGACGGCACTTCCACCGTCGCCTTGTCGGACTCCAGCACCAGCAGGGTCTGTTCTTTCTCTACCTTGTCTCCGGGTTTGACCGCAATCTCGATGACATCCACCGCATCGCCGCTACCCAGATCAGGAACCAAAACGTCTTTAACTGCCATGATCGTTGCTCCTTGTCGTTAGCATGATGGGGGATAGGGTTTTTCCGGATTGATATTGAAGCGACGAATCGCATCATTGACCTTGCTCCGGCCAATCAATCCCTTATCCGCCAACGCATTCAGCGCGGCAATCACAACGAAATAGCGATCCACCTCGAAGAAGTGACGCAGCTGCTCGCGGGAATCACTGCGACCAAAACCATCGGTACCCAGCGCGGTGAAATGATTGCGTACATAAGGCGCGATCTGATCGGCATACACTTTCATGTGATCCGATGCTGCCACCACCGGCGCCTTGCTCTTGCGCAGCGCTTTCGTCACATACGGCAGGCGCGGTTCCTCCAGCGGATGCAGCATGTTCCAGCGATGCTTTTCCATGCCGTCGCGACGCAGTTCGTTGTAGCTGGTGACACTCCACACATCGGCACTGACGCCGTACACATCCAGCAGGATTTCCGCCGCCGCTTCCACTTCACGCAGGATCGACGCACTGCCCAGCAGCTGCACCCGCAGCTTGTTGGTGTCGTCGCCTTCCTTCAGCAGATACATGCCTTTGAGAATGCCTTCCTCGCAGCCTTTGGGCATCGCCGGGTGTTCGTAGTTTTCGTTCTGCAGCGTGATGTAATAGAACACGTTTTCCTGTTCCTGATACATGCGGCGCAGACCGTCGCGCAGGATTACTGCCAGCTCGTAAGCATAGGCAGGATCGTACGACACGCAGTTGGGAATGGTGGATGCCAGAATATGACTGTGACCATCCTGATGCTGCAAGCCTTCACCGTTGAGCGTGGTGCGGCCCGCCGTGGCGCCCAGCATGAAGCCTCGTGCCTGTGAATCCCCGGCAGCCCAGGCCAGATCGCCAATGCGCTGGAATCCGAACATCGAGTAGTAGATGTAGAACGGGATCATCGGATAATTGTTCACGGAATAGGACGTGCCCGCCGCGATCCATGCACTCATGGCGCCGGCTTCGTTGATGCCTTCTTCCAGGATGCGCCCCTTGGTGTCCTCGCGGTAATACATCACCTGCTCGGCGTCCGCCGGCTTGTACAACTGCCCCACCGCCGAGTAAATACCCAGCTGGCGGAACATGCCTTCCATACCGAAGGTACGCGCTTCGTCCGGCACGATCGGCACGATGCGCTCACCGATGGTCTGCAGCTTGATCAGGGAATTCAGCATGCGCACGAACGCCATGGTGGTGGACATTTCGCGCCCGTTGGAACCTTCCAGCATGGGGCCAAACACCCCCAGTTCCGGCACTTCGAGCTTCTCGCACTGGGTGCGGCGTGCCGGCAGATAGCCACCCAGGGAATTACGTTTTTCCCTCATGTAACGCAATTCGTTGCTGTCTTCTTCCGGGCGGTAGAACGGCACTTTCGCCAGTTCGTCGTCCGTGAACGGCATATCGAAGCGGTCGCGGAATTTCTTCAGACTGTCCAGATCCAGGGTTTTCATCTGGTGGGTCTTGTTCGCCGCTTCACCGGCACCGGTACCATAACCTTTTACGGTTTTCGCCAGAATGACCGTCGGCTGGCCTTTGTGATGTACCGCCGCATGATACGCCGCGAACAGTTTGTAGGGATCGTGACCGCCACGATTAAGCTGGTAGATCTCTTCATCGGACAAGTCCGCGACCAGCTCTTTCAGTTCAGGGTATTTGCCAAAGAAATGCTCACGGGTAAACGCGCCACCGTGATTCTTGAACGCCTGATATTCACCGTCGACGGTTTCTTCCATGCGTTTGCGCAACACACCCAGCGTGTCACGGGCCAGCAGCGGATCCCACTTGCGGCCCCAGATCACCTTGATGACGTTCCAGCCGGCACCACGGAACACACCTTCGAGTTCCTGGATGATCTTGCCATTGCCGCGCACCGGTCCATCCAGTCGCTGCAGGTTGCAGTTCACCACGAAGATCAGGTTGTCGAGTTTTTCCCGTCCCGCCAGGGAAATACAGCCCAGGGATTCCGGCTCATCCATCTCGCCATCACCCAGGAACGCCCACACCTTGCGATCTTCCCGCTTGATCAGCTCGCGGTTCTGCAGGTATTTCATGAAATGGGCCTGGTAAATGGCCTGGATCGGCCCCAGTCCCATGGACACGGTCGGGAACTGCCAGAAATTCGGCATCAGCCAGGGATGCGGATAGGAGGACAGGCCCTTGCCTTTCACTTCACGGCGGAAATTCTCCAGCTGATCCTCGCTCAGGCGGCCTTCGAGAAAGGCGCGGGCGTAAATACCCGGTGCCGAGTGACCCTGATAGAAAATCAGATCACCACCAAACGTCTCATTGGCGGCACGAAAGAAATGGTTGAAGCCCACATCGTACATGGTGGCGGATGACGCAAAACTCGAAATATGGCCACCGAGTTCGTCATCACTGAGGTTGGCCCGCTGCACCATCGCCAGCGCGTTCCAGCGGATCAGCGAGCGGATACGCCGCTCCATATACAGATCACCGGGGAAGTTCGCCTGGCGTTCCGGGGAAATACTGTTGACGTAGGGCGTGGTCAGATCGGTCAGCTGCACCCCGTGGGTGCGGGCCCGTTCGGCAAGTCGATCAAGCAGGTACTTGGCGCGCTCCGGTCCGGCGCTTTCCAGCAGGGAATCGAGGGAATCCATCCATTCCTGGGTTTCGACCGGATCAAGATCATCGTAAAAAAGTTCACGGGTCATTCGTGTTCAACTCCTGAGGTATGCAAAACTTTTTGGGTTTTGCGCGTTTGCTTGTGGCAGTTGTTCCCGCCATCCCCTGCATGACTGTCTGTTAACAGTATAGAGAGTTGTGCGCGCCCTGTTGGGGCGGTTACTCTGGCGGGTAATGATCAGCTGACGATGGTGATGATGGCGATCACCACGATCCAGAAGATCAGCACATTGCTGCGCAGATCCTGGGCGGAATGAATCCGGCGAATCCCTTCGGACGCCAGCTCCTCTTCGTCGCCCGGCAGATCGCGGAAATCCAGTCCCATCTTCACCGCCAGCTTCAGTACGATCTCCGCCTCACGATCCGTGGCGCGGAAACGGCGTACTGCTACGGCAAAAGCCTTGCCGTTGAAACACAGGGCGGCGATTGTCATCGCCACCGCCCGCGCCGGCACACCGTCCAGCGCGTACAAAAATTCGATTCCGATTTTCTTCCAGCCAGCCTGATCACCGTGGCCGGCACCATTACCGTTACCATTGCGCAACAGCAGCATGGTAAACAGGTACAGCGCCAATCCGCCCAGGCCAAAAATGCCGAACCAGAACAGCGGTGCGAACAGTGTCTGGTTTACCCGCACCCAGTACTGGGTCACGGTCTGGTTCAGTAATTCGGCCGGACTCACCATGCGGCCGTAATCAAAACTCTGGGAACCATGCTCATATGCCGACTGCCATTCCTTGTTGCGCCAGCGCTTGAGGAACGGCACCAGGGTGGCTTCGACCTTGCGAAAATCCAGACATCCTGCCAGCAGCACGACGCTCAGCAGTGCACCGATCACCGCGAACAGCCAACCTTCCAGCCAGGTTCCCAGCAGCCAGCCCGCCAGCATGGGCGGCAACACATACAGGCCATAACCCAGCGCAGGATGCACCGACTCCATGACACTGCGCCGCTCGATCCAGCGGCGATAGCGAGCGCCCCACTGACAGTCAGCAAAATAATCGGGCACATAGGCTTCCTTGACTGCCCACAGTGCGACCAACAATGCCAGTAGTGTCATCAATATCTCCAAATCGACGGCGCCATGCCAAGACTAACAGATTTTCTTATGGGTTCTTAGATAGTTAAGACCACGAACGAAGGTGACCGCCAGTCGGATCAACCCGCTGCTGCCCGCAACAACTGATGCAATGTTGACCAATCGAATCCGCTGCCCGGATCCGTCTTGCGCCCCGGCGCAATATCCGAATGCCCCACGATATGCGGCAGCGACAGCTGCGGATACGCCTGCAGCAGCGTCCGGATCACCTGCGCCAGCACATCATATTGCACCGGTTCAAACGGCCCGGTGTCGGTGCCTTCCAGCTCGATACCGATAGAGAAATCGTTACAATTTTCCCGGCCCTGAAAGTTCGATTTCCCTGCATGCCAGGCCCGCTGATCAAATGGCACGAACTGCACCAGCTCGCCATCACGCCGGATCAACAGATGGGCCGACACCTGCAACTGATGGATCTGGGCAAAATAGGGATGCTCAGCCGGGTTCAACCGGTTTTCAAACAGCTGTTCGATATAGGGGCCGCCGAACTCGCCCGGCGGCAGACTGATGCTGTGAATCACCAGCAGATCGATCGCCACACCGGCGGGTCGCTCATTGTAATTGGGGGATGGCACCTGTCGCGCCTGCTGCAGACGATGTTGGATGATGTGCACGCCATGCTACTCCTGTTGACGGCCACTATAGTGCGGCAATCGGCGGGCAAAAAAAAGCTGCCTCACGACAGCTTTGGACATCACAAGAAGAGTCAATGAAACGCTTATAGATTGGCCTGACGCACCTTGCGCAGATTACCAATCACATTTTCCAGCGCCCGATCGAACAGCTGGGAATCTTCAATCACGGTAACCTCACCGTTCTTGAGGGCATGCGCCACACCCAGCGTGCTCTTTTCATCGATCTTGACACCGGTGCGATTCACAAAGATCAGTTTATCTGCCGACTTGATATGGGCCGCCAGCTTGGCGCGGGTCTTCAGGCCGGTTTCGTTGCGGAATTCAAACCAGGCACCCACTTTCAGCTGCTTGGCCTTTTCCATGAACGGATCGTTTTCCGGCAGCGGCGCCAACTCGATGGTGGGACGGACACTGCGCGACGTATCCAGCGGCGTCACCACGGACTTGCGCTGAATCACCGGCGTGGCGCCCATGCGTTCCATATCTTCGGTAACGGCCGCCACCAGCGCCTTGGCAGGGTCAGCGCTTTTCTCACCCGCGTGATCCGGCGTTTCACCGCGCAGAATCTGCATCTGCACCTGCTCCAGCTCGGTGAACATTTCCCCCATATCGAAGGGATTGAAGGAAATGGAGTTCAAACCCTGGCGCAGATTCTTGAGCAGCATCGGTACAACATTAAACAGTTTTTTGCGATCGGCTTCGTTGGCCGGTGGCGTAACGCTCAGCAACAGGTGATCAATGGTTTTCACCGCACCCTGCCAATTGGGAGATTCAGTCCCGTATTTCAGATACATCAATTTCAGTACACCAATCCACCCGGTGGTCAAGAGTCGCACCACCACATCCGGCACCACACGGTTTTCCAGCCGTTTCGCAATCACTTCAACGGCAGTCTTTTCTGCCAGCTCGGTTTTGGCCTTGCCTTCTTCTGCCGCACGGGTACGCTGCTCGATCATCTGGGAACGACGTACTTCCGTCTGCATGAACTGACTGAAGTCATGCAACAACTCGTCGAACAAGCCCAGATCATCATTGAAGTCATTGAGAATGCGCTGCACAGTGGACTGGATCTTCTTGAACACCATGTCCTTTTGCAACTGATCCACATCCTCGGTCAAACCAATACCGGCACGGGCCAGTTCGTTCAGCAGCTTACGCGCCGGGTGGCCACCGCGATTGAAAAAGTTTTTGTCCTTGATCGCCACCTTCAACAACGGAATCTGCAGACGGCCAATCAGCGCCTTCACCGGTACCGGCAGGTTGTCATCATCCAGAATAAAGTCGAACAGCATCGCCACCACGTTGATGACGTCGGCATCACTCTCTGCCACCCTCTCCGGGCCATGATCGCGCTCACGCTGATGCAGCATGTTGTTGAGTACGTTGCGCAGATCCACCTTGTTGACCTGGATTTTGCCCGCCACCACATCCTGCCCCTGGGGCTGGATTTTCTGCGCGCGGGACAGCAATTCCAGCAACTCGGCGTCAGATACAGCACGAGCATTGGCCGCCGTTGAGCCAATCGGGGCAGCGATTTCCCCAACAACATCGGTAACCGTGGGAATATTGCGTACCGATGCCAGCAGCGACTGCAACTGACCAAAGAATTCAGTCGCGGCTTCTTTCACGACTTCACGGGCAGTCTGCTTGTCGGCCGGCTTCTGAGCCGCACCTGCCGACGGTTTCGACCGGGGAGTTCCTCTTAAATCCGGCAAAACTCCCGCCTCAGCAAGACTGGCATTCAGCGCGTCGAGCACATCGCCGAAGTTGGACACCACAAACTTGTCGAACAGTTTGAAGATAATCAGGCGCGCCTTGATATCGCATTCAATCAGCTTGGCGGCTTTCTTGAATGCATCGCACACATGCTTGGGATGGAACGGGTTGTTCTGATCGGTCACGTTGACCTGAATCACCAGTGCATCCAGCCGCAGATTCAACTGATAAATACTGTCAGTGCAGGCATTGCGCGCCTTGGACACCATGGTTTCGATGGCGACATCCATTTCCAGATCGTCGTTGTCCAGCAGCGACAGCGAATCCAGACTGGCAATCTTTTCCAGACCCTGCTTGTTGATGGCAGCACCGGGATTCGGCAGTTCCTGAAACAGGCCATTGATATGCTGATAGACCGTGCGCTCGATATCCTTGCGCTTCAGCCGCAGCCGACGCATGGTTTCGATGAACTCTTCCTGCTGTTGCTGGTTGCCGGCCTTCTGCGCATATTCAAAGAACATGTCGTCGGCCTTGTCGAACACATCACCCAGCAGCCGGTGCAGCTCTTCAAGACCTGCACGATGCGCCTTTTTCAATGCCGTCGGCATTGCAACATTCTGACTGGAGTCGCCGTTCATGGAATCCCGCGAGCCACTGGTCGAGCCGGCCACTTGGGTTCCGCCAACACACCGAAGATCTGGCTTCTGATTCATGGCTTTTTGGCCTCGCACTGCTTCTGGATCAATCTGCGCTGGCGTCCCGCCGGGTTTGGATCATCCCTGGGGTGCTGGAGTGACAATCTTTGTCAGCTTTTCTTCATTTCCATCACCTCAGCTTCGAGTATAGGAGCACAGCCTCACCATAACAGGGCAAATTCCCCGTTGTGAGAGGCGGTTCACAAACAATTTCGAACAAAAAAACAACAATTTTCGCCAACAAATTGGCGCCTTTCACGGCGATCCGCTAAGTGTCTGATAATCGTAAATAATGACAGAATCGCGTAAGATGAGGGGCCAAACCATCCCTACTCCCATCCGGCATCCATGCGAGGGCGCGCAGTGGAACAGATTTCCAGTTTTCTGACGTGGATTGACAGCAACATCCTGTGGGGCGCGCCAATGCTGATCGCCCTGTCCTTCACCGGTATCTATCTGACCATTGGCCTGCGCGGCCTGTCGATTCGCAAGATTCCCTATGGATTCCGGCAACTTGCCGCCAATCGCCAGGATCGCAAGCAAGGTGATATCTCCCCGTTCAATGCGCTGATGACGGCGCTATCCGCCACGGTGGGCACCGGCAATATCGCCGGCGTCGCCACCGCCATTGCCATGGGTGGCCCCGGCGCCCTGTTCTGGATGTGGTGTATCGCCCTGATCGGCATGGCCACCAAATACAGCGAAGGCTTTCTGGCGGTGAAGTTTCGCGAGGTCGATGACAAAGGCCTGCACGTCGGCGGCCCCATGTACTATATAAAGAACGGACTCGGCCCCAAGTGGGCGTGGCTGGGTACGCTGTTCGCCATCTTTGGAATGCTGGCAGGCTTCGGCATTGGCAACACCGTGCAGTCCAATTCCGTCGCAGAAGCCCTGTCCAAAGGCTACGGGGTCAGCAGCTGGATCGCAGGCCTTGTCATGGCCGCGCTGGCTGCACTGGTACTGCTCGGCGGCATCAAGCGCATCGGTGAAGTCGCGGGCAAGCTGGTACCCTTCATGGCCTTCTTCTATGTGGGTGCCGGCCTCATATTCATCTTTATGCGACTGGATCAGGTACCCGCCGCCATCAGCCTGATTACCGACAGCGCGATCAACGGCACCGCAGCCACCGGCGGCTTTGCCGGCGCCACCGTGATGATGGCAATTCGCTACGGTGTCGCCCGCGGCGTGTTTTCCAACGAAGCCGGCCTGGGCAGCGCCCCCATCGCCCATGCCGCCGCCCGCTCCAACGATCCGGTCATGCAGGGCACCATCGCCATGCTCGGCACCTTCATCGACACCATCATCGTCTGCTCCATCACCGGGCTGGTCATTGTCATGAGCGGCCTGTGGCAGACCGGCATGACTGGCGCCGAACTCACCAGCGCCGCCTTCGACACCCTGAAGGAAGGCTACGGCAGACATGTAGTCACCATTGGCATCGCCCTGTTTGCCTTCACCACCATTCTGGGCTGGAGTTACTACAGCGAGCGCTGCGCCGAATACCTGTTCGGCACCCGCGTCATCCTGCCATTCCGCCTGCTGTGGATCGCCGCCGTGCCCGTAGGCACCCTGCTGACACTGGACTTCGTCTGGCTGCTGGCGGATATTCTCAATGCGCTGATGGCCATTCCCAACCTGATTGCCCTGCTGGCCCTGAGCCCGCTCGTTTTCAAACTGACTCACGAATACTTCAAGAAAGCCTGATGACTACCGACTACCGCAGCCTCGACATCCCCCGTACCGTTGCCTTCGCCCTGGAAGAGGACGTCCGCACCGGCGACATCACCGCCAGCCTGATCCCGGCAGCCAATACCGCCCACGCCCGGATCATCACCCGGGAACAGGCCGTCATCTGCGGCGTGGAATGGGTCAACGAAGTCTTCCGCCAGATCGACCCCACCACCGTCGTCACCTGGCATGTGCAGGATGGCGACCGGGTCGAACCCAACCAGGTGCTGTTTGAACTGCAAGGCAAGGCCCGCAGCCTGCTTACCGGTGAGCGTTGCGCATTGAATTTCCTGCAGACCCTTTCCGGCACCGCAACGGTATGTCGCCGTTATGCCGACATCGTCGCGGGAACAAGCGTGAAGCTGCTGGATACCCGCAAAACCATCCCCGGCCTGCGCACCGCCCAGAAATATGCCGTGACTGCGGCGGCTGCTACAACCACCGCATCGGCCTGTACGACGCCTTCCTGATCAAGGAAAACATATCGCCGCCTGCGGCGGGATTGCCGCAGCTGTGTCGGCCGCCCATTCCATCGCACCCGGCAAACCGGTCGAAGTCGAGGTCGAGAACGTCGACGAACTGGAGCAGGCGCTGAGCGCAGGAGCCGACATCATCATGCTGGATGATTTTGATCTGGAGGGGATGCGGAAGGCAGTGGCGTTTACCGCAGGCCGGGCTAAACTGGAAGCATCAGGCGGGGTGAGGGAATCCACTCTGCTGGCCATTGCACAGACAGGGGTGGATTACATTTCTATTGGTGGGCTGACTAAGGATTGTCGGGCGGTGGATTTGTCGATGCGGGTGGGGTGAAATCCTCGGCTTTTATAGCATCAGGCTGATGGAACGGATCGGCATTTACGTACACGGGTTTCTTCGCATCACCTTCGGCGAACAGCACAACCCAGGCACCGAACCTGGTCACCACTGGGAACCAAGTAAATGGTGAACCCTTCAAAGATTCAGGAATGACATCACTCTTCAAAGAGGTAAGAGAGAAAAACTGATCGCTGTCATAAGCCCTTTCCGCAATCTCTCCATCACGGCACTCTCGGTAGTATTTGGGGAGGGGAGCGAACATCTCGGACCTCTTCGAGCGCAGACATCAGAAGATCGGATTTTTCCTGAGGATCGGTTGGCATTTCGACGCAAATGAAGCGAGGTCCAAGCCAAGGGAGTGATTGAAATTCAGAGCGGCGCCACGCAGACCGCCTTCCTCAACTCCGTAGCCGCCACCACTTCGATCCTGTCCTTAACGAAGACCAAGAATACAGGTCGAGATGGGATACGACATATAAGCCGTAAACAGCGCCACAAACTGAATTGCGCCTACGACGCTGTAGTCGCGAATCAACCTGTTTTTGCTTTTGGGGATTGAAAATCACCAGTGACATTAAAGGCCCCAGAATCAGCTCTACAACCAACAACAGCTTGAATAGAGCCAGGCCACCTGTCATTTCCGCAAAAGATGCCGGATACCATAGAACGAAAACTAGCACCGCCGTGGTCATTCCAACCAGCAATGTGATCAACGCATGTAAACCTGCCGCTTTGAGTTTGGACTTCAGCATTTATACAGATCCTTTGAATGTTAAAACAGACAAAGGCCTCCGAAGAGGCCTTTTGTGGTTACCGATGTAGCGCTTCAGATTAGCGGCACCAGCGGGAGCCAGGTTACCAGCCAAAGTACCCGCAGTACCAACCCCGAAGGTGCTACCAGCGGCACGGCAGCGCCAAGCAACACGACCAGCAGGAGGAGTATAAGCAGCAGTACTGTCAGGAATGACTACAGGGGCGGTCACAGCACCGGTGTAAGGAACCAGAATCAGGTGTTCGCACCAGCAGCAGCACCGTTGGCAGCATAGGTATCGGTAATTTCACCAGTAGTAGCAGAAACAGCAACACTGGTTACGTTTGTGGTGGTAGCAGGCAGTCCAACCAGCAGTATAGTTCACACCCGTTGGCGGCATTTTCTGCTACAGCCAACTTAGCAGCGACGCCAGATTCAAACCTTCAGTCACCCGCGCACGAATGGTGTAATCCTGATAAGCAGGAATCGCCACAGCCGCCAGAATACCGATAATGGCAACCACGATCATCAATTCAATCAGGGTAAAACCCTTTTGCATTTGCTGTTTCATCGACCTTCTCCAGAGTTTTGTTTTTGTGGTCGGCAACTCGCCCACCCACTGGTTTCCAGTAAAGCAGGGTTCGTACCAATTTCAAGATTGATTAAAAAACAGCTAAAAATCCTTCAGTTACCAACCCACCCCATGTACGAACGCCCACCCACGCAGCCACAACCCGTCACTAGCTGACAAAAAATGTCACACCCCGTCACATCCCGACGCCGGAACCTGCCAAATCCGCGCTCCCACCTACCCAGCCCCGGAAACTGGTCTAGAATCAAAGTCTAAAGCCGATATTCTTGATACCATTCCAGCAAGACATCGTTATTGTCATGGATTGAAAGGATTACAAGCCCGATGAGTTCAAATGTCGTCCTGAGCGGCCTTGCCCGACGCCTGCTGGTGGATGGCGTGGTAACCGAACCCGCCATCCGCACCGCGACCGAAACCGCGCAAAAGCAGAAAATCCCCCTGGTGACCTACCTGGTACAAAACAAGGTGGCCCCGGCGCGCGCCATTGCCATCGCCGCCAGCGAGGAGTTTGGCACCCCGCTGCTGGAGCTGGACTCGATCTCACCCGACGCCCTGCCGAAAGGGCTGGTCAACGAAAAGCTGGTGCGCAAGCATCGCGCCTTACCGCTCTATAAACGCGGCACCCGTCTTTACATCGCGGTATCCGATCCCACCAATCTGCAGGCACTGGACGAGATCAAGTTCAATACCGGCTGCAGCACCGAAGCCATCATCGCCGAAGAAGACAAGATCGACAGCGCCATCGACCGTTACCTGGAAAGCCAGGACACCGGCTTCAGCAATATGGGTGATGCCGATCTCGATGAGCTGGATATTGAGGCGGGCACCAATGAGGATAAAGACGGCGATGTCACCACTGATGCTGCCGATGATGCGCCAATCGTGCGCTTCATCAATAAAATGCTGCTGGACGCGATCAAGATGGGTGCGTCGGATATTCACTTCGAACCCTATGAAAAAGCCTATCGCATCCGTTTCCGCGCCGACGGCATTCTGCGCGAGATATCCCGCCCGCCGGTCAACCTGGGCACCAAGCTGGCGGCACGTCTGAAAGTTATGTCCCAGCTGGACATCTCCGAACGTCGGGTGCCGCAGGACGGGCGCATCAAGCTGAAGATCTCCAAGACTCGCGCCATCGACTTTCGCGTCAACACCCTGCCGACCCTGTTCGGTGAGAAGGTGGTGCTGCGGATTCTGGACCCGGAAAGCGCCAAGCTGGGCATCGACATGCTGGGCTACGAGGAAGACCAGAAGCAGCTGTACCTGGACGCACTCAATCAGCCGCAGGGCATGATTCTGGTTACCGGCCCCACCGGTTCGGGCAAGACTGTTTCCCTCTACACCGGCCTCAACATCCTTAATACCGCCGAGCGCAACATCTCGACGGCGGAAGACCCCGCCGAAATCAACCTGGAAGGTATCAACCAGGTGAACGTGAACACCAAAGTAGGACTAACCTTCAGCGCCGCACTGCGGGCGTTTCTGCGTCAGGACCCTGACGTGGTAATGGTGGGCGAGATCCGGGATCTGGAAACCGCCGAAATCGCCATCAAGGCCGCGCAAACCGGTCACTTGGTGCTATCCACCCTGCACACCAACAGCGCCCCGGAAACCCTCACCCGTCTGCGCAACATGGGTGTACCCGCGTTCAACATCGCCACCTCCGTTTCACTGATCATCGCCCAGCGTCTCGCTCGACGCCTCTGCAAGCACTGCAAGAAACCCGTCGATATTCCGCGGGATACCCTTATATCCGAGGGTTTTAAAGAAGCTGAACTTGGAACCTTTACCGTTTATGGCCCCGCTGGCTGTGACAAATGTGTGAACGGGTACAAAGGCCGGGTGGGAATCTATGAAGTAGTTAAAATAACGGACGCGATTTCCCGCATTATAATGGAAGATGGCAACTCGATTCAGATTGCCGACGCCGCCCGTAAGGAAGGATTCAATGACTTGAGGACCAGCGGCCTGAAAAAAGTCAAAGACGGCTTAACCAGCCTTGAAGAAGTCAACCGCGTCACCACAGGACATTAAGCATGGCTACGGCAGCACAGGCTAAGACAAAACCCGCCGCCAAAAAAGCAGCTGAACCCAAGGTTCAGGTGTTCGTCTGGGAAGGCACCGACAAACGAGGCAACAAGGTAAAAGGCGAACTGCCCGGCCAGAATATAACGCTGATCAAGGCGGAATTGCGTAAGCAGGGTATCAACGCCAACAAGGTGCGGCGCAAACCTACCGCTTTGTTCGGACAGCGCAAGAAGAAGATTACCCCGCTGGATATCGCGGTATTCACCCGCCAGCTGGCCACCATGATGAAGGCAGGCGTGCCCTTGGTGCAGTCGTTCGATATCGTGGCAGAAGGCCATGACAACGCTTCAATGCGGGAACTGCTGCTGCAAATCAAATCCGATATCGAGGGCGGTAATAATCTGGCGAGCTCACTGAAGCGCCATCCACAGTATTTTGATGATCTGTTCTGTAGTCTGGTGGAATCCGGCGAACAATCCGGTGCACTGGAAACCATGCTGGATCGGATCGCGATCTACAAAGAAAAAACTGAGGCGTTAAAAGCCAAGATTAAAAAAGCAGTGAAATACCCTATCGCCGTTGTTTGCGTAGCGGTCGTCGTAACTGCAATCCTTTTGATTAAGGTAGTGCCCACTTTCCAAGACCTATTCGCCGGCTTTGGCGCTGAACTGCCTGCCTTTACCCAGATGGTCATCAATCTTTCTGAATGGATGCAGGAGTGGTGGCTGATAATGTTCGCAGGCTTGGTAGCCTCGGTCTTTGCTTTCATTGAGGCAAAGAATCGCTCTGAAACGTTTAACAATGCTTTGGACAGGGCCTCTCTCAAGGCACCTGTAGTGGGCGACATTCTTTACAAGGCTACCGTCGCTCGTTTCGCCCGCACCTTGGCCACCACGTTCGCCGCAGGTGTACCGCTGGTTGAGGCACTGGATTCCGTTGCCGGTGCAACTGGTAATGTGATTTACCGTAATGCCGTTCTCCGCATCAAAGAGGAGGTTTCCAGCGGTACCCAACTTAACTTTTCCATGAAGGCTAGCGGTGTATTCCCCTCCATGGCAGTACAGATGACCGCCATCGGCGAAGAGTCCGGCGCACTCGACACGATGCTGGATAAAGTGGCTACCTATTTTGAGGACGAAGTCGACAACGCGGTCGACGGCCTCACCAGCCTGCTGGAACCCCTCATCATGTCCATACTCGGCGTCCTCGTCGGCGGCCTGATCATCGCCATGTACCTCCCCATCTTCCAGCTGGGTTCCGTGGTATAAGGACTTCCGTCACCCATGCAAGATTTCACAAATTATCTCTCCAACAACCCCGACTTCTTCGTCGGGGTTGTTTTTTTGTTTGGCCTGATGTTCGGCAGTTTTTTCAACGTGGTGATCTATCGCGTGCCGGTGATGATGAAACTGGAGTGGCTGCAGAATGCGCGGGATTTCCTGCAGGAATTGCTGCATCTGGAAAAGCTTCCCGCTGAAGTTGAACAACACCCAAAGGATCTGCCCAAGCCGCCATTCAATCTGGTCACCCCGAATTCCACATGCCCACACTGCGGTCACGGCATTCGCTGGTATGAAAACATTCCAGTGATCAGCTACGCCTTTCTCAGGGGCAAATGCAGCCAGTGCAAAACCCGGATTTCGCCACGCTATCCCATCATCGAACTGGTGACCGGTCTGCTATCGGCCTTTGTCGCCTGGCGCTTTGGTTTCAGCTGGGAAACCGCCGCGGTGCTGGTGTTCACCTGGTGCCTGATCTGCCTGACCATGATCGACTTTGATCACAAGTTGCTGCCCGACCAGCTGACACTGCCACTGATGTGGCTCGGCATTCTGGTCAACATGAATGGCATGTTCGTCAGTCTGGAGCAGGCTGTGCTCGGCGCCGTGGTCGGCTACCTGTCCCTGTGGAGCATTTACTGGCTGTTCAAACTGCTGACCGGCAAGGAAGGCATGGGCTACGGGGACTTCAAGCTGCTGGCCGCCCTTTGTGCCTGGATGGGTTGGCAGGCGCTGCCGCTGATCATTCTGCTGTCGTCACTGGTGGGCTCGGTGGTGGGCATCAGCCTGATCATCATCAAGGGACGCGATCGCAACATCCCGATTCCCTTCGGCCCCTATCTGGCTGCCGCTGGCTGGATCGCATTTTTCTGGGGCGACGCCATCATCCGCTACTACCAGCACAACTTTACTTAACCGCTGGCAGCATCGACAATACGCCCTTTGCAGACAGGGGGCATTATGTTGGTAGTGGGAGTCACCGGCGGTATCGGCAGCGGCAAGACAGCCGCCACTGACCGTTTTCAGGCCTTGGGCATTACCGTAGTGGATGCGGATCTGGCATCACGCGTCGTGGTCGAGCCCGGGCGCCCCGCCCTGAAGGCCATCGAAGAGCATTTTGGCAAAGAGGTCATCGCTGACGATGGCACCCTGAACCGCCGCGCACTGCGGGATATCGTGTTTGCCAATCCGGAAGAGCGCAAATGGCTGGAACGGCTGACCCACCCCCTGATCGCCCAGGAAATTGTCAGCCAGATTCAGGCGAGCCAATCCCCCTACACCATCCTCGCATCCCCACTGCTGCTGGAAAGCGGGCAATCGCGCATGGCACAGCGGGTGTTGGTGATTGATGTGCCCGAAGACGTGCAGATCGCCCGCACCGCCACCCGTGACAACACGGACGCCAACAGCGTGAAAGCGATTATTGCAGCGCAAATGAAACGGGCCGATCGCCTGGCCAAGGCCGATGACGTGATCGTCAATGATCGCTCGCTGGAAGAGTTGCACCAGGCCGTCGATGCCCTGCACCAACAGTACCTGGAGATGGCGAAGTCCCTATGAAACTGAAATGCCCCACCTGCCAGAAACAAATTGAATGGTCAGACAAGTTTCCCTATCGCCCGTTCTGCAGCGAACGCTGCAAGCTGATCGACCTGGGCGCCTGGGCCAGCGAACACCACGCAATTCCCGGTGAACCTGCATTGCCGCTGGACGAAGACGACAGCGATCGCGATCCGACACTGCACTGAGCCGCATCCATCGCGAAAAGCGGGAGGCTATTCGGCCTCTCGGCACCACAATCCACTGATACCCGCCACTCCCTGCGCACCCAGATTACGCAGCTGCTCAGTATCCTGTGGCGTCAGCCCACCCAATCCGTACACCGGCATTCGCGCGGTTGCCACCCACTCGGCAAAACGCTGCTCACCCAGTGGCTGCGCATCCGGGTGACTGCTGGTGACGCGCACGGGCGACAGCGTAACAAAGTCCACACCCAGCGCCTCGGCAACACGCAACTCCTCGGGTGAATGGCAGGACGCCGCCAGCCACGTAATCCCCGCAGGGCGCACCTTCATCGTCAACAGATTCCGACTGGTCAGATGCAAACCATCAAATACATCAGGCAGCGCCTGCAACACACCCTGTCGTTCAGCCGTTCCGCTGTTCAACAGAAATCGTGTTTTGAAGCGCTGCCGCAACCGTGCAATCGCGCTCAATAGTTCCTGCCACTGGGACTGCGGCAACTCACCCGTACGAATCTGCACCAGTGTCGCTCCAGAGACCAGTGTTTGCTCCAGTTCCGCAACGAAGATTTCAACCTGCCTGCAATCCGGCGAAATGACATAACGATCCGGCAAACGCGCCGCAGCAACGATCGGCACATTGGCAGCGGGAAATTCAAACTCTACCAATGCGTCCCGCGTCACCCAGCGCACCTGCTGCCCTTCCCGGCCAACCGGCTCACCGAAAAACCCGGTCACCTGCCACACATCCAGCAGCACCTGCTTGTCCGGATAATCATGGGCGATACGAATCAGCGGACTGGCGGCAACGAGCTCAATACCCAGCTCCTCCTGCAGTTCCCGGCGCAGGCCGTGAACCGGATCTTCTCCCTGCTCCAGCTTGCCACCGGGAAACTCCCACTTGCCACCCTGATGTACATGATCAGGGCGGCGCGCAATCAGGATGTGGTCGCCGCGCTCAATTACTGCGGCCATGACATGGATACGCTTCATGATTCAGCTGCGATAATCTGCATTGATCTTGACGTAGTCGTAAGAAAAGTCAGTGGTGTAAATGTTGGCGCTGGCCTCACCACGTCCCAGCACGATACGAATGGTGATTTCCTCTTTCTGCATTTCAGCGGCGCCCGCCGCTTCCGTATAGGTCGGCGCCAGCGCACCGGCCTGGGCAATCAACACAGCATTCAGATACAGATCCACTTTCGTGACATCCAGCGCCGCAATATTGGCACGCCCTACTGCCGCCAGAATCCGTCCCCAGTTGGGGTCGCTGGCAAACAACGCTGTTTTCACCAGCGGAGAATGCGCCACGGTGTAAGCCACCTCCCGCGCTTCTTCAACGGAATCCGCCTGCTCAACAGATACGGTGATGAACTTGGTGGCACCTTCACCATCCCGGACGATTGCATGAGCCAGTTGCACAAAGACATCATTCAGGGCGGCGCGGAACAGTTCCAGGTTATCGGGCTTTTCGACTTTGATAGCAACGCCGGACTGCCCGGTGGCAACCAGCATGCAGGAATCATTGGTAGAGGTGTCACCATCCACGGTAATGGCGTTGAAGGAAATGTCCGCCGCGTCTTTCACCAGTTTTTGCAGCAGTGCACTGCCGATCGCAGCATCGGTCGCCACATACCCGAGCATCGTTGCCATGTTCGGCTTGATCATGCCGGCGCCCTTGGAAATTCCGGTGATCGTCACCGTCTTGCCTTCCAGCTGCAGCTGAACCGACGCGCCTTTGGGACGTGTGTCGGTCGTCATGATACCCAGCGCAGCTTCATTCCAGCCTTCTTCCGACAATGCAGACAGCGCCCCTGGAATACCATTGACGATCCGATCCACCGGCAAAGGCTCACCAATGACACCGGTAGAGAAAGGCAAGGTGTTCTGCACCGGCACGCCGGTTTTGTCCGCCAAGGCTGCACACACGGCCTTCGCATTCTGCATGCCCGGTTCACCGGTGCCGGCATTGGCATAGCCGGTATTGGTAATAAGATACACACAACCCTGCGCCTTGCCGCCGGTTTGCTGCAGATGATCCTTGCAGATATGGACTGGTGCCGCACAGAACGCATTGAGAGTAAACACGCCAGCGATCGTACTGCCAGACGCAGCCTCCATGATCACAAGGTCACGTCGATCAGGTTTTTTGACCCCTGCTTTGGTCGTGCCCAGACGAAATCCTTTCACCGGATACAAAGTGCCACAGGTTTCCTTTCCAACCGCCATGATCAATCTCCGCTTGTACTAACCGACAATGAAAAAAGGGGCCTTTGCAGCCCCTTTCGTTCGCATCCGCCAGATTACTCAACCTGTCCGTGACAGTGTTTGTATTTCTTGCCGGATCCGCAGGGGCAGGGTTCGTTACGCCCCACTTTACGTTCTGTACGCTGGAAAGTTGCCGAACCTTGTTCGCCTTCGTCCTCTTCTGCTTCGGGCTGCGCCATACCGGATGCACTTGCATGCTGCATCTTGATATCACGCTCGGCGGCTTCGCGTCGCTGCCGCTCCAGCTCTTCCACTTCTTCCTGACGTCGCAGTTCGACCGTTGCCAGAATCCGGATCACTTCCAGCTGCACATTTTCCAGAAAGGTCTGGAACAGCTCGAAGGCCTCGCGCTTGTATTCCTGCTTGGGATTCTTCTGGGCATAGCCACGCAGATGAATACCCTGGCGCAGATGATCCATGTTGGCGAGGTGCTCTTTCCACAGGCGATCCAGCGTCGCCAGCATCACATGCTTTTCCAGCTGGCGCATCACATGGGTTTCATCACCCAGTGCCGCCTCTTTCGCGCCATAGGCATCTTCAAGCTGCTGGAGGATTTTCGCGCGCAGGGTTTCTTCGTGGAGTGATTTGTCTTCCTCCATCCACTGTCGCAGCGGCATATCCTCGCGGAAATCAGTTTCCAGCGCCCGCTCCAGCCCTTCCAGATCCCACTGCTCCACCATGCTCTGGGGCGGAATGTAGCTGTTGATGAACTGGTTCACCACATCGGCGCGAATGGCCTTGATGTTGGCAGAAATATCGTCTGCCGTGAGGATATCGTTGCGCTGTTCGTACACCACGCGACGCTGATCGTTGGCCACATCATCGTATTCCAGCAGGGACTTACGGATGTCGAAATTGCGGCCTTCCACTTTCTTCTGCGCATTTTCGATGGAGCGGGTCACCCAGCGATGCTCGATGGCCTCACCGCGTTCCATGCCCAATGTCTGCATCAGACCTTTCACCCGATCGGACGCAAAAATCCGCATCAGGTTGTCTTCCAGCGACAGATAGAAACGGGATGAACCCGGGTCACCCTGACGGCCGGAGCGACCGCGCAACTGGTTGTCGATACGGCGGGATTCGTGCCGCTCGGTACCGATGATGTGCAAACCACCGGCTTCCAGCACCTTGGCATGGCGCTCTTCCCAGGCCGCCTTGATCGCATCGATCTGCTCCTGGGTTGGATTCTCGATTGCTGCCACCTCAACCTGCCAGTTACCGCCCAACAGAATATCGGTGCCGCGACCGGCCATGTTGGTGGCGATAGTCAGCGCACCGGGCTGCCCTGCCTGCGCAATGATCTCGGCTTCCTGGGCGTGGAATTTGGCGTTCAGAACCTTGTGCGCGATCTTCTGCTTCTTCAGCAGATTGGACAGATACTCGGACGTTTCGATAGAGGCCGTGCCCACCAGAATTGGCCGCCCGGCTTCGATCTGCGCCTTGATGTCTTCGATGATGGCTTCGTATTTTTCTTCCGCCGTCATGTAGATCAGATCGTTGTGATCCTTGCGCACCATGGGCCTGTTGGTCGGAATAACGACCACATCCAGACCATAGATCTGGCGGAATTCGAACGCTTCCGTATCGGCGGTACCGGTCATCCCGGACAGCTTCCGATACAGGCGGAAATAATTCTGGAAGGTAGTGGAGGCCAGCGTCTGGTTTTCCGACTGGATTTTAACGCCTTCCTTCGCTTCGATAGCCTGATGAATACCGTCCGACCAGCGCCGGCCCGGCATGGTGCGGCCGGTGTGCTCGTCAACAATTACGATCTGGCCATTCTGGACGATGTATTCCACATCGCGATGAAACAGGGCATGAGCCTTCAGCGCTGCATGGACATGGTGCAGCAGATTCAGGTTGTTGGCGGCATACAGGCTCTCGCCTTCGGCCAGCAGTTTTGATTCCGTAAGCAGCTCTTCGATGAAAACATGGCCTTCCTCAGTCAATTCCACCTGACGGTTCTTCTCGTCAATGGTGTAATGACAGGGCTCTTCGGATTCTTCGTAGCCGCGCTTGAGACGGGGAATCAGCAGATTGATGCGACGATACAGTTCGGAACTGTCTTCGCTTGGGCCGGAAATGATCAGCGGCGTACGGGCCTCATCGATGAGGATGGAGTCCACTTCGTCCACCACTGCGAACGCCAGCGGCCCCTGCACCCGGTCCTGCAGGGTGAAGGCCATATTGTCGCGCAGATAATCAAAGCCGTATTCGTTGTTGGTACCGTAGGTAATGTCACAGGCGTAGGCAGCCCGCTTCTGGTCAGACGGCTGCTGGGACAGGATTACGCCGACGCTCATGCCCAGGAATTCATACAGCGGCCGCATCCAGTTGGCGTCACGCTGGGCCAGGTAATCGTTGACCGTCACGACGTGAACGCCGTCGCCCGCCAGTGCATTCAAGTAGACCGGCAGGGTCGCGGTCAGGGTTTTACCCTCACCCGTACGCATCTCGGCAATCTTGCCTTCGTGCAGCGCGATACCACCAATCATCTGGGCATCGAAATGACGCATGCCCATCACCCGCCGACTGGCTTCACGCACCACCGCGAACGCTTCGGGCAACAGGTTGTCCAGTGCTTCGCCTTTTTCAAGGCGCTGGCGGAACTCAGGGGTCTTGGCCTGCAGCTGTTGGTCACTCAATTTTTGCAGGTCGGCTTCCAGTTCGTTGATCCGCGCGACCAGTTTCCCCATCCGCTTGAGTTCGCGCTCGTTTTTGCTTCCAAAGATCTTGCGTAACAGTGGTCCCAACATAGGTATTCACTTCTAAGACTCAAAGAGTGAGGCTGGAATTCCCCCGACCGGCATCTGCAAGGGATACGATCCACTTGGACAGGGAAAAGCTTCAAAGGTGGCAATTCTAACGTTATTTTCCGTGGAGGATAAAGCGTTTACGCAACAGAATGGCGACAGGGCGCACGCTGCTGGTGCACCCGCTGCCGTTTGGAAACAATCAACCCTGATTGCGGAAGATATAGCGGGAGGGATCCACCGCCTTACCGTTCAGGCGGACTTCAAAGTGAACGTGGGGACCGGTTGAGCGGCCACTGCTGCCCATGGTGCCAAGTACCTGGCCTTTCTTGACGATATCACCCACCTTGACGTCCACCGTCTTGGCGTGGGCATAGCGGGTGGTATAACCGCCGCCGTGATTGACTTCCACCAACAGGCCATAGCCATAACGCTCGCCAGCCCAGGTGACCACACCAGAACCCACCGACACAATGCCAGAACCTTCCTTGCCCGCGAAATCGACACCCTCATGCCAGGCCAGACGGCCGGTAAAGGGATCCGTGCGACGACCGTAGCGGGAAGACATCCAGCCCTTCACCACAGGCCGCCCCGCCAGGTACGCGTCTTTCTGGAGTTTTCGATTGGCAAGCAGGCTATCCAGCACCTGCAGCTGATGTTCGCGCTGCTCGATATCGGAGGCCAGGCGATCCAGATCCACCAGGAAACTCGGGCGCTCGTAGGCCACACCCAATTCGCCACCATCCGGCCCGCCGACTGCAGGTGACTGGGAAAAGTCAAACTCACCACCATCCAGTTTGGCAATGTCCACCAGGCGCTCGCCCAACGCATCAAGACGCACCAGGCGCGCCTGCAACTCGGCCATCCGCACCGTAATCGCCGTCAGCTGCTCTTCCGCCTGCTGCCGTGCTTCAGTGACTTTTTCTGCATTGCTGGCTATGTCCTGCCGAAAGAACCGGGTGAGATCCCCATCCTGACCCAGCATCTGATCTTTGAACCAGTAGCCTGCAACGGCACCAGACGCCATCAGTATGACGCCGAGCATCATCGCCAGAACAGACAATACGCCGACCCTTAGTCGAAGTGTGCGGGAATGACCCGTTTGGGAATCAAATAGGATAATATTCATATTGCTCTGACTCTCGAACCACACCGTGACGCGGAATACGTCACTTTTCGTTCACAAACCATTCATTTCTTTGACCAGCGGTGCCGGAAACTAACATAAAAAATGTAAGGGATCTCATACTTCATACCCAGGAAGTGAAGTCCCTCACTCAAAAATCGCGCCAATCCGATGAACTGCAACAGCTTTTATGCCGGTTGCTGCCATCCATGCTGGCCGATTATTGTCAGGTTCGATCCTATGAACGGGGGGTTCTGACACTCAGTGCTGCGACAGGCGCAGCGGCGACCCAATTGCGATTCCTTGCGCCGCAGATTCTTCCAAAACTCAAAAAATACAAAAATTTCAATGAGTTGGAAAAAATCAGCATTCGGATTCAGGCGGCGTCACCGGTATTGCACCAACATAAAACCCGTGATGTGGAGCCTGTATCGCAAGCCAATCGCCAGCTTTTGAAGGAAACAGCAGACAGCCTGAGCGACCCGCAGCTGGCAGAATCACTACGCCGGCTGGCGATGACCTTGGGTAACTATGGCAAAGATTGAGGGAATTGCCACAAAATCCGGCACTATGACCGGATTTTGTGCACAGGCTGCGAACTACTCCGCAGCCAGGATGGGTTTGACGTAGCTGATAGGGGCTGTGCGCTCACGGTCGAACGTGACCATTTCCCAGGCATCCTTCTGGGCGAGCAGTTCGCGCACCAGTCGATTGTTCAGGGCATGACCGGATTTGTAGCCACGGAATTCACCGATAAGGCTCTTGCCCAGCATGTACAGGTCACCCACGGCATCCAGCACCTTGTGCCGCACGAACTCGTCTTCGTAGCGCAGACCGTCTTCGTTCAGAATCCGGTATTCATCCACCACAATGGCGTTTTCGGTGCTGCCGCCCAGCGCCAGGTTGTGCTTGCGCAGGTGCTCGATATCCTTCATGAAGCCGAAGGTCCGCGCTCGACTCACTTCGCGAACGAAGGAAGTACTTGAAAAATCAATAGAAATGCTCTGACCGCGCCCTTTGATGACGGGGTGATCGAAGTCAATCGTGAACTCCATCTTGAAACCATCAAACGGCAGCAGCGTGGCGGACTTGTCTCCGTCAGAGACGGTCACCTTGCGCTTGATCCGGATGAACTGTTTCAGAGCGTTCTGTTCTTCGATACCTGCCGATTGCAGAAGGAAAACAAAGGGGCCAGCGCTACCATCCATGATAGGCACTTCCGGCGCACTCAAATCCACGTAGGCATTATCGATTCCCAGACCGGCAAACGCTGACATCAGATGTTCGACAGTCGATACGCGGGCTTCGCCTTTCACCAGGTTGGTAGAAAGAACGGTGTCGCCCACGTTGTTGGCCTTGGCTTCGATAGTGACTACAGGATTGAGATCCGTACGGCAGAACACAATGCCCGTGTTCACCGGCGCAGGACGCAACGTCAGGTAAACTTTCTTACCTGAGTGCAGACCAATGCCCGTGGCACGGATTACATTTTTCAGCGTGCGCTGTCTTATCATCTCACTCACACAGTTAGGTTAATGAAGTAAGGCACTTCGTTTAAGCTGCCGGAATACTAGCAGCTTTTCCTAGGCTCACCAACCTAATCACGTCAATTTGTGCATTTTTTGAGCATTTCAGTCCGCTTGGCGGCGCAGAAATGTCGGAATATCCAAATATTCACGATTCACATCGGTGTCCATGACCGCTCTGCGACGCACTTCCTGTTGCTTCAGACGGGCGCGATCAATGGCTGGCTGATCGAACCGCTTGTAGTCTGTGACAACATCGGGAGTGGACCGTTTGGTCACTGACTCCACTGCGCGAACCGGCGCAACCTGCTCCTGGGCCACTGCCGATGCAGCATTACCCAAACCGGTCGCAACCACGGTGACGCGCAGCTCGTCTCCCAAAGTGGGATCAATAACTGTGCCAACTACAACAGTGGCGTTGTCAGATGCGAACTCTTCCACAGTGTCACCCACTTCAGAGAATTCGCCCAGTGACAGGCTTTCACCGGCAGTGATGTTGACCAAGATACCGCGGGCGCCCTGCAGATTGACGTCGTCCAGCAGCGGGCTGCGAATCGCAGCTTCAGCCGCTTCCCGTGCACGGTTTTCACCAGTAGCACGGCCGGTGCCCATCATTGCCATGCCCATTTCTGACATGACGGTGCGAACGTCGGCGAAGTCAACGTTCATCATACCAGGACGGATCATCAGGTCTGCGATGCCCTGCACAGCGCCGAGCAATACATCGTTGGCCGCCTTGAATGCATCCAGCAGACTGGTACGCGGACCCAGTACATCCAGCAGCTTTTCATTGGGAATGGTGATCAGCGAGTCAACGTTTTCGCTCAGGTATTTCATACCTTCCTGCGCAACGGCCATCCGCTTTTTGCCTTCGAAGGGGAAAGGCTTGGTGACAACCGCAACGGTCAGGATGCCCATTTCCTTGGCAATTTCTGCGACGATGGGCGCACCGCCGGTACCGGTACCACCACCCATGCCGGCCGTGATGAACACCATGTCGGCACCGGCCAGCACTTCACGGATGCGATCGCGATCTTCCAGCGCGGCTTCACGGCCAACATTCGGATTGGCACCTGCACCCAGACCCTTGGTCACTGCACCACCGAGCTGCAGCAAGGTCTTGGCATTCATGTTTTTGAGGGCCTGAGCATCGGTGTTGGCGCAGATGAACTCCACACCGTCTACCTGACTGCTCATCATGTGTTCGACTGCGTTGCCGCCACCACCGCCCACACCGATAACTTTGATCACTGCGTTCTGAGGAACGTTATCCACCAATTCGAACATATTTAATCTCCCATTTTCCTTCTGCTGTTTTCTCTTTTTCCAAGAGACTGTTTTGTCGTAACCGACGCTGTCGGCACCGCGCTAATCAAAAATTGCCTTTAAACCAGGTCTTCATCCGATCCATCATGCCAGGCTGCTGCTGGATCTGACCTTTGTTCTGGGCCAAACCGGCTTCCACCTGCTTCTGTCCGTACAGCAGCAGTCCCACACCGGTTGAGTAAATCGGGTTTTTCACCATTTCGGTCAGACCGGCGATGCCCTGTGGCGACGCCAGCCGTACCGGCATATGAAAAATTTCTTCTGCCAGTTCCACTGCACCTTCCATACGAGCAGAGCCACCGGTCAATACGATGCCCGCTGCAATCAGGTCTTCGTAACCGGAGCGGCGCAATTCCGCCTGGACCAGAGAGAACAGTTCGTCGTAACGGGGCTCGACCACTTCGGCCAGTGCCTGACGGGAAAGCTCGCGGGGCGGACGGTCACCAACGCTGGCCACCTTGATGGTTTCGTTGGGTCCGGCCAGCTGGGTCAGTGCACAGGCATATTTGATCTTGATGTCGTTGGCGTGTTCCGTCGGCGTACGCAGTGCCATCGCGATGTCATTGGTGACCTGGTCGCCAGCGATCGGAATCACGGCGGTATGACGAATGGAACCTTCCGTGAACACGGCAATATCGGTAGTCCCCCCGCCGATATCCACCATGCAGACACCCAGTTCTTTCTCGTCGTCAGTCAGGACGGCATAAGCAGATGCCAGCTGTTCCAGAATGATGTCTTCCACTTCGAGACCGCAACGGCGCACGCAACGCTCGATGTTCTGGGATGCGTTGACCGCGCAGGTCACCAGGTGCACCTTGGCTTCGAGGCGAACACCGGACATGCCCAGCGGCTCCTTGATACCTTCCTGGGAGTCGATGACATATTCCTGGGGCAGGATGTGCAGGACTTTCTGGTCCGCCGGAATCGGCACTGCCTGGGCTGCGTCGATAACCCGCTCCAGATCCGCACGATTCACTTCGCGATCGCGAACAGCCACGATGCCATGGCTGTTCAGACTGCGAATGTGGCTGCCGGCAATGCCGACGTAGACGGAGTGGATCTGGCAGCCGGCCATCAGCTCGGCTTCTTCTATCGCCCGCTGAATGGACTGGACCGTGGATTCGATATCCACCACCACTCCCTTCTTGAGGCCGCGGGACGGAGAGGAACCGATGCCGACGACTTCGATGGTGCCATCGCCCTTGAGCTGGCCGACGATGGCAACCACTTTGGAGGTGCCGATATCCAGGCCGACGATCATTTTGTCCATTCTGTTCCGGCTGGTGCCGATCAACCGCTCGTGCGGCTGACTAACAGAATGCGACTCCCCCATACCCAGCATGTTACGCAGCGTTTGTGTCACCATCGCCCTTCTTCCACTTGATAGCTAGCCCGTTTTCGTAGCGTAGATCTACGCGTAATAGTTGTTGCCTTAGTTCTTCCGAAAAGAGCCGGTAAACCGCGGTGAAGCGTTGCAGCTTTTCCAGGCTTTCCTTCTCGTCAATCACCAGTGTCAATCCACCGGCCAGTTTTACTGTCATCGATATCCGATCCGACATTTCCAGCGTCGTGATCGACAACCCTGCATCCTTCAAAACTGCCTGCATTTGCACATAGTGTTGAGCAATCAGTGCGGCCTGTTCTGCCATGCCAATAAAAGTAGGCAAATTTGCATCGGGTTGCACGTGTTCTGCAAAAAATATTTCACCTTTTGCACTTAAAAACTGATTTTTTCCCCAGTTCGCTACCGGAATGCGTTCCTGCAGCGTTACGACGAGGGTATTGGGCCACTCTTTGCGAACATTTGCGGCGTCAATCCAGGTCATCGATTCTGCGGTTTGGCGAACTTCTTCCAGATCGATTCCGAAGAAACTTTCTTCCATGTAGGGGCTCAATGCTGCTTCAAGTGCATTGCGTTCAACGTGCTTGATTGCACCCAGAACATGAATGCGCTGGATCGGAAACCGTTCTGCGACTGCCACCGTCAGTTGCTGCGAATACCACAAGCCTGTGGCAGCCACTGCCAGCAAAACCCCGGCAGCAGCAAAGCGGGCACTTTTCCGTGCTGTTTCACGCTGCTGCACCAACGTTTTTCCGGCGCGTTCGCGCCAGGACTGCGTCGGCTTTTTGGGGGTTGCGCCGCGACTTTTGGTTTCCCGCCGTTTCATACCCTGCCTGCGCTACCTAACAGAATGTTCTGCACCAGTTGCTCGAAGCTTTGGCCTGCCGCCCGCGCCGCCATCGGCACCAGGCTGTGATCGGTCATGCCAGGAACGGTGTTGACTTCGAGCAGCCAGAACTGCCCTTGTGTATCCATCATTGCATCAACACGGCCCCAGACTTTACAGCCCACCGCATGGAACGCTTTGACGCAGAGTGCCTGCAACTGCGCTTCCTGCTCTGTGGTCAGCCCACACGGAACTAGGTACTCGGTATTGTTGGACTGGTACTTGGCTTCGTAGTCGTAAAACACGTTGGGGGTTTTGAGGCGGATCACTGGCAGCGCGGTGCCATTGAGCACGGCGCAGGTAAATTCCTGGCCAGTGATCCAGCGCTCCACCAGAACATCACTGTCGTGACTTTGCGCCTTGGCAAAAGCCTGTTCGAGTTCTGCCTGCGACGTTGCCCGCGACATGCCGATGCTGGAACCTTCATGGGATGGCTTGACCATCACGGCACCACCCAATTGTTCCACCATTCCATTCAATTGTTCCACGGCGCTGACCGCAAAAAACTCGGGCGTCGGCAAGCCTGCTCCCTGCCACAACCATTTGGTGCGCAACTTGTCCATGCCGAGCGCAGATGCTGCAACGCCACTACCGGTGTACTGAATGCCCATGATTTCGAGCAAACCCTGGATGACGCCATCCTCGCCACCACGTCCATGCAGGGCGATGAACGCGAAATCGATGCCCCGCAGCTGGGCAAACAGACTGTCATTGAAACGCACGTCGATGGCGACGACATCGGCCCCCAGATTCTGCAGCGCCGCAAAGACTGCCTTGCCACTGCGAAGGGAGATCTCACGCTCGGCGGATTCGCCACCGAACAACACACCAATTTTGCCGAGTGCCTGCAACTGCCCGTTCATACCTGCTCCGTTACACTTCCTTCAACTGGCTGCTGGCCAGGTTGACTGCGATGGCGCCGACATTACCGGCACCTTGGGTCATGAGAATATCGCCCGCCTTCAGAACGCGACCCAGGACGGCCGGAATCTGGCTGGCGTCATCAATAAAAATGGGGTCAACAGTGCCGCGCTGACGGATACTGCGGCTGAGACTACGACCATCAGCACCGGCAATCGGATCCTCACCCGCTGAATAGACTTCCATCAGCAACAGCAGGTCGACATCCGACAGCACGCCGACAAAATCTTCATACAGTTCGCGGGTCCGGCTGTAACGATGGGGCTGGTACAGCATGACAATACGCTGGCCAGGATACGCTGCCCGTGCTGCCGCCAGGGTAGCAGCCACCTCGCGGGGGTGATGGCCATAATCGTCGACCAGTGTGACGCTGCCGTCCTCAACCGGAAACTGGCCGTAGACCTGGAACCGGCGACCGACACCCTGGAATTTTGCCAGCGCGGTAACAATGGCGTGGTCATCGATGCCTTCGTCGGTAGCGACTGCAATCGCCGCAAGCGCGTTCAGCACGTTGTGGTGGCCGGGAATATTCAGCGTCACATCGAGTACGCCTGCTTTGTCCCGACGCAACACCTGAAAATGGGACTGGGTTCCTTCAAGACGGATATTTTCAGCCCGCACATCCGCATCGGGGTGCACACCATAGGTAATGGTGGGGCGGGTAATCGCTTCCAGGATGTCACGCACCACTGGATCATCCATGCAGACCACCGCCAAACCATAGAACGGCAGGTTATGCAGGAACTGGATAAAGGTTTCCTTGAGCCGGCTGAAATCACCACCATAGGTGGTCATGTGGTCGGCATCGATGTTGGTGACGATTGAGGTCATCGGCTGCAAATGCAGGAACGAGGCATCGCTTTCGTCCGCTTCTGCTACGAAATAGCGACTGTCGCCCAGCCTGGCATTGGTGCCTGCACTGTTCAGCAGGCCGCCGATAACAAAGGTAGGGTCGAGTTTGCCTTCCGCCAGTATGGAAGCGATCAGACTGGTGGTGGTGGTTTTGCCGTGGGTGCCCGCGACTGCGATGCCGTGACGGTAGCGCATCAGCTCAGCCAGCATCTCGGCCCGCGGCACGATCGGAACGCGGGCATCACGGGCCGCAACCAGTTCCGGATTGTCCTGCTTCACTGCAGACGAAACCACTACCACATTGGCCTGTTTGATGTTCGCGGCATTGTGGCCGACAAAGATCCTGGCACCCAGTGACTCGAGGCGGCGGGTGGTCTCCCCGGCCTTGATATCGCTGCCGGTAATTGCGTAGCCCTGGTTCAGCAACACCTCGGCAATACCGCACATACCGGCACCACCGATTCCCACGAAATGAATGGTGCGAATCCGGCGCATTTCCGGAATTTCAATCATGCGCGTGTTGATCTTTCTAGTTTCCACCGACAACCTCCTGACAGGCGCGAACCACTTTTCCGGTAGCATCCTGCATGGCCAGTTCGCGAGCCCTGGTTGCCATGATCTGGAGTTGCGCCCGATCGGAAAACGAATTCAGAATCAATGTCGCCAGCGCCGCTGGCGTCGTGTGTTGCTGTTGTACCAGCACGGCTGCACCCTGCTGGCTGAGATATTCGCCATTGCGGGTCTGGTGATCGTCAACCGCATGGGGATAGGGAATCAGCAGGGATGCAACACCCGCTGCGGCCAGTTCGCTGACCGTCAGCGCACCGGAGCGACAGATCACCAGATCGGCCCAACCATATGCCGTAGCCATGTCTTCAATGAAAGGCACCACGTCTGCTTCGACACCGGCCTGCTGATAGAGCGCCTTGGCGGCATCGATATTTTTTGGGCCCGCCTGGTGACGCACGACGAAATCCAGTTTTCCCTGCAGTTGCGCGAACGCCTGGGGAACCGTCTGATTGAGACTGACAGCACCCTGACTGCCACCCAGTACCAGAATCCGCAACGGGCCAGCGCGATCACCGTAACGCTGTTCCGGAGCAGACAGTTGCACAATTTCCTGCCGCACCGGATTACCCGTGGTTGCCACTTTGGCGCTCGCCGGAAAAGCCGTCGGGAAGGCCTGAAAAACCCGGCGTGCCAGTGTCGACAGCATGCGATTGGTGAAACCGGCGATGGCATTCTGCTCATGAATAAACAACGGCCGCCCACTCAGCCAAGCAGCCACACCGGTGGGTCCGGTAACAAAGCCACCCATGCCCAGCACGGCATCTGGCTGGAAAGCGCGAATAATAGACATGACCCGCAGTACGCCCCGGGCAATTTTGATCGGGGCCAGCAGCAACCGCTTCAGTCCTTGCCCCCGCACGCCCGCGACATCCAGATAGTCGATTGCGATTTCATTTGCAGGCACCACGCGGGACTCAATTCCCTGACGCGTTCCAACCCAACGCACTTCCACACCCTGAGCCTGAAACGCTTTGGCAACCGCAAGGGCAGGAAAAACATGTCCACCGGTACCGCCGGCGGTAATCAGAATACGCTGCAATGGTCTGGCGCTCATCCCGTCACCTCCAGATTCAGCTGCGGCTGCTTGGAAGGAGACTTGGCTGGCTTCTGCCCGTTTTCGTAGTCAGCACGCATGATCAGTGCCAGCACGACGCAGACGATGATCAGACTGCTGCCACCGTAGCTGATCAGCGGCAAGGTCAATCCTTTGGTTGGCAAAAGTCCACTGCTGACCCCCATGTTGACCAGTGCCTGCATGCCTAGCATGACGCTGAGTCCATACACCAGGTAGCCGTTGAAACGCTTGCCCTGTTTTTCGGCTGCACGGCCCACCGACAGCGCAGTAAACACCAGCCCCATAAACAGTGCCAAGACGACAAGATTTCCCAGCAGACCAAATTCTTCCGCCATCACCGCAAACACGAAATCCGTGTGCGCTTCCGGCAGATAGAACAGCTTCTGGATGCCGTTACCCAATCCCACCCCTGTCCACTCGCCGCGACCAAATGCAATCAGACTCTGCACCAGCTGATAGCCGGAGGCATATTGCTCTGCCCAGGGATCGATATAACCCAGCACCCGTTTCATGCGGTAAGTGGATGAAAACACCATCAGGGCGCCAGCCGCCAGACTGCCGACAATGACCAGCATGAACTGACCAAACTTCACACCCGCCAGAAACAGCATGACGAACACCGACGTCATGATTACCACTACCGCACCGAAATCCGGCTGCTTCATGAGAAACGCCACCATGATGGACAGCAGCATGACCGGCTTGATGAAACCCGAAAAACGTTCGCGAACTTCATGGGTACGACGCACCAGATAACCGGCCACATACATCATCGCGCACACTTTAACGATTTCGGACACCTGAACATTGATCGGACCCGCAGCCAGCCAACGGGTACTTCCGTTCACCGTCCGTCCGATTCCCGGAATCAGCACCAGCAGCAACAGAAAATAGGCGACGAACAGAAGCGGCACACTGCTGCGTTCCCAAACAGACAGGGGCACCTGATACACCAGCGCCGCACACACGATGCCACCCACCAGGAACACCAGCTGGCGCTGCACAAAATAGAAAGGCGACTTATATGTCAGTGCCGCCATATCCATGGATGCTGAGCCCACCATCACGACACCAATAACGGACAGCACGATCGAGAACAGCAAAATCCACTGCCGCCGGCTCAATCCCGTGCTTATCTGTGTCAATCGTGACGGATTCACTGTTGGCTCACCTTCGCTTTCACCGCAGCAACAAACTGATCGCCGCGATCCTCATAATTTTTGAACATGTCCAGGCTGGCGCACGCAGGTGACAGCAGGACCACATCACCCGGCTGGGCGATATCTGCCGCGACGGACACGGCTTCCTGCAACGATGCCACCGTCGTATTACTGCACACGGGTGCAACCACTGCAGCAATCGCATCAGCATCCCGCCCCAGCAGTACCGTATGACGCACATATTGCTTGACCACTGGCTGCAATACCGAGAAATCAGCACCCTTGCCATCACCGCCTGCAATCCAGATCAGCTTGCCTGCGATGGAGCCTCCCAAACCTTCGATTGCTGCCTGGGCAGCACCTACATTGGTTCCTTTCGAATCGTTGTACCAGGCAACGCCATTGGCACTCGCCACCCACTGGCAGCGATGCGACAGTCCGGGAAACACCTTCAGCGCCGGCAGCACTGAACGGTAATCGACACCAAAAACATCCAGCATGGTGAATACGGCAGCCACATTCAGCAGATTGTGCGCGCCCTTGATCAACAGATCCGTATCAGCAATGATCGCGGTGTTGCCATCCATCACCCAGGACTGACCAGCCTGGCTGGCGACATAAAAGCGGCCACGATTGTTATCACTCCCGCCAAAGGGAGCACGCTTGCAATTCTGCGCCACGGGGCAGGTGCGGGGATCATCGATCCAGTAAACCGCGGTATCACACTGGTCGAAGATCCGCTGCTTTGCGCTGGCATAGTCGTTCAGCGAGTCATAACGATCCATATGATCTTCGGTAACGTTAAGGATACAGGCCACCTGGGCCGCCAGGCTTTGTGTGGTTTCAAGCTGGAAGCTGGAGAGTTCCAGCACCCACACATCAACGGGCTCTTTTGCAAGCAGTGCATCCAGCACAGGCAGACCAATATTGCCGGCCACTTTCACTTTTATTCCTACCGCCGCAAGCAACTCACCCAGCAACGTGACTACAGTGCTCTTGCCATTTGAACCTGTCACCGCGATGACTGGCTCGCTAACGGTACGGCAGAACAACTCAATGTCGCCAGCGATGGAAACACCCGCTGCCTGGGCTTTTGCAATCGCCGGCATACGGATTGACAGACCCGGGCTGACGATCAATTCCTGCGCCGTGGTCAAATCAAATTGATCAAGCGTACCGCTGAGAAATCGTACATCAGAGAACTCTGCCTTCAGCTCATCAAGCCCTGGCGGCTGGGAACGTGTATCAATGACAGCAACATCGCATCCGAGGTGCTTCAAAAAACGCACGCAGGACAGGCCGGTCTTGCCCAGTCCGATGACGACGTATTTTCCTGTCAGTTGATTCACCCTGTTCTCCTAGCGCAACTTCAGTGTTGCCAATCCGATCAACACCAGAATGACGGTAATAATCCAGAACCGGACAATGACCTTGGGCTCCGCCCAGCCTTTCAGTTCGAAATGGTGATGAATGGGTGCCATGCGGAATATCCGGCGCCCGGTCAGCTTGAATGAGGCTACCTGCAGAATCACGGACACCGTCTCCATTACAAAGACACCACCCATGATAAAAAGCACGATTTCCTGCCGCGTAATAACGGCCAGCACGCCCAGAATGCCACCCAGCGCCAGTGCACCCACATCACCCATGAATACCTGCGCGGGATAGGTGTTGAACCAGAGGAATCCCAGACCTGCCCCCACCAGCGAGCCACAAATCACAATCAGCTCGCCGGTGCCAGCGATATAGGGAATCTGCAGATAATTGGCAAACTGGGAATTACCGGTGACATACGCAAATACACCCAGCGCGCCACCGACCAGCACCGTCGGCAGGATTGCCAGACCGTCGAGACCATCTGTCAGGTTCACGGCGTTGGATGTACCTACAATGACAAAGTACGTCAGCACGATGTAGAACCAGCCAATATCGATCTGCACATTTTTGAAAAACGGTACCAGCAACTGGGTCTCTGCTGGCGTCTGCGCGGTGTAATAGAGGAAGAACGCAACGCCTAAACCCGCAACCGATTGCCAGAAGTATTTCCATTTGGCCGGCAAGCCCTTCGAGTTACGCTGCACCACCTTGCGATAGTCATCGACCCAACCCACTGCACCAAAAACAAAGGTGACAAACAGCACCACCCATACATAACGGTTACTCAGGTCAGCCCACAGCAAAGTGCTGACAAAAATCGCCACCAGGATCAGCGCGCCCCCCATGGTCGGAGTACCTGCCTTGCTCAAGTGGCTTTGCGGCCCGTCACTGCGAACGGATTGTCCGATCTGGTGATAGCTCAGTTTGCGTATCATCATCGGACCGATGACGAATGCGATGCCGAGCGCGGTCAGCACACCGAGAATGCCGCGGAACGTCAGATACTGGAAAACGTTAAAAAAGGAGATATAGCCTTTGAGGTAGTCCGCCAACCAGAGCAGCATCAGGATTGTTCCTCGTGTTTGCCCGTCAGAGACCGCAGCTCATCAATAACTTTTTCCATAGCCGTGCTACGAGACCCCTTTATCAGAATTAACTTGTTCGTTTCGTGCTGCAAAAGTGCCTGCGCGATAGCCGCGTGATCAGCACAAATCGTGAAACTTGCATTACCATGATTGGCGCCGTCAAAGCCCCGTTTGTAATGCGGTGCCGCGGGCCCCAGACTGTAAACGGATGCAATGCCCTGCTCTGCTGCGTACGCCCCTACCGCTTCATGAAAGGCGTCACTTTTTTCGCCGAGTTCACCCATTCCACCCAGCACCAGGCAGGTATCGCCTGACGCCTGCGCCAGCACATCAATGGCAGCGTTGATGGACGCTGGATTGGCATTATAAGAATCATCGATCAGACGGATTCCCGGAATATCCGTGACGGGCGCCAGCCGGCCTTTTGTCGGTTTGACCTGCTTGAGCCCCTGCACGATCGCGTTCCCAGGCATCTTCATGGCTATCGCGATCGCACAGGAAGCCAACGCATTGCGCACATTGTGCGTACCCAGCAGCGGCAGCTCTACGTCAAGCAGACCGATTGGTGAGTGCACTTTTACACTGTAATAGCCGGACTGATTGAGTTCGAACTTCTCGGCGTAAACGTCCGCATGGGGATTGCGCAACGAAAATGTCAGCTGTGGATGGGAAGCTGTCTGCCGCAAATACTGACTCGCATAAGCATCATCAAGGTTAATAATTGCAACGCCTTCAGGCTTGAGTGCATCGTAAATTTCACCCTTTGCCATCGCCACGCGATCAATTGAGCCAAAGCCCTCAAGATGAGCAGGCGCCACGATGTTGACAATCGCTACGTCCGGCTGCACCAAGCCCGCCGTATACGCTATCTCACCCACATGATTGGCGCCGCATTCAATGACCGCATAGCGTTGTTCTGGTCGCAGCTGCAACAGTGTCAGGGGCACACCGATTTCATTATTGAGATTGCCACGGGTCGCCAGCGTTTCTCCTTCGCACGACAGGATGGCTGCCACCATTTCCTTCAGCGTCGTTTTGCCGCAGCTTCCGGTGATGGCCACCTTCATCGGATGCATGGTCTGCCAATGGCAAGCTGCAAGCTTGCCAAGTCCACGCAAGGTGTCATCAACGACCAGCAAAGGGCCATCCACTTCCAGCTCCCGAGACACCATGGCCGCCACGGCACCCTTGGCAAGGGCCTGTGAAACGTAGTCATGACCATCAAAATTGGCACCGACCAGTGCAACGAAAAGATCACCTGCTGCAAGCGTACGCGTATCGGTAGACACCCTGGAAAAATCCACATCAGCGCCCAACAGTCGCGCATTCAACGGTTGCAGGAGCTCACTCAGTTTCATTTATTCACCTGCTAACATTCACGGGTGCCTGTGGACGCAAAGCCAGCATATGGCTCGCGACATCCACATCACTGAAAGGGTGTTTGACGCCGGCAACTTCCTGATAATCCTCATGCCCTTTTCCGGCCAGCAGCACCATGTCGATGGACGCGGCGTTGGCAATGGCAAAACGGATGGCCTCTGTCCGATCCTCAATGATTTCAAAACCGACCCCGACGGGGATTCCCTTGACGATGTCCGCAATAATGCGTGCCGGTCTTTCGCTGCGCGGATTGTCGGAAGTCACTACCACTCTGTCGGCAAAGCGCGCCGCCACGGCCCCCATCAGCGGGCGCTTGCCAGCATCACGATCGCCGCCACATCCGAACACACACCAGAGGGCACCATTGCAGTGACGACGCAGAGCAACCAGCACTTTTTCCAGCGCATCAG
The DNA here is from genome assembly GCA_041395845.1 of Gammaproteobacteria bacterium. Classification (GTDB taxonomy): domain Bacteria; phylum Pseudomonadota; class Gammaproteobacteria; order Pseudomonadales; family Ketobacteraceae; genus Ch67. The sequence goes on from JAWKZS010000012.1 coordinate 84,424, forward strand.
GAGTATGGGCAAAATCGACTACGACGGCAGGCTGCCCCGCCGCTTCAGATGCTGTGACGACCTGCATACGACCGGCAACAGGGGCGCAACACTGGCCAGCGCCTTACACGCTGCCCCCAACTCAAATCCAAGGGACAACAATGCAGCGAGCGCCGCCAGCAGGTTTGCGGCATTGAACTCACCCACCAATTGACTTTCAATCTGCGACCTTCCGGCCCCACCGCAACGTTCGGCACCAGACCTTTGGCACTGAAAATTACTGACTCGGCCTTGATATCAGCAGAGGATTGCGGATCTCATGGAAAACATCACAATACGACACTGTATGCGCCGCCCGGGCCATGCCGGCAACGATGGGATCATCAGCATTCACAACCAGACAACGCAGCAGGGATGCTGTGCCAGTAATGCCTTGGCATCACGATAAGCCTCCATTGAGCCGTGATAATCCAGGTGATCGCGACTGAGATTGGTGATGACGCCGGTATGAATAGTCAGACCATCGAGCCGACCCTGCACCAGTCCATGGGAGGATGCTTCCATTGCTACGGCCTGAACGCCCGCCTGCTGCATTTGCCACAGCAGCGCGTTGACCATCACTGCATCAGGTGTTGTGTTGCTGGTAGGGGCCATCTGCCTGACTGACCGGCCCATTCCCCAACGTGCCGATCACGTGGCCGCACGACCCAACGCCACCAGCGCGTGCGCCACCAACTGGGTAACCGTGGTTTTTCCATTGGTACCCGTTACCGCTACCAGTGACATTGCTGCTGAGGGATTACGATAAAGCGTCCGGCAATTTCCTCCAACCGACGCTGCAGATTGTCGACTGCGACAATCGGTAATTCACCCGCCTGTTGCAGGCCCTGCGCCTCGGCCACAACCGCAACTGCGCCTCTCGCCAGCGCATCCTTTATATACTCACGACCATCGACTGCATGACCAGGAAACGCGAGAAAGCAGTCACCCGGCTGAACTTTTCGACTGTCAACCTGCAGGCCTTTCACCATGGCATCTGCAATATTCGTCTGCCGGGCTTCCGGTACCAGATCCTGTAAATGAACAGCGAGCATCTGAGTAGTCATGACTCAGGCAGCTCCTTCTTCGTCACATGAACGAAGTTCTCGACTGTCTTGTCCGGGGAAATATTCTTGACCCGCAACATGCCTGCCATGATGCGCGAAAACACCGGCGCAGCCACCAGACCACCGTAGTAGGCGTCACCTTTGGGATCATCGATAATAACAACCAGCGCGATGCGTGGATCCTCGACCGGTGCCAGGCCTGCAAACAGCGCCAGATACTCATGATCCTGATACCCATTGGCACCCACTTTGTGTACGGTACCGGTCTTGCCTGCCACACGATAACCGGGAACGCTGGCCCGCCGCGCGGTACCATGATCACTGGTTACGTTTTCCATCATCCTTACAACCTGGTCCGCGATTTCTTCTTCCATCACGCGCACACCAGGCACGTCTCCATCAACCTTGAGCAACGAAACAGGGCGCTTGATACCACCCGCACCCAACACGGCATAGGCCTGAGCCAGCTGTGTAGCGGTTACCGACAACCCGTAACCGTAAGACAGCGTGGCAATCTCGATGGGACGCCAGCGAATGCGGGTCGGCAACATACCAACACTTTCGCCCGGAAAACCTGCACCGGTTGACTGACCAAATCCGAGACGGCTGAACATATCGCTCAGCGCGCCCTCTTCCAGCGAAAGCGCCAGCTTACTGGTGCCGACGTTGCTGGATTTTGCAATGATGGTCGCCAGATCAATCACGCCATAATTACTGTGATCACGAATCGACTTGGAGCCTACCCGCAGGTAACCCGGCGTGGTATCGACCAGGCTATCGGGCTGCCATTTACCGCTTTCCAGCGCCGCCGCAATGGTAAAAGGCTTCATGGTGGAACCCGGCTCGAACACATCCGTCAGCGCACGATTACGCAATCTGGAAACGTCGGTATTGGTGCGATTGTTGGGGTTGTAGGACGGCTGATTGACCATCGCCAGAACTTCGCCGGTACGGATATCAATCGCAACTGCCATGCCTGCGGATGCCTGATACTCTTTCACTGCTGACAGGAGTTCACGGTAGGCAAGATACTGGGCGCGCAGATCGATGCTGAGCGTAATGTCCTGTCCAGGCACAGCGCTATTGACAAGGCCGACATCCTTGATAGTGCGGCGACGCAAATCCTTGATCACCCGCTTTTTGCCGTCGACGCCTTTCAGTTGCTGTTCATATGCCAGCTCAAGACCTTCCTGACCTTCTTCATCAATATCAGTGAAACCAACCAGATGCGCCGTTACTTCGCTGGCAGGAAAATAGCGACGACGCTCTTCCAGATCATAAACGCCCGCAATATCCAGCTGCAGGATCTCGTTCGCCTTGGCCGGATTCATATGGCGCTGCAGGTAGATGAACTGCTTTTCCTGATTGCGCAGAACACGATCACGCAGCAGACGCTCAGTCGTTCCCAGTTTTTGTGCCAGCACACTCCAGGCATGTTGCTGGGTGATAAGTTCTTTCGGGTTGGCCCACAACGTTGTCACCGGCGTACTCACAGCCAGTGGCTCGCCATTGCGATCCTGAATGATGCCGCGATAAGCTGGAATCGTTTCCGAACGCAGCACCCGGCGATCACCCTGATCCTGCAGAAAATCCTGCGACTCCACCTGCAAATACACCAGACGAACGCACACCGTCAGCGCCACCAGCGCCAGCACGACCAATACCAACACATAGCGCCAGGTATAATGCTGGGTATCGGCACGCCCGCTCATGGACTCACCATCACGATTTCACTCGGAGAAGGCACACGCATCTTCAGCTTGGCCCCGGCCAGCTGTTCTACACGGTTATAGGAACCCCAGGTGCTCTGCTCCAGCAGCAACTGGCCCCACTCCACCTGCATGGCATTCTTCATGTTGAGCAGCTGCTGATGCTGCGCAACCAGGCGCCGCGCTTCAAAACTGGAATAGACGACACCCAGCGCTGACACCGTCGACAATGCCAACGCAGTTACGACCAGAACCCATCGCGTACGCTGCGTAGTCATGGCGCCACCCTCTCGGCTACACGCATGATCGCACTGCGCGCGCGCGGATTCCGTTCTACCTCGGCATCCGATGCACGCACCTGCTTCAGCACGGAACGCAGCTCACGCTTGACATCCTCATGCCGCACCGGCAGATGGCGAGGCAACGGCTCACCCTTTTCCTTGCGCTGGATGAACTGCTTGACGATGCGATCCTCCAGAGAGTGGAAACTGATCACAACCAGCCTGCCGCCAGGCGCAAGCACGTCCACCGCCTGCTGCAATACGTCAGACAGATCGTCCAGTTCGCGGTTGATAAAGATGCGGATACCCTGAAAGGCACGAGTGGCGGGATGTTTGTGCTTCTCACGCACGGGAACGGCTTTTTCAATCAGCGTCGCCAACTGGCGGGTACGCAGCAGCGGCTCGCGCTCACGCTGCTCCACGATCGCCTGGGCAATACGCCAGGCAAAACGCTCTTCCCCATACTCCTTCAACACCAGACTGATATCCTCGGCGCTGGCAGTCTGCAGCCACTCCGCGGCAGACTGACCGGACGCATTATTCATGCGCATGTCGAGCGGGCCATCATTCATAAAGCTGAAGCCGCGCGCAGGATCATCCAGCTGCGGAGACGACACCCCCAGATCCAGCAAGATACCGGCAACCTTGCCACTCCATCCGCGCGCATCAATCTGCTGCTTCAATTCGGCGAACGATGCATGGGCGCACTGAAAGCGGCAATCGGTAGCGGCCAATTGATCCGCGGTGGCGATGGCTTGGGGATCCTTGTCAAAGCCAAGCACCCGCGCTTCCGGCTTGAGCAGCGACAGCAACCTTCTGGTGTGACCACCACGCCCGAATGTGCCATCAATGTAGATACCCTGAGTGTCAGTCACCAACGCATCCACCGCTTCTTGCAAAAGCACGGTTTCGTGAAGAAAATCCTGCCCGGTCATTACAGCACCAAATGCTTCATCTGTTCGGGCAAGCCTTCATCACCCTCATCGTCCTCAGCCAGCATTTCGTCCAGCTTCTGGTTCCAGTTGTCTTCAGACCAGATCTCGAAACGGTGACCCTGACCAATCAGCATCACCTTCTTGTCCAGTGCCGCATAGGTGCGCAGTACAGGCGGAATGGAAATACGGCCGGCGTTGTCCATCTCGAGATCAGTCGCATGTCCAACCAGCAGGCGCTGGGCGCGACGTGCGGCCTTATTGAAGGCAGGCAGTGAGTTCAGGTGCTGTTCGATTTCGACCCACTTGGGCATGGGGTACAGCTGCAAACACCGATCGTTGATATCGATTGTCACCATGAGCTGTCCGCCACATTGTTCAAGCAAAGCGTCTCTGTAGCGGGTTGGCATTACCAACCGCCCCTTCGTGTCCAGATTTAAGAGAGTCGGACCCCGAAACACAGCGCTTCCTGATTTCCCACTTGAGCCTTAGTTAAAACCCTTTTCTACCACTTGAACCCACTTCGTACCACTTGATGACACTATAGGGAGGGGGCTGGCCCACTGTCAAGCCGCCCCAACGTGAATTTGCCACGTAAAAACAATAACTTACGCGCACAAACGTACCAAGAAGGCGGATTTTTGACAGAAAAATAATGAGGTATTTCAGGGGGATACAAAGGGGACTTAAAGTGGCTTCGAACCAAGAAGATTATTTGGCAATATGGAATGAAATTATCTGACTGACCGGTTATTTACCGGCAAGAAGGGAAGTGTGAAGTCAGCCTGTAAGCCGGGTTCTGTCGTGGACAGTCATTCCTCTGGGACGCATGTCACCATACGCCTCTAGCAACCTACCCGAATCCAGCGCGGGCCACGCCAATGGATTCCTATTTGGTCTTGCTCCGAGTGGGGTTTTCCATCGCCATGAACTGTTACCAGTCATGCGGTGCGCTCTTACCGCACCATTTCACCCTTACCGGCCCTTGCGGGCTTAGGCGGTATACTTTCTGTTGCACTTTCCGTCGGCTCACGCCGCCCAGGCGTTACCTGGCACTTTGCCCTATGGAGCCCGGACTTTCCTCCCTCCGCCGAAACGAAGAGCGACTGTCTGGCTGACTTCAGGCGCGAAATTAATACTAAACCACTAAGGATTCAAGCTTTTATTTGCTTCAATGCTGCCTCGTACAACTGATTCTTCGCCAGACCGGTCAGTTCCGACACCAGTGCGCAGGCTTTTTTCAGTGGCATATGGGCATGCGCGAGCGCGATCGATCGCAGCACCGCGGCATCAATCAATGTGCCATCTCCGGATTCCTGGTAGCCATGGATCAGCACAACAAATTCACCACGCTGACGGTGCTCATCCTCCTCCAGCCATGCCACCAGCTCACCGGTGGTACCGCCACGCACGGTCTCGAACGCCTTGGTCAACTCCTTGGCGAGCACGACCTGGCGATCACCCCCCATGACCTCTTCAACCGCCCTGAGCAGCTCCACAATGCGCTTGGGCGACTCGTACAGCACCAGCGTCGCCGTCTGCCCCTGCAGCCGCTCCAGCTCAAGACGGCGGGCATTATCCTTGGCAGAAAGAAAGCCCACAAACAGGAAACGGTCCGTAGGCAGTCCAGCAACGGCCAAGGCCGCAATCGCCGCACAGGCACCGGGAATGGTGACCACCTGAAAGCCGGCATCGCGCACCTCCCGCACCAGGCGGTAGCCTGGATCACTGATCAGGGGAGTCCCCGCGTCGGAAATCAGGGCAATGTTTTTGCCCTCCCCCAACAGACTGCAAAGATAACCGGCCTTGTCCGCCTCGTTATGATCGTGAACCGCGATCAAGCGGGTCGTAATCTGGTAAGCGTCCAGCAACTTCCGGCTGTGACGGGTATCCTCGGCCGCAATCAGATCAACCTGCCTGAGCACTTCCAGCGCCCGCAGCGTAATATCATTGAGATTCCCGATGGGTGTTGCGACAATATGCAAAATACCATTCGCCATGAATGTGCCATTCCGATGATGATCGAATTCCCGCGCAAGCTTATCACAGTTACCACCCTTACTCTGGCCATCACCCTGTCAGCCTGCTCCACCAGCGGTCAGAAGGCGGGAGACAATACGCCGGACATCATAGATCCGCTCGCCGAGATAAAGATCCTGATCCAGCGCGCCAGGGATATGCCCAGCCCGCAATCGGAGAACGCACTGATCGAAGCGTCCAACCAGCTGGTCGCTCAGGGCAAGCGCAAACAGGCAAGGCGGATCCTTGAAGGTATCGACATTACCAACCTTCCGCCCACCGTAACCGCGGATCGCGCGCTGGCGCTGACACGCATCGCCATTGAGCAGCAACACCTCGACACGGCGATCGAACTGCTGACCACTGACACCGCTGGACTGTTAACCGCATCATCCGGACTCGACTCCGAACGCCTCAACCAGATCAGCATGCTCCGTGCGCAACTCTGGGAAGCTCAGGGTAACTTTCTGGCAGCAGCCCGCGAGCGCATCTTTGTTGCCCCGATGCTCGACAATACCGATCTGCAGCAGGACAACCACCAGCGCATCTGGCTTGACCTCACCCAGCTACCAATCGAAACACTGGACCAGCTGACCCACACTATCGCAATCCCGGAATTGCAGGGCTGGCTCGAACTCGCCTGGATCTACAAAGGCAACCAGGACGATATCGATCAACAGATCAAGGCGATTCAGAACTGGCAGCGACGCTACGCAGATCACCCTGCAGCCCGCCAGCTGCCTGATGCCGTTCGTCTGCTGGCGGAAATCAGCAAGAACAAGCCACAGAAAATCGCCCTGCTGCTGCCACTGCAAGGCAAATACCGGCAGTCAGCCCTGGCGGTGCAGCACGGATTCATGACTGCACACTACGCCGCGTCCGGCACACCAGATGAAAACGGCGAGGCGCCCGAGATTCGCGTTTACGACACGACCGATGTGGGGCGCTTCGCAGATACCTATCGCGAAGCGGTTCGGGATGGCGCCGACATCATCGTCGGCCCGCTACAAAAGGAAAACGTGCAACAGCTGGCTGCGTCGACGCAAACACTGCCCGTGACAACCATTGCATTGAACATGGATGAAAACGCCACCGAGACACCCAGCAACCTGTTCCAGTTTGCGCTGTCGCCGGAAGATGACGCCAGGGAAGTCTCGCACCAGGCCCAGCGCGACAACTTTAGTCAGGTCGCCATTTTCTATCAGCAAAGCCCTTGGGGTGAGCGCACCGTCAATGCATTTTCCGAAGCATGGAATCATGAAGGCGCTACAATCAACACCAAAGCCAGTTTCGATAGCGCCCAGGGGCTGGCGGCCAACGTCAAACAGATGCTGCTGGTGGATCAGAGCGAGGCCCGTGCCCAACAGCTGCGCCGCATCATTGGCCGCAGTTTCGAGTTTCAACCCCGACGCCGGCAGGACATCGATTTCATCTACCTGATTGCCACCCCCGAGCAAGGCCGCCTTATCAAGCCGCTGTTCAACTTCTATTTCGCCGAAAACCTGCCGGTATACTCTGGCTCACAGATCTTCTCGGGCGAAGACGGCAACGACAAGGACCGCGATCTGGACGGCATCAAATTCTGCGATCTGCCCTGGATGCTCAACAACAGCGACCCGATGAAAAGCCGACTGCTGGACGCCTGGCCAAAAGCCAATCCGCGATTCTTCCGTCTGAATGCCCTTGGGGTTGACGCCTACCGGCTGCAGACCCGCGTCACCCTGCTGCAACAGGTACCCGGGGCAAGCCTCTATGGCGCCACTGGCGCCCTGTCTATCGGTGAAGACAACCGTATCCATCGCGAGCTGGCCTGGGCCACCATCAAGGACAGCCACATCAAAGCAACGCCCAGCGTTATCGACAACTCGACGACAGAGCAGCATGGAAGCAAAACAACCTACAACGAAGAAACAGGCGGGCAACCAGGCAGAAGCGCTGGCCCTGCACTACCTGCAGCGACAGGGATTTGAACTGATCGAGTGCAATTTCCAATGCAAGACCGGGGAAATCGACCTGATCATGAAAAATGGTGAGACCCTGGTCTTCGTCGAGGTACGTTACCGCAAGGAAACCCAACTCGGCAGCCCGCTCGAAACCATCACGCGAGCAAAACAGCGCAAGCTATATCGCGCCGCACAATTCTACCTGCAACAGCGCTGCGGTAATCGCTGGCCACCTTGCCGATTCGATGTGATCGGCATCAGCGGCGAGCTCGACAACTTCCCCAAAATCGAATGGGTCAGCAACGCCTTTTGACGCATCTTCCTCACCGCATCATAATGCGGCCACGTTATCTGCAGCGCGAACACGCACGAAGGAAATCGGAATGGAATTGGAAGAAAGAATTACCGAACTCTTCGACAGCAATATTGAGCTGACACTGAAGTGTCGCGAGGAATTACCCCCATTCGTTGCCCATGCAGGCGAGCAGCTGGTTCACTGCCTGTTGAACGACCGCAAGATACTCACCTGCGGTAACGGCGGATCAGCACTCGCGGCACAGCATTTCGTTTCACGCATGCTCAACCGCTTCGAGCGGGAGCGCCCTGCCCTGCCGGCGCTGTCGCTGTGCACGGATAACACCACGATTACCGCCATCGCGAACGACTACAGCTTTAACGAAATCTTCTCAAAGCAGATCCGGGCACTCGGGCAGGATGGGGATACGCTACTGGCAATCTCGACCAGCGGCACATCTGCCAACACTGTACAGGCCGTGCAAGCAGCCCACGATCGCAACATGCGCGTGATTGCACTGACCGCCAAAGATGGCGGGGACGTAACCCGGCTTCTGACCCACGACGACATCGAAATTCGCGTACCCACGAACTCCTCGGCGCGCGCCCATGAAACACACCTGCTGATCACCCACATGCTTTGCGACCTGATAGACCGGCAGATATTTGGCGCCGACATCTGACCGCAAAACAGCGACCAGACATAGTGACTTGATTACGTTACTTGATTACCTTGAGGGAGGGCTTGCCACCAGCAGGCTTGGGTCGTGCGGCATCATCCGTCGGTCCTGACGTATCGGGCGGAGGCATTTCGCTCTCATCAAAGAACATGCCCTTGCCATTTTCCTTGGCGTAAATAGCCAAAATGGCGCCAACAGGAACATACAAACTGCGCGACTGACCGCCAAATCGCGCCGAAAATTCCACCTGCTCGTTCCCAAGGTGCAGATTGCGGATCGCAGAGGGTGCCAGATTCAGGATAATCCGTCCGTCGCGGACATACTCAACCGGCACCTGAGTGGCTGGATAACCAGCGTTGACCAACAAGTAGGGGGTCAGGCTGTTATCCAGTATCCATTCATACACGGCCCGAACAAAATAGGGTCTGCTCGGGGTCATGGAATCAGTCACGCTTGCTCACCCAGCGCTCAGGAGCGCATCTCCCGCTCCGCATCGGAAAGGCTTGCCTGAAAGGATTCGCGGCGGAACAAACGCTCTGAATAAGCCAGCAGATTGCCGCACTTGGACTTCTGCAGCTCGATACCCATTGCCGGGAGACGCCACAGAATGGCGGCCACGCAGCAGTCAACCAGGGTAAAATCATCACTCATGAAATAGGGCTTTTCCGCAAAGATTCCGTCAATGGCAGTCAGGCTGTCAGTCAGCTCTTTGCGCAACTTGTTCAGAACCGCTTCTTTCTCTTTACCAGCCATCAAAGCGTCAACCTTGCCGCACCAATCACGGTGAATGCGGTGCATCAGCAAGCGACTGCGGGCACGCTCTACCGGATAAACCGGCAACAGCGGCGGATGGGGAAAGCGCTCATCAAGATATTCCATCATGATGTTTGGCTCATACAGCGTGAGCTCGCGATCAACCAGAGTGGGAAGCTCATTGTAGGGATTCAACGACGCCAGATCTTCAGGCTTATCCGCCGGATCGATGTTCAGCACGTCCACCGCAACACCCTTCTCGGCCAGTACTATCCGCACACGGTGACTGTAGTGGTCTGCACCATCCGAGAAAAAGGTCATTGAAGAGCGCTTAGCGATGACACCCATGGATTTTACACTCCAGTTCTCTGCCAATATTAATTGTTGTTGCACCCAAATTGCCGGGGCTTTAAATGACGAAAGGGCGGAGCCTGCCGCCCTTTCGTACTGCTGTCGCTACGCTGGAAATCAGTGCACGTCTTTCCAGTATTCGCGATTCAGGAAATAAACCGGCACAAAGAAAATGGCCAGGAACAGCAATACCCACACACCCAGCCGTTCACGCTCTGCGCGTACCGGCTCAGCCATGTAGACCATGTAGTTGGTCAGGTCTGCCATTGCTTCCTTGAAGCCCTTCTCGCCCAGCTGCTTTTCCATGTTAGACAGCACATGTGGCATACCAACATCCGGAAACACGTGGTTGTTCACCTTCCACGGCCGCTTTGCATCCGGGTAGAAACCGGTGAGGTAGGAATAAACCCAGTCAGCACCACGGATACGGGCAACCAGCGTCAGATCCGGCGGAACAGTACCAAACCAGACCTTCGCAAGATCTTTTGGCATCGCCGCAACCATGGTGTCACCCGCACGCTCGGTCGTGAAGAGCATATTCTTCACGAGGATGTCAGCGGGAATATCCAGGTCAGCAGCCATACGCTCGTAACGCATGTACTGGGCAGAATGGCATCCCAGACAGTTGTTGACGAAGATCTGCGCGCCACGCTGCAGCGACACCTTGTCATCCACGTTAATCGGAGCCGGCGTTAGCTGCACTGCTGCACCACCAGCAGCCTGCGCCAGAACGGGCAGGCAAAGCATCAAAACGATAGACAGAAGCTTATTCATTAGTGGTCCATCCTTACACGTGCAGGTACCGGTTTGCATTTCTCTCTGGGCGTCCAGAACGGCATCAGAATGAAGTAGGCAAAGTAGTAGACGGTGCCAATCTGACCAAGCGCACGATAAGTCAGCTCGAACGGCAGGAACTCCACATGCAGATCGGGCTGCTTGACGCCGCAGATACCCAGGATCACGAAGTTAACCGCGAACACCATCAGCGTGACCTTGCTGATCCATCCCTTGTAGCGAATGGACTTGACCGGACTGCGATCCAGCCAAGGCAGTACAAACAGTATCGCAATTGCAGCACCCATCGCGATTACACCCAGCAGCTTGTCAGGAACCGCACGCAGGATCGCGTAGAAGGGCGTGAAGTACCATACAGGCGCAATGTGGTCAGGGGTCTTCAGCGGGTTGGCAGGCTCGAAGTTAGGCTTCTCGAGCATGTAACCGCCACCATCAGGGAAGAAGAACACGATGGTCAGGAACACCGCCAGGAATACCACAACACCCACGATGTCATGTACGGAGTAGTAAGGGTGGAAAGGAATGCCGTCGAGGGGAATACCATTCTCGTCTTTCAGCTTCTTGATCTCGACGCCGTCGGGGTTGTTTGACCCCACTTCATGCAACGCAATGATGTGCAGCACCACCAACGCCAGGATCACGATAGGCAGCGCAACCACGTGCAGGGCGAAGAAGCGGTTCAGTGTAATACCGGACAGCAGGTAGTCACCGCGAATCCACTCCATCAAGGCATCGCCTACGTAGGGAATGGCACCAAACAGGGAAATGATTACCTGGGCACCCCAGTATGACATCTGACCCCATGGCAGCAGGTAACCCATGAAGCCTTCGGCCATCAGCGCCAGGTAGATCAGCATACCGAAGATCCACACCAGCTCACGCGGCGCACGATAGGAGCCGTACATCATGCCACGGAACATGTGCAGATATACCACAGCAAAGAACGCGGAAGCGCCGGTTGAGTGCAAATAACGAATCAACCAACCATATTCCACGTCACGCATGATATTCAGCTCGACGGAAGCAAAAGCGCCTTCGCCGGAAGGGTTGTACATCATGGTGAGCCAGATACCTGTCAGCAGCTGGTTAACCAGCACCAACATGGCAAGGGAACCGAAGAAATACCAGAAGTTGAAGTTCTTGGGAGCATAGTATTTGCTCATGTGATCTTCGAACATCTTGGTCGCAGGGAATCGGGCATCAACCCAGCCCATCAGGCTTTGGAACATGCTCATCAGGCAGCCTCCCCATCTTCGCCGAGCTTGATCAGCGACTCACTCATGAAATAGTACGGCGGAACCTCAAGGTTCAACGGAGCAGGAACAGACTTGAACACCCGCCCTGCCATATCAAACTTGGAACCATGGCACGGGCAGAAGAACCCACCCAACCACTCCGCACCCAGATCGGCGGCGCCGACTTCCGGACGATAGAGGGGCGAACATCCCAAATGCGTACAAATACCGATCAACACGACGATATCATCATGATCGGTACGCGAGCGGTGCTCGTTCTTGGTGTACTCAGGCTGCTTGCTCTCGGCAGACTGCGGATCACGCAGGTTGTCTTCCACCTTTTTCAGGTTCGCCATGGCCTCAGGCGAACGACGCAGAATCCACACGGGACGACCACGCCACTCAACCGTCATGCGCTGACCCACTTCGAGCTTGCTGATATCAGCAACCACCGGGGCCCCCGCGGTCTTTGCCTTGGCACTGGGCTGCCAGGACTGCACGAAAGGCACAGCCGCGAAACCGGCCCCCACCGCACCTACTGCGGAGGTGGCTCCGATCAGGAAACGTCGCCGTCCCTCGTTCACGCCGTCAGAACTCATTCAGATTCTCTCCCCATCAACACTTGAGGCACCGCATTTTGAGGACGCAGCAACCCCATGCCCTTAATTTGAAACGCCGCAAATAGTAATGAAATTGCCGCATAGTTACAAGGAAGGTTTCGCCCCCAAGCACCCGGCCACAAACGCAAAAACGCCCGAATGGAATCCATTCGGGCGCCTTTGTAGGTAGGCCGCAATACAGCCCAGATCAGCGCTTGGAGTACTGAGGACGCTTACGCGCCTTGCGCAGACCCACTTTCTTACGCTCAACCTCACGCGCATCACGAGTAACGAAGCCAGCCTTGCGCAGAGTGGAGCGCAGGGTTTCGTCATACTCCATCAGAGCGCGAGTAATACCGTGACGAATCGCGCCAGCCTGGCCGCTGTTACCGCCACCCACCACCGTGACGTACACGTCAAACTTGTCGCCAGCCTGAACCAGCTCGAGCGGCTGACGCACCATCATGCGCGCTGTTTCACGACCAAAATACACGTCCAAAGAACGACCATTGATCGAAATGTTACCGCTACCCGGCTTCAGAAATACACGAGCAGTTGATGTCTTGCGACGGCCTGTACCGTAATTGGTTTCCACGATTATGCCTTCCTAATTACAGAGCCAATTCTTTGGGTTGCTGAGCAACATGAGGATGCTCGGGACCCGCATAGATCTTCATCTTGCGCAGCATGGCACGACCCAGCGGGCCACGCGGCATCATACCCTTAACAGCCAGCTCAATCACTTGCTGAGGCTTCTTGTCGATCAGCTTTTCAAAGGTGATACCCTTGATGCCGCCCGGGAAGCCGGTGTGATGATAATACACTTTGTCAGTTGCCTTGCGGCCGGTCACTTTCACCTTCTCGGCGTTGACGATGACAACATAGTCACCAGTATCAACGTGCGGGGTGTAGATCGGCTTGTGCTTACCGCGCAAACGGCGAGCGACTTCAGTCGCCAGACGACCCAAGGTCTTGTCGGTTGCATCGACTACGTACCAGTCACGTTCCACCGATTCTGGCTTTGCACTAATCGTTTTCATTGAATCTGCCCTAGAACACTCTAATCCGAGGTCTGCCCGTCATTTTAAGAGCGCGAATACTACCTAGCCGGCCCGCAATTGACAAGCAATTTCAGAGACCGATGCAGGCTATCGCACTGATATGACGGACAACGACGCCAATCAATGGCAAAAATTTTGATACGACTTTAACGGGGACCGGAATTCTAACAGAATCCCGGACGCAATCCAGCATATTTTAAACCATCTGCTAGTGGCTAGTGCCACGCTGGTAGCGGGTCTTGTTGTATACATTATATTTACCGCTGGGCTTCTTCATCGGTATGCGCTTAACCTCTTGTAATGTATGGCTATCGTAGACGACCAGCGCGCCGTCATCATCCCAGATGGAAAGCAAGGCAAAGCGGCCATCCTGGGTGAATTCCACGTGGGCTGCGGTCTTGCCCGGCGCGGGGCGCAGGGTTTCCCGGATGGTCAGCGTGGCCTTGTCGATGACGTGTATGGCATCGCGGTTGGGTCCGAAAAAGACGTCGACCCAAGCATAGGGAGAGGCGTCATGGCTGCGCATGAAGAAACCGGGGCCCAACGTGTCGATCTGCTTGATGACCTGCCAGGTCTGCATGTCGATGACGGACACCTTTCCTTTATTAAGGTGCGGCGTCGCCAGTACCGGTTTGCCCTGATAGTCAAAACTGATTCCCGAACCCAGATGCGGCATCCCACCTAGAGGCACCTCGGCCACTGCCTTGCCGCTTGACAGCGCCAGCACCTGACCGGTCTCACCGTTTCGGCTCGCCCCCACCAGATGCGCGTAGGACTGGTCGAAGAAAAAGTCATCCAGATAATCGCTGGTGGCGATCTTGCGTACCTCGAAAGATCCGTCGTAGGGAATCTCCCAGACTTCCTTCAGGTCTTTCATGGCAGCAATGAAACTGTTGCGCGGCGGAGCCGTGTAGACAGCGCTAACCCGGCTGCCGGTATCCAGTACCCGGATCGGTTTGAGGGTATCGGCATCCAGCAGCACCAGATTCTGCGGCAGGTAGTTGGCGGCGATGGCGTATTTGCCATCAAATGACACTGCCAGGTTGCGGGTGTTGAGCGCCGCCCGCACTTCAGCCACCATTTTTAGGTTGTAGATGTCGAATTTGCTGATCCAACCGTCCCGCGAGGCGAAATAGACATAGCGGCCATCCGGTGAATACTTGGGGCCGCCATGCAGGGCGTAGCGGGTTGGAAAACGGTGAATGGGTTCGAAGGTGTCTCCGTCCAACAGTGTGGCGTGATGATCCCCCAGCTCGACCACAATGAACAGATTGTCGAGATTGGCCTTGAAGCGCGGGCTCGAAGGCAGCTTGGCCTGGTCTTCGAGGACGAGATGACTGTTGCGGATATCGTCCAGGGTCCAGACCGGTGGTTGTGCCGGCGGCTGGTAGATGTAGCCGGACAGAGCCGCGATGGTGGCGTCATCAAGCCGGTCAGCAAATCCGGGCATCTGGGTTGCCGCCCTGCCCTCGCGGATGACTTTTTCGGCATCTGCCGGTTTGAGTCGCGACAGGCTTTCTGGCAACAGCACGGGCCCCATGCCACCAGTGCGGCTGGCACCGTGACAGCTGGCGCAATGCTTCTGGTACACGTCTGCCGGGTCAGCCGCCAGACAGGGGGATACGAACGCCGCCAACAGCAGCGCGAACATTGATTTTTTCATGGAGCTTATCCCTGTTGTGCAAGCGGAATGCGACCCGGCAGCGGAATGCGTTCCCGCGCCACGCCGGCATCCAGGCCGATTTCTTCATCATCCAGATAGCAGGCTGGATCTTCCGCCCAGGGGTCACCGGTCAGTTGCCAGGCACGCACCCGGGTGTTGCCGCCACAGATGGCCAGATGCTGGCACTCTCCGCAACGGCCGTGTACCGGACGCGGTGATTGGCGCAGACCTGCCATGATGGGGTCTTGAGGATCGCGCCAGATGTGGGAGAATGGTCGTTCTTTCACGTTCCCAAGGTTGTAGTTCCACCAGAAGGTGTCAGGGTGCACGTTGCCGAGATTGTCGATATTGGCAATGTTCTGGCCGCTGGAGTTGCCACCCCACTGCGTAAGGCGTTGACGCAGTGCAGGGACCTGATCGGGGACGTTGCGCTCCGCCCATTGCAGCAGGTACGGGCCGTCCGCATCATTATTGCCGGTGACATATTCGCGCACGATACCCTGTTGCAGTTCCTGCCAGCAGCGGTCAAACAGCAGATCCATGGTCTGTCGGGTAGTTTGATGAATCACGTCCTGCTTGCGGTGACGATTGCCCCTGCCTGCGTAATTGAGATGGGACAGGTAGAATTTGTCGATGTTGCGTTGCGCCACTACTTCGAGCAGCTCTGGTAGCTCGTGACTGTTGTCCTGAGTCAGGGTGAAACGGACACCGGCCTTGATGCCGTGTTCGCGGCACAACTCAATGCCCCGCAATGAAGCGGCAAATGCACCTTCCATCTGGCGAAAGCGGTCGTGGGTTTCCTCGAGGCCGTCCAGACTGACCCCAACGTAGTCATAGCCCACGTCAGCAATCTGGCGGATGTTGCCTTCATTGATCAGCGTACCGTTGCTGGAAAGGCCCACATAAAAACCCATGTCCTTGGCGCGTCGGGATATCTCGAAAATATCCTTGCGCATCAGCGGCTCTCCGCCGGAAAGAATCAGCACCGGCACTCGAAATGCCTTCAGATCGTCCATGACGGTGAAGACTTCTGCTGTGGTCAGTTCGCCAGGAAAATCGATATCGGCGGAAATGGAGTAGCAGTGTTTGCAGGTGAGGTTGCAGCGGCGGATCAGGTTCCAGATGACGACGGGGCCTGGCGGTTTACGCGCAGGGCCAACCGGTACGGGATTGAGCAGGGTCTGCATGTACTGGGTAATGCGAAACATGGCTACTCCCTGGCTTTGAGACGCAAGCCGGTTTTTTTCAGAATACGGGTGGAAAACAGGACGTCATGGGCGCGGCAGTGTTCGCCGAGCAGTTCCGCAATCGCAGCAATGTGAGACTGAACGTCATCACGATCGGCGCCGTGCACCATGGCGAAAAAATTGTATGACCACAGAGGCAGATGCCGGGGTCGCTGATAGCAGTGACTGACAAAATCCAGCGCACCCACCTGCTGCCCCAGCAGCTGTATCTGGGCATCATCCACATCCCAGACAGTCATACCGTTGGCGCGAAATCCCAGCTTGTAGTGGTTGGGCACAGCGGCGATGCGGCGAATAACACCGCAATCCTGCATATGCTGCAGCCGGCACATGACTTCGTCGGCCGAGATGCCCATCTGCCCGGCCAGCTGATGATAGGGGCGCGCCACTAGTGGCAATCCTGCCTGGGTCAACTCGATGAGTTTGCGATCGAGATCCGTCAGTACCATGATGGTTTCAGACGGCGAAGCGGAGGCCGACATAAAACTCCTCGATCTTGGGCATGTTGTAAACCGGATAGCCTGTCAGTGCCTGGATTTTTTTGACCGTGGCCTCGACATCTTCCCGCTGCTCTGTTGCAACGACAAACCACATATTGAAAGCGTGGTCGCGTTCGTAGTTATGGGCGATTTCCGGCAGGCTGTTGACGATCAGATTGACCCGTTCGAAATCACCGGCGGGAATCGCCATCGCCGCCAGTGAAAGCCCACCACCCATTCGCTCGGCGTGATACATGGGGCCGAAGCGCGTCAGATAGTTGGTTGCCAGCAAATTCTCGATGCGACGGATCAGCTCTTCTTCATTGATGCCGACCTGTTCGGCGACAGCAAGATAGGGTCGTTCACAGATGGGAAAGCCATCCTGCAAAATGTTCAGCAGCTGGCGATCGGTTTGATCAAGCTGGTAGGTGTTGTCGTCAGCTGACCCGCGCATAACGCCCTCCGGTCTGTTTGAATTGACGATTGCTGAACAGCACGGCGTGATTTACATCCTGCAGCCGAAATTGCTGAATGATCTGTTCGATCTGCTGCAACACCAGTGCGCGATCCTTGCCGTGAATCATGCAGAACAGGTTGTAGGGCCAGTCCGGCAAACGGCGCGGGCGCCGGTAGCATAACGTGATGGCCGGATGATTGCGCAGCTGCTCGCCCAATGTGTCTACCTGCTGGTCGGGAATATTCCACACCACCATGGCATTGGCGCGATAGCCTACCGCATGATGACGCACGACGAGGCCGAGCCGTTTGATGTAGCCTTCTTTCAGCCAGGCATTCATCTGCTTGATGATGGCGGGCTCGCTCAGATTCAATGCGTTCGCCAGGGTGGCGTAAGGCTGCGAGGTGAGCGGCAATCCGTCCTGAATCGCGGCTTTCAAGGCTTCCTGTTGCTGTTGGGTCAGATGACTCATGGGATCAGTCCTGCCATGCCAGTTTGAAACTCAGATCGATGTGATAGGCCTGCTCCATGGGAAGATTGAGCATGGGCATGCCGCATTCCTGCCGGATGGTGTCCAGCACTGCATTCAGTTGCGCCTGATCCGCCGCGGTAACGACAAACCACAGATTGAAGTCATGTTCGCGGGCGTAGTTGTGATTGACGGCATCAAACTGATTGATGTAATCGGCGATCCCTGTCAGCCGCTCCGGTGGGACCGCCATCGCGACCAGAGTACTGGCGCCTGCCTTGTGATGATCGAATACCGGACCTACGCGGGTAATGACTTTTTGCTCCCGCAGTTGACGCAGGGTAGCGATGACGTCGGCCTCGCTGACACCCAACTCTTCGGCCATGTCCGCATACGGCGTTGGGCTGAGCGGCAAGCCGCGCTGATAGAGATCCAACAGTTGGCGGGCAAGCGTCGTCATCATAAGCCGATCTCGTGTGCACGTTTGGTAAAGAAAATGCCGCTGGGTGACTGCGCCGGAATC
Organism: Gammaproteobacteria bacterium; assembly: GCA_041395845.1. Classification (GTDB taxonomy): domain Bacteria; phylum Pseudomonadota; class Gammaproteobacteria; order Pseudomonadales; family Ketobacteraceae; genus Ch67. The sequence continues at coordinate 102,999 of JAWKZS010000012.1, forward strand.
TGGGCAATTCGCTCCAGGGTGCGGGTATCGTAAATATTGATCTGGTTGGCATCACGAATGGATATCCACGCCTGTTCACCACGGGATGTGAATTCCATATGCAGAACCGCGGGACCGGGCTGCAAGGTTTTGATGATCTTGCGGGTGGGAACGTCGATCACCTGCAGTGTGTCGTTGTCGGGATGGGCAAAGTTGACCCAGATCTGGCGATCATCCGGGCGCGCCATCACGAACACCGGTTGGCCGTGCACCGGGATCTTGTCGATCAGCTGAAACGTGTCCATATCCATGACCAGCACTTCGTTGCGTCCTACGGCGGGAAAGAATGCATGACGCCCCGCCACCGTCCAGCCTTCGAGATGGGGCATTTTGTAGACCGGAAGTTTTTCGCTGCCGCGACCGTAATCCGGCAAAATCTTTCTGGCATGAGGCGTGGCATCCCACAGATCGATCAGCGCCATGCCGTCTTCGCCAAACAGACCCGCCATGTAATAACGACCGTTTGATGTGATCAGCGCATCATAAGGCTGGCGGCCGATGGTCGGGAATTTTTCCAGCACAGGATGGGCCGGTTCGGAAAAATCAACTCGCCAGATCTGATCTCCATCGTACAGACTGAACAGGAATTGCTGGTTGGGCGCATCGACAAGTCCCACGGTTTTGGAACGCCGCCCCGGTGCATATTCCGCAGGAATATCGGCGACCAGCTCAAGCGTGTCTGACCGGAACACCTTTACGCCACCCGGCTCATAATTCGAAACCGCGATCAGCTTGCCATCCTGACTGATGGCACCCCCAATGCTGTTTCCGCCCTGCACAATGCGCCGCTCGATCCGTTGCAGCAGCAGGTCCACCTGGGTCAGACCGCCATCGCGCCCGAACACGTAGGCATAGCGTTCATCACGGGAATACACAACGGACGCATGGGACAGATCACCCAGGCCTTCGATACGCTGCAGCACCGTGTGATGGGAGGAATCAACAATCAGGACAGAACCGGTCGCGCGCTCGATCACAACCCCCAGATCCCCGGTGGCGCGGGGCACGTAAACCGGCTGGGTTGTACAGCCCATTACCAGCAGCACCATCAGTAGAAAATACCCGCGCAACATCATTCGACTCCTTGCTGCAGTTGCCCGGCCAGCCATTCGATATCGCTGGCACTGAGCAGGTTTTCCCAGGGAGGCATGGGCGTGCCCGGACGACCTTTGGCGATGGTGGCAATGATGAATTGCCGGGGCAGAACAGCCATGCGGGAAGCGAGCAGATCAGGGCCCAAACCACCTTTGAGCGTCATGCCATGGCAGGAACCGCAATCCTGCTTGAGCAGGTGCAGCAATTGCTGTTGGCGCCCGGCATCGGGTGTTTCAGCATGAGCAATACTGCTGGCTGTTGCCGCAATCACTACCATCAGCACCCCGATCATCTTGCACGACATGTGCGTGACCTTCCTCTGTTCTGTCATGCAGGTCATTGTAGGAACCGGGGTTGAACGTTGGTTGCGCTATGTCATGGTTTACCTGTCCCCTTCTCTTTTGCGCGCCACAAATACCCCCAAAGGGATAGCGTCGCCTTTTATCCCGGCGAGCAACCGGCTACCATCAGGCCACACCACGATGACTAGCTACTGGAAGGATGGTTGAAATGCGCAAGAATCCACTGGGCAAGACCGATCTGAACGTGACCGACATCTGCCTCGGCACCATGACCTGGGGTCAGCAGAACACGCAGGAAGAAGCGTTCGAGCAGTTGGACGCCGCCATGGATGCCGGCATCAATTTCATCGACACGGCGGAAATGTACTCGGTCCCCACGCAAGCACCGACCTATGGCGCCACCGAGACCATTATCGGCAACTGGTTTGCAGCACGCGGCAATCGCGACAAGGTTATTCTGGCCACCAAGATCTGCGGCCCCGGCGCCTGGCTGCCCCATATTCGCAATGCCGAAACCCGTTTCAACCGCCACCACATTACCGAAGCGCTGCACGGCAGCCTGAAGCGTCTGCAAACGGACTATATCGATCTGTACCAGCTGCACTGGCCCGACCGTACCACCAACTTTTTTGGCCGCCTTGGATTCAAGCCGAAGGACGATGAACTGATCACGCCGATTGAGGAAACCCTGCAGGTACTGGATGATTGCGTGCGTGCCGGCAAGATCCGCCATATCGGTGTATCGAACGAGACACCCTGGGGCGTGATGAAGTTTGTCCAGCTGGCGGAAGCACGGGGCTGGCCGCGCATTGTGTCGGTACAGAATCCCTACAGTCTGCTGAACCGTTCCTATGAAGTCGGCCTGGCAGAAGTGAGTTATCGGGAACAGGTGGGATTACTGGCCTACTCACCGCTGGCGTTTGGCATGCTGTCCGGGAAATACCTGAACGGTCAGTGGCCCGAGACGGCGCGGCTCACACTGTTCAAGCAGTTTTCCCGCTACACCAATCCGCAGGCCTTTGCGGCGACTGAACTGTATCTGCAAGTCGCCAGCAAACACGGACTTGACCCCTGCCAGATGGCGCTGGCATTTGTGCGTCAGCAACCATTCGTGACATCCACCATCATCGGTGCGACGTCGATGGCGCAGTTGCGCACGAATCTCGGCAGTGCGGATCTGGTACTGAACAGGGATGTACTGAAGGATCTGGAAGAGGTGCACGTGCAGCACCCCTCCCCCGCGCCCTGATGATCAGGGGCGGTGAGGACGCGCCAGGTATTCGTGGCTCTGCATTTCCAGCAGGCGACTGCAGGTACGCTGGAATTCAAACTCCAGCCGGCCACCGCCATACAGCTGAGTGATGGGCGCGGCACCTGACATGATCAGTTTGACGTTGCGATCGTAAAACTCATCCACCAGATTGATGAAGCGCCGCGCCAGATCATCCTGCGCGGCACTCATCACCGGCACATTGCTGATCAGGACGGCGTGATAAATGCGCGCCAACTCGATGTAATCATTCTGGCTGCGCGGGCCATCACACAGGGCTTTGAAGTCACACCACAGCACGTCATCAGCAACCCGGCGCACCTGGATGGGACGATTGTTGATGTCGATTTCGACATCGACCTCGCCCGCTTCCGGCGCCAGCGCTTCGAAGCTGCTGGCAAGCGAGGTTTCCGCCGCCGCATCCAGCGGAGAGTGATAGATCTCGGCCTGCTCCAGCGCGCGCAACCGGTAATCGATACCGCTGTCGACATTCACCACCTGGGTGTATCGCTTGATGAGATCAATGGCTGGCAGGAAACGCGCCCGCTGCAGGCCATCCTTGTACAGCAGATCCGGCACGATATTGGACGTGGCGACCAGCGTGACACCATGACCGAACAGCTTTTCCATCAGGCCGCCAAGAATCATCGCATCGGTAATATCGGTCACAAAGAATTCGTCAAAACAGAGTACGCGGGCTTCGTCAGCCAACCGCTGCGCGACGATGTCCAGCGGATTCTTTTCGCCCTGTAATGCCTTGAGTTCGTGATGTACCCGCTGCATGAAACGGTGAAAGTGGATACGCATCTTGCGCCGGAACGGCAGACACTCGAAGAAGGTGTCCACCAGGTAGGTCTTGCCACGGCCGACCCCACCCCAGAAGTACAGGCCCTGACTGGGAATTTTCTGCCGCTTGGCCTGACTGGAGAGGCGCGCCAGAAACGAACGGGGCCGGTTTTCATAGCGATCCACCAGATCGTGATAGAGGCGCTCCAGGTGCATCACGGCCTGTTCCTGGGCGGCATCGTAGCTGAAGTCCGGACGTTTGAGATCCTGCTGGTACTTTTCTAACGGCGTCATGGCTGCACTACTTCTTTCGGGGTAACCAGATTCTGTGGCGGCGACACTGTACAACAGGGGGTCAAAACTGTCCACGCGCTGAAATATCTGCTGACTTTTACCCAATTAAGTCAAAGGCTTATACCCCCACAGAGGTACCCAAGTTCATTAGGCTTTAATGATCCCGATCAAATTTGTCGGATAAGGCAGAGCCGATACTGAACACACCTGGGAGAAACGACGAAAAAGGTGGTGCAATGAGTGAAATATTTACCAAATCCATGGCCAGAAACATCTATCTGGGGGGCAGCGTTTTCTTTGTGCTGGTATTCCTCGGATTGACCTTTGACACCACACAGCGATTGCCCAAGCAGGACAACCGCCACAACCTCACCGAACAGGTGGCATTGGGGAAAAAAGTGTGGGAGGACAACAACTGCATTGGTTGCCATACCCTGCTGGGTGAAGGCGCTTACTTCGCGCCGGAACTGGGCAATGTGTACCAGCGCTTCGGCAAATCGAAAGAAGCCATCAAGGGATTCATCAAGAGCCGCCCGGTGGATGGTATTCCCGGCCGTCGCAGCATGCCGCAGTTCAATCTGAGCGAAGAAGAACTGGACGCCATCGCGGAGTTTCTCAAGTACTCCAGCGAGATCGACACCAACAACTGGCCACCGAATATCAACGGTTAAGGTTAAGGGGACTTTGACATGAGTAACACGCAACTTCGTTATCAATCCCAGGCCGTCGCCAAGCCGTATTTCATTGCGGCGATCGGCCTGTTTATCGGACAGGTTCTGTTCGGTCTGATCATGGGCCTGCAATATGTCGTGGGTGATTTCCTGTTTCCGGAAATTCCCTTCAACGTTGCGCGCATGGCCCACACCAACCTGCTGATTGTATGGCTGCTGTTCGGCTTTATGGGAGCGGCTTATTACCTGGTTCCGGAAGAAGCAGAGCGCGAACTGCACAGCCCGAAGCTGGCGCTGGCGCTCTTCTGGATCTTCCTGATTGCCGGTGCGCTGACCGTACTGGGCTATCTGGCAGTACCCTATGCCACACTCGCGAAAATCACCGGTAACGACATTCTGCCCACCATGGGACGTGAGTTCCTCGAGCAACCCACCATCACCAAGATTGGCATCGTCATTGTCGCACTGGGTTTCATTTACAACGTGGGCATGACCGTGCTGTCCGGTCGCAAAACCGTGATCAACGTAGTGTTGATGACTGGCCTGGTAGGCCTCGCCGTGATGTTCCTGTTCTCGTTCTACAACCCTGTAAACCTGGTGCTGGATAAATTCTTCTGGTGGTGGGTAGTACATCTGTGGGTGGAAGGCGTATGGGAACTGATCCTCGGCGCCATTCTCGCATTCGTCCTGATCAAGACCACCGGCGTCGATCGTGAAGTCATCGACAAGTGGCTGTATGTAATCATCGCAGCCGCACTGATCACCGGCATCATCGGGACTGGCCACCACTATTTCTGGATCGGCACACCAAGTTACTGGCTGTGGCTGGGCTCCATCTTCTCTGCACTGGAACCCATTCCGTTCTTCATGATGACCATTTTTGCCTTCAACATGGTGAACAAGCGGCGCAAGCAACATCCAAACAAGGTAGCGGTGCTGTGGGCAATGGGCACCGGTGTCATGGCGTTCCTCGGCGCAGGTGTGTGGGGCTTCATGCATACCCTGGCACCGGTGAACTACTACACTCACGGCACCCAGATCACCGCGGCCCACGGGCACATGGCGTTCTATGGAGCCTATGCGATGATCGTGCTGACCATCATCTCCTATGCCATGCCCAAACTGCGTGGTATCGGCAATGCCATGAGCAATCGCGCTCAGGTCATGGAAATGTGGAGCTTCTGGCTGATGACCATCGCCATGGTCTTTATCACCCTGTTCCTCACCGCGGCAGGCATTCTGCAAGTGTGGCTGCAACGCTATCAGGAAAGCTCCATGCCCTTCATGGCCGCCCAGGAACAGGTCGCGCTCTTCTACTGGATGCGCGAAGCTGCAGGCCTGGTCTTCATGATCGGTCTGCTCCTGTATGTCGGCAGCTTCTTCGTCAAGGGTGAAAGCACCGAAGCCGCCGGCGAGGCTGCTTACAGCTGACATCCAGCCTGCCAACAGGTGCCGCTGCAGTGCGGCGGCACCCTCTGCCCGAGGAAGAATCATGAACGCAACCTTCGTGCCGGACAGCATTCCGTTCTATGCACCACAAGCCAATGAAGTCCAATTGTTCGAGCACGCCTATCATCACCAGTTACCGGTTCTGATCAAAGGGCCGACGGGCTGCGGCAAGACCCGCTTTGTGCGTCACATGGCAGCAAAACTGGGATTACCGCTCTACACCGTTGCCTGCCATGACGACCTGACTGCAACGGATCTGGTGGGTCGCCATCTGCTGCAGGACGGCGACACCGTGTGGTGCGATGGCCCCCTCACCCGCGCAGTGCGGGAAGGCGGCATCTGCTATCTGGATGAAGTGGTCGAGGCCCGCAAGGATACCACCGTAGTGCTGCACCCGCTGTCGGATGACCGCCGCGAACTGCCCATTGAGCGCACCGGCGAATGTCTGAAAGCACCCAAGAATTTCATGCTGGTGGTGTCCTATAACCCCGGCTACCAGAACATGTTCAAAGGTATGAAACCTTCAACGCGCCAACGCTTCGTGGCAATGAGATTTGATTTTCCCAAGCCGGATGCCGAACGCCAGGTCATTCTGCAGGAAACCGGCGTCAGCGAGCACGTCGCCACCCAACTGGTACACACCGCGCAGGCATTGCGTCGCCTGCAGGATCACGATCTGGAAGAGTCGGTATCCACGCGATTGCTGGTGTACTGTGCTGCATTGATTCACAGTGGATTACCCTGGCAACAGGCGTGCCGTGCCGCGCTGGCAGAACCACTGTCAGACGATGAATCCACAGTGGCGGCACTGATGGAGGTCATTGTCGCTGTGATGGATGCGTGACATGACAGGCCACCCGCTGCCGGAAGCCATTGAACGCCGACAGGCGCGACTGGCGTATCTGCTGTATCTGGCCAATCTGTCGTTCCTGCCCGGCATCGCGTTCATCGCAATGCTGGTGATCTGGCGCACCCTGCCCCACCGCACCCATTTCGTTAACGACCACTACCAGCAAACCACGTTCGCCAGCATCATGGCAGGCGTGCTGCTGGCGATGGTCAGCGCTGTCATCATCACTGCCGGCGGTTTTCATAATCCCTGGACGTTCGTCGTGCTGATTCTGTATTTCACCTTGTGTCACTCCGTGCTGTTGCTGCTGGGCGTGTTCGGATTCACCCGCGCCAACAATGGTCGGCCCTTCGAATTTTTCAGCATCCGGTCGTGGCGGAGTTGAGCCATGGAAGAAGCAGTCGGCAAACTCTGGCACAAATGGATCACCCAGGCAGCGTCGCAGGAATATCCTGCCGCGCGGGTAATGCTGGGTGATGTCCAGAAAAAAGTGGCCTTGTGGTTTCATGCCTTCGGTGGTGATCCCTGGCTGACCATCAAGGCCGCCACCCGCGAACAGTGGCATGCCCGCCGCAACTGGCTGGCACGGGTAGCGGGTGTGGAATGGCAGGTGCAACTGGCATGGAAGAACCAGCAGGATCTCTATCTTCCCGGTGCCATCGCCTGCTTTGCCGATCGTGCCCTGAACGAATCCCTGTACCTGTGGCTGGCAGCGCTGTGCGTCAACGACGCCGGCAGCAGCGAAGATTGGCTCGGCACCGCCCAGCAACAGGTTGTCGACACGCTTACGCAATGGCCCGGTCTACGCCGGCATTATCAGGCACTGGTCGCCGCCCATATTGCGCAACGGCCCTGGCCGAAAAAAAACGCGCAACAGACGCAGGAAACCCTGCTGCGGCAAGCACTGACCAATCCCGGCAGCGTAACGGGCACCCTGGTGGATGCCCGGCAGCTGCCGCCCGTGCCGCTCTGGCTGCATCCGTTTCCGCCCGCGCTGGCGACGCCTGATAACACGCCGCCACCGGATATCGTGGCCGAATCCGATCAGGTCAGCGAAATCCAGACGGATCATCGCCGCCAGGGCAAAAAAGTCGACCACAGCAAGGAAGACGAAGGGTTGCTGGCCTTCCGGCTGGAAAGCCTGTTTTCCTGGGCCGAGTTCGTCAACGTCGATCGCCCGCAGGAAGAAGACGAAGATCTGGGCGCCAAAACCGCGGCGGATGATCTGGACGAATTTGCCGTATCGCGCAAAAGCGGCACCGTGAAGCAGCGACTCAAGTTTGATCTGGATCTGCCGGGCTCGGATTACGAGGACAACACGCTGCGGGAAGGCATCAAGCTGCCGGAATGGGATTATCGCAAAGGCGTGCTGCAGACCGATCATTGCACGCTGACCCTGCTGCAGACCCGCGACAGCGAACCCGCCCCGCTGCCCGCCCATCTGCGACACAGCGCGCGCAAGGTGCGGGCTTTCTTCGAACACCTTGCACTGAACAAACAATGGAATCCCCGCCAGCCGCAAGGCAGTGAAATCGACTGGGATGCCTATCTGAACACTGTCACCGCCTGGCGCAGCGGCCATCAGGAAGCCAGTGCCGGTCTGTATCGGGAACTGCGGCGCCAGCAACGCAATATCAGCTGTCTGCTGCTGGCAGATCTGTCCCTGTCGACGGAAACCGCTATCGATGATCAGCACACCGTTATCGATGTGGTGCGGGATGGCTTGTTCCTGATGAGTGAAGCCCTCGGTGCCACCGGCGACCGCTTTGCCATCGCCGGCTTTTCTTCCAAAAACCGCCAGCACATTCGTTATTATCCTGTGAAAGGTTTCAACGAACCCCTGAACAATCAGATTCGCGGCCGCATTCAGGCCATCAAGCCCGGTTTCTACACCCGCATGGGCGCGGCCATCCGCTATGCCAGCCAGCAACTGGCGGCAGAACAGAATGCGTATCGGCTGCTGCTGATCCTGTCGGATGGCAAACCCAACGACATCGACAAGTACGAAGGCCGCTACGGCATCGAAGACACCCGCCACGCTATCCAGGGCGCCCAACGGCTGGGTATCATTCCCTATTGCGTCACCATCGACAATCGTGCCAACGAATACCTGCCCTATCTGTTCGGGCAGCAGAATTATGTCGTCGTGCACAATGCAAGACAGCTACCAGCGCGGCTGCCCCAGCTTTACGCGCGCCTGACGGAAATGGGTTAGCCGCAACGTCGCTGAGGTGCCAACACCTTACGCCAACAGCTGCAGCAATGTCGCGGATGTGCGCGCCAGATCCATAGGATAATCCAGGTCGTACAACGTGTGCGTACCGATCACGACGGCGATCAGGATCGATGCCAGCTGCTCCGCATCGAGATTGGCCCTGACGTGACGCTTGTGCTGACTGTTCAGCACATAGTGCGACAGGCGCCGGACGCTTTCCTGCACGAACTGCAGATACTGTTGATGAATTGCGGGTGAGCGCACGCAGGCGTCCAGCAGCTGATAGGGCCGCATGCCGCCGGCACGGGTCAGCGGATAAGTACCACCGAGCAACTCTCCCAGAAATCGCTGCATCAGTGTAAGCAGATCGCCGTCGTCATCTTCGTCGCCAAAAATGGAATCCAGCCACTCCCTGCCGACCCTGCTCATGACCTCCAGGGTCAGTTCATCGCGAGTCTTGAAATGCACGTAGAACGCGCCGCGGGTATATCCGGCGTGCGCGCAGATATCATCGAGACTCACATCCAGCCCCTGCTCAGGAAACAGTTCCATCGCCGCCTTGACCAGCGCTTCCTTGCTGGCCTTCTTGGCAGCTTCCCGCGATTGCGCCGATCGGGATTGCTTGCTCATGCCTTGCCGCACCACATCCAAAAAACCATTTGACATACGATACCGTATGCGGGCAGATTATTCCACATACGGAATCGTATGTGAAAATGCAGGAACAGTAGACATGACCAACAGAACGACATATGACGTAGTTATCATCGGGGCCGGCATCAGCGGTATCGGCGCCGCCATCAAGCTGCTCGACATGGGCAACCGGGATTTTCTGGTACTGGAAAAAGCCGCCGACCTGGGTGGCACCTGGCGTGACAACACCTATCCGGGGTGCGAATGTGACGTGCCTTCGGCGCTGTATTCCTACTCGTTCCACCAGAATCCCGACTGGAGCCGCACCTTTGCCGGACAGCCGGAAATCCTGTCCTACGTACGGGACACCGCCGAACATTTTGGTGTCATTCCCTTCATCCGGTTCAATTCACCGGTGCAGCATGCTCGCTGGATCGATGCGCAAAACCAGTGGCAGATCGACACAGCCGACACCACTTACTACGCCAACAAGCTGATTTCCTGCGTGGGCTATCTGCACGAACCGATCATCCCGGATCTGCCGGGGCTACAGGAATTCACTGGGGAATGGTTTCACTCTTCACGCTGGAATCATCAGGCAGACCTGCGCGGCAAACGTATTGCGGTGATCGGGACGGGCGCATCGGCGATTCAGTTTGTCCCGGAAATCCAGCCCATCGCCGATCAATTGATTCTGTTCCAACGCACGCCGCAGTGGGTGTTGCCGAAACTGAACCGCACTACCGCAGCACTGGAAAAGCAGCTCTACCGCTGGCCCTTTACCCTGGCGGGTGTGCGGCAGTCGCTGTACGGTACCTTTGAATTATTGGGCATTGGTTTTCGCCATCCGGCACTGCTGAAACAGGCACAAAAGCTGGCTCAGGCGCATATCGGTTTCCATATCAAGGATGAAGCCCTGCGCAGGAAACTCACCCCCGACTACACCATGGGTTGCAAGCGGGTGCTGATGTCCAATCACTACTATCCGGCGCTGGCAAAACCCAATGTCGAAGTGCTGGCCACTGGCGTGAAGGAAATTCGCGGCAACCGCGTGATCGGTAGCGATGGCAGCGAGCGGGAAGTGGATGTCATTATTCTGGGTACCGGTTTTCACGTTACCGACGTGCCGATTGCGGACCAGATCACCGGCATCCACGGCAAGACGCTGGCGCAGCAATGGCAAGGCAGCCCGGAAGCCTACAAAGGCACGACTATCAGCGGATTCCCGAATTTCTTTCTGGTGCTTGGTCCCAACCTGGGAATCGGACACAATTCCGCGTTCATCGTGATCGAATCCCAGATCCAGTACATCATGGACACCCTGCGCAACATGCAACGGGACAACATCGCCCGTATCAATGTGAAACCGGACGCCCAGCAGCGCTACAACGCCACCATCCAGCAGGAATTGCAGAGTACGGTGTGGAATACCGGTGGCTGCACCAGCTATTACCTGGATGCCAACGGACGCAACTCGGTCGGCTTTCCGTGGCATACCCTGAAGATGCGCTCACTGCTGAACCGCTGGGATCGCAACGCCTATCAACTTCAACGCAACGGAAACTGACCTGTGACAACCAACAACATGCTGAACGGAAAGAAAGTGGGACTGGTGCTGGGTTGTGGCGCGGTCGCGGGTGCAGCCTGGTCAGTGCCGATACTGCAACAACTGCAGCAACAGCTCGACTGGGATGCGCGCAACGCGGATGTACTGATCGGCACCTCAGTGGGTGCAGTCCTCGCCGCGCTGCTGTCGGCGGCCGTGTCAGTCGAGACCCTGGCCGCTTCACTACGAAGCGAGCAATGTAATTCAAATTGCACCTGGGATCACGACACCTCGTGGGGTCACTGGTATCCACCCTTACCGGGCCTGACGTTTTCCGGCCTGCCCCTGTTACAGAAAGGCTGGCGTGGCGAGGTTGCACCGCTGACAGCGGTTTGCGGCGCATTGCCCGCAGGGCGCTTCGACATGACACCGTTCAGGCAACTGATCAACGCCCATGTGCCGGAGGGCCAATGGTCGCCACATCCGGACTGCTGGATCATGGCGGTGGACAATGCGACGGGCGATCGGGTTGCCTTTGGCCGCCCGATGCACCACGTGCCAGTCTGGTCGATGCGGTTTGTGCATCCTATGCCGTGCCGGGCTGGTGTCCACCGGTGTCGATTGCTGGCCGCACCTGGCTGGATGGTGGTATCGCATCACCGACCTCAGCGGATTTTCTGGTGGGCAGTGATATGGATGTCGTGATCGTGCTGGCGCCCATGGCGTCCCGCGATATCGAGCCCAATCCGAACCTGCTGGCACGGGCCGAACGCGCCGCGCGCCGTTACATGACCCGTATCGTCGATCAGGAGGTCGAGCTGTTACGGGAGACAGGAAAAGTCGTGATCTGGCTCGATCCCGTTGCCGATGACCTGCGCGCCATCGGTTACAACATGATGGACTCACGCCGGCGCATGCAGGTTTTCGGCACTGCCACCCGTACCGCCGCCGACACGGTCAGAAAGGCATTACACGACGCCAACATCTGAACGAAAAAAAGCGCCGCTTCACAACGGCGCTTCACTCTCTCGAGTATCAAATGGACCTCATCAATCAGTAAATATCTTTCACCGTATTGGTCACATTGAATTTACCGGTGGGTGTCACGATCCGCTTGTCGTTGATCACTTTCTTCAACTTGCGGGTCTTGTCATCCACCACCACGATGGCCGAGCGCTGATCCTTGCCATTCCATACCGAGAACCAGACCTCGTCACCGGCTTCGTTATACTCCGGCTGCACGACGCGCTTCGGTCCTTCACCCAGATTGGCCCATTCGGCAATCGGCAAAACTTCGTAGCCTTTGTCCAGATTGTTCACGTCAAATACCGCGATGCTCTGGCTGACTTTCGGATCGGGGTTCAACGGCGAATCCACCCACAGGTTCCTGGACTTCGGATGGGACTTCACGAACAGTGAACCACCGCCCTGACCCTTGAGCACCCGCACCACTTTCCAGGCATGTTCCTTGTGGTTGACAGGATCAGTACCCAGGAAGGTGACCTTGTCATTACCCAGCGCACTGGTTACCCACACCGGTCCATACTTCGGATCCACCAGGTTGGCACCACGGCCCGGGTGTGGAATTTTATCCACATCGGTCAGCGCGACCAGCTTGCGATCCTTGGAATCCACCACGGCAATCTTGTCAGACTGGTTGGCAGCGGTCAGAAAGTAGCGATGGGTGGAATCCCAACCACCGTCGTGCAGATAACGGGCTGCGCCGATGGTCTTAACCTGCAGGTTATCCAGGTCCTCGTAATTCACCAGCAGGATTTTGCCGGTTTCCTTCACGTTGACGATGAATTCCGGATGTTCGTGGGATGCCACGATCGCTGCTACACGCGGTTCCGGGTGATATTCCTGGGTGTCCACCGTCATGCCGCGGGTTGACACGATCTTGATCGGCTCCAGCGTATCGCCATCCATCACTACATACTGCGGTGGCCAGTAGGCACCGGCAATCGCGTACTTGTCCTCGTAGCCATGATACTTCGATGTCTCTACCGAACGGGCTTCCAGGCCGATCTTGATGGTGGCCACGATAGCCGGCTTCTTCATCCACAGATCGATCATATCGATCTTGGCGTCACGGCCGATGGTAAACAGATAACGGCCAGAGGCTGACGGGCGGGAAATATGCACCGCGTAACCGGTTTTGACGATATTGACGATTTCCTTGCTGTCACCGTCAATCAGCGCCACTTCACCCGCATCGCGCAATGTCACACCGAACATGTTGCCGATGTTGTAATTGTTTTCCTTTTTCTTGGGACGTTTTTCCGGTGGAACAACCACCTTCCACGAGCCCTTCATTTCCGTCATGCCCCATTCCGGCGGCAGCGGCGGTTCGTGCTGCAGGTAGCGCGCCATCGCGTCGATTTCCGCGTCCGTCAGATCGCCACTGGTGCCCCAGTTCGGCATACCCGCGGGGGAACCGTAGGTGATCAAGGTCTTCAGGTACTGGGTGCCTTTTTCGCGGGTAATATCCGTGGTGAGCGGCTTGCCGGTGGCGCCTTTGCGCAGCACACCGTGACAGCCGGCGCAACGTTCGAAGAAAATTTTCTTGGAATGATCGAATTCATCCATCGTCATGGCAGGACCTTCGGTGGTCACCATGTTTTTGGCAGATTTCGGATCGATGCCGGTGGGTGCGCCCTGATAGCGCATGGCCACTTCCGGCGTGCCAGGGTGCGGTCCTTCTTCCCGCTTTGCCTCACCACCGCGGGCCGCAGCTACCGCTGCGGCGGCAACACCACCGCCCTGATTACCCCAGGAATTCATCGCGTAATTCAACACATCCGCAATTTCCTGGTCTTTCAGATAGGCAAAATTCGGCATCGAATTGTTGTAGATCGCACCATTGACCGTAATCTTGCCGGACAGGCCATTGAGCAGTATGCCCACCGCCCGCTGACTGTCAGACATCAGATAATCTGATTTGGCCAGCGGAGGAAATGCACCGGGAAGACCAGCACCATTGGCCTGGTGACAGCCCGCGCAGTACTTGCCGTAAACAGCAGCGCCGCGCTCTATCGAAGCTTTCAGTTCAGCACCCGTTTCTGCTGCATGCGTTGCCACCGGGCTTGCCGCCAGCACCGAGAACGTCGGCGCCAACAACAAGCCGATCCCGGCACGACCGGCCCTGATCAGCCAAGGGTTACTGGTTCTGTGTTGTGACATTGTCCACCTCCCATAATCCATCGCCGTGACATGACGATGGCCACTTTTTATAAATCAGGATGAAATGCGCGATTGCCCACTGACCGTTGCAATCACCGTCAGGTCTGCAACGCGGGAAAAGTCGGTAGAAGCATGTGAAGAGCGGAATCGTTCGGGTGACATGCGGAACAACAACCACCAGCACAGCAATTGCATCAGCAACCACCCCGCTGGCAGCACAGCCAGAATAAATCCGGTAGGCAGCAACGAATCCATGCGATCTCCCCTTCGCAATGAATGTTGCAACCATTATTGGTGCCACCTGTCCGGTAAAGTTTGAGCAGGATCAATCATTACAGGGCAGCTACCCTTTTGCTCAACGGCGCTACCCCGAAAGTAATAGAAGGAATAGGGAACTCATCCCAATGAACGATGCCGCCATCGGGTTAGTCTGCTTAAAATGCCGGCAAACCGGGGTACATCACGCAAGAGGACTGGCAATGCAAGGACCCATCGCACACCCACATCCGGGCTGGTGGATCGCCATCATTGGCGGAATGAGTCTGACGGGCTGGATCGCGTTCAGCGCAACCGGCTATCAACTCTGGCGTGAAGGGCTGACGGCCCATTTGCCGCAAGGTATTTTTCAGTGGATTTTCTGGCTGGCATCGGCGGTGCACCTGCTGGAAGCCATGTACGCCTATCGTCTGGCGCAGCGCAGCAGCATCGGTCACGCCGGCGCCTGGGCGCTGCAAACCCTGGTGCTGGGTTATGCATCCCTGCATCTGCTGCGCCGGGCCACGGCCCGCTAGCAGGCGGCCATCACGCAGTCTTTCACCTCGGTCAGGCGGCCATGGAAAAAATGCCCGGCCCCCGGCAGACAGGTCACCGACTTGGTCGAGGACACCTGATCAAACCAGCGCTGTATGGCCTCCGGATCCACCACTTCATCGGCATCGCCGTAAATCAGCTGCAGCGGCACCGGAAACGACTGCAGGGCATCGAAGGAATAATTCACCACCGCTGGTGCGATCAACAGCAGATGATCCACGGGGGCGCCGGCATCAAGGGCTCGCGCGCAGGTGCGCGCAGCAACGAAGGAGCCAAAGGAAAAACCCGCCAGCCAGATCCGGTCATCGGGTCGCACCCGCCGCACCCAGTCGACAATGGCCAGCAGATCATCGGATTCACCAATCCCGTGATCAAATTCGCCGGCACTCCCCGCAACACCCCGAAAATTGAAGCGCACCACCCGATGCCCGCAATCCCGGCGTGCCCGCGCCACCGTGTGCACCACCTTGTTATCCATGGTGCCACCCATCAACGAGTGTGGATGACAGACGATCGACACAATTCCCGCCTCATTCACCGCCGGATTGGGCGGCGTCAGCACTGCCTGCAACGCCCCGGCCGGGCCCTGCAAGTGAACCCGCTGTTCTTCGGTGGGAAACTGATCCATGACAACTCCTTCGGGCCTGCGCCTGACTGTTACAGCTTGAAATGACTCCACATGGTATTCAAGGGCGCAACATCTGTCATCCCTTCCGCGATCATTGTACTATCGTGAAATAAGGTCAGCAGAAAGTGGAGACAAGTTATGGATTTTCTGAGCATTGCGGTGTTTCTGGCGGGCGCGGTAGTCGGTGCGGGCATCTGCTACGCATTCATCGCCGGCACACGCAGTGAATCAAAGGTCGAGCGCCAGATGCGTGAACTGCAGGAAGAGTTCACCGCCTACCGCGAAAACGTGAACCAGCATTTCAACAAGACAGCACAGCTGGTCAACAACCTCACCGACAACTACATCGCCATGCAGAAACACCTGGAAGACGCGGCGGTGTCCTTCTCGGAACCACCGAAAAGTTTCACCCTGGAAAAAACCGAATCCCTGCCGGCGGCCAAACCCGGCTTTGTATCACTGGAAGAACGCCAGAAGCTGGAACTGCGCCCGAAAGCCTCTGACGCCGAATTCGAAGAGAGAGTGAGCGTCGAACCGCCCAAGGATTACGCCCCCAAAACCAAGCCAGGGGACAAGGGTCAGCTGTCCGAGGATTTCGGCCTCGACAGCAAAGCCATCTGATACCGCAAGCGTAAAGATCTGGGGGTTTCATGCCCCCTTTTCAATCCTGCCAGAAATCTATTTTTCCCACCCTTGAAAGCCCCTTGGCTGCTCCCCATTTTTTATTTCGTAACGAATTCGAAACCCCATTTACGAAGCTAAAACCGGGAGAGACACCATGACCATCACCGCACTGAACCCCTGGCAGGTACTGGACCAACTGCAGCAGAACAGCCTGCGCCGCAGCGCTACCACCCACCGCTGGCAGCCAGCCGTCGACATCATCGAAACCGCGCAGCATTATGAAATCCAGCTGGATCTGCCGGGCGTAAAGGCCGACCAGGTCACTGTTGAGCTGGAAGACAACACCCTCAAGATCAGCGGCGAAAAGGTGCGCACCCAGAGCGAGACCGAAAACTATCGCTACAAGGAGCGCGTTACCGGTACCTTTGCCCGCCAGTTCCGCCTGCCGGAAGACGCCAATCTGAATGCCATCAATGCCCGCTTCGACAACGGTGTATTGAGCCTCACTATCCAGAAGCAGGAACAGGCCAAGCCACGCAAGATCGAGATCCAGTCCGCCTGATGCTCTTCGCTGACGGCCTGCAGGCACGCAGGCCGTCAGCTTTGTAAAGTCACGCTACAATTCGTTGGGGCTTTGCAACGCATCCTTATTATTCTATTCACAAAACGGTAACATCCTTCCGGTTCGTTCCGACGCGGCATTCTGCGCGGAATGCTGTCGACTGTTCATCACGCCATGGACCGGAAACCCCATGATTCTCCGAAAATTCGATCGCTACCTGCTCTGGTTGTTTGTTTATCCCGTTCTGGCCTACTGCCTCTGGACCAAATGGGCTGTCGTGACCAGCGGTCATCATTTTGACTCCACCACTCATCTGGATTTTCTGCGCCTGCACGTCAGCTATTTCGGCATGATTGCCGTCTGGTGCACGCTCATGTTGCTGCCGGTAAAACGCCTGCTGTGGCCGCGGATCGGCGTGGTGCTGACATTGCTTTATTTTGCCGCTACCAATCTGAGTTACAGTGCCGCCATTTACTACACCGGTGCGCTCGCCCCTTACGATGTTTCGTATTACGCCGGACTCGCCACGGGAAATTTGCCCCTTTCCCTGGCCGTCACCGAGTGGCTGACACTGGCGGCGATTCCCGCCCTGTTTCTGGCCAGCGCGTTCTGGAAACTGCGCACGCTGTACCGGCTGGCGCCGACAACGGCGAGAAACCATGCCACTGTTTTTGTGATCCTGATGACCGCCGCTTCATTGCCACCCGTTACCCGGGGCGGCGAGCGCAATCTGATGCGGCCGTCCTACGTCTACCAGCTGGGGAATTTCCTCCAGGAAAAGTCCATCTGGCCTCAGGCAGTGGCGGTGGAATCCTATGATCGCAACGCCCAGGCACTGACAGCGACCCGCAGCAGCATCCCAACATTGTGTTCATCGCGCTAGAATCCGTAGGCGCACAGGCCACCGGGATTTACCATGCCGATAGTGAAGCCGTCACGCCTTACCTGAACCGGCTGGCCCAATCCAGCTGGGTGGTGCGCAATGCCTACGCCGCCGTGCCGCACACATCAAAGGCACTGGTGGCGATCAACTGCGGTGTAAATCCCAGCTTTCTGCATCCGATATTCGAATCCCACTTCGGGGTGCGCGAACGTTGCCTGGCCGACCTGCTGGCAGAACAGGGGTATCAGACCCTGTTCATGCAGTCACCCACCGAGCATTTCGAGAACCGGCGTGGCACGGCCACCCAACTGGGGTACCGGCAATTCATCGCACACGAGCAGCTCGACACGACCGGCTACCAGCTGGCGAGCTATTTCGGTTACGAAGACAACATCCTGCTCAATCCCAGCCGTACCTGGCTGGAACAGCAGACCGGCCTGTTCGTGGCGTTTTATCTGACCGGAACGTCCCACCACCCCTACTGGGTACCCGATGATCACCCGCAGCAGACCTTCGACCGCGACAATGCCGACCGCAACGCCTATCTGAACGCGGTGAATTATCTGGATCGCTTCGTGGAGCAGCTGATCGACCAGTATCGGGACACGGGACACTATGACAACACCCTGTTCGTCATCGTCGGTGATCATGGCGAAAGCTTTGGCCAGCATCCGCGCATGCAGCACAACGCATCCCTGTACCAGGAAGTGATGCAGATCCCGCTGCTGATTCACGGCCCTGCCATCACCGGCCCGGCCAAAGAAATCCCGCTGGCATCGCAACTGGATATCATGCCTACCCTGCTAAGCCTGGCCGGATTCAAAGCCCACCATGCTATGGAAGGCATTGATCTGAACGTCGCCGGCGCGCAGCGGGAATTTGCCATCGCCAATTGCTGGTACGACGACTGGTGCATGGCCGCCGCTGACACCCGCTTCAAGTACATTCACAACTTCGATGAGAAAGGCGATGAGCTGTACGATCTGGTGAACGATCCGCTGGAACGTCACAACATCATTGCCCAGCATCCGCAATGGGCCGCACAGCGACGGGCCGCCGTGCAGGAAGCACTCGCCCGCAATCGCCAGCAGTGGCACGCCTTTCTTGCCAGCCAGACACCGGACTACTGGAACCGACGGGATGCCACCGTGGGCACCCCCATCGCACTGATGAAGCTGCCACCGGGCGACCCGCGCAACCAGCCCCACTGATGGACGCCACGCAAATAGCCAGGACACAAAAAAGGCCGGTTACCACAACAGTAACCGGCCTTTCTTTTTCAAGGATTTCGCTTACTTGGCAGAGTGCCCAGTCAGCTTCACTTCCACTTTTTCATGCTCTTCCAGGCCGGCGTAGTAGGCGCGCAGCACTTCGAGCACTTCCGGGCGGCTGAAGTTGTCAGGAATATCGCCGCCTTCGGACAGGGCCTTGCGCAGCTTGGTGCCGGACACTTTCACGTGGTGGGAACCATCGTGTGGGCAGGTACGGGCAGACGCCATGGTGCCGCACTTGTTGCACCAGAACGTCCAGTCGATTTTCAGCGGCTGGGTGACCAGCGCATCCTTGGGAATTTCATCAAAGATATGCTGCGCATCGAACGGACCATAGTATTCGCCCACGCCGGCATGGTCGCGGCCCACAATCAGGTGCGAGCAGCCATAGTTCTGACGGAACAGTGCGTGCAGCAGGGCTTCACGGGGGCCTGCATAACGCATGTCCAGCGGATAGCCGGATTGCACCACGGTATCTTTCACAAAGTAATTGTCGATCAGGGTGCCGATGGCGTCCTGACGAACTTCCGCCGGGATGTCTCCAGGCTTCAGCTTGCCAAGCAGCGAATGGACCAGCACGCCGTCACAGACTTCGATGGCGATCTTGGCCAGGTATTCGTGGGAACGGTGCATCGGGTTGCGGGTCTGGAACGCGGCCACGGTGGACCAGCCCTTGGATTCCAGCAACTCACGGGTTTCGGCGGGCGTCATGTAGATGCCGGCATACTTGGTGGGGAACTCGCCCTGCGAGAACACCTGCACGGGGCCCGCCAGGTTCACGTCACCCTGCTCCATCACCATCTTCACGCCGGGGTGTTCCTGATCAACCGTCTTGAATACGGTCTGGCATTCATGGGCCTTGTCGATGGTGTACTTCTCTTTCACCATCATGACGCCCATCAGTTCGCCGGTTTCGCTATCCACCAGAGCGATTTCGCTGCCCAGGGCAATGCTGTCGGCAGTGGCCTGATCAACCGATTTGGTAATGGGGATCGGCCAGAACAGACCGCTGGCCAGGGTCATCTTGTCGCACACGGATTGCCAGTCGGCCTTGCCCATGAAGCCATCCAGGGGGGTGAAACCACCAATACCCAACATGATCAGGTCACCGGTTTCGCGGGAGGACAGTTTCACCTGGGGCAACTTGGCGGCAGCGGCCTTGGCGCTGGCCAGGGCTTCGCCTTCCAGCAACAGGGTTTTGAGGACATCACTGCCGTGGGGCTTCACTAGTTTGGACATGGCAAATCTCGTCTGGATGAGCAGGTTAACGGAATTCGGATTTTGCAAAGGGCCTGCATTATACCTGTATTCCCCCGTCAGGTCAGGCCGGGTTGTCGATATCGATAAAGTGATGCTCCAACCCCAATCGCGCCGCCATGTATTCCCCCACCGCCCTGGCGCCGTAGCGCTCGGTGGCATGATGCCCGGCGGCGATGTAATGGATACCGCACTCACGGGCAATATGCACCGTCTGCTCGGAAATCTCGCCGCTGATATAGGCATCGGCGCCCAGCGCCACCGCCTGCTCGATATAGCCCTGGGCGCCACCGGTGCACCAGGCCACCCGGCGGATGGGATGATCGCCACCGCGAATGCACAGCGGGGCCCGCCCCAGCCGTTCACTGACGCGGGCCGCCAGCGCATCCAGCCCGAGTGGCTGATCCAGACTGCCCACATTGCCGATAGGGCGCTGTTCGCCCGGCTGCAAGCCGCCTTCCACCTGAATCCCCAGCACCCTGGCCAGCTGGGCGTTGTTGCCCAGTTCCGGATGCGCATCCAGCGGCAGATGATAGGCAAACAGGTTGATGCCGTGCTCGATCAGCAAACGTACCCGCTGGAACTTCATCCCGGTGATAGCCGGATCTTCGCTTTCCAGAAATAGCCATGGTGGACCACGATGGCATCCGCCTGACGTTCGATCGCCCGTTCGATCAGGGCGCGGGTGGCCGTCACGCCGCTCACCAGGGTCGGGTCCTGTCCTTGCCCTGCACCTGTAAGCCGTTGGGGCATAGTCCTTGAAAAACTGGGGCTGCAGCAGAGTATTGAATTCTGCCAGCAGCGTTTCGCGTTCCACCATGATCAGGGCTCCTTCAGCACAAACATGGAGCAAGCAGGCGTTCCATGTTAACGTTCATCATCTTTTGCCCGATTATTTCAAAGTTCGGATTGGAAAGGCCAGCCACCCCATGAATTCCTTTATCCGCTCCCTGTTGGCACCGGTACTCGCCGGACTGGCCTTCGCTGCATTGTTCCTTGTCATCAATCCCCGCGAGCAGGTGGTGCGCCACGAAGTCGTGCTGACCGAACAGCAGGTGCCCGCCCCGGAAACCGGCAATGAAACCCCGTTCAGCATTCCCGGCCCCGTATCCTACGCCGACGCGGTGGCCAAGGCCCAACCCGCGGTCGTGAACATCTACAGCACCAAGATCGTCACCCAGAATGTGCATCCGCTGCTGGCCGATCCCAACATTCGCCGTTTCTTTGGCCTCAACGAAGCGCCGCGACGCCAGCGCATGGAGTCCAGTCTGGGTTCCGGCGTGATCGTCAGCCCGTCAGGCTATGTGCTGACGAACAATCACGTCATTGCCGGCGCCGACGAAATCCGGGTGGCCCTGTCCGATGGTCGTGAAACGCTGGCCACTGTGGTGGGCACTGATCCGGAAACAGACCTGGCGCTGCTGTTTATCGAAATGCCCGACCTGCCCGCCGTGACCCTGGCCAAGAGTGATGCGGTGCGGGTCGGCGACGTGGTGTTGGCCATCGGCAACCCGTTCGGCGTGGGACAGACGGTCACCAAAGGCATTGTGAGTGCCCTGGGTCGACACAACAACCTGAGCGTGTTCGTGGATTTCATCCAGACCGATGCGGCCATCAATCCTGGTAATTCCGGCGGCGCCCTGATCAATGCCTACGGCGATCTCATTGGCATCAACACTGCCATTTATTCCAAGTCTGGTGGATCCCAGGGTATCGGCTTTGCGATTCCGGTGGATACTGCCAAAAGCGTGATGCTGGAACTGGTGCAACATGGCCAGGTGATTCGGGGCTGGCTCGGCATCGAACCACAGCCGCTGACCACCGCGTTGTCCAACGCGCTGAACCTGCCCAATGTGAACGGTCTGCTGGTCACCGGTATTTTCAAGAACGGACCGGCCCATGCAGCGGGCGTCCTGCCTGGTGACATCATCACCCACATGAACGGCGTTGCTATCGGCGACCCCAAGGAAGCGATGAATTTCATTTCATCCATGCAGCCGGGACAACAGGTCACGATTCGGGTGATCCGGCAGCGTGAGACGCTGGATATTCTGGCAACGGTGGGATCACGGCCAGTGCCGCAGGGTTAACGGCGAGATTTGCAGGAGTGCGCCACGCTCAACCGTGACGCACTCCTGTTGGGATCAGAAGCGCAGATTCAGGCCAGCGCTCAGGAAGCTGACATCCTGCTCAATGATGGTGTACTCGAATTCCAACTGAGCGACAGAGCCCAGATTGAAGCCGGCACCAATACCAACTGACAGACCGGTGTCGTCCTTTTCTTCCACGTCGACACTGTCTGACTCACAAAAAGTGTAATCATAATAGCCATCGTAATAGCAGTAACTCCATTCCGCCTGGCCTGACACTTCTTCCTTCAACAAACCGGCTCTGACCTTGAGATACGCATCACCCGGTGTGCGATAGGCAAGGTAAATCGCCGTGGTTTCGATACTGACGGTGCCATACTGAATGCCACCGGAGACCACGTCTGCATCCGCCTCGGTGTGCTCCACCTCGATGGCGCCACCACCACCAAAACGGTAACCGAACAGAAAACCGCCGTCGGTCGGCTCGTTGACTTCTTCGACATCGATTACGAATTTTCCGTACTTGACCCCAATGTACGGCCCTGTGTCCTCATTGGCAAAAACGGGTGCCGCCGCCAGACAGAGTGGCAGCAATACTGCTTTTTTCATGTGTTGCTCCTGTAGTTTTCTACCAGATAAAGACATGAAACAGAGCATGGTCAGCGTAATGCCGACCGCGTCTCTGGTTCAGCCCCCAAAAAAGCACCCGACGCGATGCCCTGTTGTGCGGATCAGAAGCGCAAAGTCACTCTTTAATCCGGTACTCCGCCGAACGCGCATGCGCCGTCAGGCTCTCTCCACGCGCCAGTACCGAGGCGGTTTTGCCCAAAGTGCTGGCACCCTCCGGCGAACACCAGATAATCGAGCTGCGTTTCTGAAAGTCGTAAACCCCCAGCGGCGAGGAGTAGCGTGCAGTACCCGACGTGGGCAGCACGTGATTCGGCCCGGCGCAGTAGTCGCCCAGGGCTTCGGGCGTGTGACGCCCCATGAAAATTGCACCGGCGTGACGAACCTGCTCCGCCAGCGCCATCGGATCTTCTACTGACAATTCCAGGTGTTCCGGCGCGATGCGATTGACGATCTGCGCGGCCTGCGCCAGATCATCCACGGCGATCAGGGCGCCGCGATGTTTCAGCGAGGTGCGCGCAATGCTTTCCCGCTCCAGCGATGGCAGCAGTCTGTCCAGCGCCGCCTTCACCTGCTGCAGGTATTCGCGATCCGGTGAAACCAGAATGGACTGCGCATCTTCATCGTGCTCAGCCTGGGAAAACATGTCCATGGCAATCCAGTCGGGATCGGTCTTGCCGTCGCAGACGATGAGGATTTCCGACGGACCGGCGATCATGTCGATGCCCACCTGACCAAACACCATGCGCTTGGCCGTCGCCACATAAATGTTGCCGGGGCCGACGATCTTGTCGACCCGCGGAACCGTATCCGTGCCATACGCCAATGCCGCCACGGCCTGCGCACCGCCCACCGTGATGACCTTGTCCACGCCGGCAATCGCCGCAGCTGCGAACACCATGTCGTTCACCTCGCCACCCGGTGTCGGCACGGTCATGATGACTTCACCCACGCCGGCCACTTTTGCAGGAATGGCATTCATCAACACGGAAGACGGATAGGACGCCTTGCCACCGGGCACATAAATACCCACCCGATCCAGCGGCGTGATTTTCTGGCCCAGCACCGTGCCATCCGCTTCGGTGTATTGCCAGGATGCCTGTTTCTGCTGTTCGTGATAGACGCGAATCCGGTGGGCCGCCATCTCCAGCGCTTTCAGCTGGGCAGTGGAAATCGTTTCCAGCGCCTGCTGCAAACGCGCCTGCGATACCACCAGCGCGCCGGGGTAGGCCACGTTCAGACGATCGAACGTCTGGGTGTATTCCACCAACGCCGCATCACCGCGGGTGCGCACGTTATGGATGATATCGGTGACCGCCGTATGGACCTTATGATCCGACACACTTTCCCAGGCCAGCAGCGCGGACAGGCGCTGTTCAAAATCGCTTTGGTTGGCATCCAGTTCTGTGATGTCGATGGTCATGGGTCACCTCTCGGATTTGACGCGACGACGCGTCAGGTTTCACTTGCCTGCATTGTCCACTGCCACACTCAGCTGATCAATCAGCCCCTGGATGGCGGTGTGCTTGGTTTTCATTGACGCCTTGTTGACGATCAGGCGCGAACTGATTTCCGCAATCAGCTCGGTGGGCTCCAGCCCGTTGGCACGCAGGGTATTGCCGGTATCGACAATATCGACGATCTTGTCGGCCAACCCCACCAGCGGTGCCAGCTCCATCGATCCGTACAGCTTGATGATTTCCACCTGCTCGCCTTTTTCGGCGTAATAGCGCTTGGTGATATTGACGAACTTGGTGGCCACCCGCAGCCGTGACGTGGTCGGCTGTGCATCCTTCTTCGCCGCCACCATCAGTTTGCAGCGGGAAATTTTCAGGTCCAGCGGCTCATACATGCCGCGGGCACCGTGCTCCATCAGCACGTCCTTGCCGGCAACCCCGATATCCGCTGCACCATGCTCGACGAAGGTCGGCACGTCGGTCGCGCGGATAATGATGATGTCCACATCCGGCCGGGTGGTGGGAAAGATCAGCTTGCGGCTTTTGGAAGGCTCCTCCAGCAGCTCGATCCCTGCCGTTTTGAGCAACGGCAGGGTTTCATCCAGAATGCGCCCCTTGGACAGGGCTATACGCAATTGCGAGGTCATCAGTCCTCCTTCACGACGGCACGCGCTGAATCTGCGCACCCAGCATTTGCAGTTTTTCCTCGATACACTCGTAACCGCGATCAATGTGGTAGATGCGATCCACCCGGGTATCGCCAGTGGCGACCAGTCCTGCCAGCACCAGACCCGCCGACGCACGCAGATCAGTCGCCATGACCGGAGCCCCCGCCAGCTGCTCGACGCCTGTGACAATGGCGGTGTTGCCTTCCACAGCGATATGGGCGCCCATCCGGGTCAATTCCGGGGCGTGCATGAACCGGTTTTCAAAGATGGTTTCAATGATCGTGCCGGTGCCTTCTGCGACGCAGTTGAGC
>JAWKZS010000013.1:0-103654 GCA_041395845.1 Gammaproteobacteria bacterium
CTATGGCATACACACCATCGCGGCGGTGCTGGCCAAGCATCCTGATCGGGTGCTGGAAATCAAATTGCAGGACAGCCGTGACGACAAGCGGCTGGTGGATATTGCCCGCCTTGCACAGCAGGCCGGTATCCCCTGTCAGCGGGTGGGCAAGCAGCAGCTGGATCACCAGTTGCCAGATGCTAATCACCAGGGGGTGGCGGCTCGATGCAAGCTGTCGCAGCCGCTGGATGAACATCAGTTGCAGGACATCATCGAGCGCAAGCAGGGGCCGATTCTGCTGCTGGTGCTCGACAGTGTGACCGACCCCCACAACCTGGGGGCCTGTCTGCGGAGTGCCGATGCGGCGGGAGTGGATGCGGTAGTGACGACCCGCGACAAGTCTGCCGGGCTGACCCCTGTCGTGCGGCGGGTGGCCGTAGGTGCCGCCGAAGTGGTGCCGTTTGTCCAGGTCACCAATCTGGCCCGCACCCTGCAGCAGCTGCAGGAACTGGGGGTCTGGCTTATCGGTACCGAACTGGATGCCAAGGCCAAAAGCCTGTACGACACCGATCTGCGTGGTTCGGTCGCCATTGTCATGGGTGCCGAGGGGACCGGTCTGCGCCGCCTGACCCGTGAAACCTGCGACCAGCTTGCCTACATCCCCATGCAGGGCGATGTGCAAAGCCTCAACGTCTCCGTAGCCACCGGCATCTGTCTGTTCGAGGCAGTGCGCCAGCGCCTTGTCAATACCCCCTGACTTCTATAGAATGCGCGATCCTTCGTCCAGCCGGGCGAAGGTAAAAAGTTAGTGTGTATTCACTCCTTGCCTTACCGGCGCATCCCGCGAGCGGAAGGCTTTAATCCGTAAGGAGCATGTCCAATGAGACATTACGAGATCGTTTTCATGGTTCACCCTGACCAGTCCGAACAGGTTCCTGGCATGGTCGAGCGTTACAAAGGCCAGATCGTTGAAGGCGGTGGCGCCATTCACCGTCTGGAAGATTGGGGCCGTCGCCAGCTGGCGTATCCCATCAACAAGATTCACAAGGCTCACTACATCCTGATGAACGTTGAATGTTCCCAGGAAGTACTGGACGAGCTGACCAGCAACTTCAAGTTCAATGATGCTGTTCTGCGCAATCTGGTGATCCGTCGTGAAGAAGCCGTAACCGAGCAGTCTGCACTGTCCAAGTCTGGTGACAAGGATCGTGGCGAATCTTCCCGCGTTGTCGACGCTGACGACAGCGATGACGAAGACGATTCAGACGACGCTTCTGACGAGTAACAGAGGCCAAGAACCAGCGCCGTGGAAACCAATCATCTGGTTTTGAGTGGCATCGTAACCGAGCTTGAAAGCTTGCGTTACACCCCGGCCGGTGTCCCCCATCAAAGTTTTTTGCTGGAACACCGATCCCGCCAGGAAGAGGCGGGTGCCGCCAGAGAAGTGCTTTGCCATATCAAGGTGGAAGCACGGGGCGAGGCGATCACCGCCGGCCTCAAGCATCTGGCACGCAGTGACCGGGTGATCGTGACAGGATTCCTGGCCCGATCCCACTACAAGGATACGGATTCCACCCGGCTGGTTCTGCACGCACAGCAAATCGAATTACGTTGAAGGAGCCGAACATGGCACGTTTTTACCGTCGCAGAAAATTCTGCCGTTTCACTGCAGAACAAGTGGTCGAGATCGATTACAAGGATCTGGACACCCTGAAGAACTACATCACTGAAACCGGCAAGATCGTACCCAGCCGTATCACCGGAACCAGTGCAAAGTACCAGCGTCAGTTGGCTCGCGCCGTCAAGCGCGCTCGCGCCCTGGCACTGCTGCCGTACTCTGATTCACACAAGTAAGCTGATTCGGAGCCAGTGATGTTACGGCTGGCCAACTGGATCATGGGCGGGCGTTTCAATGCGCTCGTCGCTGCGGCAATCCTGGGATTCATTCCCCTGATTGCCTGGACATCGGTGTCCGTGGTGGCACTGGTGGCGCTAAGGCGTAATGCCGCTGAAGCAGTCTGGCCACTGGCCGGGGCGCTGATGGCGGCAACAGTACAGTGGAACAGCGGTGACGTGTCTCATGTGGGTGCGTTGCTGGCGGCAATGGCAGGCGCCCTGGTGCTGGCCAATACCCGCTCCCTGGCTATGGCGGTGGTGGTTACCGCGCTGGCTGCAGCCCTTTATCTGGCGGCACTGGTGCAGTGGATGCCCGAGCGGTTCGACCCGGTCCTGGCGATGTTCCAGGCGGTGTTCGATCAGCTCAAGCAGGCTGGAGAGGAGGCTGCCTTTCTGACGCAGATCGATTTGCGGCAGATGGTGGTCGAGTTAATGGGATTGCTGACCGGTGTCACCGCGCTGGCAGGATTGTTACTGGCCCGCTCGCTTCAGGCAGGTCTCTACAATCCCGGCGGCTTCCGGGAAGAGTTTCATCAGCTGCGGCTGGCCCCGGGAGTCATCTTTGCCCTCATGCTGGGCATGCTGCTGGCGCAATGGCTGGAGCAGGCGTTGATCGTCGCGCCGCTATTGCTGCTACCGCTGATTCTGGCGGGTGTCGGTCTGGTGCATGGCCTTGCTGGTCTCAAGCCGGATAACCGCACGTCGCTGGTACTGTTTTACGTTGTGCTCGTGCTCTTTGCGGGGCCGGCCATCATGCTCCTGGTTGCTGCAGCGACAATGGACAGTTTTATCGACTTTAGAAAACGAATTGGAACAGCCCGTCCTTGAATCCTCGGGCGGGCCGATTCAAACCAAAGAGGTACAAAAGATGGAAGTCATCTTGCTGGAAAAAACCCGTAACCTGGGCAACCTGGGTGACAAGGTTAAAGTACGTAATGGCTACGGCCGCAACTTCTTGATCCCTCATGGCAAGGCTGTTCCTGCCACCGAGGCGAACATCAAGTATTTCGAAGAGCGTCGCGCCGAACTGGAAAAGCAGGCGGCTGACAAGCTGGCTGCTGCTCAGGCTCGCGCTGACAAGCTGACTGCGCTGGGCGCAGTAACCGTGTCAGCCAAGGCTGGTGACGAAGGCAAGCTGTTCGGTTCCGTGGGTACCCGCGACGTAGCCGACGCCATCACTGCTGCCGGCGTTGAAGTAGCCAAGGCTGAAGTGCTGATGCCGAACGGTGCAATCCGCAACGTGGGCGACTTCGAACTGGAAGTTCAGCTGCACAGTGACGTGGTTGCCGTAATCAAGATCTCTGTCGTTCCGGAATAATCCGTAACCGACAGCTGATTCCTGATGCATTGAGCGCCGGTCGCCCCAGGTGGCCGGCGCTTTGTCGTGTCTGGTATTTACCCATTCCGGGTTCCGGTCGGACCGGGTGTTCGCCATTGCGTCTGTCCTCTTTGAGCCGGTACACTTCCGGCTTGTCTTCCTGTTGTGAAAGTGTCATCTCCCGCCATGAGTGAAAGCCCCATCGAGCTGCAACTGGATGCCGATCTGGAAACCGCATCCATCAAGGTTCCGCCCCATTCTCTCGAAGCAGAACAGTCTGTTCTCGGTGGTCTGATGCTGGATAACCGCGCGTTTGATGACGTGGCAGAAGTCGTCTCGGACGTGGATTTTTACCGGCGCGATCACCGGCTGATCTACCGCGCGATTGCCCAGCTGGCCGAACTGGGCAAGCCCTTCGACGTGGTGACGCTGGGGGAAGCGCTCGATAACGCCGGCATTCTGGATGAGAGTGGTGGCATGGCCTATCTGGCGGTGCTGGCCAAGAACACGCCAAGTGCGTCGAATATCAAGGCCTACGCGGAAATCGTGCGCGAGCGCTCGGTGTTGCGGCAGATGATCCAGGTCTCCAACGAAATTGCAGATGCGGCATTTCGTCCTGAAGGCCGCAGTTCCACCGAGCTGCTCGACGAGGCAGAGCGCAAGGTCTTCAACATTGCCGAGCAGGGCGCCAAGGGTGGCGGCCCGATTCCCATCAAACAGGCACTGAAGGCGACGGTGGATCGCATTGATCTGCTGTTCAAGTCAGATGAAAAGCTTACCGGTGTCCCGACCGGATTTACCGACCTTGATGAAAAGACCTCAGGCCTGCAGGGTGGTGCGCTGGTGATCGTGGCGGCCCGTCCTGCCATGGGTAAAACCACTTTCTCCATGAACGTGGTGGAAAATGCCATGATCCGTACCGGCAAGCCGGTGCTGGTGTTCAGCATGGAAATGCCTGCCGAACAGCTGGTGATGCGTATGCTGGCATCGCTGGGACGCATTGACATGTCGCGGGTCACCACCGGCAAGCTGGAAGAAGACGACTGGCCCCGGTTCAGTGCGGCAGTGAGCCTGCTGGCGGAACAGAAACTGTTTATCGATGACTCCGCCGGCCTGAGCCCAACCGAAGTCCGTGCCCGCGCCCGCCGGGTTGCCCGCGATCAGGGCGAGCTGGCGCTGATCATGGTCGACTACCTGCAGCTGATGCAGGTGCCCGGTGCCGAAAACCGGGTCAACGAAATCTCGGAAATTTCGCGCTCGCTGAAAGGTCTGGCAAAAGAAATGAATTGCCCGGTGGTTGCGCTGTCCCAGCTGAACCGCGGTCTTGAACAGCGCCCCAACAAGCGCCCCGTCATGTCGGACCTGCGGGAATCCGGTGCGATCGAGCAGGACGCGGACATCATCATGTTCATCTATCGGGATGAGGTCTACAACGAGGATTCCGAAGACAAGGGGACGGCGGAAATCATCATCGGCAAGCAGCGGAACGGCCCCATCGGTACGGTGCGGCTGGCGTTTCTGGGCCGTTATACCCGCTTCGAAGATCTCGCCCACAATTCCTACGGGGAATTCTGATTGTCATGAGCCGTGGAACCCGTGCGGTCATCGACCTGTCGGCCTTGCAACACAATTGCGCGGTGGTGCGGCGGCATGCGCCCTTCAGCCGGGTGCTGGCGGTGGTCAAGGCGGATGCCTATGGCAGCGGGCTGGTGCAGGTAGCCCAGGCGCTGCCCGATGCCGATGGTTTCGGCGTGGCGACGTTTGATGAAGCCATGGCGTTGCGCTCGGCCGGTATCACCCAGCCGATTCTGCTGATGGAAGGCGTGTTGAGCCCTGCTGAATTGCAGGGAGCGGCGCAGCAGCGTTTGGACATCGTGGTGCATCAGGAATGGCAACTGGAGTGGTTGCGCACCACCACACTGGCGGCGCCACTGGTGGTATGGCTCAAGGTTGACACCGGCATGCACCGGCTGGGATTGCCCGCAGACAAGGTCGTGCAGGCGTGGCAGTCATTGCAGGGATTATCCCAGGTCAGCGAAATCCGCCTGATGAGCCATCTGGCCTGTGCTGACGAGCGGGATCATCCGCTCAATGCGCAACAGTGTCAGGCGTTTGCCGCCCTGCTCGAAGCCGCTGGTGCAACGACCGCGAGTTTCGCCAACTCCGCCGCCATCCTGCGCGGTGCCGATTTCCACTACCAGTGGGTGCGGCCCGGTCTGATGCTGTACGGCGCATCGCCCTTGCTGGAAGCCTCTGCGGCCGAGCTGGATCTGCGTCCGGTGATGCAGCTGGAAGCCTCCGTGATTGCCAAATCCGTGGTGCCCGCCGGTGCAACGGTGGGGTATGGCGCGACCTGGCGCGCCCAGCGGGACACGCCCCTGGCGGTAGTGGCGATCGGCTATGGGGATGGTTATCCCCGTCATGTGTCCCGCGATGCCTATGTCCTGATCGCCGGAAAACGCTGTCCGCTGGTGGGCCGGGTGTCGATGGATATGCTCACGGTGGATATCAGCGCGGTGCCTGACGTGGCGATCAACGCGCCGGTGGTGTTGTGGGGTAATGGTCTGCCGGTGGAACAGGTGGCTGCCTGGGCCGGCACGGTGAATTATGAATTGCTGTGCCAGGTGACCGACCGGGTGCAGCGCGTGTACAAGGCAGGCTGACATGCCGTTCTGGGTGACCTTGTATATCGCGTTTATGGTCATCTCGCTGCCGGTTGGCGTCTACATGTTGCGGCGTCTGGAAAACGACTGGCTTCACCCGGTGGGCGGCCTGTTGTCCACGCTGCTGAGCATTGCGTTCATCTTTGCCTACTGGATGCCGGATGTGGTGCCCTTCAACACCAACTCCACCATTCTCATGTTCATCTTTGTCCTGTTCTGGGATTTCTATACGCTGATGCGGGTGCGCACCAAGTTGCCCGATTACCTGGGCATGTCCGAGGATTCCGAAATCCAGCCGGACTCCACCGCGTGGCTGTTCGGTTTGCTGCTGATGGCGCCGGCCTATTACTTCGGTGCCCTGGTCTGTCTGCGGATCGTGTCGGCATCCTGATCAGCAGCTTCCCCCTTCAACAAGGAATGCACGATGGCCAAAGCCAAGACCCAGTATGTGTGTAACGAATGCGGCAGCGTCTTTGCCAAATGGGCGGGGCAATGCACGGATTGCGGTGCCTGGAACAGCCTGACCGAATTCAATCCCGATCGCGGTATGGGCCCCCGTGCCGGCAAAGGTGCGAAGACCGGTTGGGCCGGCGAGGCTCGCACCGTGACCACCATGGCGGAAGTGGCGCTGGTGGAGCAGCCCCGGGTGGCCTCCGGCTCCGGCGAACTGGATCGGGTGCTGGGGGGCGGCCTGGTGGAAGGCTCGGTGGTGCTGATTGGCGGTGATCCCGGTATCGGCAAGTCCACCATTCTGCTGCAGACCATGACCCATCTGGCAGAACGCCTGCCGGCGCTGTACATCACCGGCGAGGAATCCCTGCAGCAGGTGGCCCTGCGGGCCCGCCGGCTGGATCTGCCGATGGATGCCCTGCGCCTGATGTCGGAAACCAGCATCGATAACATCCTCGCCACGGCGGCGAAAGAGCAGCCGAAAGTGATGGTGGTGGATTCGATCCAGACCGTGTACAGCGAAGCGCTGACGTCTGCCCCCGGTGGCGTGTCGCAGGTGCGGGAGTGCGCTGCCCTGGTTCGCTTCGCCAAGCAGAGCGGCACCGCGCTGTTTCTGGTGGGGCATGTCACCAAGGAAGGTGCGCTCGCCGGCCCGCGCGTGCTGGAGCACATGGTGGACAGCGTGCTCTATTTCGAAGGCGAGCAGGACAACCGCTTCCGCATGATCCGCGCGGTGAAAAACCGCTTCGGCGCGGTGAATGAACTGGGTGTGTTCGCCATGACCGACAAGGGGCTGCGGGAAGTTTCCAATCCCTCGGCGATTTTTCTGTCCCGCTACGACCATCCCACGCCGGGCAGCATCGTCATGGTGACCCGCGAGGGTAGTCGCCCCCTGCTGGTGGAAGTGCAGGCGCTGGTGGACGACAGCCAGCTGGGCAATCCCCGTCGCGTCGCGGTTGGTTTGGATCAGAACCGGCTGGCGATGCTGCTGGCGGTGCTGCACCGGCACGGCGGTGTCGCGACGATGGGCATGGATGTGTTCCTCAACGTGGTGGGCGGCGTCAAAGTGCTGGAAACCGGCTCGGATCTGGCGGTGCTCGCGGCGGTGGTATCCAGCCTGCGCAACATGGCGCTGGATAACCGGCTGATCGCGTTTGGCGAAGTCGGGCTGTCTGGCGAGATCCGCCCGGTGCCGAATGGTCAGGAACGGCTGAAGGAAGCGGCCAAGCATGGCTTTACCCGCGCGATTGTGCCCAAGGGTAATGCGCCCAAGGCGCCGATTGCAGGCATGGAGGTCGTGGGGGTGACCCGGCTGGAAGAAGCGCTGGACGCGCTTTAATGCGCTGCGTGAATTGCGTTGATAGCCGTCACCCCTTACAATTCGCCCAACCTTAGGGGAGTAACCGGCTGACCGCTCCAGCGGATCAGCGCCATCATCAACATAATTGAGCCGAAGGCTTATGGTGATGGCATCTGCCAACCCAGGTGGACTGGTGAGACTTGAGGCAATGTGCACTGACCTGGCGGGACAGTGCGTGTTGCCTGTTGTCGACGCTCCCGCCTGAGACCTGTCCATGGAAGCTCTGTTCAGTTCAACCCTCGCAGTTGCCATCGCCGAAATCGGCGACAAGACCCAACTACTGTCCCTGTTCCTCGCAGCCCGTTTTACCCAGCGTTACGCCATCATTGCCGGCATTTTTGTTGCGACTGTGCTGAACCATGCTGCGTCCGCCTGGCTGGGGGTGTTCCTGATGAACTGGGTGCCCGCCGAGTGGGGCCGCTGGGTGATCGGTGGCAGTTTCGTGCTGATTGCCCTGTGGTTGCTGATCCCGGACAAGGATGATGGCGAGCCCAGCGCGCTGGACCGCTATGGTGCGTTCGTGGCGACGACCGTGCTGTTCTTTCTGGCCGAAATCGGCGACAAGACCCAGGTGGCAACGGTGGTGCTGGCGGCCAACTATCAGAATCTGGTGATGGTGGTGCTGGGGTCCACCGTGGGGATGATGGCAGCCAACGTGCCGGTGGTGTTGGCGGGGCGCTGGCTGATGGAGCGGATGCCGATGGCGGCAGCCCGCTGGGGTGCCTGTCTGCTGTTCCTGGGGCTGGGTGGACTGACCCTGGCGGGTGTCTGAGCCGCTCAGGGCTGCCCGTATTTCACCAGGGCGTCCAGTTCCCGCTCCAGCAGTGCCTCGCTACCGGTGTTGAGTTCCACGATCCGCCGCAGATGGGAGGCACTGTCCACATCGATGTGATCGCAGACGATGCCCACGTGGCCCTGCTCCTGATGGGCCACGTGACCTTCCATGTGGATTTCGGTTTCTTCATCGCTCAGCAGCAGGTAAAGGGATACCGCCTGGCCCTGCTGCCAGTCGCCGTTCTCTGGCCTCGCCACCAGCGCTCCCTTGAGGGAAATATCCAGCAGCTGGGTAGGCCAGTCATGCTCACCCTGTGACAGGCGCGCGCGGGCATCGAAGGCAATACGGGTAAAGTGACGTTTTTCGACCATGATCAAGCCTGCCATTTCCATGTTATCCCTTGAGCATAGCCCAATCCTCTGCAGAAAGCAGAAATCCGCTGTTTGGCAAGCCGCCGCCGTTGTGTTTCTGTTACCAATCGCAACGTTTGAGTGACAGAAACATTGCTGAACGGTACTTGGATTTTTTTCAACATAAGCCCGCCGAGGTTATGGAAAAAAACTCTAAGAATCCGCGGCTGGAAACTACAAAAATTTTTGATGTTGCATTAATAATTATCAGATGAAAGCCCAAGGGCTTTTGGCGAAGATGCGCGGATTGGGAACCTAGCGGGCCTGATTTCACAACTCTGTAACATTGTGCAGGAATGGGGTTATGAGAACGACATCCACTACTACTGAAACGCAGTTTGTTGAAGAGGTCGATGAAGTCCTGATGGATGACATCGATGGCGAAATAGAAAAGCGTCTGGATGGCAAGGGTCGCCGGTCCGGGGACTATCTGCGCAAGATCGAAGCGTTAATGGAAGAGCGCCGGCTGCAGCGCGAGTTGGACCTGCTGGGCGACGATTACAGCGACGAAGACGACGAGTAACACTGATCCACAAAACAGCAGGGGCGCCACATGGGCGCCCCTCTGGTATTTGGCGTTCAGCCGATTTTCTTGTACTTGAGGCGCTTGGGCTGGGTGGCCTCTTCGCCGTATTTCTTCTTCTTGTAGGCTTCGTATTCGGTGAAGTTGCCTTCGAAGAATTCCACCCCTTCTTCCCCTTCGAAATCCAGGATGTGGGTCGCGATGCGGTCGAGGAACCAGCGGTCGTGCGAGATCACGATGGCCACGCCGGCATAGCTCAACAGGGCTTCTTCCAGGGCCCGCAGGGTTTCGATGTCGAGGTCGTTGGTCGGTTCGTCCAGCATCAGCACGTTGCCGCCGCTGCGCAGCAGTTTCGCCAGGTGCAGACGGTTGCGCTCACCACCGGACAGTTCGCCCACGCGCTTCTGCTGATCGCCACCCTTGAAATTGAACCGGCCCACGTAGGAACGTGACGGCATTTCGTAGGAGCCGACCTTGATGAAGTCCAGGCCGTCGGACACTTCTTCCCAGACAGTCTTGTCGTTGTTCAGATTGTCGCGGGACTGGTCCACGTAGGACAGCTGCACGGTGGATCCTTTGTGGATTTCACCGCTATCGGGTTTCTGCTCGCCGGTGATCAGGCGGAACAGGGTGGTTTTACCGGCGCCGTTGGGGCCGATGATACCGACGATGGCACCCTTGGGAACCTTGAAGTTCAGGTGGTCGTACAGCATGCGGTCGCCGAAGGACTTGGTGACGTCGCGGAACTCGATAACATCGTCACCCAGCCGCTCGGCCACCGGAATGTAAAGCTCCTGGGTTTCGTTACGCTTCTGGGCTTCACCACTGGTGAGTTCTTCGAAGCGGGCCAGACGGGCCTTGCTCTTGGCCTGGCGTCCCTTGGGATTGGTGCGTACCCATTCCAGTTCCGCCTTGATGGAGCGCTGGCGGGAGGCTTCCTGCTTGGCTTCCTGTTCCAGGCGGGCGTCTTTCTGTTCCAGCCAGGAGGAGTAGTTGCCTTTCCAGGGAATGCCGTGGCCGCGGTCCAGTTCCAGAATCCACTCGGCCACGTTGTCGAGGAAGTAGCGGTCGTGGGTGATGGCGACCACGGTACCCTTGAAGTCGTGGAGGAAGCGTTCCAGCCAGGCCACGGATTCCGCGTCCAGGTGGTTGGTCGGTTCGTCCAGCAGCAGCATGTCAGGGGCGGACAGCAGCAGGCGGCACAGGGCCACCCGGCGCTTTTCACCACCGGACAGCTTCGATACGTCGGCATCCCAGGGTGGCAGACGCAGGGCGTCGGCGGCGATTTCCAGGGTACGGTCGATATCCCAGCCGTTGCAGGCGTCGATCTTGTTCTGCAGCTCGGCCTGCTCTTCCAGCAGGGCATTCATTTCGTCGTCCGTCATCTCTTCGCCGAACTTCATGCTGATCTCGTCGAAGCGGTTCATGACGTCCTTGATTTCGCGGACGCCGTCTTCCACGTTGCCGCGCACGTCCTTGCTGGTGTCCAGCTGGGGTTCCTGGGGCAGATAGCCGATCTTGATGCCGGTGGCCGGGTGAGCCTCCCCGTCGAATTCTTTATCGACGCCTGCCATAATGCGCAGCAGCGTGGATTTGCCGGCGCCGTTAAGGCCGAGCAACCCGATTTTGGCTCCGGGGAAGAAGGAAAGGGAAATGTCCTTGAGGATTTCGCGCTTCGGGGGCACGACTTTGCTGACCCGATGCATGGTGTAAATATATTGCGCCATAGCTGTATTTATTACGTGTTGACTGTCAGGGAAGGGTGATTGGGAATGGGCGCTACGCTACTCCAATTGCCCAGGGGATGCAAACGTCCGTAACCGTGATTCAAGCCCGGTGGAACCGGGTCTAGGAGACTGTGTGATCAAAGGCTTCAGGCTGCTTTTCCTGGTTGTTTGGTTGTGTGTTGGCGGGCCGTTTGCGGGGGCGGTGCAGGCAGAGACCCAGCCGGCACCAGAGGTCTCACCGTCAGAGACGCTGACCAAGGAGCTGGCGCAGCTGGAAACCGAGCAGCAGCGGCTGCGCCGGGAGAGCGATGAGATTGGCCGTGAGCTGCAGCAGGCCCCCGGGCTGGTCAAGCAGATGCGACTGGAAATCGCCCGGCTGGAAAAGGAAAGTGTCGAGCCGCGGGTGCCAGGCACGGTGGAGGCGCTGGAGGCGGCGATCGCTGTGCTGGATGCCCAGGTCAAGGCCATGCAGATCAACCTCACCGATGTGATGGACCGCATCAGTGAACTGCAAGCGCTGCCCACCATCGCCCGGGAGCAGGTCAGCCAGGCCCAGAGCAGGATCCAGCAACTGCAGGACAAACTGGCGACCCTGACCGGCAATGATAGTCTCGAGGCGCTGCGTACCCAGGTCACCCGACAGCAGATCGCCAACACCAAGCTGCGCATGGAAATCGCCCAGAACAGTCTGGACGGCTACCAGAAGCTGCTGGAACTTTACACCGTGAATCGCGACCTGCTGCTGTTGCGCATGGGCAGCATCAAGGCAGCGCTGGGTTTGTTGCGGGGCGAACGGGATGCGCTGCGTCAGAAGAATCTGGCACAGGAGCAGCAGCAGGCCGCCGAATTGCAAACAGCACTGGCAGAAAAACCGCTGGTGGTGTTGAAGGAACTGGATCGCAACACCCAGCTGAACGTAGCACTGGCCAATTCCACCACGACCCTTACTCACGCCAACGACGCGCTGGCTGATGGCAAGCAGGAGTTGCAGGACATCCGCTATCGCTACGAAATGGCGGAACAGCAACTGCAGCTCACCGAATTCCATCAGTATGTGGATGACTATCTGCTGCGATTGCGCCAGACGCTGCAGGTTCAGATCCGTGATCAGCGCGATGCGGCCGACAGTGCCCGGCTGATTGCGGAAACCCGGTTGCAGCAATTCCGCTATGACGATGAACTGCAGCAGATCCGCACCGCTGTTGGCCGGCAGGACAAGGTTGAGCAGTTGCTGGCCGGAATGACCGATCTGGACGACGCCCAGCGCGAAGAGGTGCGCCGTGATCTGCTGGACATTCTGGCACAGCGGGAAGACCTGCTGGGCAAGCTGGTTGAGACCAGCGCCAATCATGTCGTAACCCTGACCAAGCTGGAGTTGTTGCAGCAGGAGCAGCTGGGTGAGCGGGTGCGGTTTTTTGACATGCTCAACCGCAAGTTGCTGTGGCGCCGCAGCGGTCAGCCGTTGGGATGGGACTGGTTGACAACTTTGCCGCAGAGCGTGCGTTGGTTTGTGGTCAATCCGGACTGGAAACAGCTGCCACAGATCTGGCTGCACTACCTGCTGGGTAATGTGCTGGTGGTACTTGCACTTTTGGTGGTGGCGTCGCTGCTGCTGATACCACGCCGGCGTGCGCTGGCCCGGCTTTCTGCCGCCCGTGATCGTATCGGTAACGTGATGAAAGACCGCTTCCGCTACACCGCCGAAGCCCTGTTCATCACCCTTTATCTGTCCGCACCCTTGCCGTTGCTGGTCTTTGTGCTGGGCATTCCGCTGGCGGCAGCAGCGGAGGCCAGTCTGTTCGTGAACGGGGTGGGTCAGGCCCTTATGGCCATCGCACGCTGGGTACTGCTGTTTGAATTCGTGCGTCACCTCTGTCGTCATGATGGACTGGCACCAGCGCATTTTTCCTGGCGCCCCAGTGCAGTGGTGGCATTGCAGCGCTGGATGCCCATGCTGTACTGGCAGTTGCCGTTTGCGTTTGTGTTCATCATTGTGTGGCGGGCGGGCGACGAATCCCACGCGAGTACGTTGGGCCGTGCCGCCTACCTGCTGATGGCCGTACTGTTCCTGGTCTTCGTGTGGCGCCTGATGCATCCCGGGCATGGCCTGACCCAGCAGGATGAAGGTCGCGAGTTGCATTGGTACCAGCAGTGGAACCGCCTGCTGTTCGGAGTCGCCCTGCTGATCCCGAGCGTGCTGATTCTGCTGGCGCTAACCGGCTTCAATTTCAGTGCCATGATGCTGCACACCCACCTGTATCAGACGTTCATGTTTGCCTTCATGATTTTTGTGCTGGATCAGGTCTGCACCCGCTGGTTTGCGGTGCAGGAGCGCAAGATTGCCCTGGATCGCGCCCTGGCCAAGCGGGAAGCCATGAAAAAGGTGAAAGAGCAGCAGGAGGCGGCCAAATCCACCGGTGAGGGGGTGCCGGAGATCGAACTGCCCTCGATCGACGTGGCGACGATCAGCGAGCAGAACCGCACCCTGTTGCGGGTCGTCTCTTATGGTGCATTTATTGCGGCCGTGGTCTGGATCTGGCAGGACCTGTTCCAGGCTGCCAATGTCTTTGGCGAAATCGTGCTGTGGAGTTACAGCATGGACGGTACCGAAGGCGCCAAGCAGATCCCCGTTACGCTGGGCACGTTGATATATACCGTTATCGCGCTGGTGCTGACGTACATCGGCGTGAAAAACCTGCCGGGATTGATCGAAGTGGTCGTGCTGCAGCGTTTCAGTCTGGACAGCGGCATCCGTTTTGCCATTACCACTACGGCGCGTTACCTGGTCATGATTGGTGGCGTGATGCTGATATCCAGCATGATCGGTCTGGACTGGGGCAAGCTGGGCTGGCTGGTGGCGGCACTCGGTGTTGGTCTGGGCTTTGGTCTGCAGGAAATTTTCGCCAATTTCATTTCAGGTCTGATCATCCTGTACGAGCGCCCGATCCGAATCGGCGATACGGTCACCATCAATGACCTCAGCGGCACCGTGTCCCGTATCCGCATGCGGGCGACCACGATTGTCGACTGGGATCAGAAGGAACTGATCATTCCCAACAAGACGTTTGTCACCAGCCAGTTTATCAACTGGACCCTGAGTGACAGCACCACGCGACTGGTGGTGAAGGTTGGTGTGGTGTATGGCTCGGATACCAATCTGGTGACGCGCACCCTGCTGGAAATCGCCAATGCCAATGACAAGGTGAAGCGGGAGCCCGCGCCAACGGCGCTTTTCCTTGGCTTTGGTGCCAGCGATCTGCAATTCGAATTGCGGGTGTTCATCGAGCAGTTCAATCAGCGCATGGTGTTGCTGCATGAACTGAACACCGAGATCAATCGCCGTTTCAATGAACTGAATATCGAGATCGCCTTCCCGCAGATGGATTTGCATATCAAGGATGTGCCGGTGTTGCTTCAGCCCCGGA
The DNA here is from genome assembly GCA_041395845.1 of Gammaproteobacteria bacterium. GTDB lineage: Bacteria > Pseudomonadota > Gammaproteobacteria > Pseudomonadales > Ketobacteraceae > Ch67. The sequence goes on from JAWKZS010000013.1 coordinate 14,527, forward strand.
ACAGTTGAGCAGCGCTGTCCGGTGCGGAAGGGAAATACCAGTGGGTGAATGACGCCGTCAGCCTGCCATCCTGATATACCGCTTCCGGCCTGCTCATGCGGCGGGCCGGAATGGTTTGCAGCGGTACCGCTGGCCCGTTGATCCATTCCCCATAGTGAAAACCGTGGCCGCGCAACTCCCCTGACGGCCGTGGCAACGCCTGCATGCCGATGCCGAACAGGCGTGAATGCATGACGCCCTGGCCGGGCACCAGACCCACCATGTCCCGCGTGTGGCCGGCCGCATCGCGCAGGGATTCGAGCAGGTACAGCAGGCCGCCGCATTCCGCCAGCAACGGTTTGTCGGCCTGGTGATGGGCGCGGATCTGTTCAATCATGTGGGTATTATTGGCGAGAGTGTCCAGGTGCAGCTCCGGATAGCCGCCCGGCAGATACAGGGCATCGGCATCCGGCAGATCGCTGTCGTGCAGGGGTGAAAAATAAATGAGTTGGGCACCGGCACTTTCCAGCCAGCGCACGTTGGCGTGATACAGAAAACAGAAGGCGGCGTCGCGGGCGATGGCAATGCGCATGCCCTTGAGCAGATCCGTCGGCGGAAATGCCGGTGCGGCCGGTGTTGGGTCCAAAAATGCATCCGGCAATTGCAGGTTGGCCTCGGCAATCCAGCGGGCGCAGGCATCCAGGCGAGCCTCCAGATCGCTGATTTCCGCAGCGGTCACCAGTCCCAGATGGCGTTCCGGCAGAGCCAGATCAGGATTGACCGGCAGACGACCGATAAAGGGCAGGCCGTCACGCAGGCTTTCTTTCAGGTAAGTGGCATGGCCGTCACTGTTCACCCGGTTGGCGATCACGCCGGCGCAGTGCAGGGGCTCGAACTGGCTGAGGCCGAATGCCAACGCACCGAAGGTCTGGGCCATGGCGCTGCCATCGATCAGCAGGGCTACCGGGATGCCGAAGCGGCGGGAAAACTCCGCGCTGCTGGGATTACCGTCGTACAGCCCCATCACGCTTTCCAGCAGAAGCCAGTCTGCCTCGGCGGCCGCCTCGTTCAGCAGGGCTCGGCAGTGCGCTTCCCCCATCATCCACAGATCCAGCTGGTACACCGGGGCGCCGCTGGCGCGCTCATGGATCATTGGATCGATGAAATCCGGCCCCATCTTGAACACCCGGACCCGCTGCCCTAAGTTGCGTAGGTGGCGGGCCAGCCCGGCGACCACCGTGGTCTTGCCCTGGCCAGAGGAAGGCGCCGCGATCATCAGGGTGCGGCATCGGGAGGGCGGGTTCGGCTGATTCATGGCAGGTCCTTGATTGGCTTGGTATTTGTCCGGGATGCGTGGCGTCGGGGGGAATCTAGAGACGATCTGCCCCGGGGTCAACCCGCCCGCCATGAGGGAATTTGTTGGCAACCCGCGGGAGTTTCATGTGCCGGAATTTGCACTTTTATGTAAAATACCGCGCTCATTCAGTCCAGCCCAGATATTCCGCGGAGTGCATCATGTTTTCAGCCGACATCAACATCGCCAAATTCGACCCCGAACTGTGGGAAGCCATGGAGGCTGAAAAGCAGCGTCAGGAAGAACATATCGAGCTGATCGCGTCTGAAAACTACACCAGTCCGGCGGTGATGGAAGCCCAGGGCTCGGTACTGACCAACAAATATGCCGAAGGCTATCCGGGCAAGCGCTACTACGGCGGCTGCGAGCACGTGGACGTGGTGGAGCAGCTGGCCATCGATCGCGCCAAGCAGCTGTTCGGCGCCGACTACGCCAATGTCCAGCCCCATGCCGGTTCCCAGGCCAACTCGGCCGTCTACCTGGCCCTGCTGAACGCCGGTGACACCATTCTGGGCATGAGTCTGGCCCACGGTGGTCACCTGACCCACGGCGCCAAAGTGTCCTCCTCCGGCAAGCTGTATAACGCGGTGCAGTACGGCATCGACGACAACGGCATGATCAATTACGACGAGATCGAGCGGCTCGCCCTGGAACACAAGCCGAAGATGATCGTGGCCGGTTTCTCTGCCTATTCCCAGGTGCTGGATTTCGCCCGTTTCCGCGCCATTGCCGACAAGGTTGGTGCCTATCTGTTCGTGGACATGGCTCACGTAGCCGGTCTGGTAGCCGCAGGCATTTACCCCAACCCGGTGCCGTTTGCCGACGTAGTGACCACTACCACTCACAAGACCCTGCGTGGTCCCCGTGGTGGTCTGATCCTGGCGCGCGCCAATGAAGAGATCGAAAAGAAACTGAATTCCGCCGTGTTCCCCGGTGCCCAGGGCGGCCCGCTGGAGCACGTGATTGCCGCCAAGGCCGTGTGCTTCAAGGAAGCGCTGCAGCCCGAATTCAAGGCTTACCAGCTGCAGGTGCTGAAGAACGCGCAGGCGATGGCCTCCGTGTTCATCGAGCGTGGCTTTGATGTGGTCTCCGGTGGCACCCAGAACCACCTTTTCCTGCTGTCCCTGATCAAGCAGGACATCACCGGCAAGGATGCAGACGCTGCCCTGGGTCGTGCCTACATCACCGTCAACAAGAACAGCGTGCCGAACGATCCCCGTTCCCCGTTTGTCACCTCCGGTCTGCGTATCGGTACCCCTGCCGTTACCACCCGTGGCCTGAAGGAAATCGAGTGCCGCGAACTGGCAGGCTGGATCTGCGACATTCTGGCGGACGTGAATAACGAAGCTGTGATTGATGCCGTACGTGAAAAGGTGAAAGCCCTGTGCGCGAAGTTCCCCGTATACGGTAAGTAAAAGCCATCAGCAGGAGGGATGACGGTGAAGACAGTGCTGTTCAATGCCTTGGGGTTATTGATCGTGGTAACCGTCATTGTGGTGATCGCGATGGCCTGGAGCCGTGGACGGGATTCCCGTTATTTTCACCTGTTATCTGCAGTCGTAGCGCCTGTCAGTACCCAGCTGGCGGCTGCGTCCCCGCCTGATGTCGTGCGGCCGTTTTCCTGGGCGCCGGGTACGGATCTGTCAGCTTGGCACTGGTTTCAGGGTGAGCAGGTTGAGTTCAGTGTCGGCGCGGATGCGGTGCGTTTTGTTCCGTTGGTGGAGAGCGTCTGGTGGAAGAATGAGCGTGGCCCCATGCTCTACACCGTTGTGTCCGGAGACGTAACAGTGACAACCCGTGTCCAGGTGCGGAAGCAGAGCAATCCATCGCTTCCGCCGGATATGGAGTGGCAGTTTGCTGGTGTCATGCTGCGAGACCCTGCAGGTGATGCCTGGCTTTCGAGGGAAAACTACGTCTTCAACGTCGTTGGTCATCGGGGCAAGCGGCTGCAGGTCGAAACAAAAAGTACGCAAAGCGGTTACAGCCAGGTAGACGCCTGGGACTGGGAGAGTGGCGATGCGGAGTTACGTATCGTGCGCAAGGGCGCGCTGTTCTCACTGTTTGCACGGCAAGACGCGAATGCCGAATGGATTGCGCTGACCCAGTATGAGCGTCCTGATCTGCCAGCCACATTGCAGATCGGCTTTATCGTTTATGCCTATAGCGAGGGTCGAGGCCGTTTCGACATGCAGGGCGAATTCCGGACGCTGGAGATTCAATAAGCCCCCAGGCTCAATGAAAAAAGGCGGGTTCCGAGAGGAGCCTGCCTTTTTTTGTTGTCTGGTTTTTTCCCTGCATGCGCGTTGACGCGCTTTACGCAACCGCCACCTGCCGTTGAGTCATCGCCTGATTTACCGCGGCCAGCACAGCATTCATGGACGCCAGCACGGTGTCCTGATGAATCGCCACGCCCTGGAAACGCTGGCCCAGACAATTCACCTGCACGTACGCGGCGGCTTCGCTGTCGCTGGAGTGCTGCAGGCTGTGCTCCTCGTAATCCAGCACATCCAGCTGAATGCCGAAGTGCTGGTTCAGGCCGTTACAGAATGCGGAGATCGCTCCGTTCCCCACTGCATTGATCACGACGTTTTCGCTACCGTGCTGCAACGTGACCTGGGTCTGCTCGCCGTTGTTGCGTTCCACCTTGTAGGCGGTCACTTTCAGCGGCGCAAGGTGCTGCATGAAGTGTTGCTGGAACAGTTCCCAGATCCGTTTGCCGGACACTTCGACGCCGGTTTTTTCCGATTCTTCCTGCACCACGCGACTCACCGCGATCTGCATCCAGCGCGGCAGATGAATGCCGTGTTCGCGCTCCAGTACGAAGGCAACCCCACCCTTGCCGGACTGGCTGTTGATGCGCACCACCGCTTCGTAGGAGCGACCCAGGTCTGCCGGATCAATGGGCAGATAGGCGATGTCCCACGCGTCGCCGGGCTTGTGCTTCGACAGACACTTGCGGATCGCGTCCTGGTGACTGCCGGAAAACGCGGTGTACACCAGTTCGCCCGCATACGGGTGACGGGGATGCACCGGAATCTTGGTCACGTCCTGCACCACGCTGATGATTTCGTCCATGTTGGACAGGTCCAGTTGCGGATCGACGCCGCGGGAGTACAGATTCATCGCCATGGTGACGATGTCCATGTTGCCGGTACGTTCGCCGTTGCCAAGCAGCGTGCCTTCGATGCGATCGGCGCCTGCCATCATGCCCAGCTCGGCCGCTGCCACGCCACAGCCGCGATCATTGTGGGTGTGCAGACTGATGATAATGCTGTCCCGATTGTTCACATGACGGCAGAAATATTCGATCTGATCCGCGTACACGTTGGGTGTGGTCATTTCCACGGTGGCGGGCAGGTTGATGATCACCTTGTTGTCCGGCGTCGGCTGCCACACGTCGATTACCGCGTTGCAGACCTCAACGGCATAATCCACTTCGGTGCCCGAGTAGCTTTCCGGTGAATACTGGAACACCCAGTCCGTTTGCGGATACTTCTGCGCTTCGCTTTGCACTTTCTGCGCACCGCGAATGGCGATCTGTTTGATGCCGTCCTTGTCGAGACCGAACACGCTGTCGCGCTGCACCGGTGAGGTGGAGTTATAGACATGCACCACCGCACGGCGTGCGCCGCGCAACGCTTCGTAAGTGCGCTCGATCAAGTCGTCGCGGGCCTGGGTAAGTACCTGGATGGTCACGTCCGCAGGAATGCGATCTTCTTCAATCAGGGCGCGCACGAAATCGAAATCCGGTTGCGATGCCGCCGGGAATCCCACCTCGATTTCCTTGAAGCCGACTTTCACCAGCAGGGCGAACAGGCGTTTCTTTTCCTCCACGTTCATCGGATCGATCAGCGCCTGGTTGCCGTCGCGCAGGTCAACACTGCACCAGATGGGCGCGGCGTCGATGACCTGATCGGGCCAGGTGCGATCCCGTAACTGTACAGGCAAGTACGGGCGATATTTGCGGTGGTCGAAAGCCATGTTGTGCTCCTTGTGGTATCGAGTCTTGTGGGCTGCCGGGGAATGTCCTTTTGGGACACTTTATCACAATTGTCTCAGTCGGGTAGGCTGATTCCGCCATTCGACCGCGGTTCGCGGTGAAGGTGTGGTGGGCAAGGCTGGTGCTTGTGGCTCCAGCAGCGTCATCCGCCGGTTGTGCAGCTGGAGGAAAGTGTAGGGCAGATGGGCCGGCATCGGATTGCGAATTGCGGCCTAAAAATCCATTAAGACGAAATAAAATTGCCGTTTCGTCACAGTTAAAAGCATAATATGTCTATAAACAGGCTTTGGTGGCAATCGGAGGTGTGTGTGGATCGCTATGACCTGCGGATTCTCGAGCAGTTACAGCAGGATGGTCGGATCAGTAATCAGGATCTGGCGGATCGCATCGGGCTGTCGCCGTCACCCTGTCTGCGGCGGGTCCGGCAGCTGGAGGAAGACGGCATCATCGACCGCTATGTGGCGCTGCTGAAGCCGGAAAAGCTCGGCCTGAAACTCACGGCGCTGATCCAGATTTCGATGGACAAGCACACGCCGGAGCGCTTCGAAAACTTCGAGCGACTGGTCAAATCCTTCCCCGAAGTGCAGTCCTGCTACCTGATTACCGGTCAGGCCGCCGACTACATTTTGCAGGTGGTGGTGCCGGACATGGAGGCCTATCAGGAGTTTCTGCTGGGCAAGCTGACCCGGATCGAAGGGGTGTCCGGCGTGCATTCGAGTTTCGTGATGCGCAAGGTGGTGGATTCCACCGCCGTGCCGCTGCCAGCCCACCGCAATTAACCGCTTTTTGGCTACGCAAATTCGGGTATTATCCCTGCGCTGACATTGTTCTATCCGCCTCAGGAGCCTTTCATGCATTGTCCATTCTGCAACGCCGACGATACCAAGGTGATCGATTCCCGCCTGGTGGCTGAGGGTAATCAGGTGCGGCGGCGGCGGGAATGCACGGCCTGTGGCGAGCGCTTCACTACCTATGAATCTGCCGAGCTGCTGATGCCGAAAGTGGTCAAATCCGATGGCACCCGCGAACCCTTCGATGAACACAAGATGCGGGGCGGTATCCTGAAAGCCCTGGAAAAGCGCCCGGTCAGCGTAGAACAGATCGAAGCGGCCATCAGCAAGATCTGCCACAAGATCCGCGCCACCGGTGAACGGGAATTGCCGTCCCGGGTGCTCGGCGAAGAGGTCATGGATGCCTTGCGGGAACTGGATCAGGTGGCCTATGTGCGATTTGCGTCGGTGTACCGGGATTTCAAGGACCTGAGCGAGTTCTCTGAGGAAATTGCCAAGCTGCAGAAGAACGGCGACAACCGCCGGGCCCGCTAGCGTAATCCCTGGCAGTTTCGCCCCGGGTTCTGGTCAATCCTGTCATCAGGAAGCCTCCCAGTCTGTGATATACTGCCCGTCCTTTTTTTACCGGCACGGCTCAACCCATGTCCCAACCGCTCTTTAACGCCCAGGATCACCAGCACATGGCCGACGCGATTCGTCTGGCATGGCGGGGCCTGTACACAACGCACCCCAATCCGCGGGTGGGCTGTGTGATCGTTAAGGATGGTATTGTGGTGGGGCAGGGCTGGCACGAGATCGCCGGTCAGGGCCATGCCGAAGTCAACGCGCTGCGTGTTGCTGGCGATGCCGCCCGGGGTGCCACCGTCTATGTTTCCCTCGAACCCTGCAGCCATCATGGCAAGACCCCGCCCTGTGCCAACGCGCTGATCGCGGCGGGGGTGGCGAAAGTCGTCAGCGCCATGGAAGACCCCAATCCCAAAGTGTCTGGCAACGGCCATCGCCTGTTGCAGGCCGCCGGTATCGAAACCGCCTGTGGCCTGCTGGAAGCCCAGGCCCGCGCCGTGAATCCCGGTTTCTACCAACGCATGCAGACCGGCCTGCCCTGGATTACCCTGAAGTCCGCCATGAGTGTTGATGGTCGCATTGCCATGGCCAGTGGCGAGAGTCAGTGGATCAGCTGCCCGCAGTCCCGCGCGGATGTGCAGCGTTTGCGGGCACGGGTGGAAGCAATCGTCACCGGGGTCGAAACCGTGCTGCATGACGATCCCGCCCTGACGGTGCGTCCGGAATTGTGGCCTGAGGCCGTTGCGGGGGACGACCGGCTTGCCGGCTGGTGCTGGCCTGAAGGTTTCACGCCAATTCAGCCGCTGCGGGTGATCGTGGATTCCCGTCTGCGTACGCCTGTGGATGCCGCGATTCTGCGGGCGCCGGGACAGACCCTGATCGCCTGTTGCGATCCCGATCCCGGCCGTGCTGCGGCCCTGGAACAGGCGGGTGCCGAGATCCTGCCCTTGCCGGCGCAACGTGGCCAGGTTGATCTGCAGGCGCTGGTGCGGGCGCTGGCCGCGCGGGAGGTGAATGAGTTACTGGTGGAAACCGGTGGCCAGCTGGCAGGCAGTTTTGTTGCGGCGGGCCTCGTGGACGAGTGGATCTGCTATATGGCGCCTAAACTGATGGGAAGCAATGCCCGCCCGGTGCTGGCCCTGCCCGATATTCACAGCATGCAGCAGGCCCTGCCGCTGCAGCTGACCGACCTGCGCCAGATCGGCCAGGATATTCGCATGACCTATCGCTGGAGTCGTTGAACCATGTTTACAGGCATCATCGAAGCGGTCGGCAAGATCGCACGCATGGAACCCAAGGGTGGTGACATGCGCCTGCGCATCCAGACCGGCAAACTGGATCTGACGGACGTGAAACTGGGCGACAGCATCGCCGTCAATGGCGTATGTCTGACCGCCGTGGAATTGCCCGGCGACGGATTCTGGGCGGACGTATCGGTGGAAACCCTGAATCACACCAGTTTCAAACAGCTGAAAACCGGTTCCATCGTGAATCTGGAAAAGGCGCTGACGCCGCAGACCCGTCTGGGCGGGCATCTGGTGTCTGGTCACGTGGATGGGCTGGGTGAAATCGTGTCCCGTGATGAAGATGCCCGCTCGATACATTTTACGGTGCGGGCGCCGAACGAGCTGGCGAAGTACATCGCACACAAGGGCTCGATCTGTGTGGATGGCATCAGTCTGACGGTGAATGCCGTCGAGGGTGCGCTGTTCCATCTGAACATCGTGCCGCATACGGCGCTGGAAACCACGGTGAATCAGTGGCTGCCCGGCGTGAAAGTGAATCTGGAAGTGGATGTGATTGCCCGTTATCTGGAGCGTTTGCTGCTGGGTGACAAGGCTGCCGATCCGAAGCAGGAAGGCGGGATTACGCTGGGATTCCTGGCGGAGAATGGATTTTTGAAATAGCAGGTTGATGCGCTCACCCTCGAGTGTGCCAATTTTGGGATCTGCACGTTGGCGCTGACGTTGTACGTGGAATTGCAAAGGTACCGAAACAATGAATTTGAACACCATCGAAGAAATCATTGAAGACATCCGTCACGGCAAAATGGTGATCCTGATGGATGACGAAGATCGCGAGAACGAAGGCGATCTGGTCATGGCGGCCACCATGGTGCGGCCGGAAGACATCAACTTCATGATCAAGCACGCCCGCGGTCTGGTGTGTCTGACCATGACCCGCGAACGCTGCCAGCAGCTGAATCTGCCACTGATGGTGAGTGGTGCCAACGGTTCCCAGTTCGGCACCAACTTCACGCTGTCCATCGAGGCGGCCGAAGGGGTGACCACCGGTATTTCTGCAGCGGATCGTGCACGCACCGTGCACGCGGCGGTGGCGCGGGATGCCAAACCATCCGATATCGTGCAGCCGGGGCACATCTTCCCGATCATGGCGCAGCCGGGTGGCGTGCTGCGGCGTGCCGGGCATACCGAAGCGGGTTGCGATCTGGCGCGGCTGGCCGGGCAGGAGCCGGCGGCGGTGATCGTCGAGATTATCAACGAAGATGGCACCATGGCGCGGCGTCCGGATCTGGAAAAATTTGCCGAACAGCATGGCCTGAAAATCGGCACTATCGCCGATCTCATTCACTATCGCACGGTCAATGAAAATCCATCGAGCGCGTGCGCAGTGAACGCTTCCCACCCATTTCGGTGAATTCCAGATGGTGCTGTTCCGCGACCTGATCGATCAGCGCACGCACGTGGCACTGGTCAAAGGCGATCTGAGAAATACGCCGGCGCCGCTGGTGCGTGTGCACATTGCCGATCCGCTGCGGGATCTGCTGCAGGCAGTGAAGGAAGATTCCAGCGGCTGGAGCCTGTCGCGCTCGCTGCGCTATCTGTCTGATCATGATGATGCCGGCGTGTTGCTGCTGCTGGCGGAATCGTTCGATCAGCACAATATTGAAGATCTGGTGGAGGCCTTTTTTGCCGGGCGTCCGAGCAAGCGCCAGACCACCCGGGATGGCACCAGCATCTACCGCACCATCGGTACCGGTTCGCAGATTCTGCGCGATCTGGGTGTGAGCAAAATGCGTCTGCTCAGTTCGCCGATGCGGTTCAATGCGCTGTCCGGTTTCGATCTCGAGATCGTCGAGTACATCGACGGTCACGATGACAAGTGATTTCTTTTAATTGATGCAACAAAAACAGAAGGTAGCAACAGCATGAGCACAATCAAAACCATCGAAGGCGATTTTCGCGCAACCGCAGCCCGTTTTTCCATCGTGGTTGCCCGTTTCAACAGCTTTGTGGTGGAAAGCCTGCTGAGTGGCGCCATTGATGCGCTGAAGCGTCACGGCGTTGAAGAAAAGAATATCGAAGTGATCCGCGTTCCGGGTGCGTTCGAATTGCCGCTGGCCGTGAAGAAAGTGGCCGAATCCCGCAAGCCGGACGCAATCATTGCACTGGGTGCAGTCATCCGTGGTGGCACACCGCATTTCGACTATGTGGCGGGCGAGTGTACCAAAGGCGTGGCCAGCGTCATGCTGGACACCGGTATCCCGGTGTCATTCGGCGTACTGACCACTGACTCTATCGAGCAGGCTATCGAGCGTTCCGGCACCAAGGCAGGCAACAAGGGCGCTGACGCGGCCATGGGTGCGCTGGAAATGGTCAGCCTGCTGCGCAATCTGTAAGTCACCGAGGTTCCCAAATTCAATGAACACCTCTGCGCAAAAACCTTCACCGGCGGCACGTCGCAAGGCGCGCCGCTTCACCGTGCAGGCCCTGTATCAGTGGCAGATGACCGGCGCGAACATCGGCGAAATCGAAACCCAGTTTCGCGTCGATAACGACATGCGGAAAACCGATGTCGCGTACTTTCACGAGCTGCTGCATGGAATTCCCAAGTGCGTGACCGAACTGGATGACACCTTCCGGCCGTTGCTGGATCGCGAAATCAAGGATCTGGATCAGGTCGAACTGGCGATCCTGCGCATCGGCACTTACGAGCTGAGCAAGCGCCCGGATGTGCCGTTCAAGGTTGCCATCAACGAAGGTATCGAGCTGGCCAAACATTTCGGCGCCACCGAAAGTCACAAGTATGTGAATGGCATTCTGGACAAGGTTGCCCAGCGTCTGCGGGTGGTGGAAATGAAAGCCGGCAAAGCCAAGCCGTCCAGTCCGGCCGAGTAACGGCGGTTGTTGCTCATGGATGAGTTTGCCCTGATCAACGCGTACTTCCGCTCTCTCAGTCAGAGACTCGGTGGTGCGCCCTGCGATCTGGGAATTGGCGATGACTGTGCGCTGGTGTCGGTGCCGCCGGGCAAGCAGCTGGCAGTGACAACGGATACCCTGATCGAAGGCGTGCATTTTCCCCGTGACACCGATCCGGCCGACATCGGTTACAAGGCGCTGGCGGTGAACCTGAGTGATCTGGCCGCCATGGGTGCGGCACCGGCATGGTTCACGCTGTGTCTGACGTTGCCGGTCTGTTCCAGCGAATGGCTGGAGCGGTTCTGCCAGGGCATGGGTGAGTTGATGCAGCAACGGCCGGTCGCGCTGATCGGTGGAGACACCACGCGCGGCGCGCTGTCGCTGTCGATTCAGGCCATGGGGCTGGTGGATCAGGGGCGTGCGCTGCTGCGTATTGGTGCCCGGCCCGATGATGATATTTACGTGTCCGGCGTGATCGGTGAAGCGGGTATTGGTCTGCAGATCGTGCAGCAGCAACTGCCGGTAACCGATCGGGCGATGCAGGTGGCGGTGCAGCATCTGAACCGGCCGCAGCCGCGCATTGTGTTAGGTCAGGCGCTGGTTGGGCTGGCGACCGCCTGTATCGATGTGTCGGACGGTCTGCTGGCGGATCTGGGTCATATCCTCGAGCGCAGCGGCGTCGGTGCGCGGATTGATCCAGAGCGTGTTCCCGTTGCGGTTGCGCTGCACAATGATGTACTGCTGAAACAGCTGGGGTGGCAGGATGGATGCAGTCCCAGCCGTGCAGTTATTTGCCCTGACAGCGGGCGATGATTACGAATTGTGTTTCACTGCGCCGCCTTCACAGCGCGGGGCGATCGATCAACTGTCGCGACAACTTGATCTTCCACTGACGCGCATCGGCGTCATTACCGAAACACCCGGGCTGGTGAATGCCGCTACTGGCGAAGCCATCGCAACCCGGCGCGGCTACACCCATTTCTGAGATTCCTGTTGTGAATTCTGTTCCTGCATCTGCATTCAAACATCCGGTGTATTTTCTGGCGATTGGCCTGGGCAGTGGAGCGTCGCCGAAAGCGCCCGGCACCGCCGGCACACTGGCGGCTGCCGCCTTGTTCTGGCCGTTATCCTTGCTGTCCTGGCAGGCCTATCTGGTAGTGTTGGTGGTCAGTGCGCTGATCGGTATCTACCTGTGCGGCAAAACCGCCCGGGACTGGAAGGTGCACGATCACAGCGGCATCGTCTGGGATGAATTTGTCGGCTTCTGGATCACCATGTTCGCGGTCCCAGCCACCTGGTATTGGGTGCTCGCGGGCTTTGTGCTGTTCCGGTTGTTTGATATCTGGAAGCCCTGGCCGATTCGTCATTTCGACCGGCATGTGCACGGGGGTGTCGGCATCATGCTGGATGACATCGTGGCCGGCGTATTTGCCTGGCTGACGTTGTCGCTGGTGGTGTGGGCCAGCGGCGGATCGTTGGTGATCTTCAGCTGATCTGCTGCAGAAACTGGCGATAACCGGCGATGACCTCCGTCGGCGTTTCCACCTGCGGATAATGGCCGATCGTGGGTAGCGACAGCAGGAACGCCGGTTCGCCCACCACCTCGATAAAGCGCGCCACCATGTGGGCGCCGGACACCGGGTCCACCGATCCATTGATCAGTGCCAGTGGCACCTTGCTCTGTTGCAGCGCGCCGACCCAGCGTTCCCGGTGCATGATGCGCTGCGGAATGTAGTTGATCAGTTTGTTCAGGGCGCGACGGCCGTTGTTGTAATTGATGACTTCCCAGAAATGCTGAATCAGCTCCCGTGACGGCGGCGTGTGGGGACCAAAGATTTTGGTCATGGTGCGCTGCAGCTGCTTTTCTTTCATCAGCGTTGTCAGCAGTGGACCCAGCGGTGTGAGCATCATCTTCTGGATCAGGCGCGCGTGATGGGTTTCCGGAAACAGCCCGCCATTCAGCAGGCACAGGGATCGCCATTGCGTATCGGCCCGGCTGTTCTGGCGCGCCAGCAATTCCTGCGCGACGGTGTCACCATAATCATGGGCCAGCACATGGAACTGCTGCAGACCAAGTTCGGCCACCAGCGCCTCGATAATGTCGGCCTGCTCGGTGATGAGGTAGGGGTGCGGGTACGGTTTGTCGGAAAAGCCAAACCCCAGCATGTCCAGTGCCACCAGCCGATAGTCCTTTTCAGGTCCTGCCACAGGGCTTCCAGTCCCAGCTGGAGGTTGGATAGCCGTGAATGAGCAGGATGACAGGGGCGTCCGCCCGGCTGTTGTCCGCCACGAAAATGCGACGGTTGCGAAGGGTTCGGTACTGGCCCATGGCCAGCCACTGCTGTGGAGTCATTCTCATTCACCGTATCCTTCGCAGGTTGGCCTAGCGTGAGGCACTATGCTAGTTTTCATTCTGGGTTTAATCAAATGTGTCAGGGATTGCATGAGTTGGATTATGTGGGGTTTGGCGTGGATTCGGCGTGTTTTGTTGATGGCCATGTTGTTGATGATGGCGTCAGCGAATGGAACGGAAGCAGGATTGCCGGTCGTCAGGGTCGCGCTTGATTTGTGGCCGGGCTATTACCCCGTGGTGATAGCGCAGAAGCAGGGTTATTTTGCCAAGCGTGGATTGCAGGTGGATTACACGATCCCTGAAAACACCGATCAAATGCTCGAGGCTTTCGCCGCAGGAAAGGTGGATGTGGTCTGTGTGGCGCTTGGTGACGTATTCGCTTTCAGGGAAAGGGTGCCATCGCTAAGGGTGGTCATGTTATCGGATGAGTCCGCCGGTGGTGATGCGTTGGTCAGCCTGAAGCCATTGCCGCAAACACTGAAGGGGCTGCGGGTTGGCACCAATCTGAACGGGTTTGGCGAATTGTTTGTGCGGGCATTTGTGCGACAGCAGAATGCTTCACTGAAGGACATTGTGCTGGTCAACCAGGAGGCCTCTAAAGCGGCCGTCATGCTGAGTGAGGGCAAGGTGGATGTTGCCCATACCTGGGAGCCATACGTATCCGAATTGACCAGCTACAACGATGCAACGGTTGTTTTTACCAGTGAGCGCACTCCGGGACTGATTCCGGATGCGGTCGTCATGCATGGCAACCTGCTGCAGCAACCAGAACGGGCGCGTGCGTTCGTGGCGGCCTGGCTGGAAGCAGCAGAGTGGTGGCTGACCCATCGCCATGCCGGTAACAGAATTGCAGAGCGCGCGCTTCTGTTGATGCCCAACACGGTGAATCTGGAGGGTATCCGCCTCTTCGATGGCAAGGCAAATCGTGCCGCTTTCCAGAAGAGCGGGAGTGAATCCTCCATTTTCCAAACCACCCAACTTTATATCGACTATTTCAGGGAAAAGGGCGTCATCAAAAGCACGGTGACGCCGGATGATGTAGTGACCTCTGCCTATCTACCCTGATGGTGCTTTTGCTTCATCTTCTAGTCTCGCGATGCATCAGACCTCATGAACCACAACATGAGCAGGGCCACCAGTAACAACAGGCTGCCACTGCCACCCATGGGAACCCTTGCCTGATTGTCATGATTGTCGATTTCTTCCGTATCGCTGGTGGCAATCACTGTTAGTCCTTCCGCTGATTTGCCCGCCGGTACGGTCAGGGTAAGGTGAACCTGCAGCTGATCCAGGGCGTCGATTTGAGTGGTGCGACAGATCACGCGGGATTCGTCAGTTTCACAGTCCAGGGTGTCGCTGTCGATGGCGGCCACGCTGACCTCCGGCGGCAGGATCTGCGTCAGTACTACATTGTGGGCGGCGTGGGCGCTGACATTGTGCAGTGTGGTAACAAACTCCACGTTGCCCGTCTGGCCACTATCCAGCGCCCGGCCTTGCACATGGGTTTGCAGGTTGGCGTAACGGTAGCTGCCGTTGCTCACCACGATATTGTCCAGGGCTACCAGTGCTTCGGGGTTGACCTGTTCCGGGGTTGCGCCGCCCTCGAGAGTCATCACGAACTGGAGCGATTGCAGTGTCGCCAGGGTGTGATTGCCCCGGTACAGCAGCTGGTCGTTGATGCGCAGGACCAGCTGCTGCTGGAGCAGGTCAAGCCAGAGCTGTACGTGCAGCAGCTGGTTATCGCGGAAGGACGCCACTGCACCGACACCGTCAACACTGATCAGTTGGTCGCCCTGAAACCGCAGTGTTGGCTGCGCATCGTCGTTGAGCCAGAGTTGAAGCTGATTGAATGAGCCTTCGAGTTGCTGGGTGGCAAGATCAAAACTGATGACATAGTGCTGCGCATCTTCATGCACCAGAATCTGGATGCCTTCTTCATAGCAGCAAGGTCCGTTGATCAGGTCGGAATTGAGAACGAGGGGTTGATGTTTCAGTACCGGTGTCGCAGCAACGACCTGCGGATTGCCACTCAGGCCCGCCGGCGTGAATGGACTGTCGCCGGTGACTGGCCGCTGACTCGGATTATGCAGCGGTGCATTGAAATTCAGAGCGCTGAACAGCCGGGGTGGGCTGCTATCCTGCGGCAGGGTCGTGTCGGTACAACAGTCCGGCTGGTCAAGATCTGCCGCGCTGAGGTTGGTGCCGCCATGGCGACCGTGGATGGATTCGGCGTGCAGGCTGAGCACACCCAGTGACGCGAGCCAGCAAATTGCGATCAGTACGTTTTTCATGATGCGTTTACCCATCTGCAGACAAAGAAGTGCCGGGGCAGGTCAGAATCTGACTGCCGGTATCGGTGCTTGTTTGGGGACGTTGTCCCGCCGGTTCAGTGCTGCGGTGGCAGTGGCGGCGCCAGGCTCGACGCGTAGAGCGGCCGGCTGCAGTTGCTGGGTGGTAAAAAGTCAGAAGACAGTGTCATTGTCGTTCCTCTTTTCAGTCAGCTAGCCATGGTCTGGCGTAACGCCAGCAGGAAATCACGGCTAACGGAAAAAAGGATAGCGCGTTACTGTATGCTTGTACAGTATTTTGTTCAGGGGGTTTGGGCGAGCTGCAGATGGTCGGGCAGTGCAAGCCGGCGGGCCGTCCAGTAGCTGCGTTTCCAGTAGCCGTTGCTCATGCTGGAGATGCGTACGCCGCTGCGGGTGGAGGAGTGCATGAACTTGCCGTCTTCAAGGTAGATGCCGACGTGATTGACCCGGCCGTTGCGGAAGAATACCAGATCGCCGGTTTGCAGCTGATTACGGGCGATATCCTTGCCACGCTTGACCTGATAATGGGTGCTGCGGGGCAGTTCGATGCCCAGTCGATCCAGGAAGGTGACATAGACGAACCCGGAGCAGTCGATGCCGGCCTTGCTCAGGCCGCCCAGTCGATAGCGGGTACCACGCCATTCCTTATAGTGATCGTAGAAGATGTCGCTGAGCGAATTGCCGTCGTTTTCGGGGGCGATTTCGACCAGGGGTTCTTCAGGTTCGACCGAGGCGATGACATTGGTCAGCGGGCGGTTGAGTTCGGAGGATTGGATCGACTTGAGCGGACTGTAGGTCTGGGTTGGCTGTAGCGTGCCCAGGCGCGGGTATTCGGGCTCTGACACGGTCGAGCATCCGGTTGCGCTGGTAATCGCTATCATCAGTAGCCACTTGCGCAGCATCCTGCTATCCCCTTGGTTGGTCCACAACTCTTGCCGGAGCAATAGTAGCCCCGGATGATGAACGTTACTGTGGAACAGGTCAAGGTTTCACGGTTTGCTGCGCCGGCCTAATCCTGCGAGGCGGAGCGATGGTGTTGCTGCAGAAAGCGGTCAAGTGCATTACCGAATTGCTGGCGGTCCTGCTGGGTCAGCGGCGGCGGGCCGCTGGTCTGGATACCGCTGGAGCGCAGGGTTTCCATGAAATCCCGCATGTTCAGGCGCTGGCGGATGTTGTCGCTGCTATAGAACTCGCCCCGGGGATTGAGGGCAAACGCACCCTTGGCAATCACTTCGGCGGCCAGCGGGATGTCGGCGGTGATAACCAGGTCCCCCGGATCTGCCCGCTGGACAATCTCGTTATCCGCCACGTCGAAGCCTTTGTGAACCTGACGGAAGGCGATAAACCGGGATGGCGGGACGGCCACGGGCTGGTTGGCCACCAGCAGGGTATGGACCTGGCGCTTGTCGGCAGCGCGGAACAGGATGTCTTTGATGACCTTGGGGCAGGCGTCGGCATCTACCAGGATTTTCATGTACTTGGCGGGTCCTTACTCAATTTGGTTTGGCTGCGGCGCGCTTGGGTTGTCGATATTCTGAGCAATTTTTAAGGGATTGGCTATGCTGAAAGCCTGGGTGGCGCTTTCAGCAGCGGACGCGGGCGTCCCAAACAATAACAAATTTCCTGTCGGGTACACCGCTCATGCTGCGCATTCTGGTGATCCTGGGCTTGCTACTGTTATCCGGAGCAGCCCTTAGTCAACCGTTTTCACTCTCTTTGGCATCCAAGCAGGCGCTGGATGGGGCTGTCAGCTACCTGGAAGATACCCGGGGCACCATGACGGTGGCGGATGTGCGGCAGCCGGATGTCGCCTGGGAAGCCAACGGTGACAGTGCCTTCAACCGGGGCTACAGCAATTCCGTGTGGTGGTTGCGGTTGCAGCTGCACAATCCCGGCACAGCAGAGTTAAAGCGCCTGCTGGAATTGGCCTATGCCGTGCTGGACCGGGTCGATGTCCATGTTTACGACGGCCAGCAATTGCTGGATGAGTATCAGTTGGGTGACCTGTTACCCCATCGGGAACGTCCGGTGGACAGCCGTTTCTTCCTGCTGCCGCTGCACTGGCAGCCAGGTCAGACGCTGGAGATCTACGTTCGCATCCAGACCGCCAGTGCCGTGCAGGCGCCCCTGACCCTGTGGGAGCCGGACGCTTATTACAGCCATGAAAACTTCAGCAACATCGCGCAAGGGCTGTATTACGGCGGCCTGGTGGTGATCGCGGTTTACAACCTGCTGATCTTCCTGGTGCTGTGGGAACGCAGCTATCTGTATTACGTGGGGTTCATCCTCTCGTTGCCGATGTTCATGGCCGCCATCAGTGGTCAGGGCTTCCGCTATCTGTGGCCGGAGGCGGTGGTTTGGAATGATCACGCGATTCCGTTCCTGCTGGGCAGCACCTTCATGTTTGCTGCACTGTTTTCGCGGCGTTTCCTTCAGGTGGGAAAGTGGTCGGTGTGGGCGTGCCGCATGTTGCTGGCGTCCAGCGTCTGTGCGGGCAGCTTCCTGGTGTTGGCGTTCTTGCTGCCCTATCAGCTCACCATCCGGGTGCTGGTGCCGCTGGGGCTGTTCACCATTTTGCTGTGCATGGTGGTGGGGGTGATGGCGCAGTTCCGGAAGGTGCCCAACGCCCGTCATTATCTGGTGGCGTGGGGCGCGTTTCTGTGCGGCGGGTTGATGTTCGCGCTCAACAAGCTGGGCGCGCTGCCCGCTAACTTTACCACCGAATATTCCATGCAGATCGGTTCCTTGCTCGAAGCCGTGTTGCTGTCGTTCGCGATGGCCGAGCGTATCAACGTGGAGCGGCGTTTGCGTTTCGAGGCTCAGGATGACGCACTGCAGGCGACCCGTCGCCTCAACGAAGAGTTGGAGCAGCGGGTGCAGGAGCGCACCCAGGAACTGGAGGATCTCAACAAACGGCTGGCCGAAATCAGTAATACGGATCAGCTTACCGGCCTGCGTAACCGGCGCTTTCTGGATCAGGCGCTGGCAGAGGAATGGCAGCGCAGTGTGCGTTACCCGCACTCTTTGTGCGTGATGCTACTGGATATTGATTACTTCAAGAAGGTGAACGACGAACATGGCCATCTGGTGGGGGATGCCTGTCTGAAGCAGGTGGCAGAACGCATCAGCCGTTGTGGCTTACGGACGACGGACCTGGCCGCCCGTTATGGCGGTGAGGAATTTTGTCTGATACTGGCAGAAACCACGCTGCAGGGTGGCATGGCCGTGGCAGAGCGTATCCGTGCGGCCATTGCGGCAACGCCGCTGCAGGCAGATTCGCTCGAGTTGCCAGTGACGGTCAGTATCGGTGTGTACAGCGGAGTTCCGCAGGAAACTGATTCGGCTGAGCAATGGCTGCATCATGCGGATGTTGCGCTGTATGCTGCCAAGGAAAACGGTCGTAACCGGGTGATGGCGTATCGACCGGAAACCCTTTGCAAGATCCATCCCCTGCCCAGTGCGCGCAAGCATTGACACCGGCAGGGGGCAGGTCTAGAGTAGTGTAGCTGTATCGGTGCTGCCGTTGGGCATCGGTAACGCGTCAGTCCAATAACAGAAGTGCCGCACCTGCCAGGGCTGGCGTGATGTGGCAACGATTCCGGGGAAAGATCCACTCATGGTTCGTATGGCCGTCCTCTTTTGCCTGTTGCTGCTGGGTATGCCGGTGTTGGCGGCGCCGGTGCCGGTGGCAGATGTTGCGCGCGTGAGTCTGGATGATGCCGTGCAGTATCTGGAAGACCCGGAGGGCACGCTGCGGATCGAGCAGGTGCGGGATAGCGCTACACCCTGGCAATTGAACGGGGGCGACGCTTTCAATCAGGGGTATAACTCCTCGGTGTGGTGGCTGCATGTGCAGTTGGCCAATGACAATCAAGAGGTGCGCACCCGCTATCTGGAATTGGGCTATGCGGTGCTGGATCGGGTGGATGTTTTCATCTTCAGTGGCGCTGATCTGCTGCAACAGTATGCCTTGGGGGATCTGCAACCCTTTGCTGCGCGGCCCGTCGATAACCGCTTTTTCGTGTTGCCGCTGACCTTCCAGGCCGGGCAGACCCTGGATGTCTATTACCGCATCGACACGGAAACCTCGGTGCAGGCGCCGTTGTCGCTGTGGCAGCGGGATGCATTCGAATCCGATGAAAATCGCAGCAACATCGCCCACGGTTTTTACTATGGTGCGATGGTGATGATCGCCGTGTACAACCTGCTGATCTTTCTGGTGCTGCTGGATCGCTCCCACCTGTATTACGTGTGTTTTGTATTGTCCACGCCGCTGTTCATGGCCAGTCTCAGTGGCCAGGCCTATCGCTACCTGTGGCCCGAATCGGTTGGTTGGAATGACAATGCGATTCCGGTATTTCTGGGCGCGGCGTTTTTGTTTTCGTCGCTGTTTATCCGGCGTTTCCTGCGGGTGAGGGAGTGGTCGCGCTGGGCAGACAATACGGTGATTCTGGTGGCGATCATTTCCGGCAGCTGCATGGTGCTGGCGTTCTTTACGCCCTATCACTTCAGCATCCGCATTCTGGTGGCGTTGGGGGTCATTGCCTGTCTGTTTGATCTGGCGGTGGGCTTCATGGCGCTGTCCCAGCGCATACCGACGGCGCCGTATTATGTGATTGCATGGATGTCGTTTCTGGTGGGTGCCGTGCTGCTGGCCCTGAACAAGATGGATTTTCTGCCCAACAATTTCGTCACTGAGTACGCCATTCAGATTGGTTCCATGCTCGAGGCGGTGCTGCTGTCATTCGCGATGGCGGAACGCATCAACCAGGAACGCCGACTGCGGTTTGAAGCCCAGGATGAAGCGCTGCGGACGACCCGCCGGTTGAATGAAGAGCTCGAAGCTCGAGTGCGGGAACGAACCCGGGAGCTGGAAGTGCTGAACGTGCGTCTGCAGGATCTGAGTAACACGGATCAGCTGACCGGACTGAAAAACCGGCGTTATCTGGAACAGGCGCTGGAACAGGAGTGGATTCGCTGTGCCCGCTACGGCCACTCGCTGGCGTTCATCATGATGGATGTGGATTTCTTCAAACCGATCAATGATACCCATGGGCATGCGGCGGGTGATCTGTGTCTGCAGCGGGTGGCGCAGCAGGTGCAGCATGCGGTGCGCTGGCCGACGGATCTGGTGGCGCGTTATGGCGGTGAGGAATTCTGCATGTTACTGCCGGAAACTGACGCAGAAGGGGCCCGCGACATGGCGGAGCGCCTGCGCGAGGCAGTGGCAGGCATGCGGGTGCGATACGAGAATAAAACGCTGTCAGTCACGCTCAGTCTGGGGATTTGCGCCGTTGTACCGTCGGATCAGTGCAGTGTTGAACACATGCTGAAGTGTGCAGATCTGGCGCTGTACCAGGCCAAGGAAAACGGCCGTAACAGGGTGGTGGTGCACAGCGGGAAACAGGGCGGCGCCGACGTTGTACCACTGGTGCGGCGCCCACCCGATCCTGCGCAATGATCAGGCGCGATTGCCGCGCTTGGCTTCGATGCGGTTGACGAATTCCTGCATGATCTGTTCGTACAGCTGCATGCCCAGGTACTTGTCTTCCACGTCGGACTCGATGCTCGGGTTGTCGTTGACTTCGATCACCATCGCCTTGTCGCCCACCTGCTTCAGATCCACACCATAAAGACTGGTGCCAATCAGCTTGGTGGCCTTGAGGGCGGCTTCCAGTACCGGCTTGGGTACTTCGTAGGTGGGCATGGTGTCAAACCCGCCGGTGGTGAAGCGCGATGCCGGGCTGCCGTGGTTGTAGATCTGCCAGTGATTCTTGGCCATGTAGTAGCGGCAGGCATACAGCGGACGGTTGTTGATAACGCCGATGCGCCAGTCGAATTCGGTGTACATGTATTCCTGTGCCAGTAGCAGTGAGGATTTCTTGAACAGCTCGGTCGTGCGCTGCTCGAACTCCGTCACGTCTTTCACCTTGAACACACCTTGCGAGAACGAGCCATCGGGGATTTTCAGTACCATCGGAAAGCCCAGATCAGTGACGGCCTGTTCCAGTGCCTTCTTGCTGTTCTTGGCCAGAATCATGGTTTTCGGCGTGGGTACCTTGTTCACATTGAACAGGTCGGTCAGGTAGATCTTGTTGCAGCAGCGCAGGATCGAGGTGGGATCGTCGATGACCACCATGCCTTCGGTTTCGGCCTTTTTGGCGAAGCGGAAGGTGTGATGGTCGATGGACGTCGTTTCCCGGATGAACAGGGCGTCGTATTCCGCCAGACGCACGTAATCCTTGCGGTCGATCACTTCGACATCGATGCCCAGCTTGTTGCCGGCTTTGACAAAGTTCTTGATGGCTGTCTTGTCGCTGGGTGGCAGCTTTTCATCCTTGTTGCACAGGATCGCCAGATCGTAGGCGTACTGCTTGCGGGATTTGGGGGAACGCCAGATCTTGCGGCTGAACTGGTCCAGCGCTTCGGCAAAGGCGGTTTCCTGTTCGTCGGTTTCCAGCGAGTGAGGCGAAATCGCGTGCAGGCTTTCGATTTCCCAGCGGCGATGGTAAGCCAGCTCCACTTCCAGAATCGGGCAGGGGAATTTCTCGAACAGTTCCTTGGCCAGATTCTTGAACGTGGGGTTTGATGCCTGGCCAAAGTAACTCAGAAACGTGATGGTGTCGTTTTCGCTGCCAGCCATCACTTCCTTGGCGTCGATTTCGTCCAGGTCGTCCAGGTGCAGGGTGTACAGGGAGCGCTGGTTGAGGTCGTTGATGACGCGGATCGACGGCAGTACGTGGTGATCACGGGCCTCTGCCAGCAGTGAGCAGTAGTAACCCTTGGACAGGTAGCGGTAGTTGCGACACAGGTTGATGACCCGGGTGCGCGCCTTCTTGTGGGTTTCCTGGCGGGCCAGGTAGTCCTCGAAGGTGATGACGTTTTCAGTGGGGTAATAGGGACCCCAGTCCTTGAGGTAATCGACAACGATAAGCAGTTCAGACATTAGCTTTCAGACCGACGGGAAAATATGAGAAGGCACAACCTTTAGGCATTTTGGATTCTGCAGGTGAGGATTACAAGGACGTGCCCCAGAAAAAAATGCGCGCCCTCTGGCAAATCCGTAACGCCAACGCTACGCTAGATTTTCATCCGGCAGCGCGAGTTCCGCCATGCTATCGCCCCTGTTATCCGAATTCTCCTTGTCTGCTTTTTCACCTGACTACGCAACGGCCCGCACCCGCTACCTGGAGAGTGTTGAGGCGCTGGCGTTGCCGGTGTTTTTCAAGTCACTGCATTATGCGGGTGAAGGCCCCTGGGGCGAGGCGTTGAGCACGGACGTGGCCTGGATCGGCGATCAGGCGGCCCGCAAGGTAGTGGTACTGTTGTCCGCCGTTCACGGGGTGGAAGGTTTTGCCGGTTCCGGTATTCAGGTGGATCTGTTGCAGCGGCTGGGCAGTGGTGAAGCGCAGTTGCCCGACGGCGTGGCGCTGTTGCTGGTACACGCGGTGAATCCCTGGGGCTTTGCCTGGTGTCGCCGGGTCGACGAGCAGGGTATCGATATCAACCGCAACTTTGTCGACTTTTCGCAGCCGTTGCCAGCCAATCCAGGCTACCGTGAGCTGGCAGGAGCGTTGATTCCGGCCGACGGCAACTGGTCGGCGGCGGATCTGCAACTGCAGGACTATCGTGCCCGCCATGGCCAGTTTGCCTACGAGGTCGCCGCCAGCGGTGGCCAGTACGAGTTTCCCGCCGGACTGTTTTACGGTGGCAGCGCTCCGGCACAGGGGCGGCGCAATCTGGAGTGGGTGCTGAACCAGTGGGACTGGGCCAACCGCGAGGTGGCAGTGATCGATCTGCACACCGGGCTAGGTCCGTATGGTTACGGCGAACTGATCTGTGATCACCCCCTGGGCAGTGAAGGCTTGCATACCGCGCGGCGCTGGTTTGGCGCGTCGGTAACGGTGCCCGAGGAGGGCAATTCCTGTTCCGTGCCCAAGCTGGGGCTGGTGGATTACGCCTGGCACGCCATCCTCGGTCGCAACAGTTGTTATGTGACGCTGGAATACGGTACCTATCCAATCGCCGGCTTGTTGCAGACCCTGCGCGAGGATCATGCCGTCAATACGCCCGGCCCCTACGACTGGCAGGATCCGGCCCGCAGTGCGGTGCGGGAACCGTTGCGGCGGCATTTCTATCCCGGTGAACCCCAGTGGCAGACCCTGGTGTTGTTACGGGCCCGGCAAGTGGTTCAACTGGCCTGTGCAGGTCTGGTGGCAGGTGTATGACGCGACGCATTCCCGATGATGTGGTGATCCGCCCGGCGGTGGAGGAGGATCTCAAAGAGTTGGTGCGACTGGAAGAGCGCTGCTTCGAAACCGATCGCATGAGCAAGCGCAGTTTTCGCGCCCAGATCCACAGTGATCACAATCGCCTGCTGGTGGCGGAAAGCAACGGCCGACTGCTGGGCTATATCCTGATTTTCATGCGGCTGGGTGTCAGCATGGCGCGGCTGTATTCCATCTGCGTCGATCCCGATGCCCACGGTCGCGGTGTCGGCAACAAGCTGATGGACGCTGGCGAACAGGCTGCTGCGAAGGCGGGGCGGATTTTTATGCGGCTGGAAGTGCGCAAGGACAACGATGCGGCCATCGCCCTGTACAAGCGCCGCGGCTATCGCCAGTTCGGTATGTACGAGGACTATTACGAGGATCACGCCGACGCCTTGCGTTTTCACAAACGCATCGTGCACCACGGTCACGGCGGCGAGCACCTGGCGGTGCCCTATTACCAGCAGTCCACCGGATTCACCTGCGGCAGTGCGGCGCTGATGATGGCAATGAGTGCCCTGCGTCCCGAATTCACCTCCGACCAGCGTTCCGAATTCCAGATCTGGCGCGAAGCCACCACCATTTTCATGACGTCCGGTCACGGTGGCTGTGGCCCCCACGGGCTGGCCTACGCGGCGACCAAGCGCAATTTCCAGGTGGATGTGTACGTCAACCAGGAGGGCCCGCTGTTCGTGGAAGGCGTGCGTGATCCGGTCAAGAAGCAGGTGCTGGAGCAGGTGCACGAAGATTTTGTCGAGAAGCTGAAGGACGCGCGGGTGGAAGTCTTCACTGAGTGGCTGACCCTGTACCAGCTGGAACGGGCGCTGGACGACAAGGCGATTCCCCTGGTGTTGATCAGCACGTACCGCTTTGACCGGCGCAAGGTGCCGCACTGGGTGGTGCTGGTGGATATGGACGAACACTTTGTCTATATCAATGATCCGGATGTGGACGACGAGGCGGCGCAGGGGGCGGTGGACAACTACTACATTCCGGTGCCGCGGGCCAGTTTCGACCGCATGTTCCAGTTTGGCCAGAACCGTCTGCGCTGCGCGGTGATCATCCGCGACCGCTGACGGGTTTGACCCGGCCTGCATAATTGGTACTATGGTGCACAAAAATAACAACAGGACACCTGCCGCCGGTGAATACGTCATTTCCGTTTGCCATCGTTGACCCGCATATTCACCAGTGGGATCTGCTGCATACCCCCCGTATCCTGACCTGGCCCCGGCGTTTGCTGGGGTGGAATCCGTGGCTTTACCGGACGGTGCTGCAACTGGGGGCCAAGGCCTCAGACCGGGACTATGTGGGCCGGCCCGATTACGTGATGTGGGATTACCTGCCCGCGGATTACGCGGCGGATGCGGCTGGCCTGCCCATCGAGCAGGTGGTGCATGTGGAGGCGGAATGGCGTGACCGCAGCCCGCTGGGCCCGGCGGGGGAAACCCGCTGGCTCGACCAGTTGTTCGGCCCTGGCCAGAGGCCCGGTTTGGGCGCCATTGTCGCGTATGCGGATCTGCGCCGGCGTGACCTGGCTGGGTTGCTGCAGGCTCACCAGAACGCCAGCGGCAGGCTGCGGGGGATTCGGCAGATGCTCGCGTTCGACAGCGATGACGGCATCATGCGCTTCTGTAACCAGCCGGGGCTGGCACTGGACCCTGATTTTCGCCGTGGCCTGGCCCTGCTGCAGCAATACGATCTGACCTTCGACGCCTGGGTCTTCCATCATCAGCTGGGCGAAATGGTGCAGCTGGCGCGGGCCTTTCCCGCCCAGACCTTCATCCTGGATCACATGGGCACGCCGATCGGACTGGGCGGCCCGTTTGCGTCCTATGGCCGCAGTGCGGCGGCGCGGGATGTGATTCTGAAAACCTGGCAGTACGGCATGCTGGAACTGGCGGAATGTCCCAATGTGCAGGTCAAGCTCAGCGGATTCTTCATGCCGGTGGTAGGCTGGGGTTTCGAGCATCGCCCTGAACCGGTATCGGCACAGGAGCTGCTCGATGCCTTTGCGCCCCACGCCCACTTTGTGCTGCAGCATTTTGGCGTCGAGCGCTGCCTGTTTGCATCGAATTTTCCGATGGACAAGGTGTCGCTGAGTCTGCGTCAGCTGTATCAGCTGTATGCGGACACGGTCAGTGGCCTTTCTGAAAGCGACCAGCGCAAACTGTTTGCCGACAATGCGCGTCGGCTGTACCGGCTGGCCTGACGTATTACATCAACCGTGGTGACGCTGCAGAAAGAAAAACAGCGGTTGCGGATCACCTTTGCGATCCATGGCGCCCAGCACCGTGTTGTCGTCGATCAGGCGAAAGTGATCGAAGATGGGCTGGGTGTCGTACACCATGGTGGCGGTGGGTACGCCGCGATACACGACTTCACGCAGTTGTGCGGTGCCCAGGATCGGATTGGCTACCACATTGCCGTCGGCGTCTGCGCATAGCATCGGATTCACATCCGTGCGTGAGTTGAAACGCTTGCCGCGCCATTGCAGCTTGCCCAGCATCACTTCGCCGGGATGACCGGTCTTGAAGCAGCCACCACGCCACTCGCCCAGCATGAAGGATTCCGGCACCGGGTGCAGGGTATCGAACCAGGTTTCCAGCTGGGCGATGCTCACCTGGTCGGCGGCGTGCAATGTCTGAAACATTTCGGTTGCGGTCATGTTCATTCCTCGGAGGGGATTGGCGCTGGGTGCCTTTTTTACGGCTAAAACCCTGGCGTTGCACTGACCATTCCGCTCGATTATGGCCATCGGGCTGGCGCTTGCGGTCATTGACAAGGTGTGGGCCATGGCAGACCCTTCGGACTTGCATTTTTGTGTCATCACCGAGGAAGTATTCATGTCAGCCACTGCAGCCACCATGACCCTGGAACAGGCCATCACATCCCGTCGCTCCGTGCGCGGTTATCTGGACAAGGAAGTACCCCAGGATATTCTCGACCAGATTTTTGAACTGGCCCAGCTGGCACCGTCCAACTGCAACGTGCAGCCGTGGAAAGTGTATGTGGCGTCCGGTGAATTGAAGAACCGGCTGCGGGACCAGATGGTGCACAACGTCATGAATGCGGTGCCGTTCAATCCCGATTACGAGTACGCCGATACCTTTACCGGTGAATACCGCGAGCGTCAGGTGGCCTGTGCGATGGAGCTGTATGGCGCGATGGGAATCGAGCGTGGTGACAAGGCCGGGCGCGCCCGGGCATCCCTGCGCAATTTCGAGATGTTTGATGCACCCCATGTGGTGTTCATCGGCATGGACAAGTCGTTCGGGGCGTCGGTGGCGATCGATGTCGGCATGTACATGCAGAACCTGATGCTGGTGATGACGGCGTTCGGTGTGGGTTGCTGCCCCCAGGGCACCATGCGTTACTACCCGGATCTGGTGCGGCAGGCATTCGACATTTCCGATGACGTTAACATTCTGCTGGGCATCAGCTTCGGTTACGAAGATCCGGCGGTGCCTGCCAACAACACCCGCGTCGGTCGGGTCGGTATCGATCAGGCTGTGCAGTTCCGGCGCTGATTGGCCTATGCTGTAGCCTCTCCATGATTCAGGAAGGCACCATGCGCTGCGTCTGCTATCGCCATTTTGGCGGCCCCGAGGTCCTGCAACGGGAATCCATGCCACTGCCCCAGCCCGGCCCCGGCGAAATCCGGGTGCGGGTGGCGGGTTGCGGGGTCAATCCCATCGATTTCAAAACCCGCGCCGGCCTGGGCTTTGTGTCCCAGGCGCTGGGCGCGAACTTCACTTTTACTCCCGGTTATGACGCCAGTGGCGTGGTGGATGCCATTGGCGAAGGCGTGGTATCGCCTGCGCCCGGCGAGGCGGTGTTCGGCATGGTGAATTTTCCGTTGCCGGCGGGTTGCTATGCCGAGTATGTGGTGGCGCCGGCCACCCAGTGGGCTGCGGCGCCCACCGCCATTCCCCTGGCCCATGCCGGCGGGCTGCCACTTGCCGGACTCACCGCCTGGCAGGCCCTGTTCGATGTGGGGGGCCTGCAGACCGGCGAGCGGGTGCTGGTGCTGGCAGGTGCCGGTGGCGTGGGCCATCTGGCGGTGCAGCTGGCAGCGTGGAAAGGTGCACAGGTCAGTGCCACGGCGTCGCCGAGCAATCACGCTCTGCGCCGTCATGGCGTGACGCTGCCGCTGGATTATCATGATGCAGCGGCGATCGCAGCCAGTGGCCCTGGGATCTGATTGTGGATCTGATGGGCGGCCCAGTGGGCGAGCAGGCGCTGTCCTGGCTGGCCCCGGGTGGGCGCATGGTGACCGTGCCCACCAACACCGCTCTGGCAACGGTAGTGCAGACCGGTGCGGCCGCCGGCAAGACCGTGCGCGCCATCAAGGTGACGCCGGACACGGCCCAGCTGGCGCAACTGGCCGCGCTGGTGGATCAGGGCTTGCTGACGCTGCACGTTAGTGCGGCAATACCCCTCGAAGAAGCCGCGAGTGCTCACGCCCAGAGTGAGCGCGGGCACGTCAAAGGCAAATTGATTCTGGTGCCGTGAATACCGCTGATGCCAGCTTCAATCGGCAATCACGGCGTCGCTGCGCTTGCGTCTGAAGCTGTCCCGGGTCAGTAGCGGCCACAGGACCTGGGCGTACCAGGGATCTTCGTCCTCAGGGTTGAACAGGCCAAACCCCTCTACCTGACGGCGGGGAAAGGCGGCTGTGCCGTGCAGGATGTCCCAGAGGATGAACATGACGCCGTAATTCTTGTAGCCGCCTTCCAGATTGTGATGGTAGTGGTGGGTGTCCGGTGTTGGAATGATCCGCGCCAGCAACCACATGAAGGGGCGTGTGAGCGCGTGCCGGTACAGGTAGTCATCCCAGCGGAAACTGGTATGGACGGACATCGACAGCACCACATTCACGGTGGAGGCGATCAGCACGATCTCGGGCAGGCCGGCCCAGGTCATGGCTGCACCGAGCCAGAATGACGGAAACAGGCAATAGAAGAAAAACGGTACCCTGAACGTGATGGTGACATCCATGCGCTGGGGAGTGTGATGGACTTTATGCAGATTCCACAGCTTCAGTGGCTGGTGTCCCAGCCGGTGCAGCCGGTAATGCAGATAATCCTGTACCAGTACATAGCCGGCAAAGATCCACAGCACGTTGATGTCGTCGTCCAGCGGAGCCCGAGCGGAAAGGCCCACGCCAGTCCCTGCCGACGAGCACCGCCAGCAACGCCCGGCTCGACAGCATCGATGCCACGCCGAGCAGCACCACGCCAAGATTGCGCATGCGGAAAAAAGCCGCCATTGGTATAAGTGCCCCGGGTATAAACCCCGCGCAGGGACTCGACGGTGAGCCACAGCACCAGTACGCTGATAAAGATGACGTGAGCCTGCAGCTCTGACATGGGGGATCCTCCGTGACTGCGCATTTCCTGTGAACATCCTGTATAGGCAGTGCCTGCTACAACTGCGCGCGAGACCATAGCACAGTGCCATCCTGCTCAGCTACTGGCATGCCTTCGGTCGCGGATGTTCTTGTCGCCGCGAGACCCCCGTTTATAATGGCCCCCTTCGATTCAGCAGGGGGCAGCATGCCGGTTTCACAGTTCATAGCACACCAGATCGATCGCCATAACGGTGCCGAGCCCGCCGTTGTCAGTTTTCGTGACGACCTGATCGCCATCGACGATTTTGCCAGCCAGTTACTGAATGAACTCAAGCAGGTGTTTTCCACCCGCACGTCCAAGCGTTATGGCCGTTTCGATCCCGAGCGCGGAGACAATCCGTTTCCCGGGCTGCTGCGGGATCTGCTCAAGCAGCAACTGCCGTTTGCCAGTTTCAGCCGCAAGGTCGACATTTTGTGACGCTGCTGGATGCGGTGGCGAACGTGCCGTTCGCCGGCCATCTGCTGATCTGGCAGGAAGACAGCGCTGATGCCCAGTGGCTGTATCTGGTCCATCTGCAGCATCAGACCGGCCTGGTGATCAACAGCCGGCTGGAAATTTCGAAACCGCTTATGCGGATCTGTCCCATGCCGGCTTCCAGTGCCCGCATTAATCTGACCCACTGGGCCGATGAACTGTCGGATAAATATCTGACGGTGTCGCGCAATCGCGGCGACCGTTTTGTGCAGGATATTTTCCTGGGCTGGCTGGCGTTCACCGATACCGTCAACGTGAAGGCGGATACCAGTGAATTTCTGACTATTGTCGAAGCCTATGCCGAGCAGTTGCCGGAAGAGCAAAGCAAGGAATACAAGAATCGCGTCGTCGATTACTGCATGGAGCAGGACAAGAGCGGCGAGCCGGTGGTGTACAAGGAGTTGTCATTCTATCTGGACGAAGCCGAGCCGGAACGCTTCGAAAAATTCGTGCAGCAACGGCAGGAACAGCCACGGGAAGAACTGATTCCCGACAAGACCCAGCTGCGCAAGTACGTGCGCTTTTTCCGGTCGCAGCAAGGATATGAGCATCCAGTTCGCGGCGGAATTGCTGGGCAGTCAGGTGGAATTCGATGCCACCAGTGAAACCCTGCTGATTCGCGGATTGCCCAAGCCGCTGTTGCAGCAGCTGAAGCGGCACCGCAAGGACTGAGCGGCGCGGCCTATTCGTAGCGCCAGCGTTTCTGCGGTGCGAATTCCGGCTTGTATTCCAGTGCCTGCAGTTCAATCCACAATGGCAGGATATAGCGCACGTAGAACGAGTGATTGTTCAGCATGCCTGCGTCCGCGTATCCTGCATCTCCATGATTTCCACCCGTGCATCCTGCTGCTGCCAGCGCTGTGTGCGGTGCAGCATAGGCGGCATCCACAGCGGCGCGGTTTCAGGATCAGGCCGATGTGATCGAAGCTGGTGGACTTCAGTGCGTTGGCTTCTTCGGTCAGAAACAGAAACTGGCTGGATTCCGCATCGAACCGCAGCAGGTATTTCGGACAGTCCAGTTTCACCATCGGCACTTCAATGCCTTCCCAGCCGAACACGTCCTGA
Source organism: Gammaproteobacteria bacterium (assembly GCA_041395845.1). Taxonomy (GTDB): domain Bacteria; phylum Pseudomonadota; class Gammaproteobacteria; order Pseudomonadales; family Ketobacteraceae; genus Ch67. The sequence continues at coordinate 45,260 of JAWKZS010000013.1, forward strand.
TAGAACGCATTGAGATTGGCCTTTTCCCGCTCCAGTGTGCCAGGCGGCAAGGTCAGTTCCAGATGATTGATGCGCATGCGGCTCATGTGATTCCCCCGGTGGTGGAGTGTCATCACAGCATGGCGATGATGGGGTCGCATCGTTCTTTGGAACGATCGGCGGCGGCCGGCGGACAAAAAAAGAGGGGGCAGCGCCCCCTCGTGTGCGGTGAATGATTCAGACGCGGAAACTGCGTACCGAATGACTGAGTGAATGGGTGAGGGTGGACAGATTGGCGCTGGAATCCAGTGTCGAATTGGCCAGTGACGCGGTTTCGTCGGAGTAGCGGTTGATCTGCTCCAGATTGCGGTTGATGTCTTCCGTCACTTCGCTCTGCTCTTCGGCGGCTGCGGCAATCTGGATCGCCATGCAGGTGTGTGGAAACCGCATCCTTGATTTCATCCAGGGTCTTGCCGGCACCTTCGGTGGTTTCCACGGTGGTACGGGCGGAATCACAGCCGGTGTTCATGGCGGTTACCGCTTCCTTCACGCCCTGCTGCAGGCGTTGCAGCATGGTCTGGATGTCCTGGGTGGATTCCTGGGTGCGGCTCGCCAGGGTGCGCACTTCATCGGCCACCACGGCAAAACCACGGCCCTGTTCGCCGGCGCGGGCCGCTTCAATCGCAGCGTTCAGCGCCAGCGAGTTGGTCTGTTCGGCGATGCCGCGAATCACATCAATCACCGACGTCACCTTGCCGGCCTCTTCTTCAACATGGGTGATGACACTGGCAGCCGATTGCACCTTGGTGGACAGTTGCTGGATCTGGGTGATGGTCTGGTGCACGATGCGCTGACCATCTTCGGAGCGGACATTGGCCTTCTTGGCTTCGTCGGCGGTTTCGGTGGTGTTGCGTGCCACTTCCTGAATGGCGGAGGCCATCTCGGTCACGGCGGTGGCCACCATGGTGAGCGCGTCGCCCTGGTGATCGATGGCTTCCTTGCTGGTGCGCGCGTTGTCCTGCAGCTTGGCAGTGTCATCAGCGACATTCACGGCGGTTGACTGGATCTGCTTGATCAGGGTCTGCAATTTATCCATGAAGCGATTGAAATTCTGCACCAGCTGGCCCAGCTCGTCGGTCTGATCCAGCGGGATGCGTGCAGTCAGATCGCCATTGCCCTGGGAGATGTCGTGCAGGCTGCGGCGGATGGCGTTGATGGGTTTCACCAGCAGGGGCGGCACCATGATCACGAAGACAGCCGAGATGATGATGCCGATCACCAGGATCAGGGTGGCGGTACCAGTCGCACTGCTGGCACGGGCATCAATCTCGGCGGTGAAGGCGGCCGCATCCTGTTCGCGGGCTTCGGTCAGCTGATCAGCACTTCCCGCACGGCCTGGAAGGCCGCTTCGGAATCGTTGATGATCGTATTGGCGTCACCGTTGAGCGGTTGACCGTTCAGGCGTGTACTCATGTGACGGTTGGCCAGATCAACCCAGCGCTGGTAATTGGATTGAAAGCGGCTGCGGTGGTCGTTCCAGCGCGGTTCGTTGGCGCTGTCGAAGAACTTGTTGACCCGGTCTTTGGCCTGCTGGGTGTTCTCGTTGAACTGATCCCGGTAGCTGTTCATGCTGCTGGCGCCTTCGGGCAGCAACAGGATGCTGCGTTCGGCGATCTGGGCCTGGTACAGATCGCGGTCGGCCTGCAGTATGTAATTGATCTGCGGCATGAATTCCTGCGCCAGACGGTTCGCATCAGCGGTGGTGGCCCGCAGCGACATCAAACCATGTACTGTCGAGCCAATGAACAGTACGGCCAGTGCGACCATCGGCAGGCCAATTTTCAGCCGGAACGGCCAGTTGCGAAATCCTGACATAAGTTTTTCCTTGCCCACGAAAAATAATGCATGCAAAGGTTAGGTCTAGCTGAAAATCCGCGACTTTCCAGCGCGGTCATTCCCGCTCATCGGGGTCTGGGCAACCTCCTGTGATAGGGCAGCTGCGGGGCTGGATCGCCTAACACACTGAATCGCAGGCCTTTTTTCTGCGGGGTTTTGATGCGTTCAGATCTTCAACAATCGTTGCATTTCGTAACGTGACAGGCGTGAGCAGCGCTGATTAGACTTTGCACTGTCGTGATCGCGGGGGACCGTCTGGCTACCGCCGGCTGGCGCGCTGACGGCAATGGGGCAATAGGGTGGTCGACCTGATGGCAGGCGGGCACCGGATGTTGTTATGTGTCTGATTTGACTGAAAGTGGAGTTGTTATGGGCAAAGGGATTTCGCGTCTGCTGCTGTGCGGCAGCCTGTTGTGTGCAGCGGCTGCGGGGGCAGCGCCTGATGTGCGGGTGGATGGCCTGTTCAAGGGGGCGGCCGTGATGACCATCGACGGCCAGCAGGTCATGTTGCGTGATGGCAAGACCGGCCCCGGCAATGTGCGCCTGATCAGTGCCACGTCCCGCAGTGCGCTGGTGGAGATCGATGGCCGCCGCCATGAAATGACCCTGCACATGGCCATCGGTGGCCAGCCATCGAAGCCTGAACTCAAGCAGGTAGTGATCCGCAAGAACGACAATGACCAGTATCTGGTGAACGGTTCTATCAATGGCCAGAGCGTGAAATTTCTGGTGGATACCGGCGCCAACACGGTGGCAATGAATGAAATGGATGCCCGCCGTCTGGGGCTGCAATACCGCATCGACGGCACCGAGTCGCAGGTGGTCACCGCTGGCGGCGTGAACAAAAGCTGGGTAGTGAAACTTGAGTCGGTCAAAGTCGGCGAAATCCAGGTCAGCAATGTCGAAGCCGTGGTGGTGCAGGGTGGTTATCCCGCGCAGGTGCTGCTGGGCATGACCTATCTGAATCACGTCAAGCTGCAGGAACACAACAGTGTGCTGATGCTGGAAAGAAGTTCTGATCCTTCGCTTGTCCGATTTGCTATGGCTTGTCGGCATCCCCGGCCCTGATAGGGGCCGGCAAATTGCTTTAATAGCGCATTCTTCCGATCCATCAGAGGCTTGCGCTCCAATGACCCAAACCACCATTCTGGTCGCCAATCGCGGTGAAATCGCTGTTCGCATTCTGCAGGCCGTGGCGGAGCTCGGTTGGCGTTCGGTTGCCGTCTACGCCGAGGACGATCACAACGCCCTGCATCTGAGCGAAGCCGATAGTGCGGTGGCGCTGCGGGGCACTGGTCCGGCGGCCTATCTTGATGGTGCACAGATTCTGCAGGTAGCGCAGCAACATCAGTGTGTCGCCATCCATCCAGGGTATGGATTCCTCAGTGAAAATGCCGGCTTTGCCCGGATGGCGGAACAGGCAGGCGTGACCTTTGTCGGCCCCGCTGCAGATGTGCTCAGTCTGTTCGGTGACAAGGCCCGTGCCCGTGCGCTGGCGCAACAGTGCGAGGTGCCCGTGCTGGCGGGGCTGGATCATGCGGTGACGGTGCAGGAGGCCGAAGCCTTCTTCGATCAATTGCCGGCAGGCAGTGCGCTGGTGATCAAGGCCGTGGCGGGCGGTGGTGGTCGCGGCATGCGCATCGTGCAGCAGCGCGACGCTATCGCGGAGGCTTATCAGCGCTGCCAGTCCGAAGCCCAGGCGGCCTTCGGTGATGGCGCGCTGTATGTGGAACAGTGCGCACCCCAGGCCCGCCATATCGAAGTGCAGATCATCGGTGATGGTGACACGGTGGTGCATGTCCACGAACGGGAATGCACGCTGCAGCGTCGACACCAGAAGCTGATCGAAATCGCGCCCAGTCCCACACTCACGCCCGCGCTGCGGGAACAGATCACCCAGGCCGCTGTGCGCATGGCGCAACAGGTGGGCTATCGCGGCTTGGGCACGTTCGAATTTCTGGTATTCGAGCAGGACGGCGCGGATCGGTTTGTGTTTATCGAAGCCAATCCGCGTCTGCAGGTGGAGCACACGGTGACAGAAGCGGTGAGTGGACTCGACCTGGTGCAGATCCAGTTGCAACTGGCGCTGGGTGCATCGCTGGCGGATCTACAGCTGCAACAGCACCGCATTCCAGCACCGCAGGGCTTTGCCATTCAGGCCCGCATCAACATGGAAACCCTGCAGGCCGATGGCAGCATCAAGCCCGGTGGTGGCTGCCTGCGGATGTTCGATCTGCCAGGTGGCCCCGGTGTGCGGGTGGACAGTTGCGGCTACACCGGTTATCACACCAATCCCCGCTACGATTCCCTGCTGGCCAAACTGATTGTGCACAGTCGCAGCGCGGAGTTTGCGGTGGCGCTGACCAAAGCCAGCCGCGCACTGGAAGAATGTCGTATCGACGGCGTGCCGACCAACCTTGCATTGCTGCACAATCTGCTCACCCATCCTGCGCTGCGCCAGCATCAGGTCCACACGCGCTTTGTCGATGAGCATCTGGCGACGCTGCTGGGCGGCACCATGCCCCACCGTTATCCCGCTGATAGCGGCGCAACAACGGTGGCAGAGAACACCCCTACCGCACTGGAGAACGCGCTCAACGCACCCATGCAGGGCACCATTGTCAGCGTTGAGGTTGTGGCGGGCGACACGGTGCGCAAAGGCCAGACCCTGCTGATCATGGACGCGATGAAAATGGAGCACGTCATCAGCGCGCCCCGCAGCGGTGTGGTGCAGACATTGCTGGTGGGCAAAGGCGACGCAGTATTTGAACAGCAGCCGCTGCTGCAATGGCTGCCGTCCGACGACGATTCCCACGAGGAAACCCAAACCCGGCAGATCGACCCGGACTGGATTCGCCCGGACCTGCAGGAAGCCATCGCCCGCCATGCCTATGGTCTGGATGAAAACCGGCCCGCCGCAGTGGCCAAACGCCGCAAGACCGGTCAGCGCACCGCGCGGGAAAATATTGCCGACCTGTGTGACGACGACAGCTTTATCGAATACGGCGCCCTGGTGATTGCGGCGCAACGGCGCCGGCGCAGCCTGCAGGATCTGCTGGAAAACACGCCGGGCGACGGCATGGTGGCGGGCATCGGCCGGGTCAACAGTGCCTGGTTTGGCGAGCGCAGCCAGTGCGTGATGATGACCTACGACTACACCGTACTGGCGGGCACTCAAGGCATCCAGAATCATCACAAAAAAGATCGCCTGTTCGAGCTGGCCGAGAAATGGCGCATTCCGCTGGTGCTGTTCAGCGAAGGCGGTGGTGGTCGCCCCGGCGATACCGATGGCCTGGGATCGTCGGCGAGTCTGGACTGTCTGGCGTTTTATTATTTCGCAAAACTGTCGGGGCTGGTGCCGCTGGTGGGGATTGCCTCCGGACGCAATTTTGCCGGCAACGCGGCGCTACTGGGTTGCTGCGACGTGGTGATCGCCACGCGCAACGCCAACATCGGCATGGGCGGGCCGGCAATGATCGAAGGCGGCGGCCTCGGCGTGTATCCCCCGGAAGCCGTTGGCCCGACGACGGTGCAATATCCCAACGGCGTGATCGATGTGCTGGTGGATGACGAAGCGCAAGCGGTACAGGTTGCCAAACAGTATCTGGGCTATTTCCAGGGGTCACTGGCGGATTGGCAGGCACCGGATCAGCGTCTGCTGCGTCAGCTGATTCCGGAAAACCGGCTGCGGGTGTACGACGTGCGCACGGTGATCCACGGGCTGGCGGATTGCGATTCGGTGCTGGAACTGCGCGCCGGTTTTGCACCCGGCATGATCACTGCGCTGGCCCGCTTTGAAGGTCGCCCGGTGGGCATCATTGCCAATAATCCGCAGCATCTGGCCGGCGCGGTGGATGCACCGGGTGCCGACAAGGCGGCGCGCTTCATGCAGCTGTGCGATGCCTTTGATATTCCGCTGCTGTTCCTGTGTGACACGCCGGGCATCATGGTGGGGCCGGAAGTGGAAAAGACCGCATTGGTGCGCCACGCCGCGCGCATGTTTGTCACGGCGGCAAGTCTGAGCGTGCCGTTCTTCACCATCGTGTTGCGCAAGGCTTACGGCCTCGGTGCCATGACCATGGCCGGTGGCACCCTGAAAGCACCGTTGTTCACCGTGTCATGGCCGACGGGCGAATTCGGTGCGATGGGCCTGGAAGGCGCGGTGAAACTCGGCTTCAAAAAAGAACTGGATGCGATCACCGATCCTGTCGCACGGGAGCAGGCCTATCAGACCATGGTGGCGGAAATGTACGAACGCGGCAAAGCGGTGAATACGGCGACGTTCTTTGAATTCGATGACGTGATCGATCCGGCGGATTCGCGCAAATGGATCATGACCGCACTGCGCACCGCACCAGCGCCGCAGCCGCGGGTCGGCAAGAAGCGCCCCTGCATCGATACCTGGTAATCCGCGCGACGCTGGCAAGCCGCTCGCGTTACAGCAGCGGCTTCAGATCCCGCAGATAATTCTGGATGCGCAAAGTATTGGAAGGGCCTAGTCGCCACAGCATTTTTTCCACGGCGCTGGCCTTTTCCATCTGCGGATCGGCATAGGTGAATTTCAAGACACCGGCCTTCAGTTCGATCATGCCGGTGCGCGGACGGATGGCGAGGATACGGTCGATGGCCGTGTGCAGGCGTTCATCGAAATCGGCGCCGTTGCCCAGTTCGTCCTGCGCCTGTTGCAGCAGCGGTTGCCAGGCGGCGTAATGCCGTGCTACCCGTGATGGCGGCATCCGGGTCAGCGCCTTGATCAGGGTAGTGGTGCGGCCGTAATTGGCGCGATCCAGCCACAGGCTGCCGTCTTTTTCCTGCGCCTTGAAAGCGGGAAGAGGATATTCCAGCGGACGATCCTTTACCGGCACTTTTCCATCGGCAAGCGCATTTACCAGCACCACCCATTTTCGCACCTGCTCTTGCGGCAGCAACCAGGCGACCACATCTGCACTGAGCTCGTTGACGGCGTCCAGCACGACGCTGTCGCTCCCATCCAGGGTTGTCGGTGGGGCGACCAGATCATCATCCGCCGTTGCAGGCATAACGGCTTGCGGCGTGGGCGTGGCGGTCAGCGGGGCATCGTCCTGCAGCACCGGGTGACGATCAACGGTGGAGGGCGCTGTCGGCTGTCTGATCGCCGGCGTGGCGGGCGGTGTGGCATCGGGCAGATCGCGAGGCATGAACAGCCAGTAAGCGGCGCACGCAAGAATGACGACCAGCAGTGCAGTGGCGAGGGGCTTTTGCATGAGGAGTTCCGTACTGACAGCGGATTCAGTTCGCATCATAACGAACCGTGCGCTGCTTCAGCAAACGGCGTTTCCCTGCTGCCGGAATTTCGTCAACCTGTGATACGCTTGGCGGCCCAACAAGGAATCACCAGTGGGAGTGGTGTATGAAGTTGTCGTTAGGCCGCAGGCTGGCCGCAGGAGTCGTGATCATGAGTATGATGCTGGGTGGATCGGCGCTGGCCGCTGATCTGGAGTGGACGCTGAAAAAAGAGCGTGACGGCATTCGCGCTTACACTGCAAAGCTGGAGAACAATGATCATCTGGCGTTCAAGGGCGAAGCGATACTGAAAGGCCAGACCCTGGACCGCGTGATCGCAGTGATGCGCGATGTGAACACCCTGGATAAATGGCTGCACACCTGTTATGACCCGGAAACCGTGCAGGAAGAAGAAGGTCTGTCGCGGATTGTGTACATGAAAAATCACACCCCGACCTTCCTGGTGGCGGAGCGGGATCTGGTGTTGCGGCAGAAAATCGAACGCACGTCGCCCACCACGGCGCACGTGACCCTCACCGGCCTGCCCACGGCGGTGCCGGAAAAGAAAAGCTTCGTGCGGATTCCGTTCTTTGACGGTCAGTGGGAACTGGAGCAGACCACCGACGGCGTGCGTGCGATCTATTCCGGTGTGATTGATCCCGGTGGCGGTTTGCCCACGACCATTACCAATATGATGGTCATTGATACACCGTTCGAAACCCTGAAAAAACTCAACGCGTTTCTCCAGCGTTCCTGATCCGGCAGAGCGGTGTGACGGTTGCGTTACACCGCTGTCTGGCTCAGTTTGCCCTGTTCCAGATCCTTGAGCCGGGTCTGGATGGCGCCGGCGATACCATCGGCATCGAGTCCGCAGGCTTCCAGCATTTCTGCCGGCTTGGCATGGTCGATGTAGCGGTCGGGGATACCCAGATTCAGCATCGGCATCACCACATTGCGTTGCGCCAGCAATTCATTCACCGCTGAACCTGCGCCACCCATGATGGCATTTTCTTCCACGGTGACCAGCAGATCGTGCGCAGCTGCCAGATCCAGAATCAGGGCTTCGTCGATCGGTTTCACAAAGCGCATGTCAACAACCGTGGCACCGATGACTTTACCTACTTCACGGCAGGCGGCCAGCACCGGGCCAAACGCCAGGATCGCAACGCCTTTGCCGTCCTGCACCACGCGACCCTTGCCCAGGGGCAGCGCCGTCATCTTCTGTTCGATGGGGGTGCCGGGGCCGGTGCCACGGGGATAACGGATCGCCGCCGGGCCGCGATACTGGTAGCCGGTGTACAGCATCTGCCGGCACTCATTTTCATCGGACGGCGTCATCACCACCATGTTGGGAATGCAGCGCAGATAGGAAATATCGTAGGCGCCCGCATGGGTGGGGCCATCTTCGCCCACCAGGCCTGCGCGGTCGATGCCGAAGGTGACATCGAGATTCTGCAGCGCGACATCGTGGATCAGCTGGTCGTAGGCCCGCTGCAGGAAGGTGGAATAGATCGCCACCACCGGCTTCTGGCCTTCACAGGCAAGTCCAGCCGCGAGCGTCACCGCATGCTGCTCGGCGATGGCCACATCGTAATACTGGTCAGGATAGCGGCGCGAGAAGTCCACCATGCCGGAGCCTTCACGCATGGCGGGAGTAATGCCCACCAGACGCGGATCCTGTTCTGCCATGTCGCACAGCCACTGGCCAAAGATGTCGCTGTACTTGGGCGCAGCCGGTGCCGGTTTGGTCTTGGCGGTGGCGACCGGCGGCTTGGGCTCGATCTTGGACAGGGCGTGGTAGCCGATCGGGTCTTTTTCGGCCGGGCGGTAACCGCGGCCTTTCTGGGTGATCACGTGCAGCAGGTGGGGGCCGGGAATGTCCCGCAGCTTGCCCAGGTAGGTCACCAGCTTGTCGATGTTGTGGCCGTCGATGGGGCCGATGTAATTGAGGCCCAGCTCTTCGAACAGGGTGCCGGGGGACACCATGCCTTTCATGTGTTCTTCGGTGCGACGTACGAATTCCATCGCCGCGGGGATGTTTTCCAGGACCTTCTTGCCGCCTTCCCGCAGGGCGTTGTAGGTGCGGCTGGCCCAGACCCGGGACAGGTAGTTGGACAGACCGCCGACGTTTTCCGAAATCGACATTTCGTTGTCGTTCAGGATGATCAGCATGTCGGCCTTGCAGTGGCTGGCATGGTTGATCGCCTCGAACGCCATGCCGGCAGTCATCGCGCCATCACCGATGATGGCAACGGCCTTGTTCGGCTTGCCCTGCTTTTCGAACGCCAGCGCCATGCCCAGGGCGGCGCTGATCGAGGTGCTGGAATGCCCAACCCCGAAGGTGTCAAATTCACTTTCGCAGCGCTTGGGGAAGCCGGCGATGCCATCCTTCTGGCGCAGGCTCAGCATCCGGTCGCGGCGCCCGGTGAGGATCTTGTGGGGGTAGGTCTGATGACCCACGTCCCACACCAGACGGTCGTCCGGCGTATTGAAGACATAGTGCAGCGCGATAGTGAGTTCGACCACGCCCAGTCCCGCCCCGAAATGGCCCCCGGTCTTGCCCACGGCATACATCATGAACGCGCGCAACTCTTCCGCCAGTTGCGGCAGCAGCTGCTGGTCCATCGCCCGCAATTGTTCCGGACGGTTGATCATGTCCAGCAGCGGTGTATGGGGACGGGTTAGCGGGATCTCTGTAAACATTCAGTGGCCTTGGATTCGGGGCGGTTCAGCCGTTGGATCTCGTCGAGCATTCTGCAAGCAATAAGGCGGCCATTATAAGTGGAGTCCGCCGCTATCACACCTTTTGCTGACCATGGGCGCCAAAAAAGTTGGAACGGCCGGTCAGGTGTTTCAGTGCTGCCGCGACACGATATAACGCGCCAGGGCGCGCAGGGGTTCGGCCCGCTGGTCGAAATCGGCCAGTGCCGCCTGGGCCTGGTCACACAGGGAGCGGGCCAGGGCCTGGGCGGCGTCGAGTCCCAGAATGGCTGGATACGTGGCCTTGGCCAGCGCCTGGTCGGACCCCTGCTTTTTACCCAGGGTGGCGGTGTCACCGATCACGTCCAGCACGTCATCGTGGACCTGGAACGCCAGGCCGATGGCGTGGGCATAGGCATCAAGTGCAGCCAGCTGGCGGGTGGAGGCACCGGCAACGGTGAGGGCGCCCATGCGGACGCTGGCGCGAATCAGGCAGCCGGTCTTGTGGATGTGAATGGTTTCCAGCTGTTCCAGGGTGAGTGTCTTGCCTTCTGCAGCCAGATCCAGGGCCTGTCCGCCCGCCATGCCACGGGTACCGCTGGCGCTGGCCAGGGCCTCGATCAGTTGCAGGCGGATCTCGGCGGGCAGGGGTTTGTCGGAGCGGGCCAGCACTTCAAAGGCCAGGCATTGCAGGGCATCCCCCGCCAGAATGGCGGTGGCTTCGTCGAAGGCGATATGGCAGGTGGGCTTGCCCCGGCGTAGGTCGTCGTCGTCCATGGCGGGCAGATCGTCGTGTACCAGCGAGTAGGAATGCACCATCTCCAGGGCGGCGGCAATATCGTCTACCGTGTCCTGGGGGCCACCCAGGGCCTCCGCAGAGGCGTAGGCCAGCACCGGGCGTACCCGCTTGCCGCCGTTGAAGGTGGCGTAGGCCATGGCCTCCACCAGGCGCGGCGCCAGGCCATTCTGCTGTTTCAGCCAGTGGTCCATGCGGGCATTGACGCGGGCCTGGCAGGCGCGCTGGTAGGCATCCAGATCAAACTGCTCGGTGTGTGCCATAGGGGCTATTCGGTGTCGTCTTCGTCGTGAAAGGGTTGCAGGCTGTCGTTGCCGTTCTGGCTCATCAGGATCTGCACCTTCTGTTCGGCTTCCCGCAGGGCCTGCTGGCATTCCTTGGTCAGGCGGATGCCCTGTTCGAAGGCCTCCAGGGACTTTTCCAGGGTCAGTTCGCCGCTTTCCATGCGCTCCACCAGCGCTTCGAGGGTCTGCAGGGACTGTTCAAAATCCGGGGCGGTTTTCTTTTTGGCCATGATGATCTCTGCCGGCATACGAAAGGCGGGAAGTGTCGGTGATTGTGGCAGGCGGGTCAATCCGCCGTGCTTTGAGGTTGCGCCCCTGATTTTCCCGGAAACCTGTCTAGACTCAATGAGGGAAGACCTTTTAAGTCAATGACTTGATCAAAATTTAGGCATTGTGGAGTCTCGGTGTGGATTTAGCGACCCTTATAGGCGTTATCGGCGCCATGGTTGTCATGGTCGTGGCCATGGTTCTGGGTGGCGACATCACGATCTTCGTGGATGTGCCGTCCATCTGTATCGTGTTTGGTGGGACCATCTTTGCGGTCATGGTGAAGTACAACCTGAGCCAGTTTCTGGGGGCCATGAAGATCGCCGGCAAGGCGTTCAAGACCAAGGTCATTTCGCCCGAAGAAATCATTGTTGAAGTCGTCGAGCTTGCCGACATGGCGCGCAAGGGCGGGCTGCTGTCCCTGGAAGGCAAGGAGGTCAGCAACGATTTTCTGCAGAAGGGAATCCAGCTGCTGGTGGATGGTCATGACCCTGAAGTGGTCAAGAGCATGCTGATGAAGGACCTGAAGGAAAGTCAGGCACGCCATACCCTGGGCGCAAAGATCTGGGCGCACATCGGCGATGCCGGCCCTGCCATGGGCATGATCGGAACGCTGATCGGTCTGGTGCAGATGCTGTCGGCGATGGATGACCCCAAGGCTATCGGGCCGGCGATGGCGGTGGCGCTGCTCACGACCATGTATGGTGCCATGCTGGCGAACATGTTCGCGCTGCCGGTGGCGGACAAGCTCGCGCTGCGTTCCGACGAAGAATCCCGCATTCAGTCCATGATCATTGATGCCCTGTTGTCGATTCAGGCCGGTCAGAATCCGCGCGTGATCCAGGGTCTGTTGAAAACCTACCTGCCTGCGTCCAAGCGCAAGGGCGAAGGCGAAGAGTAAGGTGAGCCGCAATGGCTGAAGAAGATTGCGAATGCCCACCACCGCCGCGAGGGTTGCCTGCCTATCTGGCCACCTTCGCGGACCTGATGTCGCTGCTGATGTGCTTCTTTGTACTGCTGCTGGCGTTTTCCGAAATGGACGTGCAGAAGTACAAGCAGGTGGCCGGTTCGATGCGCGACGCCTTTGGCGTGCAGCAGGAAGTTGAAGTCAAGGAAATTCCCAAGGGCACCTCGATCATCGCCCAGGAATTTTCCCCTGGCCGCCCGGATCCCACCCCGCTCAATGAAGTCCGCCAGACCACTACCGATACCATGCAGCAGACGCTGGATGTGCTGTGTGCCGAAGGTGAAAGCGAAGCCCGCAAAGACCAGCAATCCGAAATGTCGGCGGATCATTCTGCCGAAATTCTCGAGCGCCTGATTGCCATGACCCAGGCGGATGCTGTTGAAGTGGCGTCGGCGCTGAAAGATGAAATCAGCAAGGGTGCGGTGGAAGTGGAAACCAAAATCGCCGCATCGTGATCCGGGTAAAAGAGCAGGGTTCGTTTCCGAGCGGTTCCGCTACCTTGCGGCCAACCTTCATTCCGATCATGGACAAGATCCGTGAAGCCATCAAGGAAATCCCCGGCGATTATTCCGTGGAAGGTCACACTGACGACGTACCCATTTCCACCGCACGCTTCCGTTCCAACTGGGAGCTGTCATCAGCCCGCGCCGTTTCCGTTGCCCACGAGTTGATGCAGAACGGGGAAATTGATCCGAGCAAATTCGTGGTGAAGGGCTTTGGCGAAGTCAAACCCATGGTGCCCAACGATACCGAAGATAACCGTGCCCGCAACCGCCGGGTGGAAATCGTGATCGAGCAGGGTAACGAAGACGAAAAATACCTGTCCGGTGAAGAGAAGCTGCCGGATGATCCGGAATTTACGCCAGACTTGCTGGAACGGGCCGGACTGAGCGGCATGGAAGGCTTTGAAATCGTAGAGCCGGACACGCAGGGCGACCAGCAGACTATCAGCATTCTGGACAACCCGGCGCCGGTTGTGCCGGAAGCAACTGCAGAACAGGCAGTACCTGCACCGCTGGAGCAGGAACGCACCAATACCCCACCGCCCCAGCGTCCATCGGATATGGTGACGGACCCGTTCGTGTCGCCGGGGACACTGAAACCGGCGGATGACGAAGAGTTTTTCTGATCTGCTTACAGTTGCCAGCGAATGCCGACGGAGACCGAGAAGGCTTCGTCGGCGATCCCACCCTGGCCATTGTAGAGTGATGGTTTGACGTTATCGCGGTCCAGCAGGTTGCGCAGGTTGCAGAACAGCTGGGTTGAGTCGTCGAGCCGGTGACTCACATTCAGATCAACACGCCAGAAATCCGCTGCCGGTTCGGGCTTGATCCATTCGCCGCCGACCGACAGGTAGTCGGCGCTGTACTGGTCCAGTTGCGCATGCTGGAACAGGTAAACGGTGGTGCGCTCATCCGGCAGGGCATAGCCGATGCCCAGATTCAGCAACCAGCGCGGGAATGCCACGTAGTCGATGCCGTCGCTGGTATTTTCGCTTTCCACCCAGGTGATATTGCTGTGCAGGCGCCAGGGATGGCCCAGATAATTCAGACTCATTTCACTGCCGTGGGCCCTGCTTTCGCCACTGTTGCGGTAAATCGCGCTGCCGACTGGCACCGATGCGTCGCTGGTGAGGCGGATGGCGTTATCCCACCGGCTGCGGAATCCGACCACTTCCCACTGCCACGGCCCGCGCTGGTACTGCGCAACCAGTTCGTAAGTGTCGATTTCCTCGGGCTCCAGATCCGGATTGCTGATGACGGAGCCGCTGCCGTAAATTTCGATCGCCGTCGGTGAGCGGAAGGCATTGCCGTACAACGATTTCAGGGCCCAGTAATCATTCAGCCTGTACACGATACCCAGCCGGGGAGAGGTATGACTGCCGACGTCGGAATAATCGTCGAAGCGCGCGCCGTAGACCAGTTGCAACCGTTCGCCCATGAAGGTGGTGCGGGCTTGCAGCAGGGCATAATCAATATCGTGGTCAGCGCCGTCGTAAAGGGCGGGAGCAAAGACGCCGCTCCAGTTAGGTGACAGGGAGTCCCGGCGCAACCAGGCCTCGTCGACAGACGCATGGCGGTAGCCCACTGCGGCAACCCATTGGGTGTTGAGATCAGCGGCATTCTGTTTCAGTTCCAGCGTCAGGTTCTGGTGGGATTCTTCGGTGTGCTGGGTGGTGATGCTGCCGGGAATGCCTAACAAACACTGGGTGGATGGGTCGGTCCAGCCGGGCGCGCAGAATTCCTCGTAGCGACTGCCATCAAAGATCCATTCGTGTTCGGTTTCCCAGTGGGATGCGTGCAGGTTCAGCTCGAAGCCATGACGCAGGGCACGGGTAAATTGCAGCCGGTACAGCATGAATTCACTGTCGGTATCCATGTGATCCCGATCCAGCTGAAATTGCTGTCCGGCAAAAAACTGGCCCGCGCTGCCAGGCATGTCTTTGGAATGATATTGGTGGGTCATGATGCCCAGGTCGACCAGGCCATCGCGGCGATCACCCACCTGGTAATTCAGGTTGAAAGTGCCATTGCGATAGCGATGCGCTCGCTCGCCATCACCCTCGAACGGCTGATCGAATTCATAGCCTCTTTCCTGATTGCCCTGAAAGCGGCCGTCCAGTGCCAGGTCGAATTTCTGATTGCCCTGGCGCAGGGTGGCGCGACCGGCTGCGCTGGCGTATTCATTGCTGCCCAGTTCGCTGCGAACTTCCAGGTGATCCTTGGGCTGGCGATAGGTGGTGTAGGCAAGCACGCCATGAAACGCGTCGCTGCCGTAAAGGGTGCTGCCGGGGCCGCGGATCAGCTCGATGCGATTCAGGGTGTCCAGGCCAATATCCGGTTTGTCGTACAGTGCGCTGCCGTAGGTGAACATGTTGACCGGCACGCCATCGATCAGGGTGGCGATGCCGCGTACACTCAGGTCGGTGGTGTAACCGCGAATGGAAATGGTTTCGCCACCGGCCCAGCTCGGTGCCAGATTGACGCCGGGACTGGCTTCCAGGGCATCCATGTTGCGGCGGGCACCCCGTGCCATCCAGTCTTCACGCTGGATCAGGCTGACCGAGGAAGCGGCGTCCAGCACCGACTCCTCAAAGCCTGAGGCCACAGAGATACGGACATTCTGCAAATCCTCAAGGCTCAACTCGAACAGATCCGCTGACGCCAGCGCAGACTGACACAGTGTCAGCATCAGTCCTGCGTGCGCTATCCGGACAGCAAAGCGGTCTCTCACTGGGTTCTCCTGTGGCGGGGAATCGTCGTCCATTCAATTAACTATAGTGGATTCCGTGCGCAGTTGAGAAGTTGCCGGCAGTGCGCGGGGGCGCCGTTTGCAATGGATTCTGTCGTTGCCTGGGCGGTGCGGCCGGCGTATTGTCTGTGCCACCAGGTCTCGCCTGAAAAGTCCGGTTGGTTCGGTTATGAAAGAAAACACGCTTGCAGCACTCGATCAGTGTGGTGCTCACGTCATTTACGCTGCATTGTTGGTGGATCTGCTGAAAGAGCAGGGCATCGAACTCGATACGTTGCTGGCAGGTACCGGTATCGATGCGGATGCGCTGCGGCAGATTGATGGACGTCTAAGTGCCCGCCAGTACATGGCGCTGATTCGCAATGCGCGCCGGCTGTCCCGCGATCCGGCGCTGGCGTTCCGGCTGGGATTGCAGCTGAAACTGTCCACTCACGGCTTTCTGGGGTTTGCGGCGATGAGCGCGTCGACCCTGGGGGAAGCGCTGGAACTGGCGGCCAAATATTTTCGTACCCGGTTCGAATTCATTGGCCTGCTCTATTACCGGCAGCAGGGCCATGGCGTGCTGGAAATGTGCGAAGTAATGCCAATCGGCGATGCCTATCCGTTCATGGTGGAAACCTTCATGACCAGCCTGGGCGTGATGAGTTTCAATCTGCTGGGGCAGGTGCCGCCGGATATCGAAGTCCGCCGTACCTGCGCCAAACCACCGTATTTCGAAGAGGCGGTGCGGATGTTTTCCTCGCGGCCGGTACGCTTCAATGACACGGTGGACCAGATCCTGATTCCCGAGGCCTGGCTGCGGCGTCCCCTCAGTCTGTCCGATCCGGTGGCCCGGCAATTGGCTGAAGCGCAGTGCGAGCGGGAATTGCAGACAATTCGCGAGCACGATGATCTGGTATATCGTGTCACCCGGGCGCTCAAGGATTCCGACGACCCATGGCCCGGGCTGGAGCAGGTCGCGCGCCAGCTGCACATGTCGCCGCGTACGCTCAAACGTCGCCTGCAGGCTGAAGGCACCCGGTTTCAGGCAGTGGTGGACGCAGTGCGGCTGGAACAGGCCCGTCTGCTGCTGAGCGAAACGGCCAAGTCCCTCGATGCCATTGCCGCCATCCTGGGATACAGTGACACATCCAATTTCAATCGCGCGTTCCGGCGCTGGCAGGGCATGACGCCCGCCGCCTATCGACGCCAACAAAAACAGACAATCTGAATTATTTACGGGGGAAACATGAGCCAATCCATTCAAGAAACGCTGCAGCAGCTGGAACAGTTGCAGGTGAAATTCCTGCTCGACCGTTTGCAGGGCGAAGGACTTGTCGCCACGATCACCCGGGAGGCGGAAGCATTTTATACCTGGGGCAATGGGGCGACGGTCAGCAGCGTGATTGATGCTGGCAAACTCAAGGCGCACATCAGCCGGCTGGTCAAAACGGTGCCCTTTACCGGCGAATTGCGCGGTATCGTAGTCAAGGCCGTCATCACCGCTGTGGAATCCGATCTCAATGATTCCGCCAATCTGAAAACCCTGGTGCCAAAAAAGGAATACGACAAGGCGATCGCCCACTACGCCACATTTGAAAAGGTGCGTATGGACATCGTGCGGCTGATTCTGGAGAGCCCGATTTACAGCGAGCTGATCAGTGACGTGCTTTATCACGGAATCAAGGATTATGTGCTCAAGGAAAATCCGCTGACCAAGAATGTGCCCGGTGTTTCCAGCCTGATGAAACTGGGGGCCAAAGGCCTCAACAAGGCGATGCCGAAACTGGAAGAAACTGCCGAGACCACCATCAAGAAATTCATTAATGCCAACCTGCGCAGTTCCGTCGATCTGAGCGAGCGGATTCTTAACAATGCGCTATCGGAAAACAACATCCGGACCATTGCGGATCATTTCTGGTCGACCTTGAGTGAAAAGCAGTTTTCCCGTGCCAAGAAATACGTCGAAGAAGACAAGGTCAATGACACGGCGCGGCTGGTGGAGGATTTCTGGTTCGAAATCCGCGAGGCCGAATACCTGCACAACATGATTCACCAGATCGTGGATTACATCTTTGCCAATTACGGTGAGCGTACTGTCTCCGATCTGTTCAACAGCCTGGGCTATGATCAGGCCTTTGTGGTGCCGGAACTGCAGAAAATGCTGCCGGATCTGCTGCAGCGTGACGCCGTGCAGGAACTGCTGAAACAGCGTATTCGCGCCAACCTGCGGGATTTCTACAGTAGCCCGGATGTGGTGGCGCTGACCCAGGGCTAGGACGCGGTCTTGCCGGTTCTAACCAGGGCTCTGTTAATAACAAAAGATTGCCAGTTCTCCGCTACGTCCACATCCCCGCTGATGGCCTGCCTGCTAACCTTAAAAGGAGATGGGTTGGCAGGTGTGCGGCGGTTTGCGGATGAAGTGGCGGCAAGGTGACGGCGTGGTGTCTGGTGGCAGTTGGCCCTCACGACAGAGTGGGCGCTGGCGTCTGGGTCTGCTCCTGCTGCTCCTGGCGGTCGTCGCGGTAGCTGATCCACGTCTGGATACCCGCTTTCAACCCGTCGTTATTGAGACACCCCATTCGGTCGTAAAGCTGGCGCCCTACAGCCTGGTGTACGAGGACCCCACCCGTAGCCTGACCATCGACGATATCATCCAGCCTGAATACCAGATCCAGTTCCAGCCTCATCCGGGTGGACTTGAGTTTGGTTATACGGATGCGACGGTGTGGATCGCATTTGTCATCGACAATCGCCAGCAGTCTGAAGACGAATTCGTACTGGATATCGCTTACCCGTTGCTGGATGACATCACGCTCTATGAGCCTGGCTACGATACCGATGGCAACCGGTTGCGCTGGGTGTCGCGCACACTGGGTGACGAGCATCCGTACGGTGAGCGGGCGCTGAAGCTGCGCACCTTTGCGTTCAAACTGAATCTGCCGCCGGGGCAGGTCAGAACCTATTTCGTGCGTGTGGCAACCAGCAGCTCCCTGTCGGTACCGCTGACCCTGTATTCCGAAGATGCCTATTACGAATTCCTGCATGATCATCAGACCTTTATTGGCATTTTTTACGGCATCTGCTTTGGGCTGCTGGCCTATAACCTGTTCCTGTATCTGTCACTGCGAGAGAAAACCTACCTGCTCTATCTGGGCGTGGTGATTTCCAACGTTTACACTGCGTCCTGTTTCGATGGTTTCAACTATCGTCTGTTACCTGATTACGTGTATTGGCAGAGCGTTGCCATTTATGCGGGCATTTGCCTGACCATGTGGTTCAGTCACCACTTTACCCGCGTTTATCTGGAAACCCGTTCGGCGTTGCCCCGGTTTGATCGTGTGGTGCAAGTGTTGGCGAAAATCGTAATGCTGGAACTGGTGCTTATCCTGCTGATGCCGGGCAAGCTGATGTCGATTCTGGTGCTGTTGACGATAGCGGTCAGTGTCATCAGCATACTGACAGCGGCAACCTTGCGGCTGCGCAGTGGCTTTTTGCCTGCACGCCTGTTTTTGCTGGCGTGGATTGTCATGCTGACGCCCATTTTCATTGGCGTCCTGAATGCGCTGCATGTCCTGTCCTTCCATGCGATTACGCCGTACATCCATAAGCTGGGCGTCGCAGGGGAAATGATCATCCTGTCGCTGGCGTTGGGGGCGCGCATCAATCTGCTCAAGCAGGCCGAAGCCGAAGCCAAGCAGCAGGTGCAGCGGGCCGAGATGGAGGCGAAGGCCAAGAGCGAATTCCTTGCCAAAATGAGTCATGAAATCCGTACGCCCATGAATGGCGTGCTGGGTATGGCGGAACTGCTGAAGGAAACGCCGTTGCGCAACGATCAGAGTAATTACGTGCGTACCATCTACAATTCGGGACAGGCATTACTCGCGATCATCAATGACATTCTGGATTTTTCCAAAATCGAGTCGGGTCATCTGGTGCTGGAGTCGGTGGAATTCGATCTGGCAGAACTGGTGGATGACAGCGTATCGGTATTTTCCCTGCGATCCAGGGAACAGAATGTACCGCTGCGGGCGATGATTGATCCATCGGTGCCGGCCAGGGTAAAAGGCGATCCTACCCGTCTGCGTCAGGTTCTGATTAACCTGCTGGGTAACGCCTTCAAATTCACCGAACGCGGCGAAGTGAGACTGCAGGTAACGCTGGAAGCCCAGGATGACATCTGGAACCGTGTGCGTTTTGCTATCACTGATTCCGGCATCGGCATTTCACCGGATCAGCAGGCGCGGCTGTTCAGATCGTTCTCGCAGGCCGATGCATCCACCACCCGCAAATACGGCGGCACCGGGCTTGGCCTTGCCATCTGCAAGGAGCTGGTGGAGCACATGGGCGGCGAGATCGGCGTCGACAGCCGGCTCGGCCACGGTTCGACCTTCTGGTTTACCGTGGTGCTGGAGGCTATCGTCAAACAGCCGGTTGCCCGACGTAGTGATGCGGCCGAAATGGCGCACCCTGACGCCAACCTGGGACAGTTGCGGGTGCTGGTGGTGGAAGACAACAACGTCAACCAGCTGGTGATTCTGGGTATGCTCAAGCGGCTCGGTATCATGCCCGACATCGCCAGTAATGGTCTGGAAGGTGTGGAGCAGGTGAAGGCGGCCGCACAGCCCTACGACGTCATTCTGATGGACTGTGAAATGCCGCTGATGGATGGTTACACGGCAACAGAACGCATTCGGGAGTACGAGCAAGGCAGTAACCATCACACCTGTATCATCGCGCTCACCGCCCATGCGATGTCGGAACACCTGGCCCGCAGCCAGGCGGTGGGCATGGATGAACACGTGGCAAAGCCGGTGTCACTGGATGTATTGCGGGACGTGCTGGAAAGAGCGGTGCCAGAACGGCAGCAAACACAGCGGGTGTCAACCGGTGGATGATTGAGTATTCTTTGAAGTACCGCCGGGCCACAAGAAGAACAATAATATGAGCGATATCAGTAAAGCCATCCCGGATTTCTCGGTACAGTGGTGCGACTCGACGCTCGAGTTCGAATCGCAAATCTTCATCGACGCCCCCTGTCAGAATGATCATGCGCTGCTGCAGGAAAAGTTGCGACAGCCACTGATATTGCTGGAAACCGCAACCACCTGCGTCGCGGTTTCGGAAGTCTGCTGGACCGAACCCACCACCGTTTCCGTGGTGCCGGATCGGCCGGCATTCTGCATGGGCATATCGGTATCCCCCCTGGCAGCGGCGCAGTACGGTTATGAGGGTGCGGTCAACAGACCGGCGGCCATCGGAAATGCGGTATTCATGGCGCCCGGCAAAAAATTCACCGGCCAGGGCGGTACCGGAACGTTTCGCACCATTGTGTGTTCGTTCGAAACGGCGTATGCCGAAGCGATCGTGGGCAGCTTCGATGCGCTTTCACCTGCGCAACTGGAGCGTGCACTCGATATCCAGAACTCGCTGATGACATCCCTGCTGTTCCGGTTGCTGAAGGAAGCCATGCGTCCGGGCAGCATGAGCGAAGCAGTGGTGGAAGCCTGTGGCAAGGCATTGCTGGTGGAATTTACCCATTGGCTGAACGAGGATCAGGCCGGCAGCGATGTCCGGGGAAAACTGACGCCGCGTCATCTTGCCATCATCGAAGAATATCTCAACGGCGTGCATGGCAAACTCCCCAGCGTGGCGGAACTTGCCAGGGCCTGTGGCTTCAGCGAACGGCATTTTCTGAAGCTGTTTCGTGAACAGAAGCAATGTAGCGTGGCCCAGTACATCAAGTCCTTTCAGGTGAATCGGGCGCAAACGTATCTGCTGGATACCGATCTGCCCCTCAAGGAAATTGCCTATCGGCTGGGATTCAGCTCGCCAGCGAATTTTACTGCCGCATTCCGGGCTGCCACCGGCAAAACGCCAGGACAGGTGCGCAAAGGTTCGCAGGCGCCCACCGATCCGCAGGGCTGACGCTGCCGCCCTCCGACATTCAAAACGCTAACGCCGATATTCAATAGTCCCGGCGGTTGGCCCTTCAACCTGGCCCCGGTAGAGTCACAGTGCGGATAATGCATGTCTGTGTCTGCGCACAAAACTCATCGCGAATCCATTGCCGGACGCGAATACTCCAATAAAAAACGTGAAGAGTGACATTATGCTGACCTTCAATCCTGTTTTTGGGCTGCGAACAACACCGGCCACGCGCCGGTCCGTTGTTATGATCATCGTCATCCTTGCCACATCCTTGGCTGGCTGCAGCAAGCTGGCGGATACGCCGATCCTGTTCGGAACACTGTTCAGTCTGAAGTCGGTGGGTTATCAGGGCAAAGAGTATTTCATCGACGGTACTGCCCACAGTTACCTTCCCGTGGGTGAGTTGACCAGTGATGGACAATGGATCGCTGAGGAAAACGAACAGGCCGACTTTGCCACCCGGATCGTGGTCTATCGTCCGATCAACCCGGCGGATTTCAATGGTACCGTCGTGGTGGAGTGGATCAATGTATCGGGCAATACGGATGCGCCAGCAGAATGGAATTTTGCCCACACGGAGTTTACGCGCCAGGGCTATGCCTGGGTGGGTGTCAGTGCGCAGCGCAAGGGCATTGATAATGTCGGCAATGTTGGCTTGCTGGATGGTGTATTGAATGCATCCCTGAAGGCGCTGAATCCTTTCCGTTACAACCGGCTGGTGCATCCGGGCGACAGCTTTTCCTACAGCATGTTTCACCAGATCGCCCGGCAGATTCGTTATCCCGATGAGCAGGATTTTCTCGAAGGATTGCAGATCGAGCGCATGATCGGTGCGGGTGATTCACAGTCGGCCGCGCGCCTGATCACCTATATCAACCTGCTGGGCAAAACCGAAGGGCTGTTCGATGGATTCTTTGTGCACAGCCGCTTTGGTTCCAGTGCGCCGGTGTCGGAAGCGCCCCAGCCGGTTGCCCTGCCACCGGCCATCGTGCAGGTGCGGGAGGATCTTTATAAACCGGTCATGATGCTGCAGACGGAAACCGATCTGTTCGTGGCATCGTTTCTGCCGGGAACTGCCTACGAAAACCGTCAGCCCGACACGGATTTCTTCCGCCTGTGGGAAGTGGCCGGCACGGCCCATGCGGGCGCTTATACAATCCTCGGATTGTTTGATGCAGGCAGTTCATCCTATTACGCCGAGCTGATTTCGCAGCGCTATGCGGTGCCGTTGATCGTGCCCTGCGCGTCGCCGGTAAACGCCAATCCGGCTCACCACTTCGTAATGAACGCCGCCTATCGCGCGCTGGATAACTGGATCAGGGATGGTGTGGCACCCAGTATTGCCGATCGCCTGACAGTGGAAGGCGAACCACCGCAGTTTGCCGTGGATGAATTCGGCAATGTCCGCGGCGGTATCCGTTCACCCTATGTCGATGCGCCGCTGGCCCGATTCGCCGGTATTGGCGAAGGCAGTATCATGTGCATGATTTTCGGCACGATGGAGAAATTCAGCCCGGCGCAGCTGGCGGCCATGTATCCCATCCGCGATGACTATCTTGACCGGGTGATGCAGTCCCTGGATCAGGCGCTGGAACAGCAGTTTCTGCTGCCGGAAGATGCCGAAAAAATCTGGCAGGCATCGCAACAAATGGCACGGCAGATTCCGCAGTGATCACGGCATGATCCTGGCCTGATGTGTGTTGCGCTGAAGGCGGGATGGTGATGATTCAGACGGGGAGGGTAAAGCAGGCGAAATGAGCTGTTACTCATTCCGCCTGCTGTTTGCGCCTGTCAGTTGCGGTTGGATCAGGACGCTTCCGGCAGGGTGATGTTCAGTTCCAGCACGGCGCAGTCGTCATTCTTGTCCAGCGACACCTGTACCATGTCGTCGGCAATCGGAATGTACTTGCGGATCACCATCAGCAGATCCTGCTGCAGTTGCGGCAGGTAGTCAGGCTGGTTGCGCTGGGTGCGCTCGTGGGCCACGATGATCTGCAAGCGCTCCTTGGCAACGCTGGCACTGCTTTTTTTCTTGGCTTTGAAAAAATCGATCAGACTCATTAGCGGCCTCCAAACATCCTCGACAAGATGCCTTTTTTGCTGGCGGTCAGGAAACGGTGTTCAACGTTTTCGCCCAGCAGACGGCGCACGGCATCATCATAAGCCTGGCCGGCATCGCTTTCGTTATCCAGAATTACCGGGTTGCCCTGGTTGGACGCTGCCAGAACCGCCTTGGATTCGGGAATG
This sequence comes from Gammaproteobacteria bacterium, assembly GCA_041395845.1. Classification (GTDB taxonomy): domain Bacteria; phylum Pseudomonadota; class Gammaproteobacteria; order Pseudomonadales; family Ketobacteraceae; genus Ch67. The sequence goes on from JAWKZS010000013.1 coordinate 68,820, forward strand.
ACGCCCAGCAGCGGAATCGACAGGATGTCTTCCACGTCTTTCACACCGAGCATTTCGCCTTTTTCCACCCGGTCGGGGTTGTAGCGGGTCAGCAGCAGGTGTTCCTTGATGGTCTCGCCTTTCTCGGCCCTCAGGGTCTTGCTCTGCAGGATGCCCAGAATGCGGTCGGAATCGCGCACCGAGGATACTTCCGGATTGGTGACCACCACCGCGCGATCGGCAAAATACATCGCCATCAGCGCGCCTTTCTCGATGCCCGCCGGGGAATCGCACACGATGTAGTCGTAGGATTTTTTCAGTTCATCCAGGACTTTCTGCACGCCTTCCAGGGTCAGCGCATCCTTGTCACGGGTCTGTGACGCCGGCAGGATGGCCAGGTTCTCGACCCGCTTGTCCTTGATCAGGGTCTGGTTCAGGTTGGATTCGCCATTGATCACATTGACGAAGTCGTACACCACGCGACGTTCGCAACCCATGATCAGATCCAGATTCCGCAGGCCCACATCAAAATCGATAATCACGGTTTTATGGCCTTTCAACGCCAATCCGGTGCCGATGGCTGCGCTGGTAGTGGTCTTGCCAACGCCACCCTTGCCGGAAGTCACCACGATAATTTCTGCCAAGGTCGTATCCTCTTAACTGTTCAATGGGCTGATGACGAGTTGATCGCCCTCCAGACGGGCCTGGATGTTGCCTTTCCAGTGCTCTTTCTGCAGGTCTTCATTTACTTTGTAGTTGCCGGCGATGGAGATCAGTTCTGCCTCCAGGCTCTGACAAAAGATCCGCGCATTGGTGTCACCCTTGACGCCGGCCAGGGCGCGGCCGCGCAGCGGGCCGTACACGTGGATGTTGCCGTCGGCGAGAATCTCGGCGCCAGCGCTCACCGGTGCAATGATCACCAGATCACCGCCGGCAGCATAGATCTGCTGACCGGAACGTACCGGTGTGGTGATGACCTTGTTGGCGCTGACCGGGACTTCGACTTCCACTTCGATTTCGCGAATCGTTGCCGCGGCTTCGGGCTGCAGGTCGCTGGATTTTTCCTTGCCGGTGGCCGGTGGCAGCGTGGGCAGGCCCGCCACATTGGCGGACACCAGCTGTTCGTCACTGCCGCCGCGGATGGCCACGGGCACCAGGCCGTATTCGCGGCACAGTTCACCCAGTTCGATGAAGTCGATGAAACCATCCTGCGAGCATTTTTCCAGGCTCAGGATGACGGGCGTCTGGTTAAAGAAATCCGGTGCGGAGTTGACGGTGGCGGCGAGGGTATCGTTGAAGCTCTGGTAGTCGTACTGGTAGAGCTCCAGGATCGTCATGGTGACGCGGCTGCCCTTCAGTTTGAAGCAGGCCTCCGTGTCGAGTGCGCTGTCGGTTGCGTGCATATTTCCTTTGGTCGGTTGCGTCGTTTTATCGTTATGGCAGGTTCGGTGGTCTGATCCTGCTGCGCATGAACCGGTTATAGCTGTTGGCCTGCACAGGTGCAAGGGCCGGGCGCAATTGTTCCCGTCGGGCGGTTCAAAATTCTGCTAATTGTATCAGAAGCCGGCGGCGCTGCCGTGAATTCTTTGTGGGAAAAAGCGGATTTTTGCGGACTTATCCGGGGTTTGCCGGGATATCACACAAGATCAGTTAGGCCTGCGTGCGCAGGTGACAGCCAGTTCTTCTTCCAGCTCTTCCACGGACACCGGTTTGGTCAGAAAGGCTTCCATGCCGGCGGCCATGGCCGCGTCCCGGTGTTCCTGCATGGCGTGGGCGCTGAGACCGACAATGCGGGTATGCCGGCAGCAGGGCAGTTGCAGCAGTTGCCGGGTCGCCTGGTAGCCGTCCAGATTGGGCATTTCGCAGTCCATCAGGATCAGGTCGTAGGGGCTGTCGCTGGTCTGCGCGTAATGAATGGCTTCGAGTCCGTCGGCAGCGATGTCGGGCACGATGGCGAATTTCTTTAGCAAGCCGCGAATGACCATCTGGTTGACCGCGTTGTCCTCGGCCACCAGCACCCGCAGATGACTGAACAGGGCAAGTGACGGTTTGTGGGTAGTGACCCGATCAACACCGACCATCTGCTGCAGCAGGGCGGTTCGCAACATCTCCTGGGTGACCGGCTCGCTCAGCGTTCCGTCCTGGCGCGATGAGCCCTGGCCTGGCAGCTGCAGGATCAGGCGTGGACAGTTGCAGCGCTGCAGCCAGCGCTCCTGCTGCCGTGCGGGCAGGTACTGGCTGAGGATCAGGGCATCCGGAGCCTCGGCTGATTCTGCGGTGTCGTCGGATACCACCACGCACCCCCAGCTGGTCAGCATGTCGGTGATGGCGGCGCGGAATTCCGGCAGCGGATCGGCCACCCGCACCGTCTTGTAGAGCAGTGCCGGCGCCGGCTGCGGCCGGCTGATGACCCGGGTCGGGATCTGCAGGGTGAAAGTGCTGCCAACGCCAGACTGGCTTTTCAGGTCGATCTCGCCCCCCATCAGATTGACCAGGGAGCGGCAGATGGCCAGTCCGAGTCCGGTGCCGCCGTATTTGCGGGTGGTGGAAGAATCCGCCTGCGAGAATGACTGGAACAGTTTGATCTGCTGCTCGCGACTGATGCCGATGCCGGTGTCCTGCACGCTGATCACCAGCTGGCTGGCGCTTTCCTGAAAGCCGGCTCTCACCACGATGTGACCCGAGTTGGTGAACTTGATCGCGTTACCCACCAGATTCATGATGATCTGGCGCATCCGGGTGGGATCGCCACTGATGTGCTCGGGCACGCCGGGTTCCACATGCAGGATCAGGCGTACCGGACGGTTGTCGGTGGAGTTGGAAAACAGGGCAAGGCATTCGTCCAGCAGATCGCGCACCGAGTATTCGATGTTTTCCAGTGAGAGTTTGCCCGCTTCGATTTTCGAGAAATCGAGAATGTCGTTGATGATGGCGACCAGGGCGTTGCCGGAATTCTTGATGGTGTTGACCAGGTGACGCTGGTGCTGGTTGAGCGGGGTGTCGGCCAGCATCTGGGTGATGCCGAGGACACCGTTCATGGGGGTGCGGATTTCATGGCTCATGGTGGCCAGGAACTGGCTTTTCACCTGCAGTGCCTGTTCGGCAATGGCCCGGGCCTGCTCGGCGGCGGTGGTCTGGTCTTCCAGCGCCTGGGTGCGTTCTTTTACGGCCTGGTCGAGCTGGCGGTTCATTTCGGCGGTCTGGCGCAGACGACGTTCGTGGTCCTCTTCCCGCAGGCGCTGCACCTGGCGGAATTGTTCGGTCAGGCCCATGTTGAGAATCAGCAGGGTCAGCAGCGAGCCGATCTGGGAACCGTAGGTGGTGAGGAAATTGACCGGCAGGATATCAAACGCCCGCAAGACGTTGAGCGTGCCGCCGATGATCATGCCGACCCAGCCGAGCAGATAATAGCGTCCGGCAGGGTTTTTCCGTACCACCTGCTGCACGGCGATGGCGGCCATTGCGGGGGCAACGCTGATCACTGACAGCATCGCCACCCGGATCGCCCAGGAAAACGGCAGGATGAAGGTGCTGATGATGGCCACCAGCCCCAGTATCCAGAACAGCGGTTCCACATTGATCGCGAACAATCGCAACGTTTTAACATTGAAATACGCCTTGGTGAGCAGCACGGCCAGAATGCTGATGGCGCCGATGGCCAGCGGCCGGATCAGCTTGGCAAGTTCCGGATGATCAGGCCACAGGAACACGCTGCCGACGCCGCTGAGGGACAGCTCCATCAGCGCATAGCTGCCGAGCATGGCCACGAAATAGACCTGGGCCTGCTGGCGCAGAAAGAAAAACAGAAACGTGTTGACCAGCAGAATGACCAGGATGGCGCCGTAATACATACCGAACACCAGGGTTTCCAGGCGTTGGGCGTCTTCGTGGGCTGCGCCGGTGTAGATCACCAGCGGTGCGATCAGGGTGTCGCGGCTTTGCAGGCGCAGGAATACGGTCTTGTCCTGGCCGGATTCAATGTGCAGGGGAAAGGCAAAATTGCGGTCTTTCAGCGGACGCGAGCCGAACGGGTGCCGGTCACCAGTCTGGATGTGCCTGTACTGACCAGTGTCGTCTGGCTGATAGAAATCCACGCCGTCCATCAGCGGATATTCCAGCCGCAGGATGAAATCCCGCTGCTCGGGAATACGATTGCTGATGGTGAGCCGCAGCCATACGCTGGCCTGGGTGAAACCGAAGCTGGGTGTTGCGTCGCGCAGGGAATGCCAGCGCAGGGCAGCGTTGGGCTGGCGTAACTGGTCGAGGGTCAGCTGATGGTTGGCGTCGATCAGATAGGCAGCGCTGGCAGAGGCGCGCCAATGGGTGGCACCGGGTTGCAGTTCGATCACGCCGGCGTGACTGTGAGCGGATGTCAGCAGGCACCCCAGTAACACCAACCATGAAAGTCGCTGCAAACACCCCAACATTGAAGGGCGCCAGACGCGGCAGCCCGAAGTCTTCAGCATGGGAAGAAAAATCAAAGTGCGATCCGCAAAACCAACAGGTGTAGTCAGGAAAGCGTAGCACTTTCCCGGGTGGGCATCACCCGTGCAGGCGTGGGAGCGCGGTCAAACGTGCCTAGATCCGATAAGCGGTCCTGGTCATCACCTTCGCCGTCAGTTTCATCAGCTTGCGCACCGGTGGCGGCAGGCGGGTGGCGCCGGCACGCTTGGCCTTATGGGCGTGTTCGGCTTCGTCGGCGTGCATCTGGGCAAGAATCCTGCGGCTGCGCTCATCCTGATTGGGCAAACGTGCCATGTGGGACTCCAGATGGGCGCAGACCTGGATTTCGGTTTCTTCCACGAAGCCCAGGCTCCAGCGATCACCGATAAAGCCGGCACCGGCGCCAATGCCGAAGGACATGGCGTACCAGAGCGGATTGAGTACGCTGGTATGGCTGTTGAGTTCGTCGAGGCGCTTTTCGCACCAGGCCAGATGATCTTCTTCCTCCTGGGCGGACACTTCCATTTGGCGGCGGATGCGGGGCAGGCGGGCGGTGGTGGCCTGGCCCTGATACAGCGCCTGGGCGCAGACTTCACCGGTGTGATTGACCCGCATCAGGCCTGCCACGTGACGGCGTTCGGCTTCGCTCAGTGCGGGCACTCCGGTGTCTTCGGCAGGAAATGGCCGCTGGGTGCCCTGATGACCACGGGCAACGGTGCGCAGGGCGTTATCCGCCTGGCCAATCAGGCGATCAAACAGGCTGTAATGACGTTGCCGGCCGCTCATGTTAAAAGACTCCCTGCATTTCCTGCTGGTGGGGATATGATTATAAGGATTGCCAGAGTGGCGGGCCAGACCTGGATCAATACCTGGCAGGGCGGATAAAAACCAAGGAGTACCTGTGAAACGATTTCAGAAAGTCGCCATGATGGCGAGTGTGGGAGCATTGCTGAGCCTGACTGCCGGTTGCACCCAGGAAACCCAGAATACCATTGGCCGGGCAATCCAGAACTGGACCGGCACCGACGGCGTGCTGGACATCTATGCCGGTGACAAACTGGTGATGCGCTTTATCAAGATCGACAAGATCTCGACAGCCATGGCGACCTCGGGCAGTGTCGAGGCCCGTGCGTATCGCTTTGGTTATGGCGTGCTGGATGCCAACCAGAATTATCAGGCCGATCCGGGCGAGAAAAGAATGTATTTCGAATTCAGCGATTTTTCCACGCCCTACATTTTTTACGAAAATCCGCTGTGAGTAACCCATGCCTGATTTGACCGATCTCGAAATCATGATGCATTCGAAGGTGCCGCTCATCGTGATCGAAACCTTCGAGGAACCCCGAGCCATCGAGATGATCGCGCGGGCCGGCATCAAGCAGAATCGTCCGGTGTTCATCTGGTCGATCACCGAAGGCCTCAAGCGGATCGATCTGGAGCATGCGGTGGCGGAGCGCCTGACCAATGAACCGGACGCGACCCTGAATCACATCAAGGCAACCGGTCGCCCCGGCATTTACGTGCTCTGCGATTTTCATCCGTTCGTGCAGGACAATCCGAAAAACGTTCGCCTGCTCAAGGAAATCGCCATGCGCCACGAGCAGCTGCACCACTCGGTGATCCTGCTCAGTCATGCGTTCACGATTCCGCCGGAAATCAAGCGCTACTGTGCGCAGATGGAACTGTCATTGCCCGGTGATGAAGAGCTGCTGCATCTGGTGCGCGAGGAAGCCGCCTTGTGGTCGAACCAGCATCAGGGTCAGAAAGTCAAAACCGACAGTCGCACCCTGGATAAACTGGTGGCGAATCTGCGTGGCATGACCTGGTCGGATGCGCGGCGCCTGGCTCGCGGTGTGATCTTTGACGACGGCGCCATCACCAGCAGTGATCTGCCGGAACTCAATAAAGCAAAGTTCGATCTGCTCGATATGGATGGCGTGCTGGGTTACGAGTACGACACAGCCGATTTTGCCGACGTGGGTGGGTTGAATGGTTTGAAACGCTGGCTGCAGCAGCGGCGTGAAGCCTTTCTGCAGCGTAACGATCAGCTCGATGCGCCCAAGGGCATTCTGCTGCTGGGTGTGCAGGGCAGTGGCAAGAGTCTGGCCGCCAAAGCGGTGGCCGGCATGTGGGGCGTACCATTGCTGCGGCTGGACGTGGGCGCGCTGTACAACAAGTACATCGGCGAAACCGAAAAAAACCTGCGCGATGCGTTGAAAATGGCGGATACCCTGGCCCCCTGCGTGCTGTGGCTGGACGAAATGGAAAAGGCCATGGCCGGGGACGACAGCGACAATGGCACCTCGCGTCGCCTGCTGGGCAGCCTGCTGACCTGGATGGCAGAGCGCAAGGCGCCGGTGTTCATCGTGGCGACGTCGAACGATATTTCCCGCATGCCGCCGGAACTGGTGCGCAAGGGACGGCTCGACGAAATCTTTTTTGTGGATCTGCCGGAAGAAGCGGTGCGACGGGATATTTTCGCCATTCATCTGCGCAAGCGCAGTCGCAGCCCCGATCTGTTTGATCTGGAAATGCTGGCCCGCAGCAGTGACGGTTTTTCCGGTGCTGAAATCGAGCAGGCCATCGTGTCGGCGCTGTATCGCTGTGCGGCGGAACAGTGCGAGCTGACCACCCAGCACCTGCTGCATGAAATTGCGATTACCAGCCCGCTGTCGGTGGTCATGGCCGAAAAGATCGAGCAGTTACGGCAGTGGGCGGCGGAACGCACGGTGGCGGCCAACTGATGTTTGACGCAGAGTTGTCGCAGTCATCGGCGAGCATTTCTGCGGCGTATCTGCATTCCATCCTGCCGGCATTGACCCGGCATTACGGACTGGATCTGGCGCTGCTGCTGCGCAACGCAGGCCTGACGGCGGAGCAGCTGGAGCAACCGGATGTACTGGTTCCCCTGTTTCAGGCCGGGATGGTGTTTGCGCAGATCCTGCAGGCCAGTGGTGATCACGGGTTGGGCCTGGTGGCCGGTTCGCTGGTGCAGCCCCGTTCCTATCAGGTGCTGGGCTACGCGGTACTCAGCAGTGCCAACCTGGGTGAGGCAGTGGATCGCCTGATCCGCTACGAAAAGCTGGTGGGCAAACTGGGTAGTACCGTGTTGCAGTGCGAGGGCGATCGCTGTCGTCTGCAGTGGCACTGTCCCTGGCAGGGGGAGTGGACCCGTTATCTGAAAGAAGCGGCCATCACCGGTTGGGTCGCCTATGCACGCACGTTGCTGCCAGCGACTGTCGCGCCGCTGCAGGTGTGTTTCGATCATCCGCGCCTGATTCCCCAGTCCCGCTACGAGGCTGTTTTCCAGTGTCCGGTATCGCTGGGACAGGATTGGTGCGGGGTGGAATTTTCCATGGATTTTCTTGCCTTGCCGCTGCACAGCGCCGATCCCGGCTTGCGCGCGTTGATGGATGCCCAGGCGCAGCAGTTGCTGCAGGATTTCGACGGTACCACCAATCTGGTGAACGAAGTGCGGGCCTGCATTGCCGAGTTGCTGCCCAATGGTGAGCCGAACCTCGAGCAAGTGGCTCAGCGCCTGAACCTGTCCCCGCGCACGCTGCAGCATCGCCTGAAAAACAGCGGGGTTGCTTTCAAGGATGTGCTGGACGCCGTGCGCAAGGCATTGGTGCTGCATTACCTGCAGGATGCACGCTGGGCGCTGATTGATGTTGCGTTTCTGTTGGGATTTTCCGAGCAGAGTGCGTTCAGTCGCGCATTCCGGCGCTGGTTTGGCGAAAGCCCGCAAGTCTGGCGCAAGCGGCTGGGCTGATCAGTTAACGACTTTACGCGAGGGCGAACGGCTTTCGGCAGAGGGCCGCGACCAGCGCAGCAGGGTATCGCGCAGTTCACTCAGTTCGATCGGTTTGGACAGGTGCGCATTCATGCCGCATTGCAGGCTGCGATCGCGATGTTCATCCATGATGTGGGCGGTCAGTGCAATGATCGGCAACGGCTCGCGGCCTTCGGCCTGTTCCCAGTCGCGAATGGCGATGGCGGTGTCAAAACCGTTCATCACCGGCATCTCGCAATCCATCAATACCAGATCAAACGGTTGCTGCTTCACCAGCTCCAGCGCACGCTGGCCGTTGTCCACGGTCCAAGCCCGCATGCCCAGGCGTGCCAGCATGCCCTTGATGACTTTCTGGCTCAGGTGATGATCTTCTGCCACCAGAATGTTCATGGACGGCAGCGTTTCCTCGCCGTGTTCATCCCGCGGGTGGGATGCCTGAATCCGGCGCAGGTGCGCCAGTTCTTCCAGTAGCGTGAGTTTCAGCAGGCGCCCGGTGACCGGCTTGGTGATGACACGGCGAATGCCGGCATTGCGTGCGGCAGTGGTACTGGGTGCCATGCCCAGTCCGGTTAGCATCAGCACCAGGGGATCGTTGCTGATCAGCGGATCTTCCTTGATGCGGGCGGCCAGTTCCATCCCGGTCATGCCCGGCATTTCGTGATCCAGAATCACGATATCGAAGGGTTCGTGAATGGTGGCCTGGTTGTGCAGCATGGCCAGCGCCTGCTTGCCGTTCATGGCGGCGGCTACCTGCATGCCCCAGGCACTGGCCTGTTGCTGCAATACCAGCCGGCAGGACGCGTTGTCGTCCACCACCAGCAGACGCAGTCCCTGTAGTTGTTCGGCCACCAGCGGAGTGTCCTGGCCTTCGCTGTCCGGTTCCAGCGGAATGCAGAACCAGAAGGTGCTGCCGCGATTGAGCTGGCTTTCCGCGCCCATGTCGCCGTGCATCATCTGCACAAGCTGCTGCGATATCGACAGCCCCAGCCCGTGATGTTGCAGGTGATCAAGCTGCTCGCGCCGGGTGAACAGTGTCTGCAACTGCTCGCGGTTCATGCCGACTCCGGTATCGGTCACGGTGAAACGGATGTGGCGATCGGACTGGGTTGCGTCGCGGGCGATTTCAATCACCACTTCGCCGTGATCGGTAAACTTGATGGCGTTGGAAATCAGGTTGGCCAGCACCTGGCGAATGCGGGTGGGATCGCCTTTGACCTGGAACGGCACGTCTGCCTGAATGTGCGTGACCAGTTCGAGATTTTTTTCCCGCGCGCGGGCTTTGAACATCTCGACGCATTCGCTCAGCATCAGGCCGATGTCGAACGAGGTAATGTCCAGTGCCATCTTGCCGGTTTCGATTTTCGAGTAGTCGAGAATGTCGTCGAGGATTTTCAGCAGGTGATTGCCCGATGCGGTGATGGTCTGGACGAAATCTTCCTGCGAGGGGGTCAGCGGCGAATCTTCCAGCAGCTCAGCCATGCCGAGAATGCCATTCATCGGGGTGCGGATTTCGTGGCTGATCTGGGCCAGAAAATCGGTTTTGGCGTGGCGTTCAGCGTCGACGATTGCGAGTCGCTGGCGCTGCTGCTCATCCTCGACGGCCAGCTGTTTCTGGTACTGGTTCAGCGCCATGCGCGCCAGGATGGCATCGGCAAACAGTACCAGCAGCATCAGCCAGGTGGTTTCCATTCCCAGCGCCAGCTGGGCATAGAGGCTCTGCGCACTGAGACCGCCCACCAGCAGGATCAGGACCCGGCTGGGGATCAGATAGTAGGCAGGCGCACAGCCATCCATTGCCCGCACGATAACGGTATAGAGCATCATGGGAATGGCCAGCAGGGCAATCGCCATTGCGCATTGCATGATCATGGGTGACGGCAGTAGCAGCGTGGCGAGCAGGCCCAGCGTGATGATGACCAGTGTTGCTTTCAGCGATGCATCGAGCAGGTGCCGGCTGTGCCGTGTATCCAGCAGCGTGCGACAGAACTGGATACTGGTGCCGCAGAGCAGCAGCAACGCCAGCGCGTCGAGACGTATCTGAAGGTTGGGGATGGGCAGCCACAGGTAGCCGATGTAACCCATGGTGGCGCCGACATGGATCAGGATGGCGAAGCCATAGGCAGCGTAGGCAAAGGCATTGATATCGCGCCGCCACAGGAAGCCGGCAAGGGTCTGTATCACCAGTACCAGGATGATGCCGGCGCCGATGCCCACCAGCGTCTGGTGCTGGTACTGTTCCTGGTAGAACGCACTGGGCGTCGCCAGCTGGAGTGAGAAATTCAGATAGTGGTCGGCGCGCATCTGCACCAGGAAATCGTATTGACCTGGTGCAGGAAGTGGCAGGCTTACCAGGGGTGCCCGGTGTTCGGCACGATCGAACAGGTGATCCGTCATGCTGCCGGCTTCACCTATGGGCTGCAATCCGTCTGCTGTGAAGCGGTAGACCCGCATCAGGCCGATGTTGGGACGGGTAACGTACAGCAGGGTGCTCTTCGCCTCATCCTGGCGATTGTCGATCTGCAGGCGCAGCCAGACGGTGGAGCGGGTGAAGCCAAAGCGCAGAATTGGCGTGCGTGCGGGAGTGAATTGCTGTAGCAGAACGGGATCGGTAAAGCTGGCAGGATCGAAAACGTTGTCGTTGTCTTCGAAATAACTGATCTGGGGCAGGATGGACTGGTGAAAATGCGGGGAATCGATGACAACGGTGGCATGGGCAGGGGTGCACGACAGCCACCATGCCCACAACAGCGTGAGGGCCAGTCCGATGGCTTGATGTCGGATGAGGGGGGCGAACAGCCTCATGGCGTGGCGGGTGCGTCCTGCTTAACGACCAAAATTGATTCAAGTATATCCCAGAACGGCAGGCCACCGACAGCACCGCCCGGTCAGGCGTCGCTGTCCTCGCCCAGGAACGCCTGGAACCCGCCGCTGATCAGCAGGTAGACGGCCAGTTCGCTGCGGCTGCCGCCGTTGGCGCAGACGATATAGGTTTTCTCGCGGGCGAATTCCTTCATCCGTTCCCGCAGCCGGTTCAGCGGTACGTTGATGCTGCCTTCGGCGTGGTCGTGCTTGTATTCGCCGGACAGACGCACGTCCAGCAGTACCAGCGGCTGGCCCTTGTCCCGCAGCTGGGTGATGTCGGTGGCGGACAGGCGACGCAGTACCGGTTCTTCCAGCAGTTTCTTGAAGGCGTCCTTGTCCAGGTGCATCAGTTTGCCGGCGCTGGCCATGGTGATGGTGGCGTTGCGGGTGGTACCGCCGATCAGGGCTTCTTCGCCGAAGAAACGCCCGGCTCCCAGTTCCGCCAGGGTTTCGGCGCCATCCACCCGGTTGCGGGTGACCACAGCCTTGCCGGCGGCGATGACGTAGAAGCGGTCGCCTTCCTGGCCTTCCTGGACCACCACATCGCCGGCAGCCACTTTCTGTGACTTGAAGGTGGCAAACAGTTGCTGGATGTTGGCCGGCGGTACCTTGGTGAACAGTTCGGATTCCAGCAGGGCGGACATCCAGTCTTCATCCTCGGCGCCATCTTCCTGCTCGCCGCTGGTGGCCTGTTCCCAGGTCAGCAGGCGATCGAGGGCCTCGCGGTCGAACTGCAGCAGGCGGCTTTCCCCGGTGGTAATGGCCGACAGCCGGTGCGGTGCCGTATTGTCCAGCGCGTGACAGCCGGCAGGGTCTTCCGGCGTGATCGAGGTGATGTTGAAGTCTTCATCCAGCAGATCCACGCTGCCTTCCAGCAGGTAGTGCACCAGGCTGTCGTCCTGGCCGCGCTTGAACAGTTTCTTGCGTGCAGGCACCTGCTGGACCTGGGCGATCTTGAGGATTTCGCCCAGGTGGGATTCCGGCATTTCATTAAAGGGCACCAGTCGCTGCAGGTGGCTGATGGCCAGCGCGAAACCCTGCTCGGCGGTCGTTTTGTCCTGGCTGCCCAGTATCTGGCTGATCTTTGACAGTATGCTCATGGTCGTGGGTGCGAGTCGTCTTGGGCGATGATTCCTTGTCCTATCCCAAGTGTAGACCCGAACATCGGCGACGGACGGCGTAAATAGCAAATTGCGAACCGTTGCGCGGAACCGGTGCCTTCATTGTGCAGATTGTGGACAGTGGCGCTGGGGGTAGCAGCCCATGGCCTGACTGGCAATCCTCAAAAATAAAAATTCCCGGCTCGGCAGGCAGGTGCAAAAGCCATTATCATAAAGGGGTCACATCCCTTCTCGCGGTTATTCCCCTACGGACATTTCATGAAAGTTGCCATCCTGTCGCGCAATCGCAACCTGTATTCCACCCGTCGTCTGGTGGAGGCTGCCGAGGCCCGCGGCCACGAAGCCCATGTCATCGATACCTTGCGCTGTTATATGAACATGGCGACTCACAAGCCCACCATTCACTACAAGGGCAAGGCGCTGGAAGGCTTCGATGCGGTGATTCCGCGGATCGGCGCGTCGATCACGTTCTACGGAACGGCGGTGGTGCGGCAGTTCGAGATGATGGGGGTGTTCACCCTGAACGAATCCGTGGCGATTTCCCGTTCCCGTGACAAGCTGCGTTCGCTGCAGCTGCTGTCCCGCAAGGGCATCGGTATGCCGGTGACCGGCTTCGCCCATTCGCCGGACGAAATTCCCGATCTGATCGACATGGTGGGCGGCGCGCCCCTGGTGATCAAACTGCTGGAAGGCACCCAGGGTATTGGTGTGGTGCTGGCGGAAACCCGCAAGGTGGCGGAATCGGTGATCGAGGCGTTCCTGGGGCTGAAAGCCAACATTCTGATCCAGGAATACATCGCCGAAGCCGGTGGCGCCGACATCCGCTGTTTTGTGGTGGGTGACAAGGTGGTGGCGGCGATGAAGCGGCAGGCCAAGGCGGGAGAGTTCCGTTCCAACCTGCACCGGGGCGGCAGTGCAAGCCTGATCAAGATCTCGCCGGAAGAACGGGCGATGGCGGTACGTGCGGCCAAAATCATGGGGCTGAATGTGGCCGGTGTGGATCTGATCCGCTCTAATCACGGCCCGCTGGTGATGGAAGTGAATTCGTCGCCGGGGCTGGAAGGTATCGAAGCGGCCAGCGGCAAGGACATCGCCGGCATGATTTATTCCTTCATCGAAAAACGCCTGCAGGAAGGCAACGTCAGCACGCGCACGGTGGGCAAGGGCTGAGTCGACCGGTTCATTAACTTGTCATTCGCCGCTGAGTGGGCGAGGATTCCGGCATCCCTGTTGGCAACAAGGCGTCCGGATGAGCAGCAAGACCAGCGCAATCGAGATTTTCGGCACCCAGATTCCCCCCGCGTCGCAACGCAGTTTTGATATTCCCGTTGGCCAGCTGTACACCCGCACCGACATCTCGATTCCGGTGCATGTGGTGAACGGCAAGGCCAAAGGCCCGGTGCTGCTGGTGTGCGCGGCCATTCACGGTGACGAACTCAACGGCATCGAAATCGTGCGCCGTGTCATCAATTCTCACTGGATCGCCAGGTTGCGCGGTACCCTGATCGCGGTGCCGGTGGTCAATGTGCTGGGGATCATCCAGCGTTCCCGCTATCTGCCCGACCGGCGCGATCTGAATCGCTGTTTTCCCGGTTCGGAAAAAGGTTCTCTCGGCGCCCGGGTTGCCAATCTGTTCGTGAAAGAAATCCTCAGTAAATGCCAGTACGCAATCGATCTGCACACCGGTGCAATTCATCGTGACAACCTGCCGCAGGTGCGGGTGCATCTGGACAATCCCAACGCCGCTGCCATGGCCCATGCGTTCGGTGTGCCGCTGGTGATCGATGCACCGATTCGTGATGGTTCCCTGCGGGGCGCCGGTGATGATCTGGGTATTCCGATCATTACCTACGAAGGCGGTGAAGCCCTGCGCTTCGATGAGCCTGCGATCAAGGCCGGTGTGGATGGTGTGCGTAACGTGATGATGCACCTGAACATGCTGCCGCCACGCAAGAAGCCGAAAAAATCCTTCGACAGTTTTGTGGCGAAATCCTCCCACTGGGTACGCGCGCCGGCCGACGGCCTGTTTCGCGGCCGGGTGCAGCTGGGCAAACGGGTGGAAAAAGGCGAGCTGCTGGGGGTGATCAACGGTCCGCTGGGGGATGCGGAAGTGGCGGTGCCGGCACCGGCGGCGGGCATCGTCATCGGCATGACTCACCTGCCGCTGGTAAATGAAGGTGAAGCGCTGGTTCACGTTGCCCACTTTGATGCCATCGATGATGTGACCAATGTGGTGGAAGAGTTCCAGCAGGAAATGGATGGCGATCTGGCGGCAGGGGACTTTTCCCATTGACGGTGGTCAAAGTTGGAGCCGTTGCGGATTGACCCTGTCGTCACCGCTGGCAATCTACCGGTAACGGGCAACGACCTACATTTGTGCAAGGGAGGCAGCAATGCAGCGGTTCACCAATATTCTCTATGTCAGTCATGGCATTCATGATGAAGGCGAGGGTCTGAAGCAGGCCCTGAGTCTGGCCCGCAACAACGCTGCCGCCTTGCGGATTCTGGTGGTGCATCCACCGTTCCCGCCATCCCATCAGGAATACCTGGCAGTTTATGAAGAGGCCTTGCGCCAGCGCATGCAGCAGGCGGTGGCAGAAATACAGGATGCACTGCAGCTGACACGGCAGTCGATTCCCGTGGATGTGGCTGGCGGCCATGCCCTTGCAGCGATGATCATCCGCAGCGTGATCGGTCATGGCCATGACCTGCTGATCAAGCAGGCAGAACCGCGCCCGGACGGCGGTGGCCTGGAGGCGCTGGATATGGAATTGCTGCGCCAGTGCCCGGCACCGGTGTGGTTGAGCCGGCCTATCGCCCGATCCCGCCAGCAGATGCAGGTGGCCGTGGCCATTGATCCTGACGCGGAAACACCGGCGGAACGTGCCCTGTCCCTGGATCTGTTGCGCCTGGGCCGTTCCCTGGCCAACAGCTGCAATGGCCGGCTGCAGGTCATTGCCTGCTGGGATTATCCATTTGAAAGTTTCCTGCGGGGCAGTCCGTGGAGCAAAGTGTCCGACGGTGAGCTGGTGGGGATCGTGCGGGATGTCGAGCAGCGCAATCGGCTGGCACTGGATACCCTGGTGCAGGAAGCCGGTGGCAGTGGTGACATTGCCATCGCCCACCTGAAGGGAAACGCCGCCAGCCTGATTCCAGCCCAGGTGACCGCCCTGCGGGTGGACATTCTGGTGATGGGCACCCTGGCCCGCGCTGGCGTAGCCGGTTACATGATTGGCAACACGGCGGAAAACGTGGTGCAGGCGGTGGACTGCAGTCTGCTGACCCTCAAGCCAGCCGGGTTTATCACCCCGATCAAGTAATCCGCCAACCGGAGCATTGCTGCCATGCCAGAACAACCGACCGGGTTGCCGCTGACGGCGCCCCATGCCCAGCCGGCGGATGCGGTGCTGTCCCAGTTGGGCGTCACCAGCCACGGCCTGAGCCTCGATGAGGCACGGGCCCGTCTCGACAGCCACGGCTACAACCGTCTGCCGGAACCGCCCAAGGTCCACCCGCTGCTGCGCTTCCTGCGCCACTTCCACAATGTCCTGATCTATGTGCTGCTGGGTAGCGCCCTGGTGACCCTGCTGCTGGAACACTACACCGACACGGCGGTGATTCTCGCGGTGGTGCTGATCAATGCGGTCATTGGTTTCGTGCAGGAAGGCCGGGCCGAGCAGGCCATGAACGCCATTCGCCGGATGCTGGCGCCAGTGGCGGCAGTGGTCCGCGATGGTCAGCGGCTGTCGGTCGCGGGGGAAACCCTGGTGCCGGGCGACATTGTGCTGCTGGAAGCGGGGGATCGGGTGCCGGCGGATCTGCGGCTGCTGTCCGGCAACGCCCTGCAGATCCAGGAAGCCATCCTCACCGGGGAATCCGTTGCCGTACTCAAACAGCTGGCGCCGGTGGCCCAGGGCGCGCCACTGGGGGATCGTTCCTGCATGGCCTACAGCGGCACCCTGGTGACCAGTGGCCAGGGTCGCGGGGTAGTGGTGGCCACGGGGGCCCACACCGAGATCGGCCGGGTCAGTGGCCTGCTGGCCCGGGTGGAACCCCTGGTGACGCCGCTGGTGGCGCAGATGGCCATTTTCGCCCGCTGGCTCACTCTGGTGATTCTGGCGGTGGCGGCGGGGTTGTTGCTGTTCGGTCATTTCATCCAGGACTATCCGTTCGCCGACCTGTTCATGGCGGTGGTGGGCCTATCGGTGGCTGCGATTCCCGAAGGTCTGCCGGCGGTGCTGACCATTACCCTGTCGGTGGGCGTGCAGACCATCGCCCGCCGCAACGTCATCGTACGGCGTCTGCCGGCGATCGAAACCCTGGGCGCCGTGTCGGTGATCTGCAGCGACAAGACCGGCACCCTCACCCGCAACGAAATGATGGTGGTGGCCGCTGCCACTGGCGGTGGACCCCTCAGCATCACTGGAACCGGTTACGCGCCGGTGGGCGCCGTGACCCGGGGCAGCGATGTGGTGGACCCGGACGGCACGCATCCCTATCGCCATCTGGCGTTTGCCGCCGCGCTCTGCAACGACGCGGCCATTCGCGAACAGGCCGATGGCTGGATCGTCGAAGGCGACCCGATGGAAGGCGCGTTGCTGGCGTTTGCCTGCAAGCTGGGCATTGGCGCAGCGGAACGCCAGCACTGGCAGCGCACGGACCTGATTCCGTTTGATCCGCGCCATCGCTACATGGCGACCCTCAACCACGATCACGAGCACCACGCCGCGATCTTCGTCAAAGGCGCACCGGAAAAGCTGCTGGCGCTGTGTGAATACCAAACTGGCGCCGACGGCAGCCCGCAGCCCCTCTGTGTCGACGACTGGCACCGGCAGGTGGCTGACCTGTCGGCGCAAGGGCAGCGGGTGCTGGCACTGGCGATGAAGCCGGTGGACGTGTCCCATACCGTGCTGGAATCCTCGGACCTCAAGCAGGGCCTGATCCTGCTGGGGCTGGTGGGTTTGATCGATCCACCCCGGGCCGAAGTCATCGACGCCATCACCGAATGCCGCCGGGCCGGTATCCAGGTCAAGATGATCACCGGCGATCATGCCGGCACCGCGGCCGCCATCGGTCGCCAGATCGGCCTGGACAATCCGGATCAGGTCCTGACCGGAGACCAGCTGGATGACCTGAGCGACGATGATCTGGCGGCACGGGTGCTGCCGTGCAACATCTTCGCCCGCACCAGCCCAGAGCATAAACTGCGGCTGGTGATGGCGTTGCAGGCCCACAACATGACGGTGGCGATGACCGGTGACGGCGTCAATGATGCCCCCGCCCTGAAGCGGGCCGATGCCGGTGTCGCGATGGGTCAGAAGGGCAGTGAAGCCGCGCGGGAAGCCGCCGAGCTGGTGCTGGCCGATGACAACTTTGCGTCGATCGTGGCGGCGGTGCGGGAAGGCCGCACGGTGTACGACAACATCCGGAAAGTGATCAGCTGGACCCTGCCCACCAACGCCGCCGAAGCGATGACGGTGGTGATCGCCCTGCTGCTGGGCCTGACCCTGCCGATCACCGCCATCCAGATTCTCTGGATCAATCTGGTAACTGCGGTGACCCTGGGTATTGCCCTGGCCTTCGAGCCCACTGAAGCCAACACCATGCGACGGCCACCCCGCGAACGCAGTGAAGCCTTGCTGTCCGGCGATCTGCCCTGGCAGATTCTGTTCGTGTCGTCGCTGTTTGTGCTGGCGGTGTACGGCATCTTTTCCCATGCCCTTGCCAGTGGCCATAGCGAAACCCTTGCTCGCACCCTGGCACTGAACACCCTGGTGGTGCTGGAAATCGTCTACCTGTTCTACATCCGCAATATTTACGGTACATCGTTGCGCTGGGATGCCGTCAAAGGCACGCCGGTGATCTGGGCCACGGTGATCAGCGTCACCCTGGCGCAGTTTGCGATCACCTACGTTCCGGCGTTGCAGCAGGTGTTCGGTACCGAATCGGTGCCACTGGTCGAAGGCATCAAGGTGGTCGCCATCGGTGTGGTGCTGTTCTTCATCATTGAGCTCGAAAAACAGGTGCGGTTGCGGCTGCGGCAGCGCAACAGAATGGCCGCAGAGAGGCTGTCATGATCGATCTGCACGAATCCCCCTTTACGGAACTGGCGGCGTTGTTGGTGGTGGCCGCGGTGATCGGTCTGCTCGGACTGCTGCTGCGCCAGCCCATGGTGGTGAGTTTTATTGCCGCCGGTATCGTTGCCGGGCCGTCGGTACTGGATCTGGTGCAGTCCACCCACAGTGTGGAACTGCTGGCTGAACTGGGCATTGCGGTACTGCTGTTTCTGGTGGGGCTGAAGCTCGATCTGAAGCTGATTCGCACACTGGGGCCGGTAGCACTGGCGACGGGCCTGGGTCAGGTGCTGTTCACCTCGCTGATCGGTTTCGGCATCGGGCTGGCGATGGGCATGACACCGGTCAGCGCCCTGTACGTGGCAGTGGCACTGACGTTTTCCAGCACCATCATCATTGTCAAACTGCTGTCGGACAAACGGGAGGTGGACTCCCTCCACGGCCGTATCGCCATCGGCTTTTTGATCGTACAGGATCTGGCCGTGGTAGTGGCGATGATCGTGCTGTCGGCATTGGGCGTCGGCGACGGCGACGGCAGCAGCAGCGAGGACAGTGGCTGGTGGCGGGTACTCAAGATACTGCTGCACAGTCTGTGGATGCTGGCGGCGATCGGCCTGTTCATCCGTTTTGTGGCCGATCCGCTGACTCGCCGGGTCGCCCGTTCGCCGGAATTGCTGGTGACCTTTGCCCTGGCCTGGGCGGCACTGCTGGCGGCGCTGGGGGACCATCTGGGTTTCAGCAAGGAACTGGGCGGCCTGTTGGCAGGAATTGCCCTGGCGTCGACCCCCTATCGTGAAGCCATCGTGGCGCGCCTGGCCTCGCTGCGGGATTTTCTGCTGCTGTTTTTCTTTATCGCCCTGGGATTGCAGCTGGACCTGTCCCTGCTGGGGGCCCAGCTGGGGCCGGCACTGGTGTTTTCCCTGTTCGTGCTGATCGGCAATCCGCTTATCGTCATGGCCATCATGGGTTACATGGGCTATCGCAAACGCACCGGCATGCTGGCAGGCCTGACGGTGGCGCAGATCAGTGAGTTTTCCCTGATATTCGTGGCCATGGGGATCAGCCTGGGGCACGTGGGCAATGACACCCTGGGGCTGGTGACGCTGGTGGGGCTGGTGACCATTGCCCTGTCCGTATACATGATCACCTATTCCCAGCGATTGTACCTGTGGCTGGAACCCGTGCTGGGGATCTTCGAGCGGCGGATTCCCCACCGTGAGGAAGCGCTGGAACCGTCCGACCTGATCCATCACACCCACGACGTGGTGCTGTTTGGCCTGGGCCGTTACGGCATGGCCATCCTGCAGCAACTGCGGGAGCAGGGCATGCGGGTGCTGGCGGTGGATTTCGACCCGGAAGTGGTGCGGGCCGGTCAGGCCGGCGGACTGGATGTGATTTACGGCGATGCGGCCGACCATGAGTTCGTGGCGTCGCTGCCGTTGTCGGGAGTGGGTTGGGTGGTAGCCTCGCTGCCGGCGCACCGAGTGGGTCTGACCCATGAAGACCCGGCCCGGTCACTGATGGAAGCGTTGCAACAGGCCCACTTTTCCGGCAAGCGGGTAGTGACAACCCATCAACCCGGCGACGTGGACACCCTGCTGGCTCAGGGCGCGGATCTGGTGCTGTGCCCGTTCAGCGACGCCGCCGAGCGGGCGGTGACCCGGATCGTGGAAAGCCGGGGCGGCGGGATCAATCCAGCGTGACGGACAGCCGCTTGGGCCGCCCGTCCCAATTGGCTTACTGGTTGCGTTCCCGCTCCACCGCGCGATAACCGATGTCGTCGCGGTAGTAAACGTTGCTCCAGTTGATCTGCTTGACCAGATCATAGGCGCGGGACTGGGCTTCGGCCACGGTATCCCCCAGCGCGACAGCGCAGAGTACCCGGCCACCGTTGGTGACGATGCGGCCATCCCGCTCGGAGGTGCCGGCATGGAACACCTTGGTGCCTTCCTGTTCCTGCTCCGGCAGGCCCATGATGATGTCGCCCTTGTGGTAGTCATCCGGGTAACCACCAGCCGCCATTACTACCCCCAGCGATGCCCGCGGATCCCAGTCTGCATCGGTCTGGTTCAGCTTGCCTGCCAGCGCCATGTCCACCAGTTCCACCAGATCCGAGCGCAGGCGCATCATGATCGGCTGGGTTTCCGGATCGCCGAAGCGGCAGTTGAATTCCAGTACCTTGGGCGTGCCGTCGGCGGCAATCATCACCCCGGCGTAGAGGAAGCCGGTGTAGACATTGCCTTCGTCCGCCATGCCGCGCACGGTGGGGTAGATCACCTCGTTCATGATGCGCGCTTCGATCTCGGGAGTGACAACCGGGGCGGGGGAGTAGGCACCCATGCCGCCCGTGTTGGGACCCTGATCGCCATTGTCGCGGGCCTTGTGATCCTGGGACGTGGCCATCGGCAGGACGTTTTCACCGTCCACCATGCAAATGAAGCTGGCTTCTTCGCCCACCAGGAATTCCTCGACGACCACCCGGCTGCCGGCGTCACCGAACTTGTTGCCGGCCAGCATGTCCTGCACGGCGGCGATGGCTTCTTCCTCGGTCTGGGCCAGAATCACGCCCTTGCCCGCGGCGAGGCCGTCGGCCTTCACCACGATGGGCGCACCCTGCTGCTTGATGTAAGCCACCGCCTGATCGATATCGGTGAAGTTGGCGTAGGCTGCCGTCGGGATCTTGTGACGGGCCAGAAAATCCTTGGTGAAGGCTTTGGAGCCTTCGAGCTGGGCGGCGTCCTTGGTGGGACCGAAACACTTCAGGCCGGCGGCGCGGAACGCATTCACCACACCGTTCACCAGCGGCGCTTCCGGGCCGACGATGGTCAGATAGACATTGTTCTGCTGGGCAAACTGCACCAGACCGGCATTGTCCAGCACGTCGATGGCAACGTTTTCCACCTTGGGTTCATGGGCCGAACCGGCATTGCCGGGTGCCACAAACACCTTTTCCACCTTGGGCGAAGCGGCCACTTTCCACGCCAGTGCATGTTCCCGTCCGCCGCTGCCGATAATCAGAATATTCATGTTGCATCCTCAAAGTGTGTGAAAGTCGGTTACGGCCGGGCGTTCTGCGGATTGGCAGCATCATTGCCCTTGCCGGATCTGTCTTTGTCCGGTGTTTTGCCTGGCTCGCCCTGGGGGCCTGGCTCGATCAGTGCCACCAGAGTCCAGCCGGCCTGGGGTTGCAGCGGGCTGTCCGGGGTGGCCACCTGCACACGGCCGGTCCCATCCCGGGTGAACAGCAGGTTGGCCCGGTTGCCGTGCAATGCCTGATAGTCGCTCCAGCCGAAGCTGTCCGTCAGCGTCGTGCTGTAAATCTCCGCCCCTTTTGCCAGCAGGCTGGCCATCTGCGGGAAGGTGAGGGCCGGTTTGCCCAGCAGCCGCCCGCGGTGTTCCTCGCTGGCGCGATGCTTGTCGGTGCGCCGGCTTTCCTGGCCGCTGACCAGGCTGAACAGGTTGTCGCGGCCGAACTCATGGCGGAACCGCATGCTGGCCAGGGTATTCATTTCCGCCGCCGGCGACAGTCCCAGCAGGTAGCCCAGCCCCACCATGTCCAGGTTGGCCTCGGCATGTTGCGAGGCCGGATTGCCGAAGTATACCGGCAACTGCTCCATTCGTGCTGCCCGGATGTTTTCCCAGCTGGAATCGGTCAGCAACACCCGCTTGTCCAGCTGCTGCAACGCCTTGGCGATGGTCCGGGCCACCGGATTGGCGCCGATGATCAGAAAGCCGCTGGGGGCCGGTTCCGACACCTTCAGCAGCTTCGCCAGCGGGCGGGCGGTGGCGCTTTGCAGCAGCACAGTGCCGATGATCACCGCAAAGGTCAGCGGCACCAGCAGTTCCGCCCCGGCGTGTCCGGCCGCTTCCAGACGGATGGCAAAAATCGCCGACACCGCCGCCGCGACGATACCCCGGGGTGAAATCCACGCCAGCAGCACTTTTTCCTGCCAGCGTAGCTGCGATCCCAGGGTCGACAGAAACACGTTCAGCGGCCGTGCTATCAGCTGAATCACCAGCAGCAGGACCAGCACCGCCGGCCCCAGCCCCAGCAGGGATTGCAGATCCAGCATCGCCGCCAGCAGGATGAACAGGCCGGAAATCAGCAGTACGCTAAGGTTTTCCTTGAAATGCAGGATATGGCGGACGTCCACCCCGGGCATGTTGGCCAGCCACATCCCCATCACCGTCACCGCGAGCAGACCGGATTCGTGCATGATCTGGTTGGCGCTGATAAAAATCACCAGCACCGAGGTCAGTACCACAAAATTCTGCAGATAATCCGGCACCGCCTGGCGACGCAGGATCTGCCCCAGCATCCAGCCGCCGGCGACGCCCAGCACCACACCGCAGGCAATGACACCGGCAAAGGTCAGCAGGCCATGACTCAGGCCCAGTTTGTCGGTGCTGGCCACCACGAAGCTGTACACCACCACCGCCAGCAGCGCGCCGATCGGATCGATGACGATGCCTTCCCAGCGCAGGATGTTGGCCACCGCGGCCGTCGGGCGCACCACCCGCAGCATGGGCACGATCACGGTTGGCCCGGTCACCAGGGTCAGGGTCCCCAGCAGGATCGCCATTTCCCAGCTCAGCTGCAGCAGGTAGTGACTGGCCACGGCAATCACGATCCAGGTGACCAGCGCCCCCAGGGTCACCATGCGCCGCACTACCTTGCCGATATCCCGCCATTCCGACAGGTGCAGGGTCAGACTGCCTTCGAACAGGATCAGGGCGACGGAAACGGACACGATAGGGAACAGCATGGGCCCGAACAGGGCGCGCGGGTCGAGGAGACCAGTCAGCGGCCCCGCCACAATGCCGCAGAGCAACAACAGCAGGATCGCAGGTAAGCGCATGCGCCATGCCAGCCACTGGCTGGCGAGGGCAGCGATTCCGATGCCGGCGAACGCGATCAGGATCTGCTGTTCACTCATGGCGCTTCCTGGTGAGGTGAAGGACACCCGGTGGGGAATCAGTCAGACCGCTTCCCCACCCTCATGGCAGACATCAGTGGC
The DNA here is from genome assembly GCA_041395845.1 of Gammaproteobacteria bacterium. Lineage (GTDB taxonomy): Bacteria > Pseudomonadota > Gammaproteobacteria > Pseudomonadales > Ketobacteraceae > Ch67. Next base: position 92,110 of record JAWKZS010000013.1, read on the forward strand.
GGAAATGCCGCATGCCGGTGAACACCATCGCGATATCCGCCTCATCGGCGGCGGCAATCACTTCTTCATCGCGAATGGAACCGCCGGGCTGGATCACGGCGCGGATACCGGCCTTGGCCGCCGCATCGATGCCGTCCCGGAACGGGAAGAACGCATCCGATGCCATTACTGAACCGGGCACTACCAGACCTTCGTCTTCGGCCTTGATGCCGGCGATCTTTGCGCTGTAGACACGACTCATCTGGCCGGCGCCGATCCCGATGGTCTGCAGGTTTTTGGCATACACGATGGCATTGGATTTGACGAACTTGGCAACCTGCCAGCAGAACATCAGATCACGCATTTCGTCTTCGGACGGCGCACGCTTGGTGACCACTTTCAGATCGGCGCGTGTGATCATGCCGTTGTCGCGATCCTGCACCAGCAGGCCGCCGTTGACCCGCTTGTAATCAAAACCGGCAACGCGCTCGGCCCACATGTCGCACACCAGCAGACGCACGTTTTTCTTTTCGCCCACAATGGCGATGGCGTCGGCGCTGGCGCCCGGTGCGATGATCACTTCGACAAACTGGCGATCGACGATGTTGCGGGCGGTTTTCGCATCCAGGGGCTGGTTGAAGGCAATGATGCCGCCAAAGGCCGAGGTCGGGTCGGTCTTGAACGCGCGCTCGTAGGCTTCATTGATGTCACTGCCGATGGCAACGCCGCAGGGGTTGGCGTGCTTCACGATCACACAGGCCGGGTCTTTGAATGACTTTACGCATTCCAGCGCCGCGTCGGTGTCCGCCACGTTGTTGAAGGACAGTTCCTTGCCCTGCAGAACCTTGGCCGTGCTGACACTGGGCTCTGCGGGTTTGGCTTCACGGAAGAACGCCGCGCGCTGGTGGGGATTTTCGCCGTAACGCATTTCCTGCACTTTCTCGAACTGCATGTTGAAGGTGCGGGGGAAGGCGGATTTGCTGCCGTCTTCCTGGATGGTGCCCAGGTAGTTGGCGATCATGCCGTCGTACTTGGCGGTGTGCTCAAACGCCGCCAGGGCCAGTTCGAAGCGGGTGCGGTCCGGCACCACGTTGCCGTTGGCCTTCATTTCGGCCAGTACGAGACCGTAATCGGCGGCGTTGACCACAATGGTGACCCACTTGTGGTTCTTCGCCGAGGAGCGAACCATGGTCGGGCCGCCGATATCGATGTTCTCGATAGCGGTTTCCAGATCGCAATCCGGTTTTGCCACGGTCTGTTCAAACGGGTACAGGTTGACGGCCACCAGGTCGATGGGGGTAATGCCATGGGCGTCCATCACTGCGCCGTCCACATCGCGCCGGCCCAGAATGCCACCATGTACCTTCGGATGCAGGGTCTTGACGCGGCCGTCCATCATTTCCGGAAAACCGGTGTAGTCGGACACTTCGATGGCGTTGATGCCCTGATCCTTCAGCAGCTTGTAGGTACCGCCGGTGGACAGGATTTCCACACCCAGGTCGGCCAGGGCACGGGCAAAGTCCACGATGCCGGTTTTGTCGGAAACACTGATTAATGCGCGTTTGATTGGTCTGCTCATGGTGGTCTGGTTCGCAAGATTCGGCTAACGATGAGGCTCAGGCCGAGCCGTGGCGGCCGAGCGGGGGGCGCCATTGTAGTCGGAATCCCCCCCGGATTTAAGTCCGAGGGCGAAAAAACACCAACAGAACATCAGGCTGCCTGATGTTCGGGCGAGGCAAAACACCCATCGCCGGGATGGGTGTTAACGGATCAGAATCAGATCAGGCCGTAGGTCTTGAGCTTCTTGCGCAGGGTGCCGCGGTTGAGACCCAGCAGGATGGAGGCCTTGGTCTGGTTGCCGCGGGTATATTCCATCACGGTTTCCAGCAGCGGGGCTTCCACTTCGGACAACACCATCTGGTACACGTCGGTAACCGGTTGGCCATCCAGGTGGGCAAAATAGTTGCGCAGGGCCTTGTAAACGTTGTCACGAATGGTCTGGTTGCCCTGTTCAACCGGGGTTACCAGATGCTGCTTGTACTCGGCGCGATCGGCCGGGGTCGCATTGCTGGCAAAGGATTCGTCGTCTTGGAAGTTTTTTGTTTCGTTCATGCCGCCATTACCTCTCCCTCGATTAGTTGCTCAAAGAATTCCTGAGCACTGGCGAGTTGATCTGCTGGGGTTTCAAGTGAATTGAATACTGCTCTGAATTTTGCTCCCAACGGCAAATGTTGTACATACCAGCCAAGATGTTTTCTTGCGATACGCACGCCAAGATACTCGCCGTAATGGTCGTAAAGCCGTTGCAGATGTTCCAGTGTGACCGACTTCACTTCCGTGTGCGCCGGGGGTGGAAGCAGCTCCCCGGTGTCGAGATGGTGGGCGATTTCCCGAAAAATCCAGGGGTTCCCCTGCGCGGCCCGTCCGATCATGATGCCATCGGCGCCGGTGTAACGCATGACCTGGGCGGCCTGTTGCGGTGTAGTAATGTCGCCATTGGCAAAGACCGGGATGCTGACAGCGTCCTTGATCTGCGCAATGGTGTCGAATTCCACATCGCCTTCGAACCGGCAGGCGCGCGTCCGTCCATGAACTGCCAGGGCCTGAATGCCGCACTCTTCTGCCAGTCGCGCAATCGCAACACCGTTGCGCTGTTCCGGCGACCAGCCGGTACGGATCTTCAGGGTGACCGGCACATCCACGGCCGTAACCACGGCACTTAAAATGGATCTGACCAGTACTTCATCCTTAAGCAGGGCAGAGCCTGCGGCTTTCTTGCAGACTTTCTTGGCCGGGCAACCCATATTGATATCAACGATCTGGGCGCCCTGTTCCACGCAGAGGCGGGCGGCTTCAGCCATCATCTCGGGTTCGGCGCCGGCAATCTGCACCGAGCGTGGTTCCGGTTCATCGTGATGGATCAGGCGCAACTGCGATTTGCGGGATTGCCACAGGCGGCTGTCACTGGTCAGCATTTCGGCTACCACCATGCCGGCGCCAAGGCGCTTGCAAAGGGTGCGAAATGGCTGATCGGTTACGCCGGCCATGGGGGCCAGAATCACCGGGCTGCTTAATTGGTAGGGGCCGATGTGCGTTGGCATTCGAACTCCGATCAATAAAACGCCTAATGAATTTCAGCCGTGCTTAAAGATCGAGCCATGATAGCGGGAAGCGACGCCGGAATAAACAGTCTGTTCCGGCTTTTGTAAAATTATTCGACTAATGGGGTTCCGATCAAGGATTTACCTTCGCTGCGCGGAACTGGATCTGGTAGTTGACCGCGTCCCGGCCGGGATCGACGATTTCCAGCGTCAGGTGAATCGGGGTGTCCGGCGGCATCTGCTGCAGATTGACGGCCGGGTCGTGGATGTATTCCCGGGGCTGGAATTCACGGCTGGCCACCGGATTGCCGTTGACGTCGTCGAAGCTCAGCAACACCGCCGGAAAGGGCTGGGTGAAGCCAGCCTTGTTCTTGATGATGGCATCGATCACCAGGGCATTCGCCTCGTGGGGGTGGGAGCGCACCACCAGATTGGTGCCGGCAATGGCGTCGAGGTTGACCTGGCTGGGCACCTGGCAGCCGAGCACACCGCAGGCCTGGTCCAGCAATGGACGCAGCTGCGGATTGCGGGCAACGGTGTCGAGATTGAAATAAAGGTACTGGCCTGCGAGGGCAAGGATCAGCAGCAGGGCGCCAAGGGCCATCAATACGGTGCGACCGGTATGGCTTTGCGGTTCTTCGTCGGCAAAGTGCAGGGTGCTGATCTTGATCTGCTGGTTGATGATGTCATCAGCATCCTTGAACAGCTTGGCAGGCTCCACTGCGGTATCACGCAGATCATCCTCCAGGTCGTCCAGATTATCCAGATCGCGCAGGGCCAGGCTAGGCTCGGCTGCTTCGGTCTTGGGGCTACGGGCCGGTGTTTCCGGTTCATCCAGCAGACGGAAAAATTCCTCGGTCTCGCTGTTGCGAAGGCTTCTTTCCTTGCCGGCTTCTTTGTCTACCGGCTTTTTCGCCGGCTTGGGTTGCTGCTTCTGCTGGGCTTTGGCCCGTTCCAGGGCTTCGCGCTTGTCCCGGGCCAGTTCACGGGCGGCGAACGGGCTGGCTGCCTGGGGTTTGGTATTGTCGTCCAGCAGAATCGACAGTCCCTGGGGCTTGGCTTTGGGGGATGCTTCCTCTTCCAGCTCTTCGAGCATGGCTTTGGCCCAGGATTCGTCGTTGGGGTCGCCGTGTTCGAATTCCTCTTCCTCGATCTCGGTAATGGCGAAGGGATCATCGCTGGCAAAGCTGCCGAGATTGCGGAACGTGTCGCTCAGATCGTCGCCGGACTTTTTCTTCTTGGCCGGCGCCAGGCGTGGCGCGTCATCGTCCAGGCTGAAGGCGTTGTCGGATGAGCTGATGGCGGATTTGCGTTTGTCCGTGTCCATCTCGTCATGGATCAGGCCGTCGTCCTCTTCCTCGATGTCATCGCCCAGTTCCTTGAGCAGGTCTTCTGCCCAGGATTCATCGGTGCCTTTCTTGGGCTTGCTGACGTCGGTTTCGGCAAGGCCGAATTCGTCGAGGGAGGACTCGGGTTCGAAGCTCTTGCGGTAATCCTCGCTGAACAGGTCCGCATCCGGACTGTCCATGCTGAACTCGGCCGCGTCATAGGGGTCGAGACCATCCTCGGATTCGATGTCGAAGGCTTCTTCGATGGGATCAGGCTGGGGTGGGGGCGGCTGACGGATTTCCTCCACCACCGCAGTTTTCACGATGTGCTCGCTGGCATGAAACACCTGGTAGCAGGCTCCGCAGCGGACGGCTCCGCCGGCAATCTGCAATTGCGCTTGCGTAAGACGAAATGTGGTACCGCAATGGGGGCATTTGGTGAGCAGGGTTTCTGACATCGAACGCTAAGCCTGTCCTTGTTATCGTCGCGACAATGAATTAAGTGTACACCGTTTATGCGCGCCTGTTGTGCGGCGCGCACAGTTTTGCAATTTTTCAGCGTTTGCGGCCGTACAGGCGAATCCAGTCGTCGGTCTGCAGCGGGGCTTCCATATCGCACCAGTGGGCGTAGGCATCGCTGACGCTGCCGGCCTGTTCCGCCAGGATACCGGACAGTACGATGTCGCCACCGCTGCGGGTGTGTGCCGACAGTTTGGCCGCCAGCTGGATCAGCGGGCCGGCCAGGATGTTGGCGAGCATGACGTCGACCTGGACATCCGGTTGCAACTGTTCCGGTGCCAGCACCTCGAGGCGGCCTTCGACGTTGTTGCGGGCAGCGTTTTCGCGGGTTGCCAGAAGCGCCTGCGGATCGTTGTCGATGCAGATCACTTTCAGCGCCCCGAGCAGGGCGGCGGCGATGGCGAGGATGCCGGAGCCGCAGCCGAAATCCATCACCACTTTGCCGCTGACATCATGGCCGTCGAGCCACTGCAGACACATGGCTGTGGTGGGGTGAGTGCCGGTGCCAAAGGCCAGGCCGGGATCGAGCATCATGTTGATGGCGTTCGGGTCTGGCGGTGTCAGCCAGCTGGGGCAGACCCAGAGGCGGGAGCCGAAGGGGATGGGCTTGTAGCTTTTCATCCATTCCCGCTCCCAGTTTTTGTCTTCGAGGGCTTCGATGCGGATGGGGGTGTCGTGGCCCAGGGCGTTGCGCAGCGCCATTTCCACCAGATCCATGTCGGTGCTGGCGTCGAACAGGCCGGTATAGGTGACGTCGTCCCAGATCGGGGTGGCGCCCGGTGGTGGTTCGAACAGGGGTTGGTCGGCGCTGTCTTCGAGGGTGACGGAGACGGCGCCCAGTTCGAGCAGGGTGTCTTCGATGGCGTCGTTATGGGCGCCGGTGCTTTGCAGTTTGAGCTGGATCCAGGGCATTTGTGATCATTCCGCGGTGTACACAGGTCTGCAGTTTACACGATTGCAGACCCGCGCACGGAGGCGAAATCAATGCAGGCCGAGGATCTTCTCCAGATAGTGGATATCCACACCGCCCTTGTTGAAGCCGCTGTCACGCATGATCACGTCTTTGTGCAGGTCAATGTTGGTGTTGATGCCTTCCACCAGGATTTCATCCAGTGCATTGCGCATGCGCTGCATGGCGATGGCGCGGGATTCGCCCCAGGTGATCAGCTTGCCGATCAGTGAGTCGTAGTTGGGGGGTACCTTGTAGCCACTATAGACATGGGTATCCATGCGCACGCCCAGTCCGCCCGGTGCATGCCAGCGCTGGATGGTGCCGGGGCTGGGGATAAAGGTCTTGGGGTTTTCGGCATTGATACGGCACTCGATGGAGTGGCCCTTGATCTTCACGTCTTCCTGCTTGATGCGCAGGGGGGCGCCGGCAGCGATCATCAGCTGTTCCTTGATGATATCCACGCCGGTGACCATTTCTGTCACGGGGTGCTCCACCTGGACCCGGGTGTTCATCTCGATGAAGTAGAAATGTTCGTTTTCATAGAGGAACTCGAAGGTGCCAGCACCGCGATAGCCGATTTCGACACAGGCGCGGGCGCAACGTTCGCCGACTTCCTTGCGGATGTGTTCGGGAATGCCGGGGGCTGGGGCCTCTTCTACCACCTTCTGATGACGGCGCTGCAGAGAGCAGTCCCGGTCGCCGAGATAAACGGCGTTGCCTTTGCCATCGGACAAGACCTGGATCTCGACGTGACGGGGCGTGGTGAGGAATTTTTCCATGTACACCGTGTCGTCGCCGAAAGCGGAACGGGCTTCGGCCCGGGTCAGGCTGACGGATTTGATCAGGTCTTTCTCGTGATGGACCACGCGCATGCCACGGCCACCGCCACCGGCAGCGGCTTTGATGATCACCGGGAAGCCAACGTTGCGGCCCATCTTGAGGATTTCGTTGTTGTCGTCGGACAGGGGGCCGTCGGAGCCGGGTACGCAGGGAACGCCGGATTTCTTCATGGCGTCCTTGGCGGATACCTTGTTGCCCATCAGGCGGATGACATCGGCGGTGGGGCCGATGAAGATCAGGCCGCTGGCCTCGACCCGTTCGGCGAAGTCGGCATTTTCCGCCAGGAAGCCATAACCCGGGTGGATCGCGGTGGCGCCGGTGATTTCGGCGGCACTGATGATGGCCGGGATGTTCAGATAGCTTTCGGAGGCCGGTGCCGGGCCGATGCAGACGGCTTCGTCCGCCAGGCGGATATGCATCAGGTCACGGTCGGCGGTGGAGTACACCGCCACGGTCTTGATCCCCAGTTCCTTGCACGCGCGCAGCACGCGCAAGGCGATTTCGCCACGATTGGCGATCAGCACTTTTTCCAACATGTGGTAAGCCTTCCGTTAGCTGATGACGAACAGTGGCTGGTCGAATTCCACGGGTTCTGCGTTATCCACCAGAATGGCGGTGATGGTGCCGGACTTGTCGGCCTCGATCTGGTTCATCATCTTCATCGCTTCGACGATGCAGAGGGTTTCACCGGCCTTCACGGATTGACCCACTTCAGCAAACGGCTTGGAACCGGGTGCTGCGGAGCGGTAGAAGGTGCCGACCATGGGTGATTTGACCTGGTGGCCTGTCGGTACGGACGGCTCTGCCTTGGCTGCCGGTGCAGGGGCTGCCGCAGGGGCTGCAGCCGGTGCCGGCGCGACAGGAGCGGGCGCCATGTAGTGCTGGATCGGTGCTGCCATGCCGCGGTTGCGGCTGATGCGCACGGATTCTTCGCCTTCTTTGATCTCAATTTCGTCGATACCGGATTCTTCGAGCAGTTCAATCAGTTTCTTGACTTTGCGGATGTCCATGTTGCCGTCTCTTTTTCGTTATCGTTTGGATTTTCAGTCGGTTACTGGCTGATGCGGCGGATTGCGGCCTGCAGAGCCAGTTCGTAGCCCTGGGCGCCCAGCCCGGCAATGACACCCACCGCCACATCGGAAAAGTACGAGTGGTGGCGGAAGGTCTCACGGGCGTGAACGTTGGAAAGATGGACCTCGATGAACGGAATCTTCACTCCCAGCAGGGCATCGCGCAGGGCGATGCTGGTATGGGTGAAGGCGGCGGGATTGATGATGATGAAGGCTACGCCCTGTTCGCCAGCGGCGTGAACGCGCTCGATCAGCTCGTACTCCCGGTTGCTCTGGAAGCATTCGCACTCATGGCCCTGGCTGCTGGCCAGCTGCTGCAGGTGCTGGTTGATCTGTTCCAGTGTCTGGGTGCCGTAATGCCCCGGCTCGCGTTTGCCGAGCAGATTGAGGTTGGGGCCGTTCAGTACCAGCAGTTTTGCCATGATGTATTCCGTTCGAAAGAGGATTCCCGAGCCCCGGATTATAAACACAGGGTCGAGCACCAATCCCGTGCTTTGTTCCGGTTCTTACATTTATTTACAAGTATGGCGTGACTTGGCGGCACGTTTGCCGAAGTTGTTGCAAAGTATGTCCACCCGGAATGGCCGCTGGTCAGTTGTTGGTGGCGAGCTGGTGGGTGTCCAGATGCTGCAGGAACTGGGGGCGGGACTTGAAAGCATAAATCCGCGCCGTTGTGATTTCTTGTCCATCCCGGCCAAAAAACAGGATGGCTGGGGGGCCGGGAATATCGAAGCGGCGCAGGATGGCCTGATCTTCCGGGTTGTTGGTCAGATCAATCTGCAGCCAGCGGTAGCCCTGCAGGCGGGCCTGGACCTCGGGGCGGGAGAAGTTCTCATGTTCCATCTCGATGCAGGCGGTGCACCAGTCGGCGTAGAAATCCAGTAACACCGGCTGGCCATTGGCCGCGGCATCGGCCAGGGCGGCGTCGAGCTGGGACTGACTGCGCAGGGTGACGAAGGGGGATGCCGCTTCAGCCGCCACCGGGCCGCTTGCCACCGCAGCCGTGCGGGGAGCGAGTGCGTTGAAGATCATGGCCGCACCAGCCACCAGGGCCAGCAGGCCAATGCCTTTGAACAGTTTTGCTTTGGGGCTGCTGACAACGTCAAGGGCGCCCAGGTAAAGGCCCGCGAGAATCGCCAGCAGTCCCCAGCCAATGGCCAGCAGGGACTCCGGCAGCAGGTGTTTGATCAGCCACAGTGCCACCGTCAGCAGCAGGACGCCGAACAGGGCTTTCACGTTGTCCATCCAGCCGCCGGCTTTGGGCAGCACATTGGCGCCGCTGACACCGATGGCAATCAGGGGGGCGCCCATGCCGAATCCCAGCGCCAGCAGTGATGCGCCGCCCAGCTGCCAGTCCCCTGTCTTGCCGATATAAAGCAGCGCGCCCGCCAGCGGGGCGGATACACAGGGGGATACGATCAGGGCGGACAGCATGCCGATCATTGCCACACCCAGGTAGGTGCCGCCTTTCTGTTTCTGGCTGACGGCATTCAAACGATCCCGCAGGAAGGCTGGCAATTGCAGTTCATAGAATCCAAACATCGACAGGGACAGCAGCACAAACAGGGCGGCAAAGCTGAACAGCACCGTGGGGTTCTGCATGGCCACCGTCAGGTTCTGGCCGCTGAGACCGGCGATGACGCCGGCGATGGCATAGGTCACCGCCATGCCCAGTACATATATGGACGACAGGATGGCGGCGCGCCCCCGGGACAGATCTGTACCCTGGCCGACAATAATGCTGCTGAGGATGGGGATCATCGGCAGCACGCAGGGGGTAAAGGTCAGGCCGATCCCGATCAGGAAAAACATCCCGACAATGGTCAGGAAGCTGCTGCTGGACAGGAAACCTTCCAGGCTGATGGCGTCATCGGTGTCCAGATCTGTACTTTTTACCACAATGGGCTGGCCGCGATTGTCCACATCTGGACCATGGACCTTGTCTTCCGGATTGGCACTGATGGTGGCCGGATCGACCTGGAACATATCTGTATAGGTCTGGGGAATGTAGCAGAGCCCCTTGTCGGCGCAGCCCTGGTAACGGGCATCCACTTCGATGAAGCCATCGGGCGTCGACAGCACCGGCACCCGCACATCGACCTGGCCATAGAACACCAGGACGCGGCCGAAGATGGGGTCGTCCTTCCATTTGCCTTCCTGCTCGTAGCTGGGCTCGCCCAGTTCACCCTTGCTGTTTTCGCTGACATCAAACCCGAACCGGTGCTGGTACAAGTAGTAGCCGTCGGCGATGGTCCAGGTGTAGTGAATCTGGTTGCCCTGTACCTCGGCGCGCACCTTGAATGCTTCGTGTACCGGCAGGAAGTCATCCTCGGCCCAGGACTGGGTGCTGGTGAGTAACAGGAGCAGTGGCAGTAATAAACGGATCAGCACGGGCATGAGACAGGTTCCAACCAGTGGGGGCGACAGTTTAACGTTAGATGATGACACCAGCATCGTGTTTCGGCGCCAACCACCCGGATCCGAATCTGTGAACCGGATCAAGCTGTTGGGTCAGACCCCCAACGGTGCACAAAAATTCCGCTGCTATAGTTAAAGTCACGAAAGACTTTCCCCGGAACCGTCGTGAAGCAGGCATTGGCCCGGCACAGGTGGTGGTGGCTGCTGTCCCTGCTGGTATGGGGGGCTGCGCAGGCCGGCATCCTGGCACTGGATATCAAACACAGAATTGAGGATCAGTACGGACGTGACGGGGTGGCCCGCCTCGAACGCTGGGAAACCCTGGTGTGGGACAATGTTTATGAATCCACGCCGAACAAGCTGAACCGGGTCAACGACTTCTTCAACCAGCTGCGCTTTGTCTCTGACAGTGACCATTGGCAGCAGGAAGATTACTGGGCCACGCCGTTTGAGACGCTGGCCAGCAATGGCGGTGACTGCGAGGATTTCGCCATCGCCAAGTATTTCACCCTGCGTCAGTTGGGCATCCCTGCCAGCCAGCTGCGCATCACCTACGTCAAGGCGTTGCGCCAGAACCAGGCGCACATGGTGCTGACCTTTTATCCCGACGATGACAGTGAGCCGCTGGTATTGGATATACTGGAAAAAGAAGTGCTGCCCGCCTCGCAGCGGACGGATCTGGTGCCGGTTTACACCTTCAATGCGGAAGGTCTGTGGGAAGCCCGTACGCGGGGTCAGGAGCGGCGCCTGGGTGAAGCCACGGATATCGGCATGTGGCGGGAATTGCAGCTGCGTATGGGCGTAGGTCAACTCTGACGTCATTCATTGCTGGCAGGATAGGTTGATCGTTGCAGCGGGGGAAGCAGTGCTGCAACCGATCCATATCAGACAAATAAAAAAGGAGTCACCGGTGAGTCTACATCGCCAACTGGTTTTGCTGATCACGGGATTGCTGCTGGTGCTGCTGGCCGGCATCTGTTACCTGAGCGTCTATAACAGCCGCAATTACCTGGAAATGCAGATGCACGTGCATGCCCAGGACACGGCGACATCGCTGGGACTGTCAGCAGCCAAAGCGCTGGCAGAAGACGATCTGGCACTGGTGCAGGCCATGGTGGATGCCATTTTTGACCGTGGTGATTTCCAGGATGTCACGATCCGCAATCCCCAGGGTGAAGTGGTGGTGAGCCGCCACGCGGAGCCTCCGCCGCACCTGGCGCCCCAGTGGTTTGTCGACTGGCTGAAAATCGAACCCATGGAAGGCATCAGCGAAATCACCCATGGCTGGCGCCGGGTTGGTGAGCTGCGCATTCAGAGCGACAAGAATCGTGCTATCCG
>JAWKZS010000014.1:0-85698 GCA_041395845.1 Gammaproteobacteria bacterium
GGGCGGTCACGGGGTGTTTGTGCTGACCAAGGAAGAAATCGATCACCATCAGGCCGACCTGGTATTGTGATAAGGCACATTAAAAATACTTGGTAAAAGTATGATGTGTAACGCTTTTGTTCAATTTAGCATCCTGTGCGTCATGCCGTTATAATGGCGCACCGTTTCTTCGTCACGGAATTCCTATGTCTGGCAATACTTTCGGCAAACTGTTTACGGTTACCACCTTTGGCGAGAGCCATGGTCTGGCGCTTGGCTGCGTCGTTGATGGCTGCCCGCCGGGGCTGGAACTGAGTGAAGCCGATCTGCAGTTAGATCTGGATCGCCGCAAACCCGGCACCTCCAAGTACGCCACCCAGCGTCGCGAGGACGACGTCGTAAAAATCCTGTCTGGCGTTTTTGAGGGCAAGACCACCGGTACCAGCATCGGGCTGCTGATCGAAAATACCGACCAGAAATCCAAGGACTATTCCGACATCAAGGACACGTTCCGTCCGGCCCATGCGGATTACACCTACCACCAGAAATACGGTGTGCGGGACTATCGCGGTGGCGGGCGTTCGTCAGCGCGGGAAACCGCCATGCGGGTGGCTGCGGGCGCCATCGCCAAGAAATTCCTCAAGTTGCGTTACGGCATCGAGATTCGCGGCTACGTTGCCCAGATTGGCGATATCAAGCCTGCGTCCTTCGATTGGGACGTGGTGGAGCAGAACCCTTTCTTTTTCCCGGATGCTGCTGCCGTTCCCCAGCTGGAGGCGTTGATCGATCAGCTGCGTCGCGATGGCAGTTCCATTGGTGCGAAGGTGACCGTGGTTGCGACCGGTGTGATGCCGGGCCTGGGTGAACCGATTTTCGATCGGCTGGACGCCGAGCTGGCCCATGGCCTGATGAGCATTAACGCGGTGAAGGGCGTCGAAATCGGGGCCGGGTTCGAGTGCGTGACCCAGCGCGGCGAGGAGCATCGGGATGAACTGACTCCCGACGGTTTCCTTAGTAATAATGCAGGGGGAATTCTGGGGGGTATTTCCAGTGGACAGGATATTCTGTGCCATATCGCCCTGAAGCCGACGTCCAGCATTCGCATTCCCGGCAAGAGCATCGATGTCCACGGCAATCCGGTCGAAGTCGTGACCAATGGCCGCCACGATCCCTGCGTGGGTGTGCGGGCAACCCCGATTGCTGAAGCCATGGTGGCGCTGGTGCTGATGGATCATGTGCTGCGTCATCGGGGGCAGAACATGGATGTGCAGAGCGGTACGCCAGTCATCAAGGGGCAGGCGTAACGGCTCCCAGCGTTCTGTAACGTGACTGACCAACCCTCATCCCTTCGCGAAACACAGGTGCCTTACTGGCGCCTGTCGTCGTTTTATTTCTTCTATTTTATCGTAGTTGGATCGCTGGTCCCGTTCTGGAGTCTGTACCTGCATCATCTGGGGTTCAGCCTGGTGGAAATCGGAACATTGACTGCGATTCAGGTCAGTACCCGTCTGGTGGCACCCAATCTGTGGGGCTGGATTGGCGATCGCAGCAATCGCCGCATGTTCATCATCCGGCTCGGTGCCGTACTGACTCTGCTGACCTTTGCCGGCGTATTCCTGCAGCCAGGCTTCTGGGGCATTGCCCTGGTGATGGCCGGATTCAATTTCTTCTGGAACGCCATTCTGCCGCAGTTCGAAGTCATCACCCTGCAACATTTGCGGCACAACACTCAGCGCTATTCGCGTATCCGTCTGTGGGGTTCCATCGGTTTTATCGTCGCGGTGGTGGGGCTGGGCTGGTATTTCGAACACCATTCGGTGGCGAATCTGCCGGTGGTGGTGGCGCTGTGCATGGCGACCATCATCGTGGCAGCCATGCTGGTGGCCCAGCCAGATGGTGAGCGGCGCTCTGCCGGGAGCTTCCGGGCATTCCTGCTGCAACTGCGCAATGGCACGGTACTGGGCTTTTTTGTCCTGTGTTTCCTGATGCAGTTGTCCCACGGTCCGTATTACACCTTTTATTCGATCTTTCTGCAGGACGAGGGTTACAGCAAGACCCAGATTGGCATGCTGTGGGCGGTGGGTGTGGTGGCAGAAATTGGCGTGTTCTGGGTAATGCACCAGATCATCAGCAATTTCAGTGTGCGCTCGCTGGCGATTTTCTGTCTGCTGGCCGGCGCGTTGCGCTGGTGGCTGATCGGCACTTTTCCTGATCATTCGTGGGTGATTGTGGCGGCGCAGCTGGGGCATGCGGCCACCTTTGGCATTTTCCACGCGCTGGCGATTCATCTGATTCACCGTTTTTTCAGCGTCGAAGCGTCAGGGCAGGGGCAGGCGTTCTACAGCGCGTTCTGTTACGGTGTTGGCAATGCGCTCGGGGCCTACTGGTCGGGGATCATTGTCGATGCATGGGGCGGATCAATGGCATACTATGGGGCCTCGGGCTTGCTGCTGGCGGCAGCGGTCATGGCATATTTTCTGTTTTCACGGGTCGCGGAACCCAAGGGTGAATGATGGCAAACCTGGATCAACTCAAGCAGGACCTGATCGAAACCGGTCGCTGGATCGACAGCCGGCACTGGTGTCCGGCTACCAGCGGAAATCTGTCGGCCTGGATCGACAGCGAGCAGTTTCTGATTACGGTGTCCGGAAAAGGCAAAGGCGAGTTGACGCCAGACGATCTGATGATCGTGGATGCTGGTGGTAATCCGGTGAATACCCCACTCAAGCCTTCTGCTGAAACCCTGCTGCATTCCCTGATTTACCGTCGCTTCCCCGACGCGCGCTATGTGTTTCACACCCATTCCGTTTACGGCACCGTACTGAGTCGCGCTATCTGGAGCGGTGAAATTGTGTTCCGCAATTATGAACTGCAGAAAGCGTTCTCCGGTATCGACACCCACGAAAGCGAAATGAAGGTGCCGGTGTTCGCCAACAGCCAGGACATGGTGGCGCTGTCGAAAGAAGTCGAGCAGCATTTTGCAGATGCACAAGCCTGTCACGCGTTCATTCTCGCCGGTCATGGCGTGTATACCTGGGGCAAAACCGCCCGGGAATGCCGTCGTCACATCGAGGCGATGGAATTCCTGCTGGAAGCCGAATACAAATCCTGTCTGTTACTGAAATAAGGTCAACACCATGAGCACACTTTATATCTACAGCGACAAAGATGCAGGCGAGCCGTCGGTGCAAACTCAGGATCGCAAGGAAATTGCCAAACATCTGAATGCCGAAGGCGTGCGGTTCGAACAGTGGGAAGCGGGATTTCCGATTTCCGATGCTTCCACCAGTGACGAAATACTCGAAGCTTATGCCGCCGAGATCGAGCGTCTGAAAGAAGAGGGTGGCTACAAGACGGCGGACGTCATCAATATGTATCCGAGCCATCCGGACAAGGTGGCGTTGCGGCAGAAGTTTCTCGACGAACATCAACACGCCGAGGACGAAGTGCGCTTCTTCGTGAAAGGCGACGGCCTGTTCTATCTGCATCTGGAAGGCAAGGTGATGGCAGTGCAGTGCTGTGCGGGTGACCTGATCAGCGTGCCAGCCAACACCAAGCACTGGTTTGATATGGGCGACACGCCTAATTTCACCGCCGTGCGCATCTTTACCAATCCGGATGGCTGGGTTGCCAAATTCACCGGCGACAAGATTGCCAGTGAATTCCCCCGTTATGAAGTGCTGGCCAAGTGAGCGTGTCCGTGATCAAGGCCATTGTGACGGATATCGAAGGCACCACCACCAGCATTTCGTTTGTGGCGGATGTGCTGTTTCCCTATGCGAGGGAGCGAATTGCGCGCTTCGTCGTTGAGCATGCCCAGGATCCGGCGGTGTCCGCCGAAATTGCAGCGGTTCGGGCGGAAATCAATGATTCCGGCGCATCACTCGAAAAGGTCGGGCAGGTGCTGGTGGGCTGGATCGATCAGGATAAAAAAATTACGCCGCTGAAAACCCTGCAGGGGCTGATCTGGCGTTATGGCTATGAAGACGGCAGCTTGAAAGGTCACCTTTATCCGGAAGTTGCGGCACGTCTGCAGGCATGGAAAGCGGCCGGCATTCAGTTGAATGTGTACTCCTCGGGTTCCGAGGCGGCGCAGAAACTGCTGTTCGGCTTCAGCGAGGCGGGTGATCTGACGCCGCTGTTTGATCATTTCTTTGATACCCGGATCGGTGGCAAGCGTGAAGCTGCTTCCTATCGGCACATTCGCGAAACCCTGGGGTTTGCCGCTGAGGAAATCCTGTTTCTGTCCGATATCGTGCAGGAACTCGATGCTGCTGCCGAGGCCGGTCTGAAAACCATTGCGCTGGATCGTCAGTGCATTGGCGACGGTTTTGGCGCCCATCCCTTCGTTCACAATTTTGATCAGATCGATCTGTCCCGCCTCTGATGCGTCATGGTCTGTTCGTGTACGGCACCCTGCAGCTTCCTGAGAAACTGCAGTCCCTATTGGGGCGGGTGCCATCGCTGGAACCGGCCACACTTCATGGATATCGTTGTGGCCTGGTGGCGCGGGCGGACTTCCCGGGTATCGTGCCGCAGCAGGACTCGATCGTGAACGGTCAGGTCCTCGCGCCACTGGATCAGTTCGAGCTGGAAATCCTTGATCAGTACGAAGGTGAGTTGTACCAGCGCCTGCGGGTAACGGTGATGACAGCACGGGGGCCTGCAAAAGTCTGGGTCTACGCCATAGTACCCTGGGCGCGGGGGCGGGTGACGCAACAGGTCTGGACGATGGAGCGGTACCGGGCGCGCAAAAGCGCACGCTGGACCTACCGTTCCTGAACATCAGGAATAAATCGGATCAGCCTGATCCAGATGCGTCAGATACAGCCGCAGATCGAATTCAAACTGGTGGTATTGGGGTTCCATGTGGCAACACAACTTGTAGAACGCCTTGTTGTGTTCCTTCTCCCGAAAGTGGGCCAGTTCGTGCACGACAATCATTTTCAGGAATGCTTCCGGCGCTACCCGGAACACTGACGCAATGCGGATTTCGTTCACCGCTTTCAGTTTGCCGCCATGGGCGCGGCTGATGAAATGATGTTGCCCCAGCGCATGTTTGATCACCTGGATCTTGTTGTCGTACTGGACCCGGTTCAGCGTCATGCCTTTGCCCAGATACTGTTTCTTCAGATCCGTGGTGTAGTCGTACAGGGCTGAGTCAGTGCGGAATTCGTGGGCTGCCGGATATTTCTGCAACAGCCAGTCGCCCAGCTTGCCGCTGTGAATCAGCGGTTCGACACGGGCGATCAGATCGGCTGGATAGCCTTGCAGATACGGATAGCTGGAATCAGTGCGAGTCATTGTTCTTCCGCTAGCAGTTGCAGCATGGCTTTTGCCGCGTTCGACAGTGAATGGCCGGGATGAAACACCACTCCCAGCGAACGGGTCAGGTGGATGTCGCGGATTGGCAGACGGCAGACATCATCATCCAGCATTGTCGCCGGCAGTACCGTCCAGCCCAAACCGATAGATGTCATCATTTTGATCGTTTCCAGATAGTTGGTGGAAATCGCGACTTCGATATCCAGTGCTTCGGCGCGGAACAGCTTTTCGACGATCCGTCGGGTAAAGGTGGACAGGCTGGGCAGGATCGCGGAATACGCCGCCAGATCCTGCAGTGCCACGACTTTCTGCGCGGCCAGGGGATGCTCCACGCTCACCATGAACGCCAGCGGATCATTCCACACTGTCATCGTTTGCAGGGTGGCGTGTGGCTCCGGGGGCAGGGTGACGATACCCAACTCCAGCTGGCCCTGCATCAGCAGATCGAACGCCATCTCTGAATCGATAAACTGGATATCCAGATTCACCTGGGGGAAACGGCGTGAAAACGTTTTCAGGACCGGTGGCAGCCGGTGCAGACCAATGTGATGTGACGTACCGATTTTCAGGGTGCCACCGACCTCGCCGCTAAGGTTCGACAATTCCCGTCGCATATCCTCCATTTCAAACAGAATCCGCTGGGCCCTTGGCAACAGGGCCTGCCCGGCCTCGGTCAGGGATGTTTGCCGGCCAATGCGGTCGAACAGCTGGCAGTTGAGCGATGTTTCCAGCTGGGCGATACGCTTGCTGATGGCGGGCTGCGTGAGGTGCAGGCGCAGGGCGGCTTCCGAAAACGAGCGGGTCTCGGCAACCGTGACGAAGGCGTGCAGGGCGGCGATATCCATTGGTCATCCGATCGAATCAATTCATAACCAATAGTAATCCATCGAATAAAAAATATGAATTTGTTTTATGGGGCGGCAAACCCTACCATTGCAGGCTGAGATTCCCCAGAGAGAGGACATACCATGGCCGGAAAAACCTTGTACGACAAGTTGTGGGAAGCCCACCTTGTCAAACAGCGCGACGACGGAACGGCGTTGATCTATATCGACCGCCATCTGCTGCACGAAGTCACCTCGCCCCAGGCCTTTGAAGGTCTGCGTTTTGCCGGCCGCAAGCCATGGCGTCTGGATGCCAACCTGGCGACACCGGATCACAACGTGCCAACCACCGACCGTTCCGGCCCGATCGAGGACGAAGTCTCCCGCATTCAGGTGCAGACCCTCGACGACAACTGTGACGAGTTCGGTATCGTCGAATTCAAGATGCACGACCAGCGTCAGGGCATCGTGCACGTGGTGGGGCCGGAGCAGGGCGCGACCCTGCCGGGTATGACCATCGTCTGTGGCGATTCCCATACGGCGACCCACGGTGCCTTCGGCGCGCTGGCGCACGGTATCGGCACGTCTGAAGTGGAACACGTATTGGCCACCCAGTGCCTGATCCAGAAAAAGATGAAGTCCATGCTGATCAAGGTAAACGGTCAGTTGGGCGCCGGTGTCACCGCCAAGGACGTGGTGCTGGCGATCATTGCCAGGATCGGCACGGCCGGTGGTACTGGCTATGCCATCGAATTTGCTGGGGATGTCATTTCCAGCCTGTCGATGGAAGGCCGCATGACCATCTGTAACATGGCGATCGAAGCCGGTGCACGTTCCGGCATGGTGGCGGTGGACGACAAGACCATCGAGTATTTCCGCGGTCGCCCCTATGCACCTACCGGCGCCAACTGGGACAAGGCCGTTGCCTACTGGAAAACCCTGCACAGCGATGCCGATGCGAAATTCGACGCAGTGGTTGAATTGAACGGCGCTGAAATCCAGCCCCAGGTCAGCTGGGGTACATCGCCGGAAATGGTGGTGGCGATTGATGACCAGCTCCCAGACCCCGCAACTGAATCCGACCCGGTCAAGGCGGAAGGCATGCGTCGTGCCTATCAGTATATGGGTTTGAAGCCGGGCATGAAGATGTCCGATGTGGTGCCGGATCGCGTGTTCATCGGCTCCTGCACCAACTCGCGGATCGAGGATTTGCGCGCGGCCGCTGCCGTGGCAAAAGGCCGCAAGGTGTCCGCCAAGGTCAAGCAGGCCATGGTGGTGCCAGGCTCCGGTCTGGTGAAGGCGCAGGCCGAAGCTGAAGGACTCGACAAGATCTTTATTGAAGCCGGCTTTGAATGGCGTGAGCCCGGTTGCTCCATGTGTCTGGCCATGAACGCCGACCGCCTGGGTGATGGCGAGCACTGTGCATCTACCTCGAACCGCAACTTCGAAGGCCGTCAGGGCTACGGTGGCCGTACCCACCTGGTCAGCCCGGCCATGGCTGCAGCTGCTGCCGTTGCTGGTCATTTCACTGACGTTCGCAAACTGATGGAGGCCTGATCATGGAAAAGTATGTGAAGTTTACCGGTATCGTTGCGCCACTCGATCGCGCCAATGTGGATACCGACCTGATCATCCCCAAGCAGTTTCTGAAGTCCATCAAGCGCACCGGCTTCGGCCCCAATCTGTTCGATGAGTTGCGTTATCTGGATGAAGGGCAGCCCGGTCAGGATTGCAGCAAGCGTCCGCTGAATCCGGAGTTCGTTCTGAACAAGCCCCGCTTCAAGGACGCCCAGGTGCTGCTGGCACGGCGCAATTTCGGCTGTGGTTCCAGTCGTGAGCACGCGCCCTGGGCTTTGACCGATTTCGGTTTCAGGACCGTCATCGCTCCGAGCTTCGCCGACATATTCTTCAACAACAGCTTCAAGAATGGCTTGTTACCTATTGTTATGGAAGAAGAAATTGTCGACCAGTTGTTTCGTGCGGTGGAGTCCAACGAAGGCTATAGCCTGACCATCGATCTGGCCAATCAGCAGATCATCAAGCCGGATGGCAGCACGATTGCGTTTGAGGTGGACCCGTTCCGCAAACATTGCCTGCTGGAAGGCCTGGACGATATCGGCCTGACCCTGCAGGACGCCGATGCGATCCGCGCCTACGAGGCCAAGCGTCGTCAGGAAGCTCCCTGGTTGTTTGATGCGATCAAATAAAACAATCGGTTAGCGAATTAATTGAATCCATTTTGTAAAGGTTTTTTATGAGCAAGAAAATTCTGATTCTGGCCGGTGACGGTATCGGCACCGAAATCATGGCGGAAGCGGTGAAGGTGCTGGAGTTCCTCAATGGCGAGGAAAACCTGGGCCTGGAACTGGAACACGCCCTGGTCGGCGGTGCGGCCATCGATGCGACCGGTGGCCCGCTGCCGGAAGAAACCCTGAGTCTGGCCAAGGCCTGTGATTCCATCCTGTTCGGCGCGATCGGTGGCCCGCAGTGGGAATCCCTGCCCATCGCCATTCGTCCCGAGAAAGGTCTGCTGGGCCTGCGCTCCAACCTGGAGCTGTTCGGCAACCTGCGTCCGGCCATTCTCTATCCCCAGCTGGCAGGCGCATCCAGCCTGAAGCCTGAGCTGGTGTCCGGCCTCGATATCCTGATCGTGCGCGAGCTGGTGGGCGGTATCTATTTCGGCAAACCCCGCGGTATCCGCACCCTGGAAAACGGCGAGCGCGAAGGCTTTAACACCTACGTGTACAAGGAATCCGAAATCATCCGGATCGGTCGTCTGGCGTTCGAGCTGGCCATGAAGCGCAACAAGCGTGTGTGCTCGGTGGACAAGGCCAACGTACTGGAAGTGACGGAGCTGTGGCGTGAAGTGATGACCGACCTGGCCAAGGAGTACCCTGAGGTGCAGTTGAGCCACATGTACGTGGACAATGCCGCCATGCAGCTGATCCGTGCACCCAAGCAGTTCGACGTCATGGTGACCGGAAACATGTTCGGCGACATCCTGTCGGATGCTGCGGCAATGCTGACCGGTTCCATCGGAATGCTGCCGTCCGCGTCCCTGGACAAGAACAGCAAGGGTATGTATGAACCCTGTCACGGTTCCGCACCGGACATCGCCGGTAAAGGCATTGCCAACCCGCTGGCGACGATCCTGTCGGCCGCCATGATGTTGCGTTATTCCCTGAATCAGGGCAGAGTGGCGGACCGTATCGAACAGGCTGTCAGCGCTGTTCTGGATCAAGGTTACCGCACCGGTGACATCTACACTGACGGCATGCAAAAAGTCGGTACTACCCAGATGGGTGAGGCCGTTCTCAAAGCCCTGCAGGCCCAGGGCTGATTCCAACGACGCATATTCACATTCAAAAAAGCAGGTTGTTATGAGCAAGACATATGACGTAGCGGTAGTCGGTGCCACTGGTGCAGTGGGCGATACCATGATCCGTGTGCTCGAAGAGCGCAACTTTCCTGTAGGCAAGCTGTATGCGCTGGCCAGTGAACGTTCTGCCGGCAAGATCGTGCAGTTCAAAGGCCAGAATATTCGGGTCGAGAACCTGGCGACCTTTGATTTTTCAAAAGTGCAGATCGGGTTGTTCTCTGCGGGCGGCTCCATTTCCGAAGAGTTCGCGCCCAAGGCTGCAGCGGCCGGCTGCGTGGTGATCGACAATACCTCCCACTTCCGTTATGACCCGGAAATCCCGCTGGTAGTGCCGGAAGTGAATCCGGAGAAGATTGCCGAATACAAGAAGCACGGCATCATCGCCAACCCGAACTGCTCCACCATCCAGATGCTGGTAGCGCTGAAGCCGATTCACGACGCGGTGGGCATCGAGCGCATCAACGTGGCGACCTACCAGGCAGTATCCGGTACCGGTAAAGAGGCCATCGAAGAGCTGGCCAAGCAGACGGCTGATCTGCTGAACACCCAGCCGATCACCGCCGAAGTCTATCCCAAGCAGATCGCCTTCAACGTGTTGCCCCATATCGATGTCTTCCAGGAAAACGGCTACACCAAGGAAGAAATGAAAATGGTGTGGGAAACCAAGAAAATCATGGGCGATGAGTCCATCGTGGTGAACCCGACCTGCGTTCGCGTGCCGGTATTCTTTGGTCACTCCGAGGCCGTGCATATCGAAACCCGCAAGAAGATCACGGCGGCGGAAGTGAAGGCCCTGCTGGAAAAGGCGCCGGGCGTGACCGTGCTGGATGAGCGCAAGCCTGGTGGCTATGCCACCCCGGTGACCGACGCTGCGGACAAGGACGACACCTTTGTCAGCCGTATCCGCGAGGATATCTCCCACCCCCGTGGCATCGATCTCTGGGTAGTGGCAGACAACGTTCGCAAGGGCGCGGCTACCAACAGCGTGCAAATCGCCGAATTGTTGATAAAAGACTATTTATAATTGATACTTACCCTCAACTTGTTAGGCTGGTTCGAGAATAATCAGCTAACCCGATCACGATAATTCAAGAATTTGCCTGACAACCCAAAATTGAAAGCTATCCTTGTTAGGGGGTAGCTTTCAGTTTTACAGGCTACCCACGGAGTGCTTGTTGCATGGAGTGGGCAATCCCGTCGTAAGGCCACACCCGTTAATAAGTCACTTATACAGCAAGAACAATGGGATAGCTGTGCTATCCGGTGGTCGATCAAAATTAAGGGAACAGATGATGGTTCGTAAACTTGCCGCTGCTTTGCTTGGTGTCGGAGTATTTATTCCTGGATTGGCCAACGCGTTGGGCTTGGGTGAAATCAAACTCAATTCTGCGCTCAGCGAGCCACTCGATGCCGAAATCGAGCTGGTGCAAGTAAGGGAACTGACCTCGACGGAGATCCTTCCCGGGCTGGCTGCCCAGTCAGACTTCCAGGCGGCTGGTGTCGAGCGTTACCAGATCCTGGGTGATCTGAAGTTTGAAGTCATCATTGGTGACAAAGGGCGTTCCTATATCAAGGTCCGATCCCGCAAGCCGATCAAGGAACCGTTTTTGAATTTCCTCGTGGAAGTGAACTGGCCTGCAGGCCGTTTGCTGCGCGAATATACCCTGCTGCTGGATCCGCCGATTTACAGCGAGCAGAAAGCCCAGCCGGTACGTCAGGCCCAGGCGGCACCTGCTCCTGCTCCACGCCAGGCAGCGCCAGCCCAGGCTGCTCCGCAGCCCAGTTACACGCCGGCAGCCGAGCCCGACTATTCGACCACGGCCAGCGGTGATTCCCACACCATCAGCAGCAACGATAGCCTGTGGTCCATCGCCAAGAATCTGCGTCCTTCCGGCGCAGTCAGCGTGCAGCAGACCATGATCGCGCTGCAGCGCTACAACCCGGATGCTTTTATCGATGGCAACATCAATTTGCTCCGTCGCGGCCAGGTGCTGCGTGCCCCGAACGAAGCGCAGGCAATGGAAGTGTCATCCCGCGAAGCCATCGAAATGGTGGCGGAGCAGAACCGTCTGTGGCGTGAGCGCCTGGCGGCCCGCAAGGGTAGCGCAGCCCCGGAAGCCCAGCAGCTGGATCTGACCGGGCGCACTGCGGATCGTCCGGCGCCGACGGCACGTCCCAGCAATGAAGGTCGCCTGAAGCTGCTGGCAGGTAGCGACGGCGGCGCGGACAGCGGGCAGGGCGGCGCCGACGGTGGCAGCGGTGAAATGCGCTCACGCCTCGCGCAGGCTGAAGAGAACATCGACAAGTTCAAACTGGAAAACGATGATCTCAAGGTCAAGATGAATGACCTTGAAGACCAGCTCAAGACGTCTGAAAAGGTGTTGAGCCTCAAGGATCAGCAGATTGCCGCATTGCAAGCCAAGCTGGCTGAGCTGGAAGAACAGGCCAAAGCTGCTGCCGCTGCGGCACCGGCAGCTGTCGAGTCGGTTCCCGAAACCGTTGCCCCGGTGACGGCGGATGTCGAAGTACCAGAACCGGTAGCCGAAACACCGGCAATTGAACAGGCGCCCGCAGTCGAAGATGCGACGGTCGCCGCCGATGCCGAGCCGGTTCCTGCCGATGTGGATTTCAATTATCAGGAGCCTGAAGTCGCGGCCGAAGCTCTGGCAGAACCGCCAGCTGAATCCGTCGGAACCGATACGTCCGCAACCAGTGCCGAGTCTGGCCTGGTGATGGAAGAAGAAATCGAACCTGTTGTACAGCAGCCACCTGCACCGGAGCCGGTTCCCGCTCCGCAGCCTGTGCCGGTTGCACCACAGCAGGATCTGCTCAGCCAGATCATGTCCAATCCGCTGTATCTGGGCATTGCCGGTGGCGCCATCGTGTTGCTGCTGGCAGCGGGCCTGATGATTTCCCGCCGCAAAAAGGCAGAAGAAGAAATTGGCGATGATCTGGAGGAAAACTTCCAGCTGCCGGAAAGTACTGCGGATCTGAAAGACGACTTTGACATCGATCTGAAAGAGCCTGCTGATGAATCACTGGCAGATCGCGATGAAGCCCCTGTGGAGCAGACGGTTCCGCAGACCGCTGATGTGCTCGGTGAGGCCGATATCTACATTGCCTACGGCCGTTATCCGCAGGCGATCGAGATGCTGGAAAACGCTGCAGCCAAAGAGCCTCAGCGTGCGGATATCCGCATGAAACTCTGCGAAGTCTGTGCGGATGCCAAAGAGCCTGACACCTTCATGAAGCACTATCGAGTGCTGCAGACCCTGGGCGCGGCCGCACTGCTGGCGAAAGCTGACGAGTTGCGTGCACGGGTTGCACCGGAAGCGGATTTTGCCGAGTCGGATGTGGCAGAACCCGAAGCGGAAGTGCTGTCCGACGACGCAGAATCATTTGACTTTGATATAGCCGACGATGACGCGACCGTCATTGCCGCAAGCGAGCTGGAGCAGGAATCGGATACCGGCCTGGACTTCGACCTGGGTGATCTGGAAGACACCGGCGCCAGCTTTGCGTCACAAGCAACAGAGTCGCAGGCAGAAGCGTCTGTGCCGACCCTGGACTTTGATCTGGACATGGATAGCGAGATCAAGCCCGCAGCCGAGCAGCCGGCTTCTTTCGTATCCGGCGAAGACAACAGCCTGGACTTCGATTTTGACGTGTCGACACCCGCTGAATCGTCATTCGATTCAGGCTCTGTCCAGTCCGAACCGGTTGCAGCGGATACCCTGGATTTCGATGCAGAGTTTTCGCTGGATGATGCCGATGTCGCCAGCAGCGAGACGCCGACATCCACGGTTGCGTTTGATGAAGACCTGTCGCTGGATTTCGATCAGATGGAAACCACACCATCCGAACCGGTATCCGACGATAACAGCCTGGACTTCGATCTGGACTTTGATGTCGAAAAGCCTGCCGAGCCGCAAGCGTTCAGTGCCGAGCCGGTGAGCTTCGATACCGAAGAGGACCAGACCATCGCGTTCACACCATCTCAGGAAACAGCTCCGGCTGCGCCTGCAGAGGAGCCCGAGCTGGATTCTGCGGCGGCTGCCCAACTGGCTGATGAGCTGGACTTCGATGTGGGTCTGGGTTCTGATGTGCCGGAAGAAGATGCTACCGTGATTGCCACCCCGGCTTTTGAGCCGGAAGCCTTCACGCCACCACCGACACAGCCTGCTGCCAATGATTTTGCCAGCAGCGCCGAAGATGAGCTGGACTTCCTGTCCGATGCCGACGAAACCTCCACCAAACTCGATCTGGCCCGTGCCTACATCGACATGGGGGATCGCGACGGTGCCCGTGACATTCTGGATGAAGTACTGATTGAAGGTAACGACAATCAGAAACAGGAAGCGAAGGACCTGCTTGCCCGCCTGGAAGGTTGAACCAGGGCCGAATAGCACTTACCATCCGCAACATAAAAAGGGGGCTGAAAGCCCTCTTTTTTGTTGGCGCGATAGAAGTGGGACAGATTATCCATGCGAATAGCATTAGGTGTGGAATACGACGGCAGCGGCTTCGGCGGCTGGCAGCGTCAGGGGCACGATCCCAACACCATTCAGGAAAAGCTCGAAAAGGCCATTGCCCGGGTGGCTGATCATGACGTGCTGGTGCATTGCGCGGGACGCACCGATGCCGGCGTGCATGGAGTCGGCCAGGTCGTGCACTTTGATACCCCCTCAGTACGGGATATGTATGGCTGGATCTTTGGTTGCAATACCAATCTTCCGGATGCCATTTCGGTGCGTTGGGCCAAGGTCGTGGACGAGGAATTTCATGCCCGCTTTTCTGCCAGGGCCCGCGCCTATCGCTACGTTATTTACAACCATCCGGTGCGGCCGGCGCTGGGCATCAAGCATCTGACCTGGAACTTCCGTCCGCTGGATATCGGATTGATGCAGCAGGCATCCCGCTATTTGCTTGGCGAACACGATTTCAGCGCATTCCGGGCCACAGGCTGTCAGGCAAAGTCTCCGGTCAAGGAGGTGCAGAAGATTGATCTGTACCAGCGTGGTCGCCTGATTGTGCTGGACATCCAGGCTAGCGCTTTTCTCCACCACATGGTTCGCAACATTGCTGGCGTTTTGATGGCAGTAGGGTGT
This sequence comes from Gammaproteobacteria bacterium, assembly GCA_041395845.1. Classification (GTDB taxonomy): domain Bacteria; phylum Pseudomonadota; class Gammaproteobacteria; order Pseudomonadales; family Ketobacteraceae; genus Ch67. Next base: position 14,616 of record JAWKZS010000014.1, read on the forward strand.
GGCAAGCAACCGGTGGACTGGGTTCAGCATGTGCTGCAGTCGAAAGACCGCAAGCAGGGCGCCCCGACCGCGGGGCCTTATGGCCTGTATTTCATGCGCGTTCACTATCCCGAGCATTTCCAGATTCCGGCCGCCGAGCCGGACGCTCCCTTTATGCCGCTGTGACCCATGATTCCAGGCTGCGCAGCGGTGGGTAACTCTGTTACACTGCTTCCCTGTTTGCATCGCGGCTGGAAATTAACCGGCAATCTGCTTGAATTTTCTGAGGTTTTTTGTGAGGACAAGGGTCAAGATCTGTGGCATTACCCGGCTTGAGGATGCACGCGATGCGATCTCGGCGGGGGCAGACGCGCTTGGCTTTGTCTTTTACCCGCCCAGTCCCCGCAATATCAGTCCTGTGCAGGCAGCCGCCATTGTGCGTGAGCTGCCAGCGTTTATCTGCACCGTAGGCCTGTTTGTGGATGCTGATCCCGCGTTTGTCGAAGCGGTGTTGCGGGCGGTACCGCTGGACCTGCTGCAATTCCATGGTGATGAACTCGAGGCAGCATGCAACCGGTATGGCCGCCCCTATATCAAGGCCATCCGTATGCGGGATGACATCGACCTTGCGCAAATGGCGCAGAATTATCATAGTAGCCGTGGCCTGCTGCTGGATACCTACGTTGCGGGCCAGGCGGGCGGCACCGGGCAGATCTTCGACTGGAACCGCATTCCCCGATCCCTGTCCAAACCGGTCATTCTGGCCGGCGGACTCAATCCCCAAAACGTGTCCCAGGCCATCACGCAAGTGAAGCCCTGGGCTGTCGATGTCAGCGGCGGGGTGGAACAGGCCAAAGGCATCAAAGATCCCCAACTGATCACTGCATTCATGCAAGGAGTTGAAAGTGGCTCTCAACGAGCGTGATTTTCTGAATACCCCGGACGATCTGGGCAACTTCGGTCCCTATGGTGGCCGTTTTGTGTCCGAAACCCTGATGGCAGCGCTGGATGACCTCGAAGCCATCTACAACAAGCTTTCCAAAGATCCGGAATTCCAGGCGGCCTTTGACAAGGACCTGGCCCACTATGTTGGCCGTCCGTCGCCCCTGTATCACGCCGAACGATGGTCCCGCCAACTCGGTGGCGCCCAGATCTATCTCAAGCGCGAAGATCTCAATCACACCGGCGCCCACAAGGTGAATAACACCATCGGTCAGGCGTTGCTGGCCAAATACACCGGCAAGCGTCGCGTGATCGCCGAAACCGGGGCAGGGCAGCACGGCGTCGCAACAGCGACGGTCGCGGCGCGTCTTGGCCTGGAGTGTGAAGTGTTCATGGGCTGGGAAGATGTGCAGCGTCAGTCACTGAACGTCTACCGCATGAAGTTGCTCGGGGCCAAAGTAACGCCTGTGCATTCCGGCACCAAGACCCTGAAAGACGCAATGAACGAAGCGCTGCGGGACTGGGTGACCAACGTCGATCACACCTTCTACATCATCGGTACCGTTGCAGGTCCACACCCTTACCCTAAACTGGTGCGGGATTTCCAGTGCGTGATTGGTCGTGAAGCCCGTCAGCAATGTCTGGATCAGACCGGCAAACTGCCCGATGCGCTGGTGGCTTGTGTGGGCGGCGGTTCCAATGCGATTGGTTTGTTCCATCCGATGTTGGCGGACGGGTCGGTGAAAATGTACGGCGTTGAAGCGGGTGGTCTGGGTGTCGAGACCGGCCAGCATGCTGCGCCATTGAGTGCCGGGCGCCCCGGCGTGTTGCACGGCAATCGCACCTACCTGATGGAAGATGCGGACGGCCAGATCATCGCTACGCACTCGGTTTCCGCAGGTCTGGATTACCCCGGTGTTGGCCCCGAACACTCCTGGCTCAAGGATTGTGGCCGTGTGCAGTATGTCGCTGCCAACGATGACGAGGCGCTGAACGCATTCCGCACCCTGACCTTGGTGGAAGGCATCATGCCGGCCCTGGAGTCCAGCCATGCGTTGGCTTACGCCGCAAAACTGGCGCCGACCATGGACAAGGACCAGATCATCATCATCAACCTGTCTGGTCGTGGTGATAAAGATATTCACACCGTTGCCAAGCTAGATGGCATTTCCCTCGGCTGAGCGGTACAGGAGTTTGCAACCATGAGCCGAATCCAGGCTTGCTTTGAACAACTGAAATCCCAGGGGCGCAAGGCCCTGGTTCCTTTTATTACGGCGGGCGATCCCGCGCTGGATGCCACGGTGCCGCTGCTGCATGTGCTGGCAGAAAACGGCGCCGATCTGATCGAGGTGGGCATTCCGTTTTCCGATCCCATGGCCGATGGCCCGGTCATCCAGCTGGCAGACGAGCGAGCGCTGGCTAACGGCGTCACTACCCACAAGGTGCTGGATATGGTGCGGGAGTTCCGCAAGACCAACACCACGACGCCGATCATCCTGATGGGTTACCTCAATCCGGTCGAGATTTATGGGTACGCTGCGTTTGCCAAGGATGCGGCGGAGGCTGGTGTCGACGGCATGATCACGGTGGACTTGCCGCCGGAAGCAGCCAAACCCCTTAACGATGAATTTGCCAAAGTGGGCATCGACAGCATCTTTCTGATTGCACCTACCACCACGGCAGCCAGAATCGAAAAGATTGCCAAGGCGGCGCAGGGCTATCTGTATTATGTATCGCTGAAGGGTGTCACCGGTGCGGCCAACCTGGATGTCCAGGCGGTGCAGGAGAAGCTGGAAACAATTCGCAAAATAACCGATTTGCCGATTACCGTCGGGTTTGGTATCAAGGATGCCGCGACCGCCAGGGCGGTGGGTGCCATTGCTGACGGCGTTGTCGTTGGCAGTGCACTGGTCAACCTGGTTGCTGCGCATCAGCAGAATCTGCCCGTACTGCAGGAAAAAATTGCCGAAACCATGCAGGCATTGCGCTCCGGGCTGGATCAACCATAACAATTCAATCAGGACGGCATCATGAGCAATAGCTGGATAGAGAAAATCCTGCCCAGTGTGGGAAGAGGGGGCAACAAGAAAAGCAACATCCCCGAAGGATTGTGGCGCAAGTGTGCCAAGTGCGGTGCTTTTCTCTATCGGCCTGAGCTGGAAGTCAATCTCGACGTCTGCCCCAAGTGTGATCACCACATGCGCCTCAACGCGCGCCGGCGGCTGGACTGGTTTCTGGATGCCGAAGGGCGTCAGGAAATCGCGGCGGATCTGGCGCCGGTTGATCGACTGAAGTTCAAGGACAGCAAAAAGTACAAGGATCGTCTGGCCGGTGCCCAAAAAGGTACTGGTGAAAACGATGCGCTGATTGTGATGAAAGGTACGGTCAACCAGTATCCAGTCGTGGCGTCGGCGTTTGAGTTCGAGTTCCTCGGTGGCTCCATGGGTTCCATCGTGGGTGAGAAATTTGTTCGCGGTGTCAATGCAGCGATCGAAGTGCGTACCCCTTATGTGTGTTTCTCTGCCAGTGGCGGTGCGCGCATGCAGGAAGCCCTGTTCTCGCTGATGCAGATGGCCAAGACCAGCGCTGCCCTGGAAAAACTCAAGGAAGCGCGTCTGCCGTTCATTTCGGTTCTGACTGACCCGGTTTATGGTGGCGTATCGGCAAGCCTGGCCATGCTGGGCGATATCAACATTGCCGAGCCCAACGCGCTGATCGGTTTCGCCGGCCCGCGGGTGATCGAGCAGACCGTGCGACAGAAACTGCCGGAAGGCTTCCAGCGCAGCGAATTCCTGCTTGAGCACGGTGCAATTGATATGATCGTCCACCGCAGCGAACTGAAGGACACTCTCCAGCGCCTGATGGCCAAACTGCTGCCTGCCCAGAACGCCGCCTGATGACACTGAACGACTGGCTGCACCGTCTGGAGCGCCTGCACTACAAAGCCATTGATATGGGATTGGAGCGGGTGAGCCAGGTGGCGCAGCGGTTGGATCTGCTGTCGGATTTGCCCTTCATCTTTACCGTGGGCGGTACCAACGGCAAAGGCTCTACGGTTGCTTTCCTTGAGTCTGTGCTGCTTGCCCACGGTTATCGCGTTGGCGTTTACACCTCACCGCACCTGATCGATTTCAACGAGCGCGTACGAATTGACGGCATGCAATGCGATGATGCCGCGCTGATTGCGGCGTTCGAACAGATCGAGGCGCAGCGTGGCGACGTCAGCCTTACCTATTTCGAGTTCACTACCCTCGCGGCCATGCTGGTATTCAAGCAGCGCGGGCTGGATGTACTGGTGCTTGAAGTAGGGCTTGGTGGTCGTCTGGATGCGGTCAATATCTGGGATGCTGATATTGCGATGGTGACTTCCATCGATCTCGATCATCAGCAGTTCCTGGGCGATACTCGGGAGAAGATCGGCCTGGAGAAAATCGGCATTGGCCGGGCCGCTCGCCCCTTGCTGATGGGGGAGCCGGATGCGCCTGAGTTGGTGCTGAATGCAGCCCGCTCGCTGGGTTGTCGACTGTTGCAGATCGGCGTGGAATTCGCCGGTGAACAGGGTGAAGCGGGGCGCTGGCAGTTTCGCGGGCTGGATACCGCAGGGGCCGCGGTGCGCCGGCAGGATCTGCCGCCAACCCATTTGTATTGGCGTAATGCGGTGGTTGCCTTGCAGGCGCTGCTCTTGTCCCCTTTCCGTCTGGAGCCAGGACTGACCGCGTCCAGTCTGGCGTCCGCCGCCCTGACGGGGCGACAGCAGATCGTACAGCAGGATCCGGCGGTGATGCTGGATGTCGGCCACAATCCCCACGCGGCGGCACATCTGGCCAAATCGCTGGTCAGGTCTGGTTACCGTCATGTGCACTGCGTGATTGGCATGTTGGGAGACAAAGCCGTTGCCGACACCCTGGTGGAGTTGCTGCCCGCCGTTGATCGCTGGTATCCCGCCACCCTGGCAGGCCCCCGCGGGCTAGCCGGAGAATCGATTGCGTCGACACTTCTGGATGCCGGAGCCCTCACAGTGGCTGCCGCAGCGTCGCCACGCCAGGCATATCGCGCTGCATTCAGCGAAGCCGGAAAAGAAGATCTGATTTTGGTCTTTGGCTCCTTCTATACCGTGGCAGACGTTATACAATACCGCAGGTCCATGTCTGCCAAAGGGTGATTCCATCTTGGAACAGAATCTCAAGCAACGTCTGGTGGGTGCGGTGGTGCTGATTTCACTGGCGGTGATCTTTTTACCGCTGGTGTTCGATGGGCAGCAGCAGCGCATTGATACCGCGCCCTACGCGATACCGGAAAAGCCCGTTATCAGTATTGTCGCGCCTGACGTCAAGCCGCTGGAGCAGGCGGTGGCCGAGCATGTCCAAGCGGTCTCGGCGGTGCAAGCTGACAAGGCAGCGCAGGAAAGCCAGGGCGATCAGTTTGATCACCAGCCTGTGTCAGTTGCTCCGTCGGAGGAAAGTCCCGCAGTCGCCAGCGCGTCGCCCGACAAGGCGACGGAAGCGTATCTGGTGCAAGAAAAGAAGGTAGATCAGGAGCTGCAAGGCAAGCCGGTGGAGCAGACGGTCGACCTGGCGGAAGCCTGGATGATCCAGGTCGGTGCATTCTCCAGCCGTGATAATGCCATGGGGCTGCAAGACAAACTCAAGGCAGGCGGCTATCCCGCCTTCGTGCGGACCAGCAAGGGCGCTTCCTCGACCCTTTACAAGGTTTACGTTGGTCCAGAGATCCGTCGCGCCCATCTGGAATCACAGAAAGCCGAGCTGGAAGCCAAATTCAAACTCAAGGCACTGATTCTCAAGTACATTCCTTGAACAGATCAGCGTAGGCATTTAGTGTGGCATTTGGTAGAATGCGCGCTCTTTCTTCCAGTCCAGCAGGCGCGGTCAGTCCGGTAAGATGAATATTGCCGATTACGTGATTTTAGGCACCATCGCGGTTTCCATGATCGTCAGTCTGATGCGCGGCTTCACAGTCGAGGCTCTGTCGCTGGTTACCTGGGTCGCTGCCTTCGTGGTGGCCCGTCTGTTCAGTCTTCCCATGGCGGTGTTTATTGCCGATTTCATTGATCCGCCGTCTGCCCGGCAGCCGCTGGCGTTCGTTGCGCTGTTTGTGATGACCCTGATTGTGGGTGCGCTGGTTCGGCACCTGGTCAAAGAAGTGGTAAATGCCACAGGGCTGTCCGGTACCGACCGGGCTCTGGGTACGGTTTTTGGCGCGCTGCGGGGTGCCTTGCTGGTCGTGGTGGCGCTCGCGGTATTGTCTCGCACGACCCAGATGCCAGGTGATCCCTGGTGGCAGCAATCTGTAATGATCCCCCATTTCCTGCTGGTTGAAACATGGACAGCCGAGGTGGGGCGGGAACTCTGGGACAAGATCATGGCGATCGGTTCGCGCTAGGCGAATTGCGCTATCATTGTCATTCTTTCATGCACGCGACGTATCGAGGTAAAGGCGAATGTGCGGAATAGTCGGCATCGTAGGCCGCTCCAATGTGAATCAAGCCCTGTATGATGCGCTTACCGTCCTCCAGCACCGTGGCCAGGACGCCGCCGGTATCGTAACCTGCGATCAGGACAAGCTGTTCCTGCGCAAGGACAATGGCATGGTGCGGGATGTTTTCCGTTCCCGCCACATGCGTCGCCTGCAGGGGAACATGGGGATCGCTCACGTCCGCTACCCGACCGCCGGCTCCTCCAGTTCGGCCGAGGCCCAGCCGTTCTATGTGAATTCTCCCTACGGCATTACCCTGGCCCATAACGGCAACCTGACCAATGCCCATGAGATCGGCGAGGATCTGTATAAAACCGATCTGCGCCATATCAACACCAACTCGGATTCCGAGGTGCTGCTGAACATCTTTGCCCACGAGCTTCAGGTGCTGGGCAAGCTGGTGCCGACCGAAGAAGATATTTTCACTGCTGTGAGCGCGGTGCATCGTCGCTGCAAGGGCGCCTATGCGGTGGTATCGATGATCACCGGTTACGGCATTGTCGGCTTTCGCGACCCGTATGGGATTCGTCCGCTGTGTTTTGGTGAGCGTGAAACCGAGTCCGGTGTGGAATACATGCTGGCGTCGGAAAGCGTTGCGCTGCAGGCGCTCGGCTTCCAGCTGATTCGTGATGTGCTGCCCGGTGAAGCGGTGTACATCAATACCGAAGGCCAGCTGTTTACCCGCCAGTGCGCAACAGGTCCCGTTTACCGTCCGTGCATTTTCGAACACGTCTACCTGGCGCGGCCGGATTCCATCATGGACGGCATTTCTGTCTATAAAGCCCGTCTGCGCATGGGCGAAAAGTTGGCGGAAAAAATCCGTCGCGTGTGGCCGGATCATGATATCGATGTGGTCATTCCGATTCCGGATACCAGCCGTACATCGGCGTTGCAGCTGGCCAATATTCTGGGCGTTAAATACCGCGAAGGGTTCATCAAGAACCGTTATATCGGTCGTACCTTCATCATGCCCGGCCAGAGCGAGCGCAAGAAATCCGTGCGCCAGAAACTGAATGCGATCGAGTTGGAATTCCAGGGCAAAAATGTGCTGCTGGTGGATGACTCCATCGTGCGTGGTACCACCTGTAACCAGATCATCGAAATGGCGCGGGAAGCGGGAGCGAAGAAGGTTTACTTCGCGTCTGCAGCGCCCGAAGTGACCTATCCCAACGTGTATGGCATTGACATGCCGGCGGCGTCTGAACTGATTGCCCACGGCCGCACGGTGGAAGAAGTCCGCGACATTATCGGTGCCGACTGGCTGGTGTATCAGGATCTGTCGGACCTGATTGCCGCGGCCCGTGAAGGCAATCCGAAAATCGAGGCGTTCGATTGTTCGGTCTTCAATGGTGAATACGTGACTGGCGATATCGATGCTGCCTATCTGACCCGTCTGGAGCGAATGCGTAACGACAGCGCCAAAGGTAAAAAGGGTTCGCTGCAACTGCTGAACGATGAGAGCATCGATCTGCACAACGCCAATTGAGCCGCATCTCCCGCTGCGGTTCTTCGCGACAGATATGGTTTAGTCATGACATTTGATTTCAACGACGACGATCCGCTGCACATTGAAACTCTGGCCATTCGCGCCGGCCAGTTGCGCACGGATCATGGTTCCCACGGGGAACCGATCTTCACGACCTCCAGCTTTGTATTCAATAGCGCGGCCCAGGCGGCTGCGCGTTTTGGTGGCAAGGAGGAGGGTTTTATTTATTCCCGTTTCTCCAATCCCACGGTCAGTTCTTTTGAAGCCAAGCTGGCTGCGATGGAAGGCGCCGAGCGGTGTGTGGCAACCTCGTCCGGTATGTCAGCGATCCTCTCGACAGTGATGGCGCTGCTGCAGTCCGGCGACGAGGTGGTGTGCTCGCGCGGGGTGTTCGGCACCACCAATGTGCTGTTCGAGAAATACCTGAAGAAGTTTGGCGTCAAGACTACGTTTGTCAGTCTCACCGATCTTGCGCAATGGCAGGCTGCGATCACGCCGCAGACCCGGATGCTGTTTCTGGAAACGCCGTCGAATCCGTTGAGCGAGATTGCCGATCTGACCGCGCTGTCCAAGCTGGCGAAATCAAGCAATGCGCTGCTGGTGGTGGATAACTGCTTCTGCACGCCCGCATTGCAGCGTCCGTTGGAATGGGGCGCCGATATCGTGGTCCATTCCGCCACCAAGTTTCTCGATGGACAGGGCCGCTGTATCGGCGGGGCGGTCTGTGGCAGCAAAGTGTTGATGGATGAGGTCTACGGCTTTCTGCGTTCTGCGGGCCCGACGTTGAGTCCGTTCAATGCGTGGGTGTTTCTGAAAGGTCTGGAAACCCTGAGTCTGCGGATGCAGGCGCATAGCGCCAACGCATTGCGCCTTGCGGATTGGCTGGAACAGCATCCGGCAGTCGAGAAGGTTTTTTATGCCGGTCTGCCAACCCATCCGCAACATCTGCTGGCGCGCAAGCAGCAGGATGCGTTTGGTGGTGTGGTGTCGTTCCGGGTAAAAGGCGGACGCGAGGAAGCCTGGCGGGTTATCGACAATACCCGGCTGCTTTCCATTACGGCCAATCTGGGGGATACCAAAACCACGATCACCCATCCGGCGACGACGACCCATGGGCGCCTGTCAGATGCCGACAAAGCCAGTGCGGGTATTACGGAAAATCTGATCCGTGTAGCGGTTGGTCTCGAGCACATCGACGATATCAAGCGTGACCTGGCCCGCGGATTGGCGCTGATTTCCACCTAGACGCGGTTTTCTCCAGTCGTATCCGGGCTAGAATGAATCAATCAACTGTCTGGAACGCTGGAGGAATCGGGTGTCTCAACCGATTATCGATCGCCTCGTAAAAGGCCTGGGTGTGATTCTGCTGGGCAAGGAGCCGCAGATCCGGCTTGCCCTGTCCTGCATGCTTGCCCGTGGGCACCTGCTACTCGAAGATCTGCCCGGCATGGGTAAAACTACTCTGTCTCATGCGCTTGCCAAGGTGCTGGGGCTCAGCTATCAGCGCATCCAGTTTACCAGTGATCTTCTGCCTGCCGATATTCTCGGTACGACGCTGTTCAATCCTGGCGACTCGCAGTTTGAGTTTCGCAAGGGTCCGATTTTTTCCGAAGTGTTGCTGGCGGATGAAATCAATCGCGCTACACCGAAAACCCAGGGCGCGTTACTGGAGGCGATGGAAGAGCGCCAGGTCACCATCGAAGGCGTCAGTCATGCGCTGCCAGAGCAATTTTTTGTCATTGCCACCCAGAATCCCGTGACCCAGATGGGTACGTTTCCCTTACCGGAATCCCAGCTCGATCGTTTCCTGATGCGGCTGAGTCTGGGCTATCCCGATCCCAAGGTGGAGCGTGAACTGCTGAAAGGCAAGAATCCCCGCGAGGAACTCGAAACCCTGCAGCCAGTGGTTACTCGCGAAGAGCTGCTGCAGCTGCAAAAGCAGGTGAGCGGGGTGCATGTGTCGGATGCGCTGCTGGATTATGTGCAGCGCATTCTTGCGTACACGCGGGAATCCAGTCATTTCGTCGTAGGATTGTCGCCGCGGGCGGGCATGGCGTTGATCCGCAGTGCAAAGGCGCTGGCGCTGGTGGCAGGGCGTCAGCATGTTATTCCCGAAGATGTGCAGGCAGTGCTTGGGCCCGTGGCAGAGCATCGCTTGAGTGGAGCCCGTGACGTGACGGGCCACGAAGGCCAGCGTCTGGTGGATCACGTATTGAAAGAGGTCAATGTCATTGCCACGCGCTGAGCCATGGTTCGGATTTCTGGTCAACCCTGTTCGCAGGCGTTGGGCGGCGTGGCTGGATCGAAGAATTCCCTCGACCCGCCACGTGGTGCTCGACCAGAAGCGCATTTTCATTTTTCCGACCCGCATGGGATTTGGTTTCCTGCTGACGGCATTCCTGCTGTTCCTGGCAGGCGTCAATTACGACAATAGCCTGATACTGAATTTCAGCTTCTTTCTCGGCAGTCTGTTTGTCGTCACGATCCTGCAGACGTTTTCGAATCTGTCCGGTCTGGTGATTGCGGCCGCTCATACCGAGCCCGCGTTTGCCGGTGGTGAAGCCCGCTTCAATCTCTACCTGGGAAAATCCCGCAAGCGGGATCACTGTGCAGTGCAGTTGCGGTGGTACGATTTCGAGAGTGATGGACATAATTTGCTGGAAGCAGAAAAAATTCCGGCGCAGATGCTGATCAAGGTGAACAAGCGGGGCGTGTTCAGACCGGGGCGTCTCTATGTGACATCGGTATATCCCCTGGGCCTGGTGCGCGCCTGGACCTGGATTGCGCTGGATATGGAATGCCTGGTCTTTCCCAAGCCGATAGCCTGTGAAATGTCGACCGGCAACAATGGTTCCACCGCGGAAGGCAAGGTCGTTGTTCCCGATGGCAAAGACGACTTTGACAGTCTGCGGATGTATCAGGAGACGGATCCGTTGAGTACCGTGGACTGGAAAGCATTCGCACGCACGCAGCAGATGTATACCAAGCGTTTTCACGGCCTGCAATCCGATGTCCGCTGGCTGTCGTGGGATGTGATGCCGGCGAGCAATGTGGAACTGAAACTCTCTCAATTGTGTTACTGGGTGATGGAGTATTCGCGCAAAAACATGGTATTTGGTCTGCGACTTCCCGGGCGGGTGCTGGAGCCCGAATCCGGACCTGAACATCAGCGGCGCTGTCTGGAAGCGCTGGCCCGGTTTTAGGAGCAGGCCATGGCCAGGGATCACAAACGTCACGGTTTTCCAATGCCCCGCACGGCATTCGTGTTGCTGCTGGCAACGTCGGTGCTTGCGGTGTTGCCGCATTTGTCGCGCTTGCCTTTGTGGATGCTGCCGGCGTTCGTGGCGGTGCTGGTCTGGCGCGTTCAGGTGTTCCGTCAGCGCTGGCCGTTTCCCGGGCGGGCGGTTCGCCTGCTGCTAGTGGTGTCCGGCTTCGCAGGCGTGATCCTGCACCACGGCACGGTGCTGGGGCCGGACGCCGGTGTCGCGTTGCTCATTACCGCCTACCTGTTCAAGCAGCTGGAAATGGCGACCCGCCGTGACGCATTCCTGATTGTTATCCTGTCCTATTTCGTGCTCGCGACGGAGTTCCTGTTTTCCACCAGCCTGTACTCGACGCTGTACGTTTTGCTGGTACTGCTGGTGATCACCGCCACCCAGGTTGCGTTGAACCAGACCGATGCCAGAATCGCGGTGAAACGTCCACTGGGTGTGTCGCTGCGTCTGATCATGCAAAGTATTCCGCTGATGCTCGCGCTGTTTTTCCTGTTCCCGCGCATTGGCCCGCTGTGGCAGCTTAATCTGCACAACAAGCAGAATTTCATCGGGCTGAGTGACCGGATGTCACCCGGGGACATTTCCGATCTGTCCCGCTCGCCCGCGTTGGCATTTCGGGCCGAGTTTTCCGGTGCCATTCCACCGAATCGGGAACGCTACTGGCGTGCCGCCGTGTTCGATCGTTTTGATGGTCGCACCTGGCACGCGGTGGCCGACGAAGATTTGCGTGCGTTCGAGGAAAGCCAGCTCGTGCGCGGTGAGCGACGGTACAGATTATCGTGTGATTCTGGAGCCCACCGGGCAGCGCTGGCTGATGACAATGCCGGCCGCCAAGGTCAGTCTGCCGGATGCCCGTGCCACCGGGCTGCTGACCCACTTGAACAAGAACAAGATCGACACCACTATTTCGTACCAGGTCACCAGCTACCCCGATTTCCGTTACCAGGCCGATGGCTTGCGCAGCTGGGACCTTAACCGCTACCTGCAACTGCCTGCCGACGGCAACGAACAAGCCCGCCGTTATGCGCGCGAGCGTCTGGCGCAACTGCGGGGCTCGCCGCAGCAACTGGTGAATGACGTCATGACCTGGTTCAACCGCGAGGAGTTCGTTTATACCCTGAAACCGCCGTTGCTCGGGCAGGACACCATCGATGAATTCCTGTTTGGAACACGGCGCGGCTATTGCGCCCATTATGCGGGCGCCTTTGTGTTCCTGATGCGCAGCGCCGGTATTCCAGCCCGACTGGTCGGTGGTTACCAGGGCGGTGAAGCTCATCCCATTGGCAATTACCTGTTGGTGCACCAGTACGACGCCCATGCCTGGGCCGAGGTTTGGCTTGCGGGGCAGGGGTGGGTGAGGGTTGATCCGACTGCGGCAGTGGCACCCAACCGCATTGAGCTGGGTTCGATGGACGGCATGGAAGATGAAAGTTTTCTGACGGATTCCCCGTTGTCGCCGGATCGGTTGCGCAACGTGGCCCTGTTCGCCCGCGTCCGGCTGCTGGCAGACTACATCGATTATCTCTGGTACAAGAATGTGGTCGCTTACAATCAGGATCGACAGTCCGAGCTGTTCCGGTCGCTGCTGGGTGAGGTGACGCCCCAGCGGATTGCGGCCCTGCTGGGCGGCGTGGCGGGCGCCATAGTGTTGGGATTGATTGTAGGAATCCTGCTACGTCATCCACCGGCAAGGCGGGTCGATCGGGTTGACCGGGCTTATCTGGCATTCTGTCGCAAACTGGCCCGCAAGGGACTGGTGCGGGAGCCGGCGGAGGGTCCGCAAAGCTTCGCCGACCGGGTCTGCGAGGCGCTGCCTTCACACAAGGCGGCGGTCATCCGGATCACGTCGCTGTACCAGGCCCTCAAATACGCGCCGGTTACCGAAAACGGCAATTTTAAACAACAAAGTCAACATGACAGTGGTACACTGGTGCACCTTCAGAAAGACCTCGAGCTGGCCGTGAGGTCCTTCAAACTCTAATAAAAATCAGTACGGATTCAACAAGATGGAACGGTTTCAAAAGCCCATCCTGCTGTCGATCCTGGCAGGTATCGGACTGTATCTGGGGGCCATGTTCCTGGGGGACTTTCACGCCACCCGTGACGCGATTCTGGATGTCGGCATTATCGGCTGGTCGGTAATTCTTGGCCTGTCGCTGCTGAATTACGCCCTGCGTTACTGGCGTTGGGAGTGGTATCTGCAAAAGCTCGCGCAGAAGCGCATTCCCCATCGCTGGCATCTGTCTTACTACTTCTGCGGATTTGCGCTGTCTACCACGCCAGGCAAGGCAGGCGAAACCGTGCGTTCCCTGTATCTCAAGCGTCACGGCATTTCCTACAGTCATACGTTGAGCACGTTTTTTGTAGAACGTTTCCTGGATCTGCTGAGCATCGTGCTGATTTCCTGCGCGGCGGCGGTACTTTTCGAGGGGTATGGTCCTGTTATCGTGATCAGCGGACTTTTCGTTTTTGCGGTGTTGCCGATGCTGCACAGCCCTCAGTTATTGAAAGTCATGAGTGCAGTAGGAGCGCGCTTCCCGGGCAAGATAGCAACCGCCCTGGATCATCTGGCGACGCTGCTGAAATCTTCGGCGATGCTGCTGAAGAATCGCGAACTGTTTGTGGGCCTGATGACGGGCGTTATCGCCTGGCTGGCCGAAGCGGTGGGCTTCTGGTACCTGTTGCATATTCTCGGGCAGGACGTATCGGTATTGATGGCGGTGAGTATATACGGCGTTGCTGTTCTGATTGGAGCCATCTCATTTCTGCCAGGTGGGCTTGGCAGTACCGAGGCGGTGATGAGCCTGCTGCTGATTTCCTTGGGTGTCGATAAATCCATTGCCCTGGCGGCGACCCTGATCTGTCGCATTGCGACACTGTGGTTCGCAGTGTTCATCGGAATTATTGTGGCGGGTGTGCTGGCCGCGCGCGGCATCACACCAGTGCCGGGTGAAGAAGTAAAGGTGTAATTGCGCATGACACAACAAAAACAAGCACCGCTGGTGGTCGATCTGGACGGCACCCTGATCCGGACCGATCTGCTGATTGAATCCTTCATGCTGCTTATCAAGCAGAATATCTTCAACCTTTTCATGGTGGTGTTGTGGCTGCTCAAAGGCAAAGCCACGCTAAAGGCTGAAATCGCCCGCCGGGTGGATATTCCAGTCGAGCTGTTGCCCTACAATCAGGATCTGATTGAGTACCTGAAAAAGGAAAAGGCCAAGGGACGTGAAATAATCCTCGCGACGGCGTCCCATGTCCGCTATGCCCATTCCGTTGCCCGTCATGTCGGGCTGTTCGACGACGTGCTGGCATCCGACGATACCCGCAATCTGTCTGGTGCCACCAAGCGCGCTGCCCTTACCGAACGTTACGGGGAAAAGCAGTATGTCTACGCTGGCAATGCGCCCGTCGATCTGAAAGTGTGGGAACACTGCCAGCAGGCGGTGGTGGTTGGCAGCAAGGGGCTGGCGCAGCGGGCGTCCCGCCATTGTTCGATCGAGCACCACATCCAACCGGCAAAGCCCGGACTGAAAGTGATCCTGAAAGCGCTGCGAGTACATCAGTGGGTGAAGAACGCGCTGATTCTGGTGCCGTTACTGACCTCTCATATCATTACCGATCCCGCCGCACTGCTGCTGGGCATGCTTGCGTTCTTTGCTTTCTCTTTCTGCGCATCCAGTGTTTATTTCCTCAATGACCTGCTGGATCTGAATGATGACCGGCGCCATGCCACCAAGCGCAATCGACCATTTGCAGCGGGAACGTTGTCATTGGTGGCGGGGCTCGTTGGTACGCCTCTCCTGTTGTTGTTATCCATCGCGATTTGCTGGTTCCTGCCCTGGGAATTTGCCCTTGTGCTGGGGATTTATTATGTGCTGACCGTGGCGTACAGCTTCAGCCTCAAGCGCATTGTCATGGTGGACGTCATCACGCTGGCCGCGCTCTACACTGTGCGCATCGTGGCCGGTGCTGCGGCAGTCAGCGTGACGCTGTCGTTCTGGCTGTTGTCCTTTTCCGTGTTCGTGTTCCTCAGCCTTGCGATCGTCAAACGCTACACCGAGCTGATGAAGCTGAAAGAAAAGAGTGCGCGCAAAGCGCTTGGACGTGGCTATCAGGTGGAAGACCTCGAACTGCTGTCTTCACTGGGTGGAGCCAGCGGTTACCTGTCAGTGCTGGTTCTGGCGCTGTATATCAACAGCCCGGAAGTGAAAAGCCTGTATCACGAGCCCCAGCTGATGTGGCCAGCCTGTCTGATCCTGCTGTACTGGGTCAGCCGGATCTGGATCATCGCCCATCGCGGCAACATGGACGATGACCCGATCGTGTTTGCACTCAAGGACAAGATCAGTGTCGTGTGTGGTGGGTTGATTGGCCTGTTCATGATGTTGGCGGTGTAGCATGAGCAAACCATACGTTTCCTGGGCGCGCTATCCGTACAACAGCCAGCAGGGCATGGACCTGCAGTGGCGCACGGATGTGCTGCCTGCGGTGCCGAGTGTATTGCCGCAGGGCAATGCGCGCAGCTACGGTGACAGCTGCATGAACCACGGGGGACTGGTCGCTTCCACCCGTTTCCTGCGACGTTTCATTTCATTCGATCCCGACACCGGATTGCTGCAGTGTGAAGCGGGCGTGCAACTGGCGGATATTCTCAATCTGGTGGAGCCGCAAGGCTGGTTTCTGCCGGTAACGCCGGGCACCAAATTTGTCACGGTGGGTGGTGCCATCGGCAATGATGTGCATGGCAAGAACCATCACCTCGAAGGCAGCTTTGGCAATCATGTCACCCGCTTTGAATTGCTGCGTACTGATGGAACTCGCAGGGTCTGTTCTGCCACGGAAAATCCGGACTGGTTCTTCGCGACCATCGGTGGGCTGGGTCTGACCGGACTGATTACCTGGGCAGAACTGCAACTGAAAAAAGTCCCCAATTCCGCCATCAATCTGGAAACCATCAAATACCAGGATCTGGCAGCCTTCTTTGCCTTGTCGGAAGAATCGGAATCCACTCACGAATATACTGCAGCCTGGATTGATTGCCTCGCCGCACGGGAGAAGATCGGTCGCGGGCATTTTCTGCGTGGCAATCATGCGCGCGTTACTCAGCCGAAACCCGCTGCCGGAAAACTGAAGCTGGGTATGCCCATCGACCCTCCGCTGTCGTTGGTGAACAGCCTGTCTCTGCGTGCGTTCAACGCGCTGTATTACAACCGCCTGATGCAGGAGCGTACATCCGCCACTGTCCATTACGATCCGTTTTTCTATCCGCTGGACTTCGTCCACGACTGGAACCGGATGTACGGGCCCAAAGGCTTTCTGCAATACCAGTGTGTAGTCCCTAACGAGGTGAGTTACGATGCCATCAAGGAAATGCTGCAGCGCATAGCGATGGCAAATGCCGGTTCGTTTCTGGTGGTGCTGAAAGTGTTCGGCGATGTGCCTTCGCGCGGAATGCTGTCGTTTCCCCGTCCTGGTGCGACGCTGGCGCTGGACTTTCCCTATCAGGGTAATCGCACCATGCAGCTGTTCGATCAGCTGGACGACGTAGTGGTGCAGGCGGGGGGCGCCATCTATCCTGCCAAGGATGCCCATATGAAAGCCGAACATTTCCGTATGTTCTATCCAAAACATGATTCGTTTAAACAGTTCAAGGATCCCGGGATTTCCTCGAGTTTCTGGCGTCGGGTAATGGAAGATAACGCATGAAAAACTGGATTATCGTAGGGGCCACGTCGGCCATCGCAGAATCAGTCGCCCGTTTGTGGGCAGCAAAAGGCTACAAGCTGTTCCTGGTAGCGCGTAATGAAGACAAGCTGGCAGACATTGCCCAGGATCTGAAAGTGCGTGGCGCTGACGCCGTCGAATGCTTCGCGCTGGATGTCAACGCGTTTGAGCGTCACCAGGAATGTTTCGATACCGCACTTAAGAGTCTGGGGCGTATTGATGGGATTCTGATTGCTCATGGTACCTTGCCGGACCAGAAAGCCTGCGAAACATCCTTCAATGTTGCGCGCGCCGAGATTGAAACCAATGCCCTCAGCGTCATTTCGCTATGTACGCTGGCGGCGAATCATTTCGAGCAGCAGCGGTCCGGTGATATTGCGGTGATATCGTCCGTAGCCGGCGATCGTGGGCGTCAATCCAATTATGTGTATGGCGCTGCCAAGGGAATGGTATCGATTTTCCTGCAAGGCCTGCGCAATCGCCTGGCGCCCGTTGGTGTGCATGTGACAACCATCAAGCCTGGCTTTGTCGATACACCGATGACAGCGAGCTTCGATAAGGGTGGCCCGCTGTGGGCGTCGGCAGATCAGGTTGCGGCTGGTATCGTCAATGCAATCGACAAGCGTCGCAACGTGGTTTATCTGCCCTGGTTCTGGTGGATCATCATGAACATCATCCGCCATATTCCGGAATTCATTTTCAAAAAGATGAAGCTCTGATCGTTGTCGTTGCGGCGCGTTTATCCGCGCCCTGGCGCTGCACATTAGCGAAAGCTAAAACAAAAAACCCCGCAAGCGCGGGGTTTTTTGTGTCCGGAACAGGATCAGGCGTCCTGCAGCACCGGGATTTTCACGCCATCTGCCACTTTCTGATACTCTTCCATGCGGTCGAAGTTCATGTAGCGATAGATGTCGGCAGCCATGCTGTCGATCTTGCCAGCGTACTGCATGTACTCTTCCACTGTCGGCAACTTGCCCATTACCGCGGCAACAGACGCCAGTTCTGCAGACGCCAGATATACATTGGAACCCTGGCCCAGACGGTTGGGGAAGTTACGGGTAGAAGTGGATACGACAGTCGTGTTCGGTGCTACGCGTGCCTGGTTACCCATGCACAGGGAGCAGCCGGGCATTTCGGTACGAGCACCGGCACGGCCATAAATGTTGTAGTAGCCTTCTTCCATCAGCTGGTGCTGATCCATCTTGGTGGGCGGTGCCAGCCACAGACGGGTTGCCAGTGAACCACCTTCCACTTTGTCCAGCAGTTTGCCGGCAGCGCGGAAGTGACCGATGTTGGTCATGCACGAACCGATGAAGACTTCATCGATCTTGTCGCCAGCAACGTCAGACAATACTTTCGCATCGTCCGGATCGTTCGGGCAGCACAGTACCGGTTCCTTGATTTCATCCATGTTGATTTCGATGACGGTGTGGTACTCGGCATCGGCATCAGCGCGCATCAGCTGCGGATTGGCCAGCCAGGCTTCCATGGCGCGAATGCGACGCTCGATGGTGCGCGCATCGCCGTAACCGTTGGCGATCATCCACTTCAGCAGGGTGATGTTGGACTTCAGGTATTCGGCAACAGAATCTTCTGACAGGGTGATGGTGCAGCCTGCAGCGGAACGCTCGGCTGATGCGTCAGACAGCTCGAACGCCTGTTCAACAGTCAGATCTTCCAGACCTTCGATTTCCAGAACGCGGCCAGAGAACACGTTCTTCTTGCCTTTCTTCTCGACGGTCAGCAGGCCAGCCTTGATGGCGTACAGCGGAATCGCATGTACCAGATCACGCAGGGTGATGCCAGGCTGACGCTTGCCGGTGAAGCGCACCAGAACGGACTCCGGCATGTCCAGCGGCATGACGCCAGTCGCAGCTGCAAACGCCACCAGACCGGAACCGGCCGGGAACGAAATACCGATCGGGAAACGGGTGTGCGAGTCGCCACCGGTACCGACGGTATCAGGCAACAGCATGCGGTTCAGCCAGGAGTGAATGATGCCGTCACCCGGGCGCAGTGAAACACCGCCACGGTTCATGATGAAGTCGGGCAGGCTGTGCTGCATTTCCACGTCGACCGGCTTGGGATAAGCGGCGGTGTGACAGAAAGACTGCATGACCAGATCCGCCGAGAAGCCCAGGCACGCCAGGTCTTTCAGCTCGTCGCGGGTCATCGGGCCTGTAGTATCCTGGGAGCCGACAGTGGTCATCTTCGGTTCGCAGTACTGGCCAGGGCGAACGCCTTCTACGCCGCATGCCTTGCCAACCATCTTCTGCGCCAGCGTGTAACCCTTGCTGCTCTGCGCAACACCGGCCGGTGAGCGGAACAGAGTGGATGCACCCAGACCCAGTGATTCGCGGGCTTTGTTGGTCAGGCCACGACCGATGATCAGGTTGATACGGCCGCCGGCGCGCACTTCGTCCAGGATTACGTCGGACTTGAGTTCGAAGGTGGACAGCACTTCATCGCTGCCGTGCTTGCAGATCTTGCCTTCATACGGATAGATGTCGACCACGTCACCCATGTTCAGATTGCTGACATCGGCTTCGAAGGGCAGGGCGCCAGCATCTTCCATGGTGTTATAGAAGATCGGAGCGATTTTACCGCCGATACAGATGCCGCCCTGGCGCTTGTTGGGAACGAACGGAATGTCGTCGCCAGTGAACCACAGTACAGAGTTGGTAGCGGATTTACGGGAAGAACCGGTACCCACAACGTCGCCCACGTAAGCAACAGTGTGGCCTTTGGCCTTCAGTGCTTCCAGCTGCTTGATCGGACCGATTTCGCCCGGCTTGTCCGGATTGATGCCTTCACGTGCGTTCTTCAGCATGGCGTTGGCGTGCAGCGGGATATCAGGACGACTCCAGGCATCCTGTGCAGGAGACAGATCATCGGTATTGGTTTCGCCAGTGACCTTGAACACGGTCACGGTGATCTTCTTGGCGACTTCAGGCTGGTTGGTGAACCATTCACCATTGGCCCAGGACTCCAGCACACGCTTGGCGTTGCGTTGGTTTTGGCCTTTTCCACTACGTCGTGGAATGAGTCGAAAATACCAGCAGAGTCTTGGACAGGCCGTCTGCTGCGATTGAGCCCACTGCGGGGTCATCCAGCAGGTCGATCAGCGGATCGACGTTGTAACCACCCAGCATGGTGCCGAGCAGTTCGGTCGCCTTTTCGCGGCTTACCAGCGGAGAACTCGCTTCACCTTTGGCAACGGCAGCCAGGAAACCGGCTTTGACAGCAAAGCCGCCTGATCCACACCGGCAGAACACGGTAGGTCAGCAGATCGACCAGAAACTGCTCTTCGCCTGCGGGGGATTCTTCAGCAGTTCAACCAGTGCGGCAGTCTGCTTGTCATCCAGGGGTTTGGGGGGAATGCCTTGTGCGGCACGTTCGGCAACATGATTACGATAGGCTTCGAGCACGATAGGACCTCTCTACACGGTGTGTTCGGGTTGCAATGGCTATGTCAGGGCCCAGGCCCCTGGAAGGCAGCCATCTGGGGCGATACCGAAATTTGGGCGCGCGAAAGTATACCAGATTGCCGGCATTATGACAGTAGTGGCCACGGCAGGTAGCGGTCAGCTGCTTCGATAAGTGACTGACAGTTCGGGATTTGATTGGGCTCCTGGCGGTATCAGCTGTAGGGGCGACGCTCGTTTTTGTCGGGGCGCTTGTTGAAGCGCTTGTATTCCCACTGATACTGCTCGGGTGCCATGCGGATCAGCGTTTCGATGCGGTTCATGGCCGCAGCGGATACGGTCTCGTCCGTATCGTAAGATCTGCTCGTCAGCGGGGATGCAGACAATCCGATAGCTTTTCTCATCGGGATTGCGCAGGGCAGGTGTAGCCAAATGCAGCGGAGCCAGTGCGCTGGATCAGTTTGGCGAGCAGGACCGGGGTCAGTGCTGTTTTTCGTAAAGAATGGTACGAAAACGCCGCTTTTCTGGCTGGGTTGTTGGTCCGGCAGCACGCCGGTCAAACCGCCCTTGCTCAGGAAGCTCATCAGAGCCATCACGCCACCGATCGGCTGGCACGAACTCCGCATCCATCTGGCTTCTGGCCTTGAAAATCAGCTGATCCAGCTTCGGAATCGGCACCGGTGCATACATGGCCATGAAAGGATAGCGGGAAGAAATGTGATAGTTGGCAATTTCCCAGTTGCCAAGGTGCGGCACGATCAGAATGACGCCCTGCTTGCGATCAAGCGCCTGCTGGATCAGCTCCTCACCCTCGGAAGAGGTGAATAAGGGCGTCACATCGGAGGGCTTTCTTGTCCACACGGCACCCGATTCGCATACCGTCATCACGGTTTCGATCACCGAGGCGCGGGCAAGGCGTTTGCGCTCTTTCAGGGGCTATTTCCGGAAAGCAGATTTCCAGATTGATCAGCGTCACCCGTCGCATTTCACGCGCCAGATGCCATGCCAAACGTCCCAGGCCGCGCCCGATGCGGGTAACCACTGGCAGGGGCAGGGCGCCCAACACCTTCAGTGTTCCAACGATAATAGTGCCTTTCAGATCCACAGCAGATTTCCAGCCAAACAACCCGACCGCAAAGGATAGGGGAAAAATCGCCATCCCTCTATGAAAAACATATAATGCGCGCGGCTAATTCGTAAACGTTGGTAAACCCATGGCAGAGCTTGATCACATCACCGCATTTCTTGGCTGTCCTACACCGCAGGCGTGGCTGGATCAGGCACTTGGGCATCTGGATATCCTGCTGATTGATCACGCTCACTGCGAGAAAAAGGCGGCATCTACTGCGCTGAATCTGCTCTTTCGCTACGTTGATCGGCGGAATCTGCTCACCAAGCTATCGCAGCTGGCACGGGAAGAAATGCTGCATTTCGAGCAGGTGCTGGAGTTGATGGAAAAGCACGAAGTTACCTATGACCACCTGACACCGGCGCGCTATGCCCAGGGTCTGCGCAAGCATATCCGGCAGCGCGAGCCGGAAAAGCTGGTCGACACCCTAATTATTGGCGCCTTTATAGAGGCCCGTTCCTGCGAGCGGTTTCACGCGCTGGCGCCCTTGTTGATTGCCAATCCGGGTACCGAGGATATCGGGCGTTACTATATTTTCCTGCTGAAATCAGAAAGTCGGCATTACGAAGACTATCTGAACCTGGCGCGCGAATACGCGCTGGAGCCGATCGTGGAGCGGATCGAGTTCTTCCGCGAGGTGGAGCGGGAACTGATCGAATCGCCAGACCCTGAATTCCGCTTTCACAGTGGCGTCCCGGTTGCTACTGCGTCGATTCGGTTGGAAAAGCAAACGGACGGAGTCTGACGTTGAGCTGGTCTGCCAGGACATACCACCCTTGTGTGTACCAGTCGCCCAGCACAACCCGTTGGGCTTGATGATCCGGTAGCTTCACGGAATGAGTCGCCGGCCGGTGGGTGTGGCCGTGAATCATCAGCAGCGTATTGGTTTGCTCGAATAAGCTAACCACTTCGGCGTCTGTGACATCCATGATGTAGTCGGCCTTTCCCTGTGCACTCTTTTTGCTTTCATCCCTGAGCTGGCGGCCGATGGCCACCCGTTCTGCCAGTGGCTTGGCTAAAAACGCCTGCTGCCACTGTGTATCGCGCACCATGCGGCGGAATGCCAGATAGTCAGTATCGCGAGTGCAAAGAATGTCGCCGTGCAACAGGACGGCCGGCAATCCTGCAACCGTCAGCAGATACGGTTCCTGAATCAGCGTCGCACCACACTTCGCGGCAAAATGTTCGCCAATCAGGAAGTCGCGATTGCCGTGCATCAAATACACGCGCACGCCGCTCGTTGCCAAGGCGGCAAGCCGCTGCGCCAGCGCGTCGGCGCATTGGGACGGGGTGTCATCACCCAGCCAGACTTCGAAGATGTCGCCCAGCAGGTAGAGCTCATCGATCTGAACGGGTAACGAATCCAGCAAATGGAAAAACGCCCGGGTGATGTCCGGGCGTGAATCTTCCAGATGCAGATCCGAAACGAACAGTTGCGCCATTATTTCGCGTCAACCAGCTCGGCTTTTTCGATGATGACGGGATTCACCGGCACGTTTTCGTGGAAACCATGGTTCGTTGTTTTCACGTTCTTGATGGTGTTGACCACGTCCATGCCTTCCACAACCTTGCCAAACACGGCATAGCCCCAGCCCTGACGGGTTTCGGAGCTGAAATTCAGGAAACCGTTGTCCGCGACGTTGATGAAAAACTGTGAACTGGCAGAGTGTGGATCCTGGGTGCGGGCCATAGCGATGGTGCCCACTTCATTCTTCAGCCCATTGTTGGCTTCATTCTTGATCGGAGCGTTGGTTGGCTTTTGCTTCATGTCTTTGTCAAAGCCGCCACCCTGGATCATGAAGTTTCCGATGACCCGATGAAAAACGGTGCCATCGTAGTGGCCATCCTTGACGTATTGCACAAAGTTCTCAACGGTTACCGGGGCTTTTGCCTGATCCAGCTCCAGCTTGATGTCGCCCATGTTGGTATGAAGAATGACCAGTAATGCTTGCATGGATAGTATCCCTTGTATCAGTTGTGGTTATGGAGTTGTTCGGCGGCTAGCAGGGTGTTTTCCAGCAGCGTGGCCACCGTCATTGGGCCTACGCCGCCAGGAACCGGAGTAATCCAGCTGGCCCGCTCTGCGGCCGCCTGGAATCCGATGTCACCGCGCAGTTTGCCGTCGGCGCAACGATTGATCCCGACGTCAATGACGATGGCGCCGGGCTTGACCCATTCGCCGGGCAGAAATTCCGGCTTGCCAACGGCAACCACCAGCAGGTCGGCACGCTCGACATGACTGCGCAAATCCTGCGTAAAGCGGTGACAGGTCGTTGTTGTGCAGCCTGCCAACAACAGCTCTAGTGTCATCGGGCGCCCCACGATATTGGAAGCACCAACAATAACCGCCTCCATGCCCTTGTATTCGGCACCGGTGGACTCGATCAGGGTCATGATGCCTTTGGGTGTGCATGGGCGCAGCTGGGGAATGCGCTGGGCCAGACGCCCCATGTTATAAGGGTGAAAGCCGTCGACGTCTTTGTCAGGGCGAATGGCGTTGATAACGGCTTTGTCATCCAGGTGGCGGGGCAGTGGCAGCTGTACCAGGATGCCATCAATGTCCGGGTCGATATTCAGTACTTCGACCAGCTGTAACAGTGCCTGCTGGGTAGTGGCTTCTGGCAGGTCGTAAGCGCGGGATTCGAATCCTACTTCCTCGCAGGATTGGCGCTTCTTGTTGACGTACACTTTCGATGCCGGGTCTGCGCCTACCAGAATGACCGCAAGGCCGGGTTTGCGTTTGCCTGCAGCGACCCGTGCTTCCACACGGCGTTTAACGTCTTCTTTTATACGTCTGGCAATGGCGTTGCCGTCGATGATTTGGGCTGTCATACGGGAATAGGAAATCCTGTCCGAAACAGATGATATAGATGGAAGCTGCAATGCCGTGCAAACGCAGTCCGGGCGCCGTAAAGGGCCGATATTTTCGCACTTATGCTCCTGGTAGGCAAAGGAAACGGCGCAATCCCCTGATACCGTTGAAATTTATGAAAATGTTTGACGAGGAAAAGCCGTATGTATATGATGCTGCCCTCGCTACTGGAACGGTATCGAAACGGGGTATAGCGCAGTCTGGTAGCGCGCCTGCTTTGGGAGCAGGATGTCGGGGGTTCAAATCCCTCTACCCCGACCATGTTTTAGCATTAAAGTCAGATGCTTGGCGGCATCGCTCGAGTCAAGCGCCCGTAGCTCAACTGGATAGAGCATCGGCCTTCTAAGCCGAGGGTCGCAGGTTCGAGTCCTGCCGGGCGCGCCAGCTTCGGTGTCTGACTTTAGTAAGCAGCAGTTTGTTGTACCAACAATGGTGGGCGTAGCTCAGTTGGTAGAGCCCCGGATTGTGATTCCGGTTGTCGTGGGTTCGAGCCCCATCGTCCACCCCATTTTTTGGATTGCCGACCTAAACGGGCAGACATTGAGACCGGTAATGTCCAAAAGGATATTACCGGTTTCTGCTTTGAGGCGTCGGTACTTTGATTCACACACCGAAATGACCACTCGAGGTTGATATGCAAGTTTCTGTGGAAACCACCTCTACACTCGAACGCCGCATGACTGTCGGCATCCCTGCTGAAAAAATCGATTCCGCAGTGGAAACCAAGCTGGCTGATACCGCCAAGCGCGTCCGTATCGATGGTTTCCGTCCTGGCAAGGTTCCCCTGCGGGAAGTGCGTCGTCGCTTTGGCAAAGCCATTCGCGAAGAAGTCATTGGCGAGATCGTCAGCAACTCCTTCTATGAAGCAATGAACAAGGAGTCTCTCAATCCTGCTGGCTATCCCTCCATCGAGCGCACCAAGGATGCTCCGGGCGAAGATTTCGAATTTGTTGCAACCTTCGAAGTGTATCCGCAGATCACTGTTCAGGGCCTGACAAGCATCAGTGTGGTTCGTCCGGTTGCAGATATCTCCGAATCCGACATTGATGGCATGATCGAGCGCCTGCGCGAGCAGCGTGCCACTTTTGTTGATGTTGATCGCGCCGCCGCGAACGGAGACCAGGTTGTCATCGACTTCGTTGGCACCAAAGACGGCGAGCCGTTCCAGGGCGGCAGCGCCACCGGCAGCAAGCTGGTTTTGGGCTCCGGCCAGATGATTCCCGGCTTCGAAGATGGTTTGGTGGGTGCTACCAAGGGTGAAGAGCGTGTGCTCGCGCTGACGTTCCCTGAAAACTACCACGCGCCCGAGCTGAAGGGGCAAGCGGTTCAGTTCGCTGTTACCGTTCAGGCCGTCCAGGAAAAGCAGCTGCCTGAGGTTAACGAAGAGTTCATCAAGGCTTTCTCGCCCAAGGATCCCAGCATGGAAAACTTCCGTGCCGAAATCCGTCAGAACATGGAGCGGGAACTGAAGAATGCCATCAAGAACCGCATCAAGAAGCAGGTGATGGATGGCGTGCTGGAGCAGAACGAGGTTCAGGTTCCGAAAGCGCTGATTGATTCCGAGATTGACCGTCAGCGCCAGCAGATGGTGCAACAGTTCGGTGGTGGTGCCAACTTTGATTTTCGCAGTCTGCCGGCCGAGCTGTTCGAAGCGCAGGCCACCCGCGCGGTGAAGCTGGCCCTGCTGCTGGGTGAAGTGATCAAGGATCGCCAGATCAAGTCCGATGCTACACGCGTCCGTGCTGCGATCGAAGAGCTGGCTGCGCCTTACGAAAACCCCCAGCAGGTGGTGAGCTGGTACTACGAGAACAAGCAGATCCTGCAGCAGGTCGAAGCGATGGTGCTGGAAGACCAGGTTGTCGACGTGATTCTGGAGCAAGCCCAGCTGACCGACGAAAACATGTCTTATGAAGACGCGGTTCGTCAGCCTGGCGCACAGGAACAAGACGAAGCCTGATCCTGTTTTCTGATCAGCCTGAAAAAGCGCGATCTTCGAATCGCGCTTTTTTTTGTCCGTAGTGCGGACGCCACCCCATATCCCGTCTATAGTTAAAATAAACGCAGCCAAGGTCTTGAAAGTTATCGAAAAGACCGCATATCCTCAAATTGTGACCCCACTTGGTTTGGTTGCTCAATAATTAATCTAAAAGGATGCCTACATGTCATACACTCTGAATGAGCTTGCCGAGCGTAACTCCATCCTGAATGCTGGCCTGATTCCGATGGTCATTGAGCAGACCGCACGCGGTGAGCGCTCGTTCGATATCTATTCCCGGCTGTTGAAAGAGCGAGTGATTTTTCTGGTGGGGCAGGTTGAAGATCATATGGCCAACCTGATTGTTGCACAGCTTCTGTTCCTTGAGTCCGAGAATCCTGACAAGGACATTCATCTTTATATCAATTCTCCTGGTGGTTCGGTAACGGCAGGCATGGCGATCTACGACACCATGCAGTTCATCAAGCCCAACGTATCCACCATGTGCATTGGTCAGGCCTGTTCAATGGGTGCATTTCTCCTGACTGCCGGTGAAAAGGGCAAACGTTTCTGCCTGCCGAATTCCCGGGTAATGATTCACCAGCCGTTGGGCGGATTCCAGGGCCAAGCATCCGATATCGAGATCCATGCGCGGGAGATCCTGCAGATGAAACGGAAGCTGAATGAAATCCTGGCGCACCACACGGGCCAACCTTATGAAACAATTGATCGTGACACCGATCGCGATAACTTTATGAGCGCTTACGACGCCAAGGCATACGGCCTCGTGGATCAGGTTCTGGAAAAGCGCTAGTTTAAAATCAATAAGTTAGCTGGTTTATCTCGGCCAGATGTTAAGAAATTGGGAATCTCGTACTTGCAAAAATGAGGTTTTCGCTGCATCTTTCTAGTAGTCAGATGCAGGCTTCAAGAGGAAATTAAATGACTGACGATCGTGACGGAAAAGGCGAAGACAGCGGCAAGCTGTTGTATTGCTCCTTCTGCGGCAAGAGCCAGCATGAAGTGCGCAAACTGATCGCTGGTCCCTCTGTGTTCATCTGCGACGAATGCGTGGATCTGTGCAATGACATCATCCGCGAAGAAGTTCAGGAAGAAACCAACGACAAGAATTCTGACAAGCTGCCCGCACCGCTCGAGATCAAGGAGATCCTTGATGACTATGTCATCGGTCAGGATAGAGCGAAGAAGGTGCTGGCTGTAGCGGTTTACAACCATTACAAGCGGCTGCGTTCCGGTGCTGCCAAGTCGGCGAAAGGGTCCACTGCGGAAGTCGAGCTAGGCAAAAGCAATATCCTGCTGATCGGTCCAACGGGTAGCGGTAAAACGCTGCTGGCCGAGACGTTGGCGCGCCTGCTCAACGTTCCGTTCACTATTGCGGATGCAACCACGCTGACGGAAGCCGGCTATGTCGGTGAAGATGTCGAGAACATTATCCAGAAGCTGTTGCAGAAGTGTGACTACGATGTAGAGAAGGCCCAGATGGGCATTGTCTATATCGACGAAATCGACAAGATTTCGCGCAAATCGGATAACCCCTCCATCACCCGGGATGTGTCTGGTGAAGGCGTACAGCAGGCGCTGCTGAAACTGATTGAAGGTACTGTTGCGTCGGTGCCGCCTCAGGGTGGACGCAAGCATCCCCAGCAGGAATTCCTGCAGGTTGATACGTCCAACATTCTCTTCATCTGCGGCGGTGCATTTGCCGGTTTGGAGAAGGTGATCCGTGATCGATCCGAAAAGAGCGGGATCGGTTTCTCGGCGACCGTCAAGAGCAAGGATGACAGCCGGAATGTGAGTGACGTGCTGCGTGAAGTGGCGCCAGAGGATCTGGTCAAGTACGGTTTGATTCCCGAATTTGTGGGTCGACTGCCAATTGTCGCTACCTTGGCTGAACTTGATGAAGAGGCATTGGTTCAGATTTTGACCGAACCCAAGAACTCGCTCACCAAGCAGTACGAGAAGCTGTTCGAAATGGATGGTGTCGATCTGGATTTCCGGGAAGATGCGCTGGTTGCAGTTGCCAAGAAGGCGATGGAGCGCAAGACAGGCGCTCGCGGCCTGCGCTCGATCCTGGAATCAGTATTGCTGGATACCATGTATTCCGTTCCCTCTACACGTAATGTCGTTAAGGTCGTCATTGATGGCGCAGTTATCAAGGGAGAATCTGAACCCTTGATGATTTATGAAAACAGTGAACAGGCGAGAGCAGCGTCTGAAGACTAGGCGGCAATTCTGTTGTCACATAAAGGGCCGCGAGGCCCTTTTTTGTTCTTTTGGCTCGGATCATTACCCAAGCTATTGAAATATGGTGGATGAGACCCCATGTAGGTCTTTCCAGTCCGAAACCCACCACAAGGGTTGAATGTATGCACGATTCAGATTCTCTACATATGAAAGGGGCCCGCGAGCTGCCTCTGCTTGCCTTGCGTGATGTTGTTGTATATCCGCACATGGTTATCCCGTTGTTCGTAGGACGCAGCAAGTCCATCCGGGCGCTTGAAGAGGCAATGGAGACCGATAAGCAGATCGTGCTGGTGGCGCAGGTGAATGCGTCGGATGATGATCCGTCACCGAAAGATCTATACGAGGTTGGAACAGTTGCTACCATCCTGCAGCTGCTCAAGCTGCCTGATGGCACGGTGAAGGTGCTGGTTGAGGGCGCTTTTCGAGCACATACATCCAGCGTCAACACCAATCGAGGTTATCTGTCGGCATTTGCAACCGAAGCACCGCAGGTCAATATGGACCCTCGCGAAGGCGAAGTACTGGCACGTTCGCTGCTTTCCCAATTTGATCAATATGTGAAGCTCAGCAAGAAAGTGGCAACCGAGATACTGACATCCGTTTCCAGCATCGAGGAGCCGGGTCGCCTGTCCGATACGATTGCTGCACATCTGGCACTGAAGATTCACGAGAAGCAAAAGATTCTGGAGATATTCGATCTTCATGAGCGTATTGAACATCTCATGGCGCTAATGGAAAGTGAAATCGATCTGCTGCAGGTCGAAAAGCGTATTCGTGGCCGCGTCAAGAAACAGATGGAAAAGAGTCAGCGCGAGTATTACCTGAATGAGCAGATGAAGGCCATTCAGAAGGAACTCGGTGAGCTGGACGAAGGCGGTAACGAGATCGAGGAGTTCGAGAAGAAGATCCAGGCCGCGGGCATGACCAAAGAGGCTCGCGAAAAAGCCAAAGCTGAATTGAACAAGCTCAAGATGATGTCGCCGATGTCGGCGGAAGCGACTGTAGTACGCAGCTATCTTGACTGGATTGTCAATCTGCCCTGGAAAAAGAAGAGCAAGGTTCGTCATGATCTGAATAAGGCCAAAGAAATTCTCGACGAAGATCATTACGGCCTCGCCGAGGTGAAAGACCGCATCCTTGAGTATCTGGCAGTGCAGTCCCGCGTCGACAAGATCCGTGGCCCCGTGCTGTGTCTGGTTGGACCTCCCGGGGTTGGGAAAACCTCGCTCGGTCAGTCGATTGCAAAAGCAACCAACCGGAAGTTCGTTCGCATGGCACTCGGCGGCGTGCGCGACGAGGCAGAAATCCGGGGCCATCGTCGTACGTACATCGGCTCAATGCCGGGTAAACTGATCCAGAAAATTTCCAAAATCGGGGTCAAAAACCCGCTGTTCCTGTTGGACGAAATCGACAAGATGGGCGTCGACATGCGGGGCGATCCCGCGTCAGCGCTGCTTGAGGTGCTGGATCCGGAACAGAACTCAACGTTCAACGATCATTATCTCGAAGTTGATTACGATCTGTCGGATGTGCTGTTTGTCTGTACGTCCAACTCGATGAACATTCCGGCTCCCTTGCTGGATCGGATGGAGGTCATCCGCATTCCCGGTTATACCGAGGATGAAAAGCTGAATATCGCGCAGCAGTATCTCGTTCCCAAACAGCGTAAGCTGAATGGTCTGAGTGATGAGGAATTGCTTGTTGGTGACGATGCGATTCGCCATATCATTCGCTATTACACGCGGGAATCCGGTGTCCGGGGTCTTGAGCGGGAAATTGCCAAGATCTGTCGCAAACACGTAAAAGAGAACGTGTTGGCAGGCAAGCAGGAAAAGGCTGTCGTAACACCTGATCTTGTCGAGCACTACAATGGTGTGCGCAAGCATAGCTATGGCAAGAAGGAAGAACAGGACAGGATTGGGCAGGTCACTGGCTTGGCGTGGACGTCTGTCGGTGGAGAGCTGCTGACGATCGAGGCTGCTGCCATTCCTGGCAAGGGACGTCAGATCCGTACGGGCTCATTGGGTGACGTGATGCAGGAGTCGATTCAGGCAGCACTGACAGTCGTTCGCAGTCGGTCACGTTTGCTGGGAATTTCGACCGAGTTCCATGAGAAGCTCGATATTCACATACACGTTCCCGAAGGTGCAACACCCAAAGATGGCCCAAGCGCGGGTATTGGTATGTGCACCGCGCTGGTATCCGTCTTGACGAATATACCGGTTAAGGCTGATGTGGCGATGACCGGAGAAATCACGTTGCGTGGTCAGGTACTGCCAATCGGTGGCCTGAAAGAGAAGCTGTTGGCTGCACACCGGGGTGGCATCAAACACGTGATCATTCCCAAAGAAAATGAGCGCGATCTGAAGGAGATTCCCGACAATATCAAGGCTGACCTCGAGATTCACTGTGTTAAATGGATTGACGAGGTGCTTGAGCTGGCGCTCATAAGAATGCCTGAGCCGTTGCCGGAAACCGTTGCTGTCGAGATTCCGAATCGTGACGATGCGGAAGATGACGAATCTGATCGCGTTAGCACTCACTAATAGGAAAGCGGAAAAGCGCTTGCATAAAGCGCTTTTTTTCTGCCCCAAAACTGCGCCGTTAGTTATCAATGCGTCGCAGTTTGCGGGCAAAATCCAATAAAGATCCTCGAAAAAGCACTTGAAAAAAAAATATGTGTATGTCGCTCAAGAGGCGCGCTTGACAGGCCTTTTTTGCAGTTGGTATAAAGTTGCTCCGCCGCAAGGGACGGGTAATTCAAGTAGACATTCAAGCTACATTTCACCCAAATCCATATTCGTTTTGCAGCCACCGCCTGCAGACACATTTCTTTGAAGGGGAGTCTTGTGAACAAATCCGAACTGATCGATGCCATCGCCGCATCAGCTGACATTCCCAAAGCGCAAGCCAGCCGTGCACTGGATGCAGTAATTGATTCTGTTACTAACGCGCTCAAGCAGAACGATCAGGTTGTCCTGGTTGGTTTTGGTACATTCAGCGTGAAAGAGCGGGCTGCCCGTTCTGGCCGTAATCCGCAGACTGGCCAACCGATTGATATTCCTGCAGCCAAGATCCCGACTTTCAAGCCTGGCAAGGCACTGAAAGACGCCGTCAACGACTGATTTCACATATAAACCAAGCAGCCAATTTCTGATGAATGTATAAAGACCACTGCAGGTGATGGTGCAACAGCGTAAGTTGGTGGTTTTTTGTACGATTAGATGTTCGGAATCCGGAGCGGTAGTTCAGTTGGTTAGAATACCGGCCTGTCACGCCGGGGGTCGCGGGTTCGAGCCCCGTCCGCTCCGCCAACATCCGGGCACTTTGGCGACAAAAGGTTTGATCTGACAAAAAGAGAAGCGTGTCTGTGATGCGCTTCTCTTTTTGTTTTGGGGTTGAAAAAGACCAAACTCGTTTATAATCCAACCCCTGAATACTAATAAATGCAGCCCCTATGGAGCCTCACGCATGCAAGAGTTTCGTAATCTATTGAAAGGCTGGTTCGGCAAGGTATTGCTCGCCATCTTCATTTTGCCTTTCGCATTTTTCGGGATAGAAGGAATCTTTCTGAATAGTGGCCGTGCGGATGTTGGCTTGAGCGTTAACGGTGTCGAAGTTTCCAAGGCAGAAGTGGATCGTGCCATTGCGAATCAACGCGATGCACTGGTGCAGCGGATGGGCGGCAATGTTGATCCAAGCCTGTTCAGCGATGATATGCTGCGTCCGAGAGTGATCGATTCCCTGATTGAGCGGGAACTGTTGACGCAAGCGGTGAAAGCGGAAGGCCTGTACGTTTCCCCGGAGACCATCAAAAGCTACGTTCGTGACATGCCCCAGTTCAAAGACGATGCTACCGGGGTTTTCTCCCAGGAAAAGCTTGAGTCCATGCTGGCCCGCGCCGGTTATACACCGGTGCGTTTCTATGCGGAGCTGAGTGCTGATATGGTGTCCGACCAGTTGCGTCAGGGTGTGGGTCTGAGTGCATTCACCACCGAAACCGAGTTGAAAGAACTGGTCAAACTCGATTCGCAGAAGCGTGATGTCTCCTATGCGACGTTGAGCCTGGAACCGTTCAAGTCTGACATTGATGTGTCCGACGAAGAGGTAGCGAGCTATTTCGAGGCCAACCAGGCGCAGTACCGGACGGAAGAAAAGGTCAAGATTCAGTATCTGGTGTTCAAAAGCGCCGACTTCGCCAAGGATGTGGAAGTATCTGAGGACGAAATTCTGGCTGAATATGACCACTATGCGAAAGCGCAATCTGACCTTGAGCGTCGGCGTGCATCCCATATTCTGGTTGAAGTGAATGATGATCGCAGCGACGACGAGGCGCGCGCCCGAATTGCCGAGGCGCAGGCGAAACTGCAGGCAGGTGGTGATTTTGCGGAGCTTGCCAAGACGTACTCGGATGACACAGCGACAGCGGAAATTGGCGGCGATCTGGATTTTGCCGGTCGAGGCATCTACGACGAAGCTTTCGAGAAGGCCTTGTTTGCGCTGAATCAGGGACAGGTATCGGATATCGTCAAGACCGAGTTTGGCTATCACCTAATCAAACTTACCGGAGTTGAAGCCCAGTCAGTGGCTTCATTGGATGAAAAGCGTGAGGAAATGCGCCAGCGGGTTGCGGATACCAAAGCGGCGGAACGCCTTAATGCGGCTATTGATGAACTGAACGAGTTGACCTATGCGGCTGGTGACTTGAGTGCGGTGTCTGAACGCTTTGGTAAAGCCGTTCAGGAATCCGATCTGTTCACCCGTCGTGGTGGCGCCGGTATTGCAGCAGACCCCAAGGTTCTCGAGGCTGCCTTTTCTGAGCCTTTGCTGAAAGAGGGATTGAATAGCAGTGCAATCGAGCTGGCTGATGGCTCCGTTGCAGTGTTGCGGGTGTCTCAGCATGAGCCAGAGCGTACACGTTCCCTCGAAGAGGTCCGTGATGAGGTCCTGGCTGCGCTGGAACTGCAGAAGGCGCGTGAGAAGGCCAAAACCACAGCCGAAGAAATCGTTGCCAGCATCAAAGGCGGAGAGGCCCTCGATGCCCTGGCAGCGAAATACAATCTGACCTGGAAGCATCAGGAAGGTGTCACCCGCCAGGCGACTGAGGTTCCCCGTACGGTTGTATCGAAACTCTTCGAGATGCCCCATCCGGGCGACGCCGGGCATAGTGCTGAAAAGGTCAGCATGCCGTCAGGCGATCAGGACATTGTGGTGCTCACCAAGGTAACCGAGGGTGAGTTTGCGCTGGACGAGAAGGAAGCGATGCAGGCCAAGCTGTCTTTTGCGGGACGTGTTGGCCAGATCGAATTCCAGAACTATGTAGCAACGTTGCGCGAGAATGCGGAGATCGTGATTCCGTAAAGCGGTTGCGCTGCGAGTGAAAGAAAGGCTCCTAACGGAGCCTTTTTTGTGCCTGTGATTCAGCGTTAGAGATTGAAGGCGGAGTCGAGCAGTTCGCGAGTGTAATCGGACTGTGGATTGGCGAAAATCCTGTTGGCTGGGCCTTGCTCGATGGCTTTGCCATCCTTCAATACCAGGATGTCGTGGGCCAGGGCTTTGACGACTTTCAAATCGTGGCTGATAAAAATGTAGGCGAATCCGTGCTTCTGTTGCAGATGACGCAACAGCTCGATCACCTGCGATTGGATACTGCGATCAAGTGCGGAGGTCGGCTCGTCAAGCACGATCAGCTCTGGCTCCATTATCAACGCACGTGCGATAGCGATGCGTTGCCGCTGGCCGCCGGAAAACTCGTGGGGAAAGCGGTGCCGGCTGGCAGGATCAAGGCCGACTTCCTGCATTGCTTCTATAACACGCTGTTCGCGTTCCGAAGCTTCACCTATCTGGTGGATATCAAGTCCTTCGCGAATGATCTCCTCGACGCTCATGCGTGGACTTAGGCTCGAGAATGGATCCTGAAATACGATCTGCATTTTGCGGCGCAACGGTCGAATGTCGCGGTTCTTCAGCGGTACAAGATCCGTGTCTAGAAAACGGATCTCGCCCTGGGAATGGATGAGCTTGAGGAGGGCTTGCACCAGCGTTGTCTTGCCGGAGCCGCTTTCCCCAACGATGCCGAGTGTGGATCCACGGGTAATGCGAAAACTGATGTCGTCGACAGCCTTGATATGACCCACCGTACGTTTCAACACGCCGCGTTTGATAGGGAACCAGACCCGCAATTCACTGGCTTGCATGACCGTTTTTGCGTTGTCGGGGCGCTCGCACGGATCGCCTTTGGGTTCTGCATCCAGCAGCATTCTGGTATAGGGATGCTCAGGTTGGCTGAAAAGTGCTTCGGTGGTATTGGTTTCGACAATCCTGCCCTGGGTCATGACGCCAACCCGATGTGCGTAACGGCGAACAATTGCCAAATCATGGGTGATGATCAGAATGGTCATGCCCAGCTTTTTCTGCAGGTCCAGCAGCAGCTGCATGACCTGTTTCTGAATGGTGACATCCAGAGCGGTAGTCGGTTCGTCAGCAATCAGAATGCTGGGATCATTGGCCAGCGCCATGGCGATCATTACCCGCTGGCGCTGTCCACCTGAGAGCTGATGGGGATAGCTGCTGAGCCGGCTTTCCGGATCCGGAATACCTACCAGATGCAGCAGTTCAATGATGCGGTTACGTGCAGCGGTGCCCCGCAGTTTTGTGTGAAGCTGCAGCACCTCGCCAATCTGCTGGGCGACGGTGTGAAGTGGATTCAGCGCAGTAAGCGGTTCCTGAAAAATCATACCAATGCGATTGCCACGAATGTTGCGCAATTCGGCTTCGGTA
The DNA here is from genome assembly GCA_041395845.1 of Gammaproteobacteria bacterium. Classification (GTDB taxonomy): domain Bacteria; phylum Pseudomonadota; class Gammaproteobacteria; order Pseudomonadales; family Ketobacteraceae; genus Ch67. The sequence continues at coordinate 49,964 of JAWKZS010000014.1, forward strand.
CATTTCAGCAGGTCTTTGCCTTCGAAGATTATCTGGCCTGACTGATACTCGGTAATGCTCTTGGGCAACAGCTTCAGTACTGCCTGGGCCGTCACCGATTTGCCGGATCCGCTTTCGCCAACCAGTGCAAAGGTTTCCCCGGGATATAGCGCGAGACTGACATCGGATAACGCCTGGGTGCGATGCTCGGCCTGCTGGAAAGCGATGGACAATTGGCTGATCTCGAGTAGTGCTTGAGACATGTGGTTGCCTTATTGATTCCGTGGATCGAAAGCGTCACGGAACGCTTCGCCAATAAATACCAGTAACGTCAGCATGATGCTTAAGACGGTGAATGCGGTGATGGCCAGCCAGGGTGCCTGCAGGTTCGATTTGCCCTGTGACACCAGCTCACCCAGGGACGGGGACCCTGGGGGCAGGCCAAAACTGAGGAAATCCAGCGATGTCAGCGTGGTAATGGCCCCGGTCAGTATGAAGGGCAGGTAGGTAATGGTTGCGACCATGGCATTGGGAAGAATGTGTTTGAACATGATGGCGCCATCGTTCAGTCCCATTGCTTTTGCCGCTTTCACATATTCCAGATTGCGACCGCGCAGGAATTCGGCTCGTACCACCGGCACCAGCGCCATCCAGCTGAACAGCAGCATGATTCCGAGCAGCCACCAGAAATTTGGCGTGATGATGCTGGACAGGATGATCAGCAGGAACAGGATTGGAAGGGAGCTCCAGATTTCGATAAAGCGCTGACCCGCCAGATCCACCCAGCCTCCGTAATAACCCTGAATTGCCCCTGCCATGACACCGATGATGGAACTGATGATGGTCAGGGTGAGGCCGAACAATACGGAAATGCGGAACCCATAAATGACCCGGGCAACGACATCGCGTCCCTGGTCATCGGTTCCCAGCCAGTTGGTGGCGTCGGGAGGCGAGGGTGCCGGTGATGGCAGATCGTAGTTGATGGTGTTGTAGCTGAAGCGAATCGGGGGATAGACAAGCCAGCCGTCGGATTCGATCAGTTCGATGACGTAGCTGTCACGATAATCCGCTTCGGTGGGTAGTTCGCCACCAAAGGTCTGTTCGGAATAGTTGAACAATACGGGAAAATAGAATTGTCCGGCGTGTTTGATCAGCAGCGGTTTGTCATTGGCGACCAATTCTGCACCGAGACTGAAAATGAAAAGCGCCAGAAAAATCCACAGCGAGTACCATCCGCGTTTGTGGGCTCTGAAGCGCTGAAATCGCCGCTGATTGATGGGCGAAAGCCTGATTTGTCCAAACTGCATGGTTTAGCCTCTCGACTCGAAATCAATGCGGGGGTCGACCAGCGTATAGGTGATATCACTGATCAGGCTGACAAGCAGTGAAAGTAGGGTGAAGATAAACAAGGTTCCGAATATGACCGGATAATCCCGGGACAGAATGGATTCGAAACCCAGCAATCCCAGCCCGTCGAGTGAAAAAATGATCTCGATGAGAAAGGCTCCCGTAAAGAATATGCCGACAATGGCTGCTGGAAATCCAGCGATGATGATCAGCATCGCGTTGCGGAATACATGGCCATACAGGACGGCGGTTTCTGTCAGACCTTTAGCCCGCGCCGTGGTCACGTACTGTTTGCTGATTTCATCGAGAAAAGAGTTCTTGGTCAGCATGGTCAGGGTCGCAAAGCCGCCAATGACCAGTGCTGTTATCGGTAAGGCCAGGTGCCAGAAATAGTCGAGTATTTTGCCGAACAGGGTCAGCTCATCAAAATTGGGTGATGTCAGTCCGCGTAGAGGGAACCATTGAAAATAGCTACCACCGGCAAACAGCAGGATCAGCAGAATCGCAAACAGAAACGAAGGGATGGCATTGCCCACGATAACCACGGAGCTGGTCCAGATATCGAATGTGCTGCCATTCTTGACGGCTTTGCGGATGCCCAGGGGAATGGATATCAAATAGATCAGCAGTGTCGACCAGAGTCCGAGGGATATCGACACAGGCATTTTTTCAATGATCAGATCGGTCACCGATTTATCACGGAAGAAGCTGTTGCCAAAATCCAGCTGCGCATAGTTCTTCAGCATGATCAGGAAACGTTCCCACATGGGTTTGTCGAAGCCGTACATCTGCTCGATCTTGGCGATCAGGTCTGGATCGAGCCCCTGGGCACCCCGGTAGCTTGTTGCACTGCCACTACGCACTTCGACATTGGCACCGCCACCGACCCGCGCGCTGCTGCCACCTTCCAGGCCCTCCAGCTTGGCGATCATCTGTTCGACCGGACCGCCCGGTGCAGCCTGGATGATAAAAAAATTGAGCGTCAATATTCCCAGCAGCGTGGGTATGATCAGGAACAGGCGACGAACGATATAGGCAAACATATCAGGACTTGTCCTTCAGCCACCAGGTCCAGAATCCCACATCGCCATACTTGGGGGCGACTTCAGGGTGGCTGAACTTGTTCCAGTACGCAATGCGATGCGTGTTGATATACCACTGCGGGATCACGTAATGATTCCACAGCAGCACGCGGTCCAGCGCACGGCAGGCGGCTACCAGGTCGTCGCGGGTTTGGGCGCTGATAATCTTGTCGACGAGGGCATCAACGATCGGGTCTTTTACTCCAATATAGTTCTTGCTGGCCTTGTGATCGGCAAAACGGGAATACCAGTAGTCCCGCTGCTCGTTGCCCGGGGAATTGCTCTGGCCAAATCCACCGATGATCATGTCAAAATCGAATTCGCGCAGAATGCGAATATAGTTGGTGGTATCGACGATCCGTGCGCTGGCATCGATGCCCAGCTTCTTGAGGTTTTTGATAAAGGGCAGGACGATGCGTTCGAAGTCCTTGCTGTACAGCAAGATCTCGAATTTGAACGGTTCGCCGGTGGCGGTGTTCACCAGGGTGGTGCCTTTATATTCCCAACCGGCTGATTTGAGCAATTCGATTGCCTTGCGCGTGTTTTCGCGACTGCGGCCGCTGCCGTCTGTTTCCGGTGAACGGTATTCCTGCGTGAAAAGCGCTTTGGGCAGATCGTCCCGGTAGGGCTCAAGCAGTGCCAGTTCCTTGCCGGACGGAATTCCCGTTGCAGCCAGATCTGAATTGGAAAAAAAGCTGTTGGTGCGTTTGTAGGCGCCATAGAACAGCTGCTTGTTGGTCCACTCGAAATCGAACGCATAGTCGAGCGCTTCGCGCACCCTGGCATCCTGGAACAGGGTGCGGCGGGTATTCATGATAAAGGCCTGCATGCCGGTGGGATTCTGGTGCTCGATCTCTTCCTTGATGATCTGGCCGCTGTCGAATTGCGCGCCCACGTATTCAGTACTCCAGCGCTTCGAGGAGTTTTCTTCACGGAAGTCGTAGCGACCATTCTTGAAGGCTTCCATCATGACGGTGTCGTCACGGTAATATTCGAAAGTGATCGTATCGAAGTTGAATTGACCTTTGCGCACTGGAAGATCTGCTGCCCAGTAATCTTTTACACGTTCGTAAACAACAGTTTTGCCCTGATCGAAGGATTTTATCCGGTAGGGGCCACTGCCCAGCGGGATATCCAGATTGGCAACATCGAACTCGCGCTCCTTCCAGAAATGTTCCGGAAAGATCTGGATCTGACCCAGTATCATGATCAGTTCCCGGTTCTTGGTAGTGCGTGAGGTAAACTTGACCCGCTGATCATCGAGCGCTTCGACATCTGCTACATCAGCATAAAGGGCCCGAAACAATGGTTGGCCTTTTTCTATCAGGGTCCGGAAACTGAACACGACGTCGCTGGCGCGAATGGGTGTGCCGTCGTGAAAACGCGCTTTGGGATTCAGGTGGAAGATGATCCAGCTGCGGTTTTCCGGATACTCGACTTTTTCAGCGATCAGACCATACTCGGAAAACGGTTCATCCGACGCACCGGCCAGGAGCGTATCGTAAATCAGACCAACGTAGGCTTCGGCGTCGCCCTTGGGAATGAACGGATTGAACGAATCGAATGTCCCCGGAACGGAGCGCACCACGCTGCCACCTTTGGGTGCAGCAGGGTTTGCGTATTCGAAGTGCGTAAAATCGGCAGGATATTTAAGATCGCCGTGCATGGCGATGCCATGGGCAATGATCACTGTATCGTCGGCTTGCGCCATCGCGCTGCCTGCTGGCCATAGAACCGCAAGGACAAGGGCAAAACGGAATAGGAACGACTTAACAGGCATAGAACTCCTCATTGATCTTCTTGTATCCACCAGGTCTGAAACGCAAGGCTCAGTCTGGCCGGTGTTGCGGGTTGCCCAAACCGGTTCCGATAGGCGATCCGGTGATAGTCCAGATACCAATGCGGTACCGTGTAATAATTCCATAACAATACACGATCCAGGGCCCGGCTGGCAGCGATGAGTTCGTGCTCCGACGTAGCCTGTGTCAGGTGATCGAGCAGGTCGTCCACCACAGGGTTGCGAATGCCCGCCAGGTTGCGAGAGCCTTTCACGCCGGCCTGCGACGAATGGAAATACAGCCGCTGTTCCTGCCCGGGAGTGGCCGTCTGGGGCAGCACATACACAACCATGTCAAAATCGAATTCGTCCAGCCGCACTTTCAGCTGTGCGGAATCGATGACCCTTACGCTGGCATCAATGCCGACTTTCTTCAGGTTCTTGACGTAGGGCAGCAGGACTCGCTGGAACGAGGGGGACTCGATCAGCAGCTCCAGTGTGAATGGTTTCCCGGTCTTGCCGTTGACCAGGTGGGTGCCATTGAATTCCCATCCGGCAGCCTTGAGGAGGTTGAATGCTTCACGCAGACCCGGGCGAATGTTGCCGCTGCCATCGTACTCGGGGAACCGGAATGGTTCGGTAAAGAGTTCTGCCGGCAGTTGATCCCGATAGGGGGTCAGCAGCGTCAGTTCTTCGGCAGAAGGGAGTCCCTGCGCGCCCATGATGGAGTTGGGATAATGGGTCTGGGAGCGTTTATAGGCACCGGCAAAAATGTTGCGGTTGATCCAGGCAAAATCGAACAGCAGGGAAATGGCTTTGCGAGTGCGCGCATCGTCGAACTTTTCGCGCCGGGTGTTGATGAAGAAGGCCTGCGTGCCCGATGGAATCTGGTGAGGAATGGCGCGCTTGATGACATCCCCTTTGGCCACCGCGGGAAAGGTGTAGGCCGTTGCCCAGTTTTTGGCGACGTTCTCGATCCAGAAATCCAGCTGACCGGACTTGAACGCTTCGAAGGCAACGGTGCGGTCACGGAAAAACTCGATCCTGACTTCATCGAAATTGTGCTGGCCCCGATACAGGGGATGATCCTTGGCCCAGAAGTCTTTCACCCGTTCCAGGATGAGGTAGCTGCCCAGCCTGAATTCCTTGATCCGGTACGGACCACTGAGTGGTTGGGGCGTGCCGGAGGACTGTCCGAATGAATGGGTCTTCCAGTGTTTGCTGGACATGACCGGAAGTTCACCCAAGCGCAGGATCAACGAACGGCTGCCGGAGTTCTTGAAATGGAAACGAATCCGATGGGTACCGAGAATCTCTGCACTGGCTACATCGGCATAGATGTTCTTGTAGAGTGGATTGGCCGCATCGCTCAGCAGTAACCGGAAGCTGTCCGCCACATCCTGTGCCGTGATCGGATCACCGTTGTGAAAGTGGGCAGCCGGGTTCAATTCAAAGATCACCCAGCGATAATCCGACGGGAATTCCAGGTGCGTGCAGATGAGGCAGTAGGCTGATTGCGGCTCGTCGCCGGATTCCTGATACCAGCTGGTGCCCAGCATCAGCGGCTCGTTCATTTCGGTAATGCCGTAGATGGCAGTACTTTCCATGGACGACAATCCCTTGAGCACGTAGGGATTGAGGGTGTCAAAAGTGCCGAGGGCGGGCAGGGTGATTTTGCCTCGTTTGGGGGCGTCTGGGTTGACGTAATCGACGTGCTGGAAGCCTGGCCGGTATTTGGGGGCATCATAAAGACTGAGGGCCGACACCCTGGTCACGTCATCCGCCAGCGCGGGGAGGCAATGGCCGAGCCCTGCACTCAGGATCAGGGCCAGGACAAGGGTCCAGCGGCTGTTGTTGCGCATTCCGTAATCCACTGATTTTTTTGGCATATTGTCCGGGTTTACAGTTGAATTCCGCTGCTGAACGGGAGGCTAACGCGCTTTATAACTGCTCTCAGGGATAACTTCAAACAAAACAAACACATCCTGCGAAATTGACTACTATTCTTGTAATAGGAAGTAATTTTGAGCGAGCAGGAATGTTGGTGGAGCAGAAACACTCACTGGAAGACTGGGTGCATTTCCTCAGTAAAGAGCAGATGCCGGCGCTGGCGGAAACCGTTCAGAAACTCAATCGTCTTACAACGGATGACGATTCCCGCGTATCCCAACTCACCGAACAGATACTGAAAGACCCAAGCCTTACTTCGCGTGTTTTGCAGGTGTCGAACTGCGTTATGTACAAGGGCGTGGGTGGCAGCATCAAAACCATCACACGCGCGATTGTCATGCTCGGATTCACGACTATCCGGGACATATCCCTGTCGATGCAGATTCTCGACAACATCCTCAAACACAATCCTTCCCGTCATTTGATGGTGCAGATCGCCAATTCGTTCCATGCAGCCATGCAGGCGCGGGGCATGTTGGTGAACAGCAAGTCCAATGAACAGGAAGAAGTGTTCATCTCGACCCTGCTGTTGCATTTTGCCGAGCTTTCCATGCTGTCCCGCGATGACGAGGCCAGCAGGAAGCTGAATTTTCTGATCGAGCAGAATCAGGTTCTGCCCAATGAAGCAGCTTTGGAAGTCATGGGCTGCGGTTTCAATGATCTTTCATTGGCGCTTGCCAAACAGTGGGAGCTCGGTGACGTTCTGCTGCAGGCGTTGGCAGGCCCGGAATTTCCCAGTCGCCCCGTGCAGGCAGTGTTGCTGGGTGATGAATTGAGCCAGGTTGCCCCGATGGGGTGGAGTGCCGAGCCGGTCAAGAACGTGATCAAGAAGATCGCCAAGTATCGCGACGTTTCCTTCAAGGATGCTCAGGAAGATGTTAAACAGGTGGCGGCGCTGGCCCACGAACTGGCGGTCCACTACGGTGCGGCCAAGGTGCGGCACCTGATTCCGCATCCGGATACTCATGACGAGGTCCGTGAAACGACGTTGACCGGACTTACTACACCAGGGGTTGTCGTATCAGCGGCAGAGCCCGCGATTTCTCCCATTCCTTCAACGGGTGCCGCTGGTTCAGCCCCAGCGAGTGCCTCGTCAGATGAGGGCATCGAAGATCTGATTGAACTGGCGCTGGGTGGTGGCAAAACGGATTATCCAGATTCCGCCACGGAAATTGCGCAGCGCGAAGGCAAGCCCAAAGAAGCGATTACCAGCGGTGTGATGGATGCTCAGCTGCAATTCAGCATCATGCAGCAGATCAGTCAGCTGATCGCGGAAAAGCGCATGGACGTGAACAGGATGCTCGATCTGGTCCTTGAAGGCATGCACAACGCCATTGGTTTGGATCGGGTGGTAATGTCCCTGACTTCCCGCGATCGCAAGTCGCTGGTGCCAAAGTTCTTCAAGGGTGAGGTCGACGTGGATTTCAAGAATGCTTTCCAGATCCGGCTCGATGAGGAAAATCCGTTTTCCGTTGCCATCCTGCAGTCCCAGCAGCTCTGGATGGGCTCGAAACTGATGGCGGGGCGTGCGTACCTGCACAGTGCCCAGATCCAGAAAGCGCTGGGTTATAAAGAGTATTTCGTCGCGCCGATCATTGTGGCCCGCAAACCGATTGGCGCTTTTTACGCGGATTGTGCGGTCTCGCGCCGTCCCTTGAATGACATGCAGTATGCCGGTTTCAACATGCTGGCGCAGCAGGCGGGACTGGCACTTACGGCTTCCAAGATGTGACGTGTCCCGTCACGGAGCGTTGGCCACGTCAACGTACAGTGTCAGCATGTCACCTGGCTGCAGATATTTCTTCATGTTCACGTTATTCCAGCGTTTGATCTCACTGAGTGACACATTGAATTTGTCCGCGATTCCCGCGTAGGAATCACCGGAGCGTGCACGGTATTTTATCTTGCGCAGGCGGTTGGCCTGCAATCTGGAAGTCGGCGCTGTGGCTGCAACTGTCGGACTGCCGTTACGCCAGATTACCAGCTGACGACCGGTTGTCAGAGGATCCTTTGGTGCCATATTGTTCCATCCAGCCAGCTGCCGCATGTCCACCTTGTATTGACGGGAAATACTCCAGAACGTCTCACCCTTTTTCACCGTATGCATGTGTTTCTGCTTGCCGCTGACGGTACGGTTTTGCTTGGACTGGAGGCGCTGATCTGCGCTGAGCGCATAACTGTCCAGCGGTTTGGTGGACTGGGGAATCAACAGTGTACGACCTGCGCGCAGGTTATTGTTGGCCATGCCGTTGACGCTTTTCAGTAACTCCGGCGTTATGCCGAAGTGGCGAGAGATGGTACTGACCGTGTCGCCGGATTTGATGGTGTAGCGATTCCACTTGACCCGGCTATCAACGGGCAGGCTCGCAAGTTCAAGCTGGAACTGTTCAGCCTGTGCCACTGGAATCAGCAAGCGGTGAGGACCATCCGGATCCGTTGCCCAGCGATTGAAGGCCGGATTGAGGCGGTAGAGTTCTTCGATGCTGATACCCGCCAATTTCGCTGCCTGGGCCAGATCGAGCTGGCCTCCGATATCAATCTGGGCAAAGTAGGGCTGGTAGGGAATATCCCTGAGGGTGACGTTGTATTTGGCAGGGTTCATGAATATCTGGCTGATCGCAATCAGTCTGGGCACGTAATCACTGGTTTCGCGGCGCAGATCGAGGGACCAGAAATCGGTGGGTTTGCCTCTGCGCTTGTTGGCCGTAACGGCTTTCATTACGTTCCCCGCCCCGGCGTTATAGGACGCCAACGCCAGCAGCCAGTCACCATCGAACTGCTTCTGCAGGCGATCCAGATAGGTGAGTGCGGCATCGGTGGATGCGACGATGTCACGCCGTCCTTCGTACCACCAGGTCTGTTTCAGGCCAAACATGCGACCTGTTCCCGGAATGAACTGCCAAAGCCCAGCGGCGCGGCCGTGGGAATAGGCAAAGGGATCAAACGCGCTTTCCACCACTGGTAACAGCAGCAATTCACTGGGCAGGCCCCGCCGCTCGATTTGGGACTGGATGTAGAAAAGGTAGGGTTCCGCGCGGGCAAGAACTCTTTCAAGGTAATCGGGATTGTTCTGGTAAAACCGCCGCTCGGCGGCTATGCGGGGATTGCCCTGTTCCAGATCCAGCATGGTGAAGCGACGAAACTGGTCCCAAACCGAGGGGGGCAGGGCGGCTTCGGTGGCGTCAGGCTCCAGGACAGCCTCGTCTATACCGGACAGCACTGTAACCGGTTTAGTTTTGCCACTGTTTTTGGCTGGCTGCGCAGCTGGTGTTTCAGTCTCGGCAGCCGTTTCCGGTTCGATGGGTGGACTGACGGGCTGGGTGGTACAGGCGACGAGTACCAGGCTCAGTACTGCCAGAACGATGGGAGACTTCAACTTCAACACGCAATGACCTTTTCGACGGGTTAACGGGGCGGTTCTTGTGCCGCCCATCTGGTTTTGATTGTCCGGTTAATCGTCAGAAACGATCCTTCCACTGACGCAGTTTAGCAAAGGTATCGCCTGCGTCGGCGGGATTGGCTCCACAATTCCGCGCAACGGCTGCTGCGACCTTGGGATGACCGACGCGCAGGAACGGGTTTACCTCTAGTTCCAGCCCAACGCTGCTGGGCAGACTTGGCTTTCCCCCGGCCCGCAGAGCGGTGACTTCACGGATCCGGGCAGCAATTGCAGCATTCCCGGGTTCCACCGCTGCGGCAAAACGCAGGTTGGATTGCGTATATTCATGGGTGCAATACACGCGGGTTTCCGGCGGCAGCGCTGCCAATTGACTCAGGGACTGGTGCATTTGTTCCGGTGTCCCCTCGAAAAGTCGGCCACATCCCGACGAAAAGAGGGTGTCCCCGCATAGTAGAACCGGTCCGAGATCCCCGGTGCTGGCAGCGAAATAGGCGATATGGCCAAGTGTGTGCCCCGGGACATGCATCACCTGAACCTTGATGCCCAGCGGAAGGGTGAGGGTTTCGCCTCCGGCAAGGGCGGTTGTTCGCGCCGGAATGGTCTCGGCTGCCGGCCCCCACACCGGGACTCCGGGCCACTCATCCAGCAGGCTGTTGATGCCATTGACGTGGTCCCAGTGATGATGGGTCACCAGAATACCCGCCAGCGTGAGCGAATGGTGGGTCATGAAGGCCTTGACGGGGGCTGCATCGCCAGGGTCGACGACGATCGCGATGCGGGTATCGTGCAGGCACCAGATGTAGTTGTCGCTGAAGGCGGGAATGGGTGTAATCGTCAGGCGTTGCATGAGGCTGATTCCCCTTGGCAAATGTTTCACAATCGGGCGTAATCTTTGTTAGAGTGAACTTTAACGTCATTGAGTGGATTAAGTAACCATCATGAGCCTCCCGCGGCTGTTCAAGCCTTTCCAGCAGATTCACGGACTCAATGTGCATCGTTTGCTGACCAACTGGTTTCGGACGGACCTGGGTGTGCAGGTGTTGCAGACGGAAAAGACGGTTCTGGACCGGCTGTTGCCCTCTACCTTTGGCTATTATCTGGTTCAGATTGGCGTGGGCGAGCCCCAGTGGCTGGCAGAATCCAGCACGATCCAGCGCAAGCTGTATCTGTGTGAAGATCGCTATCAATCCGAGCATTACCATTGCGTCGTCAGTCGGGCGGACGAGATTGCGGTGGCGACGGAAAGTGTCGATGTGGCCATTCTGCATCACAGCCTGGACTTTGAAAGTGAGCCGCATCGGGCCTTGCGGGAAGTGGCCCGCACGGTCATTCCCGGTGGCAAGATCCTGATCGTCGGTTTCAATCCCTGGAGTCTTTGGGGCATTTGGCGCCTGTTTCTGAAACAGTCGGATACCGTGCCCTGGAGTGGTAACTTCATCAGTCCCTATCGCCTGTCGGACTGGCTCAAGCTGCTGGATTTTCACGTGGAAGGCTGTGAAAGCATGTTGCACGGGTTGCCATCTGCCAGCGCCCGAACCAGCAAGTTTTTCGGCTGGATCGCTTATCTGGGGCAGCGCATGTGGCGTCAGCGTGGCGGTATCTACGTGCTGGCTGCCACCAAGCAGGTGTCGACACTGACACCGGTCAAATCCGGCTTCCGGGCTGTAAGGCACTCACTGGTCAACATTCCCATCGCCGGCATCGCGAATCCATCCACGCGAAAACGCTGGCATCTGGACGGGAAATCCGAATCCTGATTCAAGGAAACATCATGCAGGTAGTAGAAATCTATACCGACGGGGCCTGCAAGGGTAACCCGGGGCCCGGCGGTTGGGGCGCGGTATTGCGCTACAAGGGTGTGGAAAAACATCTTAACGGCGCGGAACCCGACACCACCAACAACCGGATGGAATTGAGTGCGGCCCTGATGGCCCTCAATAGCCTGAAGCGACCGTGCAAGGTCGTGCTGACCACCGACTCGGAATATCTGCGCAAGGGTATTACCGAATGGATTCATGGCTGGAAGAAGAAAGGCTGGCGCACGGCGAGCAAGCAGCCAGTGAAAAACGCCGATCTGTGGCAGGCCCTTGATGAAGCCGTGGCCCGCCACGACATTGAATGGCACTGGGTCAAGGGCCACAGTGGCCACCCGGAAAACGAGCTGGCCGACCAGTTGGCCAACCAGGCAATCGATAAACTGCTGGGACGTTGAACATGCGCCAAATCATTCTGGATACCGAAACCACCGGTCTGGAACCGGCCGAGGGTCACCGCATCATCGAAATCGGCTGCGTCGAGATGGTGAACCGCCGTCTTACCGGCAATAACTTTCACCGCTATCTGCAGCCGGATCGGGAAATCGACAGTGCCGCCATCGAAGTACACGGCATCACCAACGAGTTTCTGGCCGACAAACCGCGCTTCAATGACGTCGTCTACGAATTCATGGAATTTGTGAAAGGCGCTGAGCTGATCATCCATAACGCGGCGTTCGACGTCGGGTTCCTCAATCACGAATTGCGCAGGGTAAATCCGGCGCTGGGCAAGATCGAGGATCATTGCACGATCCTCGATACCCTGATCATGGCCCGCAAGATGCACCCCGGTCAGCGCAACAGCCTGGACGCCCTCTGCAAACGCTACGAAATCGACAACTCCCACCGTGAGCTGCATGGCGCGTTACTCGACGCCGAGATTCTGGGGGATGTTTACCTGGCGATGACTGGTGGCCAGACCGCCCTGATTCTGAGCGGGGAAGGCGAGGAGGGCGCAACGGTAACCGGTGCAACCATCCACCGGTTTGGGTCCGACAAACCACGTCTCAAGGTGATTCGTGCGTCGGCCGATGAACTGGCGGCCCACGAAAGCCGTTTGCAGGGTATCAACAAGGCCAGCGGCGGCAATTGTCTGTGGCTCAGGCAGCCCGCCGTCGAGGAGCCCGGCCAGGCCTGATGGGGCATTGGCGGACAGTCTCACGGTTGTTGCGCCCGCCATAAAAAGATACAGTAGAACAGCAGGTTATCGTGATAACCTCACGTGATTGTGAGCTGGTTTGTGCAGGAAGCGGAATTGGCTCACATATGTGCCTGAAGTGGAACAAGAAAAAGAATCTATACTGAACCGGAAGCAGCCGGGTTGCCTGGCTGATTGGTCCTGACGGTGGGGCGCCTGCCCCGGCCCGATAATAATAGACGGTGTTCACATGCTAACAATTGAAGGTTCCGCATCCCTCAATCTGGTGAAAGAGCAGATCGATGAGTCACTCGGTATTGCTGAATCCAATCTTGAACAGTACGTTGAAGAACCGGATAACGATTCCCGGCTGAAGGCTTCCATCGAGCAGTTTGCCCAGATCAAGGGAGTGTTCAAGCTGATCAATCTGCCTGGCGCGGCCTTACTGAGCGAAGAGCTCGAACAGCTCGGTTTGCGCATCCTCAACCGCCGGCAGAAGAACAACGAGCGGGAACTCGCCACTATCAGCGGCGCCATCATGCTGCTGGTGCATTATCTGGAATATGTGGAAATCAAGAAGCGAGCGCTGCCAGTGCTGCTGATTCCCACCATCAATGAAGTCCGCTCGCTGCTGGACAAGTCGCTCATTACCGAAAGTATTTTCTTTGACGTTCAGGACAACCCGCCACGGCCACCAAAGCCGGGGGCTGCAGAACCGGATCTGCAGCAGATTGACCAGACCGGTCGACGTCTGCGCCATATGTACCAGGTTGGCATGCTGGGAATCTTCCGTCAGATCAACATCAGCACCAATGCCAAACTGATGGGGCGGGCATTGGAACGTCTCGACAGCCTCGCAGGCAACACGCCCATGGCGAAGTTGCTGTGGCTGGCCCTCGGCGTAGTTGAAGCCATTGGCCATGAACGGGTGGAGCTGAGTACACCCCGCAAATCCCTGCTGGGGATGATCGATCGCCAGATCAAACAGATGGTGTTCCAGAGCGCGTCCACGCTGCAAAAAGAACCGCCGTTCAGCCTGGTAAAGGAATGCGTCTACATCGCGTATCTGGCGGGGCCGGTGACGGACACCCTGAAATCCATCATCAGCCACTACAATCTCGATACCGGCGGCATGACCGACGAAGCGCTGCGAAATGAGCGCGACATCATGCGTGGCCCAGGCGGTTCCGTGATTCGTTCTGTGGCCGAAGCCCTGAATGAAGAGCTCACCCACATCAAGGATGCCCTGGATCTGGGCGCCCGCGGCGCATCGGCCGACGGTGAAGGCTTCGACAATACCGCAGACGCGATGTTGAAAGTTGCCAACACGCTGATCATGTTGGGCCTCAGCAAACCGGCTGGTCTGTTCAAGGAGCAGGCAAACATCGTCCGTGGATGGTCCGCAGGCAATGTCGACGGGGATTCGGAAGAATTCAACAAGGTGGCAGACGCCTTGCTCTACGTCGAAAACAGTATCGCAACCCTGGCGCCCCGGCGCGGCCCCGACGCCGGCAATTTCGAACAGAAAGCCGAAGATGTCATCAATTCCGGCATGTCCGTCATGCAGCTGGATGATGCCCGTCGGGTGGTAGTCGCCGAAGCCCGTGCCGGCCTGTCGTTGGCCAAACGTGCGATCACGTCCTTCATGGATTCCAACTGGGATGGCATGCACCTGACCAACGTGCCGGTTACCCTGCGCTCGGTCTGGGGTGGTCTGATCTTCCTGCAGCTTCCCCGCGCTGCTGAGGTTGTCCGTGTTTGCGAGCAATTTATCGAGCAGAAGCTGATTCGGGATCGTGCCGACAAACCCAGCAATTCCACCATGGAAACCCTGGCAGACGCGATTACCAGCATCGACTATTTCCTCGAAGGCATGGAAGACAATAAACCGATTGGCGATGGTGTGCTGGACGTTGCCGAAGACAGCATGCGGGAACTGGGCTTCCCGGTACAGGCTGTCTGAAACCGACAGGAGCAGGAATGGAGTTCATCCCGCAAGTTATTCCCCCATCGGATCTGGAAGGCGACTGCATCTGGTTCGCGTTCCATGATGGTCGTCTGCTGATGTTCCAGGACGAGTACGGGGCCATGATTCCCCAGGCCCGGGCACTGGGCGACTTTGGGATCATCCATGGCGAACCGCATTATCTCGGGCGCCTCGAAGGGCAGCACTGTTTTGCGGTTTCCATTGCTGAAGATGCTGAATTGCCCCAGGCATTCTACCTGCAGGACCTGCGCAAGCTTGCCATGGAGGTCGATCCGAATCTGTTCATGCTGGCGGGTCGTGCCCGGCAGATTGTGGACTGGGATCTGAACCACCGTTTTTGCAGTCGTTGTGGCACACCCACCATTGCCCATGCCAGCGACCGTGCCAAGCACTGTCCAGCCTGTGGTTATACCCAGTATCCGCGGATTTCCCCCTGCATCATCGTGCTGGTTACCCGCGGCTTCGAAGTGCTGCTGGCCAGGGCTCCGCATTTTCCAGGCGGCATGTATTCCACCCTGGCCGGGTTTGTTGAACCTGGCGAAACCCTGGAAATGGCTGTGCACCGGGAAGTGTTTGAGGAAGTCGGTGTACGGCTGACCAATTTGCGTTATCTGGATAGCCAGCCTTGGCCGTTTCCGAATTCCCTTATGATAGGATTCCATGCGGAATATGCCGGCGGTGACATCCAGGTGGACGGTGTCGAGATCGAAGATGCCCAGTGGTGGCCGGTGAACGACTTGCCGAGGATTCCGCCGCCAGGTTCGATTTCCCGGTTTCTGATCGAAAGCTATATCGAACAATTCAATCCCACTCGCCGATAACTGCGGAAGCGCCTTATGCAATTTCAATGGATGACCGTCATATTCGCCGCATGCAGCCTGATTGCACTGCTGGTTGCGCTGTTCGCCCTGTTGCGACGGGACTGGTTCATGGGATGGCTGCGGGGAACGCTTGGCTTTCTGGCGCTGGCCCTGGCGATCGTAACGGCGCTGGGTGCGATCAATATCAACGGTTACCGAGTGCTCGATCAGGAAGTCACCGTCGCCACCATCAGTTTCGACAAGCTGGATAAACAGCTCTACAAGGCCAACGTGGTGCTGCAGGGCAGTGCGGTTGAGATGCCGTTCGAGATCGCCGGAGACCTCTGGCAGATGGACGCCCGCATCATCAAGTGGAAAGGCCCGTTTGCGGCGATCGGTGGTACCCCACTGTTCAAGCTCGATCGTCTGCAGGGGCGCTACTACAGCCTGGAAGATGAACGCACCAAAGCCCGTAGCATTTATGCGGTCAGCAACCCGGACGTGGGATTCGATCTATGGGAGCTGTTCAAGGATCTGTCCCGTCATCTGGCCTGGTTTGACGCCGAATACGGCAGCGCGACCTTTCTTCCCATGGCTGACGGTGCGCTCTTCAGCGTGCGCCTGACCTTCGCCGGCATGATCGCCAGACCCGAAAATGACCGGGCGGAACTGGCCGTGAAAGAGTGGGAATAGCGGTAGTTCTGTTCCCACCTTTACGGTATCTTTACCTCCTCGCGACCTCCATTCGCGTCGATTTCCCATTCCAAGAGGTTTTTCAGTGGTAGAGTTCTTGCTGGAATACGGCCTGTTTCTGGCCAAGGCGATTACGATTGTCGTCGCCATTCTGTTGATCATCTCGGCCATCGCGGCCACCGCACAATCCCGTACCCATCATGGTCACAAAGGAGAGATCCGGGTTACTCCCCTGAATGATTTCTTCGAAGATCTGAAGGCTGCCCTGCAGCACACCATCCTTACCAAGGACGAACTCAAGGCGGAAGAAAAGCGCCTCAAGAAAGAAGACAAGGAAAAGGCCAAAGAACGCAAGAAGAACCCCGAACAGGCGGATCGCAAGCGGGTGTTCGTGCTGGATTTTGATGGCGACACTGCCGCCAGCGGCGTGGAAAATCTTGCTAATGAAATCACGGCCGTGCTCACCATGGCACGCAAGGAAGATGAAGTGGTCCTGCGGCTGGAAAGCCCCGGCGGGCAAGTCCATGCCTATGGCCTGGCCTCATCGCAACTTGAACGCATCCGCCAGCGCGAAATTCCCCTGACTGTCTGCGTTGACAAGGTAGCGGCCAGTGGTGGCTACATGATGGCCTGTGTGGCTAACCGTATTCTGGCGGCACCCTTTGCGGTGCTGGGGTCGATTGGTGTGGTGGCAGAATTGCCGAACTTCAATCGTATTCTGAAAAAACACGACGTTGACTACGATGTTTACACCGCCGGCCAGTACAAGCGCACCGTCACAGTGCTGGGTGAAAACACTCCGGAAGGAAAAAAGAAATTCATCGAAGAAATCGAGGATACCCACCAGCTGTTCAAGTCCATGGTGAACCGGAATCGTCCTCAACTGGACATTGAGAAGATTGCAACCGGTGAACACTGGTACGGTTCCCAGTGCGTGGATCTCAAACTGGTCGATGCTTTGCAAACCAGCGACGATTATCTCTATGAAGCCAGCCAGAATGCCGATGTGTTCGAAGTGGCTTACGAAGTGAAAAAGACGATGGCGGATCGTTTGGGGCTCGCCGCCGAGGGTGTGGTCTCCCGCAGCCTGTTGCGCCTCTACGAGAAAGTGTCAGGACGCGGCAAACAACTGATTTGAGCTGCATCGCAACCAGAGGAGCGTTGATATGAACGGAACTTTCAAGGCATTGCAGGCGCGTGAAGGTGCCAGTGGATTCGAGCAGCACATCGTTCAGCGCAATGTCGATGATCTGCCGGCCGGTGAAGTTCTCATTCGCGTCAGCCATTCCTCGGTGAACTACAAGGATGCTCTGTCTGCGTTCGGCAACAAGGGCGTCACCCGCCAGTACCCGCACACGCCTGGCATCGATGCGGTGGGTGTGGTGGAGTCTTCTGCTGATCCGTCCATAGCGGTTGGTCAGCACGTGATCGTGATGGGATACGATCTTGGTATGAACACTGCCGGTGGGTATGGCCAGTATATCCGTGTGCCTGCCAGCTGGGTGTTGCACAAACCCGAGGCGCTGGCGCCGGAAGACGCAATGGTGTTCGGTACAGCCGGATTCACTGCAGCCATGTGCGTGGATACCCTGTTGCAGGTGGGGATTTCACCGGATCAGGGCCCGGTACTGGTGACCGGTGCCACGGGTGGCGTGGGCGCCGTTGCCGTCTGGCTGCTGAAGAATCAGGGCTTTGAAGTCATTGCTGCTACCGGCAAAGCGGAACATCACGGCTGGCTGAAAAGCATCGGTGCTGACAGTTGCGTGAGTCGGGAAGCCTTGTTGGAAAACGCCAACCGTCCGATGAACAAACCGGTATGGGCGGCTGCGGTAGACACGGTGGGTGGCGAGATTCTCGGCAATATCCTCAAATCCATCCGCTATGGCGGCAGTGTTGCCTGCTGTGGCATGGTAGCGGGCGGCAATTTCACCACCAGTGTATTCCCTTTCATTCTGCGCGGTGTGAATCTGCTGGGTGTGGATTCTGTCGAGCTACCGCTGGATGTAAAGCAGGACATCTGGAATCTGCTGGGTGGCAAGTGGATGTTTGCGACTTATCCGCAGTTCAAACAGCTGGTGGCCAAGCTCATTGAGCTCGATCAGTTACCCGATGTACTGGCTCAGGTCTACAAGGGTCAGCACATCGGGCGTTATGTTGTAAAGGTTGGCGACTGAAAGCACGCCAACCTTTACCTCAACTCAGCAGCAGCCGCCACCCGTTGACGCACTTGCGCCAGTCGTGGCGGTATCAAACGGCAGACTGGTGCCACAGCCCTCGAAAATCCCGAAGTGAGTATCCCAGGTTCCGATGAACTCGAAGTGGGGCCTGAAGCGGGATTCATTCAGCATCCGATAGGTATTGCCACACACCGGAAACACGCGGCCTTTTTCAATGATGTGGTGCTTGTCCAGCAGGAAGTGATCCGGCGAGTGGGGAACCGTGCCTTTGTAGATCACAGCCTGCCCATAGTCTTCGCAGGCAGGTTCCAGATTGTCGATCTTGAACAGCCGATAGGTGGCACTGAAAAACTGCAGATTGCCCAGTTTGGCCTGCAGCGCCGGGTTGCCAACGGTGATGGGTCGGTCTTCCACCAGCCGCGGATCGGCAAAGCCGCACCGTTTGGCCAGATTGACGAAATCGTTCCAGTACAATGCCCCACTCAGGCACTCGCCATACAGCACGGGATCTTTGACCAGTTCAGCAGGCACCCGGCGATCGCAATACACATCGGAAAAATAGACTTCGCCACCGGGTTTGAGCAGTCTGTGTGCCTGACGCAGCACGGCTTCCTTGTCCGGGGACAGGTTGATGACACAGTTGGAGACAATGATGTCGAAGCTGTTATCCGGCAGATCCAGTGCGTCCAGCTTTTCAATATATCCTTTCAGAAACGCGGTGTTGGGTTGGGCGTATCCAAACTGGCGCGCATGGTAATCGCGATGCTCGCTCGCTACCGCCAACTGTTCATCGGTCATGTCGACACCCACGACGGAACCGTTTTCACCCACCAGGGCAGACAGTGCGTAAACGTCGCGTCCTGCGCCACAGCCGAGGTCGAGAATGCGCATGCCTTCCAGCGCCGCCGGGGCAATAAGACCGCAACCGTAATAACGCAGCATGACCTGATCATGGATCTTGGCCAGTACGGGTTTCAGATAATCGGGCAGGCTACTGTCAGTGCAGCAGGCGTTGGTCTGCAAATCGTGTGATCCCTGCAAGGTTTTGCCGTAATAGTCCTGAACCTGTTCGTGCATGATGATTCCTGCTGTGATGATCGATCAATGACTGTTGGGAAAGGTGCCAAGGGTGGTGACGATTGTCAATTGATGGAGTGATTATGAGCGCACATACAAAAACGGGTTGCCGTGGCAACCCGTCATGGTGATCAGGCAGGACGGCGTCGGTAGATCGGCCGCTTTTCGTTGGCATCCGCCTGGTAAACGACGGTGAAATCGGTCAGACCTTTCAGCGCCTGTTCAATGCAGCGATCGGCGCGAGGTTCGAACGCGTTGAATCCGCAGCGTTGCATGAAGAACAGCTGATCGCGCAGCACATCCCCCACGGCACGCAGTTCGCCTTTGTAGCCCAGGCGATCGCGCAGAATGCGGGCCAGCGAAAATCCACGACCATCACGGAATACCGGGAACTGGATCGCAATCACAGCCAGATCCCGCAGATCGTCGATGATGGCATCCGGTTCAGCATCACCTTGAAGCAGAACGCCCACGCGACCATCGCGGTTTTTCAGATCAGATTTACGTGCTTCCCACAGCGCCACATCGACGATGATATCGCCGCTGGCGGGCAGAGCGCTGCCATCTGCGATGTACTGGAATTTGTCTTCGGCGATTACACCGTTTTTGATGATCTTACGCGGCTGCATAGACTTTCTCCTTGAACGGTGCCAGCCCGATACGCTCAAACGTCATCTGGAATGACTCACCTTCAAACCGTTTTTCGACATACACATCAATGATCTTCGCAATGACGTCCGCCACGTCGGCTTCACCGAAGGAGGGCCCCATGATCTGGCCAATACGGGCATTCAGACCGGAGTTGCCACCCAGCGAAATCTGATAGAACTCTTCGCCTTTCTTGTCGACACCGAGAATGCCGATGTTGCCGATGTGATGATGGCCACAGGCGTTCATACAGCCGGAAATATTCAGCTCGATTTCGCCCAGATCGTACAGGTAGTCCAGGTCATCGAAACGGCGCTGGATCTGCTCGGCGATTGGAATGGACTTGGCGTTGGCCAGCGAGCAGAAATCACCACCCGGGCAGCAGGTGATGTCGGTCAGGTAGCCGATGTTGGCGGTGGCAAAACCCAGCGCCTTCAGTTCCTGCCACAGTGCAAACAGTTGATCCTGACGTACGTCTGCCAGCACCACGTTCTGGTTATGGGTGCTGCGCGCTTCGCCAAAGCTGTAACGATCTGCCAGATCGGCAATCGCGAACAGGTCATCAGTACTGACATCACCAGGGGCCACGGCTGTGGCTTTCAGGGACAGGGTGACGGCCATGTAGCCCGGCTTTTTATGGGGTGTGCAGTTGCGCTTGATCCAGTTGTCGAAACCGGGCGTGGCTACACGCGCTTCCTGCAGGGCGGGTGGGTTGTCCTGCAGCGCGACATAGGCGGGCTCGCGGAAATAGCTTTGCATCAGCGCAATTTCGGCTTCCGGCAGATCCATGTCGGTATCTTTCATGTGCTGCCATTCCGCTTCGACTTTCTGGCGGAAGCTGTCGATACCCAGCGCCTTGACCAGAATCTTGATGCGGGCCTTGTACTTGTTGTCACGGCGACCGTAGCGGTTGTACACACGCAGAATCGCTTCCAGGTAGGACAACAGGTATTTCGGTTCAAGGAATGGCACGATTTCTTCTGCCACCATCGGGGTGCGGCCCAGACCACCACCCACCCAGATCTGAAAGCCGATCTGGCCCTGTGCATTTTTCAGAATCTGCACGCCAATGTCGTGGAATTTCATGGCGGCACGATCGTCTTCCGCCGCGTTCACGGCAATCTTGAACTTGCGCGGCAGGAAGGCGAACTCAGGGTGGAACGTGCTCCACTGCCGGATGATTTCACACCAGGGGCGCGGATCGGTGATTTCGTCGCGGGCGACGCCAGCAAACTGGTCGGTGGTAGTGTTGCGAATGCAGTTACCGCTGGTCTGGATGGCGTGCATCTGCACGGTTGCCAGTTTTTCCAGGATATCGGGTACCTGAGTCAGCTCGGGCCAGTTGAACTGGACATTCTGACGGGTGCTGAAATGGGCATAGCCTTTGTCGTAATCGCGGGCAATTTCGGCCAGGACACGCAGCTGGGCGCTGTTAAGCAGGCCGTATGGCACGGCAACCCGCAGCATCGGTGCATGGCGCTGCACATAGAGGCCATTCTGGAGACGCAGGGGCAGGAATTCTTCGTTGGTCAGTTCGCCCTTGAGGAAGCGCTCTGTCTGGCCACGGAACTGGGCCACACGCTCTTTGAGCAACTGCTGGTCGTATTCTGTATAGACGTACATGCTTACACTCGCTTACAACTCGTAACCATATGAAGGATATGGTTTTTGTCGCGACAACGGCCGTTGGGGATTTTTCGAGGCGGGAAGGTTACCAGCAAGGGTTTATGCGGAAAAGTAATATTTTGAAATATGGATATGCCTTTTTGGGCCTGAAAAGCAGGTTTCAGACCCTTATTTTGCCGCAGAATCCAGCACCGAGTTTACCGTCACGATCATCACTATCACGATGATGACAACGGTGATAATGCCCAGGGCGATCAGCTTGCCGGGATCTGCCTTGGCAAAGTCCTCCTGACGCTTCTTTTCACTCTGGATTCCGAACACGGCGCCCAGGATGGTTTGCAGGGTTGCCACAAGCCCGTGGCCTGGCTTTTTGTTGTTATCCTGCGGATCCTGCTCAGTCATATAGTCATCTTCCCTAACTCAGATTCGTATGGTGGCCCAGCGGCGCTGTCGCCAATGATAGGCCAGGGATAGCGCCAGTAACAGCCGCTGGATCATCTGGAACACCCAGATGGCGGTCAGCCCGAATCCCAGCATGGGACCGATCAGATAAGCGGCTGGCAAAAAGAAACCCCATTGCAGGGAAATGCTGATCTTCATCACCAGGCTGGTGGCGCCGGCGCCAAGCAAGGCCTGACTCAGGATAATGCCCGCCGCGTCGATGCCGATGAAGAGGGCAGTGATCTGCAGGGGTAGGCGACCCAGTTCGATCAGTTCGGGCTCCACCACAAACAGGCCAAGCACGAATTCCGGGAAGAGCAGCAGGGGCAGGGCGATACCCCATAGCATGACCATCCCCAGCAAGGTGATGTTGACGCCCCAGGCGAGGGCGTCTTCGGTATCGCGACGACCTAATGCCTGGCTGACCAATGACGTTGCCGACATACCCAGCCCCATGGCGGGCAGAATCAGGAACAGAATCAGGGTGATCAGCACATGACCCACTGCCAGCTCACCAGTACCCACCTGGCCAATGATCCAGAACAGCATGGTGAGTCCACCGGCGAAGAAAATCTGCTGGATGGAGTTGGGTGGCGCGAGTTTGAGTGTACTGGCGAGCAGCGCTGCCGATGGCCGGGCGGCCAGAAACCCTGCAGGACGCGCCTTGAGCCAGCATTGCACGGCATAAAGGATGCTGGCCAGATACAGCGACAGCGTCGTGCCCAGACCGGCGCCGAACACACCCAGTGCCGGCAGTCCCCAGTGGCCGTAGATCAGTCCGTAACTGAGAATGACGTTGCTGACATGCATAACAATCAATGTGCGCATGTAGACCATGGACTGGTTGGTGCCGTTCCAGTAGCCGCGGAAACTGAAGTTCATGCCCAGCGCGAATATTCCCGCGACCCGTACCGCGAAATAATCGTCGGCCAGCGGCACCACCTCGGGATCGTCGATCAGCGCTGACATGATCGTGTGGGAACCGAAGAAGAACAGCAGAAAGAGGGGAAGGGCCATCACCAGCGCAATCAGCAATCCGGCATTGAGCGGAATCGCCATGCCTGTGTGATCCTGCTCGCCCTTGCGTCGCGCCACCATGGCCTGCACGCCTGCGCCGAGTCCGATGACGGCGGCAGACGCCAGATAGTTGGTGTTGCCGCCCATGCCCACGGCGGCAAGTGCGTTACTGCCCAGCTGACCCACCATCCAGGCATCCACCAGATTCAGCAGACTCTGGGATACCATGCCCGCGATAATGGGCAGGGCCAGCGCCAGAATCTGCTGCAGGCGATCGCCGGTGGGCCAGTAGCGGGCAATCATGCGGCGTCCGGATCGTAGCCCAGATTCGGACTGAGCCAGCGCTCCGCTTCGCTCACGCTGATGCCTTTTCTGGCTGCATAATCTTCCACCTGATCCTTGCCGATCTTGCCGATGGCGAAATAGCGGGATTCCGGATGCGAGAAATACCAGCCGCTCACCGCCGCCGTTGGATACATTGCAAAGTGTTCGGTGAGTGTGACGCCGGTATTGGCGGTGGCATCCAGCAGTGAAAACAAAGTCGCTTTTTCGGTGTGATCCGGGCATGCCGGATAGCCAGGCGCGGGGCGGATGCCGACGTATTTTTCCTTGATCAGCTCGTCGTTGGAAAGTTGTTCGGCGGGCTGGTAGCCCCAGTATTCCTTGCGCACTTTTTCATGCAGGCGTTCGGCAAAGGCTTCCGCCAGACGATCCGCCAATGATTTCAGCAGTATTGCACTGTAGTCATCATGGCGTGCTTCGAATTCGGCGACTTTCACGTCGAGGCCAAGACCGGCGGTCACTACGAATCCACCCACATAATCCTGCTTGCCAGCAGGGGCAACAAAGTCCGCCAGTGAGAAATTGGGCTGATCGTTTGCCTTTGCTGTCTGTTGCCGCAGATGATGGAGCACGGTGTTGGTGCCGGTCAGCTGGATATCGTTCGCACCCGCGCGCTGTGCCGGCCAGAAGCCGATCACCCCGTTCGCCTGCAGCCATTTTTCGCTGATGATCTTTGCCAGCATGGTCTGCGCATCGTGGTAGAGATTGCGCGCAGTTTCGCCGACCACTTCGTCTTCCAGAATGGCGGGGAATTTGCCGGCCAGTTCCCACGAAATGAAGAACGGCGTCCAGTCGATACGCTCCACCAGTTCCTGGAGCGGATAGTCTTCCAGGACCTTCACACCAGTAAAGGTTGGCGCGGGGGGCGTGTAAGTATCCCAGTCCAACTGGAAGGCATTGGCTTCCGCATCTTTATGGGACAGCAGATGAGTGCGATTGCCACGATTGGCGTTGCGCTCGCGCACGGCGGCGTATTCGTCCTGCAGTTTGGCCTGCAGCGTTTTGCACTGGTCCTGATTCATCAGCGCGGAAACCACGCCAACGCTGCGAGATGCGTCCGGAACATACACCACGGGCGCGCGGTCGTACTGGGGATCGATCTTCACGGCAGTGTGGGCTTTCGATGTAGTGGCGCCACCAATCAGCAACGGTTTGTCGAAACCCTTGCGCTGCATTTCTTTAGCGACATGCACCATTTCGTCCAGCGACGGGGTGATCAGTCCGCTCAGGCCGATCACATCAACGTTGTGATCGGTCGCCGCCTGCAGAATTTTTTCGCAGGACACCATTACACCCAGATCGATGACTTCATAGTTGTTGCACTGCAGCACCACGCCGACGATGTTCTTGCCGATGTCATGAACATCGCCTTTCACCGTCGCCATCAGGATCTTGCCTTTGGCCTGGGTGGCGCCGTCCTTCTCTGCTTCGATATAGGGAATCAGATAGGCCACGGACTGTTTCATGACGCGGGCGCTCTTGACCACTTGCGGCAGGAACATCTTGCCCTGACCAAACAGATCACCCACCACATTCATACCGTCCATCAACGGGCCTTCGATGACTTCAATGGGACGCTTGGCAGCCTGGCGGGCTTCTTCGGTGTCTTCAATGATGTAAGTGGTGATGCCTTTGACCAGCGCATGTTCCAGGCGCTTGGTCACCGGCCACTGGCGCCAGGCATTGTCTTCCACCTGCTTGGTGGCGGCACCGCCCTTGAACTGCTCGGCAATTTCCAGCAGGCGATCAGTTGCATCGGCCCGGCGATTGAGAATGACATCTTCGACCCGCTCGCGCAGGTCCGCCGGAATTTCCTCGTAAATGGCCAGCTGGCCCGCATTGACGATGCCCATGGTGAGGCCCGCCTTGATGGCGTGATACAGGAATACCGCGTGAATCGCTTCGCGCACCGGGTCGTTGCCACGGAACGAAAACGACACGTTGCTGATACCGCCGGAGGACTTGGCATGCGGCAGATTCTGTTTGATGTAGGCGCAGGCCTCGATGAAATCCACCGCGTAATTGTTGTGCTCATCGATACCGGTGGCGACGGCAAACACGTTCGGATCGAAAATGATGTCCTGGGGTGGAAAGCCGATGCCCACCAGCAGATCGTAGGAGCGCTTGCAGATGTCCTTCTTGCGCGCTGCGGTGTCCGCCTGGCCCTGTTCATCGAACGCCATGACCACGACTGCCGCGCCATATTCCATGCACAGCCGCGCATGATGCAGGAAGGCTTCTTCGCCTTCCTTCAGGCTGATGGAGTTGACGATGCCCTTGCCCTGGATGCACTTGAGGCCGGCTTCGATGATTTCCCATTTGGAAGAATCGATCATGATCGGCACCCGGCTGATTTCCGGTTCCGATGCCACCAGATTGAGGAATTTCACCATGGCACCCTGGGAATCCAGCATGCCTTCGTCCATGTTGATATCGATGATCTGGGCGCCGTTTTCCACCTGATCCCGCGCAATCTGCAAGGCTTCTTCGTAATTGCCTTCGGTGATCAGGCGACG
Organism: Gammaproteobacteria bacterium; assembly: GCA_041395845.1. GTDB lineage: Bacteria > Pseudomonadota > Gammaproteobacteria > Pseudomonadales > Ketobacteraceae > Ch67. The sequence continues at coordinate 75,775 of JAWKZS010000014.1, forward strand.
GAAGCGGGCCGAGCCGGTGACGTTGGTGCGCTCGCCGACGTTGACGAACAGCGAGTGCTCGTCGACATTAAAGGCTTCAAGACCGGACAGCTTCATCACCGGCTTGAGGTGGGGCAGGGGGCGGGGCTTCACACCGGTCATGGCCTTGGCAATGGCGGCGATGTGATCCGGCGTCGATCCGCAGCAGCCTCCGATAATGGAAACGAAACCGCTGGTGGCGAATTCCTTGACGATGGCCGCCATTTCCTCGGGCGTCTGGTCGTACTGGCCGAACGCGTTAGGCAAGCCGGCGTTAGGGTGCGCGCTGACATGGCAGGTGGCAACGCGGGACAACTCTTCGATATAGGGCCGCAGCTGGTCGGCACCCAGGGCACAGTTGAAGCCGACGCTGAGCAGATTGCCGTGGGCCACCGAGTTATAAAAAGCTTCGACGGTCTGGCCGGACAGGGTGCGGCCGCTGGCATCGGTAATGGTGCCCGAAATCATGATCGGCAGTTCAACACCATGCTCGCGGAAGTACTTGCGCACCGCAAAAATGGCCGCCCGGCAGTTGAGGGTATCAAACACGGTTTCGATCAGGATGATGTCGGCACCACCATCGATCAGACCGCGGGTCGCTTCAGTGTAGTTGTCCACCAGGGTGTCAAAATCGATGTTCCGGTAATCGGGTCGGTTAACATCCGGCGAAATCGAGCAGGTGCGACTGGTGGGGCCCAACACCCCGGCAACAAAGCGCGGCTTGGCAGGATTGTTGGCGGTGGTGGCATCGCACACTTCCCGCGCCAGGGCTGCGCCTGCCTTGTTCAGTTCATACACCAGCGCTTCCAGATGATAATCCGCCTGGGAAACAGCGGTTGAGTTGAAGGTATTGGTTTCGATAATATCCGCGCCAGCATCCAGATAGGCCTGGTGGATCGCCTTGATCACATCCGGCCGGGTGAGCAGCAGCAGGTCATTATTGCCTTTCAGATCACTGGGGTGATCGGCAAAACGTTGACCCCGGTAGTCCTGCTCGGTCAGGTTGTAGCGCTGGATCATGGTCCCCATGGCGCCATCGAGGATCAGGATGCGCTGGGTGAGGGCCTGCTTCAGGGTCGCGGTGCGTTGCTCGATTGAATTCATTGGAAAATCAGTCTGTTATTGTAGTGGTTCAGTCAGGTGGGGTATTGTAACAGATTGGGACGGGCGCTCTTGCCCGCGGCAACTGAGTTTTTTTCATACGCGGAACGAAATTCTTCATCCGGATAATACTTGAGTGCTCCGCTTGGTTTTTGCTGCGGGACACGCTATCCTTTGGCAGTCGCCAGTTTGGCAACTGCATTATTTTTCAGGTGCGCCATGACACAAAGCTTCATCAAAGTGACCGAATCCGCCCAGGAATATCTGCGCGGGTTGCTCGCCAAACAGGACAGCCAGGGAATGGGAGTCCGTATTTTCGTTGAGCGGCCCGGCACCCCGCACGCCGAATGCTGCATGGCCTATTGTGCCGCCGGTGAAGCCGAGCCGACCGACGAAAAGATCGAGCTGGAAGGTTTCAACGCCTACATCGATGGCGCCAGTGTGCCGTACCTGGAAGACGCCGTCATCGATTATGCGAAGGACCGCATGGGTGGTCAGTTGACCTTCCGGGCCCCGAAATCCAAGGTGCCGCAGATCGATGACAATGCGTCGGTGGAACAGAAGATCAACTACATCCTGTACAGTGAAATCAATCCGCAGCTGGCATCCCACGGTGGCAATGTGCAGCTGGTGGAATTGCTGGATGATGAAACCATCGCCGTGCTGAAATTCGGTGGCGGCTGCCAGGGTTGCGGCATGGTGGACGTGACCCTGAAGCAGGGTATCGAAAAGACGCTGATGGACAAGATTCCCCAGCTGAAGAAAGTCACCGACACCACAGATCACACCGTGCGCGAGAACGCGTATTTCAAGTAAATCTGTGGCGGTAGCAGAATGAAGAAGGGCCTCGATCGAGGCCCTTTTCGTTTGTCCGGATCAGCCGTTGCGCTTGGGCAACACGTCCCGCAGCTTTTCTGCCATTTTGAGCACAGCCGCTTCGGTGGTGGGCCAGTCGATACAGGCGTCAGTAATGGAAACGCCGTACTTCAATTCTTTCAGGTCTGCCGGAATCTTCTGGGCACCCCAGTTGATGTGGCTTTCCACCATCAGGCCGACGATGGACTTGTTGCCTTCCAGAATCTGGTTGGTGACGTTCTCCATGACCAGCGGCTGCAGGCCCGGATCCTTGTTGGAGTTGGCGTGGCTGCAGTCCACCATGATGTTCTTGGAGACTTTCGCCGCTTCCAGTTCCTTTTCGGCCAGCGCAACACTGACGGAATCGTAGTTGGGCTTGCCGCCACCACCGCGCAACACGACATGGGCATAGGGGTTGCCGCGGGTATTGATCACCGATACCTGACCCTTGTCGTTGATACCCAGAAAACTGTGCGGGCTGAACACCGAGTGCAGCGCGTTGACGGCAACGGTCAGGCTGCCGTCAGTACCGTTCTTGAAGCCAACGGCAGACGACAGACCGCTGGACATTTCCCGGTGGGTCTGGGATTCGGTCGTGCGTGCACCGATGGCCGACCAGCTGATCAGATCCTGAATGTACTGGGGCGAGATCGGATCCAGCGCTTCAGTGGCGGTGGGCAAACCCATTTCCGCCAGATCCAGCAGCAGACGGCGGGCGATGTGCAGACCGTCTTCAATCTTGAAGCTGTCGTTCAGGTAAGGATCGTTGATCAGGCCCTTCCAGCCGGTGGTGGTACGGGGTTTTTCAAAATAGACGCGCATCACCAGCAGCAAGGAATCAGACACCTGATCGGACAGAGCCTTCAGGCGCTGGGCATAATCCTTGGCTGCTTCGATGTCGTGAATGGAGCAGGGGCCAATCACCAGGAACAGGCGATGATCCTTGCGATCCAGGATATCCCGCACTGCCTGACGGCCGTTGATGACGGTCTGGCTGGCAGCTTCGGACAGGGGGAGTTCATCTTTCAGCTGGTGCGGGGTGATCAGCACGCGCTGCGAGAGAACGTTGACATCATCGATGCGGTTTTGTGACATTGTGAAGTGATCCTATTTGAACTAGCTTTCAGGTAGTATCGACCGACGGATTCTAGCCTAATCGGAAACCCGATGACAGTTTGCCACGGGCATAATAGGGCCATTATCTCTTCTTTTGACTGATCCGGGGCAGCATTTTTTCCAACCATGACGATAGATTCGCTTTATCTTGATATCGCCGCACTGCCCGATGACCTGCTGGTGTTGACGCCGAATCGCCGTCTGGCCGCCTGGCTCGATCGCGATCATGACCAGTTGCAGCAAAGCCGCGGCCTGACGAGCTGGCCACGCATCAATGCCCAGCCACTCGATCAGTGGTTGCAGCAGCTGTTCGAGGAAATCTGTCTGGCGGTACCGCTGGATCAGGCGGCGCCCCGTTTGCTTTCCTCATCCCAAAGTGCGCTGATCTGGAAGCAGGTATTGGAGCAGCACTGGGAGCAGCCGACCGACATCGAGGGTTTGGCGGCACTGGTACAGCAGGCCCGTTCGTTGCTGATGCGCTGGTGCTGGCAACCAGAGCAATGGCAATCTGCCTTTAAACGGGAACAGCAGGAGTTTGCCCGCTGGCATCAGGCCTATTGTGATGCGTTGAAACGCCAGAATGCACTGGATCAGGCGGGACTGCTGCAATGGGTAATGGCACATGGTGAGTCGCTGCGGACTGCCTTGCCCCGTACGCTTTATCTGCATGGTTTCAATGATCTGGAAGAACCGCAACTGCAGCAGTTGACGCGCTGGCTGCAGGCCGATGGCATCCAGGTATTTGCCACCACCATTCCGCAGCGAGGCGGTGACGTGGAACGGGTGGATGTTGCTCAGGTGGACGATCAGTTCGCCCAGGCCATTCAGTGGGCTTTAGCGCAACGCGCATCGCAGCCGGCAAAACGAATCGGTGTCGTGATCCCGAATCTGCAACCGATGCGTGCGCGCATCCGGGCATTGTGCCAGCATCTCTGGTCACTGCAGCCCGACGCCGATCAGCATCACTGGACCGAGATTATCAATATCACCGCCGCGCAAACGCTGGCCGATTATCCGCTGGTGAGTCAGCTGCTGTTGTGGCTGCGTGGATTGACAAGCGAGTTATCACTGCAGGAGTGGCATCTGCTGCTGACGAGTCCTTATGTTTGCCGCGATGAAGCTGAGTGGTTGCAGCGTGACGGATTTTTTCAATGGTTACGCGGTGAGAACCGTAAACAGTTTTATCTGGCGGCGCTGGGCGAAACCTGGATCAAACGTTGCGGGCAGGATGATACGGCGGCATGGTTATCCCAGCTGCAACAACTACGCTACAGCGGACGCCAGTCAATCGAGCGATGGATCGGGTGGTTCCGCCGCTTTGTCGCGTTAATCAGCAGTCGTCAGGGACGCAGTCTCGACAGTGAAGAATTCCAATTGCAGCAACGCCTGCATGAAACCGTGGTCCAGTTGCAGGAACTCGGTGACTGGCTTGGTGATATTGATCTGGGGCGTTTCCGCAACGAGCTGCAGGCGGTACTGGAAAATACGCAATTTCAGCCTCAGACCGAAACAGCGCCGATTCAGGTCATGGGCATTCTGGAAGCCGCTGGGTTGGGTTTCGACGCTTTGTGGGTGTGCGAAATGGAAGCCGCTAACTGGCCGCAACCACTGAATCCGAATCCGTTATTGTCGCGGCCGTTGCAGCGTGCCATGAATATGCCGGGGGCCAGTCCCGAGCGTGAGTTACTGTATGCATCCCGTTTGCTCGATGGTTTCCGCCAAGCAGCCATTCAGGTTATTTTCAGCTGGGGGCATCTGCAGGGTGATACCGAGCATACCTGCAGTGCGTTGATCAGTGATTTAATGCCATCTTCACGCACACTGATTGAGTCGCCGTCCCCGGAACTTTTGCAGTTTGATCAAGAGGCGACACGGATTGAAACGGTCAGTGCCGATGAGTACGGTTCGCCGGTCCAGGATCATCATGCCAAGGGCGGCAGTGGCATCATCAAGTCGCAGTCGCTGTGTCCGTTCAAAGCCTTTGCGGAATATCGGCTGGGCGTTCGCGCCGAAGACGAACTGGCGGATGGTATCAAGGCGTCCGATCGCGGGTCGCTGCTGCATAAAGTGATGGAATCGGTGTGGCGGGATCTGAAAGATTCCGGTGCGTTGCAGGCGCTGATGCAGAATGAGGAACGGCTGGATCGCTGGCTCAATGACATCATCGATGGCGAGATGAAAAATTTCCGGCAGCAGGTGTTTCTGCAGCCTGAGGCGCTTTACCGGCTTGAACGCTTACGCACGTTCAATATCGCCCGCCGCTGGTTGCTGCAGTGTGATGGTACCCGTCCACCGTTCAGTGTGGCGCAGGTGGAAAAGCGCCGCCAGCTGACCATCAGCGGTTTGCAGCTGAATCTGACAGTAGACCGGATGGATGAACTATCTAACGGCGATCTGCTGATCGTGGATTACAAAAGTGGCGACAAGGATGCCAAGGCTTGGCTGGGTGAGCGACCGGAAGAACCGCAGCTGCCGTTATACACGCTGCTGGAACCCGAGCGCACCAAAGGCGTGCTGTTTGGCATTCTGAAACCGGACGCACTCGGTTACAAAGGTTTGCTGGAGGAAAAGGACCACATCGCCACTGGAAAAGCCAACGGATTGAAAGAGCCCGATGACTGGAACGAACAGATGGCAGAGTGGCGCCGGATATTGGAACAGCTTGCCTCTGAATACCGCGAGGGCAGGGCGGCGGTTGCACCACTCAATGAACAGGCCTGTACCTATTGCCATTTGGCAGCCGTCTGTCGTATCCGGGAGGTGACCCGTGACAGTGATTGATGCACGCCAGCGTCAGGAAGCCCTCGACATCAGCCGCAGTTTCATCGTGCAGGCGCCAGCCGGTTCCGGCAAGACAGGCGTTCTCACCCAGCGCATTCTGAAACTGCTGACCTGTGTGGAAAGGCCTGAACAGATTCTGGCGATTACCTTTACCAAAAAGGCCGCTGCGGAAATGCGCACCCGCGTGGCAGAGGCGCTGGAGCAGGCGACCACCGGTGTCGCACCGGCTGATCCCCACGAAAAAACCTATTTTGATCTCGCCTCGGCGGCGCTGAATCGCGATCGCCAACTCGGTTGGAATCTGTTGCAGAATCTGGGCCGCTTGCGGCTGCAGACCATCGACAGTCTGTGCAGTGCGCTGGTGAAGGAAAATCTGCTGACGGCCGGTTTGGGTGCGCAGTTTGGAATCGAGGACGATGCCAGCGAACTCTATCTGGAAGCCACCCGCAATCTGCTGGCATCACTGGACGAAGACAGCGCAGTCTCAACCGCTTTGTTCCGCGTATTGCAGCGCTTTGAAAACCAGTTCGGCAAAGTCCAGAACCTGATTATGCAGATGCTTGAGCAGCGGGATCACTGGCTCAAGGATGTGCAGCAGGCGCAACAGGATTGGGATGGCTTCCGGGATATGTTGATTGCGTCATTGCAGGTCATCAATGAAGAAGCTGAGCACCAGCTGCATACGAAACTTGCGCCTGGGATGCTGGCGGAGCTGGACAGCGTAACCTGCTATGCCGCCAACAATCTGGTAACTGAAAAACCTGATCACGTATTGCTGCAATGTGAACCGGGCACCCTGCGTTATCGCAAGGAACAATGGAAGCTGTTGCTGACCCAAACTGGTGACAGCTGGCGCAAACGGGTAGATAAGAACGTCGGTTTTCCCGCGCCCGCGGGTAAAAAGAAGGAAGCATCTCCCGAAGCTGATGCAAAGGAGCGGGTGACCACTTTGCTTGATCGCTTCGCAACCCTGGGCGAACCACTACTGAGCGCTGTTTCCGCTTTCATCACCGCGCCACAGCCTGATCTGACCGAAGCAGAATGGCAACTGCTCGAAGATCTGGTATTGATCGTGCGGTATGCCGCCGCGCATCTGAAAATGGTGTTCCAGCAACAGCACACGGTGGATTTCAGCGAAGTGGCGTTGGCAGCACTGCTCGCACTTGGCAGAAGCGACAGCCCCGGCGATGCACTGCTTGCCATGGACGAAAAAATTTCCCACATTCTGGTGGATGAATTCCAGGACACCTCCTTCCTGCAGATCGACCTGCTGGAAACCCTGACCGAAGGCTGGACCCCCGGAGACGGTCGCACCCTGTTTCTGGTGGGCGATCCGATGCAGTCCATCTATGCATTTCGCAAGGCGGATGTGGGGCTCTTCCTCAAACTCTGGCACCAGCAGCGGCTTGGCCAGGTTGATCTTGTGCCGTTACAGCTGTGCATGAATTTTCGGTCATCGCGTGCCGTGCTGGAGTGGGTGAATACCACCTTTAGCGCAGCATTTCCCGGACAGGACGATGTCCGCAGCGGTGCCGTCCGCTATGCGGAATCTGCGCCTGCGAAACCGTCACAATCGGCTGACACAGCGCAGACACATGTTTTTATTGGCAAGGAAAAGCAACAGCTGGCGCAGGCGGAGGCTGACTGGATTGCCGACAGAATTGCAGGGCTGCGCACATCAGCGTCAGCAGCCAAACCGGTCACGGTGGCGATTCTGGTAAAAGGCAAGTCCCATATCCTGTTTATTGCTGACGCCTTGCGTAAACGCGATATCCGCTATCAGGCGATGGAGATCGAAAGCCTGGCGGAAAGTCAGGTAATCCTGGACCTGCAATCCCTGTATCAGGTGTGCACGTCACCCGGCAATCAGACCGCCTGGTTTGCATTGCTGCGCGGCCCCTGGTGCGGTCTGTCTTTGCTGGAACTCGAACAGGTTTCCCAGGCAGATTCCCACCCCTGGCTGGCGCTGCAAAAACTGTGTGCCGGTGGCGTTGATCTATCAGCCTTTACCCGCGAAAAACTTCAGCATCTGCGCGACTGCATCGGTCAGTTTTATCAGCAGCGGCTGCAGCAACCGTTTGCCGAAGCAATGCGACAACTGGCGCTGGATATTGGTATCCCTGCCACGGCGAATTCCTCTGCCGAAGCAGAAGCGATGACCCTGTTCTTTGATGTGCTGGGTGATGTCGAGTCGGTGGGCGGCTATCCCGATGCCAAGGCATTGCAGAAAAAGTTGGCCAAACTGTTCGTGCCACCTGAACCCATCAGCGGCGATACGGTGCAGGTGCAGATCATGACCATGCACAAATCCAAGGGATTGGAATTTGATGTGGTATTCCTGCCCCAGCTTCATCGCAAAGGGCGCCGCGATGACAAACCGCTGATTCTGGTGGACAAGCAGACCGCTATTCTCGACGAGCATCAGGAACTGTTTATCGCGCCGGCGATGCCGGGCCCTGCTGATCGCAACAGTGTTTATGAATATCTGTGGAAGATCCGCCTGCAGCGTTCCATGAATGAAGCGGTGCGACTGTTGTACGTTGCCTGCACCCGTGCGCGTAAACAGCTGTATCTGTCTGCCTGTCTGATACAGAAGGATGAAGATAAGGAGCCCAACCGGCCGGACTCGGCGAGCCTGTTTGCGACGGTTTATCCGATATTGTCGGCGACAGCGGAAGAGCATGTAATCCCCGTACAGGAAACCGCTGTCGCGCCGGCCCGGTTCCGCCGTCCGCGCTTGCTGCCGGGCAGGGCGGCAATACCGGTGACCAGTGCGGCGCGCCCAGCAACGTCGGCATCCATCAATACTGATGAACCGGAGCAACCCGATATTCATCGATCCGCCGGTATCCTGCTGCACCGGATGCTAGAAGTCTGGGCCCGCTATCCCGCATCAATCCCAGCCGCCATCAGCGACCTGCAGGAACAGCAGTGGCGACATCAGCTGATACATCAGGGCCATGCCAGTGAAGCAGCACAGCAGGGTGCTGGTTGGATTCGCCGCGCCCTGGCCAATCTGTTGGCAAATCAGGCCCGCAGACACTGGCTGCTGGAAGCCCGTCATGAGGATGCCCATGTGGAGTATGCCCTGAGCACATCCGGTGAAGAGGGCGTCCAGCACTGGATCATCGATCGCACCTTTGTCGAACAGGGTATCCGCCATATCATCGACTACAAACTGGCGGAACCTGCAGGTGATCTGAACGCGTTTCTGGCCGAAGAAACCGCCCGCTATTCACCCCAACTGAAAAACTACCGGGAAATTCTGACGGCGCGGGATGGCAAACCCTGTCGCACCTATTTATATTTCCCCCTGATCGATCATCTGCAGGAAGTGGAGACCTGACATGCCCGTGTCGTTCGAAGGCAAACTGGTAGTGGCAACCTCATCCCGGGCGTTATTTGACCTCAGTGAAAGCCACGCCGTGTTCAACAGTCATGGGCTTGAAGCCTATCAGCAATACCAGATTGATCACGAAGACGTGCCGCTGGAACCGGGGGAAGCCTTTCCCCTGGTGAAAAAATTTCTGGCGATCAATGATCTGCTGGAAGGTGAGCCGCGGGTAGAAGTCATTCTGCTGTCCCGCAATTCTGCCGATACCGGTCTGCGCGTGTTCAACTCCATCGAACACTGGAAACTGCCGATCACCCGTGCGGCGTTTTCCGGCGGCAAAAGTCCGTACCGTTATGTGGAAGCCTTTGGTGCCCATCTGTTCATCTCAACCAATGCGGAAGATGTTCGTAACGCTCTGGAACTGGGGTACGCAGCGGCCAGCATCATCGCCCCTTCAAAAGCCAAACAGGCCAATGACAGCAACGAGTTGAAGATTGCTTTTGATGGTGATGCCGTCCTGTTTTCGGACGAGTCCGAGCGTATCTTCCAGACCCAGGGCCTGGCGGCGTTTGCCGAATCCGAACGCGCGGCAGCACGCACGCCCATGCGCGGCGGCCCATTCAAACCGTTTCTGCAGGCACTGCATAACCTGCAATCCCAGTTCAGCATCGAAAACTGTCCGATCAGAACCGCACTGGTCACAGCTCGCTCGGCGCCAG
>JAWKZS010000015.1:0-84813 GCA_041395845.1 Gammaproteobacteria bacterium
GCCTCAACAGTGGCGCAACCCTGGCGACCGGAAACAGCATCGACACTCTCACCGTTGATGGTGATGTGGTATTCGAGGCGGGTTCCATTTTTGAAGTCGAGGTGGAAGCCGATGGCAGCACCGATGTACTGGCAGCCACCGGCACGGCCACCATCAACGGTGGAACGGTAGACGTGCAGGCGAGTGATGTCGGCACTTGGTCCGCTACCACCGATTTCAGCATCCTGACAGCGGATGGCGGTGTCACTGGTGAATTCGATACGGTCACGTCGAATCTGGCGTTCCTGACGCCGACACTGAGTTACGACGCCAACAGCGTGCAGCTGACGCTCACCCGCAACGACATTTCGTTTGATGAGCGCGCGCGCATTGCGCCGGAAAAAGCGGTGGCCAGGGCACTGCAGCGTATCTATTCGCGGGACTCTTCGGCGCTGGGCGGTTTCTTCCCGCAGTTCCTGGCGCTGTCGGTGGATGATGCCGAACGGGCACTGGAAACCCTCAACGGCAACAGCCTGACGACGCTTTCCCGAACGCTGTCGCTGGGGCAATCGGGTCTGGCGTTACAGCACGTGTCGCGCCTGACCTTCGGTTCCCAGCTGCTGGCGCAGAAAGATACCCAGCCGATCTATCTGGTATCCAATGACGACAGCGTAACAGCAGCGGCGGTAGAAGCAGCCGAGGCGCGTCGGGCCGACCGGCCGAAACAGGGCATCTGGATCGAGGCGTCTGGTGCCAAGGGGGATGCGGATTCCAGTAATGAAAATTACGGTTCCGAGAGCGAGACCAAAGCGGTTTCCATTGGTTTCGACGTGACGCTGCCCAACAACATGATTGGCGGTGTTGCACTGTCGCGCCTGAGCACGGATACCGAGTTCGACACGGTGAATGATGATCAGGAGCTGGATCAGACCTACCTGACGCTGTATCTGCAGCAGCAGCGTGACAAGCTCCGGTTGAACGGGCTGATTGCCATCGGTTCCAGCGACATCAAGACCCAGCGTGAGATTGAAGTGGGCAGCACCCGGCTGACCGCCAAAGGCGATACCGAAGGCTCCGAGCTGTATGGCTATGCCGAAGCGGGTTACGACATGGGGTCTGGTGCGCTGACCTGGCAGCCAGTAGTGGGTCTGTCTGTGGCTGACATTCAGGTGGATAAGTTCTTCGAAACCGGTGCCGGTGATCTGAACCTGTGGGTCGAGGAGCAGAAGCGTAGCAGCGTGCAGTCCCGCCTCGGCGGACGCCTGCTGCACAAACCGGCGGGCAGTCCCTTCGCCACGGAGTTTTACGCGTTTTGGGCTCATGAATTCGCCGATCTGAATAATGCGGTGTCCGTCCAGTTCAGCGAAGCCCCGGGCACGTTCTACACGGTGCGGGATGGCGATCGTGAACGGGACGCCCTGGAGTGGGGGGCGTCGAGCCTCTACAACATCAGCGACCGCGCCACCCTGACCGCCCGGGTGGGAGGCATGCAGTCCAGTAATGAGAGCTGGCTGAGTGGTTCATTGGGGGTGCAGATCCACTGGTAAGATTGTTTTTTAAACAATAGTTGCAAAGGCCACAGGGGCTTTCCTCTGTGGCTTTTGTGTTTTCAGGACCCACGTAAAATTTCCGGGATAGGACTTGCTTACTGCTCACCCCGCGCCATTTCTGGCCTCTGTAAAAGTAAACAAACAGTCGATTTACAATCTGTAAAAAAACTCAAAAAAAGCGGTTGAGAATCCTGGAAAGCTGGCTAGAATCAGATTTCGAAACCACAAGATATTGTGGTTGGCGACATGAGAAGAGCGGATATAACGTGTTTCGTCAGATTTCTGTCACGCCAGGAAGGGGGGCAGAGAATTGTTGTGGCAGATGCGCCGGACCCGCACCACGCAAGGCGTTGAGCGTGGCTCATAACTATAAAACATCTGTCGTCCCCGGGGTGGAGTCATGCATATCGCAGCCTGCAGTCCAAGCCAGAAATCTGGTCATCAAACCCAAGCAACACCATCAACAACATCAAGCCTTGTATTTACTTGAGCGCCTTGGCGTTCGGGTTTTTCAGTGTTGGCGCACACACGCAGTTTTAGGGAATTGCTTTAGGGAATAAAGGGAACCGTGGCTTTGGGAGCCCCGGCACAATAATTTCAATCTGGAAACTCAGAAGAAGGTGGCAATGAGCGCTGTATCTTACAAACCAGTAGCGAAGCAAGAAGAACGGGAAATTCCGCTGCAGGAGGCGTCCGTCGATATCTGGCGTACCAAGTACTGCCTGCAGAACAGTGAAGGCGAAGCGATCGACCTGTCCATCGACCATTCATTCCAGCGCGTTGCCCGCGCCCTGGCCGATGTGGAAACCACTGACGAACTCAAGGCCAAGTGGTACGACAAGTTCCTGTGGGCGTTGCGTCACGGTGCCATTCCGGCCGGCCGCATCCTGTCTAACGCCGGTGCCCAGGCCTACAAGGCCGACACGTCCACTATCAACTGCACCGTGTCCGGCACCATCAACGACACCATGTCCGGCATCCTCGAGAAAAACTACGAAGCGGGCCTCACGCTCAAGGCCGGCTGCGGTATCGGTTATGAATTCTCGACCCTGCGTCCCCGTGGCGCCTATGTGTCCGGCGCGGGCGCCAAGACCTCCGGCCCGCTGTCGTTCATGGACATCTTCGACCGCACCTGCTTCACCGTGTCCTCGGCCGGTGGCCGTCGTGGCGCACAGATGGCGACCTTCGATGTGTCCCACCCGGACGTGCTGGAATTCGTTAAAGCCAAGCGTGAAGACGGCCGCCTGCGCCAGTTCAACCTGTCCCTGCTGATCAGCGAAGAATTCATCAATGCCGTGGTGAAAGACGAACTGTGGCCGCTGGTGTTCCCGATCAAGTCCAACAGCCCTGACGCCACCAAGCTGGACATGAAAGATCCCGAGCAGGTGATCTGGCGTGAATGGCCGGCCAACGACGGCTACATTTCCAACGACAAGGGCCTGATCGCCTGCAAGGTCTACAAGAAAGAAAAGGCCCGCAAAATCTGGCAGGCCATCATGTCATCCACCTATGACTTCGCCGAGCCGGGCTTCATCCTGATCGACAAGGTCAACGAGATGAACAACAACTGGTTCTGCGAAAGCATCCGCGCTACCAACCCCTGTGGCGAACAGCCGCTGCCGCCTTATGGCAGCTGTCTGCTGGGCTCGGTGAACCTGACCCGCTTCGTGCGCAACCCGTTCACCGAAAAGGCCTACTTCGACTGGGATCAGTACAAGGAAGTGGTGTCCATCTTCACCCGTCTGCTGGACAACGTGGTGGAAGTGAACGGTCTGCCGCTGGAAAAACAGGCCCACGAAATCCGTCACAAGCGCCGTCATGGCATGGGCTTCCTCGGCCTGGGTTCCACCCTGGCGATGCTGCGGATGAAATACGGTTCTTCGGAATCCGTGGAATTCACTGAAGAAGTGTCCAAGCAGCTGGCCCTGACCGGCTGGAAGACTGGCCTGGATCTGGCGAAGGAAAAAGGCCCGGCGCCCATCATGGAAGAAGAATTCGTGGTGGATGGCGCCATGCTGCGCAAGCGTCCGGAAATGAAAAAGGACGGCTTCAAGGTCGGCGACAAAGTGAAAGGCAAAGTCCTGCACGCCAAATACAGCCGCTACATGCAACGGGTGGCCCAGGCCGATGCGGAACTGGTGAAGCAGATCGCGGAAACCGGCGCCCGTTTCACGCACCATTCTTCCATCGCGCCCACCGGCACCATTTCGCTGTCCATTGCCAACAATGCCAGCAACGGTATCGAGCCCAGCTTTGCGCACCATTACTCGCGCAACCTGATCCGCGAAGGCCGCAAGTCCAAGGAAAAGATCGACGTGTTCTCGTACGAGCTGTTGGCCTATCGCGAACTGATCAACAGCGATGCCATGCCGTACACCAATGATCCGGACAAGATGCTGCCGGAGTATTTCACCGCCAGCGATGACATCACGCCGGAACAGCATGTGGACATCCAGGCGGCCGCGCAGAAGTGGGTGGATTCTTCCATCTCCAAGACCATCAACGTGCCGACTGACTTTGAATACGAAAAATTCAAGGACATCTATCTGTACGCGTTCCGCAAGGGGCTGAAGGGTTGCACCACGTTCCGCTTCAATCCCGAAGCCTTCCAGGGCGTGCTGGTGAAGGAAAAGGATATCGAAAACACCACCTATCGTTTCACTCTGGCCGACGGCACCACGATCGAAGCCAAGGGCAACGAAATGATCAAGTATGATGGCGAAGAACACACTGCCGCCAACCTGTATGACGCCTTGAAAGAAGGCTACTACGGTAAACTCTAATGGACGACAAAGATTCAGGAAAAAAGCCCATGGCTAAAGAAATCAAATCCAAAATCGTTGGTTACGAAGTGGTGAAGCCAGAGTCGAAAGCGGCTCCGGCACCGGTGGCCGAAGAACCGAAAAGCAACGTGGTGCACATGCATGAAAGCGTGGAGCGCCCCGAGATGCTGCTGGGTTCTACCTACAAGATCAAAACCCCGTTGTCGGATCATGCGTTGTATATCACCATCAACGACATCATCCTCAACGAAGGCACCGAGCACGAGCAGCGTCGTCCGTTCGAGATCTTCATCAACTCCAAGAACATGGAAAACTTCCAGTGGGTTCTGGCGTTGACCCGCGTTATCTCGGCGGTGTTCCGCAAGGGTGGTGACTGCACCTTCCTGGTGGAAGAGATGAAAGCGGTATTCGATCCCAAAGGCGGTTACTTCAAGAAGGGCGGCAAGTTCATGCCGTCGCTGGTGGCGGAAATCGGTGAAGCGATTGAAACCCACATGAAGACCATCGGCCTGCTGAAGAACGATCTGGACCCGCACCAGAAAGCGTTCATCGAAAAGAAAAAGCAGGAGATTGCGGGAAAAAAGCCTGAAGCGTCGCACAGCGAAGAAAACAGCGCCTTTCCCCCCGGTGCGAGCCTGTGCGGCAAGTGCAGTACCAAGGCCGTTGTTTACATGGATGGCTGCATGACCTGTCTCAATTGTGGCGACAGCAAGTGCGGATGAGTGATCACCGTCGCATCCAGTGAAAAGAGGCCGCCGCAGGGTGGCCTTTTTTTCGGGCTCTGTTTCGGATGGATTTCAATAACGATAAAGAAGGACGCAACATCATGACCAATTCCCATTACCAGCCACCCCAGGCGCACGTGGAAACCACAGTGCAGGGGTCATCCGTCAAGGCGGTTCTGCTGGGGCTCACCGTGGATCTGGGCGGCTCGCTGTTTTTCGGTATGGTGTACTCCATCGCCTGGGGATTCTATCTGGCGTCCCGCGGCATGAAGATGGAAGACATCGAGCAGGAAATTACCAACGCCGGATTCTTTTCGCTGTTCAATCTGATCGGCTCTGCCGTGGGCATGGTGTTCAGTTTTCTGGGCGGTTATGTCTGTGCGAAAAAGTCCGTGCAGCATGTGGTGCGGGATACCGGGATCATGTGTGCCATCACCGTTTTGTTTGGTCTGCTGATCAGCAGCAATCTGGAATGGTGGCAGCATCTGGTGTACGCAGTAGCGGCGATTGTGGTGACTTATGTCGGCGCGTTCACGGCTGCGCGGCGTCATCCTTCCATTTGAACTGCAGTGACGCCAGCCGGCGATAGAGCGGGTTGGCGTCCATCAGTTCCTCATGGGTGCCCAGTGCTTCCAGCTGGCCCTGATTCAGCACTGCAATACGGTCGGCATTTTTCACTGTCGCAAGCCGGTGAGCAATGACCAGCGTGGTGCGGCCTTTCATCAGCTCATCCAGTGCCTGCTGCACCCAATGTTCGCTTTGCGCGTCGAGGGCGCTGGTGGCTTCGTCCAGCAGCAGAATCGGCGCATCTGCCAGAATGGCGCGGGCGATCGCGATACGCTGCTTCTGGCCACCGGACAGGCCGCTGCCCGCATCCCCCAGGTGGGTGTCGTAACCCTGCGGCAGCTGGCGAATGAATTCATCGGCATGGGCCGCTTTGGCTACCGCATCGATTTCTGCCTGGCTGGCATCCGGGCGGGCATAACGGATGTTGTCGGCGATGGTGCCGTAAAACAGCGTGGGCGACTGCGACACCAGCGCAAAGCAGCTACGCAGCTGCGCCAGATCAAGCTGACGGATATCGATGCCATCCAGTGCAATGGTGCCGTTGTTGCTGTCGAAAAAACGCAGCAACAGATCAAACAGGGTGGATTTGCCAGCGCCGGAAGGACCCACCAATGCCAATGTTTCGCCGGCGCGAATATGCAGGGTCAGATCGCGCAGTGCGGGGGTGTCCGGGCGGGTGGGGTAGGCGTAGGTGAGCTGCTCGATATCGATGCGCCCCTGTACCGGTTGGGGCAGTGTAACCGGCTGCGGTGCTGTCACAATACTGGATTCTGCATTCAGCAATTCCACGATGCGCTGGGTAGCGCCAGCGGCCCGTTGCAGTTCGCCAATCACTTCGGACACCGTCATCACCGCCGAACCGATGATCACCGCATAAAACACAAATGCCGCCAGTTCACCGCCACTGATGCGGCCGGCAATCACGTCATTCCCGCCGACCCACAGCATCACGCTCACCGCCCCCATTACCAGTACGATCACCGCCGTGATCAGCAGGCCCCGCTGCACGATGCGATGCTTGGCGACACCAAAAGCAGTCTCGACAATATGCTGGAAACGCTGCTGGTCCAGCGTCTGATGGTTATAGGCCTGCACGGTTTTGATGTTGCCGAGAATCTCACCGATGTAGGTACCGACATCCGCAATTTTATCCTGGGAACTGCGGGACAGATTGCGCACCCGGCGCCCAAAAATCATGATTGGCGTGATCACCAGTGGCACCGAGACCATCACAATCAGCGTCAGTTTGACGTTGGTGATGAACAGCCAGATGATGCCGCCCACCAGCAGAATGACGTTGCGCAAGGCCATCGACAGCGACGAGCCCACCACCGATTGCAGCAGCGTGGTGTCCGCCGTAAGGCGGGTCTGGATTTCCAGTGCGCGATTCTGTTCGAAAAAACCGGGGTGCAGATCGATCAGGTGATTGAATACCCGTTCACGGATATCCGCCACCACCCGCTCCCCCAGCCAGGTCACCCAGTAATGCCGGGTAAAGGTGCCGGCGGCCAGCGCAATCGCCAGTCCCATGAAGATCAGGACATAGCGTGTGAGTTGTTCCGGCGACGAGGTCGCCATACCCTGGTCGATCAGCAGACGAATGCCCTGACCGATGGATAGCGTAATTGACGCAGTAAAAAACAGGGCCAGCAGTGAATACAGGATCTGGCGTTTGTAGGGCATCAAGAACTGGCGCGCCATGCGCGACATCTGCCAACGGGAATCGTCCACCGGGGTTTCCTGCCTGAGGTAAAGTGTGGTGTGATTGTAGGGGAACCGGCCATCAGCGAAAATGGTGGCAATTGCCAGCCCGCGAAGGGCAACCGGCGTTTCATCCAGGCAGGATAACCGAACATGACAATGCAGACCTATGAAGATCTGGGTGACGGCATCACCCGCATTGAAACCGGCATGATTCACGATGGGCTGGCTGCCTGTTACCTGATGCAGGACGGTGACGAATGCGCGCTGATTGAAACCGGTACCCAGCATACGGTTGCGCTGATTCTGCAGCTGCTCGAACAGCGGCAGATTCAGCGGGAACAGGTGCGCTATGTGATTCCCACCCATGTCCATCTGGATCATGCCGGCGGTGTGGGTGGCCTGATGCGGCTGCTGCCCAATGCCACCTTGCTGATTCATCCCCGCGGTGCCCGTCACATGATCGATCCGGCCAAACTCAAAGCCGGTGCCATCGCCGTGTATGGCGAGCAGCAGTTCGCAAAAATTTACGGTGACGTGATTGCGGTGGATGCTGCGCGAGTACGGGAAATGCCTGATGGTGCACGCATTCAGCTGGGATCACGCACGCTGGTGTTCTACGATACGCCGGGCCACGCGTACCATCACTTCTGTGTGCACGATCAGCAGTCCAACGGCATTTTTACCGGCGATACCTTTGGCCTTGCGTATCCGTCGCTGACCACCGCCAAGGGCCCGTTTATTTTTCCCACCACCACGCCGGTGCAGTTCGATCCCGAGGCACTCAAGCAGTCGATCCGCACCCTGTTGGCGCTGCATCCCGAGAAAATGTTGCTGACCCATTACGGCGAGGTGCGTGAACCGCAATCATTGGGCGCCACGCTGTTGGCACAGATTGATGACTATGTGGCCATGGCGCAGGCGGTGAAAGCATCCACGGATCGGTCGCAGTGGGAACCGGCGCTGACCGCACGATTGACGGAATACACGCTGGCCCGCGCCCGTGCCCATGGCTGCAAGCAAAGCGATGCGGAACTGCAGCAGCTGCTGGCCATGGACATGCGACTTAACGCCCAGGGCATGGTGGTCTGGCTCAGCAGCTGACGGCCGCTACTGCAGAGCCTGCTCAATGGCGGCGGTCAGCGCTGCATCCTGTGGTTCGGTCTGGCTGGGATAGACCGCGATCACCTTGCCGTCCTTGCCCACGAGATATTTGAAAAAGTTCCAGCGCGGTGATTGGCCGGTTTGGCTGATCAGTTGCTGATGCACCGGATTGGCGGTTTCGCCCTTGACGTGGGATTTCGCAAACATCGGAAAGCTGACGCCGAAATTCATCTTGCAGTAGTGGGCGATGTCCTTTTCGTCATCCAGCTCCTGATTGAAATCATCGGACGGAAAACCCAGCACGGTGAAGCCGCGATCCTTGTAGGTCTGATACAGTGCCTCGAGCCCTTTCAGTTGCGGCGTATAACCGCAGCGGCTCGCCGTGTTGACGAACAGCAGGACTTTGCCCTGCTGTTCGGCACACAGATTCTGCGTGTCACTGCTGTGCAGCAGCGGCAGTTCGGTCTGTAACAATGTCGGACAGTTGGCCGGTTCACTCGCCAGCGTCGGCAGTGGTGCCAGCAACAGCAATCCGATAATGCTCTGTTTCAACGTGCGTTTCAGCATGGCTGTCTCCAGTCGTTACGAAAATCAGAATTCATCTTCCACTGAGCCGGCTGCGCAGGCGTTCGGTGGTGTCGATGCGTGTCGTGCCTGATGGCGGCAACGATCACTGCAATAGCGTACCTCATTCCAGACTCGCCACCATTTCTTGCGCCAGCTGAACGGACGCTGGCACTGGACGCAGATGCGGCTGGGCAGCTCGGACTTGCGATAGCGGGGTTTGGCTGACGTTGTCATGTGCGGTCTCCCGATATTGTCACGGGCCAATCGGCAGCGTCCACCATGTCCAATGGCAGCAGCGCCTGATCGGGCGCCCATCTGCGGATGAACGCACCATCCGGGTCATAAAGCATGGTCTGCTTTTCCAGATTGAAATGGCGTTTTTCCCGCGTATCGGCACCGACACCTGCCAGATACTGCCAGTTGCCCCAGTTGCTTGCCACGTCGTAATCAATCAGTTGCTGCTCGAAATAGGCGGCGCCATGGCGCCAGTCCAGTTGCAGTTCATTGACCAGCGCACTGGCCACCAGCTGACGGCCGCGGTTCGACAGATAACCCGTGGCATTGAGCTGGTTCATGCAGGCATTGACGATCGGATAAGGCGTGTTGCCGTTGCACCAGCGCCGGAACCGCTCCGGATAGAAACAGGTGAGCGGTTTGCGCTGGCGGATACCGGTGAAAGCAAACAGCGCGTCGCCATGACAGTGGGCATACCACTGAAAATATTCTCTCCACAACAGTTCGAACTTGATCCAGTAGGTGGATTCATTGGCGCCGTATTGCTGTTCGTAATCCAGAATATGCTGCAGCAGAATCCGCACCGACAGAGCGCCATTGGCCAGCCACGGCGAAAACTTGGTGGAGCTGTTCCAGTCATCCAACGCGTTGCGGGTGTGTTTGTACTGCGCAGGATGGGGTGAGGAAAAGTAATGTTGCAGATGTGACAGGGCGGCTGATTCACCGCCGCGGAAAGCTTCGGTCGTTTCATTGTCCCCGGGTGCGGCGTTGCGCTGTGTTAGTGGCTGGCTTGGCCGTTGCCGGGATGCGATGTCCATCAGTGACGGTGGCAGTGTTGCCGGCGTTGACGCCAAGGTCGGTGGCGACAGCGGTTCCACCAGGCGGCGAAACTGGCTGAAGGTCGCAGGTAATTCTGTCAGCATGAACGGCAGCTGCTCGCGCTGGAATAGTGTGTGAGTTGGTAGCGTGCAAAATTCCACAAAGCGGTATTGCTGCTGCAAGCGTTGCCACTGTTGGCGCTCGTACAGGCCTGCCTGCTCACTGGCAAAGACGGCCTGAATCTGATGCTGGCGAATCATCTGCGCCAGTTGTGTGAACGGATTGCCTTCCATTACCAGCAGCTGCTGGCCGTACTGCCGCAGGCGCTGATCGAGATCGTTCAGACTTTCCCGCAGGAAGCGCAGACGATGTGTGCCGATCCGTTGCTGCAGTGCGCCGTAGGGCCGCTGCGTCGTATCGATCACGTAAACGCACAGCAGATGACGGGGGCGCTGTGCGGCGGCGTGCAAGGCAGCGTTATCATGAATGCGCAGATCGTTGGTGAACCACAACAACGATCGTTTCATGACGGCACCTTCGGCATCAGATCGCAGGACGACAGCAAATCCTGCCAGGCCTGAACATGTTGATGGTGTGCTGCATCCAGTGCCGCTTTTTCCTGCGTTAATTGGTGCAGCCAGGCTGTGTAAGCCGGTGGTGCCGGTGCCAATGCCTGTAGTTGTGTGAGCTTTTCCAGCAGGGATGCTCCGGTGCGATGGGTCTGGCTCAGATAGGGTTGAAAACGCCCGGCGTAAAATTTGCGAAAGACATTGTGGAGCATATCAGCACGTGGTGTTTTCTTGTGGCTTGGGCACAGGGGCCGCTGCTGCACCCGTTGCCGTAGCAGGTCGGCACTGGCCAGGCTGACGGCGGTCAGCAGCGCCTGGCTTTTGCGCCAGCGTCCCACCAGCGCACTCAATGCCAGCTGCTGTTGCTGCAATTCCATCTGGTCGCTGTCGTAATCGTAGTTGCCCTGCTGCCACTGGTGGCCCTGTGCAATAGCAAAATCCAGCGCGGCCAGGCCGGCGCCGGTGTCCACGTCAAAGCTGAATGGCTCCGCGCCTGCTCGGGTGAATTGCAGCCATTCCTGACTGCCAAGCCAGGCATTCCACCACAGCTGCTGACGTTCGTCTGCTTTGCGTTGTAGCTGGAGCTGCAGGTCGTTCGCCAGGTCAGGGCGTTCGGCGTGCAACTTTTCAACGCAGGCCGCGCCATGCAGCAGAATGTCCCGATGCAGGTGCAGACGCTGGCTGGGCGGTGCCTGCTTGCCCATCGGGCTGTTGCGTTGTCCCAGCACATTGTTGAGATCGCATTGCCATAGCCGCAGGAAATCCAGCAGGCCAATGCGCAGCTCGGTTTCCGGTAATTGCAGTAGTTGACGTGTTGGCGGTGCGGGCAGCGGAGTCGGCTCAATCCGCTGCGCGTCCAGTTCCAGCACATTGGCAATGCGCTGGTGATAATCGAGCAGCTGGTCTGCTGGCGTGGGCTGACAGGCCGCCAGCAATCCGCCCGCCAGCAGAAGCAGGAAGCGTGGCAGCAGTCGGCAGGATAGACGGGACAACTCCGGCATCGTGACAGCGTTTTCCTGTGGGTAACGAGACAAGGTATAGTCTCGCATGGGGCTGTCGGGGGCTCCAGCGGTGGGAAATCTGTCGATATTTTGTCTGTCCGTGGCGCCGGGCATGGCAGAGCAATGGTCGTTCGATGAGAAAGGTGAGCAGTGAAAAGAAGAGGCGGTTTGTTGGGCTGCGTGTGGATTTTACTGATGCTTGGAGTAGGGCCATCGGCTGGTCACGCAGATGCGTTGGCTGACGCTCGCGCCCGCTGCCAGCAGGGCGAATCGGCCGCCTGCGTGCAGGCCGGTTACGACTATCTGGAAGGGCGTGGCGGCCGACCGAATCCGGGCAAGGCAGTGGTGCATTTTCGCAAGGCCTGCCAGGGTGGCAACCGTCTGGGCTGCGTCAGTGAAGGCCTGCTGATGCATCATGACCGGCCGCAAACCATGAGTCACGAGGCTGCGGTGGCACTGTTTGAAAAAAGCTGTCACGCGGGAAGCATCACCAATTGCACCCATCTGGGATTCAAGCTGCAGGTCGGGCTGGGCGCGCCCCGTGATCTGCCCCGTGCGGCGCAACTCTACCGGCAAGGCTGCGACGGCGGCGATGGCAAAGCCTGCACGCACCTGGGCGCGCTGCTGGAATACGGTTTTGGGGTGGAAAAGAATCGGCGAGAGGCGCTGGATTACTACCGCCGCGCCTGCGAGCGCAGGCATCAGCGTGGCTGTGCGTTTGCGGAAGGGGTGGACCAGAAAGCAAAAACCCCCGTCAGTCCCTGACGGGGGTTTGCATTGGTGGAGGCGGCGGGGATTGAACCCGCGTCCGCCAGTCCGCTGCCTAAGGATCTACATGTTTAGTCCGGTCTATTGGTCTCGCTGATTACGGCCCGATCGGACAGGATGTTATCAGCCAGCCTGTATAGGATTTAGCAACTCAGCGCCAGGCGCGCTTCGTCACGATCTTGTGTTTAATTACCGCCACTTCGTTCCCACAAGCAAGCCCTGATGGCGGTCCAGCCTTAAGCGGCTAGAGCGTAGTTGTCGTCGTTTGCGACTATATTTTGCAGCACTTGGAGTACGTGTGTTGCTACCCACACGACATGCACCAAAGGGTTTGTAACCGACGTCGAAGCCAATGTCGCCCCCATGAGTTCAAATTATACTACCTAACAACAGCGTAATATAACCCTTACTGTAAATAAGACTCGAGGTCGGCGATAAAGTTCCCGCAATCGCCGGGCCGGCTAGAACGACCAGCGTATCCCCACGAAAAGCCGTCTGGTCTGGGAAGGCACGCCGACCGTATTGGCGTCCCGGCCGGCGGGAGAAAAAAACCGCTTGTCACTCAGATTGCTGGCGGTTGCAAAGATCACGAGATCGGGCTGTAAGCGGTATTGTCCATGCAAGTCCCACACGCTCCGTCCCCCCAGATCGTTGTATTCCTGGGTGCTGATATCCGGTGGATCGTCCAGTTCGGTCACGTCCTGGCGCGGACCCTGATAGTTATTTCGCAGTGTTATCAACCCGTTGGCGCCATGGTAGGTAATGGACGCGGCCAGCATCCGGTCGGTTTCGCTGCTGACGCTGTTCGACAGGTGGTTCAACCTGGTCAGCGCCACCATCGTGGACCACTGCTCGGTGAATGAGTACTGCCACTCCACTTCAATGCCGGAATGACTGCTGTGGCCGTTTTCCCAGGTGCGCTGGCCGGTGTCGTTGGCAGGGATTTCGCTGATAGCATCTGCTATGTCGGTATAGAACAGGGTTGTGTTCAGGGTGCCGTGGTCAAGCTCCCGCAGCCAGATCAGCTGGGTTGTGCGTGCGACTTCCGGGTCCAGGTTGGGATTGCCCAACAGGGTAGCGGTGGTCGTGGGCCAGCTTTCGATGCGGGTGGGGGCGCGGAAGGATTCGGCGTAGAGTGCTTTCAAAGTGTTGTCGCTGCCGAGGTCATAGACGATGCCCAGTCGTGGGCTGACGTGTTGGCCGAAATCGGAGTAGTCGTCGATCCTGCCCCCCAGTGTCACCACCAGCTGGCGCCAGCGTTGCTGATACTGTCCGAAGATCCCGGTGATGCTGCGATGGGGGTCTTCGATGAGGGTTGAATTGCCGATGCGATCTTCCAGTTTTGGGCGACGAATCTCTGCGCCCGCGAGCCAGCGATGTTGCCCGCTGTCGTCTTGCAGGCGAATCTGCGCGCTGGGTTCCATTTCAGTGATGCCGCCGCTGATGGACGTATTTCCCACCTGACTTGCCAGTTCGTATTGGCGATAACTGAAGCCCAGGTTTGAAATCAGAGTGATTTCCCCGGTCAGCGCGTGCTGCCAGCTGGCTTGCAGGAGGGTTGATTCGGTGTCGTAACGGTTTGCATCATTGTCGACGAAGCCGATGACATAGAATTCGTCGTAGCGGTAGCGGGTGTGGCGGATGGAGCCGGCAAAATCATCCCAGCGTGACTTGGCGTAAAGCTCATAGCCGCGCATCGGATCATGGGTAGGGGTGTTCACTCCCCCGACGGGCTGGAACACCTCGAGTGACTGGCCGTCATCATGAATGTGGCGTGCGAACAGCGACAGATTGCGCTGCGGATCGCCCGTGTGCCATTGGGCGCTGCCGCGATAGAAGCCGTCTTCACCGGTTTCCGCTGCCATTTCGTTATCGTTGCGGGTGATGATATTCACGACGCCCATCAGCGCATTGCTGCCATAGAGGGCCGAGCCTGGGCCACGCAGAAACTCAATGCGTTCCACATTGTCCAGGGCAATGTCGGCGTCGTAAAGGTTGGCGCCGCCAAACCAGTCGCTGTTCAGGCGCTGTCCATCCAGCAATACCAGCACTTCCAGCCCGGTGGTGCCCAACCGGCGACCATGGACGGAGTAGGCATTGCTGCCGGAAAAGTTGTCCGTACGGCTGACCTGAAAGCCGGGTACGACATTCATTAAATCTTGCAGGCGGCGGAAGCCGAGGGTCCGAATCTGATCCCTGGTGAACACTGTCACGGCAGCCGGTACGGATTGCTGTGTTTCGTCATAAAGGGTTGATGATGAAATGGGTACATTCATCAACTCTTCAATGGAATAGGACAGTAGCCGGTGATTCGCGTGAACGTGACTCGAAAAAAATAGGACCACCCCTGCAACGTGCAATAGGCGTGTCTTCACGGCGTTTCCTTGTGCCGATTTGAGTTCCAAGCGTCAGTATAGGCACCACGATACGGGGGCGCCAGACGTGCAGCCGATTTACCGGATGGAAGGCTGCAGTGTCAGCGGCTTTTCAGAATCCGGCCCTTTTCCCTGCTCCAGTCGCGGTCGCGTTCAGTCGCGCGCTTGTCGTGCAGCTTCTTGCCCTTTGCCAGGGCGATTTCGCATTTCACCCGGCCGTTCTTCCAGTACAGGGCGAGTGGCACACAGGTCAGGCCTTCTTTGGCGATGGCGCCGAAGATGCGCCCCAGCTCGCGCTTGTGCAGCAGCAGCTTGCGGGTGCGGGTAGGGTCGGGAATGAAGTGGGTCGACACGGTGGACAGGGGGCTAATGTGAGCGCCGAACAGGTACGCCTCGCCGTCTTTCATCAGGACATAGCTGTCCACCAGGCTCACCTTGCCTTCCCGCAGGCTTTTGACCTCCCAGCCTTCCAGCGCCATGCCGGCTTCGAATTTGTCTTCGATGAAGAATTCGTGACGGGCCTTTTTGTTCAGCAAAATGGTGCCGCTGTTACTGGTACTTTTCTTGCTCATGTCGGACTGAATCGGTTCCTGGGTGGTGCAGGTTGTCTGCAAAGGGAATCGATTATAGGCGCAATTGGCAACGCTGGACATTCCCATGGCCGAAAGACTTTTGGGGGTAGGCAAAACGTGGGAAAATCATGGTTTTGCCCGGCGCAGGTATAGCGGCCGATTACAATAAGCGATGGGGGGATGTAGCCATCATGAAAAACGAGCAGTCAATTCACGGAATCTGGACCCACCGCTGGACCTTTATTCTGGCTGCCACCGGCTCGGCGGTGGGGTTGGGCAATATCTGGAAATTCCCCTATATGACGGGGGTGAATGGCGGCGCTGCCTTCGTTCTGATTTACCTGATTTTCATTGCCTGTATCGGCATCCCGGTGATGCTGGCCGAGATCCTGCTGGGACGGCGGGGGCGTTCCAGTCCGATCAACACCATGCATCTGCTCGCCGATGAGGCCAAAGCGACGCGTTTCTGGGGCGGCATTGGCTGGATGGGCGCAGTTGCCGGCCTGCTGATCCTGTCGTTCTACAGTGTGGTGGCAGGCTGGGCGGTGGCGTATACCTGGCTGACGGTGCAGGGTACCTTCGCTGGCGAGAGCGCCGATCAGGTGGTGGCCACCTTCGGTAATCTGCTGGCCAACCCCAAAGAACTGGTGTGGTGGCATACCCTGTTCATGGGTATGACCCTCAGTGTGGTGGTGCATGGTATCCACAAGGGGCTCGAGCGGGCCGTGCGTTTCATGATGCCGGCCCTGTTCCTGATGTTGCTGGGGCTGCTTATCTACAGCATGACCCTGGATGCCTTTGGCCGCAGTGTCGACTTCATGTTCTCGGTGGACTTTTCCAGGCTGAACCGGGAAAGCATTCTGAGTGCCCTCGGGCATTCCTTCTTTACCCTGAGTCTGGGAATGGGCGCGATCATGGCGTATGGCGCCTACATGGCGCGCGGGCAGAATCTGGCGAAGACGGTGGTGACCATCGGTGTGCTGGATACGGTGGTGGCGCTGATGGCCGGCCTGGTGATCTTCACCATCGTGTTCCAGAACGGACTGGAGCCGGCAGCCGGGCCTTCCCTGATGTTCCAGACCCTGCCCCTGGCGTTTGCCAGCATGCCCGGCGGGGTGGTGATTGGATCGGTCTTCTTCCTGCTGGTGACGTTTGCTGCGTGGACCTCGGCCATCTCGCTGGCGGAACCGGCTGTGGCCTGGGCGGTGGAAGCCACCCGGTTGACCCGCCTGCAGGCGTCCCTGATCGTCGCGGTGATCGCCTGGACCCTGGGGGTCGGCTGCGCTCTGGCTTTCAACCGCTGGGCGGAGGTGAAATTCACGGTTGAGGGGCTGTTCTCGCTCAACTTCTTCGACCTGCTGGACAAGCTGACCACCAACATCATGTTGCCCCTGGGCGGACTGCTGATTTGCATTTTTGTCGGCTGGGTGATGGATCGTGCCATTGTGCGGGCCGAAGCAGACCTGCATCATCCGCAACTCTACCGGGCGTGGTCGTTTCTGGTGCAGATCGTGGCACCGGCGGGCATTCTGGTGGTAATGCTGAATCCGTTGTTGCAGTAACAGGGGGAGTGACAGATGGCGGGTGACATGATCAAGGTGGAAGTGGCTTACGCCCTGCCGGAAAAGCAGATGCTGATTCCGCTGCAGGTTAAAAGAGGCACCACGATGTTTGAGGCTGCGGTGCAGTCTGGCATCGCCAACAGGTTTGAAGGGCTGGATCTGGAGTCTGCCCCGATGGGTGTGTTTGGCAAGGCTGAACGCAAGCCCAAAGAGCGGGTGCTGGAAGATGGCGAGCGGGTGGAAATCTACCGGCCACTGATTGCGGATCCCAAGGAGGTTCGCAAGAAACGGGCAGCCGCCAAGCAGGACGACGAAGGGGACGAGTAGCGGATATTTGCGGCAGCAGGTGTGGGCCTGCTGCCGCTGAACTTTACCGCTTGATCAGAGGGAGTGCGGGGTGTCTTCTACCGGTGCACTTTCTTCAGCTGGTTTGACCGCATCAGTCTGTTCGGCAGGCTGTTCGATCTTGATACCCAGCTGTTGCAGCAGGTCGGCCCGCAGGGCGTCAGGATCCTTGTATTCGGTGTTGTCGATGCGGGCCAGGCGCTCGCCTTCGAAATACAGCACCAGATGGTTTTCGATCATCAGGCCCTTGCCGGTTTCCAGGTTGTACAGGTAGTCCCAGCGATCGGGATTGAACGGGTCCGCGATCATGGGCGAACCCATTACGTAGCGCACTTGGCGCGGTGTCATGCCGACGCGCAATTTCTCGACCATGTCCTTGGTTATCAGGTTGCCCTGGCCGATATCGATGCGGAAAACACCGGGAAAGCGCAGGGAACTGCAACCACCCAGAAGGGTGACGCTAAACATGAGCAAAATGATCAACAATTTTTGCATCTGAGGGTGTTTTCCTCTATCGTTCGCCTGAATGAGGGTCCTGCATGATACAGGTATCCCGGCTTGTTTAGAATTCAGAATGTGACGAAGATTCCCAAATGTCTATTGAAAATCAGGAATTGCGCAAAGCCGGTCTGAAAGTGACGCTGCCGCGGGTGAAGATCCTGCAGATTCTGGAGTCGTCAGACACTCACCACATGAGCGCCGAAGACGTCTACAAGGCCTTGCTGGAAGCCGGGGATGATGTGGGGTTGGCGACCGTGTATCGGGTCCTGACCCAGTTTGAAAGTGCGGGGCTGGTCAGCCGGCTGAATTTCGATAGCGGCCACTCGGTGTTCGAGCTGTCCAAGGGCGACCATCACGATCATATGGTGTGCATGGAAACCGGCCGGGTTATCGAGTTCGTCGACGAGGAAATCGAAAAGCTGCAGTACGCCATCGCCAAAAAGCACGGCTACGATCTGGTGGATCACAATCTGGTGTTGTACGTGAAACCGCGCAAGAAATAACAGCGCAATCCGCCTGCAGAAATGAAAACGCCCGCACAGTTGTTGCGGGCGTTTGCGTTTTGGGGCCTTGGATTTATTCCAGTGCGCTCAGGGGTACCACCGGCACCACCAGGCTGGAAGGGTATTCCGGGCTGTTGTAAATGGTGGTGATGCCATCTTTCGCCCGTTCCCGCTGCGGATAGTTCAGCACGCCCTGGGCCTGGTTGCTGGGGCTCAGGGATACCCGCAATTTGTTGCCTTTGCGGATCAGCGCGCTGGTGGGGAAGATTTCCACCTGCATCTTGATCACTTCACCCGGTTCTACCGGCTGTACGGTTTCCTTGGTCAGGTAGTGGTAGGGCTGGATCATTTCGCCCTGCAGGTAGCGCGAACGCTGTTCGTCCACGGCCCGGGCGGTGGCCAGCAGCAGGCCGTTGCTCAGCGAGGTGACTCGTCCGGTTTTGGTGGATACCTCGTCTACCCGTACCGACAGCACGGCATCCCGTGCGGTGGTGGATACCCAGATATCCGCCTGGATCGGACCATTGATGTAGTAGTCCTCTTCCATGGGCGCGCTGTCGTAGTTGAGTGCGTTGGCTTCGATCTGGCTGTTTTCGTAGAAGCACGGGTTGAGTGGATCACCGGCGATGAAGGCGCCACCGCCCAGAGTCCACTGGCGATAGCCGATGGAGCAGTCAGTGCCATCGTTGATCTTCACATTGAACACCAGCAGGCTGCCATTGCTGTTTTTGTAGTATTCCAGCTCAGCGAAGGGTGGCGTGGTCATGGTGTCAGTCGGGCCGGCGGTCTCCGGTGCATAGCGGCTGAGGGTCTTGTCGCCGTGCAGGTACCAGCGCTCCGGTGCCGCCTCGGGATGAGGCCAGTCGGTGGTGCTGGCATAGCCATAGCCCAGCAGCGGGTTGGCATTTTTCACGTACTGGGTCACCGCCGGAATAGTTTCGATGCCGGTATCCATGCCCAACAGGTAATGGTCGAACCACTGCAACATCAGGTTCATCAGCGGATCACTGTTGCTGCCGCCGGGGAACAGGTTGATCACGTGATTGGTGTGGTCACCGTCATAGATGATCAGGCGGGTGTCGGTGTTCTGCTTGAGTTTTTCATACAGCAGTCCAGCATCGCGCTGAAAAATGTCCTGCAGTGCCCCGGTGATGAACGTGGGTGCCTTCACCTTGTCGATCTGGTGAATCGGGGAGCGGGTGCGCCAGAAGTCGCCGTCGTAGGACAGGTAATCCGCGCCGTAGAAGGCATCATCCAGCAACGGCAGATAGTAGCTGTCGATCTGGGCAATGTGTTCGCGGGTCGCTGCTGCAATGGTGCTGTAGTGGTTGGGGTTGAGCAGGGCCGCCGGGATGTTCTGGGTGGTGAGTGCGTGGGTCAGGATCATCCAGGTGGACATGAACAGGGCATTGAAGGTGCCGCCGATGCCCACGGTACCGCGCTGGGAATCGCCCATGGGAACGTCCGCAAAGATGGCATGGACAGAATCAGGACGCTGCTGCGCGGTGTACAGGGCGCTGGTCCCATGTAGGACACGCCGGCCAGGCCCAGCCGGCCGTTGAACCAGGGTTGCTGTTCCACCCAGTCCACCGCTTCGCCATAGGCCTGCTGTTCGGCAGCGCCGAGCAGTTCCCAGCCGCCTTCCGAGACGCCGGTGCCGAGGGCATCGACCGATACCACGGCATAGCCACGCTTGATCAGGAAGGGATCGGGGCGCCGGTGAGGATGGAGCCGCCACCGGTGCGGAGGCTGGAGGCGCTGATGCTCAGGTTATAGGCGCTCTGCACCATGACAACTGGGAACGGGCCTTCGGCCGGTTCACCGTCTTCCGTGGCGGGGAACGAGACATAGACACCCAGGCGCTTGCCGGTGGAGGTGGTGATGTACTGCAGCGGCATGGACGCGACGCCGGCATACTGGGTCGGGCGATCGTAGGGCTGATCGAAGCCAACGGGATCGGGTGTGGGCCCTTCGCTGTCCGGCGGGGTGGTTTCCTCGTCAGTGGGCGTGCCGCCATCGTTGCTGCCGGTGTCCGGTGTAACGGAGCGGTCAATCGAGGGATCCGTAGCGCCGCTGTCGGACGATCCACCCGAGCAGGCGGTCAGAGCGACGCTGAATATCAGCAGCAGGGATTGCAGGGAAATGCGTAAAACGGGCGGAAAATTGGCCATTCTCAGCACGGAAATCTCCTCGTCCTTGAATTGTTTTAGTTAAGTGGACTGCCGGTCACTAAACTAGCGAGAAGTGTGACGGCCGTCAATATCCATTTGGACGGTTGTGCCGGTTTGGTTCAGAGTGTTATGGAATAAGAAGTATGCTTTACGTTTTTGCTTGGTTATAAGCGATCAATGATCGAGCAGCTTCAGGCCCAGCGCGGAAATCCGGTCGCCATCGATTTCCTTGACGACGAACTGCACCCGCCCAAACTGGACCGTGTCCCCCACTACCGCTTTGCCGTGGTACATCTTCTGGATGTAGGTTTCGATACTGACGGCCTGCAGTTTGGCGGATAGCGTGAAGCCGTACATCATCGCCAGATCGCCCAGCTGGGCCTCGGGGTGAATGACGAAGTTGCCGAAGAACACCGAGGTTTCCAGCCGGGTGGTGGGCGCCTTGGGGGCAAAGATCCGGCCCATCGCGTGGATGTTACTGGCATTGGCCAGCATCATGATGTGATCCCCGGCCTGCAGTTTCTGCTGCTGGGGCAGATTGACCAGGATGCCGTTGCGCACGATGCCGACCACCTGCGCGCCTTCTTCCAGTGGCAGGTGTCGACTATCCATGCCGATGGCGTCGCTGCCTGCCACGGCTTGATAGACCAGCAGCTCCTTGTCCTGGTCGTCGGGAATCTTCAGGGACAGGTGTTCAGGGTCGCGCAGGGACGGTGGCAGATCCACCTGCAGCCACTTGGCCACCGGCGCAATCGTCCAGCCCTGCAGCACCAGCGAAATCAGCACCACGAAGAACACCAGTTCGAAATAGGTGCTGGTACGTTCCAGTCCCGCCAGGGACGGAAACAGGGCGAGGATGATGGGAACCGCGCCGCGCAGGCCGCACCAGCTGACGAACAGCTGTTCGCGCCAGGGAAAATGGAAGGGCACCAGCGATACCGCGACGGCCAGCGGCCGCGCCACGAAAATCAGCACCAGTGCGATGGCGATCGCTGGAACGATGATCGGCAGCAGCTTGCTGGGCGTGATCAGCAGACCCAGCATCAGGAACATGCCGATCTGGCTGAGCCAGGCCATGCCGTCATGAAAGCGGTGGATATCATTGCCATAGGGCAGGGACGTATTGCCGACGATGACACCCGCAATATAGATCGCCAGAAAGCCGCTGCCCCCCAGCAGGTTGGCCAGGCCGAACACGCTCATGCCACCCGCGAGGGCGAACAGGGGATACAGGGAGGCGGGCAGATGAATGCGCCGCAGCAGCTGGGTCATCAGCCAGCCACCACCGGCGCCGATGATCAGGCCCACGCCCATCTGCTGCACGAATTCCAGCAGGATCGACAGGCCGGGATTGGCGCTGCTGTTAGCCAGCAGATGCACCAAGGTAATGGTCAGGAAGATCGCCATCGGGTCATTGGTGCCGGATTCGATTTCCAGGGTGGCGCCGGTACGCTCTTTTAGTTCGAGTCCCGCCAGACGCAACAGGCCGAACACGGCTGCCGCATCGGTGGAGCCGACAATCGCGCCGATCAGCATGGCCTCAAGCCAGGACAGATCCAGAATCCAGTACGCGGCCGCCCCGGTGATGGCGGCGGTGATCAGCACGCCCACTGTTGCGAGGGAAAGTGCCGGACTGAGACTGACGCGAAACGTGCTCTTGCGGGTGCCAAGTCCACCGTCGAACAGGATAATTGCCAGCGCCAGGTTGCCAAACATGAAGGCCAGATTGAAATCGTTGAAACGGATTCCGCCGGGACCATCTTCGCCGGCCAGCATGCCCAGCACCAGAAACACCAGCAGGATGGGCGCGCCGAGCCGACGCGACAGCACGCTGGCCAGCACGCACAGCAGCGCCAGAATGGCGCCACCGAAAATCAACTGGCTGGTGTATTCAAGTGCCATGCGGAATCCATAACGGAATGAATTGAAGATGCGCCGTCAGTTTACACTGAAGCTGCCGGCTTTTGGGCAGGCACCGGTCGTCCCCATCAAAATTGCATTGCCTGTCAGTGAGTCCTTTGTCGCTATTGACAGCGTCCAAGCCATGATGATTGAGTGTAGCAGCCCATTCGCATCACCTTGCGACATCACATCAGGAGGTTTTCATGTCGGAATCCGGCAAACCCATCGCCACGGTGGCACTGGATGTTGCGCCCCGCGCCAAGCGCTCTGTGTATCCCGAACCGTTTGCTTCGCGCATGCAGAAACGGGAAAAGCGTGCCCTGGGAGATGTGTTCGGGTTGCGCAATTTTGGCGTCAATCTGACGCGGATCGAGCCGGGTGGCGAATCCGCACTGCGTCACTCCCATCTGAAGCAGGACGAATTCATCTATATCCTGCAGGGACATCCGGTGCTGGTCACTGATGAAGGCCGCACGCCGCTGGCGCCGGGGATGTGTGCCGGTTTTCCCGCCGGCACGGGGAACGGGCACTGTCTGCTGAACGAAACCAACGAGGATGTGGTGTACCTGGAAATAGGCGATCGCACGCCGGGTGATGAAGTATCCTATGCTGATGAAGACATGGAGGCGCGTCTGATCGGTTCCCAGTGGGTGTTCTACCACAAGGACGGCACGCCTTACTGAACCCGGTTATCGCAGTTACGAGGTTTCACATGCAGACAGCATCACTGGAACAGCGCTGGTACAGCCTGTTCCCGAAGGCCGAGCAGGCGTTCGCCCGCAAGGAATTTCAGTCGTTGTGTTCGCGCTATGCCGAACCCCATCGTTACTACCACACGCTGGATCATGTGGCTGCCTGCCTGCAATGGCTGGATGAGGTGCGCGAGGCGGTACCCGATTCCGCCGCGGTGGAAATGGCCCTGTGGTTTCACGATGTGGTCTACAACGCACGCAAGCAGAACAATGAATTCATCAGTGCAGAGTATGCGATCGCCACGCTGTCGCTGCTCAAGGTGGAGCGGGCCCTGCGTAACGAGGTAAAAGCGCTGGTGCTGGTGACGCAGCATCCCTCGGTACCTGCTACCGACAACCAGCGCTGGATGCTGGATATCGATCTGGCCATCCTTGGTGCCGCGCCGCAGCCGTACGACGATTACGCTCAACGGATTCGCCAGGAATACCAGCATGTGCCGGCGGCGCTTTACGCCGCAGGACGCAAGCAGGTGCTGAGTGCCTTTCTGGCCATGCCGCGGTTGTACCACACGGATTATTTTTTCG
Source organism: Gammaproteobacteria bacterium (assembly GCA_041395845.1). GTDB lineage: Bacteria > Pseudomonadota > Gammaproteobacteria > Pseudomonadales > Ketobacteraceae > Ch67. The sequence goes on from JAWKZS010000015.1 coordinate 23,576, forward strand.
AGCGGCTGGAAGCATCCGCCCGCAGCAACCTGCAGCGGGAATGTGATCGCCTATGATGCTGTGCCCCGGTCAGGGAAGACGACCCGAATGGAAACTACCATGTCTGTGCTGCGTTGCATCGGGATACTGCTGATCATGCTTGCGACCGGGTGTGCAGGCTTGCCGGAAAAGCCGCCGCTTCCGGTCGAAAACGCGTTGCCCACCGCTGCTACCACCCCGCTGGATAATGCCGTCGCTCCCCGTGAAGCGGCACACCCTGATCAGGCCGGCTTTGTCATGCTTGATGAAGGCCGCAAGGCGTTCGCCGCCCGAACCCAGATTACCCGGGCGGCGCGGCGCAGCCTGGATATCCAGACCTATATCTGGCGCAATGATCTTACCGGTCGGTTTCTGGCGCATGAGATTCTGGCTGCGGCCGACCAGGGGATTCGGGTGCGCCTGTTACTGGATGATCTGGACAGTCGGGCCAAGAACGACCTGCTGCTGGCGCTGGATCAGCATCCCAATATTGCCGTCCGCCTGTTCAATCCCATGACATCCCGGCGTGGCATGCTGGGCGCGGCCGCAGAATTCCTGCAGGCATTTCACCGCCTGAACCATCGCATGCACATCAAGAACTGGATTGCTGACAATCGTATTGCGATTGTTGGCGGGCGTAACGTGGGTGATGAATATTTCACAGCAAGTGAAGACACCAACTTTGCTGACTTCGAATTGCTGATGCTCGGGCCGGTGGTGCGCGAAGCGTCTGCAGCCTTCGATCGCTACTGGAACGCGGCGGAGGTTTACCCCATTGCGCTGTTGAACGAGCAACCGCCGCTGACGCTGCTGCAGGTGCGCGCCGCATTGGAAGAGGCCAGAGCCAATGCGTTGGGAAGCCGTTATGCTGCCGCATTGCAGCAGGACAACGCGGTACAGCAGCTGATTGGCGGACAAGCGCAGGTTTATTGGCGGCACGACTATCAGTTGGTCGTCGATGCGCCAGACAAGCACAGGCGCGACGATGTGTTGGACAAATCATCGGTTCTGCGTGCGCTGTTGCCGCGATTGGAACGTGCCCAGCGTGAGCTGCTGATCATTTCCCCGTATTTCGTGCCTGGCAAGGAAGGTACTGCATTACTGGTGGGGCTGGCGCAGCGCGGTGTCCGAGTGAAACTGCTGACTAATTCCCTGGCGGCCAATGATGTCGCCGCGGTACACGGAGGCTATTCCCGCTATCGCACGATACTGCTCGAGGGTGGCGTTGAACTGTGGGAGCTCAAGCCGGAAGCGGGGCCGATCAATAGCAGTCTGCTGGGTTCCAGTGGCGCCAGTTTGCATACCAAGGCCCTGGCCGTGGATGGCGAGATGCTGTTCGTCGGCAGTTATAATCTGGATCCCCGTTCCACCGCCCTCAATGCCGAGCTGGGTGTGTTGGTGGATAGTTCCGCGATGGCGCAGCGCTTTGCAGAAGATTTTATCCGGCATACGGCGGGAACCTATGCCTGGCGAGTGACGCTGGACAATGGCACCCTGCAGTGGCATGACGACAGTGATGTGAAGACCCGGGAACCTGCCGCTTCAGTGGGGCGGCGCCTGGTTGCCTGGCTGGCGCGTGTGCTGCGACTGGATCCGTTGCTGTAGCCCGTACACATGACAATTAACAGGAAAACTAAATGATAAAAACGTATCGGATAATGGTCGTTGCGAGCGTGCTGGGCATGACCGGTTGCGCCAACCACGACGCACGTCACGAGCAGTGTGGCCGCTATTCATTCACGAGTTGTCTGGAGGTCACTGCGCAGCAGTGTGACGAACTGTTTGATCGTGCCGAAGCTGCCTGCGAAAAAAAACTGGGGGAAAGCACCATGTATGACAACATGCCTGACTCCATGCGTGAAGGCCACTTGAACCGCTGTATTGCCAGTGCCGTGGTGGTGGAATCCGGCCGCCCGGAAGCCGAAGCCAAAGGTTGCCTGCGCTGGTAACAGTGTCAGTCTACTTGCGTAGACCAAGGGCCTGGCGTTATAAAAACAGTTCGCTTTCATCACGGGAAAATAACAATGAGAATCCTGGCAGGAGCCACGATTGCATGCCTGTTACTCACGGGATGCAGTACCTATCGCGTTACGTCCAACATTCCGCCCGCCCAGCATGCCATGCCGGCCAGCAGCCCGGTGGCGGTGATCGAAGGTGAGCCCGTTGCTCATCGTTTTGAGGAATTGGGCCCCATCGAAGTGACCGTCCACAAGGGCAGTCCGGTGGCGGCGACGCCTACCCGCAAGCAGGCCGACAGCGCGCTGGTCCAGAAAGCCCGCGACATGGGGGCGGATGCGGTGATCCGGGTCCAGTATGAGAGCGGTTTCAATGTCTTCAGCTGGGGCTACATCAGCGCGGCAGGGGTTGGCGTGCGCTTTATCGACTGACCCCGGTCGGGTTCCCGCTTGACAGCGTCTGTTACGGTGAGACAAACTTGGTTTCATTGTCTCGCCGCTTTGGGCAAAGACGCAGAGGGAATCCACCATGACTCATCCAGGCTCGACCACTGCCGTGACGGCGCTTGTGCCAGAGGCCCTTGGGCCGCAATCTCTGGCCTGGAAGCACGCTGGCGACAACCTGCAACTGTTGATGGCAGGGACCACCCTGCTGCTGCAGGTATCCCACCCTGTGGTGGGGGCAGGTGTCGAACAGCATTCCGTTTTCAAGACTGACCCCTGGGGGCGCCTGCAGCGCACCACCGAATGGGGTTTGCGCCTGCTGTATGGCGGGCCGGAAAAGGCACCTCAGGCGGGTCGTGATCTGCGCGACCTCCATCGCGGAATCAAGGGCACTGACGACAAGGGCCGTCGTTACTTTGCGCTCGACCCGGAAGCCTATGCCTGGGTCCATCTGACCACCTACTACGCCATGGTGACCACCCAGCGCCATTTTGCCGAGCAGCCTTTTACGGCAGCAGAAGAAGCCCGGCTTTATCAGGAATGGCTGCAGCAGGGCAGGGTGCTGGGGATTCGCGACGACGACATGCCACAGGTTCTGCCGGCGTTCTGGCGCTATTTCGATGACATGGTGCAGAACCGGCTCGAGGAAACCAGCCTCGCCCGCTACCTGCTGGACGTCAGTCTGAAACACGCCAAGCGCCCGCCGGATCTGAAGTGGCTGCCGGAATGGTTGTGGAATCGCTTGTACCGCAGTGCCGGCAATTGGGCGACCCTCGCCACCGCCGCGACCTTGCCACCGGTACTGCGCGAACGCTTGGCTGTGGAGTGGAATGCCGCCAGTGCCAGGCGCTTCCGCCGCCTCCAGCGGGTTGTGCGCTGGAGTCTGCCGGTGCTGCCGCTCAAGGTTCGCTACGCGCCACCGGCCGTCCAGGCGCTCACCCAATCCCGCTCCAAGGTAACCTCTCGCCATGAACCAACCGATCTGGCTGCATGAACTGACGGCGGACGCGCCCACCCACGATCAGGACGCCATGCAGCGCCGGATCATCGAAGCGGCTTACGAGCTGTTCGTCACCTTTGGCCTGCGCCGCACCACTATCGAAGATATTGCCAAGCGGGCAGGGGTTGGGCGGCCGACGGTGTACCGGCGCTTCGGCGACAAGGACACCATCGTTCAGGCGGTGCTGACCCGGGAATCCCGTCGTCTCATCATGAGTGTCGGGGCGCAGGTCGAACAGGTGCGACCCGCCTCGCGCCTGCTGATCCAGTCGTTCGTGATCGGGGTGCGCACGGTGTCCCGACACCCGTTGCTGCAACGTCTGCTGGAAAGTGAACCGGAGCTGATTCTGCCCTACCTGACCCTGCGCGCCGGGCCGCTGATCGAGATCGGCCATCTGCTGACGGCGGATTTTCTGCAAACCCTGCAACTTGAGGGCGGGCTGAAGCGCACCCAGGCGGAATACCTGCTGGAGGTGCTGGGGCGGCTGTTCATTTCGATTGTCATTACGCCCAGCCTGCGCCTGCGGGCGGATGATGACGCCTCGCTGGAACGGCTGGTGCAGCAATTCATGGAGCCGTTGCTGGAACGTCAGCTGCTCCCGGCCTAGTTGGTGGATGGGCGCCCACAAAAAAGCCGTCGCGAGGACGGCTTTTTCGTTTATTGAGCGTTGGCGCGGATCAGGCAGCTTTCTGCTGGCGACGGGCCAGTACCAGCCCCATCAGGCCCAGACCGAACAGCGCCAGGGTGCCCGGCTCCGGTACGGCAGTCAGGCTGACGTTATCCACGAAGCCACCCAGCGAGTTGCTGTAACCGGTAGCGGCAAACATCAGGAACATGGTTTCGGCAGAAGCAACCAGTTTAACGGTCTGCTCGATCCAGCCCGGGGTGTTGACCTGCTTCATGCCGTCAATGCTTACCGCTACGTCACCAGGCAGGTAATCGCCCCAGTACACATTGATGCCGTTGTCGTTGTAGCCGTTGTTGGTGCGGGCGTGGTACCAGAAGCTCAGTTCGTAAGCGCCACCGACGGTCAGGCCGCTGATTTCCTGGTACATGGAAGAGTTGTAGTGGGAGTCCAGCTCAACGTATTGGTTGCCGCTTTGGGCGGCAATCACGGTGTTGCGCTGAATTTCGATGCCAGGCCCGTCGAACTTGTTCCAGCCATCGATGGACTGATAAACACCCCAGCTGGTACCGCTCAGGCCGACATTGGCTTCGAAGTCGCCGTTGGTCAGCAGGTTGGCGTTGGCAAAGCTGGCAGCAGATGCGAAAGCGATAGCGGTAACGGTTTTGCTGATCATGCTCATCGTGAGCCTCTTGTCGTTAATTGTTGGAGTCGGTGAAGAATCGGTTTGGACGCTTTATAAGCAGATAACGGGCCAACTGTGACAAGGTTCGCATTATCAACAGGTTGCGATCACCTCGAGGGTTGGTGAAAAGAGAGGGTGTAAAACCTGCCGACACGAAGGGATTTGATGAAACGGGGCGGGCAAGACGGCCAGCGCCCCGGCAATACGTAACTGGTTGATTTTTGAGCTGTTTGGCTTTCCCTGGGTGGGGTGTCGGAAAACCTTTCAGCGTTTAACTATTTGATTTCAAAGTCAATGTTGTCGATCAAACGAGCCTTGCCCATGCGAGCGGCGGCCAGGATCACCAGCGACTTGTCACCCGCCTGCGCCGGTTCCAGGGTATCGGCCCGGCACACGGTAAAGTATTCCGGCTGGAAGCCTGCATCGGCCAGCTGGGCGTTGGCGTTGGTGCTCAAAGCGGCGAAATCCGTATTGCCGGACTGAATGGCGTCCCGGGCGGCGCACAGGTTGCGGTACAGGGCGGCGCCCCGTTCCTTTTCGTCGGCGGTCAGGTAGCCGTTGCGGGAACTCATGGCCAGGCCGTTGGCTTCGCGCACGGTGTCCACGCCAATGATCTCGATATCGAAGCACAGGGCGGTGGCCATGCGGCGAATCACCGCCAGCTGCTGGAAATCCTTCTTGCCGAACAGGGCGACGTCCGGCTTCACGATATTGAACAGCTTGGTAACAACCGTAGCGACACCATCAAAATGCCCCGGACGGGCGGCGCCGCAGTGGCGTTCGGTGATCTGGGTGACGTGAACGCTGGCCCAGCTGGCCTGATCGCCGGGGTACATCTCATCCACTGGCGGCGCGAACAGCAGATTGCAGCCGACGGCCGCCAGCTTGTCCTGATCGTCCTTCAGGGTGCGCGGATATTTGTCGAAGTCTTCACCGGCGACAAACTGGGTGGGGTTGACGAACACGCTGGAAACCATGAAGTCGGCGTGTTGCTGGCCTTCGCGCACCAGGGTGATGTGGCCTTCGTGCAGGTTGCCCATGGTGGGCACAAAGCCGATCCGTTTGCCCGCCATGCGTTGGGCGTGGATGACGGCGCGCAGTTCTTTGATGCTGTTGACGGTTTGCATGATGGTGGCTCGCGACGTGGAAAATGGCACGGAGCAGCAGGACGCGGGGGAGTTGAATCAGGACGCACAGCGACAGGGATGTCGCTGTGCAGCCTCCATGGATGGATTCATGGCGTGTCCGGATTCAACTCCCCCGCGTCCTGCTGCGGTCCTGTCAATCACTCGAAACTGTGTTCCGGCCCCGGAAAACTCCCATCCTTCACCGCTTTTACATACGAGGCAAAAGCAGCCGGGAAATTATCGTGACCGGTCATGAAATTCTTGACGAACTTGGCGGGCTTGCGGGTAGTGGCGCCGAGCATGTCATGCATTACCAGCACCTGGCCGTCGGTGGAATTGCCGGCGCCGATGCCGATCACCGGAATGGACACCTTGCCCATGATTTCCTGCATCAGATCCGACGGAATGCATTCGTACAGCAGAATCGCAGCGCCAGCCTGTTCCGCCGCAACGGAATCCTCGATCAGCGCCTTGCGTTCGGCCGGGTCGCGCCCCTGCACCTTGTAGCCGCCGAATTTGTTCACCGATTGTGGCGTCAGGCCCAGGTGCACGCACACCGGCACGCCGCGATCGCTCAGCTTGCGCACGCTCTCGGTGAGCCAGGCGCCGCCTTCGAGTTTCACCACATGCGCACCGGCGCGCATCAGCGCAGCACAGCTTTCAAAGGTCTGTTCTTCGGTGGCATAGGTCATGAACGGCAGATCCGACATGATCAGCGCGCCCTGATTACCCCTGCGCACGCATTCGGTGTGATAGACCATGTCTGCCAGCGTCACCGGCACGGTGCTGTCGTGGCCCTGCAGTACGTTGCCCAGGGAATCACCCACCAGCAACACCTCGACGCCGGCAGCACTGGCCAGATGGGCAAAGGTGCTGTCGTAGGCGGTGAGCACGGCAAATTTTTCGCCTTGCTGTTTGAGTTTGTTCAGAGTGCTGAGAGTGACTGGCATATCGCTGGGTCCTGCTGGTTGGGCGGCGTATCGACGATGATTGCCGATCAATACGCGGCCGGGTTGAAGAAGTGACGCCCGCTGCGGATGCCCAGAATATACTGCAGCAGGTTTTCGTAGTCACGGGTGCTTTCTGCCAAGTTGAGTTCGCTGGTATTGACGATCAGCAGCGGCGCGGCGTCGTAATGCAGGAAGAACCGGTTGTACGCTTCGCTCAGACGTTCCAGGTAGCTATCCGGCATTCCCTGTTCACTGGCAATGCCACGTTTTTTTATCCGTTGCTGCAGGATATCCACCGGCGCCTGCAGATAGATCACCAGGTCCGGTGTTGGTGTTTCCTGAATGGCGTGCTGGTAGATTTTTTCGTACAGCGCGAATTCGTCATCATCCAGCGTCAGTGACGCAAACAGTTTGTCTTTCTGGATCAGAAAATCCGCTACCCGCACTGGCTGGAACAGGTCGTTCTGGCGCAGGGCATTGAGTTGGTCGCGACGCTGGAACAGAAAGAACAGCTGAGTCTGCAGTGCCCACTGGCGGTTGTTCTGATAGAAGCGTTCCAGAAACGGATTTTCCTCGGCCGCTTCCAGCAGCGTGTCGTAGCCGAAGGTGTGGGCGAGTTTTTTGGTGAGGGTGGTTTTGCCCACGCCGATAGGGCCTTCCACCACAATAAAACGTGGCGGGTCGGTAAGCGGAAGCGACGTCGTGTCAGTCATGTTCATCCAGCCGCCAGATGCCATCGCTGCCACAGCGATGCACCAGTTCACGTAGCAACTGGCCATCGGGCAGCATCAGATCCGGTGCCAGGTCAAACAGCGGCAGCAGCACAAAGTTACGCTCCTGCATGCGCGGATGGGGAATGTGCAGATGGGGCTGATCAATCACCTGATCGCCATACAGCAGAATGTCCAGATCCAGGGTACGGGGCAGCCAGCGCACCGGGCCCCGTTCACGGCCGTGCTGCTGTTCGATGCCTTGCAGGGCTTTGAGCAGAACGTCGGCGGGCAGGGTGGTGCGGATATGGGCGGCGCCATTGACGTAATCCGGCTGCTCGCCGGGGCCAATGGCCTTGCTGCCATAGAACGGCGATACCGCCACCAGTTCAACCTGCTCAAGTGCGCCCATGGCATCGACACAGCGCTGTAATTGCTGCAGTGGCGACGCCAGATTGCTGCCGAGCCCCAGAAAAACATCAATCATGGGAATCGCTCAGCCGGCGTTGTTGGGGCGACGGTTGCGACGGCGATTGTTGTTGTAGCGCCGGCGTTTCTTTTGCGGTTTCTGGCCCAGGTTCTGGCACAGCTGTTCGCGTTCCGGGTGATCGGCCTGCTGGTACTGGGTCCACCATTCGCCGAGGCCTGGTTCGCTTTCACCGGCTTCTTCGCGCAGCAGCAGAAAATCATAGGCGGCGCGGAAACGGGGGTGGGCAAAGGTCTGCTCGCAGCGGCGCGCAGAACGTTGTGCCAGTTTTCCCTGCAGTTCCCAGATTTCCCGCATGGGCATGCTGAAACGTTTGGGAATGGACACCTGGCGGGACTGTTCGTGAATCACCTGCTGAATGGCTTTCTGCAGGGCCGGTGCCGGGGGAATGCCATCGGCGCAGTAGCCCTGCCACAGCCGCTGCAGCGGCCCCCACAGCAATACCGCCAGCAGGAAATAGGGTGTTACCGGTTTGTCTTCGGCAATGCGCACGTCGGTATTGCGCAACGCCAGCTCGATCATGCGGTTGGCACCGGGAGTGATGTTGACCTCCGGGGCGGCACCGGGGAACAGCCAGCGGGTCAGCTGGTTCTGGTTGAGCAGGGGCCACACGGCCTGGGCATGGCCGCTCAGGAACAGCTTGAGGAATTCTTCAAACAGGCGCGCCGGCGGAATTACCGCCAGCAGATCCGCCAGTTTCGGAATCGGTGCGGCGGTGGCTGGTTCCAGAGTGAATCCCAGTTTGGCGGCAAAGCGCACTGCCCGCAGCATGCGCACCGGGTCTTCGCGGTAACGCTGTTCCGGGTCGCCGATCAGGCGCAGGCGCTTGTGGCGGATGTCGTCGTAGCCATTCACGAAATCGATGATGGCGCCATCGGTGTGGCGGTAGTACAGCGCGTTGGCGGTGAAATCGCGACGCACGGCGTCTTCGTCCAGGGTGCCAAACACGTTGTCCCGCAGCAGCAGGCCCTCGTCAGTCTGGTGCGAGGCGTGCTCGTCATCTTCGCCCACGTTCTGGTGCGAGGCGCGGAAGGTAGCGACTTCGATCACGTCGCGGCCGAAGCGCACATGGGCCAGCCTGAAACGGCGGCCAATCAGCCGGCAGTTGCGGAACTGGGCGCGGATCTGTTCCGGTGTAGCGCTGGTGGCCACATCGAAATCCTTCGGGTGCATACCGGTGAGGCCGTCACGGATCGAACCACCCACCAGATAGGCTTCGTAGCCGGCATTGGTCAGGGTATCGAGGATGCTCAATACGCTGCGACCGATGTCTTGTTCCGGGAAATGGTGCTCGCCACGGGGAATTTCGCGACGGACGATGGTGGTTTTGGAATTACCCTTGATCAGACCTTTGATTTTCTGGATCAGCCGTTTTGGCATGGGGGCGGACGCGCCTTTTTGAAATAGTGGAAAATGGATGCTGATTCTAGCACCGCTGTCAATAGGATAGTACCCAATATTCAACAGGTTAGTGTCTTGGGGCGCGGCCTTCCAGTCTGGCGGCGTCAGGAGGTGTGATGAAAGGCGGTTTATTCGACTCGGGCGACCAGACCGGCTTCGCTTGCCAGCGCACTTGCCCGCGCTTGCTGGGCGCTGTCACAGGTCAGAAACGCCGACGACGTCAGCCATTCCCGGTTCGGGTAGTAGGCAAACACGTACTGGCCATCTTTCAGATGATCAATCAAAGGCTTGGCCACATCACGACGGACGGCAGGGCAGCCCAGGCTGCGACCGATACGCCCCTGTTTGCTGATCAGTCCGGGATTCACGTAGTCGGCGCCATGAATCACGATGGCGCGCTCGAATGCGTTGTCGTTGACGCCCTGTTCCACACCTTCCATGCGCAGCGAGTAGCCGTGCTTGCCGTAGTAGGTATTCATGGTGCGGAACAGTCCCAGGCTGGACTGGAAGCTGCCATTGGTGTTGGAAAACTGGTTGGCGTAATTCATGCCGGAATTACGGCCATGGGCCACCAGTTCGCGGAACAGCAGTTTGCGCTGTTTGACGTCGAACACCCACAGGCGCTTTGCGGTGGATGGCAAGGAGTAATCGATGATGGCTAGTCGCTCTGGGGCGGCCATACCGCTCTCGGTGGCGCATTGCATCGCGGCGACTGCGAGGTGCACGACATTGGCCTTGGCATTCGGTGCCGCCAGTGCCAGTGCGTGGGCGAGACTGTCTGCCAGGGTTACACCCGGCATACACAGTGCGAGCAACAGTAACAGACGGTTCATTGTTTTCATGAAGACACCAGTGGGACAATGGCGTTTACACCGATCCCGCAACCTCATATTCGTTCTGTTCGATGCCATCGGAGTCTGATGTGGCAAGGAAAGTTATTGTTTTTATTCGCCCTTGGCTGGCGCTTCTGTCCCTGATGCTGGCAGCCTGTGCCGGTCAACCACCGGTGGCACCCGTATTGCCTGCCGGGCCCGATCCGGCAACGGTTCTGCCGGGCCTCATCCAGGAGCGGGTTAGCGCCCTGATGCAGCAGGAGTCAGGCCCGTCTGCGGATGTCCAGGCCATGAGCCTGGCGCAGGGAATCGAAAACTTCTATCGCAAGCGGCGCTATCAGCCGGCCTGGCGCGATCCGGTCATGCTGGACCAGCTGCTGGCGTCATTGGCAGACCTGCGTTTCGATGGCCTTGACCCAGATGAGTATAGTCTGTCGCTGCTGAGACAAAAGCGCGCCAATATCACGGAAGTGACACCGGTCACAGAATTGGCCGATCTTGACATGACAGCAACCCGGGCCTGTTTGCTCGCACTCAACCATCTACATCAGGGCAAATTGGACCCGGCCCGGCTTGAACCGCACTGGAATTTTTCCAGTAACGGTGTCCGCCCCCAGAGCCTGATCCGCAGTTTGCGCAAGGCACTGCAACAGGGTGATCTGGCTCTGGCGTTCGATCAGGCCCGCCCGTCCCATCCGGCCTATCAGCAATTGCGTGCTGGTTTGCGCCAGCTCTATGTTATTGAATCGAAAGGCGGTTGGCCCCAGCTGCCGGATGGCCCCAGTCTCAAGCCAGGCATGCATGACCCGCGGGTGCCCCTGCTGCGGCAGCGACTGGTGCTGGTGGGGGTGCTGGCACCGGAACAGGCAACCGGCCGCCGGTTTGATGCCATCCTCGAGCAGGCCGTGCGTCAATATCAGGTTGAACAGAATCTGGATGTGGATGGCGCCGTGGGCAAGCAGACCCGGGCCGCCCTCAATGTGCCAGTACAGCAGCGAATCGACCAGTTGCGGGTGAATCTGGAGCGGGGGCGGTGGCTGTTGCATGAAGCCAAGGGAGATTTCCTGCTGGTGGACATCGCCGGTTACCGCATTCAGTTATTCCGCGACGGCAGGCAGGTCTGGTCTGCCCGCACCCAGGTGGGCAAACCCTACCGCAGCACGCCAATCATCAAGTCGCGGGTAACCTACGTGACTTTCAACCCGACCTGGACCATTCCGCCTACCATCTTCAAGGAAGACATCATTCCCAAGGTGCAGCATGACCCTGGCTATCTGGCTGCGAACGGTATCCGGGTGTTGGATTACCGCGGCAACGAACTGGATCCTGCTGGTATCGACTGGGAGCGCCCTGGCAATATACTGCTGCGCCAGGATGCCGGCCCGATGAATCCGTTGGGTCAGGTGGTGATCCGCTTCCCCAATGCCCATGCCGTGTACATGCACGATACCCCCAGCAAGACCAATTTTGGCCGGGGCCAACGGGCATTCAGCTCCGGCTGTATCCGGGTCGAGCGGCCGCTTGAGCTGGTAGAGTTGCTGTTTGATGACGCCAAACGCTGGAATCGGGAGGCGATCGAGGCTGCCATTGCGACCGGTGTAACCCGGGATGTCGGGTTTGCATTGCCGGTTCCGATACTGGTGACCTATTCAACGGTCGGGCTGGCCAGTGACGGGCGCGTGGTGTTCAAGCAGGATATCTATGAGCGTGATGCGGCGCTGCTGGCGGCGTTGCAGCAGAAGGGCCTGTAAACCGGGTGGAATTTTTCTGAAGTCTTAAAATCAAAAAGGGAAAGCGTCTGCTTTCCCTTATGCTTCATCTTTGTTTTTATTCTTATCGAAGTAGAATTCTGTTCTTGGATCCGGGCCCAGTGGGCCCGGATCTCAGTGCCGACTCTTATTGTTGTTTTTCAGCGTTTATTATTGTTATTGATCGCTTTTATTATTGTTGTTTGCTTTGCCTGTTTTGTTTTCTTGTTATTGTTGTGTGGTGGTGAAATTTCCAGGTAACCCGGGTCAGTCTTTATTATTGTAGTTATCTGACTTTCCCGGGTTACCTTTGGGTGTTAACCCGAAAGACACCACGCTATCTTTATTATTGTTATTAGTGATTTTTAAACCGGCTCGGAATCTTTTTTTTATTGTTGTTGTCTCTGCCGGTACGCCAAATACATTGCAGACCCCGTGCCACTTTTCTTGAAATTAAACAAATCAAATAAAATCAATAAGTTAACAATGTTAAGGTATGTAAAGACGGGAACTTGTCAATATTCTGTTACCTGCTACCGCTGAATGTGTTTCTTTTTGTGTGTATCAAGGTAACACGGGCCCCACCGGGAACACCGGTAACACTCGTAACAACCGTTACGCTTTCCATCAAAGATCAGTAGATTATTGAATGCGTCCGCCCCGGTCCGCGAGCCAGCAGGGCGTTACCGTTATTGTGGCGTCAATGTTTGGTTGATAAGTGAGCAAGCTTGAGCGTCAGGAAGTCGACGCTCAATGTGGAGGGCGGAAAGATTGTGGGGCTTGCAGATTAACGGCTGGCGGGTTTCTTGCGGGGGATGCCCAGGCGCTGGCGGCGCTCCCACAGGCACTTGCGGCTGATGCCGAGTTTCTGGGCCAGCTTGGTTTCGGTCATCTGCTCCTGGTGTTCCAGCACGAAACGCTGGAAATAGTCTTCCAGAGACAGGTCTTCCTGCGGTTCGGCGGCTTCGGCTTCGCTCGGGCGGAAGTGCTTGGTGGGCAGCGGGTAGTCTTCTTCCAGTTCGTATTCCGGCGTCAGATCGATTGCCAGCAGATCCGGGGTGATCAGGTGGGTGTCCGCCAGGATCACGGCCCGCTCAATGGCGTTTTCCAGTTCACGCACGTTACCGGGCCAGCGGTACTGGTTGATGGCCTGCACGGCTTCAGGCGTGAATTGCAGATCTGGCTTGCCCATCTTGCGGGCGGTACGGATCAGCAGTTCCTTGGCCAGCAGTTCCACGTCACGGCCCCGCTCCCGCAGCGGCGGCAGACGCAGTTCCACCACGTGCAGGCGGTAGTAAAGGTCTTCGCGGAAACGGCCTTCGCGGGCCAGGTTCTTCAGGTTGCGGTGGGTCGCTGCCACCAGGCGTACGTCGACGGTCTTGGACTGTACCGAACCCACCCGGCGCACTTCCTTTTCCTGCAGCAGGCGCAGCAGGCGGGCCTGGGCCTCGAGCGGCAGTTCGCCGATTTCGTCCAGGAACAGGGTGCCGCCGTCGGCCGCTTCCACCAGCCCTTTACGGTTGGCGTTGGCGCCGGTAAAGGCCCCCTTTTCATGGCCGAACAGTTCGGATTCGATCAGGGTTTCGGGAATCGCCGCGCAGTTGACGGAAATCAGCGGACCATCGCGACGGATGCTCTGCTCGTGTACGGCGCGGGCGACCAGTTCCTTCCCGGTACCGGATTCACCCAGTACCAGCACGGTGGAATCGGTGGGCGCGACTTTCTTGATGTTGCGGAACAGGGCCTGCATCGGCTCGCAGTCGCCGATCATGCCGGTAATCGGAAAATCCCGGGCCAGCTGGGACTTGAGGGCCTGGTTTTCCCGCTCCAGGGCTTTCTGTTTGAGGATGCGCTCCACCGTCATCAGCATTTCATCGTGATCGAACGGCTTGGCAATGTAATCCACGGCGCCCATCTTCATGGATTCCACCGCGGATTTGAGGCTGGCGTAGCTGGTCATGACCAGCACGGGAACACCGTCGGCCAGCGGGATGATGTCGGTACCGGGCGCGCCCGGCAAACGCAGATCGGTGATGATCAGGTCGAAGTCCACCAGCTTGAAGCTGTCCACCGCATCCTGAACGGCGCCGGCTTCACTGACCTGGTAGCCGTTGCGTTCCAGCAAGCGACGCAAGGCAGTGCGAATCACGGACTCGTCTTCAACGATCAGGATATGACTCATGCGTTTCCTCGTTTTGAGCGTCGTCGTCCGGTGTTCCCAGGTGTAACACCGGATAACGGGGGAGCGTAATGGTAACACGGGTTCCGCCGCGGGCGGAATCCAGCGGACTCTGGATGGCAATGTGGCCGTAGTGCTCTTCGATGATGCTGTAAACCAGCGACATGCCGAGCCCCGTGCCCTTGCCGGGTTCCTTGGTGGTGACGAACGGTTCGTAGATGCGGGCCAGTACATCCGGCGGAATGCCGCTGCCCTGGTCCTCGACTTCCACCACGATGGTGTGTTCTTTCTGGAAACTGGTAACGGTGATCAGCTGGCCCGGTTGGGAGGCGTCACGGGCGTTGCTGAGCAGGTTGATGAACACCTGGGTAAGCCGCTGCTGATCCCCCTTGGCGCTATGGGCAGGATCGGTACGGTTGACGAACTCCACCGGCGTGTTGTCCTTGTTGAGGGCCAGCAGATCCATGGCTTCCTGCACGCATTCATGGATGGGGACCGGGTCGCGGGCCACCTGGGTGCTGCCGCTGTGGCTGAAGCTCACCAGGGATTGCACGATGCGGGTGATACGCTTGGTCTGCTCCAGAATCTGGTCGGCAGTTTCGTGCACGATGGCGTCGTCGCTGTCGTAGCGCAGGTTTTGGGCCAGACAGGCGATGCCAGTGATGGGGTTGCCGATTTCATGGGCCACGCCGGCCGCCAGCCGGCCCACCGACGCCAGCCGTTCACTGTGGGCCAGATGGTGTTCCAGCATGCGCATTTCGGTGGTGTCTTCCACCACCACGACCTGGCCGCCCGGCGAGGCGCTGGACTTGCTCATGCCGATGGCGGCCTTGTGCAGGCTGAGCCAGCGGTGCACGCCTTCGTAATCCACTTCGCGCTGCTGGTTGCGGGATTCCGCCACGATGAAGCTCTGGAACACCTGATCCCAGGGTGAGGGCAGATGGGTGATATGGGAGCCGAGGATGGTGTCTGCGTTGACCCGGGTGATCAGTTCCAGGGCCCGGTTCCAGCCCAGCACTTCGCCATCGCTGCCCAGGGAGCATACGCCCACCGGCAGATCCTGCAGGGTCTGGCGATGGAAGCGCCGCAGGCTGTCCAGTTCCCCCGCCAGGCCGGTGAGTTTGTCGTGGTATTCCTCCAGCCGGCTTTCAATGAAGTGAATATCCTGGGTGGCGGTACCTTCGGCGGGATTGATGTAGGGGATCGAGGATTCCAGTACTTCCAGTGCCACTGACGGCCCCAACAGGCCCGACAGGTTGGATTCGAGCTGGTCGCGCAGGCGACGCAGCGCATACGGGCGGGTTTCGTCCAGGCTCATGGCCAGATCGTTCAGCGCCAGGTCCACCTCGCGGCGGGCGGTGACGGCGCCCAGGGGCTTGGCCAGCCGGCCCACAAATTCCCGCGCGCTTTTCACCGAAAGTTCCCAGCGTTGTGGTTTGCGCAGGTTGTCGACGTTGCAGGTTTCTGCAGCGAGTTTTTCTGCAGGTGTGGATTCCGTCAGCAGCGAGACGATGCCGAAAATCAGCGCATTCAGGAAAATCGCGAAGGTCGCCACCATGTAGCTGTTGTTGACGGTGGGGAACACATCATTGATCAGGAACGGAATCGACAGGTGCACCTGCACGCCGAGCATGACCGGCAGCAGCAGGCCAAACAGCCAGACGCAGAAGCCTGCCGCCAGACCCGCCATGAAGCCGTCCCGGTTGCCCTTGGCCCACAGCAGTACACCGAACAGACCCGGCACGAACTGCATGGTGGCGACGAACGCAAGGAAACCCAGTTCCGACAGGGTGTGACGATCCCCCATCAGCAGATAGAACACATGAGCCACCAGAATGATGGCAGCGATCAGCGCACGCCGGCTCCACAGCAGCCAGGCGTACAGGTTGCGGCGCCGGTTGAACGGGGCCAGCGGTAATACCAGGTGGTTGAGCACCATGGCAGCGAGCGACAGGGTGCAAACGATAATGACGCCACTGGCGGCAGACAGCCCTGCCGCAAAGGCCAGCATTACCAGCAGAGGTGATTCCAGCGCCTGGGCTACGGTGAGAGTAAAGTATTCCGGATTGCCGAAGATATTCAGTTTCGCCGCACCCCACACAATCACCAATACCGGCAACGCCATCAGGAACAGATAGAGCGGCAGGCCCCAGCTGGCATTCAACAGTGCGCGCGGATTAAGATTTTCGGTGAACGCCATGTGGTACATGTGCGGCATCGCAATGGCCGCCACGAAAAACGCTGCTACCAGACTGCGCCACGGACCTTCTTCCAGCGGCTGATACAGTTGTACCAGCTGATCGGGATGGGTGGTGAGCCAGTCATTCAGACCCGAAAAACTGCCAAACACATCGTAGAGAATCGCGCCGCCAATGATCAGAAACGCGATCAGCTTGATCAGCGATTCGAACGCAATGGCGACTACCAGGCCTTCGTGTTTTTCCCGTGCGGAAATGTGGCGGGCACCGAACAGGATGGCGAACAGGATGATCATGAACACGAAGCTGAATGCGAGCGTGTCGGGCGAGGTATCCGGCACCAGTATGTGGATGGAATCGGCGACCGCCTGGATCTGCATCGCCAGCAAGGGCATGACGCCCAACAGCATGCAGACAGTGACCAGCGCGCCCACCACCGGGCTGCGATAACGGAATGCCAGCAGGTCGGCGAGTGAGCCGAGTTGATAGTTTTTTACCAGTCGCAGAATCGGCGCGAGGATGATCGGCGCGAGCATGAACGCGCCAGAAATCCCAAGATAATAGGCCAGGAAGTTATAGCCGAAATCGTGGGCGAAACCGACGGCGCCGTAAATGGCCCAGGCGCTGGCGAAGACGCCGAGCGACAGCACGTACGTGAGCGGATGGCGCACGATGCGGGGCGGGACATAACCCTGATCGGTGAGCCAGGCGACACTGAAAAAGAACAGCAGGTACGCAAGGCCGATGCCGAAGATTTCGGTCAGGCTAAATGCCATCAAGATCCCGGCTCCGTGCAATCCAGAACGTCAGGGCGATCAGCATTCCCCACACCACGAACGGTCGCCACCAGGCTGCACCGCTTTCTGCCCACCACTGCATCAACGCCGGCGACAGCACGTAGGCGCCGGCGATAAAAATCAGCACGAGTCGATCAATGTACATGGGATGCCCAATCGGTTCAGGTGGGACCTGATGTTACGTTAGGCGGCGCAGCTGTGCAAAGGGTGTCCGCTGCCAGGGCTGGCAGCCGCGGTACCTGCTGCAGTGACCAGTGGCGGGTTCCCCAGTCGAGCAGCTCGTCGCGGCTGGCCTGACGCAGGTCGTCCGGTGGCTGCTGCCCCAGAGCGCGCAGGCATTCGAACAGCCAGGGCACCGGATCTTCCAGTGGAACCGCAGTTGCAAAGGTCTGCTTCGACAGCTTCTGGCCCTGCGCGTTCACCAGCACCGGCAGATGCGCATAGTGTGGCGTTGGCAGCTGCAGCATGCGTTGCAGGAAGAGGTGACGCGGTGTGGAATCCAGCAGATCAATACCTCGCACGATATGGCTGATGCCCTGGGCGGCGTCATCCACCACCACGGCCAGATGGTAGGCGTACAGGCCATCCTTGCGCTTGATGATGAAGTCGCCACCCTCGAGGTCCAGACGGAAGCTGCAATGTCCCTGCAGGCCATCATCGAAACGGACGGGCTGATCGTCGACCTGTACCCGGATGGCGAACGCTTCCGGTGGCGTCACATGACGGTGACGACAGGTGCCGGGATAGGCATCGGCCTGCAGCAGTTGCAGATCCTTGCGGGAACAGGTGCAGTAGAAGGCGCGTTGCTGTTGCAGCAGGCGTTGGACCGCTGCTTCGTATTCGGCGTGGCGCCGACTCTGGAACCAGACCTCACCATCCCAGTGCAGGCCATAGTGCTCCAGCGTGCGCAGAATGCTGTCAGCGGCGCCGGCCATTTCCCGCGGCGGATCGATGTCTTCCATGCGTACCAGCCAGCGGCCCTGTACCGCGCGGGCATCGAGAAAACTCGCCAGGGCGGTGAACAGGGAGCCCAGGTGCAGGGGGCCGGTGGGCGATGGAGCGAAGCGGCCGATGTAGGATGCGGCGGACATGATGGTTCAGCGGATTGGTGTGGCAGCAAACAAAAAAGGCACGCGTTGTTGTGCGTGCCTGTTATTTGCAGCAGCAGAAAAGGGAATCAGGTTCCCCACTGCTTCTCTTTGATTTCTTCCAGGGTCTTGCAGTCGATGCACAGGTTGGCGGTGGGGCGGGCTTCGAGGCGGCGGATGCCGATTTCGATACCGCAGGCGTCACACCAGCCGTATTCTTCTTTCTCGATCTTGTCGAGGGCCTGGTTGATCTTGCGGATCAGCTTGCGCTCACGATCGCGGGTGCGCAGCTCCAGGCTGAATTCTTCTTCCTGGGTGGCGCGGTCGGCGGCATCGGGCAGGCTCACAGACTCGTCTTTCATGTGGTGCACAGTGCGGTCAACTTCTTCCATGAGTTCCTGGCGCCAGTTCAGCAGGATGCTCTTGAAGTGGTCGAGCTGGCCCTTGCTCATGTACTCTTCGTTCTTGGCGGGCTCGTACGGTGTGAACTGATTGCGTGACAGCTCCACCACGTTCTTCTTCTTTCTTGTCGCCATAGGTCAGATCCTCGCAACTGCTTAATCTTTAATCATATAACAGCTAAATCCGGTATTGGCAAATTCCCGGTGTCCATGGGGTGATGCGCCCGGTGGGCTGCTAGCGTGCCGCCTGTCCCTGCGTGGCCATCTGACAATAGGTTATCCGGTCGGGATATGCCATGCCGCGGGCCTTATATAACAGGCTGTTATATTATCGGCAGCCCGGGGCCAAGCTGCAGGGAACGCCCGATATTAACCCCATTCCCCAGGCTAGGGAATACTTTTGCAGGTGATGTTGACCCCCGTTTATGAAAATCCGATGACAACAGGATGGCAGACTTGATGGACACAGCCGCGCGGGTGAACCGCATCAAATCATTTCATGTGATGGCCCTGCTGGATCGTGCCAAGCAGCTGGAGGCCCAGGGGCGCGACATCATCCATCTGGAAGTGGGTGAGCCGGACTTTGCGACGCCGGACAATGTGGTGGAAGCGGGCGTGGCGGCCATGCGCCAGGGCAAGACACGCTATACGGCGCCCAGCGGCCTGCCGGAACTGCGACGGGCCATCGCCGGTTTTTACCGCCAGCGCTATGGGGTGACGGTTGATCCGTGTCGGGTGATTGTGACGCCAGGGGCGTCCGGTGCCATCAGTCTGGTGACAGCGTTGCTGTTCAATCCGGGGGACGGGGTGCTGCTGGCCGATCCCGGTTATCCCTGTAATGACAATTTCCTGCATCTGCTGGGGGCGCTGCCGCAGCGGGTCGCGGCGGGGCCGGATACCGGTTACCAGCTGACGGCGGCCCAGGTAGCCAGCCACTGGCAGGAGAACACCCGGGGCGTGTGGGTGGCGTCGCCGTCCAATCCCACCGGCACCCTGCTGGATCTGGCTGCCCTGCAGGCCTTGCATGCTGCGGTGGATGCCCGCAAGGGCGCGCTGCTGGTGGACGAGATCTATCACGGCCTGACCTACGGAGTGGATGCACCGACCGCGCTGGCGCTATCTGATCCGCAGTCGAGTCTGTTCGTGATCAACAGCTTTTCGAAGTACTTCAACATGACCGGTTGGCGCCTGGGCTGGCTGGTGGCGCCGGAATGCCATATGGAAGCCCTCGACCGCCTGGCACAAAACTTTTTTCTGGCAGCGCCGACAGTGGCCCAGTATGCCGCGCTGGAAGCGTTTTCAGACACCAGCATTGCCTTGTATGAGCAGCGTCGGCAGATCCTGCAGCAGCGGCGGGATTATCTGTTGCAGGCATTGCCGGCGCTGGGGTTCCAGATCCGTTGTGTGCCCCAGGGTGCGTTCTATCTGTATTGCGATGTGTCGACCATTACCGGTGACAGCTTTGCCTTCTGCCAGCAGTTGCTGGAGCAGACGGGCGTTGCGATCACGCCGGGTATCGATTTCGGCGACTATCAGGCGCAGCAGCACGTGCGCATCGCCTATACCCAGGGCCAGGAGCGACTGGCGCAGGCGGTGGCGCGCATCGGCGGTTTCATTGGCAAAGGCGGGGAGGCGTGAATGCAGTTTGATCCCCCCTTGCAGAGCGGAATCCTGATCAAGCGCTACAAGCGTTTTCTGGCGGATGTGCGATTGGCGGATGGCAGTGAAATGACCCTGCATTGCCCCAACACCGGCTCGATGAAAAACTGCGCCGAGCCTGGAAGCCGCGTGTGGTTTTCGGACAGCGGCAATGACAAACGCAAATACCGTCATACCTGGGAGCTGGTGCAAGTGCAGGACGGCGCCATCGCCGGGATCAATACCAGCCGTGCCAATGCCCTGGTGCTGGAGGCGTTACAGGCGGGTGCCATCGATGCTCTGGCCGGATATGAAGCCATCCGCAGCGAAGTGAAATACGGCAGCGAGAACAGCCGGATTGATCTGTTGCTGGAAGCGGAAGGGCGGCCTTTCTGCTTTGTGGAAGTCAAAAGCGTCACCCTTGGGGAAGGTCACAATGGATTTTTTCCCGATGCAGTGACCGAGCGCGGCCGCAAGCATCTGCGCGAACTGATCACTATGGTGGAGCAGGGACAGCGGGCCGTGCTGTTCTTCTGTGTCCAGCATACGGGTGTGAAAGTGGTGAAACCTGCTGATCATATTGATCCAGCCTATGGAAAACAGTTGCGCGAAGCTGCAGAATCGGGCGTAGAAGTGCTGGCATGGCGCTGGCAACTTTCACCGCAGGGCGCCATTGTTGAATGTGCCTTGCCGGTGGATCTGTCCTGAATAATAACGTATTAACAACAATAGCAAGCAGGGGGTAATCCATGACAGTTGCATACTGGTGTGTACTGGCCGCAATCGTGATGCCGTATATCTGGGCCATCAATGCCAAGGCGAGCGCACCGAAATTCGACAACAATCAGCCGCGGGAGTGGCTGGCGAAACTGCAGGGCCGCGGAGCACGCGCCAACGCTGCCCAGATGAACAGCTTCGAGGCCCTGCCGGGCTTTATTGCGGCGGTCATCATTGCCCATCTGGCCGGCGCACCCCAGCATCAGATCGACATCCTGGCACTGAATTTTGTGGTGCTGCGCCTGATGTACGGCTATC
Organism: Gammaproteobacteria bacterium; assembly: GCA_041395845.1. Classification (GTDB taxonomy): domain Bacteria; phylum Pseudomonadota; class Gammaproteobacteria; order Pseudomonadales; family Ketobacteraceae; genus Ch67. The sequence continues at coordinate 44,895 of JAWKZS010000015.1, forward strand.
TGTACATTATCGACCAGGCAACCCTGCGTTCGGTGATCTGGGCGCTGGCGCTGGCCTGTGTGGTGGCGCTGTTCGTGATCAGCGCCTGAAGCGGTTCCACAGTAAAAAAGCCCCGACAGTGCAGGCTGCCGGGGCTTTTTTGTTGCTGTCGCAAAAGAGTTACCAGCCTTCCACGCCTTCCATGTCTGGCAGGTGGTGGGCGATACCCTTGTGACAGTCGATACAGGTTTTTTCACCACTAGCCAGGGCAGTGGAGTGCATGTTGACCGCACGCTGACCCTGCTTGGTGAAATCCATGTATTCGAAGTTGTGGCAGTTGCGGCATTCCAGCGAGTCGTTGGCCTTCAGGCGCGCCCACTCGTGTTCTGCCAGTTCCCGCCGCTTGGCTTCAAATTTTTCTTTGGTGTTGATGGTGCCAAACACCTTGCCCCAGACTTCCTTGGAGGCCTGCATCTTGCGCGCGATCTTGTCGGTCCACTCGTGTGGAACATGACAATCCGGGCAGGTTGCACGCACGCCGGAGCGGTTGCTGAAGTGGATGGTAGTGCGCAGCTCCTGGTAAACGTTGTTCTCCATTTCATGACAGGAAATGCAGAACGTTTCAGTGTTGGTCAGTTCCAGGCCGGTGTTGAAACCGCCCCAGAAAATGATCCCTGCAATGAAACCGCCTGCGGTCAGAAACGCCAGGCTGAAGTGCCGGCTCGGTCGCCACAGCATGCGCCAGTAGTATTTCAACTTCGCGATCATGGCGCGCACCTCACTTCTGCTCTTCGGCAAGAATATCGTCGATATCCTTGAAGGTGTTTTTTACCAGCGGCTTGGCATTGGTCTGCTCCACATGGCACTGGAAGCAGAAGTAGCGGCGTGGTGAAACGTCAGCGAGGAAATTGCCGTCGCGGTCCATGTAGTGGGTGACGCTGATCATCGGCGCCTGGCTGTCTTCGGCGCGCTTGCGGGCGTGGCAGGACAGACACTTGTTCACTTTCATGTCCACCTGGTAGCCCTGCACGTTGTGCGGAATCACCGGCGGCTGCATCGGGTAATTACGCTTGCGTTTCACGTCAGTGCTTTCCGGTTTGGCCATCGCCGGTGCTTCGCCTTCTTCCGTCAGCGATGCGTTGCCACGCAAGGTGGCGATATTGTCTGCGGCGCTGGCGGGTACCACGGAAGACAGCAGTAGAACCAGAGTAAAGCAAAAGGTAGTCATGTATTTCATCGTCTGGTTCCCCCTTATACCTTGACCACTTTGACGGCGCACTTCTTGTAATCCGTTTGTTTGGAGATCGGATCAATGGCATCCAGCGTGACCTTGTTGATCAGCTGGCTGGCGTCGAACCAGGGTACGAAGACCAGGCCGACGGGCGGCTTGTTGCGACCGCGGGTTTCCACGCGGGTACGGATTTCGCCGCGACGGGAAACCACCCGCACCTCGTCACCGCGACGCAGACCGCGCTTGTCGGCGTCGTCGGGGTGCATGAAGATCACCGCATCAGGGAACGACTTGTACAGCTCCGGCACGCGCTGGGTCATCGAGCCGGAATGCCAGTGCTCCAGCACCCGCCCGGTACACAGCCACATGTCGTATTCGTCATCCGGTGATTCCGCCGGCGGTTCGTAAGGCAGTGCGAAAATGATCGCGCGGCCATCGGGTTTGCCATAAAACTCGAAACCTTTTCCGGCTTTGACGTAAGGATCGGAGCCTTCGCGGAAACGCCAGCGGGTTTCCTTGCCATCGACCACCGGCCAGCGCAGACCGCGCACCTGGTGATAAACATCGAACGGTGCAAGGTCATGACCGTGGCCGCGACCAAAGGCCGCGTATTCTTCGAACAGACCTTTCTGCAGATAGAAACCGAACGCTTCCGATTCGTGATTCTGGTAGCCGGTTTCGATATCGCTGAGCGGGAATTTGTTGACCTGACCATTCGCGTACAGCACGTCGTACAGGGTCTTGCCCTTGTAGGACGGATTGGCATTCAGCAGTTCCGCGGGCCAGACTTCGTCGGTCGTGAAGCGCTTGGAAAATTCCACCAGCTGCCACAGGTCCGATTTTGCTTCGCCGGGTGCATTCACCATCTGGTGCCAGAACTGGGTGCGGCGTTCAGCGTTGCCGTAGGCGCCTTCTTTTTCCACCCACATGGCGGTGGGCAGAATCAGGTCCGCCGCCTGGGCGGTAACGGTGGGATAGGCATCTGATACGACGATGAAATTCGCCGGGTTGCGGTAACCCGGATAGGTTTCTTCGTTCATGTTGGGCGCGGCCTGCAGGTTGTTGTTCACCTGAATCCAGTACGCGTTGATGACGCCGTCTTTCAGCTTGCGATTGTGATCCACTGCGTGGAAGCCCGGTTTGTCGGGAATGGTGCCAGCGGGCACTTTCCACAGGGTTTCGGTGATTTTGCGGTGCTCGGGATTCATCACCACCATGTCAGCGGGAAGGCGGTGACTGAAAGTGCCGACTTCGCGGGCAGTACCACAGGCCGAAGGCTGGCCGGTCAGCGAGAACGGGCTGTTGCCCGGCGTTGAAATCTTGCCGGTGAGCAAATGGATGTTGTAGATCAGGTTGTTCACCCACACGCCGCGGGTGTGCTGGTTAACACCCATGGTCCAGAAGGACGTGACCTTGGTGTTGGGGTCGGCGTAGATGGCCGCCAGATCTTCCAGCTGTTTCACCGACATGCCCGACATTTTGCTGACCCGCTCGGCGGTGTATTCTGCAACGAAGGCTGCAAACTCATCGAAGGTCATCGGCGTGGAATCATTGGCGGTAGCTGCATTCTTGGCTGCCGCTTCTTTCGGATGCTCGGGGCGCAGACCGTAACCGATATCGGTGACACCACGACGGAAATTGGTGTGTTTGCCGACGAACTCGGTATTCACCTTTTTGTTCTTGATGATGTAATGCGCGATGAAATTCAGAATCGCCAGATCGCTTTGCGGCGTGAAGATCAGCGGCATGTCCGCCAGTTCGAAACTGCGATGCTCGTACGTGGACAGCACCGCCACTTTGACGTGGGGATTCGACAGTCGGCGATCGGTTACGCGGGTCCACAGGATCGGGTGCATCTCCGCCATGTTGGAGCCCCACAGCACGAAAGCATCGGCATTTTCGATGTCGTCGTAGCAGCCCATGGGCTCGTCGATACCGAAGGTGCGCATGAAGCCTGCGACCGCCGATGCCATGCAGTGACGCGCATTGGGTTCGATGTTGTTGGAACGGAAACCGGCCTTGTAAAGCTTCGAGGCGGCATAGCCTTCCCACACGGTCCACTGGCCGGAGCCGAACATGCCAATGGCAGACGGCCCTTTGGCTTTCAAAGCGGCCTTGAATTTCTGCGCCATGATATCGAACGCCTGATCCCAGCTGACCGGCGTGAATTCACCGTTCTTGTCGTACTGACCGTTCTTCATGCGCAGCAACGGCTGGGTGAGGCGATCATTGCCGTACATGATCTTCGACAGGAAGTAGCCTTTCACGCAGCTGAGGCCGCGGTTCACTTCGCTGGTGATGTCGCCGTGGGTGGCCACCACGCGGCCGTCCTTGGTGGCAACGTTCACGCTGCAACCGGTGCCGCAGAAACGGCACGCCGCCTTGTTCCATTGCAGTTCGGTTTTGTCCCGGTCGCTCACCAGATTGCTGGCGTGGGCGCCGGGCAGTCCGGCTACCGCGGCGGCCGTCGCTGCGGCCTGGACTTTCAGAAATGTGCGGCGATCAGTTGTCATGGGCGACCTCCCTTTGCAGCTGCGCTGCGGATTCAAATTGATGGAAAACCATATTGCAGGCCAGCACGCCGCTCTGTCGGCCGATGGTATCGGTGACACGGCTGATAGCGGCGGTACTGTCTGCTTCGATTGTGATGATGATCTTGCCGATGGCATCGTGCTGATGCAGTTCGGTGCCGGGCAGCGTTGGCAGCAGATCGAGCAATGTTGCCAACCGGTCGGGCTGGGTCAGCACGATAAAGCTGGCGACGTGATATTCAGGATTCATGGGCTTGTTTGCTCGCAGGTTGAATCTGGATGGCATGGGTGGGGCAGGGCGCAACGCAGGCGCCACAGCCTGTGCAGGCGGCGCTGTCGATCTGGGGAACGCTGATGCCCGCGGTACTGAAACGGAAGCGGATGGCGCTGGTATCGCAGGCATCCTTGCAGTTCTGGCAAAACACCTGTTGCTGGGTCAGGCATTGTTGATTGATAACGGCAATGGCAGACCAGGGTGACCCCTCGCGATGAAACACCGGTTGCTGACAGGCATCTACGCAGGCGTGACAGAAGGTGCAGCCGCCAGCATCGAAATTGACCTGGGGAAATCCACCATCCCCTTTGACAATGATCTGTTCCGGACAGGCGCGCAGACAGTCACTGCAGCGAGTGCAGTGTTCCGTGAACGTGCTGTCATCCAGCGCCCAGGGCAAACGCAGGGATGGTGCGTCGGCCTGGAGTCGCCCACGCAGCAGTGATCGTCGGGATGCGTTCATGAGCGTCAGTGCGTGGGTGGGCCGCCGATGATCTGCGACAGCCAGATGAACAGGCCGTAACCGCCGATGATGGACAGGCTGACGACCGGTGCCACTACAACGGTGAGGATCAGGAATAACGTAAGTTCCTGTTTCTTGGCAGGGAGCACTTCTTCAGTGGCAGACATGATCTTTTCTCCTTCTCTGTCAGGAAGGTTATCGGATCTGCCTGATCACACCATATCCCCTTGGGGGTACTGCGGCGCTGGCGGGAGGATTAATCCAGCGAGTGTTGACGGACATCAAGAACGGGCGTGATTCATGCTGGCGCCGACAGCCCGATATTCAGGCGCACGGTGTCCTGTTCGCCGGGAGGAAGGGTCACACAATCGTCCAGCACGCGGGCGGTTTCGATGCACAGCATGCGTTGCCAGGCATCAGCGGCAAAGTGGCTCAGGCGGGCGGATTTATCGATCCACGGATTCCACACCACAGCGGAACGGGACGTATCACTGTTGATATGGATGATGCGCTGCCAGCCCAGATCCAGCAGACGGATCGTGGCGGGCGTATCAAGATAAATGCGATCGGTTTCCTGACGGATAGACAGAGGATCGGCGTCGGCACACTCGCGCCATTGCAGCAGCGTGTCGATGTAGCGGCATTGTTCCAGATCCAGCACCTGAACCTTGTCGATATCACTTACGGCGAAATAGCTGTGCAGCGCCTGCGAATAGGTGATGGGAGCATCGCTCCAGTTCACGGTGGTCAATTGCAGGTTGAGTTCGGCGCCCACCAGAATATCCAGCGTCAGGCTCACCTGCGCTGCCCAGGGGCTACCGAGACCCAGCGGTGTCGGGTAGCGCAGACGGATACGCGCGGCATCCGCATCGATGCTGGTGTGTTCCAGCAGCCAGGGCTGGTTGCGTACCCAGCCGTGGGCCAGCGCGGGATCGCCCTGCACCGAGCGCTGTACCTCGGCGGGATTGCGTTTCAGATCGCCAAACCAGGGCCAGCACACGGGAATTCCGCCCCGTACGGATTGGCCGCCCTTGAATCCGGCAGTTTCGCTCAGCCAGATCACCGGTTCTGCACCTGCGGGGGTGTATTCCAGTACCTGGGCGCCCTGCAATGCGATCAGGGCACTGGCTTTGGGGTGCTGGATGCGCAGGCAAGGCAGTTCATCAATCTGGGTCAGCAGGATCTGGGCCTGGGTGTTCATGGATTTATCCTTGCAATTCAATACGTCACAGTCTGCCCCAGGCGCTTGCGTTATGCCAGTGCCGGGTGGGCGTTGCCCTGTTTCCTGCGGATCTGGTAGGGTGGTGGTGATCCTTTCATGCATACCAACAAAAACAAGGGGAATCCTATGACGGGGGAATGGCGTCCGGGACGACTGCTGCTAGCAGCGTTTGCCGTCAGTCTGTTGAGCGGTTGTGAATACATCGATGACGCGCCACTGCTGGGGCGTTATATCGCAAAAAATGTCTGTCATGATGTGCTGGTGTCCGGCTACACGCCCGCTGCCGCCATCGGCTATGTTCGCAATATTGCGCCGCCGCTGCGCAATAGCTGGAACGTGACACTGGACGAACTTACCGGCGCGGTGAGCGTGCGCAATCGCTGGCTGGTGAATGCGGGCACCCAGCGTGCCGAAGTCGCCGGCGAGGATGCCGTGCATTCCTGCCGCAATCTTTACAGCGGCGTCACACCGAATGTGCCTGCCAATCTTGCGGTGCCCGCGGTGTCCTACGCGTTTGCCGATGCCGTCGGTCAGTATCCGGAACTGCAGGCGTTCGTGCAGGCGCAGGTCGATGCGGGTGCGCCGACTAACACCACTGCGTTGTTGGTGATTTACGATGATCAGGTGGTGGCGGAAGCCTATCGGGATGGCGTGGGACCGGATTCCCCGCTGAAAGGATTTTCCATGTCGAAAAGCGTTGCCAATCTGCTGGTCGGGCGACTGGCGGATCAGGGACTGCTCGACGTGCAGCAGCCACTGCCACTGAGCGCCTGGCAAAACGATGCACGCAACCAGATTCGCTGGGACAATGTCTTGCGCATGAGCAGCGGCCTGCAATGGAATGAAGCGGCCATCGGCACCAACAACCAGCAGGGTATTCTGTTCTACGGCAGCGCCGATCCGTCGGCCTATGCAGCGCAGTCGGCGGTGGCTACGGCGCCGGACGCAGCATTCAATTATTCCAGCGGCGACTTCATGAATATCGCCACGGCGCTGGTGGACAACTACGTGAACTGGTTTGATCCGGGCTGGGATCTGGGTGGGCCGTTTGCCCTGGAATTCTCGCCCGACAACCGTTATCCGCTGCTGCCGGAAGGTGTATCCCTCACCACCCGCGGCTGGGCGCAGCTGGCAACGATCTATATGCAGCAGGGCCGCCTGGGTGATCAGCAAATCCTGTCGCCGGAATGGGTCGATTACAGCCTGACGTCGTCCCCCGCCAACTTCGATTACGGCGCCGGTATCTGGCTCAATCGCGGCCAGAATCTGTATCCGAATCTGCCGGTGGATGCGTTTGCGTTTCTGGGTTCCTATGATCGCTTTGTTGCGGCGATTCCCTCACGCAAGACCATCTTCGTGCGCATCGGTTACAGCGATCAGCCGCTGGATTTTGCGATGGAGGCGTTCATGCTGCAGGCGTTGGCGTTGTTGCCGGCAGTGCAGTGATGGTGCTGGCGGAACAGACTGGCAGTACCGTGTCGGCCTGTTCCGCTCAATGAATTGCTGGCGTGAAATGAAAAGCCTTCAGATGCTTTTGCGCCGACGGATGAGCCGCGCTGCCACTCCCAACACCCCAAGCCCGATCACTCCCGCATAAGCCAGCTTCGCTACCTGCGATGGCAGGTAAGTGTTGGCAACCGCGTTGGGATCTTTCAGTTCTTCCGGAAAATGCCGAGGTGGTACCGGCACGATTTTCCAATCGGCGCGATCTTCCGGCACGCGGCTAATGTATTCGTCCAGCGACGCCACCGGTGCCTGACCGAAGACACGCGATGACGGAAACTGCGGAATCCGCACATACAGCAATGCTTCGATGTCGTCTGCCAGCAGGGCATCCAGTCCGCTGTTGCCAGCTTTGCCGGTGCCGATCCGTTCCAGCAGGTCGCGACCGATGGCGTCAAACGCCACGAACGGATACAGCTTGGTTTGCTCGGCCATCAGATAATCGAATGCCTGCTCGCCGCTGGCCAGGCTGCGATCCTTGATGGCCATGAACGGCAGCGCCACCAGAGCTTTCAGGGCGTTGGTGGGGCCTCGTTGCGGAATGTTCCAGTCCAGGCTGCGCAGCGTATCCATGCTGATGCCGGTACAGTTGGCCATTGCGTGATGATAGGGAAAATCCTGGCGATAGAAGCGGTTGTACACCCGCGCCATTGCGCCCTGGACATGCTGCGCCGCGCGGGGTTGTTTGAGCACGGCCACCAGCATGTACGACGGACGGTACCAGGCTTGGCCACTGTTCAGATCCGCCAGGTAGGCGTCCATCGGCAGCATCGCCGCGATGATGCCTTTCTCGCTGACAGAACCCAGGCTGTAGAAATTGTTCACCAGCCAGTGATCCCATTCACCTTTGCTGCCGAACGCGCCGGTGACCATGGCGAAGTGGCCGCCGTGGGCTTCGTCGTCATCCCCTTGCGCGCCATTGAGCATCACCGCCAGCACGGGTTTGCGGTTCCAGTTGCGCGGAGCGGTTTCGTCCCGTTGCCACAGCAGGCGTGCTTTTAGTGGCGCTGCCGGCTGTGCGCCATCCTGTCGCACCAGCGACAGCAGGGTTTCATCGCCCTGCAAGGGCTGCAGCGCCAGCGAGTCGAAATCCAGCGCGTAATCCACCGGCCAGATCGTGCGTGCCACAAATCCATCGTCGCCCAGGGTGCCGCGCATCTGCAGGGTGCGCCCGGCAAAATGCTGCACACTGCTGGCATCGTAATAGGACAGATTGGCAGGAATCTTTGGCGTCACCGCGAATGGCACGGATGGCTGATCCGGCAGGGTCAGCGTGTTGCCTTCGGCGTTGAGCGTGCCGGTGAGAACGTGAGGTGAGCCCAGCCACAATAATGTTGGAAATTCCGTGCCGCCATCGGCCGGATGTTGCGCCGCCCAGGCTCGCACATCATCCTGCACCGGCAATGACGGATCGAAACCGGCGGGGCTGGTTTTGGGAGTGGCCACCAGATCATCCTGGAAATACCACAGTGCCTGCGCCGGCGCGTTGCAATCGCTGCAGGCGCCTGTGCTCAGGCGAAAGTCGTGGACATTGAACAGGCCGATGTTGCCCTGCTCGGTGGCGCCGTGCACCGCGGCGAATATCACAGAGGGTGTGCTGATGAAAAATGCGCTGAGCAAACTGGCAGAACACAGGACAGAGCGGAACGTTTTCAGTTTTGGCATAACTACAAACCTGGCGGCGGAAGACCAAAAGGAAATGTCAGACAGTGCTGTGCATCATAAGTCCTTCCGGTATGGCGAAATGGGGCGGCCGGGATTGTCCGGGCTGTGAACAGCCTTGTAAAGGGGGTGAGTGAATCCGGCTGTCGAGGTCGCTCACATCTCTTCGCTACAGCCCCATCCGCCCCATTTTGTCGATCATTTGCCCTGCAAGGCCGGCGCACCGTCCTCTGAGCACCGCGAACCGGGTCTGATACTGCATTGATGGACCGATTTTGACGGGCGACGGCCCTTATAGCTCGGTTGTTGGTGATATTTTGTTCGGTTGAGGCGTTCGGAGCACCAGCGATTGTGTTCCGAACACGGTTGATCCTGTTCAGGGCTCGAAACGTGGCCTTTCATGCAGCGCTCGCGCTGATCGGAGGCTGGTGGGCCGTCCAATCGGAATGCTAGTCCTTGGTCAACAGCAAAAACATCGCGCCGATAAGGGCAAACGAATCGGAACGATAGGAGCGCTCGCAGTGATTTACACAAATGGATTCAATACGGTCACTCCTGTGCGATCAAAGTCCCTCGTATTGCGTGTAACCAATATCAGGTCATGAGTATGCGCAGTAGCGGCAATCTGTTTGTCGATGGCGTTTTCGGGTTGGGGGACCCGAAGTGCAGCCCAGATGCGGGCCTCTGTCACAGTGAAATCCAGAATGCGTTCTGCATACTCGGATAGGAGCGTGGTAAGCCAGGTTTCCAGCAGTGCGGCCTGTTTGTGGTCGCCTCGCTGCTTGATCAGTTGCACGCCCCGTTGCAACTCACCGACGGTAACCACGCTCAGAAAAAGTGTGTAGTTCTGTTCTGCAGCCTGTTTGAAGAATTGTTTTACGCCGGGGTTGGCCTTGTCTTTTTTGCGGATTTCGCTGATTACGTTGGTATCAACCAAATACATCATCGGCTTTGTCGTCCTGGACGCGGTTAAAGTCGGCATCCTCGCCAACATTGGGGATCGCCTTCAGCGCTTCGGTGAAACTCTTTCTTTTCGCGCCCAACAGCGCCTGCTGCAGGATGCGGCGATGTTCTTCTTCAGCGCTGATGCCATGTTTGCCTGCCAGGGCTTTTAAAGCAGTGACAATCTCGTCGTCGACATTGCGAACCAGCAAGTTGGCCATGTGTCTTGGGCTCCCGGATTCAAGGGTCTCAGAATGCTATCATTGCTATCATGACGAGCGCAAGAGTCGGCGGTCAGGCTGGTGCGGCTGTGGCTATTCCTGTTCGTCTACCACCTGCTCCCAAATGGCCTCATAGCCTGCCCGCTCAAGATAGCCCGAGATGGAACGCATGGTTTTCTCGTTCCAGAATTCGGCGCTTTCTGGCCAGGGCAATGGAACGTTTTGCCTTGTGTCCTCGACGCAGAGATCCACCATGTGCCAGAAGAAGCGGGCCAGCTGTTCAGCCTCATTTGAATTGACGACAAAGCCCCGATTCAAAATGTCACCGATCAAGTCGTTGCCCATTCGGTCGGCGTAATATCGCAAGAAGCCGATTTCTTCCGGGTAGATATAAGTGATGACGGTATCGTTGTCGTCCATGATCATGTCGATTTCCTGCTAACCAGCTCAAGGTAGGGAGGATAATTGCAATCGGGACTCCATTGGCTTTCATAGAGCGCCTGCAACCGACTCGCAGTATTTGCGTAGATGACGGATAGATCTGCTGCCTCGTCGCTAGTCCTGCTATCGGCTTTTTCGTCATCCAAAACTGAGTGAAGTTCAGTGAGTTTGCCGTCTACCAGCTCGATCAGTAAACAAAGATCCAACAGCGTCAACGGCGTCATTGAAGCGTTCCGTGGGGGGCGCCGATGGGATTGGAAACGTCCGGATGAAAGGTGATGCCCGTGAGTCCAGCGTTTTCGTATGCCTGCTTCAGCATGTCCGAACAGAAAAGGCCTGTCCAGGTATCGAGGCGGGTTTTGAAAATCGCCGTGTCTTTCAGCTTCGCTTCGACAAAACCGAAATGCGCCAGATTGCCGTGCTGGTCGTGAGAGGTGAGTTTGTCGTCAATGGCGCCAAGCTGCTCGGCAGTGATTAATGGGTTGAAGATGTAGCCTGTTCCGTTCTTGTGCGTGACGGGAAGCAGTTCGCCGCACGTTTCGAGTCGCACTTTTAGTGCTTGGCAAGCCCTTTCAGACAGGAATAACCGGCCGAAATGCTCAGATACATCCGGCATGGCTTTAGATTTTTTGCCTTCGCTGGCGTGAAATTCAATTTGTAGCGGCGTCCAGACAGATGCATAAGGCTTTGGCTCCGCATTGAAGGCAAACACGCCGTATTTTTCGCCCAGCTTGCGCATGGACTCGACGGGATGAACCAGATGCATTAGATAATTTTCATCGTGGTGGATGCGGTAGATCATTAATCCTGCCCGTCAGACGCTAGTTCCCGCAGATTTACTACATAAAATTGTCGGCCAAGCGCCTCAAAACGCCTCTGCCCGATCCAGCGTTTCCACCCGCAGTATCTCGCTGCCACTGAAATACTGGGCGCGCAGCTGGCTGAGTTTTTCCTGCTGGGCGGCGTCGCTCAGGTCCGACAGTAGTACTTCGCGTTTCTGTTCGCCGTACTGTTCGTACCTGGTCATGAATTCCGGTGAGGGCTCGTCGAACACCAGGGTGGTTTCGATCAGGCTGACGGCGGCCATTTCCTGCAGCATGCGCTGGAAGGATTCCGGGTCGAGCCCGGTGACGCTGTCGGCGGCAAAGTCGTCGGCGGTGGCATTGACCATGTTGTGGGCGCGCTGCTGCACGGCGGGCGGCAGCTGGTCGGCCAGCGTGTTCAGTTGATCCTGGGCGGCGGCCGGGTCACGTTGTTGTGCCATGATGTTCAGGTATTGATAGGTGAAATCTTCCAGCGCGCGCCAGTCTTCGTACATGGGGGCGGCGATGTCACCCAGATAGTGTTCGCGCAGGTTCTGCACCCGTTGCAGCACGGCCTTCAGATTGGGGGCGCCTTCCATCGGCAGCAGTTGCAGTGCGAGATTGAATTCCACATAGCGGTCGAAGGCGTCCTGCAGCTGGGCGAGGGCGGCGGGTGGCAGGTCTTCGCTGAATGGTTGCAGGATAGTGTGCTTCCACTGATCCACCGGCTGTTCGGTATTTTCGCTGGCGATCAGATCGAACAGCTGCTTGAGCCGGGTATCCGGGATCAGATTGCCGCTGGCGCTGATCTGCAGGGGAATGTCGAGAATTTCCACGGTGCGGCTGGTTGGTGCAGGCGATGTTTCGGCTGCGCCGGTGGATGTGGTTGGTTCGACGCTGGTTGGCGTGTTGGCGGCATCCGGCGAGCGGCTGAGCCAGTAAATCAGGTTGATCGCGGTGGCGGCGACCACCAGCAGGATGACAATGTTGCGCATGTTGCTTCCCCCCAGGGTAGTGGTGGGACTATACCGTTCGCTCGTGCGTTAGTGAACCGTCGTTCAGGGCAGGGTGATGAGATTCTGCTGTTGTGGTTCGCAGTGGGATATCTGGGTGTTGAACCAGCAGTTGCGGCCGGCTTCCTTGGATTTGTAGAGCATCTGGTCGGCAGCGGATACCAGTTTTTCCGGATTCAGGGTTTTGACCGGGTACACGGTGGCAGCGCCGATGCTGGCAGTGACGACCTTGGCGATCTGCGATGCTTCGTGGGGCACTGCCTGGGCGACAATGCGTTGCTGGATGCGCACCAGGGTGTTCTTGAGCTGGGTCGCATCGATGTTGGGGTACAGGATGATGAATTCTTCGCCGCCGTAACGTCCCACCAGTTCCGCCGGCCGGCTCGCTTCTTTTTTCAGGGCGCGGGCGATCAGTGCCAGGCAGTGATCGCCGGCCTGATGACCATAGCGGTCGTTGAACTGTTTGAAAAAGTCGATATCCAGCAGCACCACGGACAGCGGCAGTTTTTCCCGCTGGCAGCGATTCCACTCCAGCTTCAGACGTTCATCGAAGAAGCGGCGATTGGCCAGGCCGGTGAGGGGGTCTTCCCGCGACAGTTTTTCCATGTTGGCGTACAGCTGCTTCTGCTCGGCCTTGTCGATATCCAGCAGCAGCGCCTGCAGGAACATGGCCCGCTCCCGGTGTTCGATGATGTAGGCGATGCCCATGCCGATCAGGTTGGCGGCGATGAAGTAGGCCTGAAAATCCTGAAAGGAATGTTGCAGCCCCAGCGCCTTGGCCGCCAGCAGATGGGCGACGCCTGCCATGTGGCACCAGAACACGGTGGTGAAGAAACGCATCTTCGACATCGCATACACAATGATGACGGCATAGATCGAGGTGGCGTGGGCGGCGGTGCGCAGGCTGGGGTCATCGACGCTGATGGCAACGGTCATCAGTGTGCCAAGGGCAATCATGGCGTTGATGCCGGTGTACCAGTGGAAGCGTGCATCAAAGCGCGGCAGGCGTACCAGGACAAGCGTACTGATCAGGCACAGGGCGGTGATGGCATAACCCAGCGGAAAGGCCCCCAGCTGGGTGCTACTGTACTGGGTGAAGGCCAGAAACCCCAGCAGCAGAAACAGACTGAGCAGATAGGGTGTGTTGGCAATCAGGTTGTTGAGGGCAAGGGCGCGGTAACTGCGGGTGAAATGGTGTTCGAGAAAATCCGGAAAGCGCAGCAGGCGGAAGCTCGACAGCAACACATGGTTGATTTCGTGCTTGAGGGCCGGATCAGTGACCGGCAGGGCCTGAATGTTCTGCGAGCGCTTGATGGACATGTTTCACCAGGGTCTGCTGCAGACCGCGTGTCCCCCCATTTATGGTTGTGGTGGCGGTCAAGATATACCGGATGCCGGTGACGGTTCGATAGCGTCTGCTCAAACATTCGACAATATTCTAACCAGGAAAGTTCTTATTAAGGTTTAGCAAAAGTGGCTTTGGTTTGCCTGCGGGGGGTGGAGATTTCCGACGAGCTGCAGCGTCGGCTGAAGCAGTCGAATTAGTCGATTTATCAGCAGGTTAGGAAGTAATCAAAAATTGCTGACGTGGCGGAAGTAGCGTTTGCTGCGGTGCGGGCTGTCCGGGGCCAGCGCCGGGCAGCTGGCGACGATGAAATCGGTACAGTCGGGCTCGGACAGATCGAGGGTGCGGCGCTTGAACAGTTGCCAGGGCTTGCGGTCGTCTTCCAGGATCAGCACCCGGGGTTTCAGGCGCGCCCTGTTCTGGGCGATGACAATGGCCAGCCGATCGTCGTTCAGGGTCACCACCGACCCGGTAGGGTACAGGCCGATGGACTGGATGAATTCTTCCACCAGGAAGCCATCGAAAATCTGGTTGCGCAGGCGGAACAGTTCCCGCACGGCGTCCGCGCTGGACAGGGGGCGATCGCGGAAATCGTAGCTGACCAGATTCTCGTAGTAATCCGCCAGGCCAATGATCTGGGCCAGGAACGGGATGTGGCGCCCGGACACGCCCCGGGGGAAACCGCTGCCGTCATAACGCTCAAGGTGGTGGGACACCAGTTTCACGATGCGGCTGTTGAAATCATCGCTGGCCTTGAGCAGCTGTACGCCACGCACCAGCGACCACTTCAGCATTTCCTGCACGTGGGGAGTCGGGGTGCCCTTGATGCTGAGGATTTCCGGTGGAATCGTGGTGTAACCGATTTTCGCCAGCAGTGCGGCCAGTGCCAGATCGGACAGCGCCTCGCGGGTGATATCCAGATGACGCCCGCACAGCACGGCCCAGCTGGCCATGCGAATGGAGTAGTTGAGGACATCCTGGCTGTGGGATTCGATCCGTGACAGGTAGGCAAACGCATCGGGATTGCGGATCACGCTGTTGACCAGTTCCGAGGATACGGTGCGCAGCTGATCCACACTGATGTCACCGCTCTGGCTGAGATTGCCCAGCACTTGCTGGATGCGATCGCGAATGCGCCGATGCACCTTGCGGGCCTGGCGCAGTTCCGCGTTCAGGCTGGTGACGGATTTGTAGGGATAATCGTTCTGCATGGTGCGGATGCGCAGGTTCAGCACCTCGCGTCCGTTCTTGCGCTGCTGCTCTTCAAAAAATTCCGAAACGAAACTGAATTCAGGCTGGGGTGTGGCAATTTTCAGGCCGGCGCGGGAGCGGCGTACATCCACGTACACCCATTTGCACAGGTGCTGCAGCTTTTCGAGCTGCTCGCGGTGTTCGATATGAAAGCCCTGAATCGGGAACGGGGTTTCGCGCCACGGGCGATCGATGCCCGAGACAAACATCCCCAGCTGGAGATCGTCGGCAAAGACTTTCTGTGTCCTTACAGCCATTGGCGAGCGCCCCGATTGATAGACTTGTTAGCGTTGTTTGGTCACGCGAGTGCTTTGGATTGTAAGCTGCTGATCAATAAATTTGCAAAGCAGTTCGCATAATTATCCGCCGAAATCGCCTAAGCACCGAACCAACGGCGGTTTTACGCCTGAATAGTGGCAATAAAATGGCAGATCGTCACGCCGGCTCGGCGCAGTGTGGAGTATCCGGGATGATTGTGCAGGAAGTGTGAAGACTGGAAGGGAGTTGGTCTCCCTCGCATCGACCCGGTCGGTTTTCTTATCGAGTAATCGCCAGATCTGACCCGAGGGAGTGGGGCAATGCTAACGGACAGGGTGGTGGCCTGACAAGCCTATATGGGGTGTTTCCCGATGATTGGTGTTGGGTCAGGAACGCCAGGTTTCCCACGCCGCGGTGCCGACGATCAGGGCTCCCCCCACCAACGTCAGCAGCGACGGCTGTTCCTGCAGGATCAGAAACGCGAACAGGGTGCCGTACACCGGTTGCAGGCAGCCGATCAGTCCCACGGTTTTCGCTTTCAGATAACGCAGACTGCCGGCGAACAGGCTGTGGGGAATCGCGGTGAATACGATCGCCAGCAGCGCCAGTTGCCATACCGTATCGACTGTGAAATCCGCCGGATCATGCTGCAGTAACGGGAACGCCACCAGTGCCGCCACCGCACTCTGGTACAGCATGCTGGTGTCGCCCCGGTAGCCTTGCAGGTAATGACGCTGCAGGGTGTTGCGCAGGGCGAAGAACACCGCCGACAGCACGCCCCACAGCACGCCCTGGGTAATGTCGTTTTCCAGTGAAAAGTCCGGCACCAGCAGCATCACGCCCACGAACACCAGCACCGCGCAGAAAATATCACGGCCATGGGGCTTCTGGCCGTGAAACAGCGGTTCCAGAAACACCGTGATGATCGGCGAGGTGTACAGCGCCAGCATGCCCACCGCCACACCGGCAATCTGCATCGACTGGAAATAGGTAATCCAGTGCACGCCCAGCAGTACACCGATCCCCAGCATGATGCCGGTATCGCGCCGGCTGCGCAGCCGTACCGGATTTTTCAGCGCCAGCAGAATTACCAGCAGCACTAGAGCGGCCAGCACGCTGCGCCAGGCAATGATGTCGGTAGCGGGCAGATCGACGATGCGGGCGAACAACCCCGTACCGCCAAACATCAGAATGGCACTGTGGACGAACAGCAGACCTTTACGTTTATCTTCCACGGCAAACCTGTCAGGCGTGAGCAAACGGCAAATAGCGGGCGGCCCACTGGGAATAGTGAGGCAGCACGAAAACAGCAATATTGATCAGCCAGGCCAGTGCGCAGGCGATCAATAGTGGCCACGGCTGAATACGCCGGAATGGCCAGCGCAACACCACGGCATAAAACAGGCACAGAATGAAGCCACCCAGCAGCAGGCCACCGATGATGTCGGTCACCCAGTGCACGCCCAGATAGAGGCGGGCGGCGGCCACAAACATCACCAGCACCGCCACGCAGGACAGAATCAGCGCGTGGCGACGGGCATTCACCGATGGCAGCAGCAGACTCGCCAGCAGGCCGCAGAACACCACCATCATCGCGGTGTGGCCACTGGGATAGGCGAAGGAATCCGGCGGTTGCATCACCAGTTCAGGGCGGGCGACTGCAAAACCGTATTTGCCGCCGTGCATCAGTAGTTTCCCCAGCAGGGTGAAGCTCACCCACAGGCCGGCAGCGTAGAAATTTCGCTGTAGCAGCAGTGCGAAGGTCACCAGCGCTGCCCACACCACCATCGGACTGAATTCACCCAGTATGGTCAGTCCGATAAAGAAATCATCGAGCCAGTGATGGCGTAACGCGAACAGCCATTGGGCCGACGCAGTGTTGAGGCTCTGCAGCACGCCGGTTTGCACGGTAAAACCCAGTGTGAGCAGTAACGCCAGGAATAGTCCACCCACAGCGAGTGTCAGCTGCAGCTTGATTCGGCGTATGTGCATTGCCGCGTGCAGGCGCTGGGCAAACTGTGCCAGCAGCCATCCCCCCAGAAACAGTGCCAGCAAGAAACCCAGATGACGGGCCTCGAGCGCGCCGGGGCCTTCCAGGCTTTGCCCCACCAGATAGCCTGGCATCAGATAAAACGGCGACCACGCCAGTGCCGACAGCACATTGATGGTGAAGAATTTGCGCGGCGACATTTCCATGAAGCCGGCCACCAGGGGCATGACGGGGCGGATCGGCCCGATGAAGCGTCCGAGCACGATGCCGAGCAGGCCGTAGCGCTGGAAAAAATGTTCGCCTTTCTCGATCCATTCCGGATGGGTTTTGAACGGGGGAATCCGCCGGATCACCGGATGGTAGTGATAGCCCAGCAGAAAACTCACGCCATCGCCGATCACGGCACCGACGAAGCCGGCCAGCAGCATCTGCCAGACATCCACATTGGCACTGCCGGCAGCGGTTGCCGCCGCCATCAGCAGGGCGACGCCGGGCACCAGAATGCCAACGATCGCAAGCGATTCCAGCAACGCCAGCAGCGCAATCGTGAACAGAATCAGGTGCGGGTGGCTGCTGAGCCAGCCAATCAGATTGTCGAGGGAAAATTCCATCGCACGGGGGTCGCATCAGGCAGGGCGGGTGAGTGGTGGCGCGATTGTACCTGCTGGCGGGAACAAATTCACCGCGCATCCGTTCTATACTGGTGCCAGTGCCTCCCTGACACAAGGACAACACCATGCCGCAACGTGATGATCCCCGCATACGGATTCGCAGCCTTGATCCCGCCCAGCCCTGGCAATGGGTGCGCAAGGGTTGGGAGGATTTCCGGCGTGTCCCGCTGATCGGTGCGCTGCACGGATTGGCGGTGGCGGCCTTCGGCTTTGTGCTTTTGCTGGTGGCCCGTGACCAGTTCTGGCTGCTGGCCGGTGCGTTCAGTGGTTTCATGGTGGTAGCGCCGGTGGTGGCGGTGGGATTGTACGCCGTCAGTCGTGCATTGGAGCGCGGCGAGCCGGCCGGGCTGGGACTGGTATTGCGAACCTGGTGGAGCTGGCGCGGTAAACCCCATCATGACTGGCGGCTGGTGCGGTTCGGTCTGCTGTTGGGATTGTCGGCGACCGGCTGGGTGATCACGTCGGCGGCGCTGATCACATTGCTGGCGCCGGAGCCGGTGCGGCAGCCAATGGATTTTCTGCGTCATGTGGTGCTGGCCCGCGACAACTATCTGTTTGAATTCTGGCTGATGCTGGGCGGTTTGCTGGCCGCGCCGGTATTTGCCTCGACGGTGATCACGTTGCCACTGCTGCTGGACCGCAAGGTGGACATTTTGCCGGCGGTGCTGGCCAGCTGGCGGGTGGTGGTGCAGAATCCCGTGCCGATGGCGGTCTGGGCCGGCCTGATCATGCTGCTGACCGCGCTGGCCATGTTGGGGTTCGTGATGGGTTGTGCAGTGTTGTTGCCGGTGCTGGGCCACGCCAGCTGGCATGCTTATCGTGATGCGGTGGATGCCAGTGCCTTGCCACCCAGAGTGCCGGGGGAGTCGTGATGGACGGTACACTTGCAGGATTTACCGAAGAACAGATTGCCACGTTCGGCCTGACCATCGGCCTGACGGCGTTCATTCTCTACATGTTTTTCATCGTGGGCAATCTGGCCTACGAATCCAAGGCCGGCAAGTTCGGCACCTTCGTGATCTTTCTGGTGCTGACCCTCGGCATGCTGGGATTCATCGCAAAAACCATCATCCAGTGGTGGCTGGGAATCTAGCCACCCTCAGTGCTTCGGCTTGAGGCTTTCCTTGTGCACCGCGTTGACGTCTTCGCCCTTGTGCTGCAGATCAGCGTGATAGGACGAGCGCACCAGCGGGCCGCTGGCCACGTTGGAAAAGCCCAGCTCCTCACCGTACAGGCGGAATTCCTCGAATTCGGCCGGCGTCACAAAGCGATCCACCGGCGCATGTTCCTTGCTCGGTTGCAGGTACTGGCCGATGGTGATCATGTCGACGTTGTGGGCACGCAGATCGCGCATCACTTCTTTCACTTCGTCGTTGGTTTCACCGAGCCCAACCATGATGCCGGACTTGGTGGGCACCTGCGGCACCCGCTCTTTGAAGCGCTTGAGCAGATCCAGCGACCACTGGTAGTCGGAACCAGGGCGAATGGCCTTGTACAGCCGCGGCACGTTTTCCAGGTTGTGGTTGAACACATCCGGCGGATCGGCGGCCAGGATGTCCAGGGCGATGTCCATGCGGCCGCGGAAATCCGGTACCAGCACTTCGATCCTGGTGTTGGGCGACTGTTCGCGCACGGCGCGGATGCACTGGGCGAAATGGTCGGCGCCGCCGTCACGCAGATCGTCGCGATCCACCGAGGTCACCACCACGTATTTCAGGCTCAGGGCAGCGACGGATTCCGCCAGGTTTTTCGGTTCTTCCGGATCGAGCGGATTGGGGCGGCCGTGGGCCACGTCGCAGAACGGGCAGCGGCGGGTGCAGATGTCACCCATGATCATGAAGGTGGCGGTGCCGCCGCCGAAGCATTCCGGCAGGTTGGGGCAGGACGCTTCTTCGCAGACGGTGTGCAGCTTCTGCTGGCGCAGCAGGTTCTTGACCCGCTGGACTTCGCCATTGGCCGGTACCCGCACCCGGATCCAGTCGGGTTTGCGCGGCAGATCCACGGTGGGAATCACCTTCACCGGAATGCGGGCGACTTTTTCTGCGCCACGCAGTTTTTCGCCCTGTTGCACGGGCTTCTTGGCGGAGGGAGCGGGCTTGTCGGCGGGTACTTCGGGGTTCATGCGGGTGTCCAGGGCGTGCTGCTGTGATGGGCCTCAGTATATCCCAGATTGGCTTGCAGATGGGTCGCCAGCCGGGCCTGTATGGCGGCGAAATCAGGCTTGGTTACAAAGTTTTTTACCTGGGTCATCTGCATGTCCTGATAGCCGCAGGGGTTAATGCGCAGGAACGGTTGCAGATCCATGTCGATGTTGAGCGCAAGGCCGTGGAATGAGCAGCCGCGACGGATGCGCAGCCCCAGCGAGGCAATCTTGCAGCCCTGGGTGTAGACACCGGGCGCGTCCGCGCGGGGAGCCGCATCGATCTGCAGTTCGGCCAGGGTCTGCACCAGGCTCTGTTCGATGGCGGATACCAGATCCCGTGCCCCCATCTTCTTGCGGCGCAGGTCGATCATCAGGTACCCCACCAGCTGGCCGGGGCCGTGGTAGGTGACCTGGCCACCCCGATCCACCTGCACCACCGGAATGTCGCCCGGCGCCAGGATGTGTTCGGCCTTGCCGGCCTGGCCCTGGGTGAACACCGGGGGATGCTGGAGGAACCAGATCTCGTCGCCGCTGGCTTCGCTGCGGCTGTCGGTGAACTGCTGCATGGCCTGCCAGGTGGTGACGTAGTCTTCCACCCCCAGGTCGCGGAACAGGATGCTGCTTGCGTCGGCCATCACAGGGTCTGGGTCACTTCGTCGCGGGCGTGCAGGGCGCGGTAGAGCGCTTCGAGCTGCTCCTTGCTGGTGAACTGCACAGTGGCGGTGACCGAAATGTACTTGCCGCTGCTGCTGGGTTTGGTGCGGATGCTGGCGGTGTCGCAGCTGCCCACATGTTCGTTCACCAGGGCAATGACGATATCCACCAGGGGATGGTGGGACAGGCCCAGTACCTTGATGTCATGCTGGCAGGGAAATTCCCAGATGTCGGGATTGATGGTGAGCATGGTGACTTCCTCGGAATGCGGTTGGCCGGTGTTAATGGGGGCGCTCTGTCAGTTTGTCATCAGGGCCCGTCTGAACACCGCATAATATTCTGCCATTTTACGCCAAACCGGCCCCGGTCGCCCATCGCCCACCGGTTGGCTGTCCAGCATTACCACCGGGCGTACGCCCCGGGTCGAGCTGCTGATCCAGATTTCGTCGGCCTGTTGCAGCAGGCGGGGATCGATGAAGGATTCCAGCAGGGGCAGGCCGTGGCGGGCGGCCAGTTCGATCACCAGATCCCGGGTAATACCACCGAGGATGTCCGGTCCGGCAGCGGGGGTCAGAATCTCGCCATCGCTGACCACGAATACATTGCTGGTGGAGCCTTCAGTGACCCAGCCGTTGTGGATCAGGATGGCTTCGTCGCAGCCGGCCTGGCGGGCCTGTTCCCGCAGCAGCACATTGGCCAGCAGCGCCACTGCCTTGATGTCGCAGCGGGCCCAGCGGATGTCCTCGCAGGTAATGCAGTGGATACCGGTTTCGCTGTCCAGGGTGCGGGTGTCAGGATCGTCGAGCCGGGTGGCGTAGGCGAACACGGTGGGGGGACACTGGTCGGGAAAGCGGTGGTCGCGGGTGTTGGGGGCGCCACGGCTGATCTGCAGGTAGACCGACTGGTGGCCGCCGCCGTTGTGTTGCACCAGGCCATCCAGAATCCGGGCCCATTCGGCTTCGCTGTGGGGCGAGGCCAGCTGGATCGCCGCCAGGCTGCGCAGCATGCGATCCAGGTGTTGTTTGAGGCGAAACAGCCTGCCGTTGTAGCAGGGGATGACTTCGTAAATGCCATCCCCAAACAGAAAGCCCCTGTCCAGCGGCGAAATCCGCGCCTCATCCAGCGGCAGGTAAATGCCGTTCAGGTAAGCAGTGGGCAGATTGGTGATCGGGGCAGCCACGACGGATCAGGCGAACCAGCCTTTCACCAGCAGCACCAGCCAGTGCCACAGGCGGGTGAACAGGCCACCTTCATCGACGGTCTGCAGGGCCACCAGCGGGCGGGTTTCCAGCACATCGCCGTCCAGGGTCAGCTTGATGGTGCCCACCTGCTGGCCCGCCGCGATGGGGGCTTCCAGCAGTTCCGGCAGATCCAGTTCTGCGGTGACATCCTTGCCGGCGCCACGGGGAATGGTCAGGTAGATGTCGTCTTCGGTGCCCAGCTTGATGGTGTTGGCGTTGCCTTTCCAGATTTCCGGTTCGATCAGGGTGGTCTGGGCGCTGTAGCTTTTCGCGGTTTCGAAGAAACGGAAACCGTAGGTGATCAGCTTCTGGCTTTCGTTGGCGCGGGCTTTTTCGGACTGGGTGCCCATGACCACGGCCACCAGACGAATGTCATCAGTCTTGGCCGACGATACCAGGCAGTAGCCGGCTTCTTCGGTGTGACCTGTCTTGATGCCGTCCACGGTGGAATCCCGCCACAGCAGGGTGTTGCGGTTGGGCTGGCGGATGTCGTTGTAGACGAATTCCTTCTCGGCGTACAGCGCGTAGTCTTCCGGGTGATCGTAGATGATGTGGCGGGCCAGGGTCGCCAGATCACGGGCGGTGGTGTAGTGGTTTTCCGCCGGCCAGCCGGTAGCATTGACGAAGTGGGAATTCACCATGCCGAGTGAGGCAGCGGTCTTGTTCATCATATCGGCGAAAGCATCCTCGCCGCCGGCAATGTATTCGGCCACGGCAATGCTGGCGTCATTGCCTGACTGGATGATGATGCCGCGCAGCAGGTCTTCCATCGGCACCTGGGTGCCAACGCGTACGAACATCTTGGAACCGCCCTTGCGCCAGGCCCTCTCGCTGATGGGGACCATGTCGGACATTTTCAGATCGCCCTTGAGCAGCAGTTCCGAGGCGATGTACGCCGTCATCATTTTGGTCAGGCTGGCAGGGGGCAGGCGTTGATCAGCGTTGTATTCCGTAATGACGTGGCCGGTGCGGGCATCGATCAGCAGCCATGAAGAGGCATTCAGGGTCGGCGCGGCAGGAATCATGCGCGATGCGTGGGCCGGTGAATGCAGTACCAGGGTAAGAACGAATGTCAGTAACAGGGAAAGGCGTGTCAGGGTCATGGCAAAACCAGGGTCTTAAAAAATGAGTGAAGCGTGGGGCACAGGCGGTCCGTGTCTGCGCGGGCCCGGAAGGCTGGCATGGTAACACAGCCCCGGGTAGTTGTGATGTCAGCGCCGGATCAGCAAGGGTGATCCGAGTCCCGCTTCCCGGATCTGTTGGGCCATCTGTTCGGCGATTTGTTCCGTTGCCAGTGGGCCGACACGGACCCGGTGCACGTCGCTGCGGCCGTTTTCCGCCTGGGAGTGAATGCCCACCGGTGCCCGGGTGTCATTGATCAGCCGCTGTTGCAGGCGGATCGCAGCATTCAGGTCAGAAAATGCGCCGACCTGCAGGTAGATCCGCCCGCCATCCGAAGGCGGTGCAGGCCGGATGCTGGCCGGCGTCGGTGGAATTTCCACGCCTGGTTCGCCGGGATCAATGGCTTCCACAATGACGTTGGCTGTTCCCTTGTTTGCGTACCCCAGTTTGTGGGCAGCAGCAAATGACAGATCGATGATGCGGCCATCGTGGAACGGGCCGCGATCGTTCACCCGCACCACAATTTTCTTGCCGTTATCAAGATTGGTCACCCGCACATAGGTGGGCAGCGGCAGGGTCTTGTGGGCGGCGGTCATCGCATAAGGATCGTAGGGTTCCTGGCTGGAGGTGGCGCGGCCGGCGAATTTCTTGCCGTACCAGGAACCAATCCCCTTTTCCCGGTAACCGGCACTGGAGGGCAGTACCCGGTAGGTCTTGCCCAGCACTTTGTAGGGCGAGTGATTGCCATAGCGGGCGCGCGGTTCCCATTTGGGCACCGCATCGGGAATTTTCGACCAGTCCAGGTGTTCGTCCGGAGCACTGTCCTTGATGTGCCAGTCCGCCGGGTAGGACGAATCATACGGTGACGCCGAGGTGCCAGAACTGGGCCGGTTACTGCTGCAGCCAGCCAGATACAGACTTGCGATGAGTGCGAGCAACAGGATTTTCATGAGGGGTTCAGTTTGCTCCGCAGGGCTTCGCTCAGCTGATACACCGCCAGTGCGTACAGCGGGCTGCGGTTGTAGCGGGTGATGACGTAAAAATTGTTCAGGCCGATCCAGTAT
Source organism: Gammaproteobacteria bacterium (assembly GCA_041395845.1). Taxonomy (GTDB): domain Bacteria; phylum Pseudomonadota; class Gammaproteobacteria; order Pseudomonadales; family Ketobacteraceae; genus Ch67. The sequence continues at coordinate 68,919 of JAWKZS010000015.1, forward strand.
TCGACGCCGTCAGCGCCATCGAGCCGCAACGCCGTGGCTTTGGCGTCTTCCGCAAAATCCTGATCCGGTACCAGACCCTTGGCCCGCAGATCCGCCACGGTGAGCACCGGCTTGAGATCCTGGTTCACCACCGGATCGAGGTTGGACTCACGGCCGTCTTCACCCAGATAGCGGGCCAGACTGGTTACCGGCTGTTGCTGATCCCAGCCGTGGGCCTTGAAATAACTGGCCACGCTGCCGATGGCATCCACCGGACTGTTGATCAGGTCGATATGCTGGTCGCCGTCGAAATCCACCGCGAAATTGCGATAGCTGCTGGAGATGAATTGCGGATAACCCATGGCGCCGGCGTAGGAGCCTTTGGCGCTGGACAGGTCAATTTTTGCTTCACTCTGCAGGTGCAGAAAATGTTTCAGTTCACTGCGAAAGAATGGCGCGCGGGGCGGATAGTCAAAGGCCAGTGTCGCCAGGGCGTCCACGACTCGATAATTCCCCTTGAACTTGCCGTAGCGGGTTTCGACACCGATGATGGCCAGGATGATGTAGCGGGAAACCCCGAATTCCTTTTCAGCTTTTTCCAGGGCGGCAGCGTGTTCTTTCGCGAAGGCGACGCCACCCTCAAGGCGATCCTGGGTCATGAAGATCGGGCGGTATTCGGCCCAGGTCTTGGTTTTTTCCGCTGGTCGGGCGATGGCTTCCAGGATGCCATCTTTACGTTCTGCGCTGCCGAGCAGGGCTTCCAGCTCGTCTTTCTTGAAAGTACCTTCGGCGACGACTTCGTCGATGAAGGCCTTGGCCTTGGGGTGATCCAGATACGAGGCAGCAGCGAGCGGGCTGCAGAGCAGACCGATCAGACCCAGTGCCGCAGAACGATGACAAAAACGAGAAATGGACATCAGTTTACCCATGAACGATTTGATTCCCTGTTGCGGTGGATGTTCCCGATGGTTGTGATCAGGTGGCGACCAGCTTGCGGTGGGTCTGGATCGACATCAGGATGCCGAATCCCGCCATCAGCGTCACCACTGACGTACCGCCATAACTGACCAGCGGCAGTGGCACACCCACCACGGGCAGAATGCCACTGACCATGCCGATATTCACAAAAACATAGACGAAAAACGTCAGCGTGATGGAACCGGCCACCAGCCGCGAATAGGTATCCTGCGCATTCATCGCGATATACATGCCACGGGCGATGATGGCGAAATAGATCAGCAGCAGGGCGCACACGCCGAGCAGGCCGAATTCTTCCGCCAGTACTGCGATGATGAAATCCGTGTGACTTTCCGGCAGAAAATCCAGATGCGCCTGGGTGCCGTGGAGCCAGCCTTTGCCTTCCAGTCCGCCGGAGCCGATGGCGGTTTTGGATTGCGTAATGTTCCAGCCTGCGCCCCAGCGATCCATTTCCGGATTGAGAAACGTCAGAACCCGCTGGCGCTGATATTCCCGCATCACCATCCACAGGGCACCCGCGGCAGGAACGGCCGCTACCACCAGACCACCGATGAAACGCCAGCTCAATCCTGACAGGAACAGGGCAATGAAACCGGCACTGGCAATCAGCAGCGAGGTACCCAGATCCGGCTGCTTGGCGATCAGCACCGTGGGTACCAGCATGAGGAGGGTGGCCAGCAGCACAGGTCGCCAGCCGGGAGGCAGCGCCCGTTCCGCCAGGTACCAGGACACCATCATCGGCACGATCAGTTTCATCACTTCGGACGGCTGAAAGCGCCCGATGCCGGGCAGGGCCAGCCAGCGCTGCGCCCCTTTGGCTTCGGCTCCGGCGACCAATACCGCAATCAGCAGGCCGGTACCCACCAGGTACAGCCACGGGGTCCAGCGTTTGTAGGTGCGGGGCGGAATCTGCGCCATCACCAGCATCACGGAAAAGCCGATCGCCAGCCGCGACACCTGGCGGATGATGGTGTCCATGCTCTGACTGCTGCCGCTGTAGAGCACGAACAGGCCGACGGATACCAGCACCAGCAGGCCACCCAGCAGGGGGCCGTCAACATGGATCGCCTGGGTCAGACTCACCCGGCCAGTGACGGGGGTGCGCAGACTGTCCAGCTTGTAGGGAAAATCATTGTTCACTGGTGGCTGGCTCCCGTTGGTTGTCGCTGATGGCGTCCTGGGCGAGGGAATTGAAGTAGGCATCCATCACGATGCGGGCAACCGGCGCTGCCGTCGAGCCTCCGCCGCCCCCGTTTTCCACCAGCACGGCCACTGCGATTTTGGGCTTGTCTACCGGGGCAAAGCCGACAAACAGTGCATGGTCCTTGTGCCAGTCTGACAGTTTGCTGGCATCGTAGCTTTCATCCTGCTTGATACCCACTACCTGGGCGGTACCGGTCTTGCCGGCAATGTCGTAAGTGAGGCCTTCCTTGATGCCGCGGGCGGTGCCGGTGGCGGAATGCACCACGGCCCGCATGGCTGCAATCGTCAGTTCCCAGTTGTTCGGGTCTTTCAGTTCGATCTGCCCCGGCGGTTGCGCATCAGTGACGGGGGTGCCGCCAATGTTTCTGACCATATGCGGCTTCACCAGTTTCCCGCGGTTGGCCAGAATGGCAGCCGACAGCGCCAGTTGCAGCGGGGTTGCCAGCATATAGCCCTGACCGATACCGACGATCAGGGTTTCCCCCGGATACCAGGGCTGATTGAGGGCGCCGCGCTTCCAGTTCCGTGATGGAATCAGGCCGGGCCGCTCGCTGGGCATATCGATACCGGTGCGCTTGCCGAAACCGAATGGCAGCATGAAATCGTGAATGCGATCGACGCCCATTTTGAACGCCAGATCGTAAAAATAGGTATCGCAGGATTCCACAATGGCCTGGTGCATGTTCACCACGCCGTGCCCCCACTTTTTCCAGTCCCGGTAGAAGTGGTTGTCGTTTTCCAGTTTGTAGAAACCCGGGTCATAGATGGAGCGGTTCCAGTCGGTGACCCCATAATACAGGCCGGCCAGCGCGACGATCTGCTTGATGGTCGAGCCCGGCGGATACTGCCCCTGGATCGCCCGGTTGAACAGGGGTTGGGCGCGGGATTCCTGCAGATCCTTGTAGGTCTTGTAGTCGATGCCGGTGACGAACAGGTTGGGGTCGAAGCCTGGTATTGATACGAAGGCCAGCACGCCACCGGTCTCCGGTTCGATCGCCACCACGGCACCGCGGCGGCCATCCAGTGCCTTGGCGGCAGCGATCTGGGTGGGGAGGTCCAGATACAGCATCAGATCCTGTCCCGGTGCCGGATCGGTGCGCTCCAGCACCCGGGTGATACGGCCGCGGGCATCGGTTTCGATGGTCTGGAAACCAACATCGCCGTGCAGCTGGTCTTCGTAAAACGCTTCGATGCCGGTCTTGCCCACGTGTTCGGTGGCGCTGTAATCCGTTGCGTCCAGGGTTTTCAATTCGCGTTCGTTGATGCGTCCGACGTACCCCACCGCATGGGACAGGGTTTCACTCCACGGGTAATGTCGTACCAGACTGGCGTCCAGGGTCACCCCGGGCAGGCGATGCTGATTCACCGCGATGATGGCGATTTCTTCTTCGGTCAGTTTGAATTTCAGCGCCACCGGCGTGTGCGGGCGTTGCCGTTGTTCCAGGCGTTTGTGGAAACGGTCGATCTGCGCTTCGTCCAGCGCGATCAGCTCACCGATTTTGCTGATGGTGTCATCCACATCCGGACATTGTTCCTTGATGATGCTGACCGCATAACTGGGCCGGTTGTCGGCCACCAGGGTGCCGTTGCGGTCCATGATCAGGCCGCGGGTCGGCGCAATGGGTTCCACCGTGATGCGGTTTTCGTCCGCCATGGTGCGGTACTTTTCGTACTGCATGACCTGCAGATAGAACATCCGGGCGATGAGCACCAGCATCAGCAGGAACACGAAGCCGAGTGCTACCACGCTGCGGCGGGCGAACACGCGGGTTTCGCGATAGTGGTCTTTGAGGGTTATGGGTTTTGGCATGAATCAGCGATGGTAAGGATGGCCCTTTAAGATAGACCACGCCCGATACAATTGTTCCGCAATAAGCACGCGAACCAGGGGATGGGGCAATGTCAGATCCGACAGCGACCAGCTTTCCTGTGCCTTGGTACGGCACTGGGGGGCCAGACCTTCCGGCCCGCCGATCAGCAGCGCCACATGGTTACCTTGCTGCAGGAGTTTTTCAAGCCGCCCGGCGAGTTTTTCTGTCGACAGGCGCTGGCCCGGCACATCGAGGGTGATCACGTAATCACTGGGGTGAATTGCCGCCAGCATCTGTTCGCCTTCCTTGTCGGTGATGCGGTCGACATCCGCGTTCTTGCCGCGTTTGCCGGCGGGAATTTCCACCAGTTCCAGAGTCACATCCTGGTTCAGGCGTTTGCGGTATTCCTCGAAACCGTCGTTCACCCAGCCGGGCATTTTAGTGCCCACGGCAATCAGGCGGATGCGCATGGGCGATTATCCTTGGGCGGAATCCTGCGGGGTCATGCTCCAGAGTTTTTCCAGATCGTAGAAGCGGCGGGTGTCCGGCTGCATGACGTGGACGATAATGTCGCCCAGGTCGACCAGCACCCACTCGGAGGCCTCTTCGCCTTCGACACCCAGGGGCATGAAGCCGTTCTCTTTGACCCGTTCCCGCACCCGGTCAGCGATGGATTTGACGTGGCGGGTCGAGGTGCCGCTGGCCACCACCATCAGGTCGGCCACGCTGGTGAGGGGTTTCACATCCAGCACCACGATGTCCTTGGCTTTCATGTCTTCCAGTGCGTCGATCACGACGGCTTTGAGTGTGTTCAGATCAGTCATTGGCGGGTTCTGCTTTCCTGTCCTGGTAAAGGTCGTTTTGTTGAATATAGTCCCATACGGCATCCGGTAACAGAAACCGTGGGGAAATGCCCTGGGCCATCTGGGCACGCAGCTGGGTGGCCGAAATATCCAGTGCGGTGGAATCATAGACACAGAGGCCGCCGGCTGGAGTCGCCAGCAGGCTGCCGGCATTGGTGCCGCGCTGTTGCAGCAGCCGGCCTTCCTGGGAATCTGCCGGCGGCAGCGGTGCGCCCGGGCGCTGGGCGATCCACAAGTGGGCCAGCTCCAGAATCTGCGGCCACTGATGCCAGGTACTGAACTGGCGGAACGCATCCATGCCCATCAGGAACACGATGCGGGTGTCCGGGCCGTAGTGCTGGCGCAGGTGGGTCAGGGTTTCCACGCTGTAGGAAGGCCGGTCGCGCTGGATTTCCCAGTCATCCACGACAAAGCCGGGCACACTCTGGCAGGCCAGCCGGGCCATGGTCAGGCGGTGCTGCGGAGCGGTGCTGGGGGTGGCGCGATGGGGCGGCACGTGACAGGGTATCAGTCGCACCTGTTGCAGACCGAGCTGCACGCAGGCCTCCCACGCCAGGCGCAGGTGGCCATTGTGAATCGGGTCGAACGTGCCTCCGAGTACGCCGATGGCGTTAACGGCGGACGTGGCCATCACCCAGAACGATGTATTTCTGCGTGGTCAGACCTTCGAGGCCAACCGGACCGCGGGCATGCAGCTTGTCGGTGGAAATCCCGATCTCGGCTCCCAGGCCGTATTCGAAACCATCGGCAAAACGCGTGGACGCATTCACCATCACCGAACTGGAGTCGACTTCGGTCAGGAAGCGCCGCGCCAGGGTGTAGTTTTCGGTCACGATGGCATCGGTATGCTGGGAGCTGTAAGTGTTGATGTGGTCAATGGCGGCATCCAGGTCATCCACAACGCGGATGGACAGGATCGGCGCCAGGTATTCGGTTTTCCAGTCTTCTTCCGTGGCCGGATGGCAGCTGATGAAGGCTTGGGTGCGATCGCAGCCCCGCAGCTCTACACCTTTGGCGGTGTATTGATCCGCCAGGGTCGGCAGCACCCTGTCCGCCACGGCTTCGTGCACCAGCAGGGTTTCCATGGTGTTGCAGGTGCCGTAACGGTGGGTTTTGGCGTTCATGGCGATGGCGATGGCCTTGTCCAGATCCGCTTGCGCATCGATATAGACATGGCAGATACCGTCCAGATGCTTGATCACGGGCACCCGGGCGTCGCGGCTGATGCGCTCGATCAGACCCTTGCCGCCCCGGGGCACGATCACGTCCACGTATTCCGGCATGGCGATTAGTTCACCCACGGCCGCGCGATCGGTGGTTTCCACCACCTGTACCACGCCGGCAGGCAGGCCCGCGATCTTCAGGCCGTCCTGGATACAGGTGGCAATGGCGCGGTTACTGTGAATGGCTTCGGAACCGCCCCGCAGTACGGTGGCGTTGCCGGATTTCAGGCACAGGCTGGCAGCCTCGACGGTCACATTCGGACGGGATTCATAGATGATGCCGATGACGCCCAGGGGCACCCGCATCTTGCCCACCTGGATGCCGCTGGGGCGATAGCTCATGCCAGTGATTTCGCCCACCGGATCGGGCAGGGCGGCGACCTGCTGCAGGCCTTCGATCATCGCGTCGATGCGGGCCGGGGTCAGTTCCAGCCGGTCGAGCAGGGCGGCGTCGAGGCCATTGGCCTTGCCGTTGCTCATGTCCTGCTGGTTGGCACTGATCAGTTCGGCGCGCCGGGCGTCAATGGCGCTGGCAATCGCCAGCAGGGCCTGGTTCTTGACGCCGGTGTTGGCTTTGCCGATAAGACGGGACGCGGCACGGGCCTGCTGTCCCACCTGGGCCATATAGGCTTTTACATCCATGGAGCGGGAAACCTTTGGGTGAAAACGGAAAGTCGTCGGTAATCGGTCGATTATACCGGGAATGGCCGGGCGAGGCCATGAAGCGGCGTGGCAGTGCAATCAGTGACAGTATTGCTGCCGGATCCGTACCAGATCGCCATTCTGGGCCAGCTTGAGGAATTTGCTCACCAGATGGGGATCCAGGTGATGGCCGGACAGGCGCTGCAGCTCATTGCAGGCTGCTTCTTCGTCCCAGGCAGCTTTGTAGGGTCGATGGGAGCGCAAGGCATCATAGACGTCGACAATGGCGACAATCCGGGCCGAGAAGGGAATCAGCTGACCCTTGAGACCAAACGGGTAGCCGCTGCCATCGAAGCGCTCATGATGACTCACGGCAATATCAGCGGCATGACGAAAGAAGGGCTTGTCGCCCAGGATTTCCCGCCCCTTGATCGGATGGATCCGCATGACCTCCCATTCAGGTTCGGTCAGGGGGCCGGGTTTGGTCAGGATGGCGTCCGGAATGGCGATTTTGCCCACGTCATGCATCATGCTGCTGTAACCGAACTCCCGCGCAGTGCGCTCGTCAATGCCCAGATAGCGCGAAAAGGTTTCCACATATTCCCGCACCCGGTTGATATGGTCGGCGGTTTCCAGATCCTTCAGATCACAGGCCAGAGCCAGCTTGTAGATGGCCTCCACATTGGCATCGAACAGTTCCTGGGTGCGCTGTTCCACCAGATCTTCCAGGGTGGCGCTCAGCTCGATCAGTTCCTGGTTGAGGCGGAACTGCTCCTTGCCGAAATGGCGGGACCGCAAATGGGCCTGGACGCGGGCGCGCAGTTCTTCCTCGCGAAATGGCTTCTGGATGTAGTCATTGGCACCCTGGTTGAGCAGGTCGAACAGGACCGGTTTTTCCTGTTCGGTGGTGATGACGATCACCGGCACCTGATCGAACTGGTGATGGGCGCGGATCAGGTTGCACAGTTCCCGCCCATCCATGCGGGGCATGTAAATGTCGGCGATGATCAGATCCACGTCCGGATTCTGCTGCAGGGTTTGCCAGGCACTGTTGCCGTCATCGCACAGCACTACATCGCAATGCAGGGAATTCAGGACCTGCTCATAAAACTGCTGTAGCGAAGGGCTGTCCTCGGCGACCAGAACCGTGTGACGTTCATCGGGCGCGCGATGCATCAGGGGCGTGTTTTGATAGTCCAGCAGCACGGCTTTTAACCTCGATTGCAGGAAGGTGGGGGATGAAATTCGGGGAATCAGATCCACGGCACCGGCGGCTTGCGCTCGCTGACGCTCTTCGGTAGTGGGGCGATCGCTGGTAAGCAGGATGGGCACAGTCGCTGTCTGTTCATGCAGCTGCAATTGGCGGCACAATCGGAAACCATCGTTGTCCGGCTGGCGCACGTTGATCATGACCACACCGGGATTTGCCGTGAGGGCAGCATTGCGCAGCGCTGCAGGCGATTTGCAGTGGATCAGATCGAACGGCAGTCCGGCCAGATGGTGTCGGTACAATGTGCCTATATGATCGTCGGGATCACACAGCAGTATGGTTTTCCTGTCATCCATGAGCAGCTGTCCTGGTGTGAAACCAAAAGAAAGCCGTGCCACCAACAGCGTTTGCTGGCACTTATTCTGACTATAGCGAATTTTCGCCCCCTGTCAGGGGGCGTTAGACGGTTGCTTAGATCGAATGGATGTTTTGCGTGATCAGAACCACACGGAAAAGAATAAACGGGTTACGGTGGCGTCGAAACTGTAAAGCGGTTCCTCGCCGGCTGCTGCGGTTGTGGTGCGCAGATCGCGGAAGTTGTTGTAGTCGAAGTTGATGAAATCCACCATCAGGTTAGCCGAAGCCCGGTCGATCCAGTCACCGGTCCATTGGGGCTTGAATTCATAGCTGATGCCCAGGCCAAAGGTGGTGTCCGTAAAATCGCTCAGTTCCTTGTCACGGGCCCGGTACTGGAATTCACCTGCCCGGTTGAACAGGTCGGAATAGAATTCCGCGGCGCTCTGCTTGTAGTAGCGAATGCGCGCTTCGGCGGTCCAGTGTTCCATGAAGGTCTGGATATAGCCGAATTCCAGGTTGTAGCCGTTGATTTCCCAGGTGTCGTTGAAGCGGCGGTACTCGAACAGGAAGGCAGCACGGATTGGCAGGTAGTAACGTCCGCGTACCGCGATGGCGTGACTGGTGTGGGTTTCCGGGTAGAGTTCTGCCTCGTACAGGTAACCGGCAGCCGGGTTTTCGTCATCAATAAGATAGCGTACCGAGCGATACGGATTATTCAGAAAGCCTTCGTCGGTAATGATGTTGTAATTCAGATTCATGATCAGGTTTTTGGTGACCACCTGGGTCCAGCTGATCTGGTAGTTCTGGCGACGGATTTCCTCGTCGAAGGTCTCGTCTGTACTCATGCCCACGCTGTCGGCGCCATAGGAATAGCTCAGCGCCAGTGTCGACAGATCACCGAAAAAGTCCTGGCTGATGCCGAAGAACCAGGTGTTGGCATCGTAATCGTTTTCGGTGCTGGTGGTCATGCCGGCACTGATGATGGTCTTGTTGAGCAGGTAATCACCGCTCAGGGTGTACTCGGTGCGCTCCTCAGTGTAAGGACTGGCGGTGGTCACCACATCGATGGACGCTGAGGACACCTGATCCACATAGTAATTGGCACTCAGTGACACGTTGTCCGATACGCTTTTGCGCACCAGCAGCGACGGGCCATCGATGGTCATGCCGCCGCCATCGTACTTGTGATACATGACGTCGGCACGATCCGGTGGCAGCACGGCGGCCCGTGACTGCAGGGCGAAGAGCAGGCCACACAACAGAATCAGCCAGCTGCGCAGATCAGTTACAGCCACAGCCACCTCCGCCGCCACCTTCCGAACCGCGGGCACCTTCGCGTGCCTGATAAACGTGATGCATGTAGACCTGGGCCACCGGATCCCGGCTGAAACTCATGATCGGATCAGCCAGGTTGGTGCGCTCATAGGGTTTCACCCAAGGCTTGATGCTGCTGCAGCCGGACACCAGCAGGGCGGTCAGGATCAGCAGCACGAATGCGCGCAAGCGTGCAGAATGTCGGGGAATGCGTGTCGTGTTCATCAGGGTTCCCGGATCAGTGCCCGAATCTGTTTTTCGTAATCTGCCTCATAGCCTGGCTTGTAGCCGCGGTGCAGAAAACGCATGTTGCCCTTGCGGTCCACCATCACGGTGCTGGGCATGGAATCGACCTTGTACAGTTCGCTCACCTTGTTTTTGGTGTCGAAACCGATGGGAAAGCTCACGGGGATTTCTTTCAGCATCTTGGCGGCATCCTTCGGATTGGCATCGACGTTGACGCCCAGCACGGTGAAACCCAGCTTGCTGTATTTTTTGTGCAGATCCTCGATCAGCGGCATTTCCTCACGGCACGGGCCGCACCAGGATGCCCAGAAGTTCACCATCACGACCTCACCCTTGAAGTCGTTCAGCGATAACTGTTTCTTGCCGAAGGTTGGCAGGGTGAAGTTGGGCGCGGCGCCACTCAGGGTCTGGTTGGCAGCGTGCGTCAGCGGGCTCAGTGTCAGCAGACACAGGCTGAGCGCAGCAAGCAGTCGGGCAGTTAACGTCATCATTCACACTCCTCGATACGGATCAGAAGAACACCGTGATGCTGGTGGTGTACTGCATATTGTGTGCTGAATCCCCACTATTGGCCGGGTCGATCTTGGCGACCTTTTCAAAAATCAGATCCTGGAACGTGACGTGAATCGCCAGCCAGTCCAGGGCAATGAAACGGATACCGACACCCGCATTGATGGTGAACATGCGATCGTCGGCGAATTCGGTGGTGCCGGCGCCGATCAGCAGGTAAATGTCGGTGTTGAAGGCACTGTTTTCGCCGATGAAGACTTCACCGGGCAGGGCGTTGAAGCCGAGCGAGGCATTGTAATAGGTCAGATCCGGATCAACGGATGTCGGCAGATTGAGTGATTCATCGAGCCGTTCGGCGCTGGTCTTGCCCGCCTGGCTGTAGCCGTACTGGCCTTCGATAAACAGGTATTCGGTGACGTGCCAGGCGCCGCGCACGGCGTAGACTTCGTGGGTGCCGAAGTCCTCGATGCTCATGAATCCGAACGACACACCCAGTTCGATATCCATGCTGTCGATGTCGGCTTCCTTCAGGCCCAGACGCACGATGTTGGGATCGATTACCGGCCGCTCGGTAACGGTTTCATCCTCGGCAGCCAGCGCCGGCGCGGTGGGCAGGGCCAGGGTGGCCGCCATCAGAAAAATGCGGAAAAGCCTAGTGTCCATTCTTCAATCTCTAAGTTGTCGTCGACATCGGTGAGGATGACGTTGCTGCGGTATTCGCCCCGGAACATGAATTGCCGGGTGATGTAGACCCGCATGCCGAGGCCGGCGTGCACGGTCTGGTCGGTGCGGTCACGGGTCTGCACAAATTTGGCTTCGGGGCTGATTCTTGATGGCGCCGCCGCCGATGATGAAATAGGGGGAGTAGCGCCACTGGGGCCAGGGCTGATGGGTGAGGCTGAGGTTGGCCAGGGTGCTGTCGGAAAAATTGCCGAGGGCTTCGCTGACGTTGATTTCAAACGACAGGTTTTCGGTGAAGTAGTAGCCGAGCAGGCCGCCCACCATGGTGTTGCCTTCGAAATCGCCCATCTTGACGCCGGCTTCCCAGCGGCGGTGGGCGTATTCGTCCTGACCGATGCGGGCGATGCGGACCTGATCGCCGTCCGGGTCCAGGGTGCGCTCCATATCGTCGCGGTGAATCCAGCCTTCGAATCCCTTGCGGGTGCGCACCTTGAACCAGTCGGTCTTGCGCAGCATGACTTCGATGTAGTCACCCCGTTCGACGATCTGCACGCGGGGATAGCCTTCACCGGGGCCGGTGCGCAGGTCCAGATAGGCATCCAGCACTTCGACGGACGGATATTCGCTGGCATGGGCGCCGACAGCACCAAAACTGCAGGCTACAACAAGTGCGATCAGGATTCGGGCAAACATGTGCAGGCGCTGTGCCTTCTGGTTGATTGTTATAAGGTCTTGTTTTTTGCCACATTCTATGGCAATGCTGCGCAGGCGGCCACCAGCGCAGCGGTTGCTCAATTATCAGGCGCGTCGAAGTGATTGTTGTAGTACTGGCCGCCAATGTCGAGCCATTCGGCGATCAAGCGCCGTTCTCCGGGTGTCAGGAAACCAAAATGGCTGTTGCCTGGTGTTTCGAACCTGCTGAAGAAGCCGCTACTGAAGTGTGCACCGCTACGGCTCATGGATGCGGTGACATTGGTCGGATCGGGTGAGTCCGGGCAGGCGTTCTGCAACACGGGCTGATCGTTTTCATCCAGCACAGGGTTGCCTTGACCGTCCAGCACCGGGTCAAGCACGGCGTTACAGTCCCGTAGTACGCCATCCCTGACGATCTGGTAGGGGCGTGCTGTCAGTAGCTCGAAGTAGGAACGGTAGCGATTGTTGTTGTCGCCAGGCTCGACGTCTGCGGTTAATTCCAGTTGGGTCGGAGGAATTCCGTCGACGGCATTGTCCCGCATAAAGGTTGAGTTATGGCAGTCAATGCAGCTTGCGCTCTGCATGGGGTCGGCAGGATGCGCGCGGGATTGCGACCAGATTGTCTGGATGTGTTGCTCATAGTGGATGATCGATGGGCAGCCGCTAGTCCAATAGGTGTAGAGAAGCCCACAATTCGCGGCGGAAGGGTCGTTGTCCAACGGATAACTCAGTGCCGCAGGATTGGGGTGAGCGAGGAATTGGATTGATGGTAGAAGCCAGTGTGGTACTACTTGTGGTGGGCTCTGCATTTAGGCGGCCGTGGGGCGCCGTGCTGTCGGAGTCGTTCCACTGCCAGTATGACAGCCATTGCATTCCAGCACCTCACCCGGGCGAACGCTGATCAGTTCTGGTGGCGCAGGGAGCCTCCGGTGCTGCCGTTGACGCGCAGTGCTTTGCCATTCTCGTCAACGATACTCAGCGCTAACGGCATATTTGCGGGCACACGCACTCTGACGGAGTTGTCGGCCTGGAATTTCGGTGTAGCCGATGATTTCGCGCATCCGTGCCGCACCGAGATTGATGTCCGACGTTCTGGCGGAAAGCTTCAGTGTCGCGGGGCGGCTCTTCAACCCCGCGGATAATTCTGAGGTAGGCCGGTGTTAGCGAACCAAAATTGCAGGGCGTACCGCCAAAATTGCATACATCGCGGATATGGATCGCTCCTTCTTCCTTGGCTTCAGCGGTCAGATCCTCATTTGCGTGGTAATGCGGCAAAATGGCAGGTCGGTGCGTGGTGTTGCCAGTACCACATCGGTGTAGACCACGCCGGCGCGGGCAGTAATGACGGGCGTCTGGGTGTCACTGGCGTAGTCGTAGGTCCAGATGCCGTAAGCCGCCGGTGCGATGGTGGCGGCGGGGTTGTTGATATTGTCATCGGTGCAGGGTTGGGTGGTGTCGCCGATGTTCAGCCGGCACCGGCTCCAGCTGACCACTGCCCGGCTGGTACCGTCCCACAGCGGGTAGAAAGCGGAAAAATAACCGCCGCGTGACAGGCTGCCATCGGTGCGGACGTTTTTTCCGGTCACGGTGGTCTGGGCCGGGCCGCTGCCACCGCTGTTGGCGACTGGCTGGGTGTTGTCGATGTAGCGATCGACATCGATGCGAACGAAGTCGCCACCGTAAAACGTGGTTTCATCCGGGCGTGCGAGTACGAACAGATCGCCATCAGGCAGCACATTGCTGCGAACGAAACGCAATTGGGTGCCATCTGTGCCGGTATTCTGTGAGTGGTGCCCGTACAGGATGTGCAGTCCGCTGCCGTCTGGATTGACCTTGTATAACGTTAAGGCGTCGTTGTTCCCGGTGTTTTCCCAGCGCGTGAAGACAATGGTTCCGTCGTTCATGACGGCAGGGTAGAAGTCGTGGCTCTGATTGAAGGTGATTTGTTCGATGTCACCGCTGGTAACAGTTGGGCAGGCGGCAGATGTAGAGCTGCGGGAAATTCGCAGAGTGTGCAGATTCAGGGCGAGCATGGTGTTGCTGCCCCGCTCAACCAGATGGCTATATCCCCCTTTGCCCTGGTCGCTCAGGAGTTGCCTGGTTTTCTTTTGCCTGGTGGAAGCAAAAACAAGCCGGTTGCTGGGAAGGTAGCGGGGAGTTAGGTCATGGCCGCTGTCTGCAAGAGGCGACACAATGAGTTTACAAATCTGATCGTTTTCAATGTCGTATTCCCACAGGTTCCAGGTGGTGGGCCGGTCTTCGGTTTCCTCTTCCCGCAGGGCAAATACCACGAACTTGCCATCCGGCGACACATCCAGATCCCGCACATCGACATTACCGCTCACCGCGCGGGCCGAAATGTCAGTGGTGGCAGCACTCTGGTCGGCGCGGGCTTTCATATACAGCCGGGCGCCGCCACGGAAGGTGAGCGGATCCTTCAGGTCATCTTCAATGATCGCGCCGGTTTCATCGGTGCGCAGGTTGCGTTCGATGTAGAACAGCGGAATGTCCGCTACCAGCGGATCGGGATCCTGGTTGTCGGAGCTGCCCGGAAATTTGTCCTCACTGCCACAGCCGCTAAGCAGCAACGCGCCCAATATCAGTGCAAGTGCGGTTTTTATACCCTGGTGGAATTTCAATGTCGCAGATCCAGTCAGATAGAAATTAAAACGATCGTTCATATTCATTTGCCTCTGCATTCCGGCAGTGCCTGTGCAAGCCGGAAAGGCCCCCTATAATTAAAAGCGCAAAATCCGCAGGTTTGCAGTTTTACATCACTTGATTTGTCGAAGTTAGGACTGCTTCACACTGTTGATAGAGGCCTTGCACCGATACCGGGGTTTGCGAAGGCGGTCACGTATTAACCCAAGATGGCTTGTATACACTGACAGGGTAGCTTGAAAAAAACTGTCTTGCGTTTGCTGTCAGGTTTGAAGGATTGGGTGCCATGGTTAACAACAACAAACTCTCGTGGACAACTCGGGTAGGCGCGGTGGCGCTGGGGGTTGGTCTGGCCCTGTCTGCTGCCAATGTGCACGCCGGTGCCAGGGATCAGGCCAAGCGTATGTACGACCGCATCGCCGGTGTGCCGCCGTCGGATGGCGAGCTGGTGCGAATGCTCCAGATCATGGATGCCAATGACGATAACGTCACCGACAGTGATGCAGCGGCCCAGGCGGCGGCAGCGATCGCGCTGGAAAGTCCTGCCTTCTACAGCGTCACTCTCAAGAATCTGTTTACGCCCTGGTCGAATGAAGAACAGACGGTGTTTGCAGATCTGAATGACTTCACCGCAACGCTGATCGGCCTGGTGCGCGACGGCGATGATTTTCGCAAGGCCCTGTATGACGATGTGCTGTATGTAGGCACCGGAGGCGGCCTGCCGCCCTACTCAGCCGACGATAACGCGCACTACTCGGCCCTGGAAGCCAGTGGCGCTGATCTGGGTGATCCGTCGGTACTGGTGCGCACCAGTCAGTCCTATCTGCCGTCCAACGCCACCGCCGGCGTGATGACAACGCGCCAGGGCGCCAAGGCCTATTTCGTGGCCGGCACCAACCGTGCCATGTTTCGCTTTACCATGCTGAACTTCCTCTGCAACGATCTGGAACAGGTGAAAGACACCACCCGTACCCCGGATCGCATTCGCCAGGATGTATCGCGCAGTCCCGGTGGTGACAGCCGCCTGTTCCACAACAACTGTGTTGGCTGCCACGCGGGTATGGATCCGCTGGCCCAGGCCTTTGCCTACTACAACTGGACTGGCGAAGAAGGCACTGATCAGGGTCGCATCGAGTACACGGCGGGCAGTGTTCAGCCCAAGTACCTGATCAACGCTGACACCTTCCGCTACGGCTACATCACACCGGACGATCACTGGGACAACTACTGGCGTGAAGGCCAGAACTCCGCGCTGGGTTGGGATGCCGGTCTGCCTGGCAACGGCCAGGGCGCCAAGTCGATGGGGCAGGAGCTGGCCCACACCGATGCCTTTGCCCAGTGTCAGGTGAAACACGTATTTGAAACCGTCTGCCTGCATGCACCCACTACTGCCGATGATATTGCGGCGGTGTCCGGCATGGTGAGCAATTTCCGCGCGGGCTATAACCTGCAGACCGTGTTTACGGATGCAGCAGCCTATTGCCGGGGCGATTGATCACAACAGCGGCAATGTCGGCGTAGCCA
>JAWKZS010000016.1:0-83786 GCA_041395845.1 Gammaproteobacteria bacterium
GGGGGGAGTGGTTTGCAGCCGGTGCCACTGCAAACCACGGTAGCGGATTCAGCTGGCGCGGCCCAGCACGGCGTCCCGCACGCTTTCAGCAATGCCGGCAGCTTCGGCAATCAGGTCGCCCGGTACACCCAGTTCCACCAGGGTGGCGCCCAGATCTTCCATCACCGCATCGAAATGGCTGTCGTTCAGGCCCATGTCATTCACCAGCTTGCGGTGGGCTGCTTCCATGCCCTTGCCGGAGTAGTTGGCAGGTCCGCCGAAGGCAAAGGTCAGAAAGCCTTTCTGCATGCGGTGCTGCTTGGCCATGTCCACGCCTTCGAAGAAGTGCTTGATGCGTTCATCCGCCAGTACCTTGTCGTAAAACTTGTCGACGGCGGCGTTGACGGCGGCTTCCCCGCCAATACGTTCGTACAGTGATGTCATGGTGCTACTCCCAGGGTTGGTCAATCAGATTGTCGTTTGAAAAAGGACTGGAACAGTACGGGAATAGCAACAAGGATGCCATATGTCGAAAGGGGGATGGATGCACGGTTCAGGAGCAAAAATGGGGCCCGCAGGCCCCATTTGACGTGGTTTGCACTCAAAGGGTGAGGACGTACTGCACCAGATCGCTCACGTCGCTGCTGTTCGCTGCACACCAGGGGTGCGGCGCGGCAGGCAGATCCACCGGTGCCGGGGTACCCATTTCATCCGGCCCCCACTGGGCGCGCATGGCCTGGTAATCCCAGTAGTAGTGCTCGCTGTCCCATGGGACTTCCACAAAGTACTTGTGACGCTCGATGAAGGTGTTGCGCTTGGCGCCCACATCAGTGGCACTGGTGGATGCGGTCTTCGGTACCCGGAATACGTCGCCCTTGCGGTTGGTGGCCGGGAACGGCTGCGGGAAGTCGGGGCCACCGAGTGCCGGATTGGCCGGCGGGTGCAGGGTGTAGTACTGGTCGTACAGGTCGGTGCCTTCGCTGCAGCGATCCGGGTGCACCAGGTCTTCCAGGTTACGCACGTGGCCGTCGGACAGCAGGCCGCGGTGCTGGGTCCAGTACACGTCACGCAGGAAGGTGGCGCGGATGGATTCCTGGTCCTTGTGGTAGATGGTGGGAGCAAAGAAGCGGCCCACTTCGTCCAGGCGGAACATCTTCTCGCTGGTGTGGTAGCCCAGGTTGTCGGTGTGGCAGCTGCCGCAGTCGCGCTGGAAGATGGTCTTGCCGTTGTTGACCGCCGCCACCACGCCGGGATAGCTCTGCCAGCCGTTCTGCACGAAGCTGCCTTCGCTCAGGCTGCCGTTCCCGGTCTGGCTGGCCAGCTTCCCATTGTGGCTGAGCCAGCGGTACAGGCCCACATTGCGCAGGTCGTTGTCGTCGCCGTCCAGGGTGGTCATGTAAGCAGTGAGGGCCTTCAGGCTGTCCGCCAGCATCGAGCCGGTGGCGCCGTCCGGTTCTTCCGAGTGAATGTAGGAGCCTTCGAAGCCCACATAGGATTCGGTGTGGGACAGGGAGCGGCGGATGCCCATGTAGTGGGTCACGTTGGGAATGGCGATGGGCGAGAACTGGTAATCGTTGTCGGTCTCGCTGCCTTCGTCGGACAGACGCACGATGTTGTGCTCACCGGTGCCGGCGGGCATGTAGTAAATCAGCGTGGTCTTGTCGATGGCTTTCTTGCCGGGATCCCAGCTGGGGCCTTCTTCGTTGGCTTCGATGCCGTCAAAGCGGGTGGTGGTGGGCGCATTCTTGTTGCCCAGCACGGCCCACTTCATCGACCACTGCGGATTGGGCAGGCCGGGGATGACCTTGGTCACGCTGCTGCCGGGGCTGTTTTCATAGGTGATGCGATAGCTGTGGCAGGACGCGCAGTTGAAGCCGATCCACTCGCCGGGGCCGGTATAGGGGTGGCTGGACTGGGCATAGCGGTAGCCGACCCAGCCGCTGTCCCGGGTGTTGCCCTTCTTCAGCTGGGGCTGGATGGTGAGGAAGCCGGGAATCGGGTTGGGCTGCGGGTAGGGATCGAAGTACACATCGTCGATGGCTTCCGCCGGCACTTCACCCGGCACCGTGGGATAGGCACCGATCAGCAGGGCGGGGTCGGCCACTTCCCGGGTCAGTGGGTCGATGGTCTTGTACTCGAAGATGTCCTTCCAGCTCAGGTTGCGCACGGCGTGGGCCAGGCCGATGTTGAAATCGTAGGACCAGAAGATTTCCTTGCCGTGCTGGGCCAGGGCAGCAAAGCCGCTGTTGTCCACGTTGACCGCAATCGGGGTGGTGGCCTTGGTGTCGCCGAGGGTGGATACCACGTCGCACTCATGGTCGAAGTTGTCGTCGGTGATGCGCTTGGTAAGGGCATCAATCACCAGATGGGGCTGGCCGGGGTTGATCAGGGATTCCAGGAAACCGGTGCGCTTCTGTACCTGCACCACCAGCGGCCCCTTGCTGACATGGACCGGCACGGTGAATTCGATCAGCGTCGGGGTCCAGCTCAGTACATCCTTGTCCCAGGTGCTCAGGATCTCGGGGATTTCGTAATTGACCTGGGCTTCGATATCCAGCTTCTGCTTGTACATGGTCAGGTCGGTTTCCAGCACCCGGCTGTTGCCGATCATGATCTTGCTGAAATCGGTATCGGTGCCATTGCCGAAGCCGGTACCGGTGAGGGTGACCACGTCACCGGGCTGCAGGGTGGGGACGGCACCGGGGTTGGCGCTGGTCCAGACCTGGGTGCCGTTGACCGACAGGGTGTTGATGACCGGCGTGGGGAACGCGGCAGCGGAGGCAGCGCGAGCGTTTTCGCGCAGCTGATCAAAATCGCACAGGCCATCCTGTTCGGGGAAGTCACCGGCGGGCTGACAGGCAGCAAGCGCCATTACCAGCGGGGTGACCCAGAGGATTTTATTCTTGTTCATGGTCGTTATCCTGAGTGGGCAGTAAGGGCCACAGTAAGGGGCCCGATGCTGGCAGAGTGCCTAAAACCCCACGGAAATGCCCCCCTCCATGGAGGGGGTGGGTACTGCCTGTAGTCCGTTCGGCGGTTGAACCCCGTTTGCCCCGGTGGTACGTTGGCTCCAACTACAAGAAAAACAGCCAGAACCGCGCCATGTCCGCTGCCAAATCCAAACCTGCTGCTGTCCGGCCGGACGCCGATCTGCCGGCGACCCAGGGGCTGCTGCCCCGGCCCCAGCTGCTGGCGTTGCTGGACAAGGCCGCCCACTACAAACTGACGGTGCTGCAGGCCCCCGCCGGTTCCGGCAAGACCACCCTGCTCAGTCAGTGGGTGCAACAGCGTCAGTCCGGTACCCTGCTGGCCTGGCTGCGGCTGGAACCTGCCCACAACGACCCGGTGCTGTTCTTTTCCCACCTGATTGCCGCCATCCGCCATACCCTGCCGCGCTTCGACGCCTATTACCTGAACCAGCTGGTGGATGATCTGGAATTTTCAGTGGATGCGATTTCCGAATCCCTGCGTCAGGGTTTCGCGGCGGTGACGGATGAACTGTTTGTGGTGCTCGACGACTACCAGCTCATCACCGCGCCGGCGATCCATCGCACCCTGGCGGAAGTGCTGCTGCATCTGCCCCATCAGGTCCACGTGGTGATTGCTTCCCGCAGTCATCCGCCACTGCAGCTGAGCCGGCTCAAGCTGGAAGACGAACTGCTGTTGCTGGATCTGCATGACCTGCGCTGGGAACCGGCGGAAATCGACGCGCTGTCGCGGCTGCTCAATGGCACCGCGCTGGCGGATGAGGATCTGCACCAGCTGGCCCAGGTCACCGAAGGCTGGATTGCCGGCGTGAAACTGATGCTGCTGGCAATTGCCCGCCAGTCCCGCCACGATCTGCAGCCGCTGTTCAGTGGCAATCATCCGGAAGTGTTCCAGTATCTGGCGGATGCGGTGCTGGAGCAGCAGGCGCCGGATACCCGCTCCTTTCTGCTGCGCACGTCGATTCTGGAAACCCTGGAAGCGGACTTGTGCAACCGGCTGCTGGGTATCCGCAATGCCCAGCAGCTGCTGGAACATCTGGTGGCCAACCGGCTGTTCGTGCAGCCGCTGGAAGCTGGGAGAAGCGGCTGGCGTTACCATTCCCTGTTCCGCGAATTCCTGCGCCATCGTCTGGAGCTGGAACAGCCCGAGCAGATCGACGATCTGCACCGCCGCGCCGCCCAGTGGTATCGGGAACATCAGCAGTTCGATGCCGCGCTGGGCCTGCTGCAGAGTATCGGCGATACCCGTGCCATGCAGGGGCTGCTGCAATACTGCGCGGAACACTGGATCAAGACCGGCGAACTGGACCGGCTGATCGAGTGGGTGGGCGAGTTGCCCGACGAGGCGATCGTCGGGCACAGCGATCTGGCATTTCCCTTTATCGCAGGGCTGGTGTTTTCCCGCCGTTTCAACCAGGCCATGTATTACCTGGCAGAGTTTCGTCAGCAGTGTCGTCACCACCAGGTGCCCGGCCGTTACAGTGACGCGGACGCGTTGCGCTTCCTCGATTGCGTGCTGGAAATGTGTCAGAGCGACACCGCTTTTCTTGCCAATCCGCTGTACCGGCAACCGTTCGACTGGCAATCCCATCTGGACCTGCGGCTGTTCTTCCAGGCGATGCGGGCGTACCACTTCCTGCTGAACGGCCAGTTTGCCCAGGCGGGGGTGGAAGCGCAGCGGGCCAAGGATCTGCTGCACCAGGCCGGCTACGAATACCTGAGCAGTTTCGCGGATCTGATCCTGGTACTCACCGAGCGTGCCCAGGGTCGGATGCTGCAGGCGGTGCAGCTGGCGGAACTGGCCTATCGCAGCCGCAGCGATGTGCCCTTCACACCAGCCTGGGTGAATGCAGCGACCTCGATCGCGGTGATCCGCTACGAGCAGAACCGGGTGGAAGATGCCGAAACCATGTTCCGCGATCTGGTGCCGCGGGTGTCGAGCGCCTGTGCCACGGAAGTCATTTCGGTCAACTACTGCATGCTGGCGCGGATCCGTTTCATGCAGGGCCATGAGCGCGAAGCACGGCGACTGCTGGATTACCTGGCGCGGGTGCTGCAGCACGGTTCCTACGAACGCTTTGCCAGCCAGATCACCCTGGAGCTGGCCTTGCACGGCGTGGCCACCCGGGACTGGGCCACCCTGGAAAAACTGCAGCGGGACATGGGGCTGATGGACAGGCTCAGCAGCGGTTTCTGGCAGGCCGGTCAGCCCTACGATGAGCGCCGCGATCGTCTGGGCATTGCCGGGGCGCTGATCCTGCAGGCCCAGGGTCAGCACGATCAGGCGGAAACCCTGCTGCTTCATTTATGCGACATGGCATCGGGCAGTGGCTGCGTGGCCCGCTGGGCGGTGTTCCGTGCCAATCTGGCGGTGCTGTACTGGCAGCAACAGCAGGAGGCGAGGGCGCTGACCTGTCTGCAGGAAACCCTGCGGGAATCCCACCTGGTCTGCTTCAACCGTACCCTGTTCGACGAGGCCCCCGGTGCCGCGGCGCTGCTGCAGCGGGCACTGGCCACCGGCCACATCAAGCCGCTGCCGGCGATCTACCTGCACATGTTTGGTGATTATCTGCAGATCGCCACGGCCACCGCAGTGGAAGACCCGCTGCCGACCGCCTTCAAGCCCGAACCGCTGACCGACAAGGAGCGCGAAATTCTCGCCCTGCTGGAAAGCGGTGCCAGCAACAAGGAAATCAGCCGCCGCGCCAATATCACCCTGGCCACTGCCAAGTGGCACCTGAAAAACATCTACGCCAAGCTGGCGGTGAGCAACCGCACCGAAGCGGTCAGTCGCGCGCGCCAGCATCAGCTGCTGTAAGGCTCGACAGCGCCAAATAGCGGTTCACAGCACAGATGGCTTTGGTTAAGCTGTCCGATTCGATTGGATTAAAGCGTATTCGCGCAGGTGACTCCGATGAACCGGATCGCGTTCTCTGCATGGCTGGGGTGTGCCCTGGTGGCCGGTTGGCTGCTGGGCAGTCGCGCGCCCCTGCAGGTCAGCGTGGTGGCTGACGCCGATCCAGCCCTGCTGACCGACGATTCGGCCTATATGGAAGCAGCCTACGAACCGGTATCCGAAGCGGTGGTGGCGCAGCTGGAACAGGCCCTTTACAGCGAACACACGCGTCTGCTGGACCAGTTGGCCCAGCTGCAGCCGGGGATTCCGGGCCAGCCGGAACTGTTTTTTCTGGGCATTGCCGGTGATGGCACCCAGCGGGTGTTCGGCCGCGAAGTGGACTTTGTCCAGCAGCAGCTGGCCCAGCGCTATTCCCTGGACGGCCACAGCCTGCTGCTGATCAACGACCGCGAGCGCATCGGCACCACCGCCATGGCCACCCGCACCAGCGTCTGGCAGGCACTGCAGACCCTCGCCCGCCAGATGAATCCCGACGAGGACGTGCTCCTGCTCTACCTGACGACCCATGGCAGCGAAGACCACTACCTGATGCTGGATCAGGAAGGCATGCTGCTGCCGGATCTGGCGGCAGAGGAATTGAGTGCCTGGCTGGACGACAGCGGGATTCGCTGGCAGGTGGTGATTCTGTCGGCGTGTTTTTCCGGTGGGGCGGTGCCGTTGCTGCGGCATCCCGACCGTCTGGTGATGACGTCGGCGGCGGCAGACCGTTCCTCGTTCGGCTGCACCGACGATGCGGACCTGACCTATTTCGGCCGTGCCCTGTTCGAGCAGGCGTTTGCCGTGGAAGCTGACTGGCCGGCGATGTTCGACCACGCCAGCCGCTGGATCGAACAGCGCGAAGCCCAGGAGGAGATGACTCCATCCCTGCCGCAGCTGGCAGCGGGTGAGCGTATCCTCCAACAGCTGGCGCAGCTGCCCCGGCAGGAGGCGACCCCATGAGCGTGGCCGACGAATTCGACGAAGAAACCGCCCTGGCCGCTGCCCTGGCGCTGCAGGAGGTGCTGGCCCGCCGTACCCACCGCCGCAAGTACCTGGGCCAGGTGTATGTGGTGCCCGGCAAGCTGGGCGAAGCGCTGAAACTGCCGTCGATCATCAGCAAGCTGCAGAGCAAGGTGGTGCGCCGCCGTGCCACCGGGCTGGATGATTTCAGCGTGCTGTGGGATACCCTGTCCGAACCCACCCGGGCCACCGTGCTGGAAGCCATCAACTGGTATGATCCGAAAGAACTGAGCTGGGACGACAAACGTTCCAACCGCCGCCCCGCACCCGCCAAACGACCCGATACCCCGAATGACTGATCGTGCCCTGCTGCGTCTGCAGCTGGTGGTGTTCGCCCTGGTGTCCGCCGCCTTCACCAATATCTATATCACCCAGCCGGTGTTGCCCTATCTGCAGCAGGAATTCGGCGTCACCAGTGCCGTGGTGTCATTCACCATTTCGGCGGTGGTGCTGGGGATTGCCCTGTCCAATCTGCCGTTCGGGGTGCTGGCAGATCGCCTGCCGATCCGCCCGCTGATCGTGGCCGGGTCGCTGCTGGTGGTGGGGGGTGGCATCATCTGCATCATCACCGATGACATCTGGACCCTGATCGGCGGCCGCTTTCTGCAGGGGCTGTTCGTGCCGGCACTGACCACCTGTCTGGCGGCGTTTCTGGCCAAGACGTTGCCGGTGGAACGGCTCAACGTGGTGATGGGGTATTACGTGTCGGCCACCGTGGTCGGCGGGCTGGGCGGGCGCTTGCTGGGGGGCTGGCTGCATGCGGCGGAACACTGGCGCTATGCCTTCGTATCGGCGGGTGCCTTCCTGCTGGTGGCGATGCTGCTGGCCCTGCGCACCTTGCCCAAGGCCCAGGTGGTGCCCCGGCAGGCGGTGAGCGTCGGCTTTGGCCACCTGATTCGCCGTTCCGAACTGGTGCTGCTGTTCCTTTGTGGCGCCGGCGGCTTTGCCATCTTTTCCTCGGTGTTCAACTTTCTGCCGTTCCGCTTGAGCGAGCCGGTGTTCGGTTTTTCCACCCGCCAGATCACCCTGATGTACCTGGTTTATGTGATGGGGATTTTCATGGGGCCGGTGGCGGGCCGGATCGGCAATCGCATCGGCAGCGGGCCGACCCTGCTGCTGGGGGCCGCTGTGCTGGGGCTGGCGCTGCTGTGCCTGCTGCTGCCTTCCGTATGGGCGATCGGATTCGGGCTGATTCTGGTGTGTGCGGGATTCTTTACCGTGCATGCTGCGGCGGTGGGTGCCATCAACCGCAAGCTCAGCAGCGGTCAGGGCCGGGCCAATGCGTTGTACGTGCTGTTCTATTACGTGGGCGGCTGGGTCGGCATCACCCTGGCGGGCTTTGCCTATACCCATCTGGGCTGGCTCAGTGTGGTGGTGATCGGGCTGGGCTGGCTGTTGCTGCCGGTGTGGGCGGGGCTGGGGGAGCGGCGGCGGGCGCGGCTCCCCGGTTGATGCGTTGATCCGATGTGGCTTCAGGCCGCTTCCAGCGCCTTGTCGCCGACGAACTTCTGCAGCATCTTGATGCCCTTGCGGCGCAGGAAGTCGCTGTCCTTCTGGGACGGATGGAAGTCCGGCCGGTAGTACGCCAGGTAGTGCTTGCCCAGCTTGCCCAGGATGCGGCGATGATTCCACAGGCCTTTCATGGTCTGGCCGAAGCCGGGCATGGCGGCCTTGGCATCGGGATCGGCCTTGATCAGACTGCGGGCATGCAGTGACGAAAACAGGGTGAACAGCACGGTGGTGAAGGCCATCTCGCTGGCGCGGATCCAGTAACTGCCCACCGCCTGCTGGTACACGTCATAGGCCACGGACTTGTGTTCGCTTTCCTCCACCGCGTGCCACAGCCACAGGGGCTTCAGGCGCTCATCCACCTCGTCGATCAGTTCCGGGTGTTCCAGCAGGGTTTCGGCAAACATGGCGGTGAAGTGTTCCAGTGCGCAGGTCTTGGCCAGCATGCGTTCCGGCGAGAACCACTCTTCCTCGCGGGCGATTCCCATCTCGACGAACTTTTCCACCTTTTTCACCGGCAGGCCCTTGCGCGCCATCATGTCGTTGAAAGTGTCGTGTTCCTTGCCGTGGTGGGCTTCCTGGCCGATGAAGGCCCGCACCTGCTTCTCTAGTTCCGGGTCCTGGATCTGATCCTGATAGCGCCGTACTGCCCGCATGAACATGCGCTCGCCTTCGGGGAAGGAGCAGGACAGGCCGGTGAGGATCATGGTGCGCAGCGGGTCGCCGCCAAACCAGTACTTGGGAATGCTGTCATCGAATTCGAAATCCATGCGGCGAACCGGGATGTCCGGGGTGCCGGCACGCTGGTATCCGGAGTGTGCGGTGGTAGCCATGGGCGGTTCCTCGTTGTTCTTGTTGGTTCAATAGTCCCAGTATAGAGAAGCCCCTTCCCGCTGTTAGGGGGTGGAGGGCCAATGCTTGGTCATTTCGGGCCAGGTCGGGGGCTGGCGGCAGTTGCGCCGCTGCGGTCTTGCTGCCACTCTATGCGCGTTTTGTTCGAAGGACAGGGAAAACATGAAACGAATTCTGATTGCGATATGCAGCCTGCTGCTGGTGTTCCCACTGCTGGCCAATGCCGAAAAGAAATGGGAGCGGGTGGAAAAGGCGCGCAAGCCCGGCGAAGTCAGCACTTGGGTACGCAAGGTGAAGGGCGCGGCGGTGAAGGAGTTCCGCGGCGAAGTGGAATTGCCGGATGCGCCCCTGCGGGTACTACTGGCGCTGGACACGGTGGAGGATTTCCCCAAGTGGGTGTACCACAACCAGAAAGGTGAACGCATGCCGGCCAAGGGCGTGTACATGCAGTTCGAAGGCATCTGGCCGGCGGCGGACCGGGATGTGCTGGTGAAGAGCGTGGCGCTGCTCAAGGAAGACCGGGTGCGCATCGAAACCACCCAGCTGGATGGCATGGTGCCCGAGCAGGATGGTTTTGTGCGGATCGTGAAACTGGACAACAGTTTTGAAGTGGTGCCGCTGCCCAATGGCGGCAGCAAGGTGATTTTCCAGACCTTTGTGGATCTGGGAGGGATTCTGCCGGCGTGGATCTCGAATGTGGTGGCGAAGGATGGCCCGCTGAACACCCTCAACGATCTGCGCAAGTACCTGGAACAGCAGCCAATGCCGGACGCCTCGCTGGACCAGCTGTCGAACATCTATGATCCGATTCGCGGCGATCTGCAGACCTTCCTGCAGACACCGCCGGCCCCCTGAGAAAATCCGGCGGCGTGAACCTCACGCCGCTTTCACATACTGGGCACTGAGCCAGCCGGTCTGGCCGTTGACCCGTGCCTGATACCAGCCGCCGCGCTGGCCGAGAATCTCCACCCGGGTGCCTTTGGGCAGCGGGGCGCTCACCAGGGCGGCCCCGGTATCCGGTGCCGCGCGAAAATTCAGTTTCGATGCCGTGACTTCGCCCACCGCCACGACATCGACGTCACCCTCTTCATCGCGGCCCCGCTGGATCAGACGCTGCCGCAATTTGTCGAGGGGAAATGCCGGGCCGGGATCGATCTTGCGGCCGGGGGCGATTTCTTCGTGGCCGAGGATTTCCCGGATCGGATAGTGGGTCGCCAGTACGCTGCACAGTTCGAAAGTCGCGTTAATCTGGTCTTCGCTGTAGGTGAGCCAGAACGATTCGCGCTGCTCGTTGCGGTGCACGGCGGCGATCACCTGATCCGGCGGATAGCGGCGGCCAAACGACGCCACGTAATCGCCACCTTCGGTACGGGTCAGGCGGCCGGGATTGTCGAGCTCGATGCCGATGGAAAACTGGTTGTAGCCGGAACGGCCGCCGTAGCCGCTGCGGCCGGCGTGCCAGGCGATGGTGTCGAACGGCACCAGTTGCACGATGCTGCCGTCACGTCCGATCACCACATGGGCCGACGCCGACGACTGCGGATTCTGCAGCCAGCTTACCGAGGATTCCGCAGAACTGCCGCCGGTGAAATGGATGATGATGGCGTCGGGCATGCCGGCGCCAAATTTGCCGCCCTTGTTGGGTGTTGCGTGAAAGGGAACACCGTCGAGCAGATGACGTTTGATGCTGATGGTCATGAACAACGATCCTTCGTGATGGCCGTAGCATCCATTAAACGGCTACCTGCGCAATCGTGTCCATGAACTTTTTTGCGCTGGTTACAACGTGCGCAGATACGCCTTCCAGCCACCCAGTTCGGTAATATCCTGCGCGCCTTGCAAGGCGTAAGGCTCGCAGATAAATCCGGGCAGCCAGCTGCCATCCTCCAGTTCCACTTTGCCAATGCCGAGTGGTGCCGGAATTTCCGCGACGAACGAACCGAATTGCGCCTGCGGTACCGCCCACACTTCCACCGGCAGTGCGGCACCGTTGGCTTCCCGCATCAGGCCAGGGCGAAACGGTGGCCCGCCGGCCAGTGCATACATGCGGTAGTGCGGTGCGGTGTGGGTGCTGCCAAGTTTGTGTGCGCCCCGTTCTGCCAGCTGCCAGTGCAGGGCCAGCCCTTCCAGATGGGCGCCGCACACCACCACGGGAACATGGGTGGCCGGTGCTTTCAGGGTGAACGCGGGGGCAGTATTGTTCAGCGTGGTTGCACCCAGGGAGTCTGCAGTGACGGCGTGCAACTGTGCTGCCAGTGACAGCAGACGTTTGTCGCTGAAGGCGTGATGGAACAGGGTGACGCCAAAACTGCAACCGTGGGAAAAAAATCCGCTCGGCACGGTGATCGCCGCCAGATCCATCAGGTTCATGAAATTGTTGTAGTAACCCAGATTGCTGTTGAGCGTGATCGGGTCGTTCTGCACGGCGTCAATGGCATAAGTGGTACCGATGGTTGGCGCGATGACCGCATCCACCGCTGCCAGTGTCGGTTGTACCTGCTGGATCAGCGCCTGCAGCTGATACTGCGCCTTGAAGCTGTCGATGGCGCTCAGGTTTTTGCCGCCTTCCACAATGGTGCGAATCACGGGCAATAGCGCATCGGGATTTTCGCTGAGCATCTTTTCGGTGGCGATGGTGCGTTCGGCCACCCATGGGCCCTGATACAGCAGCTGCGCCGCGTCGATAAAGGGTTTGAGCGATACCTCCTGCAGCTGCCAGCCCAGTGCGCGAATTTTTTCAAGGGTGGTGTCGAAGCAGCTGCGGGCATCGGCGTCGCCAAAAAATTCCAGTTCATCGGCACGGGGAACCCCGATTACCGGTGTGCGTGCCGGTGTGCCGAAATAGCGTTTGCTGTTGTGATAGGGATTGGCGCGGCTGTAGGCATCCTCCGGATCGCGTCTGGCAACCACATCGAACACGCGGTTGGCATCCGCACTGGTCAGCGCGAAAATGCTGACACAATCCAGGCTGCGACAGGCAGGCACCACGCCGCGGGTGCTCAACAGGCCTTTTGATGGTTTCAGGCCGATGATGTTGTTCAGTGCGGCAGGCACGCGGCCGGAGCCGGCGGTATCGGTACCCAGTGAAAAACTCACCCAGCCCTTGGCCACCGCCAGTGCGGAACCGGAACTGGAACCACCGGAAATATAATCGGGATTGAACGCATTGTGGCACGGGCCCCAGGGCTCGGGTGAACGCACCCCCACCAGGCCGGTGGCGAACTGATCCAGATTGGTTTTGCCCATGGGGATTGCACCGGCGGCAATCAGCAGCGCCACCACGGTGGCCGAGCGCTCCGGCGTGTAATGAAACGCCGAACAGGCGGCGGTGGTGGGAATGCCGGCCAGATCAATGTTGTCCTTGATGGCGAACGGAATGCCGAACAGGGGAAGATCGTCGGGCGTTTTGCCTTCGAGCGCGCGCAGATAGGGTTCCAGTTCGTAAATGCTCAGTGGGCAGATCCAGATCGGATTGCCATTATCCTGTTTGTACTGCGCCACCAGCGTGCGCAGCAATTCCTGCGGCGTAAAATCGCCTTTGCGATAATGCTGCAGCAGACCGTCGATGGTCATATTGATGTCAGCGAACGGCATCATGGTGCTTCCTCCAGAATCAGCAGACTTTGCCCGGCGTTGACCTGTTGGCCTTCGGTGCGGTTAATGGCGTAAACCGTGCCGGCGGCCGGTGCGGTGATTTCGATTTCCATCTTCATGGATTCCAGGATGCAGACGGTCTGGCCGGCCTGCACGGTGTCACCGGGTTGCACCAGCAGTTTCCAGATATTGCCGGCGACGTGACTGTCGATGGTGACACAGTTATCCGGCAGCGCGTGTTCATCGGCATTGTCTTTTGCCAGATCCTGGGCGGATTCAAAGTTGATCTGACCGGATGCCATCCAGCGTTCCAGTTCCTGCTGGAAGGCTGCATCACGTTGCCGCAAAAAGGCATCAATATCCGTTTTGTGCTGGGCCAGAAACGCTTCGTACTGTTTCAGGCTGAAGGTGGTTTCTTCGATGCGAATATCATAACGGCCGTTGGGAAAATCCTGGCGGATCTGCAGCAGTTCGTCGGCGCTGACTTCATAAAAACGGATCTGATCGAAAAACCGCAGCAGCCATGGTTGCGTAAAGGCACGGGTCTGCTTGAAACGGTTCCACATCTGCAGGGTGCGGCCTACAAACTGGTAACCGCCGGGGCCTTCCATGCCGTACACGCACAGATAGGAACCGCCGATGCCCACCGAATTTTCCGCCGTCCAGGTGCGTGCCGGGTTGTACTTGGTGGTGACCAGGCGATGGCGCGGATCGAGCGGTGTTGCCACCGGTGCACCCAGATAGACATCCCCGAGGCCCATCACCACGTAGCTGGCATCGAACAGAATTTTTTTCACGTCGTCGATGCTGGCAAGTCCGTTGATGCGACGAATGAATTCGATATTGCTGGGACACCAGGGGGCATCCTTGCGGACCGACTGCATGTATTTATCGATGGCCAGCCGGCAGGCCTCATCGTCCCAGCTCAGTGGCAGGTGCGCGATGCGCGAGGGTACTTCCAGTGTGTCGATATTCTGCAGCTCGCGTTCTGCCGCCACCAGAATCTCCAGCAGTTGCTCGGTGGACAGGGTCAGGCTGTCGTAATGGATCTGCAAAGAGCGGATGCCGGGGGTGAGTTCACGCACGCCGCTGATATTTTTTTCCTGCAGCCACAGCATCAGGGCGTGGGCGCGAAAGCGCAGGCGGATATCCAGCACCAGCGGGCCATATTCCACCAGCAGATAATGATCGCCAGAGGGACGGTACACCACCTGTACGCCGTTGTCGTCTTCTGTCAGCGTGCGCAGGATGGGGGTGGCGGGGAGATGGCGGGTAACGGGCACTGGCTGTTCGCGCAATGTCGCAACCGCATTTTTCTGCGCTTGTTCCAGCGCGTTTGCGGTAGCAATATCCACAGGAATAAAGCGCACCTTGTCACCAGCCTTGAGCTGGCCCAGTTTCCACAGATCCGCCGTGATCACAGTGGCGGGGCAGACAAAGCCACCGAGTGACGGACCATCCGGCCCCAGAATCACCGGCATGTCACCGGTGAAATCGATGGTGCCGATGGCGTAGGCGTTGTCATGAATGTTGGACGGATGCATGCCCGCTTCGCCGCCGTCACTGCGGGCCCACTGTGGTTTCGGCCCTACCAGACGAATGCCGGTGCGGCTGGAGTTGTAATGCACTTCCCACGCGGTAGCAAAGAACGTCTCGATATCCTGCGCGGTGAAAAAATCCGGCGCGCCATGGGGGCCGTAAATCACATGCAGTTGCCAGTCGTTAGCGATAGCCGGCTGCACGTTTGCTGGCAGCGATTCGGGGGTAACTGCTTGTGCCGGATTGGCCAGGTGCAGCACATCACCGGTGCGTAACGCACGGCCACCGTGGCCGCCAAACTGTCCCAGTGTGAATGTGGAGGCCGAACCCAGATAAGGTGCGCACTGGATGCCGCCGGCCACACTCAGATAACAGCGCGCACCGGCGCCGGTGACTTTGCCCAGTGTCAGCGTCTGGCCGGCGCTGATGCTGATCACCGTGTTCATGTCGATGGACGAGCCATCCATCGTTGCCTGCACCGCGGCGCCGGTCAGCGCAATATGGGTGGCGCAATTGAAGCGCAGAGTGGGGCCGTTCAGGGTGATTTCCAGGCCGGCACAGTGTTCGGCATTACCCAGCAGGCGATTGCCCAGCCGGAATGACAGACTGTCGAACGGCCCGCTGGGTGGCACGCCAATATCCCAGTAACCGACCCGGCCGGGATAATCCTGCACCGTGGTTTGTGTGCCCGGCGTGATCACATCGAAGGTGGCAGGTGTGTAGCGAAAATCGTTGAGAAAGCGCGTGAACATCGCGCCCTGTTGCAGCGTCGGCGTGGCCAGAACGTCGCGCACGTAATCCTTGTTGGTTTCGATGCCTTCCAGCACCGTGTTCGCCAATGCAGTATCCAGTGCTGCCATGGCGCTGGCGCGATCAGCCGCGTGGGTGATCACCTTGGCCAGCATGGGATCGAAGAACGGCGACACGGTAATGCCGGATTCAACCCAGTGATCGATGCGTAGCTTATCTGTAGTGCTCGCAGGAAATTCCACGCAGGTGAGCAGGCCGGCGCAGGGCTGAAACGCCTTGTTGGGATCTTCAGCATAAATACGTGCCTGAATGGCGTGGCCCTGTGGCGATAGCGGCTGCGCCAGCGTCGTCAGCGGTGGCAGCTCGCCGGCCGCAAGCCGGATCATCCATTCCACCAGATCGACGCCGTACACCATCTCGGTAACGCCGTGCTCCACCTGCAACCGGGTATTCACTTCCAGAAAATAGAACCGGTGCTCGCGCTGATCGTAAATGAATTCCACCGTGCCGGCGTTACGGTAATTCACCGCCTGCATGATGCGTTCCGCCGTGGTGTGCAGCGCCGTGCGGACATCCTCTGGAATATTTGGTGCCGGGGTTTCCTCGATCACTTTCTGGTGGCGGCGCTGGGCGGAACAGTCGCGTTCACCCAGCGCCAGTGCGTGGCCGTTACCGTCACCGAAAATCTGCACCTCGATATGGCGGGCGTACTCGATATATTTTTCGATGAACACGCCATCGTTGGCAAAGTTATTGGCGCTCAGCCGTTTCACACTGTCAAAGGCTTTGGTCAGCATGTCGGCGCTGGTACACATCTGCATGCCGATGCCACCGCCACCGGCGGTGCTTTTCAGAATCACCGGATAACCGATCTGCTCCGCCGCCTGCAGCGCATCATCAAGGGAGGTCAGCAGATCGGTGCCGGGCAACAGTGGCACGTTGTTCGCCTTGGCAAGCGCCCGGGCCGTGTGTTTCAGGCCAAACGCTTCCATCTGGGCGATGGTGGGGCCGATAAACACGATGCCGTTGCGCTCGCAGGCGGTCACGAAGGTGGGGTTTTCACTGAGGAAGCCATAACCGGGATGCACTGCATCCACGCCTGCCCGCTGCATGATGGCGAACAGTTTTTCCTGATTCAGGTAGGTATCCGCAGCCGCGCCGGCGCCGAGGCTGTAGGCTTCGTCGGCCTGTGCGACATGCAGGGAATTGGCATCAGCCTCGGCATACACGGCGACGGAGGTGATGCCCATTTTTTTCAGGGTGCGGATGATGCGGGTTGCGATGGCGCCACGGTTGGCGATGAGCACTTTTTTGAACATGGTTGTGTGCCTGTGTTCAGTGCGGGTCGTCCCGCGGATTTTGCTGCTCCGGCCGGTCGTCCGGCGGAAGGTCAAGAACGGATGATGCTATCAGGTGGCACTGAGTGGAGGTTGTTCTGGTGATCTGATTCCAGACGCTCTGCGACAGGGATGTCGCGGAGCAGCCCCCATGGATGGGTTCACGGCGTGTCTGGAATCAGATCACCAGAACCACCGGAACGGAACCGTCGAACAAGCAAAAGACTCAGCTCCAGATAATCACTTCAATTGGCGTCGGATTATATCCGTTGCACGGATTGTTCAGCTGCGGACAATTCGAAATCAGCACAATCACATCCATCATCGCCGTCATCTCCACATATTTTCCCGGCGCTGAAATCCCGTCCGCAAACGTCAGGCCACCATCGGCGGTCACCGGCACATTCATGAAGAAATTGATGTTGTGGGTAATGTCCCGCTTGGTCATGCCGAACTTTTCATTCTGCGCCACTGCCAGCAGATAACTGTCACGGCAGGCGTGCATGCAGCGCTTTTCCAGCGCATAACGCACCGTGTTGCTTTCAGTGGCACAGGCCCCGCCCAGAGTGTCATGGCGACCACAGGTGTCGGCAACAATTTCCAGCATGGTGTTGCCGCGGTTGGACAGCAGTTTGGTGCCGGCACTCAGATACACATTGCCCTGCTCACGAATGGTGTCCATGGCGCTGTAACGCTCCGACGGATCTTTCGCGGAATAAAACAGGGTGTCGGCCGCCTGGTTGCCTTCCAGATCCAGAATACGCAGGGTCTGGCCATTTTTCAGTTTATGCATCCAGTAATCACCGGCCGGTACAATTTCCTTGTGCGCGGCGGTGGCAGGATCGCGTTCGCTGACCTTGATCATGATCGTCTCCTCAACGCAGTCCCAGATGGTACAGACGGTTGTTGTCGAAGCCACGCTGGTTTTCCGGGCGGAAATTCCGGCAGTAATCATCTTCGCTGACAGGATCGGCGAGCAGGATTTCGCAGCCCACCGGCTTCACCGGAAATTCAGCGCTGCGATTCAGCGGATGCGGGCAGCTGTGCAATATCACCAATGTATCCATTTCAAAACGCAGGCTGATGCTGGCACCGGCCTTGGCACCGGATGAATCCAGTGACATGTTGCCAGCATCGTCAACCACCACCTTACTGAACAGATTCAGATTGGCCGCCATGTCTTTTTCACCGAGGCCGTACTTCGCCAGTTCTACCAGAAAGCTGTCATGACCGTTCAGATACCAGTCGTTGCGAAAATCCTGATAGGAATGCACGCCCCAGCGCGCGGTCAGGGTTTTGCGATTCAGATTGCCGCACACGGTGTCATGCCAGCCGTGGCTGTCGTCGATGATGGAGCAGAAAATCCGCCCCATGTCGGAATACAGGCAATTGCCTTTCGACAGTTTGAACGTGTGCTGGCACTTCAGTGTGTCCGGCGCGTTGTAGCGTTCCAGCAAATCTTCCGGGTTGTAGAACAGCATGCCGACATTGGCGCCGCCGTCGATATCGGTGAGTTTCAGGATCGTGCCGCGCCGCATCCGCAGTGACCAGTGCTTGGCGCCGGGCAGGGTGTAGTGATACAGGGGTTCGCTCATCGCGGTCTCCTCAGGCAGGTGTTGCAGGCAGCCCGCTGCTTTCGAGCTGCCGGTCAAGCTGGCGATACAGGGAACGATCTGCCTGGCCTACGGGAATGTCGTAGGTGACGCGGGCGCCGTAGGCGTTGGGGGCTTGCGGATCGTGCCGCAGTTTGTCGAACACCCAGAGCCGGGTGCCCAGACTGAAGCCTTCTTTCAGATCGTGGGTGATCATGAAAATGGTCAGCTGATGCTGTTTCCACAGATCCAGCACCAGTGCGTGCATGTCGGCGCGGATGCCGGGATCGAGCGCACCGAAGGGCTCATCCAGCAGCAGGATCGCAGGCTTGCGCATCAGGGATTGCGCCAGTGCCAGCCGTTGCTGCATGCCGCCTGACAGTTCATGGGGATACTTGTTCAGTGCATGGCCCAGGCCCACCCGTTCCAGCAGTTCAGTGGCTTCTTTTTTCGCGGCGTTGCGTTTGGCACCGAACAGCATGCCGAGCAAACGGCTATGTTCCAGCTCCCGCGCCAGCATCACGTTTTTCAAGACGGTCATGTGTGGAAACACCGAGTAACGCTGAAACACGATACCGCGTTCCGCGCTGGGTTCGGCCGGAATCGGTTTGCCATCCAGGACGATGGCGCCGCGGCTCGCTGATTCGGTGCCCAGCAGCATTTTCAGAAAAGTGGTTTTGCCGCAGCCGGATGCACCGACGATGGTGATGAAGTCCCCTTTTTTCACCCGCGCATTAATGCGCTCCAGCACGACCTGATCACCGTATTCTTTCCACAGATTGTTGATTTCGATATAACTCATTTGCCGTTCCCCTGGGTCGCAGTCAGGCTGTGGAACCAGGGAAAGCACCACAGGGAAATTTTCTTCAGGCCGTAATCCACTACAAACGCCAGCAGCGTGATCCACAACACGTAAGGCAGAATCACGTCCATCGCCAGATAGCGCCGTACCAGAAAGATGCGATAACCCAATCCCTGATCGGCGGCAATGGCTTCGGCGGCAATCAGAAACAGCCAGGCGGCTCCCAGCGACAGGCGCACCGCATCGATCAGTCGCGGCAATACCTGCGGCAGCACGACCCGCAACATGATCTGCCAGGTAGAGGCGCCCAAGGTCTGCGCCTTGATCAGCTGCTCGGCAGGGATTTCCAGCACCCGTTGTTGCAGGTCGCGGATCAGAAACGGTGTAATGCCGATCACGATCAGCATCACCTTGGCCAGTTCGCCCAGACCAAAGGCAATAAACAGAATCGGCAGAATCGCCATCGGCGGAATCAGCGACAGAAACGTCACCAGCGGTGAGAAGCTGGCGCGCAGAAACGGAATAGTGCCGTTGAGGACGCCGAACACCAGTCCCACCAGCGCACTGATACCGACACCCCAGGCCAGCCGGGTGAGGCTGCTGGCCGTGTCCACCCACAGCAGGATGTCGCCGCTACGTTTGTTGGCTTCGAATGCCATGCGATAGATGGCATCACCGAAGGTGGCAAACGCTGGCAATAATTTGTCGTTGGGATTTTCTGTCAGTCGCGCATCCGATGCGATCAGATACAGTACCAGCAGGATGGCAAAGGGCAGCAGGCCGAGAAACCAGCGCGCAGTCTTGTTCGGATGCTGATTGATGAGTTTTTTCATGGGCCTGTACTGCGGTTGCGGAAGTGAAGAAATCCCGATGACCTGGACGCGCGCCAGCGACGCACGTCCAGACAGACCTTACAGCTTGCCGTCGGCGGCCATCTGCATATAGGTCGGATCGAAACGCAGTTTCACGTTCTTGCTGTCGCCGTAAACCCCGGCCGGTGTGGCGATGCCGATGAAGCTGGCGTCCGCAGCACCTTCACCCAGCAGACCGTGATCGAAGGAAAACTTCGCCACGTATTCCATGGTGGTTTTCAGTTGCGGGCTGTTGGTAAATTCCACCGCTTCCTTGGCGCCGTAGAACATTTTGGTGGACGCCAGCTGTGCCTCGAAGCCTGCGAGATCAGTACCGGATGCCTTGCCCATGAATTCACGCGCACTGCTGTCGCTTTGCATGGTGGCCATGATTTCATACCAGGCGCCGGCGAGGGCTTTGCCGAACGCAGGATTGGCTTTCAGGATGTCGCTGTTCACTACCATCAGGTCGATGATTTCGCCGGGAATCTGCGAGGAATCGAAAACCTTGTAGCTGTTGGGCATGGCGGTGATTTCCGACAGCAGCGGGTTCCAGGTTACCACTGCAGTGACATCCTTGGTGGCATAGGCCGCTACCAGATCCGCGTCAGAGGTGTTCACCACTTTCAGATCTTTTTCCGCCAGGCCAACGCTTTCCAGGCCGCGCGCCAGCAGATAATGCGACACGCTCAATTCCACCAGGTTGACGGTCTGGCCTTTGATGTCAGCGAGGGATTTTTTGCCTTTCAACACGACGCCGTCATTGCCGTTGGAAAAGTCACCGACGATGAGCGCAGTGGAATCGACACCACCGGCGGCAGGAATGGTCAGCGCGTCCATGTTGGTCATGGTGCAGCCATCGTATTTGCCAGCGGTATATTGGTTTATGGACTCGACGTAATCGTTGATCTGAACCACGTCGATAGTGATGCCGTATTTATCGGCCCACTTTTTCACGATGCCTTTCTGTGCACCGTAATCCCAGGGCATCCAGCCCACATAAATGGACCAACACACACTGAAGGACTTCTTTTCTTCAGCATGTGTGATCGAAGCAACAACAAGAGCGGCAAGAAAGACGGGTGCGAGGAGCACGGTTTTCAATCGGATGTTCATGGTGGATCTCCCATGGTTACACGTGAAAAGGGCGGAGGACGCAATGGCAAGCTGCCAGTGTCACCTCCCGGGCTTTTATCCCGCCGTGTAACCTTCCCCTGGGAAGGTCGCCAGCTCTCGGACCAGACACCGGCTGGTTGATACCAGGCACGATCGGAACCCTAGCTGTCCATTGCAAACCCAATTGTCGCTGTGAGTACCTTCAATGGTTGCGCCATTGTTCTCCTCCACGATTCTGACTAAGCAAAGAGGGTGCCAGCTTGCCGAAACCCCCATTATTCAAGGGTTGGCGACGATCATCAGGAAAACCCACCCCAATCAGTACGATGTTTTGCACCAACAAGGTGCATGTTGCCCGAATAGGGTGCCGTCACGCCTGCTCAGTCAGGCATTCTTAACGCGCCACCTGTCTTTATGTCTGAAAGGAACAATTCAGGGATGAAAACGTGCACGACGAATCGGGAAAACCCCGCGTGTCCAGGATGGGCCGTTGGGCGTTCACAGTACTGGTGGTACTGAGCATCAGCCTGCCTGCCTTTGCGGATGGCGGGTTGCAGCGCTGGGTAGATGACAACGGTGTGATCTATTACCGCCAGATCAGCGACGCCACGGCAGCGGATACCGACACCAACGGCGTGGAGTCTTCACCCCGGCAAGCAGCAACGCGAAAGGCACCTTCCAGCCACCGCAAGCTGACCCCGGCCCAGCGCGCGGCAAAGGAGCAGGCCAAGCAGGCGCAGCGCCAGGAAAAACACTGTGCCCGCCTGCAGGCACGTCTGGACAGGGTGCAATACCGGCTCGATGCCGGCTACCAGGAACCGCAGGGCAATGCGCTACGACACCAGCGCCGGGAATTTCGCACGCGGATTTTTCGCGAATGTCGCTGAATCTCAGTTGGCGTGTTTGCCGGTCAGCCCGGCCAGTCCGAACAGCAGGGTGGCGCTGATGGTCGCTGTTATTGCCATGCCAACTGCCATGGGCACCAGCGATCCGTCATGCAGCGCATTGACGATGGCACCGCTCAGGGCGCCCAGGGTGAATTGCAGAATTCCCAGCAACGCACTGGCGGCGCCGGCCTGCTGCGGGAAGAAATGCAGATAGCTGGCGATGCCCTGCGGATACATCAGCCCCATCATGCCGAGCCCGAGCATGATGAACAACACCACACCGTAGAGTTGCGGATCGCCCATCAGCACATAGACGGCCAGTCCCAGCATTGCCAGCAGCAGGGCGCTGATACCGATCCGGCAGAGGATTTCCGGTTCCAGCCAGCGCAGACCCAGTACGCCCAGCCGGTTCATGACCATCATGGCGACGATATTGGCACCGAACAGTAGCGGAAACTGCTGTTCCGATGCGCCGAAGTATTCCATGTAGGCAAAGGCCGAGGTGGACAGGAACATGAACATGGTGGCCGAACCGAAGCCCATGCCGAACACATAACCCAGCGCACGGCGATGGCGGAACACGACGCCGTAATTATGCAGG
Source organism: Gammaproteobacteria bacterium (assembly GCA_041395845.1). Lineage (GTDB taxonomy): Bacteria > Pseudomonadota > Gammaproteobacteria > Pseudomonadales > Ketobacteraceae > Ch67. The sequence continues at coordinate 22,313 of JAWKZS010000016.1, forward strand.
GTGGTGCGCAGCAGATGACCCAGGGAAAAGTCGGGATTGGGCTGGCGGGTTTCGGGTACCCGCCATTTCAGCAGGATGAACATCAGCAGGGCATACAGCGCCAGCATCACGAAAATCGCCCGCCAGCCCGACAGCCACAGCAGGCCGGAACCCACCGCCGGTGCCACCAGCGGGGCGCTGGTCATGATCAGTCCGATCAGCGCCATCATCCGCGCGGCGCTTTTGCCATCCTGGGAATCCCGCACGATGGCCGCCACGATCACCGTAGTGCTACCGCCCCCCAGGGCCTGGGTAAAGCGCAGCAGCAACAGCATCTCGACGGAGTTGGTGAACGCAATGGCGCAACTGGACAGGCCGTACACCGTGAGGCCGAACAGCCCCACCGGTTTGCGGCCGATCTGGTCGGACAGCGGGCCACCCACGAACTGGCCGATGGCACCGCCGATCAGATAGGCTGGAATGGATGCCTGCACCAGGGCGATGGAGGCATCCAGATCCCCCGCCATCATCGGCAGGGCCGGCAGATAGGTGTCGATGGCAAAAGGTGCCACCGCCACCAGTCCGGCGAGAATCGCTGCCAATAGCAACGGTGTCATCAGACGGAACGCTGCACCCAGTTTTTCACGCGGGACACCAACGATTTTTTCGGTGGTGCATCGGCGGAGCGGGGGGCTGCCTGGCGCTGGCCGTTACCCTGATCCCGCTGACCGCCGTTATTGTTGCGGGCGCGGTTCTGGTGAGGGCGATCCGTGCGGGCATCGGCGCCCCGCGCATTCGGATTGCGGCCGTTGTTCTGGCGTGGCTGCGCCTGACGCGCTGCTTCCCGTTCCTGCGGTGTGGGTGCGCGATTGCCCAGTGCCTGGGCGCGACGGTGTTCTTCGCTCGGATCCAGTCGTTGGCTCATCGGTGTATTGATCAGTGCCTTGTCCACGTGGGACAGGGTGCGACCCTGTGGATTGCGACCGCCACCGGCCTGCCGCTGTTCACCCTGGCCCCGACCGCCGCTGCTCTGGCCATTGCGGGGCTTCTGCGAACGCTGACCGTCGGCACGGGCCGCCCGCTGCTCGCCCTGGCGCTGACCGCCATTGGCGCCGGCGCGGTTGCGTCCTTCGCTGCTGCGCTGCTCGCCACTGCGTGACTGTCCTTGACGCTCCTGGCCTTGACGCGGTTGCCCTTGACGCTGCTGGCCCTGGCGTTGCTGGCCGGAACGGCCACCGCTCCGGGATTCATTGCGGCGCTGGGGCTCCTCGGCACGGGCTTCCGCCACGGTTTGTTTGGCTTCGAAACCAGTGATTTCCTCGCGGGTAATCTTGCGCTTGATCAGGCGTTCGATATCCGCCAGCTGCCTGCTTTCATCGGCCGACACCAGCGAAATGGCGTGGCCGGTTTCCCCGGCGCGACCGGTACGACCGATGCGGTGGACGTAATCTTCCGGCACGTTGGGCAGATCAAAATTCACCACCTGGGGCAGCTGGGGAATATCCAGGCCGCGGGCAGCGATGTCGGTGGCCACCAGGATGGACACCTTGCCGTTCTTGAATTCGCTCAGGGCCTTGGTGCGGGCGCCCTGGCTCTTGTTGGAATGGATGGCGGCGGCGCTGATGCCGTCTTCCATCAGGTAGTCCACCAGACGGTTGGCGCCGTGCTTGGTGCGACTGAACACGATCGCCTGGGTCCAGTCCTGTGACTTGATCAGGTGGCTGAGCAGGGCGGCTTTGCGGCCTTTATCCACCGGGTGTACCACCTGCTCCACCAGTTCGGTGGTGCTGTTGCGGGGTGCCACATCGATTTCCACCGGATTGTTCAGCAGGCCACGGGCCAGCTCGCGAATATCGCCGGAAAAGGTCGCGGAAAACAGCAGGTTCTGCCGCTTGGCCGGCAACAGGGCCAGCACCCGCTTGATATCGTGGATGAAGCCCATGTCCAGCATGCGGTCGGCTTCGTCCAGCACCAGGATTTCCACCTGGTTCAGTTTGACGGCGTTCTGCTTGTGCAGATCGAGCAGGCGGCCTGGTGTCGCCACCAGCACATCCACCCCACGGCGCAGGTTCTTCATCTGCGGATTGATGCTGACGCCACCGAACACCACGGTGGAACGCAGCGGCAGGTTTTCGCCGTAAACCTGAACACTTTCATAAACTTGTGCGGCCAGTTCGCGGGTCGGCGTCAATACCAGGGCGCGCACGCCGTTGGCTTTGACCGGTTGACCCGGCAGCAGACGCTGTAACAGGGGGAGCGTGAAACCGGCGGTTTTGCCCGTGCCGGTCTGGGCCGCGGCCATGATGTCCTGGCCTTGCAGGATGGCCGGAATGGCCTGGGTCTGGATCGGGGTGGGCTGGGTGTAACCTTTGTCGTGCACGGCACGTACCAGCGATTCTGCCAGACCGAGAGATTCAAATGACATAGTATTGGGTACTCAATGAGCCAGTAATTGGCTTTAAAAACAAGAGATTGCCAGAAGATGGCAATGGTTGTGCGGCATTCGGAAAGAGACGCTCAGCGGGGGATGCGAGGCAGGGCCGGATCGGCCTTTTAACTAACGATGTCGCCAGCAGCAGGGTGGAAAACCTCAGGCTGCAGATTGAAATATAGCACACCTGACTTAAACGCGCGGATTTTTCTTGTAAACCGCCACTGACAAACCGCCGCGCAACCGCAACACAGCGTCCATGGTTCTGATCCGGGGCTTTTGCTATAGTGCGCGGCCTTGTTGCCATTGCCATTCCAACCGCAGGATCTGTCCGTGATTTCCACCGCCAACATCACCATGCAATTCGGGGCCAAGCCCCTGTTCGAAAACGTGTCCGTGAAATTCGGTAACGGCAATCGCTACGGATTGATTGGTGCCAATGGTTGCGGCAAGTCGACGTTCATGAAAATCCTCGGCGGCGATCTGGAGCCCACCGCGGGCAACGTATCCATCGACATGAACGAACGGCTCGGCAAGCTGCGCCAGGACCAGTTTGCCTACGAAAACTTCACCGTAGTGGACACCGTGATCATGGGCCACGCCGAACTGTGGAAGGTGAAGGAAGAGCGCGATCGTATTTACGCCCTGGCGGACATGTCGGAAGAAGACGGCATCCGGGTGGCGGAACTGGAAGTGGAATTCGGCGAGATGGACGGTTACACCGCCGAATCCCGTGCCGGCGAGCTGTTGCTGGGACTGGGCATTCCGCTGGAACAGCATTTCGGCCCCATGAGTGCGGTAGCGCCGGGCTGGAAGCTGCGGGTGCTGCTGGCGCAGGCACTGTTTTCCGATCCGGATATCCTGCTGCTGGACGAACCGACCAACCACCTAGACATCAACACCATCCGCTGGCTCGAAGACATTCTCAAGCAGCGCAGCAGCACCATGATCATCATTTCCCACGACCGTCATTTCCTCAACAGCGTGTGCACTCACATGGCGGATCTGGATTACGGCGACATCAAGATCTATCCCGGCAATTACGATGCGTTCATGACGGCGTCCACCATGGCGCGGGAACAGGTGCAGGCGGACAACGAAAAGAAACTGGCGAAGATTGCCGAACTGCAAACCTTCGTCAGCCGGTTTTCTGCCAACGCGTCCAAGGCCAAGCAGGCCACCTCGCGGGCCAAGCAGATCGACAAGATCGAACTGACCGAAGTCAAACCATCGAGCCGGGTCAGTCCTTACATCCGCTTTGATCAATACAAGAAACTGCACCGTCTGGCGCTGGAGCTGCATGATCTGACCCAGGGCTTCGACACCAATATACTTGTGAACCGCCTGAGCCTGATGGTGGAAGTGGGTGAGCGGGTTGCCATCATCGGCCCCAACGGTATCGGCAAGACCACCCTGGTGCGCACGCTGATGGGCGAAATGGCGCCGCTGTCCGGCGAGGTGAAATGGTCGGAAAACGTCAGCATCGGTTACTACAGCCAGGATCACGGCCATGACTTTGCCGACGACATGACCCTGTTCGAATGGATGATGCAGTGGAAACCGGAAAAGGGCGACGAGCAGATGATTCGCGGCATTCTTGGCCGCATGCTGTTTGGGCAGGATGACATCGGCAAGTCGGTGAAAAGTCTGTCCGGTGGTGAACAGGGCCGCATGCTGTTCGGCAAACTGATGCTGCAGAAGCCCAACGTGCTGGTGATGGACGAACCCACCAACCACCTGGACATGGAATCCATCGAATCTCTCAATCTGGCGCTGGAACATTATCCCGGCACCCTGCTGTTCGTCAGTCACGACCGTGAATTCGTGTCGTCGCTGGCCACCCGCATCATCGACATGCAGCCTGGACGGGTGGTGGATTTCAGCGGCAGCTATGAAGAATACCTGCGCAGTCAGGGGATTTATCAAACCAGCGTTGCCTGAAGTGTGACCGCTGCGGAAACTTTTGCCGGCCGGCTTTCCCCGCAGCGGTAAAAAATGCTAAAACGTGACGTATGAATTCAGCGGATGTTAACGCTGTCCTTCGACTCCGACCGTTTCTGCGTGACACACATGACCCTCAAACCGTTGGCCACCTTGCTGGCCTTGCTGGGTGCCGGCAGCGCGCTGGCCGATCCCCAGTTCGACACCTGCATTCCCGTGCTGCAACAAAAAGCCCTGGCCGCCGGCATCACCCCGGATACCGTGAACAACGTACTGGCGAAAGTGCAGTACGTGACACGGGTTATCGAGCTCGATCGTGCCCAGCCGGAATTCAGCGAAACCTTCCACAATTATCTGACCAAACGGGTGACCGACGAGCGCGTGCGGATGGGCCGCAAGATGCTGGCAGAACACCACGATCTGCTGCTGAAACTGCAACAGCAATACGGTGTGCCGCCCCAGTACCTGATGGCGTTCTGGGGACTGGAAACCAACTTCGGCAGTTATCTGGGCAAGATGCCGGTGCTGGATTCCCTGGCTACCCTGGCTTGCGATCCACGTCGCAGCGAATTCTTCACCGGTGAACTGATCCAGGCACTGAAAATGGTGGATGAAAATGTCGTCACGCCGGAACGCTTTCAGGGTTCCTGGGCGGGCGCCGTGGGCAACATGCAGTTCATGCCCAGCGCCTATCGTGCGCACGCGGTGGATGGCGACGGTGATCAGCGTGCCGACCTGTGGCGCAGCATTCCCGATGCGATGACATCGGCTGCCAATTACCTGAGCAAGATGGGCTGGAAGAAGGAATTGCGCTGGGGCCGCGAAGTGACGCTGCCGCAGGGCTTTGATTACAGCCTGGCGTCGCTGGCGGAAAAACGCAGCCTGGCGCAGTGGGCCGATCTGGGTGTCACCATGGCCAATGGCAGCCCGCTGCCCCGCTATGAATTGCAGGCGTCGATTCTGGTGCCGTCGGGTCATACCGGGCCGGCGTTTGTGGTGTATGACAATTTCGAAATCATCATGCGCTGGAACCGTTCCGAATATTACGCCATCGCGGTGGGGCATCTGGCTGATCGCATCAATGGTGGTGGTGAACTGCATCGCGCGCCACCAAACCAGCCGCGTCTGCTGATTGAACAGGTGCGCCAGCTGCAGACAGCGCTCAACGCCGCCGGCTTTGATACCGGTAACCCGGACGGTATTCTCGGTTCCGGCACCCGCAAGGCGATCCGCGCCTATCAGAAAAGCAAAGGTATGATTGCCGATGGCTATCCGTCCGCTGATGTGTTCGCGGCATTGGGAGTGAAACTGTGATGAAAAAATCCGTATCGCTGTATGGCAATGGTTGGGATGGCTGGCCTGTTCCGGTGTTGCCGTCACCGCGCAGGCAGAAATCCGCGATCTGGGCAATGGCATTGTGCTCGATGGTCATTTTACCCAGGGTGGGCTGGTGATCGGCCAGGCGCCTGCCGACAGTAAAATCACGTTTCAGCAGCGGGCGTTGCCGTTATCCAATGATGGCGTCTTTGTGTTTGGTTTCGGTCGTGATGATACTTCGCCGCAAACACTGCAGGTGACCTTGCCCGGCGGTCAATCCCATGCACACAAGCTTGTCGGTGGCGACGCGCAAATTCGATGTGCAGAGCGTGACAGGTGTACCGGCCCGCACGGTGAATCCTGATCCCAAGGACATGGAGCGTATTCGGGTCGAGCAGGCAGCGGTGGGTATGCGCGGGATGTGGTTAGTCTGAACACGTTTTTCCGCGAGCAGTTCCAGTGGCCGGTGAAAGGGCCGGTCACCGGGGTGTATGGCAATCAGCGCATTTACAACGGCGAACCGCGCAGCCCGCATTTTGGTGTGGATCTGGCGGTCCCTCATGGCACCGACATTGCCGCGCCGGCCGATGGCGTGGTGTCGATGGCGTATCCGGACATGTTTTTCCGGCGACACCATCGTGATCGATCACGGCATGGGCATCAACACCACCTATCTGCACATGAGCAAGATGCTGGTGAAGAAAGGCGATACGGTGAAGAAGGGCCAGATCATCGGCAAGGTGGGCGCCAGTGGCCGTGCCACCGGCCCCCATCTGTGCTGGCGGCTGAACTGGTTTCAGCGCAGCGGCTTGATCCGCAGCTGATCATGCCGACACCGAAGCCGTAAGCATTATTGTTCTGTCTGCAGCCAGCGCTGGCTGGCTGCTGCTTCCACCAGCGTCAGGTAGCAGGTGTCGGCCGCCGGCGATCCCAGTGTCACCGAAAATTCCATCAGCTCGTCACGACGGAAACCGTGCACCTTGACGGTATCGCCGGGCTGATAGCGATTCAGTACTTTTCAAAACTGCCCGCATCGATTTTCAGTCCGTTGAGGGCAATCAGCACATCGCCGGCGGAAATGCCGGCACGATGGGCCGGGCCGCCATTGAACGCCCGCGCCACCTGAGCGCCACCATTACCCGCACTGATGCCGACACCAAAATCCGGTCGCAGCGGATCGGTTTTCGCGGCATTACCGCCACTGTCATTGAGTGAGGTGGCCGGACGCAGATTGAATTCCACGCCAACGAAACGCAGCACTTCGTCCAGCGGCAGATCGGCCGTGCCATATACCGCGTTATTGAACACTGCGTCGAAATGCTGGCGTCCCTGTGCGTCGACCTTGAGGGTTTCCAGCAGCTGCAGACACTGCTGGCGGATGTCGTCGTCGGCCACCGGTTTCTGCACGCTGCCGAAGTGCTGCCACAGGGCGCGCATTACATCATCCAGGCTCAGGCGATGCTCGGTGAGGCGGCGCAGGGTCAGATCCAGGGTCAGCGCCACCAGGCCACCTTTGGTGTAATAGCTGACGATTGCGTTCGCGCTGTTTTCGTCCTGTTTGTAGAACTTGGTCCAGGCGTCGAAGCTGGATTCCGCCACCGACTGGGTGAAGCGGCCGGGATTGCGCAGCACGCGGGTGATGTTTTTTGCCTGCAGTTCCAGATAGTCCGTTGGCGTGAAATCAGGCCGGTGCGTACCAGCGTGAGATCGTCATAGTACGAGGTAATGCCTTCGAACGCCCACAGCAGTGGCGTATGGTTTTCGCTGCGCAGATCGTAGGGAATCGCCGGTTGAATGCGTTTGACGTTCCAGCTGTGAAAATATTCGTGACTGCACAGACCAAGGAAGGTTTTGTAGCCTTCGCTCATGCTGGTGGGTTGCTTGGCCAGCGGCAGATCGTCGCGGCTGCAGATCAGGCTGGTGGAGGCGCGATGTTCGAGGCCACCATAACCGTCGCCCACCACCCAGGTGATGAACACGTACCGGGTAAACGGCGCCGGTTCACCGAACAGGCGGATCTGGTATTCGCAGATGGGTTTCAGGTCGCGGGCGATGCGATCCAGATCCGCATTGTGCATTCCGCTCAGCACAAAATCGTGGGGCACGCCGCAGGCGTCGAAACTCACCAGGGAAAAGTCGGCAATTTCCACCGGGTGATCGATCAGGTCGTCGTAATTCTCGGCGCGATAGCGGCCGAAGCCATAGCGGGCAGCGCCGGCTTCGGGCAGCGAGGTAGCCACACGCCAGTGACGCGCTTCGGGAATGCTGGCGTTGTCGATATCGACGGTGCAGGGCTGGTCGCCCTGGCCCACGACTTCGAGAAACACGCTGGTGCCATTGAAGTAGGCATGTTTCTGATCCAGATGGGCAGCGCGTACCGACAGATCCCAGGCGTAAACCTGATAACGGATGCTCACCGGACCGCGACAGTGGCCGAGCTGCCAGGTGGACTTGTCGAGTTTTGTCAGACTGACTGCGCCATTGTTGTCGGTCGCACCGATGCTGACGATGTTGCGGGCGAAATCACGAATCATGTAGCTGCCGGGAATCCACGCCGGCAGGCGCAGCAACTGATCGGGGCCGGGCTGCTGGATCTGCAGTTCCACCGCGAACAGGTGGGCGTAGGGGTCAACGGGAGTAATGCGGTAATGGATGGCGGCTTGCGGATGATTCGACATGTTGCGACAGCTGGCTCAGTGGGACAATGGACTCAAGCATACTGAAAACCCGGCCATTATCCCACTGCTGTGCGGTCAGGCGCTGCCCAGGTAATCCATCTTGCCGATCTCGACGCCGCAGTGACGCAGAATCGCGTAGGCGGTGGTGCAGTGGAAATAGAAATTGGGTTGGGCAAAGCCCAGCAGGTAATTGAGGCCTTTGAATTCGAAACTGCTGTTGGGGAATTTCAGCACGACGTGCTTGTCTTCGCTGCCATCAATCTGTTCGGGGGTCAGGGTTTTCAGGAAGGCGATGGTGCTTTCGACCCGGGTCACCAGTTCGGCGATGGTTTTTTCATTGTCCTCATGACGCGGCATCTCGACACTGGCCAGGCGGGCGCCACAGCCTTTGGCGGTATCGCAGGCAATCTGGACCTGGGCTGACAGCGGCAGCATGTCCGGCGCCAGGCGATAGCTGGCCAGTACCTTGGTGTCGACACGCTTTTGTTCAGCAAAGCTGGCGGCCTTTTCCAGAATGTTTTTCAGGTTGGTCAGCATGCGGATGAATTGCGGCACGCTGGCGTTGTACATGGAAATGTTCATGGGCGTCTCCGGTGATGGGGTGGTGCAAAGTGTCTGGAGCATAGCAGACAGCTAAGCGGCATAGGGAGGGTGAAAAACGCTATTGCAGAGGGTGACGGAAACGTCCGGTTAGAATTCTTGGTTATATTGTGACCGGCCATGTTATTCCTTCCTATACTGAACGAATCTCTCTGATAAAAGTAGAATCTTTCGTGCGCGTACTTCTGCAGTGTTGTCTGCTGTGGCTGGGATGCTGGCTGACGTCGGCCCAGGCCGTGACGTTGCAGCCGGGCATGCCCGCCCAGCTGGACACCCGTGATTTCCAGTACTGGATTGAGGATCAGCCGCTCACGCCGCAGGCGCTGCAGGCCAAAGGCGATACCCTGGCCTGGCAGACCGTTCATGCGCCGTCCATCAATCTGCGGCTGCAGCCTTCCCCGGTGTGGATACGGTTTCCCGTCCACAATCGCACCGCAACGACCGCCGACTGGCAGCTGCTGATTCCCTGGATAATGCTGTCGCGGGTGGAAGTGCACGTGCTGCGCAGCAATGGCCAGTGGGATGCGCCGCTGCTGTCCGGCTACGAAGTTCCACCTTCCCAGCGCGCCGAAGACTATCGTCTGTACCTGTTCCCGCTGCAGTTCGAGCCCGACGAGCAGGCGACCGTTTTCATTCGTGCCAAGACCCGCACGATTTTTTTTCTGCCACTGCTGATGATGCAGGAGGAGGCGTTCGAGCATTTCGACGAGCAGACCAATATCAGTTATGGCGTCGGTTTCGGCATTCTGCTGGCGATGATGCTGTACAACCTGTCGCTGTATATTTTCATCCGTGAACGTGCCTATCTGCTGTACTCGATCTATGTATCGTCGATCATCCTGTACGAGCTGGCGCTCACCGGGATTGGTCAACGCTACCTGTGGGGCGACTGGGGCTGGCTGCGTGCCAATTCCTATTCGCTGTTTGCCGAACTGTCGTTTCTGATGGCGGTGCTGTTCGGGCGTGAATTCCTCCAGCTGCGACGCTATGGTGGCTGGTATCTGCAGCTCAACAATTTCATGGCGGTGTACTGGATGATCGCGGTGGTAGCCAATATCGCGGGCTGGTACTGGATCATCATTTACACGGTGAATCCGATGGCACTGATCAGCTGCGTGATCGGCGTGGCGACCACCGTCGCGTTGTGGCGCAAGGGCAATCGCTCGGCCCGTTATTTCACGGTGGCCTGGTTCTTTGTGATCGGCAGTACGTTCGTGGTCGTGCTGATGATGCAGGGCATCATTCCGTTCAGTGTGATGACTGAAAACATGCAGATGACCGGTTTCTGTATCGAGTTGCTGCTGCTGTCGTTTGCGCTGGCAGAACGTATCAACCGCGAGCGCGAACGGCGGGAGCGGGCGCAGCAGGAATCCCTGGCGATCATGCAGCAGCTGGATCAGGAGCGCGGTGAAAAACTGGCGGCCCAGTCTCGCGCACTGGAAATCCAGCAGCGCCACACCGAGGAACTGGAATTGCGGGTGCTGGATCGCACGGCAGAACTGGAACGCACCATGAAAAATCTGGAGCTGGCCAACCGGGAACTGGCCAAACTCTGTGTCACCGATCCGCTCACCAAACTGCATAACCGGCGTTATTTTGATGAAACCCTGCAGGCAGAATTGTCCCGCGCCGTGCGCACCGGACAGCCACTGGCATTGATTCTGGTGGATATCGATCATTTCAAAGCGATCAACGATACCTACGGCCATTTGGTGGGGGATGAATGCCTGAAACTGGTGGCATCAACCTTGCGTCAGGTAGTGCATCGCAGCGCCGATCTGGTCGCCCGTTACGGCGGCGAGGAATTTGCCGTGGTGTTGCCGGGGATCGCGCCGGATGACGCCACCGAAATGGCCAACCGGTTGCGGCAGGCCATCGAGCGGGTGCAGTTCATTCATGGCGGCAAGCGGATTTCCCTCAGTGCCAGTCTGGGGGTGGCGGCGCGACTGCCCACCACCTATGACACGCCCAATCGCCTGATCACTGCCGCGGATGAAGCGCTGTACCGCGCCAAGGAAGCCGGCCGCAATCGGGTGATGCTGGCCCAGTGGAACGAGGCGGGTTGACCCTGTAGCCCTGGCGTCAGCCGATCAGCGCCTCGACCGCGCGGGCGGCACTCTGGCAGGCGCCTTCCATGGTGGTGGTCCAGTCGGTCTGGGTCCAGTCACCGGCAATCGCCAGCCCGCGCACGGCGGTTTTCTGCGGCGGCCTTACGCCGGCGGTTCCCGGACGCTGGGCAAAGGTGGAATAGGGCATGCGCACGATATGGCTGTGCAGCACGTTTGCATCGCGGGCGGCAGGATAATAGCGCGCCAGCATCGCCATCTGGGTGTCGACAATCTCCTTGTTCGATTGCTTGATCAGCTCGTAAGAAGCGGACACGGTGGTGGAGTAGAACCAGTTGCGTTCGGATGACCGGCCATGCATTTTCTGGCGGTCCCACACCTGTTCCAGCACGCCTTCACCGTCGTAAAGGATTTCGCCCCAGTCGTTCATGCCGATGCAGCGATCCAGATACAGGTTGACGCTGACAATCGGCACCGGTGTCAGATGCTCCACGGCGCGATAGTACAGCTCATGCCCCGGCACCTGATCCAGCAGGCCTTTCACTTTCCACACCGGCACCGCGCAGATCACGGCATCTGCCGTCAGGGATTCGCCGTCGAGCAGGGTTACGCCCTGCAGCTTGCCGTTGTGCACGTCGATGCTGCGCACCGGGGCACGGGTGCGCACTTGCACGCCGCGTTGGGCAAAGACGTTTTCGGCGCTGCGCACGAACAGGGTGTCGAGATCCACCGTGGGATAACCGATGGACACCGGCGTGCGCATTTTGATGGCCTGACGCATGCCGGTGACCAGCAGATCCGCCGGTACTTTGGCCGAGGAAATATCCGGTTTGTCACCGGTCAGGCCAATGACGATGCCATCCCAAAGGGCCTTGCGCGCGGACGCGGGCAAGCCGATGCGCCGGAACCATTGATCGGCGGTGATCTGGTCGAGATCGGCGGGCTGCCGTAGCGCCTGGCGCATCAATTTGCTCTGGGCGATCGCCGTGCGCACCCGATCGAATCCGCTGACGCCGGGCAGATCGCCGAGCAGGGTGCGAATGCCGTCCAGGCCCGCGAACGAGGAACGCCGCACGGCGCCACCGGGCATGCGGATCGACATGTGGCCGGGAAACGCCACATGCTGGCGGGTGCCGACGCTGTCCAGGTAGCGGAACAGGTTTTCGTAGCCGCTGGCGAACACATGCTGGCCGTTATCGGGCACGTCATCGATCTCCGGCTGGGGAATGGCGATGGTGCGGCCACCGAGCGCGCCCCGTCGTTCCAGCAAGGTCACCTGATGTCCGGCTTCTGCCAGCCACACCGCCGATGCCAGCCCCGCCAGCCCGCCACCCACTACCAGACATTTCATGCTGCTGCTCCTATCTGTCGCAAAGAGCGTCAGGATACGGTGGTCAGCCGCTGTCACGGCTCGCGGCTCTGATTAATGACGACACAATTGTGCGGCGGCGCGGTGAAAAGTCGCTGGTGCGCTGCTGATCCCGGGGTGTGAGGTGTATGTTGCAGTGGTGGCATACACGGTGGGCGCCGGCTGCCAGCATGGCAGGCAAGATCACGCGGGTGTATTTGCCAGTTCGGATCAAACAATGGAAACGGATCAAGACAAGGACGTTCAATGATGGATAAAAACCGCTTGTGCCTGTGGCTGGCGCTGCTGGGTGCGCTGCTGCTGTCAGGTTGTGCCACCTATTCCTCTCATCCGCCGGTTTCGGCGCTGCCTGCCCATTACGATGTGGCGCCGCAGGCCGAAGCGCTGACCCTCAGGAACCCCGACAGTATCACGTTGTTTGCCCAGTGGTGGACGCCTGCGCCATCGGCGTCGGTGAAAGCGGTGGTGGTGCTGGTGCATGGCACTTATGTCCACTCTGGATTCTATCACCGCTGGGCATCCCATCTTGCCGGGCACGGTTATGCCGTGATGGGGTTTGATATGCGCGGCTGGGGGCAATCCCAGGGGCGTGGCCGGCGCGGCTTTGTAACGGACTTCGCCGACTATCAGGATGATCTGAAGCTGGCCTATCAGCAGGCGCAGTCCCGTTATCCGGAACTGCCTGTGTACGTGCAGGGTGAATCCCTGGGTGGGCTGGTGGCGCTGCTGGCAACGGCAGAAGGTCGCATACAGCCGGACGGGCTGATACTGAATGCGCCGGCGCTGCGGATTGCAGTGAAAATGCTGGGAATACGCCAGCCCAACTGGTTGGCGCGCTCCGGTTTGTGGATGATGGCGCTGCCGGGGGAGGCGTTTCCCAATCACCCCGTGCTGGTGCCGGGCGCGGTGACGGAACTGTTTGCGGGGATGGCGGTAGACAGCGATCAGCTGGTCGATGAATTCAAGCGCGATCCCCACGTCACCCACACGGCCTTGCCGCTGGGATTTTTTGCCGCGCTGAGGGAGGGCACTGCCAGGGCGCAAGCGCTGCTTCCCGCCTTGCAGCCGCCATTGCTGGTGGTGCAGGGAACCGACGACACGCTGGTGCCGCTGTCGTCGAGTGAATATCTGCTGGCGAATGCCGGCAGCGAAGACAAGACGTTACAGGTATACGAAGGCATGTCCCATGCCACTCTGCTTGATACCGGGCATGAACAGGTGTGGCATGACATTCTGTCCTGGCTGGATGAGCGGGTGCAGGAGTGACGAGATCCTGCCCGCTCTCCTGTCAGGTCTCCAGCGGCTTGCGTGGCAGATTGTTCAGTTCAGTGATGGTCCGCCGCAACAGTGACGGGCTGACAAACAGGTAGGTGTCCTGACTCATGCTGCTGGTACCGGATTGCAGGTAGTTCTCGCAGAGGAACACCATGTATTCAGCGGCAACGTCACACGCACACTGAGTCTGCGCGTGTGATGTTTCATGCGGACACCCGTGGCGTCATTCCCGATGCCGTTTCAGATCCACTTTCAGCCAGGCATCGTGGCCGATCAGCTCGGCGTAATTGGCCCGTTCAAATGCGGCGGGATTGATGGCATTGCGATAACTCAGGCAACCCTTGAGCTGCTGCACCGATGCATATTCATTTTCATTGAGCCAGATGCGCAGGTCGCGCAGCAGATCCGCCATGTGGTTGGGGCCGTTCTGCAGCAGCACACTGCAGACATGAATGACATCGGCGCCTACCATCAGGCCTTTCAGCGCATCTTCGGCGGTATGAAAACCACCAGTGGCAGCTATGCCCAATTCCACCTGATTGCGCAGCATGGCAATCCAGCGGATGCGCACCAGTGATTCATAGGAATGTGACAGCTGGATGCGTGGCACCACGTGACGGGTGGTCAGATCAATGTCGGGCTGATAGAAGCGGTTGAACACGGACACACCCTGCACACCGAGCTGTTCCAGTTCGCCAATGAAATGCACCGGCGAGGAAAACTGTGCCGACAGTTTCACGGCAACCGGAATGCTGACGGTTTCGAGCAGTTTCTGCACCAGGAAAAGATAATGCTGTTCCACTTCCACCGCGCTTTCTTCGCGCCGGGAGGGAATGCCGTACAGGTTCAGTTCCAGTGCGTCGGCGCCGGCTTCCTGCAGATCCTGCGCATGCCGGATCCAGCCTTGCGGTGTCACCCCGTTGAGGCTGGCGATCACCGGAATCGACAATGATTTTTTGTAACGCTCGATCCGCGCCACATGCTGATCCAGTTCCGACAGGTATTCGCGCATGTCCGGCAGAAAGGTTTCCGCTTCGAAATGGCCGATGTCCTGATGGTCGAGAAAATGGGTCATGCGTTCTTCTTCGTAGTGCAGCGCTTCCTCAAACAGCGACGGCAGGATCAGCGCAGCAGCGCCGGCATCCTCCAGCCGCCGCGCCGCATCAAAATCACCGGTGAGCGGGCTGGAGGAAGGCACGAAGGGATTTTTCAGATCCAGGCCCAGATAGCGGGTTTGCAGATCGGTCATGGGCGAATTACTCATGGGAAGTCTCCTGTCCGCCGGTGGCCATGTGTTCGTAGAAGGCAAAGCGTTCTTTCACATCGTCGCGGGCCTGTTGCAGCAACGCTTCCGCGCGGTCGGGATCGGATCGCCACAGCATGTTGAAACGGGTTTCGCTCTTGATGAAATCCGCGTAATCCACCGATGGCGGTTTGCTGTCGAGTTTGAACGGATTCTTGCCGTCGGCACTGCGACGGGGATCGAAGCGGAACAGGGGCCAGTGGCCGCTGTCCACTGCCAGGGTCTGCTGGCGATGGTTGTTTGACATTTCCACGCCGTGAGCAATGCAGGGGGAATAGGCGATGATCAGCGACGGGCCGTCGTAGCTTTCTGCTTCCATAAAGGTGTGCAGGGTGTGCACGTCCTTGGCACCGTAGGCGACGTGAGCCACATAAACATTTTCGTAGGTCATTGCGATGCGGGCCAGATCCTTTTTCGCGGTGGGTTTGCCGCCGGCCGAGAATTTCGCAACGGCACCGCGCGGTGTGGCTTTCGATGTTTGCCCGCCGGTGTTGGAATAGACTTCGGTATCCAGCACCAGAATATTCACATCCTTGCCGGAGGCCAGCACGTGATCCAGGCCGCCATATCCGATGTCATAGGCCCAGCCATCGCCACCGATGATCCACACGCTCTTTTTGCACAGGGCATCGACAACACCGAGCAGGTTGCGGGCGTTGGGATGGTTTGATGTGAGCAGTCGCTGGCGGATCTGTTCGATGCGCTGGCGCTGTTCGTAAATATCCGCTTCACTGGCCTGCGCTGCATTCAGCGTGGCCCGCACCAGATCATCGCCGATGTCTGCCGCCATGCCTTGCAGCAGATCGCGGGCGATGACTGCCTGCTGATCCCAGGCGATACGCATGCCCAGGCCGAATTCCGCGTTGTCTTCGAACAGGGAATTGTTCCAGGCGGGGCCGCGACCGTCGGCATTTTTGCTCCACGGTGTGGTGGGCAGGTTGCCACCGTAAATCGACGAGCAGCCGGTAGCGTTTGCTACTACCATGCGATCACCGAACAGCTGGGTTGCCAGGCGGATATAGGGCGTTTCGCCACAGCCGGAACAGGCGCCGGAAAATTCAAACAGCGGTTCCAGCAGCATGGCGCCTTTCATGGTGGTGGATTTTACGTCGCGGCGATCGTGATCCGGCAGGCCGACAAAAAAGTCCCAGTTGGCCCGCTCCTGTTCCCGCAGCGGCGGCTGCGGCGCCATGTTCAGCGCCTTGTGGTTGGCTTTGGATTTGTCGCGGATCGGACAGATGTCTACACACAGGGTACAACCGGTGCAGTCTTCCGGTGCCACCTGATAGCTGATATGCAGGTTCTGGTCGTAATCTTTTCCTTTGATTGGCACGTGCTTGAAACTGGCCGGCGCGTTGGCGGCCAGTTCCGCCGGGAACAGCTTGCTGCGAATGGCGGCGTGGGGGCAGACAAACACGCACTTGCCGCAATGGGTGCAGAGGTCTTCATCCCACACCGGAATTTCCAGTGCGATGTTGCGCTTTTCAATCGCGGCAGTACCGGTGGGGAAGGTGCCATCGGCAGGCATCTGGCTCACCGGAATGCGATCACCCTTGCCGGCGATGATGGTAGCCGTCACGTTGCGCACAAAGTCCGATTGATTCGCCGCTACCAGTCCGTGCAGCTCGATGGTCGAACTGACCTGTGCCGGTACGTTGACTTGCTGCAGGGCTGCCAGGGTATTGTCGATGGCTTCGAAATTACGCTGGGTGATCTGGCGGCCTTTCTTGCCGTAGGTTTTTTCCACGGCCTTCTTGATTTCCGCAATGGCGGCGTCCCGTGGCAGCACATCGGAAATCGCAAAAAAACAGGTCTGCATGATGGTGTTGATGCGGCGGCCCATATTGTTGTCCTTTGCCACCTGATACGCATCAATAATGTAGAAGCGGATCTTTTTCTCGATCATGGTCTGCTGCACGCTGCGCGGCAGGGTGTTCCATACACTGTTCTTGTCGGCACTGGTATTGAGCAGGAACACGGCGCCGGGCGCGGCCTTTTCCAGCACGTCGTACTTTTCTAGAAACAGCGTCTGGTGACAGCCGATATAGCGGGCGCGATCGGGCTGGATCAGATAGGCCGAGCGGATCGGATTCTTGCCAAAGCGAAGGTGGGACACGGTGACGGCGCCGGATTTTTTCGAATCGTAAACGAAGTAGCCTTGGGCATGCAGATCGGTCTGTTCGCCGATGATCTTGATGCTGTTCTTGTTGGCGCTCACGGTGCCATCGGAACCCAGACCATAGAACACCGCTTCGAAACAGTCGGCATCGGCGGTGGGTTGTGCCCGTTCGTCATAATCCAGTGACGAATGGCTGACATCATCGACGATGCCAATGGTGAAATGGTTTTTCGGCGCGGTTTTTTGCAGCTCATCGAAAATGCTGCACACCATGGCGGGGGTGAATTCCTTCGACGACAGGCCGAAGCGGCCGCCGATCATCCGTGGCAGTGTGGTGCGTTCACCGCTGTTGTAGGCTTCCATGAACACAGTGCAGACATCCTGATACAGCGGTTCGCCGGCGCTGCCCGGTTCCTTGGTGCGATCCAGTACGGCGATTGCTTTCGCGCTGGCCGGAATCGCCTGCAGAAAATCCGTGCCACTGAATGGCCTGAACAGCCGCACTTTCAGCAGGCCGACCTTTTCACCCTTGGCCACCAGATGGTCGACAGTTTCATGCACGGTGTCGGCACCGGACCCCATCACCACGATCACCCGTTCTGCATCGGCGGCACCCACATAGTCATACAGGCGATACTGGCGCCCGGTGAGGCTGGCAAACCGGTCCATGGCCTGCTGCAGCTGGCCGGGGAAGGCGGCATAGAATGGATTGACCGATTCGCGGCCCTGGAAATACACATCGGGGTTCTGCGACGTGCCGCGCAGCACGGGATGATCCGGCGACAGGGCGCGCTGGCGGTGGGCGCGGATGGCCTCGTCATCCAGCAGCGTCCGCAATTCGTCATTGCCGACCAGGCGAATCTTCGCAACTTCGTGGGAGGTGCGGAAACCGTCGAAGAAGTGCAGTACCGGCAGCCGTGAGGTCAGGGTGGCGGCCTGGGTGATGGCGGCAAAATCGTGGGCCTCCTGCACGGAATTCGATGCCACCATGGCAAAGCCGGTACCCCGGGCCGACATCACATCACTGTGATCGCAGAAGATGGATAATGCCTGGGCGGCCAGGGACCGGGCGGCAATATGGAATACGGTGGGCGTAAGTTCGCCGGCGATTTTGTACATGTTCGGCAGCATCAGCAGTAAACCTTGTGACGCGGTGAACGTTGTACTCAGGGTACCGGCCTGCAAGGCACCGTGAATGGCCCCGGCGGCGCCGGCTTCGCTCTGCATTTCGACGATGGCGGGCACGCTGCCCCACAGGTTGGTGCGGCCCTGGGCGCTCCAGGCATCGGCAAATTCCCCCATCGGCGATGCGGGGGTAATCGGGTAAATCGCAATAACCTCGTTGCAGCGATGGGCAACGTGGGCGACGGCTTCGTTACCGTCAATCGTAACGAACTGGGGTTCAGTCATGTGGGTTCCTCCCGGTGTACGGGTTTTTTACACTGGTGGCGGGGTTGGCTCATTGATCTAACACAAGAACGGACCGGTTGATCCGGTCGTACGGCAACAGGGAGCAATGACAATGCGCAAGACAGGTTTCATCTGGATGTCAGTACTGGTGTTGTTGGCCGGTCACGCCGGGGCCGCCAATCGTGAGCAGACCCGCTCGGACGCGCTGGCAGACGCCCTGGCGCAGCCGGAGTGCCGGGCGATCGAACCGTTCTATTGGGAAGTGGGTAATGCCGGCGGCGTGCTGGCCAGTGGCAGTGCGGGAAGGGATGCACCCGGCCCGTCGACGGTGATGCCGGTTGCCTCCGCCACCAAGTGGCTGTTTGGCGCGTATGTGGTGCAGGTGCGTGCAGGCCAGCTGACGCCGCAGGATATCCAGGCCCTGGTAATGCAGACCGGCTACGTCAATCACCGGCACCGGCTGTGCGTCAAGCGCCGGGACACAAAGCAGGCGGCCCTGACCGTGGCGGAATGCTTTGCCGAATCCGCGCTCGCGGGCGGCCGCAATGACGAATTCACCCCGGCGGCAGTGGGGCAGTTCAACTACAACGGTGGCCACTTCCAGGCCTGGGCGGTACAGAACGGCCTCGGCGAATTGAACAATGCCACACTTGCCCAGCGTTTCAATGGAGTCTTGGGAACGGAATTGCAGATCGGATTTGAGTCACCCCAGTTGGCTGGTGGTGCGCGCATGAGTGGTGCACAGTACGGCCGCTTCCTGCGCAAACTGCTGGCGGGTGAACTGCAGCTGGGTGCCATGCTCGGGCAGCACGCTGTCTGCACCGATGCCCGTACCTGTCCGGACAAGGCTGGCAAATCACCGCTGCCAACCCCGTTGCACTGGCAATACAGTCTGGGACATTGGGTGGAGCCGGATGCCTTCAGCAGTGCCGGTGCGTTTGGTTTTTATCCGTGGATCGCCAGAGACCGTTCCCATTACGGGGTGATCGCCCGCGAGACGCGGGCCCTGCTGAACCGGCCGGCGCCGGATTCGGTGGCCTGTGCGATCCAGTTGCGCAAGGCGCTGGCACCGATTGGCGCCAATTAACCGCGTTTGCCCGCTGCAATCGACGTTACGACGGGTTCAAACGGATTGCTTGCAGGCTGGTTCAGCTGTGCCAGGGTGATACGGTCGGCCTGATCCTGGCTTTTGCGGATATGGGCCAGCATCATGCTGCGGGCGGCTTCCAGGTCCCGTTGCAGAATCCGCTGACAGATGTCGTAATGTTCCTGATAGGTGTCCTGAACGCTGGCCTGATCCGGCCAGCCCAGCCGTCGCACCACCCGGATGTTGTCATTGATATCGGCCAGATAGCGCACCAGCACAGGGTTACCGCTGCCCTGGGCCAGAGCGAGATGAAAGGATTCCTCCGCTTCCTTGATGGTGTCACTGGCATCGCTGCCAAAGCGGCACTCATCGGGATGCCACTGGTCGGCCAGCGCCTGCAGGTCGGCGTCGCTCATGTGTTCGCAGGCGCGTTCCACCGCCAGCAGTTCGATGGCCACCCGCACATCGTAATAGTGACGGATCTGGCTCAGATCGATGCCCTGCACAAAACAGCCCTGCTTGGGTCGAATCGTAAAATCTGGTTTTCCACCTCCAGCCGCTGCAGCGCCTCACGCACCGGCGTACGGCTGACCTGAAAAAGTCCAGCTACCTGGGTTTCGGTGAAGCGGGTGCTCGGCGCACGGCCAGATCCAGAATCATGCTGCGCAGGGAATGGTAAATTCGTTGGGCGCTCACCTTGTCTGCACAGGTTTCTCCAGCCAAAGTTTACTTATTCTCATGCCGGCGTCAGTTCAAGCCCTGTTTGGTGGCGTTCGTGCACCGGTGTCTGTTGGTGCATTTTCACTGCTGTACGGGTCCCCGCCACGTCAGCGGTGAGCCGGTTTTCGATTCTATCGTATTGATAACATCATCTTTATCAGCCTTTAGGCCGCCTGGCTCAGGCGCTTTGGCATGCTCAATGCAACGTTGTATACAACGAGCCGGGTGGGGATCTGGCTCAACAACCGTCATCCGTAGGGGAATTCCGGCATGAAACAACAGGGCACGACCAAGACACGGACAAAAGGCAGGCGGGCATGCGGGGCCCGATTTTGCTGGATTGGCAGGATGTCTGGTGGCGGCAGACAGTTGGGCCGGGCTGGCGCAATGGAGCGCCACCAATCTGCAGCGCCGCTGTATGGCGACAACTACCAGAGCATCTATTTCAACAACGATACCGGCAAGCTGGACTGGTGGACGATGTGCGCTCGGTGATCACGGTGGAACATGTGAACGGCCGGAAATACGGCGACAACTTCATGTTCTTCGATATCACCAACGCCGATCGCACCACGGAAACCGCCACCAGCTATTACGGTGAAATTTCGCCGCGCCTGAGTTTCGGCAAGATGCTGGGCGTGGATCTGAACAAGGGGCTGCTGAACGATGTCCTGATCACCACCACGGCGGAAATTGGCGAAGGACTGCGAAATTATCTGTATGGCGTTGCGGTGGATCTGAATCTGCCGGGCTTCGCGTTCTTCCAGTTCAACTATTACGTGCGCAACGAGGTCGAGATTTTCAACGGCCCGTCGGAGAACGATACCGGTTACCAGATCACGTTGGCATGGCTCGCGCCCTTCAGCATCGGCACCACGTCCTGGGCGTTCGAAGGCTTCATCGATTATGCCTACGACGTTGATCCGGGTGCAGACAATATCATCGCCGGCCCCCGTCTGCTGCTGGATGTCGGTGAATTCTTTGGCGAGAAGGGTGCGTTGCAGGCCGGTATCGAGTACCAGATCTGGCGCAACAAATTTGCCATCGATGATATCGACGAAGATGTCGTGCAGGCGATGGTGAAATTCATTTTCGATCCTGTGAGGGGCACAGCATGATCACCCGGACGCACAACTGCAGGCGCTGCAACTGCAACGCGCACACACCGCATTGTTGATCATCGACATGCAGCGGGATTTTGTCGAACCCGGTGGATTTGGTGCCAGTCTGGGCAACGATGTGCAACTGCTGCGGCGCTGCATCGAACCCTGTCAGGCGGTGCTGGCCACCGCCCGTGATGCCGGCCTGTTGGTCATTCACACCCGAGAAGGCCATCGGCCCGACCTGAGTGATGCGCCGGTCCAGAAAGTGCAGCGTGGCAATCCGGCCTTGCGCATCGGTGATGCCGGTCCGATGGGGCGCATCCTGATCCGCGGTGAACCCGGCCACGACATCATTCCGGAACTGTATCCGCTGGATGATGAGCCGATCATCGACAAGCCGGGCAAGGGTGCTTTCTACCAGACCGATCTCCATCTGATTCTGCAAAACCGTGCCATCGACACACTGCTGGTGTGCGGTGTCACCACGGAAGTTTGCGTTCACACCACCGTGCGCGAAGCTAACGATCGTGGTTTGCGCTGTGTGGTGCTGGCGGATTGCTGTGCCTCTTACTTTCCCGAGTTTCATGAAGTAGCCCTGCGCATGGTGATTGCGCAGGGAGGCATTTTCGGCTGGGTAGCCAGCGCCGAACAATTGCTGCAGGCAATGCAACAGTGACCAATCAACACTGACGATGCAAAAAGTGGGGGACAGATCATGACAACAGCTACATTCAAACCCAGGCTGTGGGTGCCTGGCGACTGGAACGCGTTCTTTGGCTTTGGTACCAACATTCTGGTGAACATGCTGGTGCTGACCGGGCTGTTGCGTTACGTGCTGCAGTTGCCGGATGACATCGTGTTCGGGCGCATACTGCCAGCGTGCGGCCTGATGTTGTGCCTGAGCACATTGTATTACGCCTGGATGGCGTACCGGCTGGCGCAGGAAACCGGACGCACCGATGTGTGTGCATTGCCGTCCGGCACCAGTGTTCCCCACATGTTTGTGGTGGTGTTCGTGATCATGCTGCCGATCTCGTTGCAGAGTGGCGATCCGATCAAAGGCTGGGAAGCGGGCCTGACCTGGGTGTTCATCCAGAGTTTCGTGTTGATTGCCGGTGCTTACGTGGCGCCGTTCATTCGCAAGATCACGCCCCGCGCGGCACTGCTGGGCACCCTGGCCGGTGTGTCACTGGCGTTTATCTCGATGCGTCCGGCGCTGGAAATGTACATGACACCGGTGATCGGCATCGTGTGCTTTGTGATTATTCTGCTGAGCTGGTTTGGTGGCGTGCGCTATTTTCGCGGCGTGCCAGCGGGCCTTGTTGCTATTGCAGTAGGAACGCTGATTGCCTGGGGTTCCAATCTGTTTGATCTGAATTACGGTGGCATGTCGCTGCAGAAGCTCACCAGCGCGCTGACGGACTTCGGTTTTTCTGTGCCGCTGCCTGCATTCGGGCATGTCTTTCCGGCTTTGAATTTCTCGGCATCATTCTGATTACCGCCATTCCGTTTGGTATCTATGATCTGGTGGAGTGCATGGATAACGTGGAAAGTGCGGCGGTGGCGGGTGACGATTATCCTACCAAACGCGTACTGACCGCTGACGGTGTTATCAGCCTGATTGGCTGCTGCATGGGGAATCCGTTCATCAACGCGGTGTACATTGGTCATCCCGGCTGGAAATCAATGGGCGGTCGCATTGGTTATTCCGCAGCAACCGGCATCATGGTGATCGTGTTGGCGTGGTTCGGCGTGATTTCGCTAATGTCCTCCATCATTCCGCTGGTGGCCATTTCCCCGATTCTGCTCTACATCGGTATGTTGATTGGTGCGCAGGCTTTCCAGGAAACGCCGAAATCACATGCGCCAGCTATTATCCTTGCATTGACGCCCCATCTGGCGGCGTGGGGCAAGCTGCAAATCGATAATGCCCTGGGTGCCGCCGGAACCAGCGCTGCGGCCGTCGGTTTCGACAAACTCGGGCAGGTGGGCGTATTGTACGAAGGCCTCAGCATCATGGCCGGTGGTGCGATCATCAGTGGATTAATGCTCGGCGCGATCGGTGTGTTCATCATCGAGCGCAAGTTGTTGCAGGCCGCGATATTTTCCTTTGCTTCAGCAGTGTTCACGTTTTTCGGATTCATGCACGGTGAATCCATCGGGATTGCTGAATCTCCCGTGCTGGCCTGCGCGTATCTTGCCATCGCAGCGGTCATGCTGGGCATGCATTACCTGGCCCATGCAGAAGAAAAGCCAGCGGCCATTCCGGCCCATGGCACCGAAGTGTCGGCCTGACCAGGAGGAACAGCATGAGCGCCGTGTTTGTTGACTCAACGCCTTACCGCTGGCCGTACAATGGCGATCTGCGGCCGGACAATACTGCCCTGATCGTCATCGATATGCAGACCGATTTCTGTGGTGTGGGCGGTTACGTGGACACCATGGGATACGACATCAGTCTGACCAGGGCGCCCATCGAACCGATTCGCGGGCTGCTGGATGTCATGCGCAAAAAAGGTTTTCTGATTGTGCATACCCGCGAAGGACACCGGCCGGATCTGGCAGATCTGCCGGCCAACAAGCGCTGGCGCTCACGGCAGATTGGCGCAGGGATCGGTGATGCCGGTCCCTGCGGCAGGATTCTGGTGCGCGGCGAACCGGGCTGGGAAATCATTCCGGAACTGGCGCCGCTGGAGGATGAGATCATCATCGACAAGCCGGGCAAGGGTTCGTTCTGCGCAACGGATCTGGAATTGATTCTACGCCTGAAAGGTATAGACAATATCGTGCTTACCGGCATCACGACGGATGTGTGTGTCCACACCACCATGCGTGAAGCCAATGATCGCGGCTTTGAGTGTGTGTTGGTGGCGGACTGCTGCGCAGCCACCGATATCAAAAATCACAACGCTGCATTGCACATGATTCATATGCAGGGTGGCGTGTTCGGTGCGGTGACCACATCGACAGCGCTTGTCACGACCTTGCTGGAGAATTACTGATTGAACCAGGAAGTAACCCATTGGGTACTGCGGGGATTGCTGGATGCCGAGGCGGACTTTGCCAGACTGGGCTGGCGGCCGTTTCACCCCGGCGTGGATATCGTCGAACTTTATCCGGCGTCGGCAGATGGTGCCCATGCGGCGCTGTTGCGCTACGCGCCGGGCGCAAATGTGCCGATGCATGTGCACGCTGGCTTCGAACACATTCTGGTGTTGCGCGGTCAGCAGGAGGATGAGTCGGGTGTGTATCCCGCCGGGACGTTAGTGATTAATCATCCTGGTACACGACACCGGGTGAAAAGTGCTGAAGGGTGCGTGGTGCTGGCGATCTGGCAGCGGCCGGTGCAGATACTGGATTAGCCGTGAATCCTGAGGGCAACGGATTGGGTGATCATCGTCGCGTGCTGCATCGGAGAAATCCTGCCCGCGTGTGCGGGCAGGCTGCGATAGGTCACTCGCAGGGAATGTTGGTGGCTACGCTGGTATAGGCGTAAGTGCCGGTGCCAAAGGCGCCAATGTCCAGCAGGTGATTGAGGATGTTATCTGCAATCCGGCTTGCTGCAACCGAGGTGACATGCTGGTTGTCCCAGATAAAACAGCCGCTACCGTTGTAATCCCACAGCACCGAGTTATCGACGTAGGAACATTTGCTGTGATTGCTGCAGGCGGCGCTCGCATGTGCACGAGCACGTTCCTGGACAAATGCATAGGCCTGGCTGGTGGGGAATTTCTGCGGTCCTGCATATACGATATGGTCGACGGTTTCGATCGTTTCAAGTTGCGTCATGATATCGTTCAGATCTGCTTCGATGGAGGTCAGGCGATCGTCGCACAAACAGGTTATGGTTTCCGGTGAAGTGTTGTTGGTTGAGTTGACGCCCCGACAGTCCGCGCGATCAGCGTAATCATCCGCACCGGCTTTACATACATTGCGAATGTTGTTGGCGCCACCGTTCAGCAGGATGGTTTTGATGTCACCGGCGCCAGCCGGTGGCATTGGGTTGTTGGCTTCTGCTCCGTTCACCACACTCTTGATATAAGCTGTTTTCGCGCCGGACCGTGCCACTTCAAAATAGGTCTGTCCGGTCTTTGTAATCATGGCTTTCGGAATGGCGCCATAACCTTGGCCATAATCCCAGAACGAATCACCGACGATGACGACTGGCGTGTCTGCGACATCATTGGGATGATAAAAATTGCAGCGGGGATCGGATGCTTCGAAGTCGGCCGATTTACATTCGATTTCTTTGGCGCCGCACGCGGCGAGAAAACCTGTAGTTACCAAAACAGTCAGGCGTGCGAACTTCGCCACACCAATGGTTGCATGCTTCATGAACAATTCCTTGTAAAATTATAAGATAGTATTGGTGCGTTAGTGTCACCAATGCATCGAGACTACTCGAGGAAAATGTCAGGTAGCTATTCAGCTTGAGCGCAATATGAACAAACGCGCTCAATAAATTTCGAAGTGTGAAGCAAGTCAACAATTGACGTGTGGTTTGGCGATTATTAATTGAACGTGTTTCTGTTCCGATTAATAAATGGGTGCACGATGTGCATGTGCGGACGACAGGGCGCGATAAAAAAACATGGTGCTTTTTGACTCACATATTGCGCTTCGTCTTCGTCGTTGCCACTGCATCCTGCGGATCATCGGGCCAGTAATGTTTGGGATAGCGCCCACGCATGTCCTTGGCGACGTCTTTGTAGCTGCCTTGCCAGAAGCCTGGCAAATCACGTGTCACCTGAATCGGACGTTGAGCCGGTGACAGCAGTTCCAGCAACAGTTTATGGCCGGTGGCAAGAGTTGGGTGTTGCTGCAGGCCGTAAAATTCCTGCAGCCGTGCCCGCAACACCGGGCCATTTTCTGCGGCGTAATCCAGTGTGCGCACCGATCCGGTGGGTAACGTCCATTCGGCTGGCGCCAGGCGATCCAGTTCGCTCCATTGCGACCAGTCGAGGGTATTTCTCAGGGCGTCCGCCAGATTGAGATTGCGTACGTCGTTCAGCGATGTCATGCCGTTCAGATAAGGCAGCAGCCAGTCTGTCGCCGTTGCTGCCAGCGCGCTGCGTGAGACGTCGGGCCACTGCTCCGGCTGTTGCTGATGCAGCCACTGCAAACGGGCGATCAGTTGTTCGCAATGGTCGGTCCAGGGCAGGTCCTGCAGATTGCGTTGCACCAGCGCCTGCAGCAGACAATGCTGTGCGCTGGAAGGCCAGGGTTGCGGCAGACGCTTGCGCTGCAGGATCAGCGCGCCGAAACAGGTACGGGTTTCCGCTTCCACTGCGCCGCGCTGTGCATTCCATTCCATCACGTCCTGCTGCCGGATGTGGTTGTCCATTGCCTGTTGCAGCTGCGCCAGTGTCAGCGCACAGGCCAGCCGGATGCGTGGTTCGGTGCCGGCGCCATCGCTGTCCAGCACCACGATGTAATCGCTGCCGGCAAGGCTGTCGCGGGGCCCCAGTTGCATGCCTTTGCCATTGGCGAGCAGAAACCGCTGCTTGTGCTCGGCGCGTCGCTGCGCCACCCGATCCGGAAACGCCTGCGCCAGTGCGATCGCCACATCCATATCGTCACTCTGTTGTTTGTTCCATTGCAGCTGAATGCGTCGCGCCGTCTGCTGGATGAAATTCTGCAGTCGTTGCCAGGTGCCTTTCTGCAACTGCCCCGGCCCCAGCGTGGTCTGCCACAGCGCCAGCCGCGCATGCAGATCCGCCTGATGGCTGTCGCCGTCAAAGCGCAGTGGATCGCCTTCGGCGATGATGGCGGCACTGGCGAGCGCAGCGCTGGCGACCGTACTGTTGCGCTGACTCCACACCAGTTTCGCCAGCCGTGGATGCATGCCGAGCTGGGCAAGCTGTTTGCCTTCGGCGCTGATGCGGCCGCTGCTGTCGATGGCATCCAGATCCTGCAGCAGTTGCAGCGCACGGCGATAGCGGTCTACCGGTGGCGGATTGAGTAATTGCAGACCCGCCGGGTCGCTGCTGCCCCACTGACACAATTCCAGCGCCACTGGCGCCAGATCTGCATGCAGCATTTCCGGTTCGGTGAAGGGTTGCAGTTGGGCGTGCGCGGTTTCACTCCACAACCGGTAACACACCCCGGGCTGCACCCGGCCGGCGCGGCCGCGACGTTGTTCTGCCGATGCGGCAGAAATCGTTTCCGTGTGCAGACGTTCCATGCCGCTGCGTTCATCGTAACGTGCCACCCGGACCAGTCCGCTGTCGATCACCACGCGAATGCCTTCGATCGTGACGCTGGTTTCCGCCACATTGGTGGACAGCACCACTTTGCGTGCGGCGCCAGTGGTCGGGGCGATGGCCTGTTCCTGTTCTTCCTGGGGCAGTGATGCATGCAGCAGATGTACGCTCACCTGTTCCGGCAGGCCGGCTTCTTCCAGGCGTTGTTTGACTCGCTGCAGTTCACGAAACCCGGGCAGGAATACCAGCAGGTTACCGGTTTCGCTGTGCAGCGCGCGCAGGATCACGTTGGCAGTGTGCTGTTCGGGATAGGTGTTGACGGGCGTCGGGGCGTAACGGGTTTCCACCGGGAACAAGCGGCCGTCGGACTGGATCAGTGGTGCCGCCAGCCATTGCGCCAGCCGCTGGCCGTCCAGGGTGGCCGACATCACGATCAGACGCAGATCGTCACGCAGGGCGGCCAACGTTTCCAGCGCGAACGCGAGCCCCAGATCAATGGTCACGGCGCGTTCGTGGAATTCGTCGAACAACACAATGTCGACGCCGTTCAGTTCCGGGTCCTGCTGGATCTGGCGCAGGAAAATCCCTTCGGTGACCACGTCGATGCGGGTCTTGTCACTGATCTTCTGATCATAGCGGGTGCGATAGCCTACCGTTGCCCCGGTCTTTTCCCCCAGTGTCGACGCCATGCGCCGGGCCGCACCGTACACCGCCAGCCGGCGTGGCTGGATCAGCAGGATGCGGCCCTTGCACCAGGGCTGATCCAGCAGCGCCAGCGGAATGCGCGTGGTCTTGCCGGCACCGGGCGGCGCCTGCACCACGACTTTGTGCTGGTGCAGCAGGGTTTGCAGCAGATCAGGCAGTACAGCATCAATCGGCAACACGGATATCGCTCCAGTTCAGGAAGCGAGCAGTGTAAGAAATTCATTCTGATTAAGGAATAGTCGAAGCGGGCGGTTTTGTGTTCCGGATCGCGAATCCCGCTGCCAAATAGCGTGTTCTGGCCGTGAATAGTTAACAGGGTGTGTCATGTTCGCGTGTTAGCGTGATAAGACAGAGTTTGCAGTCCTGTCATTCGTTTCACGGTTTCACATGGAGTGACTGTTATGGCTTTTACTGATCATTGCGATCTGTATGGTGCCGTACACGAAGAGGGAATCAATCTTGTCGTCCGTCATCTGATGCGACTGCGTCCTTCCCTGTTCAATTACGGTACTGAATTCATCGCGCGCAATCCTGAACTGCTGTGCCACCGGATCGAAGCTGATCCGATGGTGTTCGCCCGCAATAATCCCCTGCTGACCATCGAGCCCGCGTTGCCGGTGCTCGGCACCAATGGCCTGATCAATCTGAATTATTGCGTGCAGCTGGTGGATGCACGGATCGATTTTCATCGTGGTAACGTGGTTGATTTGCCGCGTGAATTTCCCGAGCTGCCGGAGCAGCATTTCGTGCTCACGGCAAAGGCCTGTGTCGGACTGGGGTGTCCGGACGAACGCATCACGGATGTGCTGGAGCGGGCGATGGAAACGGTATTCGACATCATATTGGTGGAAGGCTTGCTGGCCGGTGACAAACCGGAATTTGGCAGCATGACCCATGTGCCGTCGAACACCGCGCCGACGTTCAACCCGATCACCGTGCCGGTCAAAAAACTTAAATGTTTCTGTCTGTCGGTGTTTGCCCTGTGCCACATCGAAACCCGCAAGGTGGGCAACCAGTTTATCTTCGCGCCCAAACTGGATCAGATTGAAATTGTCGATATCCGTCCGCAGGAAATGGAAGACAGCATCGAATGCTACGTCAGTCAGGTGATCCGGCTGGGGTTGCTGCCGCGCATTCGCATTGCGCTGGAAAAGATCGTGTTCGATCAGCTGCAGATCGTGAATATCACGGTCAAGCCGTCGGCCGGAGTGCCACACAATCCGGCCATCGAAGATGACCAGCTCAAGGTATTCATCGACATGGAGGTGGCATGACATGGCACACATGACAGTGGCATCGTCGGAAGACGCGGTAACCCGTCTGTTCGAAGGACTGCGTGACAACTTTGCAGTGGATGAATCCGACAGTGCGGATTTCGGGCCGTTCACCGCCGGTTACGAAGTTGCCTTTCATCTGGAAGGTGGCACGGTGGACATGCAGCCGGATAACAGCATCGTGATCCGCGAGCTGGACATCAAATGGGACAAGCTGCGTGTCTATGCCGGCATCGATATTCCCGAACTCTGTATCGGTGGCTTCTGCATCATTCCGTCCCCCTGGGGCTGCGTGTTGCGGGCACCCCGGATCTGTGTATTTGATGATGATCCTGACATCGGAATCGATCTGAATCTCAACGGCCTGCTCACATCGGAAATTTCCCTGGCTGCCAAACCGGACCTGCGTTATGTGATCAACCCGGCGCGCCCGGCGGGCATGAGCTGGCTGGATGCAGAGGATGCGGATCTGGCCAACATGTGGAAGCTGTTTATCGATCCGGAATGGGTCGATATCGATGTGTTCGACTGGGCGGATATTGTCGGTGACCTGCTGGAAGATGCGCTGAATCATGCCATCGATGATCTGCTGTTCTTTCTGCCAGGCTGGGCCAAGGATCTGATCCGCGCGCTGCTGGGGCCGGTGATCGATCTGGTACGGGCGATTCTCGATATTGGTGATGACATCGATGAATGGCTGTCAGATCTGCTGGGCGTCAGTCTGGGTCTGTTCGATTTGATCCTCACGGCGGTGGCGGACTATTTCGCCGGCCAGTATCCGTTGCTGGAGATCGAAGATCCGTTCCCCATCATGCCGTATCAGGCGGGGCTGATTCCGGTGAAGCTGCCGATTGAATCCCTCACGGCTACCTTTACGGAAGATGAACTGGTGATCACTGCCGACATAGGAGACACCTTATGAGCGTTCGCATCAATCGTTATCTGCTCGAGCAAACCCGGCACGACAGCGGTGCGCTGGTGCAACCGGATTTTGTCGTGCATCCCTACCACCAGCCCGGCCGTTACCAGCTGGATATTTTCCGGCATGGCAAGCGGGTGCGTTCTGAAACACTGATTGTCGACGCCGACAGCAATGAACGCCAGGTGTCCATTGATCTGGCAGCAACGCCGCGCTCCGACGTTGCTGGCGACTGTTGCTGCAAGGACGGCGATGCCCTGTGGCGATTGGGCAAGGATGGTTATGCGCTGTTTTATGTGGGCAGCGGTTCCGGCGGTTTCAGCGTGCGCAGTTTTCCCCTGCATGACGACAAGGGCGATGTGTTCGACAGTCTGAAGCTGCAGCAGGGGGATCTGTTCGGCACAACCCTGTTGCGACCAGGCCGCTACAAACTCGAGGACACGGCAGCAAAAGTGGCAGTGCCGCTGAACGTGGATGCCGTGAAACCCGGTGACAAACCTTATCTGCCACCGGACGCGCTGCACGTGGATGTCGCCGCCCTGCGCAAGAAGGGCAAGGGGCTGGCGTTGCAGCAGGCGCAGGGTATCGTGGTACTGGCAGAGCGCGACAACCGCATCGTCATCACCCTGGAAGACGAACCCGGCTGTCACGACGACGTGCCCAACAAGGTGGCCCGCCGAACCCGCGCAGTGGCGCGGCGCGCCTAGGAAACAGCAGGACAACGGCGCCAACCCGCGCGGACGCACCCATTGCCGGTGCGCCGTGCGGGCTTATAATGAGTAGGCCTCCCCACGCGCCGACGTCCATGTCCACTGATCTTTCGTCCCTGTTTCTCTCCTTGTCCGATCTGTTGCTGCAGCACCAGGCCTATTGGCGGCCCATGGCCTTTCGCGAGCGTCATCTGCCGTGGATGGATCAGCATCCTGGACTGGTGCAGCGATTGCTGGCGCTGTCGCCGGAACAGATTGAAAACCTCGGTACCGATAATGTGGCCCTTACCCATTTCATGAGCCCTGATCTGCCGGTTGCAGTGACGCTGGCGCAGCTGTGCGCAGTGCCGGTGTTGCCGCAGCGGGACATTGCGCCGCCGGACCCGCGCTTCTATGCCGGTATCCCCGGCCGCAAGTGGGAGCAGGTGGACCGTTTTGTCCGCGCGCTGCCGGTGGCCGATCTGCCGGTACTGGAATGGTGTGCGGAAAATCCATCTGGGGTTCTGGCTGCAGCAGTGCCAGCAGCAACCGGTAACGGCGCTGGAATGGGATGCGGCCCTGGTGCAGCAGGCAAACGCCCGCGCTCACCATGATCAGGTGGCGCTGCACTCCTTTGCCATCGATGTGCTCGGGCCGACAGCACAGGCATTTATCAAACCCGCACAACAGGCGGTGGCGCTGCATGCCTGCGGTGATCTGCACGAACACCTGCTGAAATTGTGTGTGGCCGAACGGGTGCAGCAGGTACATGTGGCTCCCTGCTGTTATCACAAGCGGGTTGATGACATCTACCAGCCGCTATCGCAGCACGGCCGTGCCAACGATTTGCAACTGAACAAGCGCGAACTGCACACCGCCGTGATGGAAACCGTCACCGCGGGCGCATCGGTGCGGCGTCAACGCATCCGCCTGCAGATCATGCGGCTGGGCTTTGACTGTCTGCAACGGGACATCCGTGGTGTGGATACCTTTCTGCCGCTGCCGTCTCTGCCGGCGCGCTGGGCCCGCGCCAGCTTTGCCGACTTCTGCCAGCATTGTGCCGCGCTCAAGCAGATCGACCTGCCGGCGACCATTGACCAATCCCATTACCTGCAACAGGGTGAATACTGGTTCTGGCGCATTTCAGCGCTGGATCTGGTGCGTTTCCTGTTCCGGCGTCCGCTCGAAATCTGGCTGGCACTGGATCGGGCATTGCTGTTGCAGGAACAGGGCTACGCGGTGCAGCTCGGTACCTTCTGTCCACATCACATCACCCCGCGCAATCTGCTGATTCAGGGCAAAATTGTCTGACGGGTCACAGACTTACATAACTGCGCAACAGCGTACCGCACGCACACAAGCCATAACATTTTGAAACGCGGGTGGGTGCAGGCTGCGTGCTATAGTCCCGCCAGCTTTTTCAGTCAATCCCAGGTGCGTAATGCAGGAACCGGTCATCATTTTTCACGCCAACTGTCTCGACGGCTTTGGCGCAGCCTATTCGGCCTACGTGCATTTCGTGGTGGGACAGGGCATCCAGCCGGTGTTCGTGCCTGCCGCTCACGGTGATGCACCGCCGGACGTAACCGGGCGAGCCGTGTATATCCTCGATTACGCGTACAAACGCGAAACGATGAAAGCCCTGTGTGCGCAGGCGGCGCGGGTGGTGGTACTGGATCACCATATCAGCGCGCTGGAAGATCTGGCCGGACTGGACCAGGAATGTGCCAATCTGGAACTGCATTTCGACATGGACCGTTCCGGCGCCGTGATGGCGTGGGAATATTTCAATACCGAACCGGTACCGTTCCTGATTGCCTGTGTGCAGGATCGCGATCTGTGGCGCTATGACATTCCGGCCAGCTTTGATCTGAATGCGGCCCTGATGTCCCATCCGTTCAGTTTTGCCGGCTGGCACCAGTGGGCGGCCGATGAAGAAGCGCTGCAAACGTTGGTGCTGGAAGGCAAGGCCATCAACCGCTATCGCGAACAGATGATCGCGCAGCACAAGCGGGCCGCCGTCTTCGGTGAGATTGCCGGGTTCAGGGTGCCGATCGTGAATTGTCCCCGCGCCATTGTCAGTGAGTTGCTGGGTGAGCTGGCGGTGGGACAGCCGTTTGCCGCCGGTTATACCGACAGGGGCACCAAGCGTGGCTGGTCATTGCGCTCCGATGAAAACGGCGAGGATGTGGCCCGCATCGCTGCGCAGTTTGGTGGCGGTGGTCACAAGCGCGCCGCCGGTTTTGCCTCGGAAATTCCCTGGCCGATACCCTGCTCAAACCCTGATAATCGGGGTACCCGTTGTGAGGTGCCCCATGTCCGACGCCCGTCTTCCTGTCCTTTATCTGCCCCACGGTGGTGGCCGCGCTGCCACTGCTGGGGGAGCCGTCCACCAGGCCCTGGTGCAGTTTCTGCAGGCCATTCCCGCAACGGCTGGGTATGCCCCGCGCGATTGTGGTGATCAGTGCGCACTGGGAAACGCCGGTGATCAGTGTCACCGCCGCCGCGCAACCGCCGCTGCTGTTCGACTACTACGGCTTTCCACCGGAATCCTATCGCCTGCAGTACCCGGCACCGGGCGATCCGGCGCTGGCCGTGCAGATCGTTGAGATGGTGCAGTCGGCGGGCTTTGCCGCCGTGGCGGACGGCCAGCGCGGTTTCGACCACGGCATGTTTGTGCCGTTGCTGCTGATGTATCCGCAGGCGCAGATTCCAGTGGTGCAGGTGTCGTTGCTGCAGGGGCTCGATCCTGCCCGTCATATCGCCTTGGGCAAGGCATTGGCCCCGCTGCGCCAGCAGGGCGTGTTGATCGTGGGTTCCGGCATGTCATTCCACAATATGCAGGCGTTCTATCACACGCCGGAATCCGAACAGGGCGGCTGGCTGCGGGCATTTGATCAGTGGCTGCGGGAGACCTGCTGCGCTGCCGGATTGACGCCAGATCAACGGGAGCAGCGCCTGACCCACTGGCTGCAGGCACCTCATGCGCGCTACAACCATCCTCGCGAAGAACACCTGCTGCCACTGCAGGTGTGCTTCGGTGCCGCGTTGGCGGATTCGCCAGTGGCGGAAACCGTGTTTCATGACAGCGTACTGGGCAAAACTGTCAGCGCCCTGTTGTGGGTCTGACCGGCCGTGCCATTCAGACGCCGCGCAGCAGGAAAATGGTGAACAGCAGCAGGCCGATACCGATCACGATCACTCGCAGAAGTTGTTGCGACAGCCGGTAGGCAAACGCCGCCCCGGCATAGCCGCCGGCAATCGCCGCCAGTCCCATCACCAGCAGCGGCTCCAGCGCGATAAGGCCGCCCGCCAGATAGATTGCCACTGCAATCGTCGTGAGCACGGCGGACAACAGGTTCTTGCAGCCATTCATGCCGCGCAGATCGGTCTGCCCCAGCAGGCCCAGGGCCGCCAGCAGCACGATACCGACCCCACCGTTGAAATAGCCACCGTACACGCACACGCCAAACAGCACGGCACCGGCCAGCAGGGGCCGTTGTTTACCCGGTGCAGCATCGCTGGACGTCGCGAGGCGCAGCAGGCGTGGCCCCAGCATGAACATCAGGGTGGCAAACAGCACCAGCCAGGGAATCAGCGCGGCGAATACGGTCGCGCTGCCCAGCAGCAGGATGCCGGCACCCAGGCTGCCGCCGGCCAGCGCCAGCAGTAGCAGTCGGGGCAGGGACAGTGAAGCAGGTAGCGCGATATCACGACGGAAGCGCCAGGCGCTGGCCAGATAGCCCGGCAGCAGTGCAGCGGTTCCGGTGGCATTCGCCAGCACCGGCGGCAGTCCTGCATAGAGCAACGCGGGGAGGGTGAAAAAACTGCCGCCACCGGCCACTGCGTTGAGCAGGCCACCGGCAAAGCCGGCGCCAGCGATCAGCAACCACTCCAGCATCAGCGTCCGCGCTTGCCCGGGCCGTTATGATTGCGCGTGTTGCTGCGGGTTGCCGGACGGCGACCCTCGGTGCGGCCAGGTTCCTGGCGGTTCGCCGTCGGCGCCGCTTTCTTGCCTTGCGTACCCTGGCGTGGCGGCAATCCGGTGTGCTGGGTCAGGATCTGGCCCTTGCGCGGTTGCCGGCTCGCGGCACCGGGTTTGCGCGCAGCGGATTCCGCCTGCTTTTGCCCGGTAGGATGATTGGCCGGCTGGGTCGGCGGCACCAGATGCTTCTTGCCGTATCCGATCAGGTGAGCCTTGCCCATTTTCTGCAGCGCCTCGCGGATCATCGGCCAGTTGTCGGGATCGTGATAGCGCAAAAACGCCTTGTGCAGGCGGCGCTGTTTTTCACCGCGGGGAATCACCACCTTGTCGGTCTTGTAATTCACCCGGTGGATCGGATCTTTTTCGGTGTGATACATGGTGGTGGCCATCGCCATCGGCGACGGATAGAACGTCTGCACCTGATCCGCGCGGAAACCGTTTGCCTTCAGCCACAGGGCCAGATTCATCATGTCTTCATCGGTGGTGCCGGGATGGGCGGCGATGAAATAGGGAATCAGGAACTGTTCCTTGCCGGCTTCCTTCGAATACTTGTCGAACATTTTCTTGAAGGCGTCGTAGGCGCCCATGCCCGGCTTCATCATCTTCGACAGCGGGCCCATCTCGGTGTGTTCCGGCGCGATTTTCAGATAGCCACCCACGTGATGGGACACCAGTTCGCGCACGTACTCCGGATCGAGTACCGCCAGATCGTAACGCAGGCCCGATGCCACCATTACCCGCTTGATGCCGGGCAGGGCGCGGGCACGCCGGTACAGCCGCGTGGTCGGCGAGTGATCGGTCACCAGATTCTTGCAGATGGTGGGAAACACGCAGGACAGCCGGCGGCAGTTGGCGTGGATCTCTTCGCTGATGCAGTTGAGCTGGTACATGTTGGCGGTGGGGCCGCCCAGGTCGGAAATCGTGCCGGTAAAGCCTGGCGTCTTGTCGCGGATGGTTTCGATTTCGCGAATGATCGAATCTTCCGAACGGGACTGGATCACCCGGCCTTCGTGTTCGGTGATGGAGCAGAACGAGCAGCCGCCGAAGCAGCCGCGCATGATGTTCACCGAAAATCGGATCATCTCGTAGGCCGGAATACGCGCGTCACCGTAGGCGGGATGGGGCACCCGCTGGTAAGGCAGCTCGAATACGCTGTCCAGTTCCACGGTGTCGAGGGGAATCGCCGGCGGATTTACCCACACATAGCGGTCGCCATGCTGCTGCACCAGGGTGCGCGCGTTCGACGGATTGGTCTCCAGATGCAGGACCCGCGAGGTGTGGGCGTACAGCACCGGATCCTTGCTCACTTTTTCGAACTTCGGCAGCAGGATGAACTGCTTTTTCGCGCCGGGGGACGGGCGGATGTGAATCACATTGGCCGGAATGTCCACGGCTGGATTTTCACCGGTGGCACAGGCAGCGCCATTGGCGGCCGCTTCGCCTTCCCAGTGATAGGGATTCTTCAGGGGATCGATCTTCCCCGGCGTGTCGATGCGGGTGGAATCCTTGATCTCCCAGTCGGTGGGTAACTCATTGATGACACAGGCGGTACCGCGTACATCGCGGATGTCCTTCATGGCCTGGCCGGCGGCGACCCGGTGGGCGATATCCACCACCGCCCGTTCCGCGTTGCCGTACACCAGCAGGTCGGCCTTGGCGTCCATGATCACCGAGCGGCGCACCTTGTCCGACCAGTAATCGTAATGGGCGATCCGGCGCAGGCTGGCTTCAATGCCGCCAATCAGGATCGGCACGTCATTCCAGGCCTCGCGGCAGCGCTGGCTGTACACAATGACGGCCCGGTCCGGCCGTTTGCCACCTTCATTATTGGGAGTGTAGGCGTCGTCGTGGCGCAGCTTGCGGTCGGCGGTGTAGCGGTTGATCATGGAATCCATGTTGCCCGCAGACACCGCAAAAAACAGATTAGGTTTGCCCAGAATCTTGAACGGCTCGGCGCTGTTCCAGTCCGGCTGGGCGATGATACCAACCCGAAATCCCTGATTTTCCAACAACCTGCCGATCACCGCCATGCCGAAGCTGGGGTGATCCACATAGGCGTCGCCGCTGATGATGATGATGTCGCAGCTGTCCCAGCCCAGGGTGTCCATTTCGGCGCGGGACATGGGCAGGAATGGCGCAGTGCCGAAGCACTCCGCCCAGTAATGGGGAAAGCTGAACAGGGGTTTGGCTGCTTGCATGACGAGGACTGGAACTGCGCGACGGAAAGTCCCGGTATTCTAGCGGATGGCAACTTTTTTCTCCATCTTGCCGGGTTTTGGTGCAGTTTTTGTAAGGTTTTTGCGACTACACTGAAAGTGCACGACGCCGGCAAAACGCCTGGTGTATGATGCGTGGCCATTCGTTTTGGAGCCGGTTTGTTATGACGTATTGTGTGGCTATGAAGCTCGATAGCGGCATGATCTTTCTGTCGGATTCCCGTACCAATGCGGGCGTCGATCACATCGCGACGTTTCAGAAGATGTATTTTTTCAGCCAGCCCGGCGAGCGCACCATTGTCATGATGAGTGCCGGCAACCTGGCGACGACGCAGAGCATCGTCAGTCTGCTCAATGCCCGCACCCGCGATCGCGACCACAATATGCTGACCGTGCGCTCCATGTACGAAGCGGCGGAAATGGTGGGTGAAACCATGCGCGAAATCGTCGCCCGCGATGCCCAGGGCCAGCAGAGCCAGGGGGTGGATTTCAGCTGCTCCCTGCTGATCGGTGGCCAGATCCGTGGCGAAGACATGCGCCTGTTCAACATCTATCCCCAGGGCAATTTCATCGAAGCCACTACGGATACGCCCTATTTCCAGATCGGTGAATCCAAATACGGCAAGCCGATTCTTGATCGCGCCCTCAGATCTTCTACCTGTCTGGCGGAAGCGCTCAAATGCGGTCTGATTTCGTTTGATTCCACCATGAAGAGTAACCTGTCGGTGGGATTGCCGCTGGACATGGCGATCTACAAGGCCAATCAGCTCAGCCTGCATCTGCACCAGCGTTTTTACGAAGACGATGCCTATCTGATGAGTCTGCGCCAGCAGTGGAGCGAAGGTCTGAAAAACCTGCTAGCATCGATTCCGCCACCGGCCATCAGCGGGCTGGAATAAGCGTTTCAACAGCAGGGCTGATGCACGTGTGTGCGCTCAGCCCTGTTCCTCACCTCAGGAGCAGCAGGCCTTGTCGCCGTCCACCGGCGCTTCCTTGCGGAATCCTGCCTTATCCAGCATCCACATCGCCGGACACCAGTTGGTGAATGCGCTCTGCAGCAGGTTCAGGCCGACGAAACCGGTGAACAGCAGAAAGCCGGGGTGGACGTAGTAGCCCAGGGCGACGCTGAGTACAACGAAGAAGCCAGCCATGGCGCGCAGTCCCTGATTGATGGTCATTTTCATGGTGCATTCTCCCGTTTAGGAACGTTGATTCGGTTCAGGCGTATTTGCTCAGCAGGGTACGAATCTGGGCCATCTGTGCGTCGGCGGTCGTCGCGTCCCGCTGCTGGATCACATCATGCTCGATCATGCAGGCCAGCATCTCGTGGAACGCCTTGTCCAGCGCCTTGCGGGCGGCGGCCATCTGCTGGGCGATTTTCTCGCAGTCGGCTTCCTCGTCGATCAGGCGGCGGATACCCCGTACCTGACCTTCGACCCGGGCCAGACGGTTGCTGATGTCGTGTCGAGCGTGATGGTTGAACCCTTGCATGCGCACTCCTGTCAGTAATACCTATATACTATACCCCGTAGGGTATCTGTCAAGGGCGCAAAACGCCGGAGCGCTGGTGGGCGGGGCTATCAGATGATGCCGGCTTCCAGGCTGGCGGCCATGGTCATGCCCAGCTGCTCGCAGTCCGCCAGAAATGACTCACGCCATTCGCCGCGGCAGATCAGGGGTTCCTGCACGCAGCGCCAGCGCAGGCCGGTGGTGATGGATTCAATGGCGCGGCGGGTGCCGGTGCCGTCATGACCGGCACGGATATAGAACGTGAAGGGTTTGGCCTGGGTTTTTTCCAGGCAGGGGTAGTAAATCCGGTCAAAGAAGTCCTTCAATGCGCCACTCATGTAGCCAAGGTTCTCCGGGGTGCCCAGGATGATGGCGTCCGCGGCAAGCACATCTTCTGCCGTGGCCTCGAACGGTGACAGTGTATTCATTGTTATCCCGCCGATATCCGGATGCCTGGCGCCCTTGGTGATGGCGTCAAGCAGGCGTTGAGTGTTAGGCGATGGTGCGTGGGCAATTACCAATAGGGTCTTCATCGGTTTTCTCCCGGCAAATGGCAAGTCTGGCATTGGGAAAAGCGATCATTTGCGCTTACCATGATGTGCTGATTATTCCACACACAGGGAGTACTGCAATGGAGTTGGGTCTTGAGATACTGTCGTTTCTTGCCAACCTGCTTGCCTTTGTCATTGGACTGTTTTTTCTGTGGCTCATCTACGCATTCTTTTCCGATCGTTTCCAGACCCGTCACTCGTTGCGGCGCAACTATCCGGTGGTGGGGCGTTTCCGTTATTTCTTCGAGAATCTCGGGGTGTTTTTCCGGCAGTATTTTTTCGCCATGGATCGCGAGGAGATGCCGTTCAACCGCGCGGACCGCAGCTGGGTTTATCGTGCCGCCAAAAACGACAGTCTTAACGTCGCGTTTGGTTCAACCCGTGACATTACCCGCCCCGGGACCCCGATATTCCTGAACGCCTTCAT
Source organism: Gammaproteobacteria bacterium (assembly GCA_041395845.1). Taxonomy (GTDB): domain Bacteria; phylum Pseudomonadota; class Gammaproteobacteria; order Pseudomonadales; family Ketobacteraceae; genus Ch67. Next base: position 62,189 of record JAWKZS010000016.1, read on the forward strand.
CCCGATGAGCGAGCAGGATAAAAAGCCCCCCGCTGCAATTACCTTTGGCCCGTTCTGTGCCCAGCCTTACACCACAAGCTCGATTTTCAATATTTCTGCAATGAGTTACGGTGCGCTTTCTGCCCCTGCCGTGCAGGCGTTGTCTCGTGGGGCGAAAATGGCCGGATGCTGGCTCAATACCGGCGAAGGCGGGCTGTCAGATCATCATCTGTCCGGCGGTTGCGATATTGTGTTCCAGATTGGTACCGCCAAGTACGGAGTGCGTGATGCCAATGGCTATCTGAATGACGACAAGCTGAAGGCGGTTGCCGCGCATCCCCAGGTAAAGATGTTTGAAATCAAATTGAGTCAGGGGGCCAAGCCCGGCAAGGGTGGTATTCTTCCTGCCGCCAAGGTGACGGAAGAGATTGCCCGCATTCGCCACATTCCAGTGGCGCAGTCTTCCATCAGTCCCAATGGGCATGCTGAAGTAAAGTCTCCGGCGGATTTGCTGGATCTGATCAATCACGTGCGCACCGTGACGGGCAAACCGACCGGTATCAAGTTCGTTCTGGGAGCAGCAGGCTGGTTGCGTGAGTTATATGCGGAAATCCAGCTGCGCGGGATCGAGTCTGCGCCGGACTTTATCACGCTTGACAGTGGTGATGGTGGCTCCGGTGCCGCGCCTCAGCCGCTCATGGATACGACCGGGCTGTCGATACGGGAAAGTCTGCCTTTCGTGCTGGCGTCCCTCGAGCGCGCCAAACTGCGCGAACGGGTGCGGGTCATCGTATCCGGCAAGCTGATTACGCCGGTGAACGTGGCGGTTGCGCTTGCAGCGGGGGCCGATGCAGTGAACAGCGCACGGGGTTTTATGTTTGCGCTGGGTTGTATTCAGGCAATGCAGTGTGACAAGAATACCTGTCCCACCGGCGTAACGACTCATGACCGACGTCTGCAGCGGGGGCTTGATCCTGCTGACAAGGGGGTTCGTGTTGCGAACTACCACAAGTCCATCACCGACTCGGTTACCATGATCGCCCATTCCTGTGGAGTAGAGGAGCCACGTCAGCTTACACTTGAGCACGTCAGTTTTGTCACTGAATCAGGTTACTCTTCCTACCTGAGGGAAACCTATACCAATACTGCCGAGTCCGATCGACGCTGATCGATCGTGAAGGTTTTATTTGTACTGGAGAACAATATGCTGGATTACTTCGCGTTGGGATTGCTGTTTTTTGTTGGGCTGGTGCTTTTTTACGGCATCATCGTCATTCACGATATCCCTTATGAGATTGCCAAACATCGCAATCATCCTCATCAGGATGCGATACATGTTGCGGGCTGGATCAGTCTGTTTACGCTTCATGTGCTGTGGCCATTTCTCTGGATCTGGGCGACGCTGTTTCGGGAAGACAGGGGCTGGGGTTTTGGTAATCCGGACGGGGTTTCTGACCAGCAGGCACTCGTGAAGGAGCTGGCCGAATTGCGTGCGCGGGTCGATGCTCTGGAACTGGCTCGTATGGCATCCCCGCAGGAAGGAGCACAGTAATGGATCTGTTGTTGATACTGACCTATGCGGCCATCTGTGTGGTCATTTTCAAGGTGTTTCGTATTCCATTGAACAAGTGGTCAGTTCCTACTGCCGTTCTGGGTGGCGTACTGTTAATTGGTACCCTGATATTCACCATGAATTACAACCATCCCTACTCGGAAATCAGCCGCCAGTATTTTGTCAGTGTGCCCATTGTGCCGGCAGTGGACGGTATTGTGGTGGAGGTGTCGGTTGAGCAGGGGCAGCAGGTTGAAGCCGGTGATGTTCTGTTCCGTATTGATCCGGTTCCTTACCAGAACCGGGTTTCATCTCTGGAAGCCCAGCTGACGTCGGCACAGCTGGATTTGCAGCGGGCGAAGCAGTTGAGCGCCAAGGGCGTACTGGCCCAACGCGATCTGGATCTGGCGCAGGCGCAGGTGAATCGTCTGACACCCGAGCTCGACAATGCACGCTATGATCTGAAGCGCACGGATGTTGTCGCACCGGCGAATGGCCGTGTCGTGCAACTGCTGGCGCGTCCCGGTCTGATGGCCATGAATCGTCCGTTGCGGCCGTTGATGGTGTTTGTACCGGACGAGTCTGTATTCTTTGTTGCATGGTTCCGCCAGAACAGTCTGCTGCGACTGGTACCCGGTGACAGCGCAGAGGTCAGTTTTGATGGCATCCCGGGTGAGGTATTTGCGGGTAAGGTGCATTCCGTTGCCAGCGTCATGGCAGAGGGGCAGTTGCAGGCCAGTGGTAATCTGGTCAGTGTCGGCGGCCCTCAGTTTCCGGGGCGGATTCCGGTGATAATCAATATCACGGATGACAAGTTTGCGCCGTATGCGGGTCAGGTTCCCGGTGGTGCGTTTGGACAGGCTGCCATTTACAGTGAGCATTTTCATCATGTTGCTGTGATGCGGAAAGTGTTGCTGCGCATGGCGGCATGGCTCAATTACCTGTTCCCCTTCCATTGACTGAGTCTGGAGCTGCGGCCATGACCATTACGCTTTATCAGTTTCCCATTTCCCACTATTGCGAAAAGGTGCGCTGGGCCCTGGATTACAAGGGTCTGGATTACAAGGTGAAGAATCTGCTGCCGGGATTTCACATCAAGGTGGCATTGAAGATGGCGCCCAAAACCTCGGTGCCGATTCTGGATCATGACGGGGTGATCGTGCAGGGTTCGGCCAGGATCCTGACCTATCTCGACGACACCTTTCCCGACAAAAAACTCACCCCGGTGAATCCGCAGGAAGCCCAGCTGGCGCGGGAATGGGAGCAGTATCTGGATGAAGAAATCGGTGTGCATCTGCGCCGCTATGTCTATCACACCCTGCTGGAGCATCCCGACATCGTGGTGGGGCTGCTGGCGGAGGGTAGTCCGTGGTATCAGCGCATTCCGTTCCGGCTGATGTTTCCCAAGGTCCGCAAGATCATGCGCAAGCATATGAAAATCGATGCAGAAACGGCAGCGCAGTCAAAGCAGCGGGTGGAGGCGGCATTGCAGCGTATCAGTGACACGGTGCAGCAGCAGCCGTTTCTGGCCGGGGATCGTTTCAGCCGCGCCGACCTGACTGCCGCCGCCCTGCTGGCGCCATTGTTCATGCCACCGCAGTATGGTCTGAAATGGCCGGCGTCCCTGCCGGAACCGCTCAAGTCCGACGTGGCCCGCTATCGCGACCAGTTGGCCTGGGCGGAAGCGCTGTACCGGGATTACCGTTAAGTGGTATCAGAGGTCGTTGATCCGCAGGGCCGAACGAACCGTCTTGAGCTTTTCCCGGCTTTCCATGGCCAGCAGATTGGTCAGGGCGGTGCGCATTTCGGGAATTTCCGCTTCCTCGGCCAGGGACTGGTAGTAGTTGATGACGCTGTCATCCAGTCGCACCACCCAGTTGATCACGTCATCCACGCTGGGGTGATTGCCCAGGGTGTCGATGTCCTTCGCGCTGGCCAGCTGGGTCGGCACGTTGCGGAACCAGGTATTGAGGACCTTGTCGAGCCCTTCGTGCTGGTAGGCGGCGGTGGCTTCGGCCAGATGCTGTTCGTGGCGGCCGACATACTCCAGCAGCAGGCGGATGCGTTCGTTCTGGTGCAGGGCGACACGCTGGCAGTAGTCAGCGACCTGCTGGTGAAACTGGCGGACGTTGTCGAGCAGGTTGCGGGTGGTGGATACGGACATGGGCAGGCTCCTTCTGATGATGCTTCAACGCTACCCCAGGGACTGCCTGTCATTATTGAGCTGGGTCAGGGTAGTGGCGGGGGTGACTGGTAACCACTGCGACTCTGTGGTCGAATGGGGGCTGGCTTGCCTGAATGGCTGTTGTTTCAACAGGTTGTGATGTGATGAATCCCTGGACGTGGCTCGGCGTACTGTTTCTGGTGGTGGGGGCTGCCGGTGCCGTGTTGCCGTTGCTGCCTACCACCCCGTTCGTCCTGCTGGCGGCGGGCTGTTTCGCCAGATCCTCGCCCCGCATGCACGCCTGGCTGCTGCGCAGCGAGCTGTTTGGCCCGGTGTTGCGTAACTGGGAGCAGAACCGCTGCATGCCCCGGCGGGCCCGGCGGATCTCGCTGCTGATGATGATCCTGGTCGGCGGCAGTTCGGTGGCGTTCTTCGTGCCGGGGCTGTGGCTGAAACTGGCGGGGGTGGCGCTGATTGCGACAGGATGTGCAGTAGTGTTGCGCATCCCGGTCTGCGAGTGTGAAGATTGCACGTAGGTGGGCTTGGCGAGTGGCGGCGCGGCCGGTATCCTCGCTCCCCCGAATTCATTCTTTCGCATCGAGATTCGTATCGTGAGCCAGTACTGGAGTGATGTGGTCAGGCACCTGAAGCCGTATGTGCCCGGTGAACAGCCCAAGCTGACCAACCTGATCAAGCTCAATACCAACGAAAATCCTTACGGCCCCTCATCGCGGGTGTTAGCGGCGCTGCAGCAGCAGGTGGCCGACACCCTGCGCCTGTACCCGGACCCTACCGGCATGGCGCTGAAGCAGGCGGTGGCGAATTACCACGGCCTGACCCCGGCCCATGTGTTTGTCGGCAACGGTTCCGACGAAGTGCTGGCTCATACCTTCCAGGCCCTGCTCAAGCACGATCTGCCGCTGCTGTTTCCGGACATTACCTACAGCTTCTACCCGGTGTACTGCGGCCTGTATGGCGTGACGGCGGAAACGGTGCCGCTGCGGGATGACTTTTCCATTGCGGTCGAGGATTACCAGCGTCCCAACGGAGCGATCATCTTCCCCAATCCCAATGCGCCCACCGGCAAACTGCTGGCACTGGAAGCGATCGAGCGGTTACTGCAGCAGCATCCGCAGTCGGTAGTGGTGGTGGATGAAGCCTACATCGATTTTGGCGGCCAGACCGCCATCGCCCTGGTGGCACGCTACCCCAATCTGCTGGTGATCCAGACCTTCTCGAAGTCCCGTTCCCTGGCGGGCCTGCGGGTCGGCTTTGCGGTGGGCCATCCGGATCTGATCGAAGGTCTGGAGCGGGTGAAAGACAGTTTCAACTCCTACCCGCTGGATCGGTTTGCCCTGGCGGGCGCGGTGGCGGCGATCGAGGATGACGCCTATTTCCAGTCCACCTGCCAGCGCATCATCAGCACCCGCAACACGATGACCAGCGGCTTGCAGGCCCTGGGATTTGACGTGATTCCTTCGGCGGCGAATTTCGTGTTTGCCCGCCATCGTTCCGTGGATGCGCTGACGATTGCGCAATTCCTGCGGGAACGTTCCATTATCGTGCGACACTTCAAACTGCCACGCATCGATCAGCATTTGCGGATCACCGTGGGAACCGACGCGGAAACCGACGCGCTGCTGGCGGCGTTGCGGCAGATGCCGGAATTGGCTTGAGCCAATTCCGCTTTCGTCTCAGTCTTCAAACCAGTTCAGCGGGCTCGACAGCAACGCCACGGGGCGCAAGGTCATGCGCTGGGTTACTTCGCAATCCAGCGTTGACTTGTTCGCAACGGTGTTGATAAAGGCCTCCACGATGGGCTGCTGCCGACTCCCGTAACCGAACTGGAAGGTCGCGGTCATCATGACACCCTGTGGCGATCGCCATTCCACCAGGAAGTACGCAGCCCGATCGCCCACCAATCCACTGCCTTTGTCGGTATTGCCCAGCACACTGTGTTCCAGCACCCTTGCCTGCATCCGGTCGCCGGGCTGGTACGGCAGTGATTCCGCCGCGTGCAGCTCTTCCGGCGCAAACTGACCGAGCTTCAGCTTGCTGCCACTGTACTGGACGGCCAGTAGTAACCCATTGCACACCAGCAACACGGACAGCACGACAATGAACTCTCCCACCGTGTCCATCGGGGTAACTGTCCGGGGTTCCAGTTGCATGTAGTCCCGCGCGACGGTGTGCAGAATGACGATGCACAGCGCAAAGCTGAAATAGAAAAACACCGATGACACGACCATGGCGCCCACGCCAACATCGGATAGGTGGCTGAACTGCGGCGGGGTGCCGCCGTGGGCCAGAAACAGCTGTCGCGACAGCAGCGTATCCAGTGTGGTGGGTGTACTGAAGCGCAGCCGACTGCCGGCGGACCCGGCGACCCGTACGATGCGGTGCTCGCTGTCGTCGGCACGGTAAAAGCGCTGATGCCGGTTCAGCAATTCGTCGCCGGCGTATACCAGTACCGTGGGTTTGCCGCTCAGCAGCGTCAGCGTTTTCTGGGTGGTCGTCAGCAGCAGAACCACGGCCGTCAAAAACATCAGGGCGAACATGCTCACCAGCATCTTGCCTTTGGGGTGTCCGCTCCATGCCCAGCCGAACAGTTCAAACACATGAATGTTGGTGAGCGCCAGGGATTTCTTGAAGAAGACGTAGCCCAGCCAGACCAGACAGAATACCAACAGCAGGGTCGACAGCGTTTTGAACATGACGCACCTCAATCGGGTTGTTGCAGGTTAGCGCAGGGGCCGGCCAGTGGGTGCTGTTCCCGGCATACCCTGCGATGGCCGGGCGGGTGTACCGCCACAGCTTTCCGGTGCCACAACCGTCACGGCAAACTGATTGTTGTTTTCCTGCAGTTCGCTGATCTGCTGCATGCTATCGATGGCGACCGTCAGTACCGAGGTACCAGCAGGGATCAGCGCCACGCCCGCGGCATACTGGATCTGGTTTTGTGCCAATGATGGCAGCGTAGCGTTGTCTATCTGCTGGCCGGCGCGGAGCAACCGGTTCTGAAAGCTGCCGGCATCGGCGGTTCCAATGTTCACCACGTCATAGCGGTAACGCACGCGGCACCCGCGCTGAGTGATCTCTGCAATATCGCTTGGACCGAGTACGAGCTTGCCATTCCAGGGTGACGACTGCGTTCCCAGCAGGATACCCGTGCGGGAAGTCAGGTCCGCTGCGCCGCTCTCTGCCGGATTGAACGTTGCAACGTTCTTCGGCTGGCACTGGGCGTGGTACTGCACATCGGCCCGCTTGGCTGTTTCGCCCGTCGTTTTGACTTCCACGCTGACCGTGGGCACCTTGTTGATGCCAACACCCAGCGGCTTTGCCGGGGTGGGCGCGTTGCCAGCGTTCGCCTTGCCATTGCTGACCAGTGCCGGTTTGACCGTCAGCGCACCGATGCGAATAGTGTGAGTGACTTCGGCAACATTCGTACCTTGCAGGCTGCGGGGCTGCCAGGGCGTCGCTGGTTTGCCATCTTCGAGAAACCGCACCTGATATTGTTGTGCTGCCGCCGGTGATTGATTGAAGCTAATGCGGGCTTTGGCGACGATGTCAAAAGGACAGGGCGCCGTGATCTTGTCCGGACTGACCGAGAGTTCGACGGTGCTTGCCCGGAATGGCAATTTGACCTGCGGATTGCCGGGCACCGGAATGGCGGGATCGGTTTTCAGTGACTTGTCGCCCTTGTATTTCACGCTGACCTGGAATGGCCGGGTATGAAAGGCCTTGCGCGGCATCACCGAAAAGCACGCTGCTTCCAGGGTGACGTGTCCCACCATATCAAAGTGTTGGTCCTGGCGCAGAAAATCGATTTTCTTGCCGCCGTTTTTCACGAATGCCTGCAGGCGGCGATCGAATTCACCGGCAATATCCAGCGAGCCAGCATTCCCAGGCTTCACCAGACGATTGACCGGAATACTGAAGTTCCACGGTGAGCCCTGCACTTGTTTGACGTAGCCTTTGGTGTTGAGCTTGTTGCTGCGCTCGTAGGTGGTGATGCTGATGTCCGGCGCTGCCACGGTATAAAGCGCGCCGGTTGAGGCGGCCTGACTGTTCCCCACAATGCCGAAGTGGATACGGGGCGCACCGTCATAATTGCCGGTACCGCTGTGTGGCGGTACGCCGTTTTTTACCGCCGTCGCGCTGTGCTGGCCGCAGTGCAGGACGCCCGTCATGCTGTTAAGCGTCAGGGTATGGTTCTGGATCTTGAGCTGGAATTCGCTGAGTTTTCCGCTATTTGATCCGTTTTCCAGCGTCACCATCACCTGGCTGTTGGGCATATACAGGTTCAGGTCATCCACTTCCGGTTTGGTCAGGTCTTTGCCTTCGAGTGCCATCAGCGCAGGGCTTGCCGTCATCATTCCGGCCAGGCATAGAAACAGGGTGGTCCGAAACAGGCGTGGTGGATGGGTGTACATGATGAACCTCTCAAGAGTGATAAATGGGCTAACATCCGCTTAGTCGTAACAGAGCGCCAGACGGTTCAAACAACGGCAAGTCGGCCGAGGGCTCAAGCGGTGCAGCGCATTGGTCGCGCATGATCCGAGAAGTCGTTATGATGGCGCGCACGGGTCTCCGGTCTATACCTTATTGATACCGCGAGAGCAAATTTGAACAGACGGGCATAGGGTTCTGCCAAGGACGGACGGCGTTAGATGTCGACAAGAAACCAGCTGATCCACTGGATCGAACGCGGATTGATTCTGCCGGAGCAGGTGCCGGCCGCAATGGAAACGGCGCGCCTGCGGCCGGATGGTAATGCCTGGCAGCGCTTCATCGATTATCTGCTGCTGGCGGTGGGGGCGCTGTCGCTTGCCGCTGGCCTGGTGTTCTTCATTGCCTACAACTGGACAGCGATCGGGCGCTTTGCCAAATTCGGATTGGTAGAGGCGGTGATCGCGCTGGCAGTGCTGGTGTATCTGCGACTCGATGTTGACAGGATCACCAGCAAGTTTGCGTTGCTGGTGGCCGCCATTGCCCTGGGTGTATTGCTGGCATTGTTTGGCCAGACCTATCAGACCGGCGCCGATCCCTGGGAGCTGTTTTTCAACTGGGCGCTGCTGATCCTGCCCTGGGTGGTGATCGCCCGGTTTGCCGCACTCTGGCTGTTGTGGCTGGCGCTGCTGAATCTGGCGCTGGTGCTGTACTACACCGCACTCGGCCGGTTGTGGTGGTGGAGCATCGACAACCAGAGCACCCTGCTGTGGCTGCTGTTTGGTTTCAATCTGCTGGCGCACATTGGGTGGGAAGTCGGCGCTACCCGCTGGAAGTGGCTGAATGCGCGCTGGGCCGTGCGGGTAATTGCGACCGCCGCCGGCAGCCTGATCACGTTTATGGCGGTGCTGGCGGTGGTGGAAGAATCCCGTCACGGCGCCACTGATATTCTGGTGTGGCTGCTCTGGCTCGGTGGATTGTTTGTGCTGTCTCTGCTTCGTATACGCGATCTGTTCATGCTGGCCGGTGGCTGTCTGTCGGCTATTACGGTCATCACCACCTTTCTGGGTTATCACCTGCTCGACAAGGGCGACCCCGGCGCCTTCCTGCTGCTGGCGCTGCTGGTAATTGGCATGGGCAGCGGTGCTGCAATCTGGCTGCGTAAGCAGCAACGGGAGTGGGCCAATGACTGAGCCGGTTTTACAGCGTCCACAGACATTGTGGAAAAACTTGCGCGAGGCCGGACATGTTTCCGGCGACTACCCCGTCCAGGATGCGCCATCGGTCTGGTATATCAAGCTGCTGCTGGCCAGTTCCGGCTGGCTTGCCGCGGTGTTTCTGCTGGGCTTTTTTGCGCTGGGGCTGGAAGATCTGCTGCGCAATGAAACGGTCGCGCTGATTATCGGCATGCTGTTGCTGGTGGGCGCGTGGCTGCTGCTGCGGGCGCAGGCGCTGAATGTGTTCGCCAGTCATCTGGCATTGGCGATGAGCCTTGCCGGACAGGCGCTGATGCTGTGGCCGCTGGTGGAGTGGCTGGGCGAAGGCAGTTCCCGTTTCTGGCTGGCGCTGTTTGTATTGCAGGCCGCGCTGGCGTGGATCATGCCGGATTTTCTGCACCGGGTATTTTCCGCTGCGGTGGCCGCGATCGCTTTGGCAATGTTTCTGTGGACGCAGCGCTGGTATCCGTTGCCGGTACCGTTGCTATTGTTTGTTGCCAGCTGGCTGTGGCTGCACGAATTCGCTTATCCGCGGCAGCTGCAGCGCATTGTACCGATTGCCTACGGCATTACGCTCGGGCTGTTGCTGGCCCGATCGTTCTGGGCGTTCGGCATGAATTTCTGGACCGCGGATTCCTCCGGTATGGATGACACAACGCGGCTGCCGTTCTGGCTGGGCAACGTATTGCTGACACTGGTAATTGTGTTTGTGGTCTGGCGACTGTTGCAACGCCATGGCCTGACATGGACGGATCGGCGCTGGCAGGCAGCGATGATTGCAGCGTTGCTGCTCGGCGTGCTGTCACAGGAGGTGTCCGGTATCAGTATCGGCATGACGCTGTTGATCCTGGGTTTTGCGGCACGCAACCGTGTATTGATGGGCATCGCTGTCGCCGCGCTGCTGTATTTCATCTCGTCTTATTACTACTACTTGGGAGCAACCTTGCTGGTGAAATCCACCATTCTGGTCAGCGTCGGTGTGGTGTGCCTGCTGCTGCGCTGGGTAGTCTTGCGCTGGTTGCAGCAGGGGGTGGCCGATGCGTAAGCCGTTGGCGGTCGTTGCTCTGGTTGTCGTGCTGGTGCTGGTGAATCTGGCGATCTGGCACAAGGAACAGCAGCTCGCGCACGGGCGTGTGGTGCTGCTGGAACTGGCACCGGTCGACCCGCGTTCATTGATGCAGGGTGATTACATGGCGCTGCGCTTTGCCATGGAAAATGCCATCTACGATGCGTTACCGAAGCAGGATGACGAATACTGGCGTCCGGCGGTTGCCGCGGAGGATGGCAGGGTGATCGTGCGTCTGGATGAGCATAGCGTTGCGCATTTCGTCGCACGCGATGAAGGTCAGACCCTGGAGGCCGATCAACTGTTGCTGCGTTATCGTATCCGCCATGGCGACGTGAAATTTGCCACCAACGCCTTTTTCTTCCAGGAAGGTCATGCGGAATTCTATGAGCGAGCACGTTATGGCGCTTTCCGCGTCGATGACGACGGCGAGCTGCTGCTGACCGATCTGCATGATGAACAGTATCGGCGGATCGTGCCACCCTCAGAAATGCCGGCAGCGGAATAACACCAACGTAACCTTGCCACTGAGTTCGTGTGAAATGGCAAGGTTACGCAGGCGTTATCGTCAGTGGCTGATCATCCAGGGCCGCATCGACGGGAACATCTTGTCGCCGGTGGCGGTGTAGAACAGCTTGGATGAACGCTTGTTCTGCTGATGACAGCCACATCCGGGCGCATGCTTGTCCTTGCTTGCTTCGGCCCTGATTTCCCGATTGGAAAATACCGGTTCGTGCTGCGCCCGTTCGTTGGTTTCAAACGCCTGGCGTCGCTCCTTGGCCATCGCCAGAAATTCCGGCGGCAGCAGGATCACCCGTGGTGACAGTGCCCCACATTGGGGGCACGCACAGGGCTTGTCGAAGTTGATCAGTTCCACCAGTTCATGAAACACGCCGTGCTCGGCACATTTGTAGTCGTACAGTGGCATGGCTGATTCCTCCTGTTACTTGTCCGGTGCCAGCGGCACGTCAATGCTGCCATCCAGATACTTGGTTGGGCCATCCTTGTTGGGCTTCACATCGAACTCGAAGATATCCGTTGGCAGCCACAGGGTCGCGCAGGCGTTGGGAACGTCGACGACGCCACTGATATGGCCCTGCACCGGCGCGGTACCCAGAATGGCATACGCCTGGGCGCCGCTGTAACCGAATTTCTTCAGATACTCGATGGCGTTCAGACAGGCCTGACGATAGGCAATGTGCACGTCGAGGTAATGCTGTTTACCCTGTTCATCCACCGAGATGCCTTCGAAGATCAGGTAGTCATCGTACTTCGGTGTGATCGGGCTGGGTTTGAAGATCGGATTCTTGATGCCGTATTTCTTCATGCCGTCCTTGATCAGATCCACTTTCAGATGAATCCAGCCGGCCATTTCGATCGCACCGCAGAAGGTGATTTCGCCGTCGCCCTGGCTGAAGTGCAAATCGCCGACGGACAGGCCGCCGTCTTTTACGTAGACAGGGAAATACACCTTGGAACCGCGCGACAGATCCTTGATGTCGCAGTTACCGCCGTGTTCCCGCGGTGGTACGGTGCGGGCGGCTTCCTCGGCGGCGACTTTCGCGTCTTCTTTCTTCATCTTGCCCATGTGCGCGGTGGGCCCATAGGGCAGGTTGGCAAGGCCGGGTACGCGGGTGGGATCGGAATCAAACAGTTCCTTCTCGCGCTTGTTCCATTCGGCCAGCATTTCTTTCGATGGCAGGCAGCCGATCAGACCCGGGTGAATCAGACCGGCGAATTCCACACCGGGAACGTGACGGGATTTGGTGAACATACCGTTGAAATCCCAGATGGATTTCTGTGCTTCAGGGAAGTGTTCGGTAAGGAAACCGCCGCCGTTCTGTTTCGAGAAGAAGCCATTGAAGCCCCACAGGCTTTCCTTGAAGGTGCCGATGTCGAGAATATCGACCACCAGCAGATCGCCGGGCTCGGCGCCTTCGACACCAACAGGGCCGGTCAGGAAGTGCACCTGCGACAGATCGACATCGCGCACGTCTTCGGCGGAATCGTCGTTCTTGATCTGGCCACCGGTCCAGTCGTAGCACTCGAGGATGAAATCATCGCCCGGTTTCACCATGGCAGCCATGGGAATATCGGGGTGCCAGCGGTTGTGCACCGTGTCCTGCTCGTAAGGAGATTTCTTCAGGTCGATTTTGATGATGGTTTCTGCCATGGGGTTTTCCTCCAAGGGGTTTTGGTTATGGCCGTTGCCCAATCTCTGCCGATTCTGTCCAGCAGGACACGCCGTGAACCCATCCCTGGGGGCTGCTCCGCGGCATCCATGCCGCAGAGCGTCCTGCTGGACAGAATCGGCAGAAATCGAACAACGCTTTCATTCATTACACCGACAAATAAGCCGCAATTTTCGCTTCGTTCACCGAGGCGCGATCTTCCTGCGCCACGATGTCACCTTTTTCCAGCACCAGAATGCGATCCGCGATATCCAGTGCGAAACTCAGTACCTGTTCCGACACGATGATCGACAGACCCCGTTCATCACGAATGCGCTTCAGCGTGCGCGCCATTTCGCGAATGATCGAAGGCTGGATGCCTTCGGTGGGTTCGTCGAGCAGCAGCATTTTGGGTCTGCTCGCCAGCGCGCGGGCGATGGCAAGTTGCTGCTGCTGACCGCCGGACAGGTTGCCGCCGCGACGGGATTTCATTTCCTTGAGCACCGGAAACAGCTCGTACAGGTCTTCGGGAATTCTTTTATCCTTTACCGTGGTGAGTCCGGTTTCGATATTTTCTTTCACTGTCATGGTGGAAAAAATCATCCGGCCCTGCGGAACAAAACCCATGCCGCTGGCGACCCGCTGATGGCTTTTCATCTGGCTGAGTTCGGTGCCGGCGAGCGTGACGTTGCCCTTGCGTGATGGCAGCATGCCCATCAGGGATTTCATCAGCGTGGTTTTGCCCATGCCGTTGCGGCCCATGATGGCGACGATTTCATTGGGTTTGACTTCGAAGTTCAGGTTATGAATGACTTCGCTTTGCCCGTAGGCCACTTGATAATTGGAAACGGCGAACATGGTGATGCCTCCTCAGTGTCCCAGGTAAACTTCAACGACCTTGGGGTCGTGCTTGACGCGATCCATCGAGCCTTCGGACAGCACCTTGCCCTGGTGCAGTACGGTGACACGGTGGGCGATGTCTTCGACGAACTGCATGTCGTGTTCGATGACGATCACTGAACGGTTCTTGGTGATGCGGTTAAGCAATTCCGCCGTCTGCTTGCGCTCTGCCACCGACATGCCGGCTACCGGTTCATCCAGCATCAGCAGGTCGGGGTTCTGGATCAGCAGCATGCCGATTTCCAGCCACTGCTTTTGCCCGTGACTGAGCAGGCCGGCTTCCTTGTTGAGCAGATCCTGCAGGAAAATCATCTCGGCAATTTCCTCGACCTTCGCAATGACTTCCTTGTCCCGCTTGAAGGTGAGCGCGCCCCACACATTGCGTCCTTTTGGGTAGGAAAGTTCGAGGTTCTCGAACACGGTCAGATCTTCATAGATCGAAGGATTCTGGAACTTGCGGCCCACACCGGCGTGCACGATTTCGTGTTCACGCATCTTGGTGAGTTCCTTGCCCCGGAATTTGATCGAGCCGGTGGTGGCCTTCGTACGGCCACAGATCAGATCCAGCACCGTGGTTTTACCGGCCCCGTTGGGGCCGATGATCACGCGGATTTCATTTTCATCCACATAGAAGGACAGATCGTTCACCGCTTTGAAACCATCGAATGACACTGTCAAACCTTCTACTGCCAGTACGAAATCTTTCTGTATTGCGGTCATGGTTCAACTCCTGCCTTGTGCGGTGGTGGGCATCGGACGTAACGCCCGTATGTTCCTGAGCCAGGTATCGATGCGCGGTGCGATCCAGGTTTGATAGATGCCCGCGAGGCCATTGGGGAAGGCCAGTACCACGGCGATGAACAGGCCACCCATGGCAAGCAGCCAGAGTTCCGGGAAGCTTTCCGAGAAGGTGGTTTTGGCCCAGTTCACCAGCAGGGTGCCGTAGACCGCGCCAAGCAGGGACAGACGACCACCGACGGCGCAGAAGATCACCATCTCGATGGACGGCACGATGCCGACAAAGGAGGGCGACATGAAGCCAACCTGCAGGGTGAACATCGCACCACCAATGGCAGAGAATGCAGCGCCGAGGCAGAACACGAAGATCTTGAAGTTGGAAACGTCATAGCCAGAGAAACGTACCCGGTCTTCCCGTTCCCGCATCGCCACCAGCAGACGGCCCAGCTTGCTCTTGCGTACGTACTGTGCCAGGAACAGACAGCCGAACAGCAGGATGCCGTTAACGAAATAGAGAATGTACTTGGCGTCGTCGGTGCGGATATCCCAGCCTTTCAGGGTGCGCAGATCCGTGATGCCATTGACGCCGCCGGTGTAGCCCTGCTGACCGATGATCAGAATGGTGAGAATGGCAGCAAAGGCCTGGGTGATGATCGCGAAGTACACCCCACCGACCCGGCGCTTGAACATCGCCACACCGATGATGTAGGCGAAGATCGAGGGCACCACAATCACGGCCAGTAAGGTAAAGCCGAGTGAGTGGAACGGTTCCCAGAACCAGGGCAGTTCGGTGAGCTGGTTCCAGTCCATGAAATCGGGAATGCCCGGTGTGGACTGGATCTTGGTGGCCTCAGGCGACGATGCTTCGAGTTTCAGGAACATCGCCATGCAGTAACCACCCAGGCCAAAGAACACGCCCTGGCCCAGGCTGAGAATGCCGCCGTAGCCCCAGCACAATACCAGGCCCAGAGCGACGAATGCGTAGGTCAGATATTTGCCCACTAGGTTGAGGCGGAAAATATCCATGGATAGCGGGAGCACGATGAAGATCAGCGCCGCCAGAATGGCGAAGAAAATCATGTCCTGCTGAGGTAGAAATGAACGGAATCCGGAATGCGACATGATGGCTTCTCCTTATCGACGGATCTTCAGGGCAAACAAGCCTTGTGGCCGCAGCATCAGGATGCCCACCACCACCAGCAGGGTCAGTACTTTCGCCATGGAACCGCTCATGAAGAACTCCATGGAAGACTGCGCCTGGGAAATGGTGAAGGCCGATGCAATAGTGCCGAGCAGACTGGATGCACCGCCGAATACCACCACCAGGAAGGTGTCGACGATGTACAGCTGGCCGGAGGTAGGGCCGGTGGAACCGATCATGGTGAACGCGCTTCCAGCAACGCCGGCGATACCGCAACCCAGTGCAAACGTGATGCGATCCACTTTTTCGGTGTTGATGCCCACCGCGCCGGCCATCGGGCGGTTCTGCACCACAGCGCGCACCTGGCCGCCCCAGCGGGAGCGATACATCATGATGTATACACCCACCGAGATGACAACGGTCAGACCCATGACGAACAAGCCGTTAATCGGTATCTCAATGGATTCGGTAAGGGCAACAGACCCCATCAGCCAGTCCGGCAGGGTGACACCCACTTCACGGGCGCCGAATACGGAACGGTAGATTTGCTGGAGGATCAGGCTCAGGCCCCAGGTAGCCAGCAGGGTGTCGAGCGGGCGCTTGTAGAGGAAGCGTATCAGCCCCCATTCCACCAGCGCCCCCAGCGCAAAGGTCACGATGAACGCCAGTAGCATCGCGATAAAGAAATAAATCCCAAACAGGTTTTGTGCATATTCAGCAAACAGGTTGGAAGTCAGATAGGTGATATAGGCGCCCAGAATCATGAACTCTCCGTGCGCCATATTGATCACACCCATCTGTCCGAAAATGATGGCGAGTCCCAGTGCCATCAGAACAAAGACAGAAAACAGAATGAGTCCGGCAAAACCTTGCATCGCAAATATCGATAGCAGTTCTGCGCTACTGTAGTCGGCAAACATGGGCACCTCCGGGTGCTGCGTAACTGCTGCAAACATCAATCAGGGTGGAACAGGTGGATGGCCTGTTGTGCAGGCCATCCACGGTGGTGCTGATCACTGATAGCCGGCCGGGAACGGATCGGGTTCCATCAGTTCTTCGGTTTCGTACACGACCTTGTACTGACCATCGGGCTGGGCCAGACCGATACGGGTCTTCGACCAGAGGTGATGGTTTTCATGGATGCGGACATAACCTTCAGGTGCGGTAGTCAGTTCGATGCCAGGTGAGGCGGCGCGGATCTTGTCGATATCGAAGGAACCGGCTTTTTCCACTGCAGCTTTCCACAGCCAGGGGCCGAGATAGGCAGCCTGGGTCACGTCACCCACCACGATGTCCTTGCCCCACATTTCCTTGAAGGCAGCAACGAATTTCTGGTTGTTTTCGTTTTCCAGACTCTGGAAGTACTTCATCGACGCGTAGGCGCCCATCATGTTCTCACCACCGATACCCAGGATTTCGTCCTCGGTGACCGAGATGGTCAGCACCAGCGGTTTTTCCTTGGTCATGTCGATACCGGCAGCTTTGAGCTGCTTGTAGAACGCCACGTTGGAACCGCCGACGACGATCGCGTAAATCACGTCAGGCTTTTTCAGCTTGATCTTGTTGATCACGGAGTTGAACGAGGTGTGACCCAGCGGGTAGTACTCTTCGCCTACTACTTTCAGACCCAGCTTTTCGATGTGCTTGCGGGCGATCTTGTTGGAGGTGCGCGGCCAGATATAGTCGGAACCGAGCAGGTAGAAGGTTTTGGCGCCCTTGTTTTTCACCACCCAGTCGATACCGGCGATGATCTGCTGGGTCGCTTCCTGACCGGTGTAAATGACGTTGGGGGACTGTTCCAGACCTTCATAGAACGTCGGGTAGTACAGCATGCCGTTGTACTGTTCGAACACTGGCAGTACGGCCTTGCGCGACGCTGAGGTCCAGCAGCCGAACACCGCCGCCACCTTGTCGTTCACCAGCAGCTTCTTGGACTTTTCGGCGAAGGTCGGCCAGTCACTGGCGCCGTCTTCCTGGATGTATTCGATCTTGCGACCGAGCACACCGCCCATCGCGTTGATCTGCTCAATGGCGAGTTTTTCCGCCTGGACCGAACCGGTTTCACTGATAGCCATGGTGCCGGTTACGGAGTGGAGTATCCCCACCTTCACTGTGTCATCAGTCACGGCCAGTCCGGTGGTGTTCACTTCTGCCGTTGGGGGGGCAGCGAACACCGAATGGCTCATCATCATGGACAGTGGTAACGCCAGCATGCATTGCAGCAGTCGCCGGCGCAGTGGGGAATGGGTTTTGCGGGAATTACGAGATGGAGTCAGCATGGTACATCCTCGCTTGCGGTCGATACGGAGTCAGACACGTTGTGTCCTGGGGCGAGTATCCGGCCAGGCGGTGACGGGGAACATTCGGGGAATGACGCAGGGCACTACGTCAAATGACGCATACGGTGCGGGCGCGTACTCCGTTAAATTGCGCAGGGACAAAGGGGCTGGTCAGGCGGATTGATTAAATGCGTTTGGCTGGTATGTAACTTGCTGAAAACCGGTTTTACGTGATGTAGACCATGACTGCGCAGCAACAGATTTTCCGTGTCCGTCGCAACTACAACCAGTGGGTGGCCAACCAGACCCTGGAAGATTATGCGTTGCGCTTCACGGCCAAGAGTGCCCGGCGCTGGTCAGCGGCACGGGTCGCCAATACGGCGCTGGGAGCGATTTCGTTTCTGGCGCTGGAAGCCATTGGTGCGGCCATTACGCTGAATTACGGCTTTGATAATGCCGTGGCAGCCATCTGTGTGGTGGGCGCCATCATTTTCATGATGGGATTGCCGATTGCGTACTATGCGGCCAAGTACGGCGTCGATATCGACCTGCTCACCCGTGGTGCAGGATTTGGCTATATCGGCTCTACGATTACGTCGCTGATCTATGCGTCTTTCACCTTTATCTTTTTTGCCATCGAGGCGGCCATCATGGCGATGGCACTCGAGATTCTGTTTGGTATTCCACTCACCATCGGTTATCTGGTCAGTGCGCTGCTGGTGATTCCACTGGTGACCCACGGCATTACGTTTATCAGCCGCTTCCAGTTGTGGAGTCAGCCGCTGTGGATTGCGCTGCAATTGCTGCCGTTTGTGTATATCGCCTGGCATGACATCCACTCGGTGGATGACTGGATGCAATATGAAGGTGCGCACGGCAATGGCGAAGGGCTGAGTCTGCTGCTTTTTGGTGCGGCATCCAGTGTGATTTTCTCGTTGATAGCGCAAATCGGCGAGCAGGTGGATTTTCTGCGGTTTCTGCCGGCGCCGGAAAAGGGCAGGCGCCTGCGCTGGTGGGTGGCGATGATATCGGCTGGCCCTGGCTGGATTGTGGTGGGCACCATCAAGATACTGGCCGGATCGTTCCTCGCGGTGCTGGCGCTACAGCATGGGGTGTCCACGGAAGATGCCATGGACCCGACCCGCATGTACAGCATTGCCTTTGGCTATCTGACCACGAATCCCCACGTTGCGCTGGCACTGGCGGGCATCTTTGTGATCCTGTGCCAGCTCAAGATCAACGTCACCAATTCCTACGCCGGCTCCATCGCCTGGTCCAATTTCTTTTCCCGGCTTACCCACAGTCATCCGGGGCGGGTAGTGTGGCTGGTATTCAATGTCAGTATTGCGCTGCTGCTGATGGAACTCGGCATCTACCGGGCGCTGGAAAAAACTCTCGGCGTGTACGCCATGGTGGCGGTGGCCTGGATGGGGGCACTGGTGGCGGATCTGGTGATCAACAAACCGCTGGGCTTGAGTCCACCCCACATTGAGTTCAAGCGCGCGCATCTGTACGACATTAACCCGGTGGGCTTTGGATCGATGCTGATGGCGTCCGCACTGGGTATCAGTGCCCATCTGGGTGTGTTCGGGGAAACGTTGCAGGCGCTGTCGCCCTATCTTGCGCTGGGATCGGCCTTTGTGCTGGCACCCCTGATCGCCTGGGCGACCAAGGGTCGTTTCTATATTGCGCGACCTTCCATTCCGATGGCCGCCAGTCATGACACCGTCACCTGCTGCATCTGCGAGCACAGCTTCGAACCGGAAGACATGACCACCTGCCCGGCCTACGGCGGCCACATCTGCTCGTTGTGTTGTTCGCTGGACGCGCGCTGCCATGATCTGTGCAAGCCCCATGGTCGTTTGTCGCAGCAGATCATCAGCGCCTTGCGTGGCAAATTGCCGGATGCGGTGCTGGATACCATCAACTCCCGGTTTGGCCATTTTCTTGGCCTGCTGTTGATCATCAGCACCTGTCTTGGCCTGCTGCTGAGCGTGGTGTATTACCAGATTCCTGTCACCGATACGGCGACAGCGGAATTGGTGGCCACGATCCTGTGGAAAGAATATTTCGTCCTGTTGATCGTGGCCGGTGTCATCGCCTGGCTGTTCGTGCTGGCCCATGAAAGCCGCGTGGTGGCGCAGGAAGAAAGTCAGCGCCAGACCCGCCTGCTGCAGGAAGAAATCATCGCCCACGAGCGCACGGATCTATTGCTGCAACAGGCCAAGGAAGTAGCGGAAGCGGCGAATCAGGCCAAGAGCCGCTACCTGACCGGTATCAGCCATGAGTTGCGCACGCCGCTGAATGCGGTACTGGGTTACGCACAACTGCTGGAGGACGATCCGCAGATTCCGGCAAGCCGGCGCGATTCCATCGCCGTCATCCGGCGCAGCAGCGAACATCTCGCTGATCTGATCGAAGGCCTGCTGGATATTTCAAAAATCGAAGCAGGAAAACTCGATCTGCATCGCGATCAGGTGCGGATTCGCACGCTGCTGGATCAGATCGTCAATATGTTCCGCATCCAGGCGCAGGCCAAGGGTATCGATTTTGCGTATCACCAGGAAACCTATCTGCCGGACGTCGTCACCACGGATGAAAAACGCCTGCGCCAGATTCTTATCAATCTGCTGTCCAACGCGATCAAATATACGGAGCGGGGTGTAGTGTCGCTGACCGTACGTTACCGCAATCAGGTGGCCGAGTTCACCATCCGGGACAGCGGCGTTGGCATTGCTGCGGATGATCTGGAGCGCATCTTCCGTCCGTTCGAACGGATTCGCAAACCGGGTGCGCCTTATGTGCATGGCACCGGGTTGGGCCTCACCATTACCCGATTATTGACCGATATCATGGGCGGCGATATCAGCGTTCAAAGCGAGCCCGGCGTGGGCAGCACCTTCACTGTCGCACTGATGCTGTCGAGTGTTGCCGTATCGCCGGCAGCGACACCGATGCAACAGAGGGTGCGCGGTTATGTCGGTGAGCCGCGTACCATATTGCTGGTGGATGACGAACCGTCCCAGCGAGGTTTGCTGGCAGAACTGCTGCTGCCGCTGGGATTCCGGATTATCGACGCGGACTCCGGCAGCGCCTGTCTGGCGCGGGTACGCCAGCAACCGGTGGATGCGATTTTACTGGATATCAACATGCCTGATCTGTCCGGCTGGCAGGTAGCGCAGCAATTGCGTGAGCAGGGAACCACGTCCGTCATCATCATGATATCCGCCAATGCCGGTGAAGCGGCGGCGGCGCCGGAACAGGCCAGCTATCACAATGATTATCTTGCCAAGCCGGTACGCCTGCAGATGCTGGTGGAAAAGCTCGGCACCCATCTGCGCCTGCAATGGCTGCTGGACCAGCCCCGCGCACCGGCGCCCGTTGCTCCTGCCCGGCAAACGTTCGATCGCGAGCAGTTACCGGCAGCAGACGATTTATCCGAACTGAAAGCCATGGCCGAAATCGGCTTTGTCAATGGATTGAAAAAGAAGCTCGACGAACTGGAATCCGCCGGACGTGCCAGCCCTGCGTTCATCCAGCATGTTCAGCGCCTGATTGGCCAATTCCGTTTTGACCTGATCATCGAATTGGTAGAGGCAGCAACATGACAACCGTACAAGACGAGCGTGATGTCGTACTGGTGGTGGATGACTCGCCAGAAACCCTGGGCATGCTCAACCAGGCTTTGGATGATGCGGGTATGACGGTGCTGGTCGCACTCGAAGGCCTGCAGGCGGTATCCATTGCCCGCAAGATGCAGCCGGACGTGATCCTGCTCGATGCCATGATGCCCAACCTGGATGGCTTCGCCACCTGTCGTATTCTGAAACGGGAACCGGATCTGGCGGATGTACCCGTCATCTTCATGACCGGCCTCAGTGATACCGAACACGTGGTGAAAGGTTTCGAAGCCGGCGGTGTGGATTACGTTACCAAACCGGT
>JAWKZS010000017.1:0-82485 GCA_041395845.1 Gammaproteobacteria bacterium
GTGGGGCAGACAGCCAGATCCTGGTGGCGCTCGCCGACTCCACCAAACCGCCGCTGTTCCTGATTCATCCGGTGGGGGGCGATGTGCTTTGCTACGGCGATCTGGCGCAGGCCCTGCGCCCGGATTTCAGCGTATATGGTTTGCGTGCCCGCGGCCTGGGTGGCGAACCCCCATTCCCCTCGTTTGGGGACATGGTGGCGACTTACGTCAACGAGATCAGGTCCGTTCAGCCGGTTGGACCTTATCGTGTTGGCGGACAGTCCCTCGGTGGCATCATCGCACTGGCAGTTGCACGGATGCTGGAGCAGTCCGGTGAACAGGTAGAACAGGTGTTGCTGCTGGATACCTTCAGTCCGGCCTATCTGCGCGATGCCTATGGTTCCGATGCGGATATCATGTCTGCTGCCCTCGGCCGCAATCTGGCCGGCGTCGCGCCCGAAACAGCAGCGGGATCAGAGGATTACGTGCAGCGCATGTACCGTGCTGCAGCCGGTGCAGGCATACTGCCGGCGGACGTTCCCGAGGCGGTTTTCCACGCCATCTTCCGTGTTGCAGTTAACAATCATCGCCTTGCTTCACAAACTGAAGTGGAAAGTATCCGGGCGAAAGTGCATCATTTTACTGCACAGGACAATCCGGCAACGGTTCCTTCGGGCAAGACCTGGCAGAACGTGGGGCTTGATCTGGTGACCCACACGGTTCCCGGTGGACACGAAACCCTGATGCAAGGGCCCAATGCGGCGCCCCTCGCGCGCCTGATCAGCAGCCTGTGCAAATGAATAACAACAAGAACAGAGGCATTCAATGCGTGTAGAAGTATTTGAGCAGTACGAATCCGAAGTCCGTTCCTATTGCCGTGCATTTCCGGCAGTGTTCACCCGGGCCAAAGGCTCCTATATCGAAGACCAGAACGGTCGCCGTTATCTGGATTTCTTTGCCGGCGCCGGTGCGCTGAACTACGGCCATAACCCGGACTTTGTGCGCGATCGCCTCATCAGCTATCTGCAGAACGACGGCATCATGCATGCACTGGACATGTATACCGATGCCAAAGGGCAGTTCATCGAAGCGTTGCAGGGCAATATCCTGCAACCGCGCAAACTGGATTATCGCATCCAGTTCACCGGGCCCACCGGCACCAACGCCGTGGAAGCCGCCCTGAAAATTGCCCGCAAGGTCAAAGGCCGTCAGAACATCTTCGCTTTCCAGGGCGGTTTTCATGGTATGACCCTGGGCAGCCTGGCCTGTACCGGCAACCAGTACAATCGCAAGGGTGCCGGCACTACTCTGCCCAACGTCACCTTCATGCCGTATCCGTTTGGCGCCATGGCGCAGATCGACACTATCGCCTATATGGACGCGGTACTGTCTGATCCCAGTTCCGGCATCGAAAAGCCGGCCGCCATGCTGCTGGAAACCGTGCAGGCGGAAGGTGGCGTCATCGTCGCCCCGGTGGAATGGCTGAAGAAGTTGCGAGCCCTGTGCGACAAACACGACATCCTGATGATCGTCGACGATATCCAGGTGGGTTGCGGGCGTACCGGCAGCTTCTTCTCATTCGAACGGGCTGATCTCCAGCCAGACATTATTACGCTGTCAAAATCCATCAGCGGCTGCGGCTTGCCGTTGGCAGTGGTCCTGCTGCGGCCGGAACTGGACAAATGGAGCCCGGGTGAACACAACGGCACGTTCCGCGGCAATCAGCTGGCCTTTGTCAGCGGCGCTGCGGCACTGGAAATGTGGCCCAAGCTGGATATCGAAGGACAAGTACGCGAAAAATCCCGGCTGTTGGAGCAGGGTGCCCGCGAACTCATCGAACGCTTCGACAACCGGCTGGCGCTGCGTGGCATGGGCATGATCTGGGGTATCGATTTCAGCTGTGTGGACGATCCCGACCTGATCGAGCGGATTCTCGCTACCTGCTTTGAAAATGGTTTGATTCTGGAAAACTGCGGTCGGAAAGGCCAGGTCATGAAGTTCCTGCCGCCCCTGGTGGCGACTGAAGCCGAGCTGAAGGAAGGCCTCGACATCATCCGCAATGCGATGCAGAAGCATTTCTGATAAATCGCACGATATGAAAACAAGAAGGGGGAGCCATGGCTCCCCCTTTTCAATTGAGCAACCGAATCATTTCAGCTCATGGAGTTTCTGCGCCAGCGCATCACAGAACTGTTGCAATTGTTCCTGAGTGGCCAGCGCCTTCGGTATCCCCACCATGATCCCGGTATTGTTCCCCTGCGAGGCCGCACCCACATAGATGGGCCGGTTTTCAAATGCAATCGGCACGCCAAACAGTTCCGACGGCTTGTAGCTATCGAGCGTAAATGGCGCCAGATCCACATCACCAAGATTCGTCACAATCGCCGTCATCCGATAGCGGCCGCTTTCATGGGTCTTGCGCAGAATCTCTGGATTGACTCGGAACGTAGCCGGCGGCATCCAGCGTGCATACTTGTGGTTCTCCATGAAAGGTGAAAGATCTTCCTTGTTGCGCATTGCTTTTACCAGCTGGGAGCGGATCTGGTTCAGGGTCTGATCCGGCTTCATCTCGAAATCCAGTGCCCCAGAGCAATTGGCTACCGTGAATCCTTCCTCGTCTTTCAGGTAGCGGCGCAGGTCCGCCGGAATGCGGATCAGAATCTTGCCGTCACCGTGTGTTTCCCAAGCCATCTGTGCCAGTGCAAACATGATCTTGGCGGTGAGCTTGTTCTTGTCACCATCCCAGACGAAACGTTGCCAGCGGCAACCACGCTCGGCAGGATTGACCGGAAAATTCGTTATAGGCAGACAGTTGCCTTCGACCACCGGGCGGGGCGGGCGCTCCTCGCGCATGGCGATATCCCACTCGGTCAGCTTCGATGTTGAGCCCAGTGGCTTTTCGCCGCGCATGATGCGGAAGGCATCCGCCAGAAAGTGCACCGTGCCACGTCCATCCGTGATGGCATGATGGGTGCGGAACAGCAGATAGACGTCGTTGCGGGTGTAGATGATGCTGGCCTGCACCAAAGGATCTTTACGCAGATCGATATATTCACCGATGCGGGGGCAATGGTCGGAACTCATGCCATCCCATTCGGGGGCATTGATTTCTTCCACCACAGGGTTGGCGCCCACATCGTCCCAGTAACGCCATCCCCAGAAGCCGCGCAAACGCATCCGGATGCCGGGATTGGCATCTGCCGCCTGACGCAGTGCATCTTCCAGTTTGGCGCGATCGATCGAGCCAACCCCTTGCGACAGGAACTGGTTCACCATGACCGAACCGGTCGCCGGCGTATCCATGCCGATATAACTGAATTCGAGCGGAGAGGGCGTGCGGAAAAAACTCATGCGTAATTATTATTGTTCGTCGGTGAGTGGAAGCTCCAAACTATACCATGCGGGTGTAATCAGGTACCATGCCGGAATCCTATTAAAACAAGAATAGCGGGCCTGTGGCGATGTCAGGTGAACGTCTCTTTTATTTTCTTCTGTTGGCCCAGGCGACTGCCTTCCTCGGAACCACGCTGACCAATTTTGCCCTCGGTGTCTGGGCGTACCAGACCGGCGGCAACGTCACCGATTTCACCCTGATTGCCATCGCGTCGACCGTACCGGGCATTATCCTCGGTCCGTTCATCGGTTCCCTGATCGATCGCTGGGAACGCAAGTGGGTCCTGTTCGGCGCGCAGCTGGGCAGCGCCATCGTGGTCATGACCATCGCTGCGTTGTATTGGGCTGATACCCTCGATGTGTGGCATATCGTTCTGGTGGTACCGGTGGCCTCCGTGTGCGGCACCATGCTGCAGATCGGTTTTACTGCTGTCGTCGCCACACTGGTTCCTTCCGATCGGCTGAGCCGCGCCAATGGTGCGCTGGGTCTGGTGTTCGGCCTGGTGCAGCTCGTGGGCCCGCTGCTTGCAGGTCTGGCACTGGATACTGTGGGATTGCGCTGGATTCTGGCTATCAATCTGGCCGGTTATGCGGTTGGTCTGCTCAGTCTGCTGGTGTCGACATTGCCGCCGATTCCACGCAAGGTACGCGATGTTCCGCTGTCCCTCTGGCAGGAAGTGGTCGAAGGCTACCAGTTCCTGAAATCCAAACCCGGTGTGCTCGGTGGTTTGTATCTCTTTACGCTGATCTGGTTCAACGTGTCCTCTGTACAGGTGCTGATTCTGCCGCTGGTGTTGAGCATCGGCACGTCGACGGATCTTGGCTTCATCCAGTCCATGGCGGGAGTGGGCACCCTGATCGGCGGCCTGCTCATGGTGGCCTGGAAAGGTCCGGAGCGTAAGGTGTTCGGGATTCTGGTGCCCTCTGTAGTGATCGCCTGTGTCCTCATCATCATGCCGATTCCGCCCAGTATCGCCTGGCTGGCCGGCTGTGCTGCGCTGATCATGGTTGCGGCGCCGATTGCGACCGTCTGCAGCCAGACCTTGTGGCAGCGCAAAGTGCCCCAACATTTCCATGGACGGGCATTCAGTCTGCGTAACACGATCATGAAGGCAGCCCAGCCGCTGGCGTTCCTGTCGGCAGGTCTGCTTGCCGACCATGTCTTCAATCCGATGATGCAGACGGGCGCGGCCATGGCGGAATGGCTGGGGCCGGTGTGGGGCGTGGGCGAGGGCAGGGGTGTGGCCGTGATGATCAGCCTGTTCGGAGTCATCAGTCTGATCATGGTCATCATCGCCTGGTTGACGCCCACCATCAGGCGCGGCGACATCGATTTGCCTGACGAAAATGTGCCAACCCCGTCACAAAAGCAAGAAAGCGTCTAAGTGCTTGACAAAGTTGGTTGTGACGCTTCGTAAGGATTGTAACTTCCTGTTTTTGAAATGTTATTTTTGCGCAAAACGGACAGGGCCGGTTTGACCGTGGGCAAGGCCTGCATTTTAATAAGGTGTAGACGGAATAATAAGTGCGGTATACTCTAATTCTTGGCACGCTTGTGCTATTTCTGCTTTGAAATCTGTTGTTAACATTGGGGTTGCCTAATACCGGTCACGGTTCCGGGCAAAATAACAAGAAAACGGTGGCAGTAAGCAATGTTTATGACCAGTGCATCCAAGGTACAGCAAAGTCCGTGGTTCCAGGTCGCACGCCCGGTGCAGTCACCGCGGCTACGTCTTTTCTGTTTTTCCTACGCCGGTGGTAATGCCTCCACTTATCGTGAGTGGCATCGGCGCCTGCCGGATGATGTGGAAGTTTGCTCGGTCCAACTGCCAGGACGCGGCTCTCGCTTCAAGGAACGTGCCCACACCTCCCTGAACTCCCTGCTCGATGCACTTGAAACAGCGATCTCGCCTTTTCTTGATGTTCCCTACGCATTTTTTGGTCACAGCATGGGTGCCCAGGTGGGATTCGAACTTGCACGCCGTTTGCGTGATTCAGGCAAGCGTCTGCCGGAATGCCTGATCGTGTCAGGGCGCCGGGGGCCCCATCGCCCGCCGCGCAACAAACCGATTCACACACTGCCGGAAGTCGAATTCCGCGAAGAAATTCGTCGTCTCAATGGCACCCCGGAGGAAGCGCTGAACAATCCGGAATTGATGGATATCATCAGCCCGATCCTGCGTGCGGATTGTCAGGCGGTCGAAACCTGGAAGTATCAACCTTCCCAACCCATTGATGTGCCAGTACTGGCGCTGGGTGGGGTGAAAGACGCCCAGGTGTCCCTCGAGGATCTGGAAGACTGGCGAAATGTCACCAGTGGGCCCTTTACCTTGCAGCTGTTCTCTGGTGATCATTTTTTCATCAATCATGTCACGGAATCCCTGCTGGGAACCATCCGCGACACACTCGATTGCGTGCTGGGCAGGGCGGAAGGATTTCTCCGCCGTCGTTGAACCTCCCGCAACTGCCAATGTCCTTTTGCAAATGGCGTAAAGGCTTTGCTGCGACACTGTTGCTTATGTGTAAAATCTTTCCGTTGCCAATTAAACTTTGGAACTAATTCAGCTAATATCCGGTACATTCCTACCTATAAGCGGTGTGCGCAGCCGCGATAAAAAGAAGATAACAAGATGATCAGAGTGTTGAAGATAGTATTGCCTGTCGCTGCCTTGCTGGTTGCGATTGTGGTTTCTTATCTGCTCTTCCTGACCCGCCCAAAGGTGGAGCATCAACAGGTCGAGGCAACTATTCCATTGGTTTCAGTTGCGCCCGCCAAAGCTCAGTCCCTTAACATTCCCGTTTACACCCGTGGCACTGTTTCTCCTGGCACCCAGATCCAGCTGATGTCCGAAGTCAGCGGTCAGGTGCTGGAAGTGTCGCCGAATTTTGCGAACGGCGGGTTCTTTTCCAAAGGCGATGTGCTTGTGCGAGTTGATACACTCGAGTACGACGTCAATATCAAGCGCGCCGAAGCTGCCGTGGCGCAGGCTTATCAGGCCTATCTGCAGGCCGAAGCCGAAAAGAAGGCGCGCTCCCGCGTGCGTGGCAATAACAATGCGCTTGCCAACTTCGAGGTTCAGTTCCGTCAGGCAGAAGCATCCTATCTGGCCAGCAAGGCTGAACTTGAAGCCGTCAAACTGCAGCGTGAGCGTGCGGTAGTTCGCGCACCATTTGATGGTCGTGTGCTAATGGCGGCTGTTAACGTTGGCCAGTATCTACGTCCTGGGTTGCAGATGGGCGTCATTTACGCTGTCGATGTTGCCGAAGTCCGTTTGCCGTTGTCGGATCGTCAGTTGAGCCTGGTCGATGTGCCGGGGCGTCTGACGGCTGATCAAGCTGGCAAGCTTCCCGAAGTTATCATTTCCGAAGAGTATGCGGGCAAGACCTACACCTGGCGTGGACAGGTCGTACGGGCCGAGGGCGGCCTGGATGAACGCAACCGCCTGTTGTACCTCGTTGCACATGTGACAGATCCCTACGGTGTAGACCCCGCTCAGCCGGGGCGCCCTGAACTGGTGGCGGGTTCTTTCGTAGAAGCGAAGATTGCCGGTCGACGTTTTGAGCGCATTTATCCGATTCCCCGGCGTGCGTTGCGCCATGGCAGCCAGCTGTGGGTTGTTGGCGACGACGGTCGTCTCGACAAGCGTGAAGTCGGTGTGCTGTACAAGTCCAAGGACACCATCTACGTGACTACCGGCATCGATGATGGTGATCAGGTTGTACTGAGTCAGTTGGACATTGCGGTCGACGGCATGCGCGTCCGTACCCAGCAGGAAAATACGCCTGAAGAAATCGAAGAGGTCAAAACCGAGCAGAATCCATTCGCGGGCCGTTCTCCTGTCAGCGAGGCCATCCGTGAAGCCGTTACTGTGACCGACAAAGGTGCAACCCTGAACGTTTCAGCCAGTCAGGCAATGGAACTGGCCAGCAAGGCAAAGGACCTGGTCAATGGGCTCGATGAAAAACAGAAGCAGCAGCTCAAGGACAGCGCCAACAAGGTTGCAGATCAGATCAAGGCCATGCAGCAAAACGCCGCCAGACAGAAGGTGGCGGAACCAGAACCTGTCGAACCGGTAAAGCCCGCAGCTGAAACGGCCGCCATGTCCCCGCTGGCTTCCCAGCTTGAGGCTGATATTGCAGCACAAACAGATGCAGTTGAGCAGGCACCCGCTGCAGAGGCAGAGATTGAGGCAGCGATCGAAACCGAACCCGCAGTCAAGCCAGCGCCAAAAACCGATCTGCTGGCCAACTCTGAAAAATCCACCACCAGTCGTGGCATTGCTACTGTTGTTGCACCCAAGCCGTTGCTGGAAGCTACTCAATGAACGGAATTATCGCCTGGTTCGCGCAAAACAAGATTGCCGCGAAACTCATTACCTTGTTCGTCCTGATCTCAGGATTCATCTCGCTTCAGGATATCCGCAAGGAAATTCTGCCGAACATTTCCCTGGACATCATTTCAATTTCAGTCCCTTATCCAGGTGCCTCGCCGGAGGATGTTGAAAAGTCTGTCCTTAATCGCATCGAGTCAGCGGTGTACGATCTCGAAGGCGTCAAATCACTCAGCACCAAGGCCATTGAGCATCTGGGTGTGGTCACCATCGAGGTTGATTACGGTTACGACCCCAAGTACCTGCTGAACGAAATCAAGGCGCGAGTCGACGGCATCGGCACATTTCCCAAAGACGTTGAGCGCCCCATCATCAAAGAAATCTCGGTCCGGAACCTTGTGGCTTACGTCATGATTTCGGGGCAGGCCGACGAGGCGACCCTGAATCTTCTGGCCCAACAGATCAAGCAGGATCTGACCGCGTCCTCCAATATTTCGCAGGTCGAACTGGTTGCTGCGCGCCCCTATGAAATCGCCATTGAAGTATCCGAAGGCTCTCTGCAGCGTTATGGCCTCAGCTTCTTCGAAGTTGCCAACGCCATTCGGCAAAGCTCGATGGATCTGCCGACCGGGGTCATCAAGACGGCCCAGGGCGCTATTTCGGTCAAGGCCAAAGGGCAGGTCTACGTCGGCGACGAGTTTGAAGAGATCGCTGTTCGTGCCATGCCGGATGGTTCCCAGATTCTGGTGAAAGATGTCGCCAAAGTCTTTGACGGGTTTAAAGAAGGTAATGCACTTAGCCAGTTCAATGGTCGTCCAGCGGTCGCATTGGGTGTCTATCGCGTGGGTGACCAGAATATCCTGGACATTTCCAAAGCCCTGAATGATTACGTGAAAAAACCTACATCCTATATACCGGAAGGTATCCAGCTGGATGTCTGGCAGGACTCATCGTTTTATTTCAAAGGCCGCATGGACATGCTCTATGACAATGCCATCGGCGGCCTGATCATCGTATTCGTCATCCTGCTGTTGTTCCTGCGTTTGCGTCTATCGTTCTGGGTGAGCGTGGGTATCCCGGTGTCCTTCATGGGTGCTTTTGCTCTGTTGCCGCACTTTGACGGTTCGCTGAACATGATCTCGATGTTTGCGCTGATTCTGGTGCTCGGCATCGTGGTCGATGATGCGATCGTGGTAGGTGAAAACATTTTTTCCCACCACAGCAAGGGTCGTCACGGTGTTGCGGGCGCCATTTCTGGTGCCCAGGAAGTTGCCAACCCGGTTATCTTCTCCGTGCTCACCACCGTGGTAGCTTTCCTGCCGCTGGTATTGCTGCCAGGGCCGGAAGGCAAGCTGATGCGACTCATTCCAATTGTTGTGATCCTGGTTCTTCTGTTTTCATTGCTGGAGTCACTTTTGTGTCTGCCGTCCCACGTGTCCGGTATGTCCAGCAACCGGTTTGATACCTATCCTGTTCTTGGCGTCATTCAGCGCAAGTTCTCCGATTTTCTCGACCGCTTTCTCGAGAAAGTGTACAGCCCGTTTCTCGAGACCTGCCTGCGTTGGCGTTATTTGGTCCTGTGCAGTTTTATAAGCGGGTTGTTGATCTGTTTTGCCATGATGGGTACCGGCTGGGTCAAGGTCGTGTTTTTCTCTACGATCGAGGCTGATACGGCCAGCGCCACTGTCACCTTCGCCCAAACAGTCCGCCGCATACCGTGCGTGCGGGCATCGAAAGATCGAAGACGCGGCTCTGCAGCTGAAGCGCGAGTTGCGCGAGGAAACCGGCGTCGAGCAGATCGATGAACGTCTTTACCTCGTTCACTGGGGATGAGGGCGGTCGTCTGGTAATTGAGCTGGCGCCCGCGGAAAATCGTCAGTTGTCTGGTCAGCGTATCGTTGATGCCTGGCGCGACAAGGTTGGTGATCTGCCGGATGTGGTGGATCTGGATTTCCGTGCGACGCTGAATCAACCGGGCTCTACCATCAATATCGAATTGGCATCCAGCAGCCT
This sequence comes from Gammaproteobacteria bacterium, assembly GCA_041395845.1. GTDB lineage: Bacteria > Pseudomonadota > Gammaproteobacteria > Pseudomonadales > Ketobacteraceae > Ch67. The sequence goes on from JAWKZS010000017.1 coordinate 9,717, forward strand.
CGATGACTTGCGTGTTGCAGCCAACGGTCTGAAAGAACAGCTGATCATGGACAAGGGCTGTTCGATGTGCGGGACTCGTTCCAGAAGGGCAAACAGGAACTACATCGAACTGAAGCCGGTCGCCCGCAATCTGGGGCTGAGCCTGGATGATGTGGCGATGCAGGTGCGTCAGGCTTACCACGGTATCGATGTACAGAATCTCCAGCGTGGTGAGCAGGACGTTAAGGTCGTGGTGCGCTACACGGCTGAAGAGCGCAGTTCGCTCTGGTACCTGGAAAACATGTCGATTCGCCTGCGTGATGGCTCAAACGTGCCATTGTTGACCGTTGCTGATATCGAATATGGTGAGGGCGCCTCCCAGATTGATCGCCACAACCGACGCAGGATTATTCGTGTTTCCGCCAAGGTGGATGACAACGTCACCAGTCCGGCACGGGTAATGGAAGATCTCAAGACTAATTTCCTGGATACACTCTCCGATCGCTATCCCGGCATGACGTGGTCGATCGCCGGCGCCCAGAAGGAAAAGGAAGAGTTCAAGGAGTACCTGGTCAAGGCCTACATTTTTGCCTTGATGGCCATGTACATCATGATGGCGGTGCTGTTCCGCTCGTATGCGCAACCGCTCATGGTCATGTCAGCGGTGCCGTTTGGTTTGATAGGGGCGCTATCGGGGCACGTGCTTGCAGGGCTGGATCTGACGGTCTGGTCCCTGGTGGGGATGATCGCGGTGAGTGGTGTCGTGGTCAACGATAACCTGGTTCTCGTGGACTTCATGAACTCCAATCGGGACAAGGGTATCTCTCTGCTGGAGTCCATCCGCAAAGCCGGTGTCGCCCGCTTCCGCCCGATCATGCTCACGTCGTTGACGACCTTTGGTGGCCTGGCGCCGCTGATGCTTGAAAAGAGTCTGCAGGCACAGTTCCTTATCCCAATGGCAGTGTCATTGGCATTCGGCGTAATGTTCGCGACGGTCATCAGCCTCGTCCTGGTTCCCGCGCTCTATCATATCGTCTACGACATGGAAAACGTGTTCGCCCGGGTGCTTGGCTGGTACAAGCCAGTCCAGGCGCCAGCTCAATCCGTGGCCGCGGAGGTGGATCGCAGCTTTAACGAGGTTGCAGCTGATGACTCTGACAAGCTGCAGTGGCATATCGGCCTCGATGAAGCCTACGACATGGGCTACAAAGAGGGACTCAAAGGCGACGTGTCACGCAATGCTCCCTTCGATCTCGAAGTTCTTGTCGCCAGCTGGGAAGCAGGCTGGGATGATGGTCACGAAGAATACCTGCTGAAACAGGGTTCAGGCGTTGGCCATACCGGATAACTTCTCGCATCTTTGTGCATCCAGTTTTGAGTTGAGGAAAAAAAGTGCCGAATAAATTCAATTCCGTCATTTCATTCGCTGTTTGTGCATGTCTGACCACCATGGTCGGCTGCAAGGAAGAATCCGGAATTTCTACGGGCACCCCGTCCGCACAACCCACGGTTACCACCAGCGAAGTCCATAAACTGGATGACGGTAGCCAGTACAGTGGTACCCTGGTTAACGGCAAAAAGCAGGGAAAGGGTTTGTACGTCTGGCCCAATGGTGACAGCTACGAAGGCGATTGGGTCGAAGATGTCATGTCCGGCGAGGGTGTGTTCAAGGATACCCAGGGGCGCGTCTATAAGGGCCAGTGGGCCAATGGTCTGTTCAATGGAAAAGGCACCTATACCTGGCCCAGTGGCAGCCGTTACGAAGGCGACTTTGTTGACGGCGTGAAGCAGGGCGTTGGCATCTACCGCTGGGCTGACGGTCGTGAGTATCGTGGCCAGTTTTATGCCGACCGTAAGAATGGCAACGGTACCTATCAATGGCCGGATGGCCGCAAATACATGGGCGAGTTCAAGGACGACGAGCGTACGGGCCAGGGCAAAATGATTTACCCCAATGGCGAGATCTATGATGGCCAGTTCGTCGACGGAGCCCGGCAAGGCAAAGGTACCGTGACGCTTGCCGACGGCAGTATCTATGAAGGCGAGTTCCACAATAATGTCATGCAAGGCCAAGGCACCATGCAATGGCCTTCTGGCGAGTCTTATACCGGCGAGTTTGACAACGACCTACCCAACGGCAAGGGCGAAATGCGCTGGCCTGGTGGCAATACCTACACAGGCCAGTTCGTGAACGGTGTCATGGATGGTAAGGGCAAGCTGACCTTTGCTGATGGACGCGTTTACGATGGCGATTTCCGGCAGGGCAAGCGTTCGGGGCAGGGTTCCCTCAGCTGGCCTTCAGGAGAGCAGTACACGGGCGAGTTTGTCGATGGCCTGCGGGAAGGTAAGGGCAGCTTTACCTGGCCTGACCAGAGCAAGTACGTGGGTGGGTTCCAGCAGAATGCCCTGCACGGTCGTGGTAACTGCACCACCGACGGTAAAACTGTTCCCTGCCGCTTCGACAAGGGCGTTCGCATCGAATAAGCCTGGGTGGTGTTGGCCGGGTGGTAGGTTGCTCTAGCGAGGAAGCGCGTCCAGCGCTTCCTTGGCGCTCTGGAAGCGGGTGTTCGGATCAGGGTCCAGCAGGCGCGCAACAAAGGCCGATGTCCTGGCATCGGTCACATCCACCAGAAAATTGTCGGGCTGCCGTTCGGTTGACGCCGCATACAACACCTTGTCCCGCTTGGACTTACCAATATTCCAGCGCCTGTTACGCAACAGCTCGTAAAACAGGATGCCGGCCTGATAGAGGTCGCTGCGATGGTCCCACGCTTCGCCCCGAGCCTGTTCCGGTGAAATGAACGACGGCTTGGCCAGCCACTGATAGGCTTCCTTGTTAGCCTGTTTCTGAAAGTGTGAACATCCAAAATCCACCAGATAGATCTTCTGCTGGGTATCGATCAGAATATTCTCGGAACTGATATCGCCGTGAATGACCGGCTTCAGGCTGGTATGCAGAAAGTGCAACTGTTCCAACAGCTGCCGCACGATATCCCGCGCAATCTGCTTGACCAGGGAAGGGGGGAAACGCTGTTGTTCCTGCGACAGGTTGATCAGCTGAAAACCTTCAATGAATTCATAGGCATAGTAGGCTTTGCCGTCGATCAGACCCCGTGACCGGTAGCGGGGCAGCTGGGGATGATTCAACTCCCGCACGATCTGGCTTTCATTGGTGAACTGGCGCCGCACAGCCTGGTGATTCAGCCATTGTTCCCGCACCATTTTGACTGCCAGTTTCGGCTTGCCTGGCTCCAGGGGTATACCTTTCATAACCACGCAGATGCCGCCCTCGGTGTAGGGCTCCATGCGGTAGCGCCCGATATTCAGCTGGACCTCAAACGGCCCCTGAGTCTTCACGACGGCGGGCTTGGGCGGAGTTGCTTGGCTTGGCTTGACAGGATTGGCAGCGGGTTTAGCTGGCTCTTGCGCGTCTGTGACCTTTTTGCCTTTGTTGCGCCACGAAAACAGCCACGACAGATTCATATCGAAGGAAAGCCCTTGCAGAAAGGTTTGGGAACAGTCTTTTTCTTGTTGTGGGGCCATTTTACACGCCCCCCTGCGTAACGCAATGAACGCAAACAGTTCATTTTCAATCCATTTATAGACAAATAAGCGCCGGTTTTCTGTCGTCTCGGCGTTCTTGGACGCTCGTTCGTCGGAAAACAGTTATCAATTTGTAAGTCCGGGCTTGACTTGATCGTTCGCTATGCAAGTATATGGGGACATCGCGATTGTCTACGGCGAAATTATAGCCAAAGTCAGTTACGGTACCAAAAGCCTGGATAGTCAGGTCAATAAGAAACACACACCAAAAACAACAGAAAAGGTACGGGGCTAAACGTATGCAATTCTTCAAACACTCTCGCAAAATGAACGCCAAGAAAGTTACCGGTCAGGGCATGTCTGAATACCTGATCATCGTTGGTCTGATCGCTGTTGCTGGTATTGCGGCGATGGGCTTCATGGGCAGCTCCGTTCGTACCCAGTTGGGTGGTATGGCGCAGGAACTGGCTGGTGGTGATGCTGATGCTGCGAATACTATTACTGACGCTCAAGGCTTAGCTGATGATTCAGTCAGGGAAGCGCAAGAAACCCGTAGCCTTGGTAGCTATGGTGGCCAGAACACCAGACTTAATCCGTAATTGCTTTAGCGTTAAGAGGGCGGGAGTTTTCCGCCCTCTTACAAGTAACAGGTTGAAGGTCGTCCATTTATAACAACTATAGCGACCCTACAATGCCATTAACTCTTCGCTCCACGCGCCCCAAGGGGCAGGCTCTCATCCTCGTAATGGCCATCGTGCTGATTGCGAGTGTCGTCGTTTTCATGGTTTACAATTCCGGCCGCGCAGTGAACGAGAAGATCAACCTCGTCAATGCTGCCGATGCTGCCGCATATTCGGGTGCCCAGATCGCTGCCCGCCAATTGAATTTCATGGCCTATACCAACCGTGCAATGCTTGCCAATGAGCTGGCGGTGGGCCATACCCTCAGTCTTCAGATGGAACTGGATCTTGCTGCGCAGGGGATTTCCCAGATCGCTGACCAGTTGGGCGCTGTGCTTGGCTGGATTCCGATTCTTGGAGCAATTGTGGATGCGATTGTGAATGCCTTTGCTGGTACATTGCAGCAGGCTGTCGATATTCACGGTTATCTGGTCGGCTTCCACGCAACCCTCATTGATGCCAACAATGCGTTATACAGCGATCTGCAATATGAAGCTTATCGCGATCTGATCAGTAACGGTGTCGTGCCAGCAGCCATGCGATCTGTGGTTGATGAATACCGCATCCGTGCGCCGATTCTGTTGAATGACTCGGGCACCCTGTCTCAATTTCAATACAGTGAAGATGCTCGCGTTGCCAGTGCCGCAGAATCGGCCCAAGGACTCAATACTGCATTTTGTGAAATGGTGATGTTCGTGACGCCTGGTTTGCAAGGTGCAGGGGATCTGGGGTCCAACGATGTAGCGGGTTTTTGTTCCGATCTGGCGTCATCGGGTACCGAGGGTACCCAGTCGGGTTCCGGTGCTAATCCCATGGAGGATAACGGTGTCATGGTTGGCATGTTGCGAACCATGGTGGCTGAATTCGGCAATGCCGAGTGGATTCGCAATCGTGACATGAGCACGTACCGAACGGTCCTTGGTTTCCAGGTTCGGCGTCAGGGCAGTACTACAGTCGAAATAGATGGCCTTACCGGTCAGCTTAACTGGCGTGCGGTGAATGACACCATGCGCGTAGGTGACCCCATCTTTAATTTGTCGCCCGGCACGCTTACGGCATCTGGTGACATTAGTGGTCTGAGTGGTGAAGCTCAGGATCTGGTTGATGCCTCCGATATCGGGGAAGTGCTTCGCCTGATGGCAGAGAATGGTCTTTGCGAGCCAGAAGACACCAATGATGGTTCGGAGCCTAGTTGTGACGCTGTGCTCAATGGTCGTTACGGTGGTGTGCGTCGTTACACCTATTTGAATCCGACGCTCCAGAATCCAGTGATTACTGCCTTTGTGTCTCAGTCCGGTTGTGGTGATTTTGTGGGGTACGACAACAGCACCGGCGACCAACTTGATCAATGGCACGACGGTCCGCGTTTTCTGGAAGAGCGCAGATCGTTTTGTAATGATGAAGAGCATCCTACGGTATATGCGGTCTCGCAAGCGGACGTATTTTTCGAGCGCCCGGTTTGCCTTGATGCAGCCTGCAGTTTCGGTTTTCAGCGGCTTAATCGGGGTGTTGGACCGGAGTTGAATGAGTTGCCCAACCTGTTCAACCCGTTCTGGCAAGCCCGGTTGCGGCCCTAGTGAGGTGTGCGATGCGCGGTGGATCTAGCGGTTTTTGCGGCAGGCGTTTTCGTGGTCAATCCAGTGTTGAGTTGCTGGTGTCGGCGGCGGTCATTGTGCCAATCGTGCTGCTGATACCAACACTTGCCAACCTCCTTATGGCGCAGACCGAAACGCACAAGGCGGCGCGCTATGTCGCATGGGAGCGGGTAGCCTATCCGGATGGGCAGCTGAAAACCATCGAACAGCATGCTGAAGATGTGGAAAAGCGGTTTTTTCGTAATTCCCACTCTGGTTTCGGTGATTCCGTGGCGGTAACCGAGGAAACCATCTGGCGGGATTGGGGGCGACCACAGACCAATCCGGCTAGCGAGGACGCGGGACTGATCGACTATGCTGCTGGCGGCGGTATTGCAGTCAGCACGCTAAGCAGCAGTGCGACCGAGGGTTACACCAATACCAGTGCGTTTCTTGCCAATCGAGGTGGTGCGGCGAATGCAATTCAGCTTAATACCTTGCAGAGTGGTGAACTCTCGGTGGGTGTGCGGGGTGACAGTTCCCTGCTAGGATCTGCATTGTCTGCGCCATCGATAGATCCGGTTACCGGCGAGCCCCGTTTCCACACCAGGTCCTCGTCAGCTTTGGTTGTGGATAGCTGGATGCCACAGAATGATGCGGCCTTCAGTGCCAGGGTTAGAGATATCGGAAGAGGTGCGCGCAATATAGGGCCAGCATACTCCTTGAGTGCCGGCCTGTTACGAAATGTGTTCGACGAAATTGATGAGCACATGTATGTGGATACACCTGGTACCGAATCGCCGTTTGATATGGTGGATCCCGAGCAGTCCATGCGACTGCCTTCACAGCTCGTTCAGCCGTAGTAGTCCTGATGCGCTATTGGTGGCAGTTTTTGCTTGTTCTGAAGCATTGCCTGGTCGGGATGATGTTGATTCCCGCGATCGTATTTGCCCGCGACCCCTTATCGGTCGAGCTCCCTGAAGTCGATATTATCCCCGGTGCCACGTGGTATCGCATGGGCGAGCGCATGGCCCTCAACGGTGTTCCGATGTCTGTAAAAATGTTCACTTACCCTGGGCGCATTGAAGATGTCGAGCAGTATTATCTGTCAGAGATGCGGGTCAAGGGGCATGGAAAGCTGAAGCAGACCCGTCTGCGTGAGCAGGTCATTCTGGGTTACCAGTTGGGTGAGTACCAGTATTCGATTCAGATGCAGATTGGTCGCGGTGGGGTCGAGGGCAAGGCCATGGTTACCCCGAGCGCTCTCAACTTCAAGCCATCTATGAAAACCACTCTGCCGGTTCCGCCCCGTTCCCAGGTGTTAAGCAAGGTGGAATCCCTTGATGCGGGCCGTCGCGCCGAAACCCTTACCGTAAATGCAGGTTTTGATGCAGGATATGTTGCCGATTTCTATCTTGACCAGTTGACCCGAGACGGTTGGCAGTTGTTCTCCCGCGGTGGCAACGGTGAAAATTCCGCAGTTTTGAGTTTTCAGCGTGGCGCGGAGTTGTTACAGTTGACCGCCAAGGGGTTACAAGGCAACAACAGTCGCAAATGCCAGTTTTTAATAAACTGGGTCAAATAGTCTCATCAGTCTGCAGACAATAATAACAATGAGAAACGTCATCCCGCGTACGCGGGGCGCAATTACAATCGAATATCTATTGGTCGCAGTGGCGCTGTTCCTGACGGTCTGGTTGGCCTTGGTCGGCGGCACTGGCGACTGGCGCGATATCGATCGTCCTGTCGCAGAAAGTGCGTTGCCCCATCGTGTTCCCAATCCTATCCCAGCAGAATCATCCCCGAATCTGATTAAGGTGCTGGATGACCGTCAGCACGAATTTGCCCGTGAAATCTATCAACCCTGAGCCGCGGTAGTTGTCGCCATGAAGTCGAACAATAGAACCAGCATAATCCTCCTGTTTTGTGCGATCGTCGCGGGTGCCGCCGGTTGGTATCTGTCCAGGCAGTATATCAATCAGGAAGTTAGCACCTACAAGGCAGGCTTTGAGGCTGAACGCAGACCGTGCCAGTGGTAGTGGCCAGTGTCGATCTGAAAATTGGCGATGAGGTCAGCACAGCCAATGCGTCGATCCGGGAAATTCCAAACTCATTTGTCCCCGGAAATGCAGTGCATCCCAATCAGTTTGCCTCCGTGTTGGAGGGGCGCCGGAATTATCCATCCGGTTCGCACTGGTGACCCTATTTTTGCCATCTCCGTGAGTCAGGTAAGAATCAGTGGGGTTACCAGCTTGCTCAAGTCGGGTGAACGTGCAATTACCATTCCGGTGTCAACCCTTGATACGTTTTCCGGTTTCTTAGCCCTGGGGATACATCGATCTAATGATCACCCTGAAAGATGGCGAGCAGAAGCGCACCGTTCCATTGGCACAGAATCTGCGTGTATTGGCGGCGGGTACGGATCTGGATGATGGCGTACCAAGCAAGGAACAGAGAACAGCGCGCATTACCGAAATTACACTCGGAGTCAAACCCTTGGTGGCCACTCGTCTCATCCATGCGCAGACGGTCGGTGATATCACGTTATTACTGCGCAAGCCGGACGATACAGAAGACGAGTTTTCGGACTACGTGACAATCGACAATCTGGTGGATATACCGCAGGCACAAAAGGCTGCTCCTCCCGCACCTGCGCCGGCGCAGCAATGGGGCTTCGAACTGATCAAGGGCGGCAAGCGTTCCTGAGTTTCTTGCATAAATATAATAAGGACAATGAAAGTATGAGTCTGCAGTGGTTCAGCGCAAAAGGATGGGGGATGTTGGCGTTGGTGCTCGTGTTTTTTACGGGCGGCGCCTACGCCGAGGAAGACTATGACAGCACAGTCAACATCATTCAGGGCCAGACGCGCCTGATGCCTTATCCCAATGTGACCCGTGTTTCCATCGGTCATCCGGACATTGCCAATGCACAGGCTACCGGTCCAAATGAAATATTGTTGACGGGTTTGAAAGCTGGTGTCACGGATCTGCGGATCTGGGTGGCTTCGGGTTCTCAAAAACGCTATCTGTTGAAGGTGACGGACAACAGCTGGGTTCAAATCCTCGAGGTGGCCAATATCGTATTGGCCGATGTAGAAGGTGTGAATGCCCGGGAAGAAAATGGCGTTGTATTTATCGAAGGGCGAGTGCTGCGCGAGCAGGAATATCCCGATTATCGAAGACCTGCGCGCCAAGATGGAAAAGGAATTGAAATCCGGCACTGTGGTTTTCAATGTGATGACGCCGAAGGTCAGCTTGCAGGCCATGATCATGATGGATGTCCAAGTGGTGGAGGTTCGTCGCAGTGATTTGCTGAATGTCGGGATTCCTGGCAAGCCAGTGCAAGGGGCCATTCTATCAGGTGATAGGTGATGTTACTGGCTCTGGCAATTTTGAAAAGAAGAGTTCGGCTTTTGGTCTTGCGACAGGAATTGGTTCGACGCTGAATTTTTTGCAATCAAAAGGGTCTTGCTCGTGTGTTGGCGCAACCAAAGCTGGTGACGAAGAGTGGTTCAAAAGCCAAGTTTCTTGCCGGTGGCGAAATCCCCATTCCAATCCGCGGCGGCAATGGAGAACTGACCGTCGAATTCAAACAGGTGGGTGTAATTCTTGACTTCTCCCCAGTTGCAGATCCTGATGGCTTCATCGCTGCCAAGATTAATGTTGAAGTCAGTGCTGTTGACGAAGGCGTTAAGGTAGAATATTCCCGGCTTTACCACGCGTCGCACTGAAATGGAAATGAACGTTCAGGCCGGTCAGACCATGGTCATTTCCGGTATGTTGCAGGCGGAAGACAGTAAGGCGGTTGGCAAGGTGCCTGGCTTGGGTTCCATTCCGATTCGGTGAGCTGTTCAAGTCACGGGATTTCCAGTAACGCTCTACAGAACTGGTCATTTTCGTAACGCCGTTTTTGGTTGATCCGGATAGCAAGCGTAATCGCGACATGCTGGATTAGCGGTAGCAGCTGAGCAAGGACGCGGGTGAGGAAATAAAGTTCAGCATATTCGATTAAGATCCGGACGGGAGTGGACTGCATGCTAAGGTTCGAGATCATTGATCAGAATGAAAACAAGTCATTCTACGAATTTGGCCCGGGTGCCTATATGCTGGGCAAGGGTGACAAGTGCGACGTTATCCTGGCCGATAATCATGTGTCTCGAACCCATGCCCGCCTGGAAGTGACACCCAAGGCCGCTGTGTTGGCGGATCTTGGCAGCACCAACGGAACCTGGGTAAAAGGCGTAAGGTTGGCTGAGGCCCTGACCTTGGCTGATGGTGATGTTATCAATTTCGGCGAGCTGCGCCTTGTCGTGCTGCGATCACCAGCAAACCAGTTATCGCAGCTGGACGGCGTTGAGCGCCGTAGTGCCAAATCGGTTGTGAGGCAGGAAAGCGAGCAATTGATTGCCCTGAAGCGCCGTGTTCACTCGTTGATTCTGGATTATCTGGACCTTCGCAAGCGCTCCAATCTTCAGGAAATGGATGCCACAGAGCTGCGTGAAGAAGCAGAAAAAGCCACCACGGAAATCATTCGCGACCACGTCGATACGTTCCCCGACGGTATCACAGCAGCAGAACTCAAACGTCAGGTGGTAGCAGAGGCGGTTGGCTTGGGCGCGTTGGAGCCATTGCTGTCCGACGACGCCGTTACAGAAGTGATGGTTAATGGTCCCGATCAGATTTATGTCGAGCGTGAGGGCAGGCTGGTCTTGGCTGAAAGCCGCTTTACCAGTACGCAATCATTGTTGGCTATCATCGATCGTGTTGTCGCGCCTTTGGGCCGTCGGATTGACGAAAGCTCCCCAATGGTGGATGCGCGTCTGCCAGATGGTTCGCGAGTCAATGCCATTATCCCGCCACTTGCGCTGAATGGACCCACCATTACCATCCGTAAATTCGCCAAGAAGACGCTTTTTATGAGCGATCTGGTGAAATTCGGCTCGATATCTCTGGAAATGGCGCTTTTCCTCAAGCGCGCAGTGGAACTCAAAAAGAACATTGTTATTTCTGGTGGTACCGGTTCCGGTAAGACGACACTGTTGAATATTCTGTCGAATTTTATCGGTGAAGAAGACCGTATCGTTACCATAGAGGATGCCGCCGAACTCAAGCTGAACCAGCCCCACGTGGTGTCGTTGGAGAGTCGCCCAGCCAACGCAGAAGGCAAGGGTAGAATTACCATTCGCGAGCTGGTTGTCAACGCACTGCGGATGCGTCCTGATCGCATCGTAGTGGGTGAGTGTCGTGGTGGTGAGGCGCTGGACATGCTCCAGGCGATGAATACGGGTCACGATGGCTCGCTCACCACCGGACATGCGAATTCTCCAGCAGATTTCTTGAGCCGTTTGGAAGTGATGGTGATGATGGCTGGAGTCGATCTACCGTCGCGCGCCATTCGCGAGCAGATCGCGTCGGCAGTGGATATTCTGGTGCAGCAGAGCCGTCTGGCCGATGGGTCACGAAAAGTTACTCACATTATGGAAGTATCGGGTTTTGATGGTGACAAGATCACCTTGGAGCCAATATTCGAGTTTGTAAGAAAAGGGTATGACGACAAAGGCAAGATAGTCGGCAACTATCGTTCGACCGGATACATTCCTCGCTTTTTCCGTGAGGCGCGAGAGCAGGGTGTGGAGGTTGATTTCAGCCTGTTTGGTGCGCCAGAAGCTCCGCGCGGAGATGAATTGGAATGGAAGTGATGCTGCAGAATGTCTTGTCTTGGGCGGAGGATAATGCTCAGGCGCTGATGTTTTTCCTATTTTCATTTGCGTTCTTTTTGTTGTCTCTGGCGGTGGTACGTATTGGCCAGCAACTTTTCTTGCTTTACCGGCGACAGTTCCTTGTTCAAGTAGATAAAGGCTTGCGTGACGTTGTTGTGATGATGGAACCCGGGCAGGTATTTGTCATCACGATAATTGCAGCAGCTTTGTTCGGGCCGTTGATGTATTGGTTAACAAACTGGGCAGTAGCGGCCAGCGTAGTAGCATTTATTTTGATAGCGCCCTCCTGGATTCTGCGCATGATGAAAAACAAGCGTTCTGACAAATTTGTGGAGCAGCTTCCTGATGCGCTTTCTGCCATGTCGTCAGCGTTGCGCTCAGGCTTGAATCTGGTGAAGTCCTTGCAGCAACTGGTCAAGAACCAACCCCAGCCGCTGGCCCAGGAGTTTGCCCAGGTACTGGTGGAATACCGTGTTGGAACCGATCTCAATGAATCACTGGATGGGCTTGCAAAGCGAATCGAACGTCAGGAAGTAGTACTGATGAACTCTGCCATCAAGATATCGAGGGCAGTAGGTGGGAACCTGGCCGACACGCTGGAAACGCTGTCAAAAACCCTGCGCGAGAAATCCAAAGTCGAGGGGAAAATCCGTGCACTGACGGCAATGGGTAAAGCGCAGGGAACAATGGCTACGTTTTTCCCCGTATTTATAGGTTATGTTTTTTACAAAATCGAACCCCTTGCAATGGCCATGCTGTTTACGAGTCGTCTGGGACATATCTGGCTTGGAGTGATGGTGGGCATGGCCATCATGGCTTATCTAATGATTCGCAAGATCGTGTCGGTGGACATTTAATATGGGAAACCTGTCGTTTGCCGGTAGTGCGTTCATTCCAATTGTTCTGATGACGGTCTCGCTTGCTGTGGGCGCCTATGCATTGCTGAATCTGGTGCTCCGGACAAGGCCGAAGGATTCCGAAGAGTGGCGGGATCCTCCTCCACTAATCTATAAGTTGTTCAAGCCGATTGTTCGTCTGTTTTCCTCGGATGTCCGTAAGCTGATGTCGGATGCAGGCTATACCAAGCTGCAGTCTCGGCTCAGTGCTGCCGGTATGAATTACGCAATCATGGCTGAAGAGTTTGTAACACTGCGTTTTGTTTGCGCCATCTTTTGCTGCATCATCGCCGCCGTGTTGTATCAGAGCGATTCGGAACTTGGCCCAGAGGTGAAACTGTTTTTGATCGTATTGGGGCCGCTGGGGTATTTGTATCCTGATATTTGGCTGAAGGACAAAATTGCGTATCGCCGTCGCCAAGTTGCGAAGGAATTCCCGTTCTTGCTGGATTTGCTGGTCTTGTCCATGCGTGCGGGGCTCAACTACTCAACCTCGCTAGGGCAAGCCATTGCAAGTCTGCCTAACGGCCCGGTCAAGGATGAGTTCGGGAAGTTGTTGCGCGAAATTCGTGCGGGTAAAGTGCGGCGTGAAGCATTGCTCGATCTCGCGGCGCGCATGGATATCAATTCTGTTCACAACTTCGTGTCTGCTATTAACCAGGCCGAGGAAACCGGTGGTGAAATCGTTGACGTGTTGACGGTACAGGCAGAGCAGCGCCGTTCTGAGCGTTTTAATGAAGCCGAAGCCGCTGCCAACAAGGCACCCGTTAAAATGCTCCTGCCCATGATGCTGTTTCTGTTCCCGATCGTATTCATGCTCGTTGGTTTCATCATGGTTGTAAAACTGGCGGAGAGTAATTTGTTGCCCGAAGCCTTGCTGCGTCTGTTAATGCTATGAGTGGCAGAAGATCCACTCAGTTAGGGGTCAAAATCGTAGCTGGCGATATTCGCGAGATATCAATGCGCGTAGAGCTCGCGAATACGTTTTGGTCACGACTGGTGGGGCTCCTCAACCGCTCATCACTGGATGATGATCAAGGCATTCTGCTTATCCCCTGTACCAGCATTCACACCTTTGGTATGAGGTTTGCCATTGATGTCGTTTTTCTTGATCGCGATGGCCGGGTATTGGGTTTTGCAGATGGCGTCAAATCTAACAGGATTAGGACGGCGCCGAGGGGTACGGTGATGGTGCTGGAGGTTGCAGATGGTAACCGGAGCAGAACAGGAATTCACTTGGACGACTGTCTGATTTTTGATTAAATGCAGAATGGCCCGTTACAAGAACAATAACCAATTGCAGAAATTGACCGTGCAGCGGTCCCAGGAAAGCAAAAATGAAAAATGGTGTAGAAGATTTTGTAGTTGAATCCACACCGGTTCTGGATCTGAAGAAGCATGGCTTGCCTACGCAGAGCGCTAGCGTTGAGGGGAGCTGGGATTCTGATCGCACTGAAGTTTATGCAGACGCTGACGGTGAGTCTGCAGTGGCATCGCTGGTCGGTGATCGTGGGGAAGTATACCCAATTACTACTTTTCCATTTGTAATGGGCAGGGGGGCTGAATGCGACTTGGTGTTGCAGGGAAAAGGTGTCTCCCGTCGCCATGCCGAGATTATTTTTCAGGCCGGTCGTTTTGTGGTCAATGACCTGGAAAGCCTTAATGGAATCAAGGTTAACGGGTACAAAGTATCGCGCGTCATTCTGGAAGAGAACGACAACATCAAACTTGGTGAGGTGTCGCTGACATTTCGTTCCCGGGATGGTTCAGGCGCTGACGCCAAGCCGGTTGCCGCACCCAAGGCAAAAAACACCAAGTTGTTTGCCCGGAAGGAAAACATCGAGGCCGTGCAGGACGATACATTTGGTCCAAGTCCTGCCAAAAAACTGCTGACCCAAGGGGCAGCGTTGATTGCATTGCTACTGGTTGGTGTCGCTGGTTACCAATACTGGTTGTCCCAGAACCAGCCGAGTGGTCGTATTGTCGAGGTTTCCACACCCACCTCAGCAGCCAAAACGGTAGTGCCGCCAGCGACTCAATCGTCCGATGTTCAGGCAAAGGCGTCTGCAGCAGTGACTTCATCCGTTGATGAGCCGGCTGTTGCGCCCAAACAAAGTACTGCAGCATCTGCAAATTCGGTAGCTACCGTAAATGTTGATGCCGTTGAGCCACCACCCTCATTTGCACCGCCACCGAGCATTAGCCAGGCGGTAGAGAACCCACCTGTTGTAACTGGCAGTGAAGCGGTTGTTAAACCAAAGACTGAAGCGGTTCCGCCTGCCGCTGCATCAACCAAACCTGCGGCCAGTACAGCCAAACCGGTTGCGGTGGCGCCCGCCGTCAAACCGAAGCCAGCGCAGGACAACAATGCACTAGCCGACCGTGCCCGTCAGAATCTTAACCGGGCTCAGGATCTTTACTTCAAAGGTGATGCGCAAAGTGCCATCAATCTGCTAAAGCCACTGGTAGAGAATAGTGGTATGCCTCAATCCCTGCGTGGAGAGGTGAGGACCGCTTACGCGAACTATTCGAGCCTTTTCGATCAATACAGCGCGGGTCAGAAGGCGTATGGTACCAGCGACAAGGAAGGCGCTTTCGAAATCTGGAATTCGTTTATGGAGAAGGAATCGTCGTTGTTTGGGGGCCGGAAGAGCGCATACTCGCAGAATATATCGTCGCGGGTAGTCGGAGAGTACGTCACCCTGGGTAATGACGCGGCGAAAAAAGGTGACCACCACAAGGCTTATCGCATGTGGCAGAAAGCGTTGGAACTGGGCGATAACGTTGCGGCCCGGATAGCGATCGATAATGCTAACAATAAGGCAATGCAGCTTTATCGGCAGGCGTTGCGGCTTGAATATGTTAATACGAGCAAAGCGCGTGCGTTGTGGCAAGAGGTCACTGAGTTGTTGCCGCCTGGCACAGAATACCATACCAAGGCGAGTGCCAAGCTCGCATGGTATGAGCGTTGGGGTGCATGATGGGACGTTTCGTTGCGCTGCTGCTTTGCGTTTTGTTGGCCTCTTGCAGTGTTTTAGGTCCACCAACTTTGGATCAGGCCGTAGCAACGAAAGCGCTGGATGCGGAAAACCTGGCGCAGCTGAAAAAGTACTTTGCTGAGGGTGAGCGTCTGTATGCTGAAGGGAGTATCGACGAGGCTGAAAAACAGTTCAGCGCAATGTTGATACTAAAGCCCGAGGACGATAGTGCTCTGTACAGGCTTGGAACCATTGCATTTCGTCGCGGAGAATATGCGGCCTCTGCGGATTTCTTTGAACGTACAGTTAAATCCAATCCTCGCAACCAGAAAGCGCATTATAATCTTGCGTCATTGCGCCTGATGCAGGCAGAGAACCATTTCAAATACTACGCTGCGCTCTCTGGCAAAGATACGGATCTAGCTAAAGTTACCGAGTTGCTGGGCAGTATCGATCGTTTCGCTAAAGCGGATCAGCCTGACGAACCGACGCATTCACTGGATAGAATTGCCGGATCCTGAAAAATAATAATCATGCAAGCAGTTATTCTGAGCAGGAAAGGTAGTAAGTCAGACAAGAATGAGGACGCATGCTTGTCGTTGCCCATGCGCGGCGTGTTCGTAGTTGCCGACGGTGTCGGTGGCGGCCCTGCCGGTGATTTTGCGTCGCGCGCAGTCGTTGATACGCTCTATGAATCATTTATTGAATGTGAGTGCACTCGTGAATCCATTTTGCAATCCATAGAACGAGCAAATGACCGGGTTTACGCTGCGGCTCGTCGCGAAGGCTTTCACGGATGGCATCGACGGTGGTGGTAGGCTGGAAGTGCGACGATCAGGTGATCTGCTTTAATGTGGGGATAGCCGCGGTTATCTGGTTCGCTCAGGATCAATAATGCGCCTTACCCGCGACCACACAAGGCAAATCCAGAAAGCGCCGAACATTGTGAAGCAAGTTGTGACGAATGCTGTGGGTATCAATCCCAGCATCAATGTTGAAGTCACCAGTTTTCCTTTGAACTCCGGCGATATTTTGCTGTTGGCGAGTGACGGCATCTCCGATCAGCTGGATGATGATACGATCATGGCCATTGTCAGCACAGAAAATCTTTCTTTCGCGGAAAAGGCTCGCGCGCTGGTGGATGCCAGTGAAGAGCGGGGCGGGCGTGATGATAAATCAGTCATTATTGCTTTCAATGAATAAGGATAACCTTTATGAAGAGACTGAGCCTGAAACATCAGTCCGGTGTGTCGATGATTGAAACGGTGATCATCTTTCCGATTGTGCTGATGATTGCGCTCTGGACCATTCATATTGGCTTGGTGTATCAGGCGCGGGCGAATCTTGAGTATGCGGCTCTGATGGGCGCGAGGGTCGGTGCGGTCACCAGCATCAATTTGGCACAGATGCGGACGGAAATAGCGCGTCGGATGACAGCGTCTGAGGTTGGCAATGTCCCTCTCGGGGCCGCAGACATTCGTATTACGGTTCTCAATCCGACCAACGCGATGTTCTCCGATTGTGGAGAGATTCCAGTGAATCCGGCGATTTGTGGTCCAGGAATAAACAACTGCGAAATTCCTAATTTCGGTTTGCAGTTTCGTCCCACGAGCGCCATTTGTGATGGTGTAAACATTCAGGATGCCAATCTGCTGCGTATCAGGGTTTCTTATAATTTCGACAGCAAAGTTCCATTCATGAATGTTCGGTTGTTTGCTTCTGACACCGGGAATGGCACACCTGATGGTACCACTATTAATGCCGTCGCCACCGTGCGGATGCAAACGCCCGCTCAGCGCAGAAATGATAACTTTGACGCGTTTCTGTAACTTTTCTCTTTAATTTGTTCTAACTTAACAGCTTCAACAAACTCGACGTATCCCAACGTCCACCACCCATTTTCTGCACTTCCGAATAAAACTGGTCAACCAATGCTGCAACGGGCAGGTGTGAGCCATTCCTGCGTGCCTCATCAATGCAAATTGCCAGATCCTTGCGCATCCAGTCCACAGCAAAGCCGTGATTGAATTCGTCTTCTATCATGGTTTTGTGTCGGTTTACCATTTGCCATGACTGCGCAGCGCCTTTGGAAATCACATCGAATACCTGATACGGATCCAGGTTCGCATTTTTGGCGAACTGCACGGCTTCGGCCAGGCTTTGGATCAAACCTGCAATGCATATTTGATTTACCATCTTGGTTAGCTGTCCGCTACCCGTCGGGCCCATCAGTGTGACCTGCCTGGCATAGCTGGAAATGACGGGTTCAGCTTGGCTGAAAACGTCTGGATATCCACCGCACATGATCGTGAGCTGTCCATTGATGGCGCCTTGCTCCCCACCCGAAACCGGTGCATCGACGAAATGGAATTTGCGTTCGGAAAGCGCGGTGCCAATCGATCTTGCCGCTTCTGCAGAGGCAGTCGTGTGGTCAACAAGGATGGCATTCGCATGCATCGTATGGGCGGCGCCATGGCTGCCAAGGATGACCTCTTCAAGATCAGCATCATTTCCGACGCAGGTGATCACAATGTCTGCTCCACGTGCGCATTCCGCTGGCGTGCTCGCTGATTGGTGGCCGGGATGAGCGTCCAGCCATTTGGCGGCTTTGCTTGCGGTGCGATTGTAAACAGTTAATTGATGTCCGGCGTTTGCAAGATGGCCAGCCATTGGAAAGCCCATGACGCCCAGACCGATAAAGGCAACTTTCATGTAGTCAGATCCTGTTTGCGGGGCATAAACGAAAAAGGCTGCCAAGGCAGCCTTTTCGGTGTTACTTGCGCTGATCCAGCGGCACAAAGTCCCGCTTTGGGGAACCTGTGTAAAGCTGGCGCGGACGACCAATGCGGTAGGAACCGCTGATCATCTCGTGCCAGTGGGCAATCCAGCCAACCGTGCGCGCAAGCGCAAAGATTACTGTGAACATGCTGGTGGGGATGCCGATGGCCTTCAGAATGATACCGGAGTAGAAGTCGACGTTGGGATAGAGCTTCTTCTCGATGAAGTAGCTGTCAGAACGTGCAATCTCTTCCAGCTTCATGGCCAGTTCGAGCTGCGGGTCGTTGATGCCCAGTGCGGCCAGTACTTCGTCGCAGGTTTCCTTCATGACGCGTGCGCGGGGGTCGAAGTTCTTGTAAACGCGGTGACCGAAGCCCATCAGTTTGAAAGAGTCGTTCTTGTCCTTGGCGCGGGCAATGAACTTCTCGACGTTGGAAACATCGCCGATCTGATCCAGCATGTTCAGCACAGCTTCGTTAGCACCGCCGTGGGCAGGTCCCCACAGTGCTGCAATGCCGGCAGCGATACAGGCGAACGGGTTGGCACCGGAAGAGCCAGCCAGACGAACAGTGGAAGTGGATGCATTCTGTTCGTGGTCAGCATGCAGAATGAAGATCTTGTCCATGGCCTTGGCCAGAACCGGATTCACTACATAGTCTTCGCAGGGAACGCCGAACATCATCTGCAGGAAGTTCTCAGAGTAGTTCAGGTCGTTGCGGGGGTACATGAAAGGCTGGCCAAGTGAATACTTGTAGCACATGGCGGCCAGCGTCGGCATCTTCGCGATCAGGCGAATCGCGGCAACTTCGCGGTGACGCTCATCGGAGATTTCCAGTGAGTCATGGTAGAAAGCTGAAAGTGCGCCCACAACACCACACATAATGGCCATCGGGTGAGCGTCCCGACGGAAGCCCTGGAAGAAGGTCCGCAGCTGCTCGTGCACCATGGTGTGATTCCGGATGGTGCTTTCGAATTTCTCTTTCTGGGCAGCAGACGGGAGTTCTCCGTATAGCAGCAGGAAGCAGGTTTCGAGATAGTCTGATTTGTCCGCCAGTTGTTCGATCGGATAACCGCGGTGCAACAGAACACCTTGGTCACCATCTATATAGGTTATTTTCGATTCGCAGGCAGCGGTAGATACAAAGCCCGGGTCGTAGGTGAACGCGCCGTTGCCGGTCAACTTGCCCACGTCGATGACGTCAGGGCCGATGGTTCCGGAATAGATCGGCAGATCCAGTGTTTTACCGCCAAACGTTAACTGAGCGGATTTCTCAGTCATGGTAGTCTCCTGTGCTCGTGGGTAGGCATCCGAAGCAATTTTTACGCCCGGGTCCCCAGGGTTTCACCGGTGAGTGATTCCCGGGCTTGCCTACTCTGTCGTTGAAGTTGAGCTTGAACTGCGAAGCTCGGCACCCTGTGCTTGAGCCATCGATTCATCGGTGTTGGACGCTCTGGCTCAAGTGCTTGTTGTCCAAGCCAAAGTGGGGGCAAAACTAATCACTCGACGAAAGTTTGTCAATTTATTTCAGGCCGGAGGCCCGAAAATACAGGGGTTTCAAGCCTCTCCGCCAATTCCCGTCCAATTATAGTGCATGTTGAAAACCGAGTGCTCCAAAACAGTCATAAATGCTTGTATTTCCAGCATCTGAAGCTGTCTAGGTCATTTGTATTTCAATTTTGATGGGACTATACTTCCGCCCCGAATGAGAGAAGGGGATTTTTTGGGCAGCACCAAGAGGCAGCCTAATTGGTCTCGTCTATCCTGTTTTGCCATTTTCCTTCAACGCTCCGCCCGGAGCCTCTGTTACAGTGGTTAAAACCGTGAAAAGCCAACGACCCGTAAATCTTGATATTACGACGATCAAGCTTCCGCTGCCTGCAATTGCTTCTATTCTTCACCGTATTTCAGGTTTGGCGATTTTCTTTGGTCTTGCTTTTGTTATTTGGGGACTTGATATGTCCCTCGAAAGTGAAGACTCCTTCAATGCGCTGAAAGAATGTTTGGGTGGCATAGTGCCCAAACTGATTCTGTGGGCGATTCTCGCCGGTTTCATTTATCACTTTGTCGCCGGGCTGCGTCACTTGTTGATGGATATGGGTTATTTCGAGACGCTGCAGGGCGCTCGTGTTCTGGCTACCTGTGTGTTGGTCGTTTCCGTTGTTCTGATTGCTCTGGCAGGAGTTTGGATATGGTAACCAGTGTTACAAGCTTGGGTAAAAACGGTCTTTACGACTGGATCATTCAGCGGGCGTCAGCAGTTGTGCTGGCGGTGTATTTTGTCTGTGTGATGAGTTTCCTGATTGCCAACCCCGATCTCACGTTCGCTCAGTGGCAGGGTTACATCATGTCTGGCTACATGCGTGTGTTCACGCTGATCGCACTGATTGCGGTCGCTGCTCATGCGTGGATCGGTTTGTGGACTGTCTCTACCGACTACATTACCAGCCGCCAGATGGGGCCGAAGGCAACAGCTCTTCGCATTGCGTTCCAGGCGGTTTGTGCGCTGTTCACCCTTGTTTATGTCATCTGGGTTGTCCAGATCCTGTGGGGAATTTGAGTTATGGCAAATGTTCGTACGTTGACCTTTGATGCTGTGATTGTGGGCGGCGGTGGCGCCGGTATGCGCGCTGCATTGCAGCTGGCACAGTCTGGCCAGAAAACAGCGCTGATTTCCAAGGTTTTCCCTACGCGCTCCCACACTGTGTCTGCCCAGGGCGGCATCACGTGCGCCATCGCCAGTGCAGACCCCAATGACGATTGGCGTTGGCATATGTATGACACCGTCAAGGGTTCTGACTATATCGGTGACCAGGACGCGATTGAGTACATGTGCAGCGTCGGCCCGCAGGCGGTCTTCGAGCTGGATCACATGGGGCTTCCGTTCTCCCGTACTGAACAGGGCCGCATCTATCAGCGCCCCTTCGGCGGTCAGTCCAAGAACTTCGGTGAAGGTGGCCAGGCTGCCCGTACCTGTGCTGCTGCTGACCGTACCGGTCACGCGTTGCTGCACACTCTTTACCAGCAGAACGTTCGCTTCAATACCAACTTCTATAACGAATGGTATGCGACTGACCTGGTGACTAACCAGGATGGCGCGGTGTGTGGTGTTGTCGCGATCTGCATTGAAACTGGCGAATCCGTTTACTTCAAGTCCAAGGCCACCGTGTTTGCTACCGGCGGCGCTGGGCGCATCTACGCGTCGACCACCAATGCGCTGATCAATACTGGTGACGGCGTTGGCATGGCGTTGCGTGCCGGATTCCCGGTGCAGGACATTGAAATGTGGCAGTTCCACCCGACCGGTATTGCCGGTGCGGGGGTTCTGGTGACGGAAGGTTGCCGTGGTGAGGGCGGTTATCTGGTCAACAAGGACGGTGAGCGTTTCATGGAGCGTTATGCTCCGAACGCCAAAGATCTGGCCGGCCGTGACGTCGTCGCCCGCTCCATGATGCAGGAAATTCTCGATGGCCGTGGCTGCGGTCCTGAAGGGGATCACGTATATCTGAAGCTGGATCACCTGGGCGAAGAGGTTCTGCACAAGCGTCTGCCGGGTATCTGCGAGCTTTCCATTACCTTTGCCCACGCCGACCCGGTTAAAGAGCCGATCCCTGTGGTTCCGACCTGTCACTACATGATGGGCGGTATCCCGACCAACATTCATGGACAGGCCCTGACCCAGGATGCCAATGGCAACGACAAGATCATCCCTGGTCTGTTTGCGGTTGGTGAAGTGGCTTGCGTATCGGTGCACGGTGCCAACCGTCTGGGTGGCAACTCTCTGCTGGATCTGGTTGTGTTTGGTCGTGCCGCCGGTTTGTACATCGAGCAGGCATTGAAAGAAGGTATTGAGCAGCGCGAAGCCAGCGAGTCTGATCTTGAGCGCGCGTTCAATCGCATCAACCGCCTGGACAACAGCAAGCAGGGTGAAAGTGTTGCTTCCCTGCGTAAAGAGTTGCAGACCAACATGCAGAACAATTTCGGTGTGTTCCGCAAAGGTGATCTGATGCAGCAGGGTGTGGCCAAACTGGCAGAGTTGCGTGAGCGCATCGGTCAGTCCCATCTGGCTGACAAGAGCAAGTCCTACAACACTGCGCGAATTGAAGCGCTCGAGTTGGACAACCTGCTCGAGGTTGCGGAAGCGACGGCAATCGCCGCTGAAGCCCGCAAAGAGAGCCGTGGCGCTCATTGCCGGTACGATTATCCGGATCGCGATGATGAAAACTGGCTGGTGCATTCCCTGTACTCGCCCGTTGACAAGCGTGTGACCAAGCGCGACGTAAATTTCGCGCCCAAGCAGGTTCCTGCATTCCAGCCGAAAGTCAGAACATATTAAGGTGATGTGACATGTTGCAAGTGAGCATTTATCGCTACAACCCTGATACCGATGCAGAGCCTTACATGAAGGACTACCAGATCGATACCGGCGGTAAAGATCTGATGGTTCTTGATGTTCTGAATTTGGTAAAGGAGAAGGACGATTCGATGGCCTACCGTCGTTCCTGCCGCGAAGGCGTTTGCGGCTCCGATGGTATGAACATCAATGGCAAAAACGGTCTGGCCTGTATCACCCCGATTTCCCAGGCCACCCAAGGCAAGGGCAAGCTCGTGCTGCGCCCGCTGCCGGGTCTGCCGGTCATCCGTGACCTGGTGGTCGACATGAGCCAGTTCTATACGCAGTACGAGAAGATCAAGCCTTACCTGGTGAACAATACGCCAGTTCCGGCCATTGAGCGTCTGCAGTCTCCGGAAGAGCGTGACAAGCTGGATGGACTGTACGAGTGTATTCTGTGCGCATGCTGCTCCACATCGTGCCCGTCTTTCTGGTGGAATCCTGATCGTTTCATCGGTCCTGCCGGTCTGCTGCAGGCCTACCGTTTCATTGCCGATAGCCGTGACACGATGACAGAAGAGCGTCTGGCCGATCTGGATGATCCGTTCAGCCTGTTCCGCTGCCGTGGCATCATGAACTGTGTGTCCGTTTGCCCCAAGGGTCTGAACCCTACCAAGGCAATTGGCCATATTCGTTCAATGCTGATCGCACGTGGAACTTAAAGGCTTGTCAGTAAACGAAATTTCGATATAATTTCGCAGTCTTTGCCGCCCAAGTAATTCCCTTTGGGCGGCGATTTCAAAAGACGCTACACTTGATGTTGGGAATGACAAAGGTGCCTGAAATATCATCGAAAAGGCACGCTTTGTTGGTTGACTCCCACCGCCCAAAAAGCGGTCGTGAGAAAGTTTATAACCAAGGGCTATCGGTAAAACCGAACTATCTGGAAGCGTTGTAAGCCTAACCGGCTTGTCGCAATCCTAACATGCTGAAACGTGTCTGTTGCTGATTCGCGTCTTGCAGATAGTGTCCCAATTCGACACGGTGATCTGCAATGGATGAAGGTTTGATGTATCGGCAGTGGAGTACGTCCCACTTGTTTGGGTCGAATGCTGCTTATATCGAAGAACTATACGAAGCATACCTGAAAGACCCCAATTCCGTGCCCGAACAGTGGCGCGATCATTTCGACAAGCTCCCGCGTGTCAATGGTACCGAGCAGGATGTTCCGCATTCTACCGTTCGGGAACATTTCCTCTATATCGCCAAGAACAAGAATCGTGTGCAGCCATTGGCGGTGAGCAGCGTTTCTTCAGAGCATGAGAAAAAGCAGGTCAAGGTACTGCAGCTCATTACGGGCTATCGTGTTCGTGGTCATCAGAAAGCGAAACTCGACCCGCTTGGTTTGATGGACCGTGAATCGGTTCCTGACTTGGAGTTGACCCATCACGGCTTGTCCGCCGCAGACCTCGATACTATTTTCCAGACCGGCAATCTTTTTATCGGTAAGGAAGAGGCGACGCTGCGTGAAATCGTTGATGCGCTTGAGCGTACTTACTGCACCAGCATCGGTGTGGAGTACATGCACATTGTTGATACAGCGGAAAAGCGCTGGATTCAGCAGCGCATGGAAAGTGTGCGATCGCATCCGAATTACAGCCGGGAAGTGCGGGTACACCTGTTGGAGCGTCTGATTGCTGCCGAGGGCCTCGAGCGTATGCTGGCCACCAAGTATCCGGGCACCAAGCGCTTCGGTCTTGAGGGTGGTGAAAGCCTTATTCCGTGTATCGACGAGATCATCCAGCGCGCTGGCAGCTATGGTGCGAAAGAACTGGTGATCGGCATGGCGCACCGTGGCCGTCTGAATGTTCTGGTGAACATTCTGGGTAAGAATCCTGGTGACCTGTTCAGCGAATTTGAAGGCAAGAAGAAACATAACGAAATGGGCTCAGGTGATGTGAAATATCACCAGGGCTTCTCGTCCAACGTGATGACGCCTGGTGGTGAGTTGCACCTGGCGTTGGCCTTCAACCCTTCGCACCTGGAGATCGTGTCCCCGGTTGTGGAAGGTTCGGTTCGCGCCCGTCAGGATCGCCGTAATGACAAGAAAGGCGATCTGGTAGTGCCGCTGCTGGTGCATGGTGACGCTGCATTTGCAGGTCAGGGTGTGGTGATGGAAACCTTCCAGATGTCCCAGACCCGCGGTTATCGCACAGGTGGTACCGTCCATATCATCATTAACAACCAGGTTGGTTTTACTACCAGCAATCGCCGCGATTCTCGCTCCACTGAATACTGTACAGATGTTGCGAAAATGGTGCAGGCGCCGATCTTCCATGTGAACGGGGACGATCCGGAAGCTGTGTTGTTTGTCACTCAGATGGCAATCGATTTCCGCCAGCAGTTCAAGAAAGACGTGGTTATCGACCTCATCTGCTATAGCGCCCGTGGTCACAACGAGGCAGATGAACCTGCAATCACGCAGCCGATCATGTATTCCGTGATTCGCAAGAAAAAGAATCCGCGTGAGATTTACAGTGAAAAGCTGGTGAGCGAAGGGCTGTTGTCTCAACCCGAGAACGACAGCATGGTGGAAGACTACCGCAGTGCACTGGATAACGGTGAACACGTGGTGAAGTCGCTGGTGAAGGAACCCAACAAGTCGCTGTTTGTTGATTGGTCTCCTTATCTGGGTCATCAGTATGAAGCGTATTTTGATACCAGCGTTGACGTGAAGGTTATTCAGGAGCTGGCACAGAAGCTGGATCAGGTTCCTGAAGGTTTCGTGCTGCAGCGTCAGGTTGAGAAGATCTGGGAAGACCGTCGCAAGATGGCCGCCGGTGCATTGCCGATTGATTGGGGCTTTGCCGAGACCATGGCGTATGCCACGCTGCTACATGACAGTCATCCGGTGCGTCTCACCGGACAAGACGTTGGACGGGGTACGTTCTCTCATCGCCACGCAGTCGTCCACAACCAGAAGAAGCGTGGTACACACACACCGCTGAAGTCGGTCTGTGCGGAAGATACGGCTTTCGAACTATACGATTCTCTGCTGTCCGAAGAGGCCGTGCTTGGTTTCGAATACGGCTATGCAACTACATCGCCGAAAGGATTGGTGATCTGGGAAGCGCAGTTTGGCGATTTTGCCAATGGTGCCCAGGTAGTAATTGACCAGTTTATTTCTTCCGGTGAGCACAAATGGATGCGGTTGTGCGGCTTGACCATGTTGCTGCCTCACGGCTACGAAGGACAGGGGCCTGAACACTCGTCTGCGCGCCTGGAGCGATTCCTGCAGCTGTGTGCCGAACACAATATTCAGGTCTGTGTGCCATCAACGCCTGCCCAGGTGTTCCACATGTTGCGTCGTCAGGCGATCCGCCCGTTGCGCAAGCCCCTGGTGGTGATGTCGCCGAAGAGTCTGCTGCGTCATCCACGTTGCAAGTCATCGCTCGAGGAATTGTCCGGTGGACACTTTCAGGTGGTGCTCCCGGATACCAAGGATGTGAATCCAGACGACGTTACCCGGGTCATCCTGTGCAGTGGCAAGGTGTACTACGATCTGTACGAATATCGTGAGCAGAACGATATCAAGGATGCAGTAATCCTGCGGGTGGAGCAGTTGTACCCCTTCCCTGAAGCCGAGCTGCATGCGCTGTTCTCACAGTACCGCAATGTGAAGACGGTTGCGTGGTGTCAGGAGGAGCCCATGAACCAGGGGGCGTGGTATTGCAGTCAGCATCACATGCGTCACGTGGTGCACCGTACCAATGCTGCGTTGTACCTGAATTACGCAGGTCGTGAGGCATCGGCTGCGCCAGCGGCGGGTTACATGTCACGGCACACGGAAGAACAGAATCGGCTGTTGGAACAAGCTTTCAACTGTTAAACAAACATCAAGAATCATTTTTGAAACAGATTCGATTGAGGCGAAAAAGGAAAGCAGATGAGCACCGAAATCAAAGCCCCTCAGTTTCCCGAAGCGGTTGCCGACGGCACCGTTGCTACCTGGCACAAGAAACCCGGTGACAGCGTTTCACGCGATGAGTTGCTGGTGGATATCGAGACTGACAAGGTCGTTCTCGAAGTGGTTGCACCTCATGATGGTGTGTTGGCGAAGGTTCTGAAAAATGAAGGCGATACCGTCCTGAGTCAGGAAGTGATCGCTTTTCTGGAGCAGGCGTCTGCCGGAGCAGCGAAGGCTGCCGAGTCCGCGCCAGCCGCCAAGGCTGAGGCTGCTCCAGCGGCGGATGCTGACCAGGTGGAAGATAACTGGGGACCTGCCGTTCGCAAGCTGATCGCAGAGAACAATCTTGATCCTGCCCATATCAAGGGTACCGGTAAAGGCGGTCGCATTACCAAGGAAGACGTGTTGGCTCACCTGAAGGGTGGGGCGCCGGCAAAAGCCGAAGCCAAGCCGCAAGTGAAGCCGGAAGCACCCAAGGTTGCTGCAGCTGCTCCGGTGGCTGCCGGTGAGCGGGAAGAGCGGCGTGTGCCGATGACCCGTCTGCGGGCGCGGGTTGCCGAGCGCCTGGTTGCTGCGCAACACAATGCAGCGATGTTGACCACCTTCAATGAAGTCAACATGAAGCCTGTCATGGACATGCGCAAAAATTACAAGGATCTGTTTGAAAAAGCGCACGGCACGCGCCTTGGCTTCATGTCCTTCTTTGTGCGTGCCGCGGTTGAGGCACTCAAGAAGTTCCCGGCTGTAAACGCTTCTATTGATGGCAATGACATCGTATATCACGGTTATTATGACATCGGTGTAGCTGTTTCCAGCGATCGTGGTCTGGTCGTTCCGATCATGCGCGACGTTGACAAGATGGGCTTTGCCGAAGTTGAAGGCAAGATCGTCGAGTACGGCAAGCGTGCCCAGGAAGGTAAGCTGTCCATCGATGACATGACCGGTGGTACCTTCACCATTTCGAATGGTGGCGTGTTCGGATCGCTGTGGTCGACGCCGATTCTGAATCCGCCCCAGACGGCGATACTGGGAATGCACAAAATCCAGGATCGTCCGATGGCGGTCAACGGTCAGGTTGTGATTCTGCCGATGATGTATTTGGCGCTGTCCTACGATCACCGCCTGATTGATGGCAAGGATGCTGTGCAGTTCCTGGTTGCGATCAAGGATCTGATCGAAGATCCTGCCCGCCTGTTGCTGGAACTGTAAAAAAATTACCGGGTGGCTCTGGGCCACCCTTACTTTCGATGGAAAGGAAATAGGAATACGTCATGGCAAAATCGTTTGATGTGGTTGTAATCGGGGGCGGTCCTGGCGGTTACGCCGCGGCGATCAAAGCGGCTCATCTGGGCTTCAACACAGCCTGTATCGATATGTACATCAACAAGCATGGCAATCCTGCACTGGGTGGTACCTGTGCAAACGTGGGTTGCATTCCTTCGAAGGCGTTGCTTGATTCGTCCTGGAAATTCCATGAAGCGATAACCGATTTCAAGGTGCATGGCATCGAGGTTGGCAGCGTTTCCATGAACGTGCCGGGCATGATTCAGCGCAAGGATGACATCGTCAAGAAGCAGACTGACGGCGTTGCCATGCTGTTCAAGGCTAATGGTGTGACCTGGTTGCAGGGGCGGGGCAAGCTGCTCGCCAACAAGCAGGTCGAGTTCACGGCGCATGATGGTTCGGTCGAAGTGCTGCAGGCGGCAAATGTCGTTCTGGCCAGTGGTTCCGAGCCCATCAAGCTGCCAATGGCGCCGCTGGTTGATGGCGTGGTGGTAGACAACGCCGGCGCGCTGGAATTCACCGAGGCGCCAAAGCGTCTGGGTGTGATTGGTGCAGGTATCATCGGCCTTGAACTGGGCAGCGTCTGGAATCGTCTGGGTTCTGAAGTCGTGGTGCTCGAAGCCATGGAAACTTTCCTGCCGATGGTAGATCGCCAGGTCAGTAAAGAGTTGCTGAAAGGCCTGCAGAAGCAGGGCATGGATATCCGGGTTGCCGCACGGGTAACCGGCACTTCCGTTGCCAATAATGAAGTTACCATTGAGTACACGGATGCCAACGGTGAGCAGAAGCTGGTAGTCGATAAGCTGATCGTTGCAGTTGGGCGTCGTCCGTACACGGCGGATCTGTTCTCGGTGGACAGTGGTGTAAACCTTGATGAGCGTGGATTCATTTTTGTGAATCATCATTGTGCAACCGATGTCCCGGGTGTATATGCCATCGGTGACATCGTGCGCGGACCGATGCTGGCGCACAAGGCCACTGAAGAGGGCGTCATGGTTGCCGAGATTATCGGTGGTCATCACGCAGCGCTTAATTACGACTGCATTCCCTCGGTTGTTTACACACATCCGGAAGTGGCGTGGGTTGGCAAAACCGAAGAGCAGGTCAAGGCCACTGGTGACGCCTACAAGACCGGTACCTTCGCCTTTATCGCCAATGGCCGTGCGGTTGCTGCCAATGAGACCACCGGTTTCGTGAAAGTGATTTCCGATGACGCCACTGATCGCGTGCTGGGTGTGCATATCGTTGGCGCGCAGGCGTCCGAAATCATCATGCAGGCGGTCATCGCGATGGAATTCGGTGCCAGCACGGAAGATCTGCAGATGATGGTGTTCGCGCATCCGGGTCTGTCAGAAGTCTTCCACGAGGCCTGTCTGGATGTGGATGGCAAAGCCATTCACTCTGCCAAGCGCAAGCGCAAGAAGTAATCGTAGTTTTGAATCAAGCCGGATTGTGGTTCGCTGCAATCTGGCTTTTTCAATCCAGACAGTGACTGTCTGGTTTCGGGAGCTTTCGTTTTTTGTAATGAAGTTTCCAATCGCGTGAAGCGAATATGACGCTGTTTCATAAGAGCGGCGACATTCTTTAATCGTGGAATTGCTCCACAACAAGTCAGATTGATGGTGAGCCAATGAACTTACATGAGTATCAAGCCAAGCAACTGTTCGCACAGTACGGCCTGCCTGTCTCTAAGGGTGTAGCAGCCAGCACGCCTCAGGAAGCAGCGCAAGCGGCAGACGTTATCGGTGGAAACCGCTGGGTCGTAAAAGCACAGGTGCACGCCGGGGGGCGCGGTAAGGCTGGGGGCGTGAAGCTGGTCAGCTCCAAAGACGAAATCACTGCATTTGCGAAAAAAATGCTGGGCACCAATCTGGTGACCTATCAGACTGACGCCAAGGGTCAGCCTGTTAGCCGTATTCTGGTGGAGTCCTGCACGGACATCGCCAAGGAACTGTACCTGGGTGCGGTTCTGGACCGTGCAAGCCGTCGCGTTGTGTTCATGGCTTCCACTGAAGGTGGTGTGGACATCGAGACAGTTGCCCACAATACACCGGAAAAAATTCTGAAGGCGACTATCGATCCGCTGGTAGGCGCTCAGCCATACCAGGGTCGCGATCTGGGCTTCCAGCTGGGTCTGAATGCCGAGCAGGTGAAGCAGTTCACCAAGATCTTCCTGGGTCTGGCCAAGATGTTCATCGAGAAAGACGTATCGATGATCGAAGTCAACCCGCTGGTTATCACTACCGAAGGCAACCTGCACTGTCTGGATGCCAAGCTGGTGCTGGACAGCAACGCGCTGCACCGTCATCCAGACCTGCAGGCCATGTACGATCCGAGCCAGGAAGACGATCGCGAGCGTCGCGCGGCTGAGTGGGATCTGAACTACGTGGCTCTGGAAGGCAACATCGGTTGCATGGTGAACGGCGCCGGTCTGGCCATGGCCACCATGGACCTGATCAAGCTGAAAGGCGGCCAGCCTGCCAACTTCCTCGACGTGGGCGGCGGTGCGACCAAAGAGCGCGTTACTGAAGCGTTCAAGATCATCCTGTCTGACGAAAGCGTTAAAGCGGTTCTGGTCAACATTTTCGGCGGTATCGTGCGTTGCGACCTGATTGCTGATGGTGTCATGGGCGCCGTTGCTGAAGTAGGCGTGAAGGTGCCTGTGGTTGTGCGTCTGGAAGGCAACAATGCCGAGCTGGGTGCGAAGAAACTGGCAGAAAGTGGTTTGAATATCATTGCAGCAACCGGCTTTAACGATGCTGCAGAGAAAGTGGTTGCAGCGGTGAGGGGCTAATCATGAGCGTTTTGATCAATAAAGATACCAAAGTTATCTGCCAGGGTTTCACTGGCGCCCAGGGCACGCTGCACAGCACGCAGGCAATCGAGTACGGTACCAAGATGGTTGGTGGTGTTACTCCGGGCAAAGGTGGCACCAAGCACCTGAACCTGCCGGTCTTCAATACTGTTGCCGAAGCAGTAAAGGAAACTGGCGCTGATGCCACTGTGATCTATGTTCCGGCACCTTTCTGCAAGGACTCCATTCTTGAAGCGGCTGACGCGGGCATCCCGCTGATCGTGTGTATCACTGAAGGTATCCCTGCACTGGACATGCTGTTCGTGAAGGAATATGTGGTTCGCAAGGGCGTGCGTCTGATCGGCCCTAACTGCCCGGGTATCATCACGCCGGGCGAGTGCAAGATCGGTATCATGCCGGGTCACATTCACAAGCCGGGCAAGGTGGGTATCGTTTCCCGTTCCGGCACCCTGACTTACGAAGCCGTTAACCAGACCACTGCGCTGGGCTTCGGTCAGAGCACCTGTATCGGTATCGGTGGTGACCCGATTCCGGGTACTACTTTCATCGACGCTCTGGAACTGCTGCAGAATGACGCGCAGACTGAAGCGATTATCATGGTTGGTGAAATCGGTGGTAGCGCCGAAGAAGAAGCGGCTGCCTACATCAAGGCGAACGTTACCAAGCCTGTGGTTTCTTACATTGCCGGTGTGACTGCACCTGCCGGTAAGCGCATGGGCCACGCTGGTGCGATCATCGCCGGTGGCAAAGGCACTGCAGCTGACAAGTTTGCTGCTTTGGAAGCCGCTGGTGTTAAAACTGTTCGCAACCCGTCTGAGCTGGGTCTGGCAGTGAAAGAAGTGACTGGCTGGTAATTTCATCCAGTAGCAGAAATAGCCCGGCTTTGAGCTGCTCGAAGCCGGGTTTTTTATGACCGGCCATAAAGGGAGGCCGGCGCCAGCGCCAATGTGTTGTCCGTACGGGTGATGCAAAATTCGCGAAGACTGGCGTTAATGACAGGACAGAGGACCAGAATGGCTTATCAGCACAAACCATTTGAAACGGATCTGCTTTCGGCGGAGCAATTGTGGCGTTTGACGGCGCCTCTGCGGTTGTATTTCAGTCCACGTTTTTACGGACTTGAGAAAATCGACCCGGCCAAGCCGACCTTGCTGGTGGGCAATCATACAATTTACGGAGTGCTGGATGTTCCGCTGCTGATTGCGCAGATCTATCGGGACAAAGGTCTTCTCATTCGTACGCTGGCGGATCATGCCCATTACGATATTCCTGGCTGGCGCAGCATGCTGGATCGGGTGGGTGGTGTTGAAGGCACGCGGGAAAACTGCAGTGCCCTGATGGAACGGCGTGATCATGTCATGGTGTTTCCCGGTGGCGCCCGTGAGGTGAGCAAGCGCAAAGGCGAGCAGTACCAGCTGACCTGGAAGCGGCGAACCGGCTTTTGCAGTATGGCGATCCGGCACGGTTACAACATTCTGCCGTTTGCGGCGGTTGGTCCGGATGATATGTACGATATCGTGCTGGATGCCGAAGATGTGTTGCGTTCCCCCGTCGGTCGCCTGATGAAAAAGGTGGGCCTGCTGGAGAAGAACGGTTTTCTGCGTGGCGGCGATATCATCATGCCGTTGACGCGGGGCGTGGGGCTGTCCATGTTGCCGCGGCCAGAACGCTTTTACTTTGCCATCGGTGACGAGATCGATGTGACGCCTTATCAGGGGCGTGAAGACGATGAAGAGGCGTTGTTTGATCTGCGGGATCAGGTCGCCTTTTCTATCCAGGACAAGATCAGTGAATTGCTGACGGTTCGCGAGCAGGACAACAGCAAAGGTGTTCTGCGCAAGTTGTTGACGTCCATTTGAGAGGAGCGGGGCAAGCCTCCTAGCGTGACTGCCCCGATACCTTACCCTGGTGGTTCTCTATCAGCGCCGATAGAGGTTGGGGTTTCCCATAGAAATAACCCTGCACAAAATCGCAGTTGTTTTCCAGCAGGAAGGCCGCTTGCGCTTCAAGTTCGACGCCTTCCGCAACGACCTGCAGGCCCAGCTTGTGTGCCATGGCGATGACCGCTGCGGTGATTTCCATGTCGTCTTTGTCCTGCGGTATATCCATGACAAACGAGCGATCCACCTTCAGCACATGAATAGGCAGACGTTTGAGATAATTCAGCGATGAATATCCGGTACCGAAGTCATCGATCGCGAGAATGATGCCCAACTCTTTGAGTTCATTCAGGGTCAGGATGGTGCTGTCGATGTTATCCATCAGCAGGCTCTCGGTGATTTCCAGTTCCAGCTGATGGCTCTTGATGCCGGTGGTTTGCAGCAGATCCCGGATGACAGTGATCAGGTTGGGATCATGAAACTGTCGTGGTGAGAGGTTGACCGCGACGTGGCCGTCTTCGGGCAGCAGGCCGCGCTCTGTGAACAGCCGGATATGCTCAAAGGCGGTGCGCAATACCCATTCACCCAGCGGCAGGATCAGGCCGGAATCTTCGGCCACCGGAATGAATTCCGCCGGCGGGATAAAGCCTTTCTTGGGGTGCATCCAGCGCAACAGCGCTTCGTAACCAATCAGACGGTTTTCCCGCAGATCCATCTGGGGCTGGAAATACAGCTGGAACTGTTGTTGCTGCAAGGCCTGGCGGATCTCGCTTTCCAGTGCCAGCTGACGGGTCAGCTCCACGTTCATTTCGTTGGAGAAGAACTGATAGTTGTCACGGCCCTGCGCCTTGGCCCGGTACATGGCCAGGTCGGCATTTTTCAGCAAGGTATTGGCATCCTCAGCATCATCAAGACCGATGGTGATACCGATGCTGGTGGTGATGATCAGTTCGTTACCGGTGAGACGGATGGGCACTTTCAGAACGTCGAGTACTTTCCGTGCGATGGCGTCCGCTTCGTGGGAATGCTGGATTTCGGGGACGAGAATAGTGAACTCGTCGCCGCCCATGCGGGCCACCGTATCGCCCGGGCGCGTGCAGAAACGCAGGCGGTGGGCGATGGCGCGCAGCAATTCATCGCCCTGGTCATGACCCATGGTGTCATTGATCTTTTTGAAATGATCAATGTCCAGAAACAGGATTGCCAGTTTCTGCTGGGTGCGATGGCAGTTGCGGATAGCCTTTTCCAGCCGGTTACGGAACAGGTGTCGGTTCGCCAGTTTGGTCAGCGGGTCGTACAGCGCCAGCTGCTCCAGCTGTGATTGTACTGATTTGAGTTCGGTGATGTCCGACAGACTGCCCAGATAGCCATTGACCACGCCGTCGGCATCGAACAGCGGCTTGGCGTGACAGATGACGTTGACCTCGGTGCCATCATCCCTTAGCAAGCGGTATTCCATGCGGAATTCTTCCGCCTTGTTGACGGCTTCTTTCCAGCGGGTGAGCACATTGAATCGCTCTTCGGGATGCAGGCTTTTGATCCAGGCTTCCTGGGTCAGGTGAATGTCATATACGTTGGTGATTTCGCGCCAGCGGGCGTTTACATAAATGTATTGGCCTTCGTTGTCGGTCTGGAATACGCCAACGGGCGAGGATGCAGTGAGGGTTCGAAAGCGGTCTTCGCTTTCCCGCAGGGCGATATTGTCGTTTTCAATCTTGGCAACCATACCGTTGAAGGCGTCCACCAGATCACCGAGTTCGTCTTCGGTAATCTTGCCGGCACGCAGGGAATAGTTGTCGGACTGGCGGATCTTGATGACGGTATCCTGGAGGTGGCGGATAGGCTGGGTGATGAAGCCCTGCAGACGGACCGCCAGCAGGAAGCTGACAAAAATGGAAAAGCCGATCACGAACAGGCTGGTGATGAAATGCAGGAACATGGATTCCCGCAGATCCCCCAGATCAGAGGTGACCAGCAGGGTACCGACCTGATTTTCGTCCAGCAAGACTTCCTGCGCGATGACGAGGTCGACGTTATCCCGCAAGGCAAGTTTGCGAGGCAGCAGGCTCTGGCATTCGCGCACGTCATATGACGAGCGGATAAAGGCCGCAAACAGACGGTCGTTGTCGTCGTAGAGGCAGCCGATGATGACGCTGGAGCGCGCCTGTAGTGCAGCGAGATTCTGTCTGGCCTGTTCCTCATCGCCAAACGCCAGCGCAGCAGCGCTGCGATCCGCGAGAATGCGGGTTATGACCTTGAGTTCCTCTTCCGTTTTGGTCTGAGCGATCTTGTAGTCATAGAGCGTGAAGAACACGCCGGAAATCGCAAGCGCAAGCGTACTTGTCGTCATCGCGATCATGATCGTCTTGAAACGGATGGAGAGCTTTCGTAGCAGCTGCATTACGATGGTTCCTCATCCCGATAGACTTTTCGTGCGATTTCCAAAAGTTGGGCGCGGATATTCAAGTCCTGTTGACGCGCTTTTTCGAGATTGACTTCAATTCTGATGCGATGGCGTTCGTCGGTGACGAAGCCAATGATGCCGGTGTCCCTGGCAAAGTCCCGTGTCTCGCCCACCAGCAGGGTGGCAGGCCCGGTGTTCTGCAGTGCCGCCATCAATTGCCGCTGACTGGCGCTGCGGGTAAGAAACAGAATATGGCAGGGGGCGTCTGTTGGCTGCTCCAGGTGAAGCAGTGCAATCGGATGGTTGCGGGTCTTGCGTTGGGTGAGACTGTTGGTGGTTTCAGTCTCGGGCAGCTTGCCGACGACACAGATATTGAGGGGGCGTCCGGCGCTGCGAACTTGCTGTCGGGCCAGCTGATGAATTTGGTGAAGTTGTACAGGTACGCCAGCTTCACATCGTATTCCGTGGGGCTGGCAGCAGGCAACAAGGATGCGGTGAGCAGCAATGGGATTGCGCTCAGGAACCGGACCCAGAATGGTCGCCGTGATCCCCCTGGTTTCATGCTAGTGATGTTTTCCCTTCCGCTGTCAGATCGTCCCGGGTTTTACCGTCATACGACGGGCGTCGTTATGATGTGGTAGACGTTGCTATTCAGTGTAACGTCCAAAGGGTTTTTTGCAAAATCTACAATGGGTTAGGAAAGTGGATTGCTAGAGTTCGTGGAGCAGCAGGGTTTGGATTTCGAGGACCATGTCACGTAATTCGGCGCGGGTTGGGCGGGGTGAGGAATGCAGTGCACCCAGCAGTCCGAAATAGGCGATCTTGCCGAACTTGCGCCCTTTGGCATCGTCGCCGATCAGGATGCTGTAGAGGTTCGAGACGTGCATAAGGCGCACCTGATCCATGCGTTCAATCCGCTTCTGGACGGTCGGATTTACAAAGCCCCACTGGCGTACAGCCAGTTCGAGTTCGATATCCGCGTTCCAGGCAGCCTCCAGCAGACGGTTCATTTCGGTACCGGGATCATCCGTATGCACTTTTTCCAGCGGGGCGCGTGTATAGGTGCGTTCCCACTCGTCCATCACCTGCTCGATGAAGTCGTCCATGGAGGGGAAATGGTGATAGAACGAGCCCCGGGTGACGTCCAGCCTGCGTGCCAGCTTCTCGCCGGAGACTGCCTGAGGGCCCTGTTCCCTTAGCTGGTTAAGGGCGGCATTGACCCAGTCGGAACGGTTCACCTGTGCCATGGTTTGGGAACTCCTGACAAAAACATACAGGGTTGTATTGTATGCAATGGCTGCCTATTCTGTACAGAAGGCTGACAGGGATAACCCTGCAGAGGGACGTTCAACCATAACGATAATTCGACAAGAGCAACGACAGAGAGGCGCATTATGGCAACGCAGATCGACGCCATGGGCGTGGCAGAACAGGGCATGCAGTACAAGCCGATTCCGGGTGATGCCGGATTGCCACTGATTGGATATACCCTGCATACGATGGCTGACCCGATGGGGTTTGCCCGCAAACGCTATCAGCAGTACGGCGATATTTCCTGGGCCAGTGTGTTTGGCATCAAGATGGTGAGCATGGTCGGTGGTGATGCCAACCAGTTTGTGTTCCAGAACCGGGGCGATCTGTTTTCCAACAATCTGGGCTGGGATTTTTTCATCGGCAAGTTTTTCCATCGCGGCATCATGCTGCTGGATTTCGAAGAGCATCGCCATCATCGGCGCATCATGCAGAATGCCTTCAAAAAGCCGGTGCTGGTGGAATATCTGAGTGAAATGAACGAGCCGATTGCGCGCGGTATCCGGCGCTGGCAGCCGGCGAAGAAATTCCATGTGTTCACCGCGATCAAACAGTTGACGCTGGATCTGGCCACCGAAGTGTTCATGGGTGAGCAGTTGGGCCCCGAGGCCGATCAGATCAACCAGGCGTTTATCGACACCGTGCGGGCGGGTACGGCGCTGGTGCGTTATCCGGTACCCGGTGGCCGCTGGAAGAAAGGTCTGGACGGACGCAAGTTGCTGGTGGATTTCTTCCGTTCCCGCATCGACAGCAAGCGTGACAGCACCTCCAATGATCTGTTCAGCCAGCTGTGCCGCGCCGAAACGGAAGATGGCCACCGTTTTTCCGATGACGACGTCATCAATCACATGGTGTTCCTGATGATGGCGGCACACGATACGTCGACGATCACGCTGTCCACCATGTTCTATCATCTGGCGAAGCATCCGGAATGGCAGGAGCGTCTGCGGGCAGAGAGCCGTGCGCTCGGCAAGGAAAAACTGGAATTCGATGATCTGGAAGCGCTGGAAGGTATGACGCTGGTAATGAAGGAAGCCTTGCGCCTGTGTGCGCCGGTACCGTCAATTCCGCGCAAGACCGTGAAGGATGTGGTGTACAAGGGCCATCTGATTCCGAAGGGCAGCATGATTTCGGTATCGCCGTTTTTCACCCATTTCATGGAGGAATACTGGACCAATCCGCGCCGCTTCGATCCCGAGCGCTTCAGCGAGGCCCGCCGGGAAGACAAGCACCATCCCTACTGCTATGTGCCGTTTGGCGGTGGTGCGCATATGTGTATCGGCCTGCATTTTGCGGATCTGCAGGTGAAGGCGATCCTGCACCAGGTGTTGCTGAACTATCGCTGGAGCGTGGACAAGGACTACGTGATGCCGATTGACATGACGTCCTTGCCAGTGCCGGGTGACAAGCTGCCGGTGAAGCTGGAGCGGATCGACTGATCTGGCCCGCAGCACTGGACGCCTGTAGCGGGCTCTTCAATAATGGGCATTGTCACCGGTCTGGGACAATGCCCATGTCATTTTCATACTCCCAAGAATTCACTCAGTCACTGGCAAGCCTGTTTGGCGAGCGTGTGACAGACAATCCTGTTATCCGTCAACAACACGGTCATGGTGAAAGCCATCACGCCGTGGCGCCGCCGGATTTCGTCGTGTTCGTGGAAAATGAAGCCGAGGTGGTAGCGCTGGTGCAGCTGTGCGGTCGCTTCGGTGTGCAGATGATTGCCTTCGGAGCCGGTACTTCTATTGAGGGCCAGCTGCAGGCCTTGCAGGGCGGTGTGTCGGTCGATTTTTCCCGCATGAATCGCATTTTGCAGGTGGACGCCGATGATCTTGCCTGCGTGGTGGAGCCGGGCGTTACCCGTGAACAGCTGAACCAGTTTCTGCGGGATACCGGGCTGTTTTTTCCGGTGGATCCCGGTGCCAACGCGACGGTGGGTGGCATGATTGCGACGGGTGCCTCCGGTACCACCACGATCCGTTATGGCGGCATGAAAACCAATGTGATGGGGTTGCGTGCAGTGCTGGCGAGTGGCGACGTCATTGTAACCGGCAGTGGTGCGCGCAAATCCAGTGCCGGTTTCAATCTGACGGAACTGCTGGTGGGGTCAGAAGGCACCCTGGGGCTGATTACCCAGGCGCGGTTACGTCTATATGGCATTCCGGAATCGGCGCTGGCCGTTCGGGTACAGTTTGCCGATGTGCTGGGCGCGGTGCGCAGTGTGATCGAGCTGATTCAGCTGGCTGTGTCGCTGGCGCGGATCGAATTGCTGGATCAGAACGCATTGCGGGCAGTGAACCGTTATTGCAAGACCGATTATCCACTGCAGCCAACCTTGTTCATGGAATTTCACGGTACGCCGGCAGCCACCGCTGAGCAGGCGGACATTGCCCGCGACATCTGTGTGTCCCACGGCGGTATGGAATATGTGACGGCGGTCGATGAGGCGGACAAAAAACGCATGTGGCATGCCCGTCACAACGCTTACTATGCGGCGTTAGCGCAGGTGCCAAACGGGAAAGGCTGGGTGACGGATGTGTGCGTGCCGATCTCCCGTCTGGCGGACTGCATCGCGGAAACCGCAGCGGATCTGCAGGCAGAAGCGCTGTCGATTCCCATCGTGGGCCACGTGGGGGATGGTAATTTTCATCTGCTGTTCAGTATTGTGGATGGTGACTCCGCCGCGCTGGAGCAGGCCAAACGGATCAATGGCCGTCTGATCGAGCGGGCCCATCGCATGGGCGGCACCTGCACTGGCGAGCACGGCATCGGTATGGGTAAGAAACAGTGGTTGCCGCTGGAAAAAAATCCGGCGACCGTGGCGGCGATGCAGGCGATCAAGCAGGCGCTCGATCCGCAGCAGCTGTTCAATCCGGGCAAGCTGTTCTGATTCAGTCGAGAGACAAGTCTACCAGCTGCGGTTTGTCATCGCTGGACAGCTCCAGCAGGATTTCTTTTTTCTCGTAGACTTTGCAGATGCGTTTGCCATTCCAGTGATAGGCGAGCAACTTGCTTTGCACAGGCAACGACACAGCGGGCGGGCGCAGGGCTGCGATGCATTCGCCTTTGGGATTGCGCGCAGAAGGGTAGAGGATGCCCCAGGCATTAGTGGCGCGAATGGATGCACCGAACTGCTGGGATGGTCCATACTGCGCGGGATCTGGTTGCATCAGATGGGAGAAATCCGGCCCGCGAATATCGATCATGGGTTTGACCACGGTGCCTTTGTGTACCCGCATTTCCACTTCGCAGGGTAGCTGGCTGGTGGCTGCCAGAAAGCGTTCACGGTGGAATACAGTTTCGCGAATGGCGGTTTCCAGATCGCGGGCGGCGTAGTAGATGCCGAAGTCACCGCTGGTAAAGCGACTGGGATTGCCGGTATGGGTGAAGGCTGCCATCACGGTGCTGGCGCCAGGGCCGGAGACACGGTCTTCCGGCGCCACCCGGTGCAGCTCGCCAACTTCTTCGCGCAGACGTTCATTGGTCATGGATTCGATATCGAATGCGGCATCCATCAATTCCGGCGGTGTATAGCGTTCGAAAAAGTTGATGGGTGGAAACCGGGTTGCAATGATGCGGTACTGGGCGCCTTCGACCCACACTTCCCTGTAGGGTTGCTCGCACATCAGTGGCCACGCTCCGCGTCCAGATAGCGTCGCACGTCGCACAGATCACTGACCCGGCCTTGCATCATCTTGTCCAGAGCGCTGTGGCCACCGAACAGGGGCGCGGTGTTGGGCGCCTTGATCCACTCCGCTGCACGCCGGTTGTTGGGCAGCAGAATGTTGATGGCCTTGTAGATCCCCATAATGTAGGAAATCCGCTCCAGGGTGTCCTGGCTCAGGCGCACTGGTTTGGCGGTTTTGCCGTCACAGAAGTCCTTCATGCGGTAGAAGGTGGTCTTGGCCGGATTGCCCAGCAGGACCATCTGTTCCCGTGTGGTCAGACCCCATTCATCGGTGATGCCGAAAAAGTTGAGCAGGGCGGCCGCGCTGAGGCGGTCCTCGCGATCGCTTAACTGGGTGTGGCTGACGGGATGGGTAGAAATCATCGCGACCTCCTGGGTTGGATGCTGAATCCAGTATAGCGCCCCAGAAGGGAAAAATTCAACAGAAGGTTCCGCTTGGGGCGCTGGTGCGCCCCTTCAGGATCAGCGTTCCCGCTTGGATGCGGCTTCCAGCTTCATGCCCACGACCGCCGCCTTGAGCAGACGCCAGGGGCTGCTGCGGAACAGGGCATCGATCAGCTGGCTGAACAGCTGGTACTTGTGCTGGGTGTAGGGATACCAGTTGGGTTCGATCTTGCCGCTATTGGCATCGATCAGGATCGATTTGGAGCGGGTGTAGCCCAGCAGGCCCTCGGCTCCTTTCTGGCGGCCGTAACCGCTGTTCTTGGTGCCCCCGAACGGCAGCCAGGGGTTGGCTTCGGTCAGCATCACGTTGTTGATGGATACAGCGCCGCAGTCCAGCTGGCGGGCGACCCGTTCCGCGCGGTCCTTGTCGGCGGTCCAGACACTGGCGCTGAGGCCGAATTCGGTATCGTTGGTGATACGGATGACTTCTTCTTCGCTGCTGAAACGCAATACCGGGAGCAGGGGGCCAAAGGTTTCCTGCTGCATCACCAGCATGCTGTCGTCGACGTTGGTAAGCAGCGTGGGCAGATAGAACAGCTCGTTATCGCACAGCACGTCACCGCCGGTGAGCACGTGGGCACCCTTGGCGCGGGCGTCTTCCACCTGCTTGCGCACGATATCCAGCTGGAAGTCGACGGTCATGCCACCCATATCCGCATTGCCCGTATCGCCGGCATTGACCACCAGCTTGTTGATTTCGGTTTGCAGGGCTTGCACGAAGCGATCGTAAATACCGTCCTGAACGTAAATGCGTTCCACCGAACTGCAGGACTGGCCAGCGTTGGTGAGCGCGCCCCACAGCACACCTTTGACGGCGCGCTGCAGATTGACGTCATCGAACACGATTGCCTGATCCTTGCCACCCAGTTCCAGATCCACCGGAATCAGTTTCTCGGCCGCCTGGGTCAGGATGCGTCGACCGGTGCGGGCGCTGCCGGTAAAGAATATTTTTGCCGGCTTCTGCTCGATCAGGCGCTGGGCGGTCACGCCGGTACCGTAGGCGATAAAGACACTCTGTTCCAGCAGCGGGTCCACTGCCAGCAGGCTTTCAAACAGGCCTTGCAGCGGGGTGACTTCCGACGGCTTGAAGACTACCGCGTTGCCGCACACGTAGGCCGCCAGAATGGAGGTCATGCCGATATGGAATGGATAGTTCCAGGGCGCAATCACCAGTACGGTGCCCAGCGGTTCGTGCCAGATCCGGGATTTCTTGCCCAGCAGGGTAATGGGCGTCGGTACTTTTTTGTCGGCCAGAATTTTCTTCGCGTTGTGCAGCAACCATTCGCAGTTGTCCAGCACGCCGAGAATTTCGGACACCAGTGCGTCGGAACGGCACTTGCGGGTTTCCCGCGTGATCATGTCGGCGATGTCTTCGCGCCGTACCACGATATGATTGATGAGCTTTTCCAGCGCGTGCAGGCGTTGCTCAACAGTGGTTTTGCGCAGCCGTTCGGCGGCGCGGGCAGCCTGCTGGTAAATGTCTTTGGCCTGCTGTTCCGACACTTCAACGATCGGATTAAATGAAGTCATGAGCTGTTCGGTGTGCGTTGTCATTGTCGTGTTCCTGTTAATGCTGATCCGGAGCGCAGTGGACCTGATAATCGATGGCGTGCAGGGGATTTTTCGCCCGTGACGTGGTGCGCTGGTAGCCCGAGTAGTAGAGGCTGAGTACAACGCCCTTGATACCGATATTCAGTTGGCGCAGCAGTGGTGCTATGAAGGCCGGCCAGCGGTCCGCGCTATCGGCCAGGCGCACGATCCAGTCGATAACGAATGGCGGCAGATAGTGAAACACCAGCAACAGCAGGCCGAAATCCCGCACGTCATCCGGGTGGGCGGTGCCCATCAGATCATCGATGCGCTCGATGCAGCCGGTAGCGGAAAAGGCCGGAAACTCACCGTTGGCAGGCAACATCACGTCGCCCAGTTTCTGCAGGCCATTAAGCTGGCGGACGCTGAACAAGGTAGAGGCGCCGAGTTTCATGCCTGTTGCTCCTGTTTTTTCTTGCGCGCAGTTTTACTGATGCGGACACCAGCATTGGCCAGCAACGTTTCACTGGCGCGATGGGCCAGCGCCATGATGGACAGTGACGGATTGATGCCGGGTGCATTGGGGAAAAGCGACGAATCGGCGATATAGAGATTCGGCAGACCATGCACCTGGAAGCCTTCGTTAACTACCGACTGGCTTTCGTTAGTGCCCATGCCGCAGCCGCCCATCAGGTGCAGGGCAATCTGCATGGGCGATGTCATGATTTCCCGTGCGCCTAGTGTGGCGAAAATATCCTGCACAATCTGATTGCCGCGATTGGCCCGCTGGCGGTCTCCGTCGGACAGCGGCTTGTGAATCTGCAGGCGACCTTTGTTATTGATGCGCAGTGTGCCGGCATCCTGGTCGCGTACGGCGACTTCGATACAGGCCATCTTGCGGTACTCCCGCATGAAGCGCTGATGCTCGAAGCCGTAACCGGATTTCAGCAGACCAATGGCAATCGGCCCGGCGAACACGTTTTCCAGTTTGAAACCCCATTCGCGGAAACGCGGATCAGAGGATTTGACCGACTGAAAGGCGCCTTTGTGGGAATCAATGATGTCATTGAACAGGGCGATGGTCATCCACTGGGGATGGCAGTGGAAATGCTGACCGAGTGCCGGCAGCCGCTGCTGCAAGCCTGATTTCAGCAGCAGTTGTGTGGTTCCCAGTGCGCCGGCTGCCAGAATGACCTTGCGCCCATAATAGCTTTGCGGTTCGCCCCGATGACGACCCTGGACGGTGACAAAACTCTGTCCGTGCACCACCTCGGCCACTTCAAATTCCGGCACGATCTGCAGGCCGTTTTTTTCCGCCGAGGGAATAAAGGTTTCCACCATGCTCTGTTTGGATTTGCGCGGGCAGCCGCCCAGACAGACGATGCAGTCGTTGCCGCTGCCGCAGTTTTTCTGGCCGCGCCGCAACGGTGCCCACTCAATGCCCAGCTTCTCGAAGCCTTCCACATAGAGTTCGGCGTTGCGGTTCCAGTCGGACTTTTCCATATAGTGCAGCGACAGCTGGTCTTCTACCGCGTCGTAGTGACGCTGCATCTCGTCGCTGCGGAAAAAACTCACGCCGGACTGTGTGCGCCAGTCGTCCAGTGCCACGTCGTCAAAGCGATCGAGCAGACACTGATTGATGATGGTGCCGCCGCCGACGACCTTGCCGCGGATGAAGAGGGTGGCGGCATCGGTGCTGGCATCCATGCCGCCGTTCCACATCAGTTGCGCGTTGGCATCCATTTCATTGGCAGGAAAGGTTTCTGCACTGAAGCGTTTACCCGCTTCGAGCATCAGCACATCGGCGCCAGCCTGCGCCAGAAAATGGCCGAGCACGCTGCCGCCGGCGCCGGAGCCGACAATGATAAAGTCGTGAAATCGTTTCACGTGGTTGTTCCTCGCTGTCACATGAATACCTTGCCGTCACCCCGATAGGTGGTGACCGTGCGCTCGATCTTGCCGTTGCGCAGTAGGTGCAGGGTATTGAAACGTTCGCATAATTCCCCCGCCTTGGCGTGGCGGAAGAACACCGGGTCGCCACTTTGCAGTTCGCTGCCGGTGTAGTGAATGGGGGTCTGGACTTCGCCGGCGCCTTCGTTGGCTTCCAGCGTGATGCCGCCGGGCAAATACGGCTTCGGCAGTTTCAGTGGCTCGGCAATGCCCGAGGCAACATAGCCACCGCCGTTGCAGGTAAGAATCCCGTGCGACGGATTACGCGTGACCTGAATGGCGAATCCAGCCGCCGGTTCCAGCTGAAAGCCCACATAATTGTCGAACAGATGCGAGCAGAAATAGCCGCTGCCTACCGTGACTTCAGTGACCGTGGGTTCAGCAATGGTGGATTCCACGCTGCCGGTGCCACCACCGTTGACCAGCCGTATATCGGCACCGGCTTCGCGCAGCGCCAGAACGGTGCGGGTACGGCGCGATTCGATTTTCGGAATCGCATTCTGTTTCAGCAGGCGGATCACCTGATTCTTCGCAAACTGCCCCGGTACGTTGTCGCCGAGTCCGGCAATCTGCGCTTCGTAACCCATCACGCCACAGAGTTCCACCTGGGGCAGGGCACGCATCTTCCGGTACAGCGCCACGGCTTCATCTGCATTGCGAATGCGGGAGCGGTGCACCCCGAAATAGAGCGCGGGATACTGGATGGACATGTCCAGATCGATGCAGAGTTTGGCCTGCACCTGCTTCTGTTCTGCCAGTCGGGCGATGGCTTCCACATGTTCGAACAGGTCCACCATGAAATAGAGGGTCTTGCCAGCTTTCACCTGATCGAGCGCGGCTGACAGGGCAGCCTGGTCGAGCGAAGGGTAGGCCACCAGCAGATCATCAAACCCAAGGCTGGCAAGCCAGGCAGCTTCGCCGGGGTGATAGCACATCAGCCCCTGCATCTGGGCACTGGCATCCAGCAGGTAGCGCAGGATCTCGACGCTGCGGACGGATTTCGACGCCACCCGGATCGGAACGTTACCGGCCCGCTTCAGGTTGGTGCGGATATTCATGTCGAGCTTGTCCAGATCCACCCAGGCGAACGGCATGGAAAGTCCGGCAAAAGCCTGTTTGTAATGCGCGTACAAGGTCATGAGGTCTGTCTGATATTGTTATAATGGCACTAACGTACCACAATTTGGTTCGCAAGGAAAGTCACCTGCCAAGACA
This sequence comes from Gammaproteobacteria bacterium, assembly GCA_041395845.1. Classification (GTDB taxonomy): domain Bacteria; phylum Pseudomonadota; class Gammaproteobacteria; order Pseudomonadales; family Ketobacteraceae; genus Ch67. The sequence continues at coordinate 54,684 of JAWKZS010000017.1, forward strand.
GGCTACCCCGGACGGCGCAGATACCCGCTTTCCACCACACCGGCCCAACGGCGCTAAATGTCTGCTAATATTGCAAAAATTGCCCAGGAGCGTAAGGGCCTGTTATACAAACCGCTCCTGTTTGTCTCCCTCACGCCGAGGATTTGCCCATGACGAATGAAACCCGGGAAACCCAGCCGCTGGATATCGAGTATCTGCTGAAGCGCTACATCAAGGGTGTCCGTCACAGCTCTGTGCTGGGAATGGAGCTGGTGGAACTCACGCCGCCCGGCCTGGTTGTCAAGCTGCCTTACTCTGACCAGATCGTTGGCAATCCGGAAAATGGTGTCATCCATGGCGGCGCCATTACCTCGTTGATGGACCAGTCTTGTGGCCTTGCGGTGGCGGTAGCGCTGGCGCCGGAATACGACATTACCCCCACGATTGATCTACGCATCGATTACATGCGTCCGGCTGAACCCGGCAAGGATGTGTATGCCTTTGTGGAGTGTTATCGCAAGACACGACAGGTGGTTTTCACCCGTGGTATTGCCTATCACGAGGATCGGGACAAGCCGATCGCCCACTGCGTTGCGAACTTCACCCGCATGGGTCTCAACAAGACACCCTGGGGCAACAAGAAGGAATCCTGAAGATGAGCCTGAAAGAAACCCTGGAACAGTGCCGCGCCAATAACGACTTCACGCCGCTGGTCAGCGCAGTGCCCTATGCCCGGTTGCTGGGTATCGGCTGCATGAAGGCGGGTGACGAGGTGATCTTCACCCTGCCAGCCAAGCAGGACAACATCGGCAACCCGACCCTGCCGGCGATTCACGGTGGCGTATTGGGTGGCTTTATCGAGCACGCTGCCATTCTGCAGGTGATGATGGCGATGGAGGAACCGCGCTTCCCCAAGGTGGTGGATCTGTCCATCGATTACCTGAGCGCCGGGCATTTCCGCGACAGCTTCGCCCAATGCACTATTCTGAGAATGGGGCGCCGGTTGGCGAACGTGCAGGTGATGATCTGGCAGACCAGCAAATCGGAACCGGTCGCGACTGCCCGTGCCCACTTGTTGTTGGTATAGCTGGTTAATGTATAATCAATGAGCTGTTGTCAATCCACCTGATCGCATCGGATCGTAAACGCTATGGAAACGGCACTGCTTCTGGCCGGCATCATCTTCTTCCTGATTTGTACTGTACTGTTCTTGCGCCATGCCTTTGCCACGACGGTGGGCTGGGGTGTGACCGGGCTGGTGTTTCCGCCGGCCGCGTTCCTGTTCTATGCCCTCACTTGGCAGCGACTTAAACGATTGGCAGTGGCCCATGTCGGCAGTACGTTCCTGCTGGTATTGGCGTGCCTGCTGTGGGTGCGGGCGCATCCGTTCGCTTTCGACGATACCCGGTTGACCTGGCTGCGAGACACCTGGGCACCGGCATTTGCCGAAACGCCGATGATGATCGAGCCGGCCCAGTATGTCAGTGAACGCGAGTTGCAGCCCTATCTGCAGGGCAGCCGTCACCCTGCCGGCTATTTCCTCGGCGAGCAGGTGGAATTCGTGCGCACCACCTTCGTCAACAACATTCTGCGTTTCAAATCCGATGAAAACGTCCTGTCGCGGATGGAAGTCGCCATTGCGCTGGACAAGATCCCGCTGCAGACCGGCGAAAACCTGCTGGAATACACCCCTGAATCCCTGGATAGCCCGGTCATCCATGTGACCTATTACCCCGAGGGCGAACAGATTCCCGAAATGAAGGTGTACACCCGCCGTTACTGGATGGAATTGCTGATTTCCGTGAAGGACGGCGTGCTCTACACCGGTTATGTGAAGTTGCGCCTGCCGGATCGGCAACGCAGTTTTCTGGCGGGCGAGTACCGTGCCTACACCCGCGACCTGCGGTTTGAAGGCGATGAAGTCGACCGTCAATTCGATTCCAACGCGACGATTGAATTCGTCGCCGAGCAGTACCTGATCAACAAGCTGGGCAATCAGTTGCAGCAGGTGCTCGGATTCACGGATACCTTTTTCCAGACCGCGCTGGATAACCCCACTGGCCGGACGGAAGCGAAAATACGCTTGCTGGATGGCTCACAGCATCAGGTGAAGATCGGCGTGATGAAAGGCAGCGAAGGCTGGGTGGTTGACAGCGGACCGACTGCCGACCTGCTTGAGGCGCTGCGGAAAATGCGCGCTGCACCGGCAGGTGCCATTGCCCCCATGCCGGTGCGGGAGCGATTGAATCTGGTGAATCCTGACCGGCTGGATGCGATGGTGGGTCAGACGGTGGTGATACTGACCCGTGATGGCAAGCAGCGTGAAGGCACCATCAGCGATGTTGACCAGCACAATGTCACTCTGGCCCAGCCCATGGATGGCGGCGTGCTGGGCATGTTACTGAAGCGTCGTGACATCACCGAAGTGAAGCTTCGCCACTGAGCGCAGGCTTCAGGGGTGAATGAAAATCCACAATGAGCGGGGGCCGTGTGCCCCCAGTTGAATGGTCTGTTCGATATCCGCCGTGCGCGATGGGCCGCTGATAAAATTGAGCGCGCGCGGCAGCTTCCCTTGCTGCTCCAGCGCTTTCCACACCGCCTGCTTGGTTCCCACAATTTTACTTTCCTGCAAAAACACCCCGTGAAAATCCGCCAGAAAATTCAGCCGGGTGGGGTTGTCCGGGCCGGATTGCAGCACCAGCGTGCCGGTGTCGGCGATGGCCATCCAGGCGCGACTGAGGCAGACCGGATCAGTACCGTCGGTGGTGCCGGATTCGCAGGCCAGCGGTGATGGGGCTGGCCACTCCCGTGCAATGGAGGGCGCCAGGCGGATCGGGCCGGTGAGGTTCAGGTCGGCAAGTTTTGCTGTCAGGATTGGCATGGCATCGGCGAAGGTTGCAACGCGAAAGACCTCTGCCGCATTGGCCTGCATCGCGGCGCTGAAGCGTTCGATCAGGTTCATCGCTTGCCCTCCTGGCGCTGCTGGGCCTGCCACTGATGCATGAAAGACTGGTTGGCCTGGGGCGCAGGAAAATCCCGCTGCCGGGTCCAGCCATTGTCGAACGGAATGCGAACGCGGCGGCCGGAGGCATCGCGCATCAATGTCAGCAGCCGTGGTACCCATCCCATCACAAACTGATAAAGCCGCGGCCGCCTGGCGAGCCAGTTGTAGACCTGCATGCCGAGGCGCCAGCGCACTGGATTCAGGCGTTGTTCGTGCTCCTGTTCGCGCAGTTTGCGCAGCAGATCCGGCAGTGGAATGCCCATCGGACAGACCTCGGCGCAGCGCCCGCAGAAGGTGGATGCATTGGGCAATACGTGGCCCTGATTCAGTCCTTCCAGCAGCGGGGTCAGCACTGATCCCATTGGCCCCGGATACACGGAACCATAAGCGTGGCCGCCCACGTTGCCATACACCGGGCAGTGATTGAGGCAGGCGCCGCAACGGATGCAGCGCAGCATCGGCGCGAAGTCGGAAGCCAGTATCTGGCTGCGCCCATTATCCAGCACGATAACGTGCATTTCGTCCGGGCCATCAGGATCGTCAGGACGTTTTGGTCCGGTGAAAAAGGTGGTGTAGGTACTCATCGCCTGGCCGGTGGCGCTGCGGGCCAGCACTTCCAGTACGGCGCCGGCATCTTCGAGATCCGCGACCAGTTTTTCCAGACTGGTGGTGACAATGTGCACCGGGGGCAGGGTGGCGGTCAGATCGCCATTACCTTCATTGGTGACGATGGCGATTGACCCGGTGCTCGCCACCAGTAGGTTCGCGCCGGTAATGCCAACATCGGCATTGAGAAAGCGCTGGCGCAACATCTGGCGCGCTTCCTCCACCAGTGCGCTGATGGCGTCGAGGGAGCGCTCGCCCAGCGCATGGTGCTGCTGGAACAGGCTGGCCACTTCCTGCCGGGTTTTGTGCACGGCCGGCGCGATGATGTGGCTCGGTGGTTCCTGGGCAAGCTGGATGATGTATTCCCCCAGATCGGTTTCCACCACCTCGAAGCCGGCCTGTTCCAGCGCGGCATTGAGATGGGTTTCCTCGCTCACCATCGACTTGCCTTTGGTGACGCGTCTAGCGCCGCGGCGTCGGCAGATGTCCAGCACAATCTGGTTGAGCTGCTCTGGTGTGTCTGCCCGATGCAGCTGGCCACCGTTGGCCTGCAGTTGTGCGGCAAACTGGTCCAGCAGGGCAGGCAGGTTATCCAGGGCGCGCTGCTTGGCGGCCTGCGCCTGCTGTTTGAGGTACTCGAAATCGTCCACCAGGGTGATGGCCTTGCGGCGTTTGTCGACAAAACCGCTTTTGGCCCGTGTCAGCGCGGTTTGCAGCTGGGTGTCTTCCAGGGCCTGTTCGCAGTTGGGAATAAACTGGCGGGCATCGCGGCGAATCATGGCAGCTGCTCCGCAGCGGCGAGTACTTCGGCCAGATGGGTGAATTGAAGTGGGCGCTGTTGGCGCTGACTGAGGCCCTGCAGATGCAGCGCAGCCCAGATCGGCACCGACCACGGTAGCGGCGCCGCTGGCATGGGCATTATCGAGTTTCTGGCTGCCCATGCGGGCGGAAAGTGCGTCGAACTTTGCGGCAAAGGTGCCACCAAAGCCGCAGCAGACTTCCGCTTCCGGCAGTGGTTTCAGCTGATCGCCCAGACATTGGGACAGCAGCTGATCGGCAGCGTCGTGACTGCGGGTTTCCCGTCGGCAGGAACAGCTGGTGTGATGGGTAGTGGGTGAAACTGCCGTGGTGCCGGGCGCGAACCGGATACCCTGTTCGGCCACAAAAGCACTGAATTCACGGGTTTTGGCGGCGATCCGCTCGGCCCGTTCCCGCCAGAGCGGATCGTCAGCCAGCAGATGCGGGTAGTGCACACTGATCATGCCGGCACAGGAACCGCTGGGAATAACGATCCAGTCGTAGGGTTCCAGGATCTCAATCTGCAGGCGGGCAATGCGCTGGGCGTCGGCTTTCATTCCGCTGTTATAGCCAGGTTGGCCGCAGCAGGTCTGGTCTGGCGGTACCTCGATCCGGAATCCGGCCTGTTCCAGTACCTGGACACAGGCAAAGGCGATGCTTGGCCGCAGACTGTTCACCAGGCAGGTCACATAGAGGGCAATCAGCGGGCGCTGGGTGTCGGGCATGGGGCAGTCACAAAAGCGCAATGGAATCCTGATCTTAGCAAAAAAATCCGGCTGGCTGCGCTTGAACTGGCGAAAACCACCCCCATATCCCTGCCACTGAGCGGCTACCACCCCTGTAGCGTGGTGGCCCCAATTCCTTACCTGAAGACTGTCCAACCGATTCCAAGGGAGCGTGACACCATCATGACCGTCGAAGCCAAAAAAGAAACACTGGGCTTTCAGGCCGAAGTCAAACAACTGCTGCACCTGATGATTCATTCCTTGTACAGCAACAAGGAAATCTTCCTGCGCGAACTGATCTCGAACGCCTCGGATGCATCGGACAAGCTGCATTTTCTGGCGCTGTCCAACGCGGACATCATGGAAGGCGATGGCGATCTGAAAATCCGCCTTGAATTCGACAGCGAAAAGAAAACCATCTCGATCACCGATAACGGTATCGGTATGAACCGCGAGGACGTGATCACCCATCTGGGTACGATTGCGAAGTCCGGCACCGCCGAATTCATCAAGAATCTGACCGGCGACCAGAAAAAGGATTCACGGCTGATCGGCCAGTTCGGCGTTGGTTTCTATTCTGCCTTTGTGGTTGCGAAGGAAGTGGAAGTGTTTACCCGCAAGGCTGGTGAGCCTGCTGACTCCGGCGTGCACTGGGTATCCCAGGGTGAAGGTGAGTTCACCATTGCCAGCGTAAACCGTCCCCAGCGGGGCACTACCATCGTGTTGCATCTGCGCGATGGCGAAGAAGAATTTGCCGACGGCTGGCGTCTGCGCAATATCGTGAAGAAATACTCCGATCATATCTCGCTGCCGATCGAAATGCTGAAAGAAGATCTGCGCAGCGATGAAGAAAAGGAAAAAGAACCCAAGGCGCCGGAATTCGAAGTGGTGAACAAGGCCACCGCGCTGTGGACCCGCTCCCGCAACGAAATCAACGACGAAGAATACAAGGAATTCTACAAGCACATTTCCCATGACTTCGAAGAGCCCCTGAGCTGGAGCCACAACCGGGTTGAAGGCAAGCAGGAATACACCTCGCTGCTGTATGTACCCAAGCGTGCGCCGTTCGATCTCTACCACCGTGAAGCGCCACGCGGCCTGAAACTGTATGTACAGCGTGTTTTCATCATGGATGATGCTGAACAGTTCCTGCCGCTGTATCTGCGCTTCATCAAGGGTGTGCTGGATTCCGCCGACCTGCCGCTGAACGTGTCGCGGGAAATCCTGCAATCCAATCAGACCGTCGAGAACATGAAGAGCGCCCTGACCAAGCGCGCGCTGGATATGCTCAACAAGCTGGCGGGCGAAGAAGACAACTACAAGGCCTTCTGGAAACAGTTCGGTCAGGTATTGAAAGAAGGTCCCGCAGAAGACTACAGCAACCGTGAAAAAATCCTCGGCCTGCTGCGCTTTGCGTCCACCCATACCGGCACTGCCGAACAGGTGGTGAGTCTGGATCAGTACATCGAGCGGATGAAGGAAGGTCAGGACAAGATCTATTACATCACAGCGGAAAACCACAACGCCGCTGCTAACAGCCCGCACCTGGAAATCTTCCGCAAGAAAGGCGTCGAAGTGCTGCTGATGTCCGATCGCGTCGACGAGTGGATGATGGGCCAGCTGTTCGATTACAAGGGCAAGTCCTTCATCAATATCGCCAAGGGCGATCTGGATCTGGGCAGCATCGAAACCGAGGAAGAAAAGAAACAGCAGGAAGAAGTGGAAAAGTCTTCCGAAGATCTGGTGAAGCGCCTGAAAGCTGCGCTGGAAGCTAGAGTTTCTGAAGTGAAAGTGTCCCACCGACTGACCGATTCCCCTGCCTGTCTGGTGGTGGGTGCCTACGACATGGGGGCGCAGATGCGCCAGATCATGGAAGCGGCTGGTCAAAAGTTGCCCGACAACAAACCCACCATGGAAATCAACCCGGCCCATCCGCTGATGGAGCGTCTGAATGCCGAAGTGCAGGACGACCGCTTCAACGATCTGGCGGCCATCGTGTTCGATCAGGCGGCACTGTCCGAAGGCCGTGTGCTGGACGATCCGGCAGCCTACGTCAAACGCATCAACGCCCTGTTGCTGGAAACAATGCGCTGATGTGCACAGGGGCAGCTGTATCGGCTGCCCCTAGCATTTTTCGTTCATCCTCGACAAGCCTACAATCGCGGGAGCGACCTGCTAGAATGGGTAAAGCGTTACCGTGAGCGGGAGGTCGATGTGAATGACATAATCATCCAATATCCTTTGTCTCAGGAAACAGCGCAGGAGTTGCGGGAGCCTGTGCTGGGTGTCGTGCTGGATTCCATCAAATCCGTCACGGAAACAGATGACGGATTCGTGCTGAATTTCGGTCGCGAAAGCAGCATCATCAATCCCGTGTCACACATGATCGAAATCGAACGTGTCCTGAATCCGTTTTTGCGCATGGCGTTGATCGTGGAATCCAGTCAGGGTCCCATCAAGCTGGAACTCAACGGGCCATCGGGTACCAAGGATTTTCTGACTAAGGAATTCGGTCTCAGGCGCTGGTTATCCTGAGCCACATAATGACAGAGTGAGGAGTTCACCAGTGATGCCGTCTGAGCAGGTCACGGTATTGGGGGGCGGCAGTTTCGGCACGGCGATTGCGAACATCGTCGCTGATAATGGTCTGCCGGTGAAGTTGTGGATGCGTGACGCCGAGGTGGTGGACGCCATCCGCACCCGTCATGAAAATCCCCGCTATCTGCCGGGCAAGCAGCTCAATCCACAGATTGTTCCCACGACGGATTTGGCCGATGCGGTAGAAGGCGCAACCCTGATTTTCGTCGCCATTCCCAGTAAGGCGTTTCGCACCGTGCTGCGGGATGCCCGTGGCCATTTCAATCCCGATCAGCTGCTGGTGAGCACCACGAAGGGTATTGAGGAAGATGGTTTTCTGATGATGAGCCAGATTCTGGCCCAGGAAACCCCCTGTCACCAGATTGGGGTACTCAGCGGCCCGAACCTGGCCAAGGAAATCGCCAACCGCATGCTCACGGGCACCGTGATTGCAAGCGAAAGTGAAGCCTTGCGAACCCGGGTGCAGCAGGCGCTGTCGTGCAAATATTTCCGCGTCTATGCCAATAATGATGTGTTCGGCGTGGAGCTGGGTGGCGCACTGAAAAACATTTATGCAATCGCATCCGGTATGGCGTCCGCCATGGGGATGGGCGAAAACACCAAAAGCATGCTGATTACCCGCAGTCTGGCGGAAATGAGCCGCTTTGCAGCGCGCCTGGGTGGCAATCCCATGACCTTTCTCGGTCTGGCCGGGGTAGGGGATCTGTTCGTAACCTGTACTTCGCCGTTGAGCCGGAATTTCCAGGTCGGTTTTGAGCTGGCGAAGGGGCGCTCCCTCGATGACATTCTGTCCCACCTCGGTGGTACCGCAGAAGGTGTGAAAACCATTCGGCTGGTGAAGAAGCAATCCACCGAACTGGAAGTGTATATGCCCCTGGTGCATGGCCTTCATGAAATTATTTTCGAAGGCAAGGATCTGAAAGACGTGATCAAACACCTGATGCTGGGCGAGCAGAATTCCGATGTGGAATTCGTGTTGCCCGGACCCGACAAACTGGCAGCAATCCGTAAGGCGAAGCAGTAAATGAGTGATAATTCGAAAGATACCGCAGACACGCCGGTCATCGTGACCGGCCTGTATATGGTCGTGTTCTATGTGATCTACCTGTTGATGGGCTATCTGCTGTTCGGTATTGGGCTGGCGCAGCTGCTGGTGAAACTGCTGTCCGGGCAGCCGCAGCCGGATCTGCAACGGTTTGGTACCACCCTGTCGACCTATATGGCCCAGATCGTTGAATACATTGCGATGCGCTCGCCCGTGCGTCCGTTTCCCTTCAGTGACTGGCCGGCGTCTGTCGATCAGCCGGTGGAGCGGGAGGACAAGTCCTGATGCGGCTCTATGTCATGCGTCATGGCGATGCCATCCAGTATGCCCGCACCGATGCTGAACGCCCCTTGAGCGAACTGGGGCGGCGTCAGGCGGCAGGCATGGTGTGCCATCTGCAGGATGAGCCGCCGGCCCAGGTCATTGCCAGCCCTTACGTGCGGGCCCAACAGACCTGCAGCATCGTTTGTGAAGGTCTGGGTATCGACCGTTTTGAAACTGTTCCCGGCATTACCCCGGACAGTGATCCGTTCCAGGTCGTCAAGCTGCTGGAACGATACGGCAGTGGCAGCCTGCTGATGGTCAGCCATCAACCGTTGGTCAGCACCCTGATTGCACTGCTGGTGGATGGCAGCATCAACGGCGGCTACATGATGGGTACTGCTTCAATAGCCTGCCTGGAATTTGAGATGGTGGGCATTGGCCAGGGCCATCTGCAGTGGCTGTGCCACGCCGTCTGAACCACCTTGAAGCGGCCACGCCTAAGGCCGCTTGTTGCCTTTGAAGGGCGAATCCGCTATACCCAATTGATCGGCTTTCCGACACTCGAATAACGACAATAACAGTGTAAAAGGATCGATCATGACGGCCACCGCTTCTGCTCCTGCAGCCACTGCAAACCAGTCCCGTACTCCCCCCGTTAACACAGGCCTTCCGCTGCCGCTGGAACGGTTTTATTACTGGGAGAAAAGCCAGCCCAGCAAGGTCTGCTTCACCCAGCCGATGGGCGGTGGCCAGACCAGGGAATTCACCTGGGGTGAAGTGGGGCGTCAGGTGCGCTCAGTTGCCCGGTATCTCACGCAGACGGGTGTTAAGCCTGGCGATCGTGTGGCGATCATTTCCAAGAACTGCGCCCACTGGATCATGTCCGACCTGGCGATCTGGATGGCCGGTGGAGTATCGGTACCGCTTTATCCGACTCTCACCAGCGACGCGGTGCGGCAGATCCTCGATCACAGCGAATCAGGCGTTGTGTTCATCGGCAAACTTGATGACTGGCCGCAGATGCAGGCCGGGGTATCGGAATCCCTCCATCGCATCGGCTATCCACTCAGCCCGGCTCATGATTTTGCCACCTGGGACGATATCGTGGCGAAGGTGGAGCCCATGACAGAAAGCCCGTCCCGCAGCCATGGCGAACTGGCCACGATTATTTACACCTCGGGCACAACCGGGATGCCGAAAGGCGTCATGCATACTTTCAACAGCATGGCATCCGGGGTGTCGCAGGTGTCCAATATCTACGAAGTGAATCGCCACGACCGCGCGCTGTCCTATCTGCCGTTGTCCCACGTGGCGGAACGCATGTGTGTCGAGATGGTGCAGCTGTACGAAGGCATTCATGTGTATTTTGCCGAATCCCTCGACACCTTTGCCCGTGATCTGGCCATGGCGCGGCCTACCTTGTTTTTTCGGTGCCACGCTTGTGGGCCAAATTCCAGGCGGGCGTGTTCAGCAAGTTTCCCGAGCGTCGCCTGAGTCTGCTGTTGAAAGTGCCGGTGTTGAACAGCGTGCTGAAGCGCAAGATCCTGCAGGCGCTGGGACTGGATCAGGTGCGCTACTGTCTGAGCGGTGCCGCGCCGATTTCCAGTAGCCTGTTGCAATGGTATCGCACGCTCGGTATCGAGATTCTCGAAGTGTACGGTATGACCGAAAACATGGGTTATTCCCATGCCAACCGTGCTGGTCAGAGTCGGCAGGGTTATGTGGGCAAACCCAATCCCCTGGTGGAAGTGAAAATCGGCGAAGGGGGCGAGGTGCTGGTGCGTTCGCCCACCACCATGATCGGCTACTACAAGGAACCGCAGAAAACGGCGGAAGCGCTGGATGATGACGGGTTTCTGCGGACCGGTGATGTCGGTGTGATCGAGCCGGATGGGAGCCTGCGCATAACCGGGCGGATCAAGGAAATCTTCAAGACCGCCAAAGGCAAATATGTGGCGCCATTCCCCATCGAATCAAAGCTGCTGGCGGATGCCCATGTGGAACAATGCTGCGTGGTAGGTAACGCGATGCCGCAACCGATTGCCCTGGTGGCGCTGTCGGAAGGTGATCGCGAAGCGCTGCGCAATGGTGTTCCCCGCGATACGATTCATGCGGATTTGCTCGACTTGTTCAACCGGGTAAATGCCCAGCTGGATCCCCATGAAAAGCTGAAAACCATGGTGGTAACCAAGGGAGACTGGACCATTGAAAACAGCATCATGACACCCACGCTGAAAATCAAGCGCAATGTACTGGAATCCCGTTACGAAGACCGTATTGAAAAATGGTACGAGTCCCAGGACAAGGTACAGTGGGAGTGAAGCTGCTGATGCGGTGGCGTTGGCCGTCAGTGCGCTGGCTATGTGCTTTGTGGCTGCTGGTATTGCTTGCGGCGCCGGCGCACGCCAGTCTGCTGTGGCAGTTGGAAAAGGACGGCAAGGTTCACTACCTGTTCGGCACCATTCATATCAGTGATCCGGAAGTCATCCAGCTGCCCGCAAAGGTCGAAACCGTGGTGAATTCAGCGTCGGCACTGGTGGTGGAAGTAGTGCTGGACGATGCCACCCGCCAGGCCATTGCTGAGCGTACGCTGTTGTCCTCCAGCACGCTGAAAAAGGTGCTGGGCATGGAACTGTTCAACGAGGTGGCCAGCGCAGTGAAGGCGCGGGGAGTGCCACCCTCAAGTCTGCTGCGGCTCAAGCCCTGGGCGGTGGGGCTGATGCTGAATGTGCCAACGCCGAGTCTGGAACCGGTGCTGGATGTGCATTTGCAATATCGTTTTGCCGACAGTCAACGCCCTGTGCATGGCCTCGAAACCATTGATGAACAGCTGGACATTTTTGACCAGCTGGCACTGGCGGAGCAAATTGAATTCCTCAAAACGTCCCTCGCCCAGCATGCCGAATTTGATGCGAGTTTCCGCCGTATGAAGGCGCTCTATCTGGCAGGTGATCTTGAGCAGATCGAGCACTTCGCCCGCGCTCAATCCGCAAAATCGGCAAGTTCCACTATGGACAAACTGATGTATCGCATTCTGGAAGAGCGTAATCACCGGATGTTTGCCCGGGTGCAATCCCATCTGGCACAATCCGGTGTTCTGATTGCGGTGGGAGCACTGCATCTGCCGGGGCAGCAGGGACTGTTGCAGATGTTCAGAGATGCGGGTTACAGCGTTCGCGCCGTGACGCCGTGATACGTAAGTCAGACGTTCCGGAGTGTCTGACAGCGACACTGATTCCAGGAACACAGCATGCTGGTACATATTGCACACGCCAACGGAATTCCGGGGGCCACCTATCAGCCGATCATTCAACGGTTGCAGCCACACCAGGGCATTGCCATTCCCCGTTTTGGTCATGATCCCCGTTTTCCTGTCACCCACAATTGGCAGGCGCTGGCTGATGAGTTGATTACCTATCTGGAAGCCAACGCAGCGGAACCGGTGGTGGGCGTCGGTCATTCCATGGGTTCTATTGTCACTTTCATCGCCGCCTGCAAACGGCCGGATCTGTTCCGTGGTGTTTTGATGCTTGATCCGCCTCTGTTCTGGGGTGCAATGGCGTTAACGTGCAAGCTGCTGAAACTGTTGGGGCGGATGGACGATGTGGCGCCATCGGGCAAGTCCAAGTTTCGTAAACGCAACTGGCCGGACCGGCAGACCGCCGTGGCGTATTTTGCATCCAAGCGCCTGTTCCAGTTTCATCCCGACTGTTTTGAATCGTTCTGCCAGTCTGCCATTGAGGATTGCGCAAACGGTGAAGTCAAACTGCATTTCGATGTGGATGTTGAATGCGACATTTTCCGTAACACGCCGGACAATCTGCGCAAGTACAAGCGGCCGCCGAATCTGCCGATGCGGTTGGTGTATGCGGACAAGAGTGATGCATCGATGGAAAAAATGGTGCTGCCGTTCTGCCGACACTTTGCCATTCCGGTGGAAAAAATTGCGGGCGAGCATATGTATCCGCTGCAGCAGCCGGATCTGACCGCCGAGTTGATTCATCGTTTTATCCTGGAGTGCAAGTAACGTGCTGACAGAAGAAATTCGCGTCAAGGTGGGCGGGCTGGAGTTGGCTGCCAAGCAGTTTGGCGCCGCGGAAAAGCCGGCCATCATCGCACTCCATGGTTGGCTGGATAATGCGGCGACTTATGATCGGCTGGCGCCCTTGCTGGCGGATTATCGGGTCATTGCGCTGGATTTTGCCGGGCATGGCTACAGTGCCCACCGGGCGGAAGGTGTGCGTTATCACATGCTGGATAACGTGGACGATGTGATCGGTCTTGCCGATGCGATCGGGCTGGATCGCTTTGTGCTGATGGGACATTCGATGGGCGCAGGAATCGCCACCTACGTGGCGGCCAGTTTTCCCGAGCGCGTTGAAAAACTGATTCTGATCGAAGGCATCGGCAGCAACACCAGCCGGCCCGATGAAGCCCCCAAAGTGCTGCGTCAGGCGGTGGAGGACCTGAAAAAGGCCGGCGCCAAACGCAAGCCGGTCTACGAGCAGCGGCAGGAGGCCATTGTTGCGCGCTCCCAGTCCATTGGTGGCATCAGCGAAAGCGCGGCTGCGGTCTTGTGTAGCCGTGGTCTGGAGCCGGTTGAAAACGGTTTCACCTGGCGATCTGATCCCCGTCTGAAAATGTCTTCGGCGATTCGGCTGACCGAAGAAATGGTGCAGGCGTATCTGGCGGCACTGTCGATGCCGGTGCTGCTGATTCGCGGCGAGCAGAGTTTTTTTGCCACCACCCAGACATTGCAGCAGCGTGCGGAGCGGATTCCCGCCTGTACCCGGGTAAATCTGCCCGGTAATCATCATCTGCATCTGGAAGCGGAAACGCACGCTGCAGTAGCAGATGCCATCAACGAGTTTCTGAACCAGTGACAGGATTCAGCGCGACAGTGGCGCTTTTAACAGGCGCCCCGTGTTCCGCAACTGGGTCCACAGCAGATTCCAGTTTTCTTCCTTGCGGCGCTGATTCAGGCAGCGCAGGTAACGGGCTTTTTCTGCATCATCCTGACGAGCAATGATCGATGCCCACAGGGCGTCATCGATGTTGTATTGCTGACCTTCCAGCAGACACACGGGCACGGTGTCTTCCGGTGCGATCTTCAGTTGTTCAACCGCTGTCATCAGTGCGTTGTAAATGGACATCGCTTTCGGTGTTTCCGGCGGATCGATGGGGTAGGGCGGTTGCCATTCCCGCAGTGGTCGCAGCAGATCGATATGGGTCAGAACCAGCAGCAGCGGTGCGGGGCGCCGATTTTTCAGTCCGGTCTGCCATCTGCGTATCTGCCGCACCATGCTGTATTCGTCGTGACGATCCGCAATGTTGGCGGGTGTCACCAGCAGGATCAGATCGGCTTCCGTCACCGCCTGTTGCAGTCGCTTGCTCTGGAGTAATTCGGAATCAAATCCGGGTGAATCAAAAATCAGTGCGCGGGTTTTCCCTTCACGCTCCAGTGAAAACGCCAGCAGTTGCTGGGTGGTATCCGGCACAATGTCGGCCACCGTTCTGAGTTCACCAAACAATGCATTGATCAGGCTGGATTTGCCGGCGTTGGTGCGGCCAAGTACCAGAATGCGCAACGGTTCTTCATTGAGGATCTGTTGCCGGGCGTCGGCGTCTTGAGTTGCCTGCTGTGAGGCGGCGCTGATGCTGGCCGTGGGATCCGCATCGCTCATCAGCAGATTGCCACTGTACAGATCAATGGCGTAATAACCTACCTTGCGTACATATTCCTGTAGCAGCCAGGTCTGCAGTTTGTCGGAGCCGTAGCCGACGATGCGACTGCTCACCGCGCGGCGGAATTCCCGGAACACCGCGCCGGCAGGATCAATCACCGCGTGACCCACGCGATACAGGTTTTCATAACGCTCGTAAGTGGCTTTCCACTGCTGCGCCCGTGTGATATCGCCCAGTGTGATCTGATGACTGAGGGGAACAGTCTCGCTGATCAGGATGCGCAGTTCCCGGCTGGCACGTTCGATGATCAGCAGGGCGTGGGGCAGGGTCATTTCCAGCAGCGGCTGTTCACGGTTGGGGTGATAGTGATGCGCGACCTGACGCAGGGTCTGCTTGCCCAGTTCCCAGAGTTTTGCACCATCACTTAACGGGTAATCGTCGATGTTGACGTTGCTGGCAATACTATCGACTGCCTGCCAGGGTGAATCTGCCTGCGCGGGCCAATGGGGATTGGGCTGGGTGTCCGGCGGTTGTTCGTTCCGTTGCTCCAGTCGCTGTGCAAGCCAGTGCAGCAGGAAGCCGACGCTGCCGGCCCCCAGCAGGGCAGCGAGCCAGAACAGCAGATGCCCATCCTGCCACAGCCACAGCACGCCGAGCATCGGCAGCAGAATGAAGGGCAGCGATGCAATCACCAGCGCAGCGACTCGCAAACGACCGAAGCGGCGCCACAGTGAAGGTTTACTGGTCATGGTCGGCGGACTCCGCTGCAGCGCCGCGGGTTTTCAGAATGGCGAGTTGGCGGCCGGCGCTGAGCGCGTCAGAAAATACCTGGCGCAGCATCTGGTCATCAATGGACTGGCCTTTGCGTTTGCGCGCCAGATAGTAGCAGGCCGCTTTGCCCAAGGCGTAAGTCATGGCGCCGTTGCTGGTGGCACCCCATACCGCGCCGGCACTTTGGCCAACACCCGGAATCAGTTTCACCAGATTGCGGCCCACCATGCTGAGGCCGTAACTCACCCCGATGCTTGCGCCCAGCAGGCCGATGAATTCGCTGGTGTTGCGGCGATCCCATTCCACGTCATACAGCGATGCCAGGGTGTGAAACAGTTTCAACTGAATCGCCGGTACACCGGCCATGTCCACGACCGGTAGCGCGCCACAGCCAGCCGCCGCCAGCGCATAACTGAGAATGTGAGGATGAGCAGTCTGACTGTAAGCGTCAGCGATGGACGGATCGGCCGCAAGCAGTGCCTGCAAACCAAACGCAGACGCTGCCTCAATTGCATCCCACAGCGCTTCCAGCCCGTAGTGCGGATCGGCAAAACCATCTTCCGGCAGCGTGAAATCCAGCGGCACCCACCAGAGTCCACCACTACCGGGTAACGTGCCGAGGCGCTGGCGCTGGGACAACAGTGCGCGGGTCAGATCGGTGGTGGGCATGTTGTCGATATCAGTGAACGGATAGGGCTGGGGATGTTCGTACGCTGCATCGCCCCCCTGATGAAGACAGGTTTGCGCAATGATCACCGGCCAGTCGGGATGGCGTTTACGCACGGCGTGCAACACATCGTAAACCGCCTGCTGACCGGGATCAGTCGCGCGCATGACGCCGATCACCAGATGGGATTGGGATTCGCAATAGCGTATATCGTCGCCGGGATCGTAGGCGACTTCGCCCAGTCCACGGGTATCCAGAAACCGCACAACAGGAATCTGTTCGGGAAAGTCGTAAAAGCGGGCAGTGCGGGTGCACGGTTTGAAGCCATTGCCGATCGCCGCATCGGGGCTGCCCGTGAGGCTGCGAATGATCGACGTCTTGCCGGACTGGGTCTTTCCCACCAGCCACAACACCAGCACCGGGTGCTGTTCCCGCGCCTTGGTCACGGCTTCTTTCAGGCGTGCTTCGTCGATCTTCGGTTCCAGAAGCAGATTTTTCAGCCGGTTCAGAGGATTGCGTTCGCTTGCCATGCTGCCATCGCTGTTGTTATTTGATTCAGCATAACGGTCGGCACAGATGGCGTCCACCGGCGAATCGGGTTCGATGGCCTGAATCTGTCAGCAAATGTGCTGGTGGATCGCGTGAAGGGCCTGTTGTTCCCGCTGCTCAAAGGTGGCTGCGGTGCGGGTAATGTGGTCGAGTATGCGCAGTCCGAATTCGCCGTAAAGGCGCGCGATGCGTTTGCGCAGATAGAACTGGTCGCACTCATCAGCCAGGCGACGCTGTTCGGTTTGCAGTAGTGCCGATGCCAGGGTGTCGATGCCCAGTCCTTTTACCGCACTGGTCAGAAATATCTGATCGCGACTGGCTTGCTTGTAGTCGTCCTGGGCGTGCAGGTCGATCAACCGCGCCTGCTTCAGCGATGAGCGCAGCATGTGATAACTGGAGCGCGCCAGCTTTTCTTCATCACATTTGTTGACGACAAAGCTGTCGGGAATTTCCATGATCCCGCTTTTCATAAACTGGATCTGATCGCCGGCCAGCGGTTGCATCACCAGATAGGTGTGATCGGTCAGGTACTGGATGTCGATTTCATTCTGGCCGATGCCAACGGTTTCGATCAGGATGAAATCAAACAGGTGGCGCAGGATTCGAATCACCTGAAACGTGGCTTCACTGACACCGCCCAACTCGAGATTGGATGCCTGCGAGCGGAAGAAGAGGCGCTCTTCCTTTTTGCCGTAATGCATGCGTGTACGATCGCCCAGAATCGAACCGCCTGAGACATGGCTGGACGGATCCACTGCCACCACAGCGACGGTGACCTGGCTATCCAGTGCCAGCAATTTGCGACATAACTCGGCAATCAGCGATGATTTGCCTGCGCCCGGCGTACCGGTGAAGCCGATGATGCGGGCGTTGCGGGGAAACGCCTGGGGATGTTGCTGGATATGACGGATGATGTCATGACGTAGCTGCACCGCGTCCTGATTGCGGTTTTCGAACAGGCTGATCAGCTTCGCCAGCGGCCACTTTTTCAGTGCGCTGGCCTGGGCAAGCTGATCGAGCCACTGCGGTGACAGTGGCTGATCCTGCAGGTGTGTCAGATTGGCGGGCATAAGGCTCAGGCGCCTGCCTTGTGCTCCAGCACGATGTCCATGACCCGATTCATCACATCCATCAGATCGTAATCCTTGGGTGTGAACACGGCCTTGATACCCTGTGCAACCAATGACGGAATGTCACCTTGCGGAATGATTCCCCCCAGCACCACCGGTATGGCATCCCGCGCGCCTTCCTTGTCCAGTTCTGCCATCAGCTGTTCGATGATTTCGTTATGGGAACCGGACAGCAACGAAATTCCGATCACATCGACGTTTTCTTCAATCGCCGACTGCACGATATCCACCGCGCTCAGACGGATGCCGAAATAGATGACGTCAAAACCGGCGTGGCGGGCGGCAACGGAAATCATTTCTGCACCGTTGGAATGCCCATCAAGCCCCGGCTTACCGACGACGATACGCGGACGGTGGCCATGCTTGTCCATGAAGGTTTGCACTTTCGCGCGTACCTGCTGCAGCTTGTCGTTTTCCAGTGACAGACCCTGGCCTTCCACGCCGGTGGGCGGACGGTACTCGCCGTAGACTTCCCGCAGGGTGGCGGCCCATTCGCCCGTCGAAACGCGGGCATGGGCGCAAGCGATGGAGGCTTCCATCAGATTGTGGCCGGCCTTGGCATCTTCACGCAATTGATCCAGGCAGGCTTTGGCCTTGGCCGCATCGCGTTTCTGCAGAGTGGCTTCGAGGGCATGCAGGGTTTCCGCAGCGGACGCCGGGTCCACCTTGAACACACCACCGTCGTTGCCGCCCAGCAAGGGAGAGGCGATACCATCGGCCCAGCGGTTCTTGCCCACCACAATTTGTTCACCCAGATTGATCTTGGCCATGCGCTCGGCCTGCGAAATCACCAGCTGGGATTTCATGTAGCCGGTCTTGATGGACTCGATACCGCCTCCGGCGTCGAGAATTTTCTGAATTTCTTCCCGCGCCTGCGCTTTCAGTTCTTCCACTTTGGATTGCACAACCGGTGATCCGGCAAACAGATCCGGGTATTCGAGCAGGTCCGTTTCATACGCCAGAATCTGCTGCAGACGCAGCGACCACTGCTGATCCCACGGGCGGGGCAGCGACAGGGCTTCGTTCCAGGCCGGCAACTGCAGGGCGCGGCAACGGGCATCGCGGCTCAGGGTGACGCCGAGGGCTTCGATCAGAATCCGCCACGCATTATTTTCCGGCTGCTCTTCCGTGAGGCCGAGGGAATTTACCTGCACACCATAGCGGAACAGACGGTACTTGGGATTCTTCACGCCATAACGCTGCTGGCAGATTTCATCCCAGAGTTCGGTGAACGCGCGCATCTTGCACATTTCTTCAATAAAGCGCATGCCGGCGTTGACGAAGAACGATACACGTCCCACGCATTGTTCGAATTCTTCTTCGTTGAAACAGTTACGCTCGCGAATCGCATCCAGCACGGTGATGGCCGTCACCAGCGAGTAGGCGAGTTCCTGCACCGGTGTGGCACCCGCTTCCTGCAGGTGATAGGAGCACACGTTGGACGGATTCCACTTGGGAATCTTGCGCAGACAATATTCGTACATGTCGACGATCAGCTTGATGGACTGATCCGGCGGGAATACGTAGGTGCCGCGTGCCAGAAATTCCTTGATCAGATCGTTCTGGGTGGTGCCCTGCAGTTTGGCCAGATCAATGCCACGTTCTTCCGCCAGCGCCACGTACAGGGACAGCAGCCACATGGAGGTGCCGTTGATGGTCATCGAGGTATTCACTTCATCGATGGCGATCTGGTCGAACAAAATGGCAAAGTCATCCAGCGTGTTAATCGGCACGCCTACCTTGCCGATTTCCGGTTTGGCGATGTCCTCATTCGAGCTGTAGCCGCACTGGGTTGCCAGATCGAACGCGATCGACAGACCGGTCTGACCCTTGGCCAGGTTGCTGCGATACAGTTCGTTGGATTTGCGCACGTTGGTGTGGCCCGCATAGGTGCGAAAAATCCACGGCTTGTCCTTGGAGGGCTTGCCGTCTTTGTCGTAGATGATGTGGGCTTTTTTGTCGCTCATGATGTTCACTCGCTTGTGGCACATTCCGGTTTGACGCGGCTGCTGTGGTAGCAAGGCGGGGCGAAGCTGGATTCCGGACATTCAGCGGCATGGATGCCGCTGTATAGCGTACAGGGATGTATCCACAGCGTGTCCGGAATCCAGTTTCGCCGCGTCTTGCGACGATCGAAGCATCACTGCCGCTTCTTGATCAGCAACTGACGCTCGATTTCAAAAATCTTGTCCTTGATCTTGTCTTTGCCAAGATCCTTTTTGTCGTTTTCCTTGATGAACAGATCGGCGCCGTACTGCTCCAGCGCTTTCGCGGACGTGATGTTCTTCACGCCGACAAACTGAACGGTGACAACGCTGGCCAGATCCTTCAACTCACCGGGCGCATCTTCGCGGGCCAGAATACGGCTCAGGCCGAATACGGTATCGCCGGCAAACGCGGGTTGAGTGTGATAACCCTCGGTGAAGCCGAGTTCCCACAGTGCGTTTTCACTCAGGTCGCGGCTGGCCAGACCTTCCAGCCACGCATACACCAGGCCGCCATAGACGATCGGATTTCCGCTCATGGGGCCGCTTTGCGCCGCGCTGTACAGCTTGTCGTAGTGCAGGGGATGGGTGTTGCCGACCTGATAGGTCAGAGCGAAATGTTCATCGCTGATCGTGCGGCCGTTGTTGTGAAC
Organism: Gammaproteobacteria bacterium; assembly: GCA_041395845.1. Classification (GTDB taxonomy): domain Bacteria; phylum Pseudomonadota; class Gammaproteobacteria; order Pseudomonadales; family Ketobacteraceae; genus Ch67. Next base: position 75,143 of record JAWKZS010000017.1, read on the forward strand.
AATGATATCGCCCGGACTGAAATCTTCAGCATACGTATTCCAGCCGGTCACCGTCTTTGGCACATGGCGCAGCGAGGTGGCCAGGGCCTCCGGCAGGGCCACAGCACCATTTTCCTGCCAGGGGAAGATGGGGGACTTATCCTGCGACAGCGGAATGGTTGGCAGGCGATCACCACGATAGGCCACCATCAGTTTGCGTTCGTACTGCAGTACGACTTCGCAGCGCTGATTCACCCCCAGGGTGCGAATGGTGGCGATGCCGGGCTTGTCGGCACCGCGTTCCTTGCGATCCACCACCATGGTCATGGCGCGAACGGTATCACCCGGGTACACCGGCGCCAGAAACTGCGCGTTGTAGTAACCCAGGTTGGCAATCACCTTCTCGGAATCGTTCTGCACGCCCAGCGACAACACAACGTTGAATACCATCTGGGGTGATGCCGGCATCTGGTTGAAGCCGTGAGCACGGGCATATTCCAGATCCAGATACAGTGGATTGCACTGCATGTAGGTGCGCGAGAAGCTGTCGATGTTGGATTGGGTGAAGGAGAAACCACGCGGGTGAACAAAGATCTGACCCGGTACGTATTCTTCCAGATAGCGGCCGTATTGGGGATGACGCACGCTGTTCAGCGCGATGTCGGTAGAAGGTGCCAGTTCTTTCTGTGCGGGGAATTTGATGGCCATGAATGAATCCTTATTTGCTTTTAACCGATATCCGCTAACGGAGTAGAGAAACCAGTCGGTGGCACAAGCGGAAGGATCCGGCTTCGCGTTTCGGGACCGTTTGCGGCCATGGATGGCCGCGGACGAGCGCACAGGGATGTGCTTGTAGCGTGTCACGAAACGCGAAGCCGGATCCTTTCGCGTGGCTTGGAAGAAGTTAAACTACGCCGCGTTCTCTACCAACGCCTTCGCAATCACCTTCAGCGCCAGTGTTTCTTCTGCACCTTCAAAAATCGACAATACGCGCGCATCAATATAGTAGCGGCTGACCGATGTTTCTTCCGCGTAACCCATGCCACCGTGAATCTGCATGGCTTCCCGCGCCAGCCACTCGGACGACTTGCACGAATACAGCTTCACCAGGCTGGCTTCCATCTGGCCTTTGCCTTCATCCATCAGGCGGGCAACGTGGTAGGTAAACTGTCGGGACACCTGCAGCAACATCGCCATGCGTGCAATCTTCACCAGCGTCAGCTGATAATCTGCAATCGGCTTGCCGAATACCACCCGCTCCTGCGCGTAACGCAACGCCTTTTCAAACGCTGCCTGCATCACACCGGTTGCGCGGGCGGCCGTCTGAATGCGGCCACCGGCAAACCCGGCCATGGTGTAATAAAAGCCGTTGCCGACGCCTTCCTTGCCACCCAATACGTGGGAATCAGGCACGAAGACTTTGTCGAAAAACACGGTGAAAGAGTGCATGCCGCGATAACCGATGGTTGGAATCGCTTTTCCTGTGATGGTGCCGCCTTGCGGCTGCTTGTATTCGAACGCGTGACCGGGGAAGGACGGCTTTTCCACCAGGAACATGGTCAGCCCCTTGTGACCGGACGCCGGATCGGGATTGGTGCGTGCCAGTGTCAGCAGTACACCGGCGCGGCCGGCAAAGGTACACCAGGTCTTTTCGCCATCCAGCAGCCAACCGCCTTCCACCTGAGTTGCCTTCAGCTTCATGGATGCCACGTCAGAACCAAAGTTGGGTTCGGTGACGGCTACGGCATTCAGCGGTTCAGCCTGCGCCAGCTTCGGCAACCAATACTGTTTCTGTTCTTCGGTGCCGCCTTTCAGCAGCGCGCGGGACATGATTTCCGGGCGGGTGATCAGACTGCCGGCAGCACCCAGGGAGCCGCGGGACAATTCCTCGGTCACCACGATCATGCCGAGGTTATCTTCCTGATCATCAGGCTGGATACCGCCGTACTGCATCGGAATCGACAGACCAAAGCAGCCCAGCTCCACCAGCGGTTTGATGATGTCGTCGGGAATGTCGGCATCTTTGGTATGAATGTGCTCAGCCCGTGGTGCCACTACTTCTTCGGCAAACGCGCGGAACTGCTCACGGATCATTTCCTTCTCGTGGTCCAGCAGGTATTCGCCAGTGAAACCACCGTGCTCCAGCACTTCTTTGCCGATGGCTTCCAGCGATTCAGTAGACAGGTACTGGTTGATGAAAGCATCGACATCATCAGAATCCAGTGTGGCTGCAAGTGCTGCGCGGGAAAAGCCGTAGTCGGCACGACGGGCATTGAAACGGCCGCGGCAGTTCTGCAACGCCTCGGCGGTGTATTGGAGGGCCAGACGTTCCTCGATCCGCAAGTCTGAACCGCCTTTCTCTGCCTTCACTTTCTGGCTGTAATCCAGCATTACTTTTGCTGCAGTGATTTCCGCTTCACAGTAGGCCACTTCATAGCAGGCCAATTGTTTGCGATCGAGCTTCTCACCGTTGACGCGGCCATTGATGCTGCTTTCCTGCTTCAGGAAACTCAGGGCTGCATTCAGGGTCTGCTGGGCCTGCTGAATCAGAGTACGGGCTTGTTCGATTGCTGAGGACATCTTGTTCTCCGTAAGTGGGCGGTGACATGAGAATCACCGCCATTATCGCAGCTGAAACGCTTAACCGTGGGCGCGGTTAGACACGATGTGGACAAATGAGCGGGAGCGCAATTCGTCCATGGTGATACCGGTGGCGGTGGCTTCTTCTTCGGTGATGGCGCCGCAGGCGATACCACGCAGGAAGAAGTTCAGCAGGCCCTGGCCGGTTGCCGCGTCATCAAAGGTATTGCCCACCAGCGTCGCTTGCGCAGCCTTGTTGATGAACGCTTCCAGACGGCGGAAGGCATCCGGCAAACCTTCCAGGAAGAAGGTGTAAACCGCAGCGTAACGGATCGGCAGCTGCGCAGGATTCAAGTCCCAGCCCTGGTAATAGGCATGACGCAGGGAGTGACGGATATTGTCGTAGTGCAGCTTCCACGCGGTGTGAACAACGGCCGCGTTTTCCAGAATCTGCTGGGTCGTCATTTCACCTTTGTGCGGGCCGATCGGCATGACCGTGGTGGCACCGTCGCAAATGGTGATGCCGGTGCCGGCCAGGGACACCTGCAGTACGTGGCGGGCGAAATCCGACGCCGGGTGGGTATGAGTCTGATACGCCGCCGTGATGTTACAGGTGGCGGTGTAGTCGTAGGTGCCGAAGATGGCAGAACGGCAACGGCCGCGCGCGGCTTCTGCCAGCAGACGTACCTGATTGGAACCATTGCTGTCGATGATCGCCTGGGTGGTTTCGATCATGATTTCCAGCTTCAGGGAATTTTTCGCGTAGCCGCACTTGGCTTCGATAATATCCAGCAGGTTTGCCAGCGCTTCAACCTGTTCCGGGTGTGTCACTTTGGGCAGCGTGATAATGAAGTTGTCCGGCAGTTTGCCGCTGGTCAGTTCCGCCAGGCGGGTCAGGAACAGATCCAGGGTGCGTACGGAGCGCTTACGGCACTCTTCAGTGAAGGTCTTGATGCGGATGCCAATAAAGGGAGGCAGATTCTTTTCCTGCATGCCCTTGGCGACTTCTTCCGCGCAACGCACGGCGTCAGCGTCTTCTTCCGCATCCGGGCGATTGCCGTAGCCGTCCTCGAAATCGATCCGGTTGTCTTCGATGGCTTCGCTCTGCAGTTTCTTCACCACGCGGTCATAGACGGTGTACGCCATCCAGGCGGCGGGGTGGGATTCTTTCATCTTGCCTGCGTCTTCCTGCAGGGCTTCAGTCAGCGATTTGATGTCGAAAGACGAGGTCGGCAGCGACTCGTGGCCGGGCATCTGCAGCACGTGGGCCAGGGTGCAGAAATCCGGAGCGTAGGTTTCCAGCGCTTTCAGACCCAGGCTGCCCAGCTTCTGTGCAGAGCCCGCCTTGAACAGGTTGGCGCCGCCATACACGGTGTGAACCGGCTGACGCGCGGAGGAGTCACCGGGATAAATGCTGCTGTGCTTTTGATTGGCGGCCTGGAGTTTGGCCAGAATCGGTTGGGTTTCTGCGTCGGTCAGAGTCAGTTTCATGAGGTGCCCAGATCCTTAAATACGGGAAAAAGACGTAAATAGCCTGCTAAAAGGCGTCTTTTTCAAGGAGTTAGCGCTGATAAAGTGGAGCCGTGAAGGGCCAGTATTTTAACCAAGCCCTTCATGGGTGGATAGATTATAGTGTGGACGGCCAGTCATGTCTTCGCAACGGCCGTGTCCGGGATCAGTCCTTGCGTTTGGCGCGCTGACGAATCTGTTCGGCGAGGATCAATTGTGCTTGCAGATGCTGATCGAGATTCGCGCATTTGGCTTCCCATGCCTGACGGGCCTTGTCGTGGGGAACCACCAGGAACTGGCCATTGTCCATTGCCTGGTAGATCAGGTCGGCGATATCGGCGGCGCTGAGCTCGGAGTTTTCCAGCAGCTTGGTCATGGACATCTGGGTGCTCTGATCCGGTGTGCGCAGGGACTCGCCCAGATTGGTCTTGAAAAAGGAAGGACAGACACAGGTGACACCGATGCCGTACGGCTTCAATTCCGGCGCCAGGGTTTCGGACAAGGAAATTACGGCCGCCTTGGCCACGTTGTAGTTGCTCATGCCCGGTGGATTCAGCAGGCCGGCCATGGAGGCAATATTGATGATGTAGCCATGGCCTTGCTGTTTGAAGGCGGGAATGAAGGCATGACAGCCACGCAGAACGCCATTGAAGTTGATGTTCATCATCCAGTGCCAGTCATCCATCGACAGCCAGTCGAATGGTCCGCCGCCAGCAACGCCAGCGTTATTGATGACGACATCGGTGCCCCCCCAACGCTGCTCCATGGCCTTCACCGCGTTGTTGAGCGCTTCGTCACGACTGACGTCGCACAGGTAGAAAAACGCGTCCGTGCCCAGTGCCTTGACCTCGTCAACCACCTGTTGGCCCCGGTGTTCGTGAATGTCGGCGACGCAGATGCGGTAACCCGCGCTGGCAAAGCGCAACGCCAGTTCACGGCCCAGGCCGCTGGCGGCGCCGGTAATGAAGGCACGGGGTGATGTATTGGATTCGGACATGCATTGATTCCTCGGGTCGACTTCAGGTTCGACAAAGGCGCAGATTGCTTGATGTGCTGCCATGCCTTTGTTAGCGTTGCGATTCCCATTGCGAGTGGCAAGTGAATGCTTAGACAGTTGATAGTAGTGCTTTTTACTGGTTTTTTCGGGCTGACTGCAACCGTTATTCAGGCCAATACGGTGGAACGGATTTTTCCGGCGGCAGAGCAGGTTGGCAAGCGGCAGGAAAACAATCTGCATTATTTGCTGCCGCTGGGCCGGGTCAAGGAGGATCGGGTTGCGGGGCGGGTGCAGCCATCGCGGTTTGATCGCTTGCAGGGTGATCTGATCGCGCTCACCTGGCGACTGGAAAGCGACCTGACACTGCTGGATGCCAAACGACAGGTGGACGACTACCTGAGTGCGCTTAATGCCGACCGGCTGTTCTACTGTGAATCCCGCGATTGCGGCGAAAGCTTTTCCTGGGCCAATCAGATTTTCCAGCAGCCGGTTCTGTTTGGTTCCGATCGCAACCAGTACTTGTGGGTCGTACAGGACCGCGGCCAGCCCCGTTACCATGTCTTCTACTTGATTGAACGTCCTAATCGCCGCATCTATCTGCACGAGGACACGCTGACCGTGCCGCTGGGGCTGGAAACGGCAGACCAGATCGTGCAAATGCTGGATCGTAACGGGCGGGTGAGGGTTGCTGATGTTTCGCTTGCGGGTGACAAGGCCGATTTCAGCAAGGTGATTGATCGCCTGAAGGGCTTGCAGTCGGGGGTCAACCGGCCGTTGCTGCTGGTGCTGCATCGTCATGGCGAGGCGCGGCAGCTTGAGCAACTGGCAGCGGATCTGCGTCGGCAGCTGGACGGGGCCGGGCTAACCGCGCAGGTGGAAGATGTGGGTCCGTTGGCCCCGGATGCCAATGCTTCCGCACTGGTGTGGGTGGAGTGGGTCAATCAGGAGTGGCGTCCCGCGGGTTTGTGAATCTGATCCCGTCTGCCCACTAAATACTCGGGTGGGGCTGGCATGGTTGGCGGACAGGCATATACTGATGGACGATCATCACGCGGCGGGCCAGTCATGACTTCACCTACTTCAACAGTTCCGATGGATGCCGAACAGGAACCCTCCACGCCTGAAGTGCACCAGAACCGCCGCCAGGCCGCATTGCGCCGTTTGCGCCGGCAACGCCAGCATGCGTTGACCCGCGCCCGCAAGCGCATGCATCGCTGATTCCGGCTCCACGGGCCGATGCGGACTGAATTCTCGGCAGGTCGCGAATTTTATCCGCCAACCATGTAAAATCGTCGCCTTTCCCCATTCAGCGACGAGATGCTTCATGCCATATCCCACCGACGCCCAGACGGATCTGATCAACGCCGACGAAGCCATTGCCCAACTGCATACCCTGCGGGACTTCATGCGCTGGGGTGTTTCCCTGTTCCACGAGAACGGCGCTGCGTTGGGGCATGGCTATGACGATCCCTGGGATGAAGTCGTGGCGTTGATCCTGTTTGCCTTGCACCTGCCTTGGGATATCGATAACCGGGTGCAGGATTCCCGTCTTCTCGACAGCGAAAAGCTGCGAATCTGTGAACTGCTGACCTGGCGGGTCATCGACAAGGTGCCGACCGCCTATCTCACCGGCACCTCCTGGTTTGCCGGCATTCCGTTCCAGGTGGATCAGCGGGTCTTGATTCCCCGTTCGCCCATTGGCGAACTGATCGAGAAGCAGTTTGCGCCCTGGATCGACCCCGATGATGTCACCAGCATTCTGGATATGTGTACCGGCAGTGGCTGTATCGGTATCGCGTGCGCCCAGTATTTCCCCGAGGCACAGGTGGACTGTGTCGATCTGAGCGAGGATGCGCTGGATGTGGCGGAAGAAAACGTGCAGGCGCTGGGGCTCGAGAATCAGGTAAATCTGCTGTACTCGGATCTGTTCGAGGCGCTGGATGGGCGGACCTACGACATCATTGTGTCGAATCCCCCGTATGTGGATCAGGATGACATGGATGCGCTGCCGGACGAGTATCACCACGAGCCACGCATGGGTCTGGAAGCGGGTATCGATGGTCTGGAGATCGTCCGCCGCATGCTGCCTGAGCTGTCGCGTCATCTGAATCCTGGTGGCATCGTGGTGATCGAGGTGGGCAATTCCATGGTGGCGCTGGAAGAGGCTTATCCCGGTGTACCGTTCACCTGGATCGAGTTCGACCGGGGCGGTCACGGGGTGTTCGTTCTGACCAAGGAAGAAATCGATCACCATCAGGCCGACCTGGTATTGTGATAA
>JAWKZS010000018.1:0-81945 GCA_041395845.1 Gammaproteobacteria bacterium
GGTAGAACGCATGGGCTATCTGTTCCCGATCCGCAAAGGTCAGTTTCCCGGCAAGTTGCTGTTTTCGATCCTGCTGACGTTTTACGACACGCTGGCGGGTATCCGGACCCACGGCTGGCATAACGCCGACGCGGTGAGTCAGAAGGCCCCGGGCATCCGCCGCAACGGCTTGAAAGGCGCCAATTACTACACTGATGCTGTCACCGTCGATGCACGCCTGGTGTTGCGGGTACTGCAGCAGGCCTGCGCCGAAGGGGGGCAGGTACTGAATTATGCGCGGGCAACGGATTTGATGCGCGACAGTCGTGGCCAGGTCAATGGCGTTGTGGTGCAGGACACGCTCAGCGGTGAATCGGTGTCGCTGCAGGCCAGCGTGGTGATCAACGCCACCGGCGCCTGGGTGGATGAACTGCGGGAAAAAATCACCCACGAACGCACTATTCGTCCGCTCCGTGGCAGCCATATCATTATTCCGGCCCAGCGACTTCCGGTGCAGGAAGCCCTGACCCTGTTTCATCCCGCTGACAAGCGTGCGACGTTCATTTTCCCGTGGGAAGGCTTTACAGTGATCGGCACCACCGATCTGGATCACGCGCCAGCGCTGAATCTGGAGCCTGGCATCACCCGCAACGAAGTGGACTATCTGCTGCAACTGGCCAACGACCAGTTCCCGGATGTGAAACTCACCGATGCCGACATCATTTCCACCTACGCCGGTGTGCGCCCCGTCATCAGCAAGGATCGCAACAAGGATCCATCGAAAGAAAAACGCGATCACAAGGTCTGGGTGGATCAGGGGCTGGTCAGTGTCAGCGGAGGCAAGCTGACGACGTTCCGCCTGATTGCGCGCGATACGCTAAACGCCGCCAAAGCGTTTCTGCCGGGTCTGCAGTTTCCCAATACCGATGAGCAGGTGTTTGCAGCCAGCCGCGTGACGCCGGATCAGCTGTGCAACATCGATCGTGATCAGGCAACACTGCTACTGGGCCGTTACGGTAATGAAGCGCCCGCCCTGCTGCAGCAGGCCAGCGCCGATGAATGCCGGCCAATCGATGGCACTCGCTGGTGTCTGGCGGAATTGCGCTGGTCGTGCCGCAATGAACAGATCGTGCATCTGGATGATCTGCTGCTGCGCCGAAGCCGTCTTGGCCTGCTGCTGAAGGACGGCGGTGCGCAACTGTTCCCGGCGCTGAAATCCCTGTGCCAGCAGGAACTCGGCTGGAACGATGCACAATGGCAAGCGGAACTGCAGCGTTACCAGGATCTGTGGCGAACCTATTACTCTCTGCCCCGTGGCTGACATGACGACCGATACCAAACCCTATGTGCTGGCCATCGACAATGGCACCCAGAGTGTTCGCGCCCTGATCTTTGATCTGGATGGCCAGCTGATCGCGAAAAGCAAAGTCCCGCTGGAAGCGTACTTTTCCGAAAATCCCGGCTGGGCTGAACAGCATCCCGACTACTACTGGCGCAGCCTGTGTGAGGCCTGCCAGCAGTTATGGCAGATGATCGATTTTCCCCGTGATCGCATCAAGGCAGTGGCGCTTACCACACAGCGGGCCACGGTAGTAAATCTGGACAAGCACGGTAATCCGCTGCGGCCGGCCATTGTCTGGCTGGATCAACGCCGGGTCGATGAACTGACTCCGATGGGCGGCATGTGGGACAAGCTGATCAAACTCAGTGGCCAGGGTGACACACTGAAGTATTTCCGCAGTCAGGCCGAATGCAACTGGCTGGCACAACATCAGCCCGACATCTGGAAACAGACCCATAAATTCCTGCTGCTATCCGGCTACCATACCTACAAACTCACTGGGCGTTTTGTGGATTCCACCGCCGCGCAGGTGGGCTATCTGCCCTACGATTTCAAACATTTCCGCTGGGCGCCACGCACCGACTGGAAATGGCAGGCGCTGACCGTCCGCCGTCAGCAATTACCGGAACTGGTACCGCCCGGCGATGTATTGGGACGCATCAGCGAACAGGCCGCTGCCGAAACGGGTATTCCTGTCGGACTGCCTCTGATTTCCGCCGGTGCCGACAAAGCCTGCGAAGTCATCGGCTCGGGTTGCCTCACGCCGGATATTGGCAGCCTCAGCTACGGCACCACAGCCACCTTTAACACCACCAATCCCCGTTACGTCGAAACCATCAAGATGGTGCCGCCCTATCCGGCCGCCATCCCCAATGCCTACAACACGGAAATCATCGTGCAGCGGGGATACTGGATGGTGAACTGGTTCCGTCGTGAATTCGGTCAGCGCGAAGAATTACAGGCAAAAGCCCGTGGCATTGAGCCGGAGCAGCTGTTCGATGAATTGCTGAAGGAAGTGCCCGCCGGTTCCATGGGGCTGGTGCTGCAACCCTACTGGTCCCCCGGTGTGCGGCAACCGGGACCGGAAGCCAAGGGTGCCATCATCGGTTTCGGCGATGTGCATACCCGTGCGCATATCTACCGCGCCATTATCGAAGGCCTGGCCTACGCGCTGCGGGAAGGCAAAGAGAAAGTGGAAGAACGCAGTGGCGTGAAAATCAAAACCCTGCGAGTGTCCGGCGGCGGATCGCAAAGTGACGAAGCCATGCAGATTACCGCCGATGTGTTCGGCATGAACGCGGAACGGCCCCATACCTATGAAACCTCGGGACTCGGTGCAGCCATCAATGCCGCAGTGGGTGCGGGCCTGTATCCCAGTCACGCCATGGCGATCGAGCGGATGACCCACAAGGGCACCACCTTCTATCCGAACGAAACCAATCGTCGGCTCTATAACCAGCTTTACCACGAGGTGTATCAGAAGATGTACGATAACCTCAGCCCGTTGTACCGCGCGATCCGCCGCATCACTGGGTATCCGAAATGATCAGTGGGTGTGCGCCGGTTCGCGACCGGTCGGCGCACGCAGTTTCTGCGCGGCAAAACGCAACGTAAGCAGTGCCAGCAAACCTGCAGATGTATAGCTGATCAGCGCAGGCACCAGATCATGGCCATCCATCACGGCCGCCTGAATATCCAGATTCCACTGCGCCACAAGATAATCCGTCAGCAATCCCATCCCCATCGCGGTCACGCCGATACCCAGAAGATAAGCCAGCAGCGCGCGACTGCCCAATTCCTGCCGCACCAGTCCCAGCGTTGCCATATTGGTGGCCGGCCCGGCCAGCAGAAACACCAGCACGGTGCCCGGTGATACACCCGCCAGCAACAGTCCTGCGGCAATGGGCGTCGATGCCGTAGCGCAGATATACATCGGCACCCCCACCAGCATCATCACCAGCATCGCCAGTGGACCACTGCCCCACTGCTGCAGGAAATCCGCCGGCACGAAGGCATCCACCGCCGCTGCGAACACAATGCCCATCAGCAACCACAGCACCATGTCATCCCACACATCGGTGAATCCGTAGCGAATGCCATCCAGGGTCTTTTTCCAGAAACCGGGTTTTTCCACCGGTTTGGGTACCGATCCGCAGCAGGTCTTGGTGCAGCAGGATGAACCTGCTGGCGCCGCTGCCGGTTTGTCTTCATCTTTGCCTGCCCACAACAATGTCAGCAGGCCGGCTACCACTGCACTGGCCAACGCCGCCAGCGGCCGGATAACGGCCATGAAAGGCCCCAGCAAGGCATAGGAAACCGAAATGGAATCCACACCGGTTTCCGGGGTCGACACCAGGAACGACGTCGACGCCGCGCGGGACGCGCCACTGCGACGCAACTCCAGCGTCACCGGAATCACACTGCAGGAACACAGTGGCAACGGCGCGCCAATCAGCGCCGCCTTGAATATGGGCACCACACCTTTGCCGCCCAGATGCCGCTGCATCCAGGTCATCGGCACCCAGGCCTTGATCAGACCCGCAATCAACAATCCCAGCACCAGCCAGGGCGCCGCTTCCAGTGACAGCATCACCATGCTTTCAACAAAGGACATCATGCAGACTTCTCCAGTGCATCAAGGATCGAACAATGGGTTGCCGGTTCAGGCCCACCACAACACATATCCGAAATCCGCTTGAGGGTGGAATGCATGCGCTGCAACTCGCCGATCTTTTCTTCGATCCTTGCCAGCTTGGCTTCCGCCATGTTTTTCACGTCGGAACAGGGATGGTGTTCGCGGTCGATCCGCACGGACAGCAGTTCACGGATTTCCTGCAGACTGAAACCAAGCGCCTTGGCTTTCAGGATGAACTCCATTTCACGGATGGTGCGGTCATCGTACTCGCGATAACCGGCGTCAGTGCGGGATACCGGGCGGATCAGCCCTTCCTTTTCGTAATAGCGCAGGGTGTCGATACCCACCCCGCAGGCTTTGGCAATGGCGCCGATTTTCATGACCTGTCCCCATACTGGTTACTATGGGGGCCAGTATAAACCCTGGAGCAAGGCCCAGAGTCAAGGCCTGGAACGAGGCCATTCAGCCAAACGGGTTTTCGCGGAATGCCTGCTGGATTTCAAGCACTTCCGCCTCGTTGTCGATCAGGGCATGAACACATTCGGCATCCAGCTTTCACCCCTGCCAGACTGCGCAGACGGGAGAACGCCTTGGCATTGCTCCAGGCTTCTTTGTACGGCCGCCGGCTGGTCAGTGCATCAAACACATCCGCCACGGTAACAATACGGGCTTCGATCGGAATTGCCTCACCCTTCAGACGATCCGGATAACCGGAGCCGTCCAGTGCCTCGTGATGATGCAGCGCGATATTGCGCAGGATATTCACATGGGTCACACCATTGAGACCGTAGTTATCCAGCAGCTTGTCGATCATCTTGCGGCCCTCGAGGGAATGGGTCCGCATGATGGCAAATTCTTCATCCGTCAGCGGGCCTTCCTTCAGCAGAATCCGGTCGGGAATCGCCAGCTTGCCCAGATCGTGCAGCGGCGCAAACAGGAATACATGTTCGATGAACTGATCATCAAAACCGAGACGTGGCGCCAGCTTGCGGGCAATCATCCGCGCATAGCGTGACATCCGCTCCAGATGGCAACCGGTTTCCGGATCGCGGGAATGGGTCATATCGAGCGCGGATTTGATCGTGGCCATCATGGTGCGCACGTTGGCGCGCTCGTTATACACCAGTAGCGTGATCATGTGGGCAATGACATCGACTTCGCCCAGCACCCGATCCGTGAACACATCCGTATCGTTGGAATTGAAAAAGATGAAGCCAAAGAATCGGCCATCCCACACCATGGGAACGGTATAACTGGAACGATAGCCACTGGCGTAAATGATGCGGGTATGTTCATGTTCCACGGCGTTATATACCGACAGATCATTCACAACCCTAGGCAATCCGGATGCGACGATTTCCTTCAGCGATACGCAATCTTCCAGTCGGGCGTGGTAATGGGTCAGCGGGCTGTCTTCGTAACTGCTGTAGGCAAAGGTACGCAGGTAATCGGTGTCGTCGTCATACAGCGCCACCGCAATTCGCGTAATGAACGGCATATGTCCCTGCATGACGCCGTGCATGAAGCGCAATTTTTCAGACAACGAATTGGCATGTTTCAAACAGATCAAGCGATCGGTATGTACAGTTCTCGTAATAAACCTCCCCTGCCGTCTGCTCGACGTAATGCCTCGTTGCACTAACTATAGCAGGCGGGCGGCATCATCCCGGATCAGTCCGGCCAGATGCTGCCCCCACAGGGCATAGGCCGGTTCGCCTGGATGAAAACCGTCGGATGCCATGTAACCGGATTCCAGCGGGAAGGCCACATCCACAAACTCCCAGCGGGCGTGCCGGGCACTGATGGAACGGGCATGACTGTTGAGGGTAACGGCACGACGCCCGAGCCACCAGCGCAAGGGTTGTGGCAAGGCGGGAAAGTGATGCATCGGCGGTACGCTGGAAAACAGAATGCGCCGCACCTGGAATTTTTCTGCCAGCAAGCGGGTAATGGCGGCCAGATTGGTCAGCCAGCGTTTCACCGGCGTGCGACCGGTGACATCATTCACCCCCACCGACAACACCGCCACATCAAACACCTCGGGCTGCGCATCGTCGAGACGTTTCACCACATCCGAAGAATCGTGACCGGTATCCGCCAACAGTTTCCAGTGCACCCGGTGAAACTCACCCAATGCGGCCACCACCCGACCGGACAGCGCCTGGGCCTGGGAATCCACGCCCACCCCCGCCGCAGCCGAATCCCCCAGAATCAGCAGCCGCAACGCCGGCCCGGAGCCCCACACACCGGCACGGGCACCTTCGGGCTCGGGCAGGCGCGGTGTGACTTTGCGCACATAGGTCCCCTGCGCTACCAGAACCGGTGCCAATGTCACCGTCGCCAGATGATAAAGCATCACATTCCCTCATGAGGGCCCACACGGGCCAGTGGCGAAATCAATTCAAACAATTGATGGTCAAAGTCATTGCACACTAATAGCGCTTTGCCCTTAGAATCGTCAAGGCTACTTTCGTTGGATACCAGGAACCCGCACCATGATGGAATTTCTCAAGGCTGGCAAGGATCTGCGCCGGCTGAACGAACTCAGCAACATTCTGATCAAGTACGGATTCGGCGACCTGATTCGCCGCATGGGCCTGGCTGACAGCATGGAGCGTGCGGGGAAACTGATCCGCTATCAGATGTCTGATGATTTCCTTCATCTGCAGCCGCCGGAACGCGCCCGCCGCGCCATGGAGGAAATGGGCCCCACCTTCATCAAACTGGGGCAGATTCTGGCAACACGGGTCGACCTGTTTTCTGCGGACTGGATTGCCGAGTTTGGCCGCCTGCAGGACGACGTGCCCCCAACGCCGTTCGAGGAATTGCGGCCCCAGGTGGAACGCTCCCTCGGCCAGCCGCTGGAAACGGTGTTTCGTTCCGTTGACGAAAAGCCACTGGGAACTGCTTCCATGGCCCAGGTCCACCGCGCGCTCACGGTGAAAGGCGAGCGCGTGGTACTGAAAATCCGCAAACCCAATATCCGTGAAAAAATCGAAGCCGACCTGCGCCTGCTCAAACATGTGGCGCGACTGGCCGAAAGCCAGTCCGTGGAACTCAAACGCTACAGCCCCTTCCAGATCGTGCGCGAATTCGAACGCTCGCTGTTGCGTGAGCTGGATTTCAGTGTCGAGTGCAAGAATGCGGAGCGAATCGCTCACAACATCGCGAAATTCCGCTTTGCCAAGATTCCGAAGATCTACTGGGAATGGACCAGTCAGGATCTCAATGTCCAGGAATTCATCGAGGGCATTCCTGCCCGCAATATCAGTGAAATCGAAGCGGCCGGCCTTGATCGCAAACTGATTGCCAAACGGGGTGCCAAGGTCGCCTGGCACATGATGCTGGTGGATGGCTTTTTTCATGCGGATCCGCACCCGGGCAACATTCTGGTATTGCCGCGCAACGGCATCGCCATCCTCGATTTCGGCATGGTGGGCCGGCTGTCCAATACCCGGCGCGACCAGCTGATGAAACTGGTGCGCCACGCAGTGCTGGGGGAAATTCCCGCTGCGGTGCGCATCCTGCAGCAATGGGCCAACAAGCCGGTGAACTTCGAGCAGCTGGTCAGCGAATGCGAAGACTTCATGCAGAACTACTACGGCGTGCCGCTGGACCAGCTCAACATTCCCCAGATCATCGACCAGGCCGCGGATACGCTGCGGGTGCACGACATTGCGCTGCCACCGGACATCGCCATGCTGAGCAAGACCTGCGTTACCCTGGAAGGCTTCGGCCGGCTGATGTATCCCGAATTCGATCTGATGACGGAAGCGCAGGATCTGCTGAAAACCTGGGGCAAGGAACGCTACAACCCGGGCAATCTGGTGCGCAAGCTGGGTCTGCGTGCCTTCAACTACGTGGACAGTTTCTTCGACGACGCGGAAACAGCCCTGCCGACGGAACAACCTCACAGCGTTCCCGTTATCGACAAACAGCTGGTGCAACTGCTGGCCCGCCGGCAGGAAAGGCTGCGCTACCGCCAGATCCAGCTGATGACGGCCATCGGCTTTCTGCTGGCGTCATGCCTGCTGATGCTGTTACCGGAAGGCCCCAAACTCTGGGGCATGCATGTGGTCGGCATTGTGTTCTTCCTGGGCTCGGTCGGCGCCATCAACTGGCTGCTGCTGGCCACCTGGTGGGGCTATCGCAGCACGGAGTAATCCGGAATCAGTTTGGCCAGCTATACTCAAATCAGGCAGTTGTATTGCATAGTGTGAGTTGATAGTGAAGGAACCGCAGCCAGGCCAGGGACAACCCGCTCCCAATCCGTCCAGACTTCGCTGGAACAACAGCATCCGGCTGCGCCTGGCAATCGGCTTGGTGGTTCTGCTTTTGCTGCTGAGCGCCATCAGCATGGCGATCATCTGGTGGCGTGCCCTGCCGATGCTGCTGGAGCAGCGCCAGGAACTCAACGACCAGATTGGAACCAGCCTGGTGCAATCCCTGCAGCAGCAATTCAGTCAGGCAGAAGCGATTTCCCGCGCCATGGCCCGGCTCGCCGAAGTGTTACCCCACGACGACCAACTGATCCGGAACACCGTCCCCGCCCTGCTCGACAATATCGAAATGGGTGACCTGATTGCCGGCGGCGGGCTCTGGCCCGAACCCTATCGTTTTCATCCCGCCGATGCGCGTCACAGTTTCTTCTGGGGGCGCGATCCGCAGGGCCAGTTGCGCTTTTTCGATGGCTATAACGATCCGAAGGGACCGGGCTATCACCAGGAAGAATGGTACGTACCCGCCAAACTGCAGCAGAATCCTGCCTCCTACTGGTCCCGCTCCTATACCGATCCGTATTCCAGGCAACCGATGGTGACCTGCACGACCCCCTTCTTCGACAAGGGTCAATTTGCGGGCGTTTCGACCCTGGATCTGCGGCTTGAGGGCGTTCATCGGCTGATCGAGGAAACCTTTCGCAACCATTCCGGCTACGCCTTCGTACTGGATCGCAACAACCGTTTCATTGCGTTTCCGGACATGTCACTGGTACTGGAAGAACACACCCGTCAAACCGAGACGCCGAATTTTGTTACGACCCATGACCTGGCACTGAATCACCCGGTATTCCGTCCCCTGGCCGACAAACTTGCCCTGCTGAATCATCAAAGTGCATCCCGTGCCAACAAGGGCAGCGACGAGGTCAAACAGCTGGCCGCCGACATTGCCGGCAACAGCTACCAGATCGATCCCCAGGAAGCCCGCATCATCGCTCACAACCTGCGCCAGGCACCTCTGCGTGACCTCGCTGTGCTGGCCCAGATCACCACTCAGGACGATCTGCTGCTGCGCCAACCGGCGGACATCCGCATCTACCAGATGCCCAGCACCCACTGGAAAGTGATTACCGTGTTCCCGGTGGCGGATCTGCAGCAGGCAGCCCGCGCCATCACCCGCACGCTCAGCTGGATGACCCTCGGCGGACTGATGGTATGGGGATTGGTGCTGTTCGGATTCATGTGGCGGATCTTTTTCCGGCGTCTGCAGTTCATGACCCGCCAGGTACAACAGGCAGTGGAAGAAGATCGTGAAGTGACGCTGGAACACAACGTCGAAGACGAACTGGGCCAGTTCGCCTACTGGTACAACCTGCGCACGGCGCAACTGCATGCTGCACTGGAAAAGGCGCGCCAGGCCTCGGACAAACTCAGTGACGAAAACCGGGAACACCAGGTCACCGGCACCCTGCTGGAAAAAAGTCTGGCCATGCAGAAAGCCGTGCTGGACAGCGCCAACCTGGTGATCATCTCGATGGATGCCCAGGGCCTTATGCTGGGCTGCAATGCCGGCACAGCCACACTCCTCGGCTGGCGCGAAACCGATCTGGTTGGCAAAGTCTTTCCCCATACTCTCATCGATCGCAACCAGCTGGCCCTTTACCATGACCAGCTGCAACAACGCTTCCAGATCGATGCACAGGGTTTCGAACTCTTCACGGCGGCCATCGAACGGGGTGAAAAAGCAGAAACCGAGTGGAAGTTCACCCGCCAGGACGGATCGGTCTGCGCCATTCAGCTGTCCATCACACCGCTACTGAATCCGTCCCATCAGCTGGAAGGTTGGCTCGCGGTTGGCAGCGACATTACCGATCGCAAGCGTGCGGAACAACAGCTCAGAAACGCCATCGCCCAGGCCGAACAGAGCAGTCAGGCGAAAAGCCGGTTCCTGGCCAACATGTCCCACGAATTCCGCACACCGATCAACACCGTACTGGGCTTTGCGCGCCGCCTGCAGAAAAAGCTGCAACCCTTGGGCAACGACCGCTATCTCGATGCCCTTGCTACCATCGAGCACAGCGCCCACGATCTGCTGGCGCTGGTCAACGACCTGCTGGATGTCGGCCGGATCGAAACCAATCGCCTGGAACTGTCCCGCACGCGCTTCAACCTGGCGGAGCTGGTGAAAGAAGTGTACGACCAGACCCACACCCTCGCGGCAGGCCGACCCATCAACTTCGGCTACCAGCTGCCGCATGCCGAGGTGATGATCGAGGCCGACCGGGAACGCATCCAACGGGTACTGCAGGTGCTGGTGGAAAACGCCTTTCATTCCACCGAGCACGGCAGCGTCGAAATCCTGCTATCGGAACCGCACCACGACGATACCGTTACCCTGCAAGTGGCGGATACCGGCAAAGGCATATCCCCGGAAGATCACCGCAAACTGCTGCAGCGCTTCAGCAGTCTCGACTTCTACATGGACGAGCGCGCTGGCGCGGGTCTTGGCCTGTACCTGGCTCAGCAGCTGGTGCGCCTGCATCGAGGCACCATGACCTTCGACAGTACCCCCGGCAAAGGCACCCGCTTTCACGTCAGCCTGCCACTGCATCCACCCGCCGCTTGATCGCACACAATAAAAAAAGGCCCCCAATATGGGAGCCTTTTTTCAGCATTCGTTCGGAATCGGATCGGGTTAAACGCT
Organism: Gammaproteobacteria bacterium; assembly: GCA_041395845.1. Taxonomy (GTDB): domain Bacteria; phylum Pseudomonadota; class Gammaproteobacteria; order Pseudomonadales; family Ketobacteraceae; genus Ch67. The sequence goes on from JAWKZS010000018.1 coordinate 10,878, forward strand.
GATGACCAGGGTAATTACTTCTTTGGCAACAAAACCGAAGATGCCAAGACCCAAGGTTACAAATATCGCGATGGTGCCCAACTTGCCCGCTTTGGACTCTACTGCCAGCTTGTACATGATGAAAAACATGTAGGCAATCAGACCGGATACACACAGGTACAACGAGATGGTTTCAAACTGCTCTACTGCCATGAAGCCCCCTGGGCGACTGCTTCCGGTTGCCCGGACCCAAACAAACGGGCGCGATCATACATAAGCACAAGTTATGAGACAAGTAGTTTTTTATTAACTTCAATACTAATGGGTCACCTACCAAAGCGCCGTTATCAACCGCGTCAGAACAACGCTAACTGCCTGTCTTTGTTGGGAATGCGAAACTGGCTGCAGTCCAGATCCGGCGCCTCGCGCCGACCAATCCCGGCCTTGCGACAGGCCAGCGCAAAGCGCTGACCGAGTAGCGCAGAATAGTCACCCTGGCCGCGCATCCGTTCCCCAAAACGCGGATCATTGAGCCGGCCACCGCGGGCCGCCCGCAGGGTATTGAGCACCTTGTCGGCCCGGTCCGGATAATGCGCGTGCAGCCACTCCACAAACAGCGGCGCCACTTCATTGGGCAACCGTAGCAGGATAAACGCAGCGGAATCCGCCCCCGCCTCCGCCGCCCGCTCCACCAGCAATTCCAGCTCGTCGTCATTGATCCAGGGAATCAGCGGCGCCACCAGCACCCCCACCGGGATACCCGCTTCCGTCAGCTGGCGGATAGTCCGGACCCGTGCTTCGCCAGATGCCGTACGAGGCTCCAGCCAGCGTTTCACCTGATTATCGAGCGTCGTCAGACTCACCATCACCCGCACCAGCCGCTGCTCCGCCATCCGCGCCAGTAACTCGATGTCATCGCAGATCAGCTGGCTTTTGGTAATGATGCTCAACGGATGACGATGCTCCCAGAGAACCTCGAGAATCTGCCGGGTAATGCGCCGCTGCGCCTCCACCGGCTGGTAGGGATCCGTGGCGGTACCGATACAGATCGGCGACGGCTGATAGGAAGGCCGCGCCAGATCCTTGCGCAAAGCATCGGCAGCGTTCTCCTTGACGAAGATGCGGGTTTCAAAATCCAGCCCCGGCGACAGATCCACATAGGCATGATTGGGGCGGGCAAAGCAGTAGATACAGCCATGCTCGCAACCGCGGTAGGGATTGATGGAATACTGGAACGGCACGTCCGGCGACTGGTTACGGGTAATCAGGGAACGGGCCTGTTCCGGCAGGAACACGGTCGCAAGGGTGTCGGGCTGATACTGCTCTTCCACCAGGGAAATCCGCTTTTCAAACCGCCCCGCCAGATTGCTGACTGCGCCTCGGCATTTCATCGCTGCCCACCATTAACTGTGTTTTTATACAGTATATTGAAAATGCCGTCACTGGCCAACAGGCCCGCCATCCGGCATCAAAGCTGAATATTGACCTCCATCGCCATCCGGTCCGCGATAAACGCTTATAATTAAGGGACTTTTCCTCAGGATTTACCGCCCATCATGAATAACAACGCCACCCTCAGCCTGAAACGGGTTGCCATCGATACCTACCATGAAAACGTCGCCTATCTGCACCGGGATTGCCCACTGTACAAGGCGGAAGGTTTTCAGGCCCTGAGCAAGATCGAAATCCAGCAGGACGGCCGCAAGATTCTGGCGGTACTCAACGTGGTGGACGACGACTGCATCGTGTCCCTTCATGAACTCGGGCTGTCCGAGCAGGCCTTCCGCCATCTCGATCTGCCCGAGCAGACCCAGGTACTCGTGAACCACGCCGAGCCGCCCCATCCATGGAATACGTGCGCCAGAAGTTGGCGGGCACCCGGCTCGACCAGACCAAGCTCACTGAGATCATTACCGACATTGCCGGCAACCGCTATTCCAAAACAGAGATCGCGGCCTTTATCGTGGCCGTATCCGAAGCCGGCCTGGATCGGGACGAAATCCTCTATCTGACCCGTGCCATGGTGGACTCTGGCCAGCGGCTGGACTGGAAAGAAAATATCGTGGTGGACAAGCACTGCATCGGCGGCATTCCGGGTAATCGCACCTCGATGCTGGTGGTGCCCATCGTCGCCGCGTTTGGTCTGCTGTGCCCTAAAACCTCCAGCCGGGCCATCACTTCGCCCGCCGGTACCGCCGACACCATGGAAGTGCTGGCCAATGTGGATCTGCCCATGGAACGGCTGGATCAGATCGTGCGTGAGCAGCGCGGCTGTCTGGCCTGGGGTGGCACCGCAAAGCTGGCACCCGCCGATGACATCCTGATTTCGGTGGAACGTCCGCTGGCAATCGATTCCCAGGCGCAGATGGTGGCCTCGATCCTGTCCAAGAAACGCGCCTGCGGTTCCACCCACCTGCTGATCGATATTCCGGCCGGCCCCAAGGCCAAGGTTCGCAGCATGCGCGAGGCCATGCAGCTGCGCAAACTGTTCGAATACGTGGGTGATCGTATCGGTCTGATGACCGAAGTCGTCATCACTGACGGCAGCCAGCCCATCGGCCACGGCATTGGGCCAGTACTGGAATGCCGCGACGTCATGGCGGTGCTGCAGCGCGATCCCGATGCGCCCCATGACCTGCGGGAAAAATCCCTGCAACTGGCCGGGCGTCTGATTGAATTCGATGCCGATGTGCGCGGCGGACAGGGCTACGAGATCGCCCGCAATATTCTTGATTCCGGCCGTGCGCTGGCCAAGATGAACCAGATCATTGAAGCCCAGGGCAAGCAGACCGAAACCTTCGAACTGGGCGAGCTGACCCGGGATATTCCCGCCGCCGAATCCGGCCTGGTAGTGGAAATCGACAACCTGATTCTGGCCCGTATTGCCCGTCTTGCCGGCGCGCCAATGGACAAAGGGGCCGGCGTCAAACTGATGAAAAAACTTGGCGACAAAGTCCAGGCCGGCGAACCGCTGTACCGCATTTATGCGCAGTTTCCGGCTGATTTCGAATTTGCCATTCGTTATGCACAAGGCCACTCCGGCTACCGCATCAGCAACAACCCGCTAGAACTCACTTCCTGGATGGGCTGAATGACACAGATTCTCGCGTTTCCCGACTCCATTGACGCTGCCACTCGCCTGGCCACGCAACTGCAGGCCGAGCTCGGCGTGATCGACCTGCACCGCTTTCCCGACGGTGAAAGCCTGGTCACCATTCCCGATCCGGTGGCCAAAACCGTGATTTTCTTTCGCAGCCTGCACGATCCCAATGCCAAGCTGATCGAGTTGCTGCTGGCCATTGAAACCGCACGTCAAAATGGCTGCAAGCGGGTGATCCTGGTAACGCCCTACCTGTGCTACATGCGCCAGGACATGGCGTTCAAACCCGGTCAGGCGGTAAGTCAACGCATCATCGGCCAGATGCTGTCAGAATGGGTGGATGATCTGATCACCGTCGATCCGCATTTGCACCGGGTGTCCCATCTGAACATGGCCCTGCCCTATTGCAACAGCGTCTGCGCCACCGCCACCACGGCGCTGGGAGAATTTCTGCGCGCCCATACCACGAACGCCCTGCTGATTGGCCCGGATGAAGAATCCCGCCAATGGGTGCAACAGGTGGCCGAAGTGGCTGGACTCGAATTTGCTGTCGCCAGCAAGGAACGCTTCGGCGACCGCGATGTGCGGGTTACCCTGCCGAATGTCGATGTCAGAGGCCGACACACGGTTCTGGTGGACGATGTCATCAGTTCCGGACGCACCATGATTGAAACCGCACAAGCGCTGCAGGCCGCAGGCGCGAGCAAGGTCAGCGCGATCTGCACCCATGCCCTGTTTGCAGAAGGCGCTCTTACCGCCATGCAGCAAGCGGGCATTGATCCCATCTGGAGCAGCGACGCGATCCCGCATCCAAGCAACGCCGTGGATCTCACGCCGGTGCTGGTGGATGCCTTGCGGGATATCACAGGTAATATTGCATGAATGCTGAAACACCCGCCGAATGCTTTGCCATATCCATTGCGGAAAGTTTTCAATTCCAGGACCTGACCCGCGATCTGCTGGCCGAAGAGCGGGCAACGCTCTACCGCGATACGGTACACATCGATCGCAATGGCCGCTCTGCATTTGTATTTGCTTACGGCGTTGTCGTGACCTGGCAATGGAATACCGAAGAGCGGGAAACCTTGCTGAAGCGGCTGGTGCGTTACCACACTAACCCCTACATCGACATTGAAACCGAGCGCTTTTCGTTTTCCGTTCAGCCCGATCCCTTCAAGATCCAGCGCGATCATCTGTTCCTGAACGAAACCGCACCGCTGCATCTGCTGGCCGTATCACACGCCCTGGCGCAATCAGTGAAACTGTCCACGTTTGAAACGCTGGTTTCCCGCACCATTCAGTCCACAGCGCACATCCCGCGAGCGCTGGCCGATACGGGCGCCACCCATCTGTCACGCAAGGAACTCGCGAAAATTCGTGGCCGCCTGTTCCTTACCAAAAGCGACATCCTGGTGCGTTACGATCTGCTGGACACACCAGAATTCTTCTGGGAATACCCGGAACTGGACCCGGTCTACCAGCAGATTGCCAACTACCTGGAAATCCGCAATCGCACCCAGGTATTGTCGACCCGCCTCACCACGATTCACGAGTTGTTTGAAATGCTCGCCGACGAACAGAAACACAAACATTCTGCGTCACTGGAATGGATCATCATCTGGCTGATTGCCGTCGAGATCCTGATGTTTCTGGTGAATGATTTTCTGCTGAAATAACGCCTGGTCAGAACGCACAATCCCACAGTGCCGGCGGCGGCACTTCGGCAGAGTCGATCGGGAGCAGCGGGATGCCATCCAGGGTAAAAACACCATCTGCCTTGTCCGGCCAGGTGCCAATGGTCAGTTCGTATTTTGGTGTCAGCGGGTAGTTCTGCAATACCATTTTCACGGTGGTCAGCCGCTTGATTGGCATGTCCTGCAGATTGAGGCGTTTTTCCCGCAGCGGTGAACCCAGCTGCTGATCGCAACCCAGATAGTGATAACTGACATAACCGCTCGGCGTTACCTGCACCAGCAAGCGGTCTTTCTGGACGCCTTCAGGTGATTGCACGCCGGCTTCTGCAAACCATGTACCCACCAACGGCGAATCCTGCAGATCCACCGGTGTGGTTTTCAGTTGATCACACCCCGACAGCACTGGCATCAACGCAACAACTACCATGAATTTGGTTCGCATCAATTCAACTCCTTCAACCATTGTGTCATCAGATCCACGGCCCGCTGCCAATGTTCTGCCTGACGAAAACCGGACGCCTTGCGTGGTTTGAAATCGTGATCGCCATCGGCAAGCCACTCAACCTGCGCAGATTCCGGCAATGAATACTGCCCTACTTCACCAAGGGTTCCAAATGGATCACGGGTGCCCTGCACGATCAGCCACGGCCTTACAATCTGGCCCCAGTGATCAGTGCGAAGATTTTCCGGCTTGCCCGGCGGATGAAACGGATAACCCAGGGAAATCGCACCCAGGCACTGCTGCTGCGCCAGCATCATCGAGGCAACACGCCCGCCCATGGACTTGCCTGCAGCGACGCACCGCGGCGCATACTGCTGCAACTGCTCGACAAACGCGGCTTCCAGTATCGGCATGCGATCCGGCGGCCGGCGCGTCCCCGTTTCGCGCCGTTGCAACATATAAGGAAATTCGAAACGCACCACGGGAACGCCATTGTCACACAAGCCACGCGCCATCGCGCTCATGAAATCGGAATCCATTCCCGCACCGGCACCGTGGGCCAGCACCACCGTAATGTCAGTTTGCGGAACCAGCGGCGCATCGACCAGAACCTTCATTGCACGACGTCTCTTGGCAGGGGGCCCCTATTGTCTCATAATCCGCGTCCCATGAGAGGAATGCTGTATGTGGTTCAAAAATCTTCGTATCTATCGTTTTTCCCAGCCATTTCGCACCAGTGCGGAAGAAATGGAACCACTGCTGGCGCAGCACGCGTTCAAGCCATGCGGTCGTCAGGATCTGTCCCAGTATGGCTGGGTGAGTCCGCTGGGTGACGGCTACGAGGTCTTTACCCATGTGAGCAATGGCAACATCATGCTGTGCGCACAGCGTCAGGACAAAATTGTCCCCGGCCCGGTCATTCGCGAAGCCATGCAGGAAAAAATTGCGGTGATCGAAGCCCGCGATGCCCGCAAGGTGTATCGCAAGGAAAAAGACCAAATCAAGGACGAAGTGCTGCTGGAATTACTGCCACGTGCCTTCACCCGCAACAGCCACCTCTTCGCCTACATTGCGCCACGGGAACAGCTGTTGCTGCTGGACACAGCAAGCGCCAGCAAGGCGGAAGAATTCCTCAGCTACCTGCGCGAAACCCTGGGCAGCCTGCCGGTGATTCCATCGGTCAGCAAAAACGTACCAGCCGATGTGATGACCCACTGGCTCACACAACAACATGCTGAAGATCCGTTCACTCTCGATCGCGAATGCGAACTCAGCAATCCGCTCGATACCGGCAACGTGATTCGCTGTAAAGGCCAGGATCTGGATGGCGAAGAAATCCAGCAGCTGCTGGAAGCCGGCAAGCGCTGCAGCAAACTCGCGGTGGTGTGGAAAGACAGCGTGCGCTGCATCATCAATGATGATCTGTCACTGAAGCGCCTGAAATTCGAAGATACACTGCTGGAGCAGGCCAACGAAACCGAAGCGGAATCCCGCGAGCAGCAGTTTGATCAGGATTTTGCCGTGATGGCGCTGGAACTGAACCAGCTGTGTCAGAATTTGTTCAAGGTGTTTGGCGGACTGGAAAAAGGTCGGGTGGTGTGAGCCTTTGACTCACACCAGAATGATGCCGATGACCAGACCCAGGGTAATCAACGCCCCAAGCACCAGCACAACATTGATTTTCGATGCCTGCACCCCGGGCTCGGCTTCCTGCGGAGCCGCGACTAATCGCTCATCGGTGCGGAACATCAGCTCCATGCGGCCAATGCGAATTACATCACCGTGCTGCAGCGTACTGATATCCACTGCGCGGTTATTGATGTGAATCGGATTGCGGCCTTCGCAGGATTCCAGAATCCAGTCGTCCGCCAGCCGGCGCACCCGCGCATGCTCGCCGGAAACTGTTCGGTCGGTCAGCAGAAACTGGCATTGTTCGTTGCGCCCGATCAGCCAGTTGTTACGTTGCTGGGAACGCAATGAAAACACCTTGCCGCGCACCGGTGCCGTAAGCACCACGAAACGCGGGCCGCTACCGTTGTCAGGGCCGCGCACATCACGCTCACCCTTCCCTTCCAGCCGCACCAGTTCGTCGGATGACAACACCCGGGTGCCATTGTCCTCATCCTGCACATCCACTGATGGAACCGGCGGTTCGACATTGGGAACCACCGGTGCGGGCCGCGCCGTGCTGTCAAAGGACTGGAACAGGGTTGCATCGGCCTCACCGGATTCTTCCAGGTTGGACACTACGCGGAACGCCTGTTCGTGGAAACGCACCTCGTCACCCACAGACAACAGCTGAGGCTGCGAAATACGGCGGCCGTTCACAAAGGTTCCGTTGGTAGAACGCAGATCCTCCACCATGATACCGGTGGGGGTGCGGGTGATTTTGGCGTGATAGCGGGAAATATGGCCGCTGTTGAGGGAAATCTGGCATTCCACTTCACGGCCAATCAGCATTTCCTGCACCAGCGGAAACGACTCGCCGGTCTGCAGGGAGCGCAGGCAGAAACCGCCGTTTTTCTCCTGAATCAGCGTCGCATCTTCCATTGGCTTGGGGGTCGCACCTTGATAGCTCATGTCGCAAGTATAGGTGGCTGATAGTTAAACAAAAAGGTTAGCAGCCTTTTTTTCGATGGGATTTTTGCACAAAGGTTCCGTCGGTGAGCAGCAATATGCAAACCGGGAACAGCATATACGAGGGGTTTGACGGGGAAACAGGGCGGCCAGCCGGAGCCAGCCGCCTGTGACATTAACGATTTACATTTTCAATGATGGTTGCGTTGGCCGTACCCAGGCCCTCGCAGATGGTCAGCAGGCCGTAACGGCCGCCGCGACGGCGCAGTTCGTACGCCAGGGTGCCCATCAACTTGGCACCGGTCGCGCCCAGCGGGTGACCCAGTGCCTGCGCGCCACCATTGACGTTCAGCTTGCTGATATCGGCACCCACGGCCTTGGCCCAAGCCAGCGGCACGGAACCAAAGGCTTCATTCACCTCGTAGATGTCCATGTCGTTGATGGTCAGACCGGTCTGCTCAAAGATTTTGCGGGTCGCCGGAATCGGACCTTCCAACACCATGGTGGGATCGGAACCGACCACAGACATCGCATGAATACGGGCCAGCGGCTTCAGGCCGTACTGCTTCAGGGCACGCTCGCTGACCACCAGCACGGCCGCAGAACCGTCGCAGATCTGGCTGGCGTTGCCTGCAGTGATGACACCGCCTTCTCTCAGGGGCTTCAGGTCCTTGATCGCCTGCAGGGAGGCATTGCGGCGCAGGCCTTCGTCTTCCGCGTGCAGTACCTTCTTGCCTTCCACCTCGACTTCCATCGGGATGATTTCATTCTTGAAATAACCGTTGTCGAACGCCGCCGCGCCCTTCATGTGGCTCTGGTAGGAGAAGTCATCCAGTTCGTCGCGGGTGACACCGTATTTTTCCGCCATGCGCTCGGCGCCATCGAACTGGCTGAACTGGCAGCCGGGATAGCGGGCGGCGATTCCGGCGCTGGCAAACGGGCTGATCATGCCGGCTTTTTCGGCGATCGCCATGGGGGAACCGATCGGCGTCATGCTCATGTTCTCGATACCACCGGCGATGACCACATCCTGGGTACCGGACATGACAGCCTGGGCAGCAAAGTGAATGGCCTGCTGGCCGGAACCGCACTGACGGTCCACGGTGACACCAGGTACGGTCACCGGCAGACGGGATGCCAGGATGGTGGCACGGCCCAGGTTGAAGGTCTGCGGACCGATCTGGCTGACGCAACCCATGATGACATCGTCGACCTTGTTGGGATCGATGCCGGTACGATCCAGCAGCGCATTGATGACAACAGCGCCCAGATCAGACGGGTGAATCTGACTCAACCGGCCATTGCGACGGCCACCAGCGGTACGGACCGCATCCACAATATATGCGTTAGCCACGGATATCTCCTTTCGTTTGTATGTATTGTCGCGTGATGGTCGACATCATGACTCACCAGCCACGGTGACTCAATGACAAGAAACGTCAGGATAATGGCCAAATTTCCCAATCGCCGGCCATGAAAAAGGCGCCCGCAGGCGCCTTGGTGTGCAGTGGAATCCGTCACCAGGATCAGGATTCGCTGCCAGTATCCGCCTTGGGTGCCTCAGCAGCTTTGGCAGCGGCTTTGGGTGCACGCTTGGCGGGCGCTTTCTTGGCGGCCGGCTTGGCGGCTTTTTCAGCTTTGACTGCCGGCTTTTTCGCAGCGGCTGGCTTGGCGGCGGCTTTCTTGGCCGGTGCTGCCGGCTTGGCTTCTGCTTTCGGCTTGGCAACCGGCTTGCGCGCAACAGCCTTTTTCTCGATCACGGCGCCAAGGCCACTCTTCTTGAGCAGTTCCTTCTCACGCTTTTCCATCGCCTTGGCAGTGTCCTTCACCCGGCTTTCAATCTTTTTGCGATAGTCCTTGAGCATCTTGGCGTACTTGCCATGCAGCGCTTTTTCAAACTGGTCGCGGGCGCGGGATACAGCGTCTTCCAGTTCCTTTTCCAGGCGGCCACGCACCTCTTCTTCCTTGCTGATCAGTTTTTCACGCAGTTTCTTTTCGGTATCAATGAAACGGTCACGCAGCTCGGCGATCTGGGCTTCGATCTTGGCCTGGCTCAGTTCCTTGCGGGTTTCTTCCAGCAAATGCATGGCGGCTTCGTAGGCTTCCTGGGCCTGCTCAAATGCTACCTGGGCAGCTGCGGTGGCCTTGATGCGCAGACGTTCCTGGGCCTGCACCAGACGCTCGCGCGCTTTGCCTACCCGCTCCTGCGCTTTCTGCAGTTGCTGCTCGAACAGCTCGACCAGTTGACGGGCCTTGTCCGCAGTATTGATTCCATTTCCTGTTGCCATGAGTGCCTCCGAAAAGCGCATTTGCGATAAGAACGTGATTACTCTGCCTTTATCGCAGACTAAATTAGAGCTTTCAATCTAAAAGCGGCAACAGGCGATAAGCGGGCCGCCGGTGACAGCGGCCCCGCGGCGTCAGTGCAGATCAGCGACCATATCCTGCTCGGACAGCTGGCTGGCATTCTTGCCCTTGATAAAGTCCAGCATGCCGAATTTTTCGTAGTGGGGGCGAATGCGCGGCGTCATCAGGCCGATGAAATCCAGGTTGGGAATCAGCCGTTCGAACATCGTATGGCGGAACAGGGTCATGGCAGGTGAACTCAACACGAGTTCGTTCCAGGTCTGGCGGCTGATCATGCCTTCGAACCATTCTTCGTAGATTTCATGAGCCATGAAACGGTTGCGCATCAGCACAGCCACCTCGAAGGCCCAGTCTTCACGCTCGCGGCGCTCCTGTTCCGACAATTCCTGACGGAAATGGTTTTTCAGCGCCAGCACGCCGTAATGGACGTGGCGGGCCTCATCACGGATGACGTATTTCAGCAGGTTTTTCAGCAGCGGTTCCTGACTGAGATTGTGCATGGTGCGGAATGCACCCAGCGCCAAGCCCTCCACCATGATCTGCATGCCGAGGAACTTGAAATCCCAGCGGGCGTCGGTGAGCAGGTCATCGAGGATCACAAACAGGTTGTCGTTGATCTGGTAAACCTTGTTGAGTTTCTGATTCAGATAGCGATTGAAGACTTCCAGATGGCGGGCCTCATCCATCACCTGGGTGGCGCCAAAGAATTTGCCTTCCAGCCACTGCACGCTTTCGGTCACCTGGGCTGATGCGTACAGGGCGCCCTGCTCGCCGTGCATGAACTGGCTGAGCATCCAGCAGGCGATGTTGTAATTGAGTTCGCCGCGCTGGGCCGATGTCAGCCTGACCGGCAGGGTCGCCAGCGCTTCGTCAGATATGAAATCGTTGGACAGGATCGGAATTTCAGGATTGAGCGGGTCGACATGGGTGCTCCAGTCCAGATCCTTGTCGCCATCCCACTGATTCGCCACCGCCCGGCGGTACAGTTTGTTCATTTCCGGAAAATCCATCTGATAACGGGTATCAAAGGTGACCGGATGGCTGGACTGCATATGGATCACGTCGCGGTTTTTGCCTTCTTTCAGCAACAGTCCGCGCACCGCCGACGGCGCCATCGATGCGAACACCTTGGGGTTGCGCATCTGCAGCACAACGGAAATGTTATCGAGGGTTTCTTCCACCTTGCGGCGGGCGGGACGGGGCATCCCGTTCAACATGCTGTCCAGAATCATGGGGTTCACCTCTTGCAGCGGAAGCAGTAAAGCCGGTTGTCGTTATTGTTCTATCAGTTGTTGTCCTACAATTTGACAATGTAGACCAATCTCCCACTTTCACAATGTGCGTGGCCGTCAGATTTGGCCCCCGCATGACGCCCATGATGTCCGGCGTTTCCCAGACTGGTTGCCATCCTGCCGGAGTCCTGCGGCGGGTTTGCCAATGCCTGTTGCGCCGTCCTGCCTAAAATAGCGACAGGATCGGAGGAACCACCCCATGAGCATCAAGATCAAAGCGGCCATCCGGCGCAGCGAGCAGGTCGCCACATCTGGCGACACCATTTTTGCCTTGCTGAAACCGGTCGAGGAATCGACCCGCTTTTTTCCCCGTGTCAGCCGCATTGAGCCGCTCGGTGGTGAACGTTTCCGCTGGGCACTGGAGCCTATGGGCACACAGAAATACCGCCATCAGGTGGAATACGCTTCCCAGTGGGAATTCGACGAACAGGAACGCACCATTCGCTGGCGTCCACTGGAACATGAAGGCAATGCGAAGATTGCCGGCGTGTGGTCAATTCAGTCTGATGCTGAGAGCAGCCGCATCGCACTGGAAATCAAGGCCGAACTGAAGCTGGATCTGCCGCGCTGGATGCAACTGGTGGCAGAACCGATTGTGCAGACGGAATTCCAGTCGTTACTGAATCGCTATTTCGACAACGTGGTAAAACACTGTCGCACCCTGAGCTGATTTTGATGAGTGTTTGGCCCTGCCAAGCTGCCCGCACTGCGGGCTTTTTTTTGTCTGGATCTGGCATACTGTCGGCCTGACATTCAAAGGATTCAGCACTATGGCATTTAACCGCCGCACTTTTCTGGGGGCGATGGCTGCTTCGGTGGCATCGGCTTCCTGTTCCATGATGCCGTCGTTGTCTGCACGGCAAGACTCCAGCGGGTCCTACGATTACGTGCTTACGGCCGCTCCGGCGCCCATCCACCTGGTGGAAGCTGGCCCAACCCCGGCCTGGTGTTTCGATGGCGGCTATCCGGCAACGGTGATTCGCGCCCGCCAGGGCAAGAAGATCCGCATTCTGTTCCAGAACCGTCTGCCGGAACCCACCACCATTCACTGGCATGGCATCCGCATCGATATTGCGATGGACGGCGTACCCGACCTGACCCAGCCGCTGATCGAACCCGGTGAGGACTTCCTGTATGAGTTCACACCACCGGACGCCGGCACCTTCTGGTATCACCCACATCACAACAGTGTCGAGCAGCTGGGCAAAGGGCTGGTCGGTGTTCTGATTGTGGACGAAGCCGAACCGGTTGCGTTTGATGTGGATCTGCCACTGGCACTGAAGACCTGGCACATCGAATCCGACGGCCGTTTCAGCCCGTTCAGCACGCCGCGCAATGCAGCGCGCATGGGCACACCCGGCAGCTGGGAAACGGTCAACGGTCAGCACAAACCGGAATACACGGTAGCACCGGGCAGCCTGGTGCGGCTGCGGTTTGCCAATGTGGACAACACCGTGATCTACAAGATTGCGGTGAAGCAGTATCCGGCCTGGGTGATCGCCATCGATGGCAACCCGATCGCAACACCGGTACCACTGCAGCATCACGAAATGGGTGCGGGCATGCGCCTGGATATCGCGCTCATCGCGCCTTCAACCCCAGGCGAAGTGATTCATATCCAGAATGGCAAAGGCAGACTGTTTTTCGATTTTCTGACGCTGAAAACTGCCGGCGATCCGGTTACCGGTCAGCGCAGCATTCCCGCCCTGCCCCTGAATCCGATTCCGGCACCGGATCTGGCCAGCGCAGAGACGCTGGACTTTGTGTTCGAATGGGAAGGCGCCGTCACCCCGGTGGATCATCACGGCGAGAGTCATCCCACGTTCTGGACCATCAATCGGCGGGCCTGGAGTCATGGCAGCGACACCAGCATTCCCGAACCACTGGCGCGCCTGCAGCTGGGCAAGTCCTATGTCTTCAATCTGCGTAACGTGACGCCTCATGCGCACCCGATCCACATGCATGGCTACACCTGGCGGGTGCTGGAATCGAATCAGCGCAAGATCGTTCCCTATCACACGGATACGGTGCTGCTGCGACGCAATGAACAGGTGAAAGTGGCCTTCGTGGCGGATAATCCGGGTCGCTGGATGTATCACTGTCACGTGATCGAGCACATGAAGACCGGCTTGATGGGCTATATCAGCGTGGCGTGATTATCCCAGCGCAGTGGTAGTTGCTGGCGCTTTTCCAGGGTCAGGTGACTGCCATTGCGGCCGATCTGCATCCACTCACCACGACCATTGGTGCCGACCCAGCGACCTGAATGCGTGCTGCGATCCAGACCTGCTGCATCGACGCTATCGAGCATGGTGAGCAGCTGACCCGTCTGCATATCCCAGGCCGCAATGCCATTGCCCCGCGGGCAACTTACCAGCGCCGTGGTGGCAGCGGCATCCACTGCCACACTCGCCGTGTACTGCCGCATCCGCAGCTGGGTCAGCTCGTCTGCCTGCCACCATTGCATGGACTGACCCCGGCGATGATTTCCTACCAGCGGGATGTCATCGGTCAGCGCCCCCTGATACTGCACGCCCACGACCACCTGATCATTGGCGGCGACATCCAGATGATGCAGGCTCATCTGATGATGGGGCGGCGCAATGGATTCGATCAAGGCACCATCACGCACCCGCACGTAGGTGAGCGCAGGGGTCATGGTGTCGGGATTGGGCACTTCGCGCTGCTGCGACGGATGGGTGCGGATTCCGCCGTTGGCAATCACCAGCGTTTCACCGTCGCTGAGCCAGCGCAGTTCGTGGGGATCCATTGCGTGAGTAAAGAATTCTGTCTCGCGCACAACCGTCGCGCCAAGACGATACACGCCAATGATGCCCTCGCCGGATTCGTAACGCTGTTCGGATGCAAATAACCATTGGCCATCGGCACTGATGACACCATGGCCGTAGAAATGCCGGCCTGGAGCAGATTCCAGGGTCTGGACCAGACGCCCCTGCTGCAAATCCGCAACATACAGATGCTGGCCCGGACGACGGGCAAAGAATACGGCGCGGGTGCGATCTGGTGTCACGCAACTGCCATGGGCCCGCAATGGCACCGGAATACAAAACGCCAACGCACCATCAGGGCGAATGCCAGCGACAAAATGATTGCCTTTGATGTCATCGCAGGCGGACAGCAGGGTTCCCGGCGGACAGGATTCCCCACCGAAGGTCACGGGGGGCAACGCCATCAGGCCCAATGTGCCGCCAAACGCCTGCAGCAGCTGGCGGCGATTGATACCCGTCATTTCAGTCACCGTCGTTGGCGTTGAAGCCCAGCGCAAGGCCGAGTGCAGGTGCGACACGCTGCTTCAGGAACGAGGCCAGTTCGCCAACATTGCGTACCGCTGCCTGAACTGCCTGCCGCCGGCCGTCATCCATGACTGCGATGTTCAACGGCTGCTCGATCTGCTGCAACGCCAATTGCAGATTATCGAACCGGATCACCAGTTCCTCTGCCACCTCGGGATGCTGTTGATCCTTCAGATACTGGAACAGGCCGTAACCCTTGCGAGGGGTAATGAGCGATTCCACTGCGGCAAGATTCTGCTCGATGTTGTGCAGGGAATGCTGACTGCGCCAGGATTCCGCAAAATAGCCGTTGGGCTTTTTGTCCCGGGTTTTCATGCCGAGTGGCTCGCCGAGTTTGTCGATCTTGATGCGCTCGACCTGGGACAGCAAGGCGTCGAACAGTTCGCCAGCGCGGGAATGTGCCGCGCTCTGATCCGCCACGGTGGTCGGCGGCTGCAGCCATTGCTCAAGCCATGTTTTGTCCTGCCAGTGGCCGGCCAACTGTGCTGTCACATCGGCGGTCAGCTGGCTGGAGGCCATCAGCAATTCGCACTGATGGCCGGCAGAAAATGCCTGCGTCGACGCAAATCCCTGATCGAACAGCAAGAGTTCCTGGGCACTGAAGCCCTGTGCGACCACACTTGCCCGCGCCAGAGTCTGGGGCGAGATCGATTCGCCACTTTCCAGCAGCGTCTGCACTTTGCGCTGCAGAATGTTTTTCTTGTCCGGCCAGAACTGCAGTTTCCAGTCCAGATTGTTATCGGTGATGGGTCCAAAACGAACCCACTGCAGCTGCTGCCATGCGCTCATGCTGTCACGCCAGCGCTGCTGCATTTTGCTCAGGCCGGCAGCACTCGGTTCACGACAGAACGATTGCGCCTGCTCAACCTGCTTTTCCGTTCGTTCGGCCAGCGCGATGTGATCCTCGACTATCTGACGGGTCGCCGTGGCCACCCAGCGCTGATCCGATGTCATGTCATCCTTGCAGCCTGCCAGCAGCAGTGCGGACGAGATCAGCACAACACCACACCATTTTCCTGCCATTGCCCTACTCCACCGCCGGGGTTGTCGGCCCGGCCCCGAGTCATATTACAGAATTCTCACAGTGATCGCAGAAAGGCCAGCAAGGCCTCGCGATCCGTTGTTTTCATTGCACGTACCCGCGCCTGACTGGCTTGCGCCTCGCCGCCGTGCCAGAGAATGGCTTCCAGCAGCGACCGGGCCCGGCCATCATGCAGGTAATGTTCGCTACCGCTCACCGTGGCAGTCAAACCGATACCCCACAGTGGCGGCGTGCGCCATTCGCGTCCACTGGCACTGAACACCGGCCGGTTGTCTGCCAGGCCGTCACCCATGTCATGCAACAGCAGATCAGTGTACGGATGAATCAGCTGGTTCGACTGCTCGGGCTGATCCGGCAACACTGCGGTGCGGATGGCAGTGCGGTGACAGGATTCGCAGCCGGTTTCGGCAAACAGCCGCTCACCCTGCTGCACCTGCGGGTCATTCAGCTGACGCCGGACCGGGACCGCCAGATTGCGCGTGTAGAATGTTACCAGATCGAGAATGCGCTCGCTGACTTCCGGCGCGCCACCATTGGGTGCCTCCCGACACGCCTGCTGTGATGGCGTGCAATCATCCTGGGGAAACAGGCTTGATGTGATACCGATATCGCCGGCAAAGGCCGCTGCGTTTTGCTGACGCAGACTCGGTTGTTCCGCTTTCCAGCCGAAGCGGCCAATGGCCTCAGCGCCAGCGGCAACGGACCAGACCCGATTGACCCGACCGGAAATACCGTCGCCGTCGCTGTCCTGTTCATCGGCAAACGCCAGCAATGTCTGCTCGGGAATCGCTTCCAGCAACCCCAGCCCAATCATCGGTGGCGCCAGCCGCAGCGACATCTGCAGATCCTGCCGCTGTTCGCCGTAGCCCAGATCCCGCAGCGTCACTACCGGTTTGCGCAATTCGATCTTCACACCATCCGCCAGAGTGACCGTGTGGATTTCATAGGCGATGTCGAGCCTCGCTTCCGCCGGCACACCCGGGTTGGCGAAATCCTGGATCTGCCCACCGTAAACCGGATCAGGCAGGCTGCCTTCGCGACGGATTCGCTCCCGCTCGGCTGCTGTCTGGGCTGGCACACTGATGCGCAACAAGACGGAAACCGCATTATGGTCGTCAAGCCCCGGCAGATGCCCCCTGCCATCCTTGATATGACAGTTCTGGCAGCCGTTGGTATTGAACAGCGGACCAAGCCCATCCCGCGCGGTAGTGGACGACGGCGCCATCACCCAGGGATTGCGGAAGAAACTGTTGCCGACACTGAAATCCACCCGGCGTTCGAATGACATATTCGCCGAAGGCAGCGAAAACGCATTGACGTCGTCCTTGCGCACACTGGTGGCGCCGCCGGAATCGGCTGTATAAGCAACGGCACTACCGGATACCAGCAGCGCCGCCCAAACGAAAAGGCCCCGTATCGTACGGGGCCGGACGTTGAAACCTGATTTGTTCACTGCAATCCTCGAAGGATCAGAACTCGTGATCCGCGGTGTCAGGGCTGAGGTTGTCGATGCCGATGGTCTTGGCTGCGGTTTCGATCTGACGGGTCAGCGCCACCAGCTGTCCAATGGCATCCCGGACGATGACCTGTCCGGCGGCATTGTTTTCGCCGATCATCTGGTCGAACTTCATCGCGGGGGATGCGGTTTCCGCCGTGTCCACCAGCTTCTGCATTGCTGCCATGGTTTTACCGAACTGCGCTTTGATAGCCTGATCGGTTTGTGGCGAGGTGGCAGCCACCAGTTCTGCCAGCGATGGCCCTTTCACGACGCTGCCATCGACCCGCTTGTAAGTGCCGAAATAAACGTTCTCAATACCTTTGGCGTTGTAGAAATGGGAATTGTGGGTGTTGTCACTGAAGCAGTCGTGCTCGTCTTCCGGTGAGTTGGCTTCCAGCGCGACCTTCATACGTTCGCCGGCCAGTTCGCCCAGCGCCAGACTGCCCATCCCGAACAGCATTTTGGTCAATCCGTTCTGACTGTTATCTGCCAGCAGCTCTGCGCGGTAGTTGTCTTTCACATCCGCCGACCACTGCTGTTCCATATCCTGCAGATCCTTGACCAGCAGTTGTGTGACCGCTTTCAGATAAGCCACGCGACGGTCACAATGACCACCGGTACAGCCTTTGCCTTGTACGAAATCGGTATAGGGACGATTGCCGGCGCCGGGATTGGAACCGTTCAGATCCTGGCCCCAGAGCAGGAATTCAATGGCATGGTAACCGGTCGCAACATTGGCTTCGGAACCACCCAGCTCGTTCAGGCTGGCCAGCAGATCCGGTGTCAGCGTTGCCAGATCCAGGGTTTCAGAACCCAGCTTCAGGGTTTCGCTGGCGATGATGTTCGCAGTGGCGCCAACGTTGCCCATTTCGTGGTGATAATGTTTGCTGTCAACGTAGTCGATCAGGCCTTCATCGAGGGGCCAGGCATTCAGCTGACCTTCCCATTCATCCACCACCGGATTACCGAACCGGAATACTTCACTTTGCTGATAGGGAACGCGGGCTGCTTTCCAGGCGTCCCGCGCCGCTTGCAGGGAGGCATCACCCGGACTGGCGATCAGTGCATCGATTTTCTGCTGCAGGTTCCTGCCGGTCTGCAACGCATCCGCAAACACGGCATGCGCGATATCGGCATACTGACTGACAACCTGCTGCTCGGTGACTGCTGCCTGTGCCGCCGATGCGGACGCGAGAGCAACACAACCGATCATCCGGGTGATGTATTTCATTGATGTACTCCAGTTAATTAAAAGCTGACGGCCAGCTGCACTACGACGTTGTCGCTGTCTTCGCCAGTGCCGCCGTCGGTGTCGCTGTAGTCTTCGTCATGCCAGAACTCGAGACCAAGACTGACGTTTTCATAGATATCGGTTGAACAGCCCAGGGACAGACGCTCTTCCGGCAGGTAGCCAGCGGCATCGTCGGTCTGCTGGTAAGCCACTGCAAAGGTCACCGGCTGCTCGTTGAGGCTGACACCGATGCTGGCTTCCAGATGCAGTACTTCAGGCTCTACGCCCTCGGTTTCACCTTCGAGTACCAGTTCAGAAGTGGCGGCCAGGTATTCTGCTACCAGGTTGATTTCACCGGCGGTGACACGGCCAGATAGAGAGAACGCTGGTGAGTGCTCATCCCAGGCCTCTTCGGACAGGGCATCGCTTTCGGTCAGGGCAGAAATGTAATCCAGACCAACGGCAAAATTGTCCTGCTAAAAGCTCAGGGTGACACCGTAGTTTTCAACATGCTGCTCGCGATCGGCATCGCCATCGAATACGTAGGCTCCGACGCTCAGGCCATTCTGTTCCATGCCGAACAGTGCGGACGTCTTGTTGGTTTCGCCGATTTCCAGGGCCAGGGTGTCGTTCACCAGCGCGGTTTCAAAACGGCCGAACGGCACGTACATCTTGCCCAGATCCAGATTGACCGGCCCGATGATGTTGGCGATGGAAATGGTAGCGACATCGATGTCCAGTTCGGTGTCGTCTTCGTCACCAGGGGCTTGCTCATACAGCGCGATGACTTCCGCTGAAACCTTGTCATTGATTTCCGCTGCCAGACCCAGTTCGACGGTGGCCACCACCAGATCGCTGTAGGACTCATTGCCGGCTTCGCCGACCACGCCTTCGACTTCGACCAGACCGCTGAAGCTCACGTTTTGCGCGACCGGTGCGGCGCCCTGCTGCTGTTGCGCTTCCAGTTTGGCAAGCCGCTGTTCAACCGAGCGCTGGAAGGCTTCATCGGCTGCACTGGCATGACCAGCGACCGCCAGGGCCAGCGACCGCCAGGGCCAGCAGAGAGACAGGTGCAACAAGTAAACGGTGGTTCTTCATGGGAGACTCCAAGCTAAGTGAGGATTATTATCATTAATTTTGTGGATAATGGCAATGATGCGAATCAATTACATCTGCTTATCTTTCGCATCACTGAGTTTTTCCTGAAAGAAGGCGCCAATACGCGCCAGGGCACGCCGGCCATCCTTAAGGAAAAAAGCGGTGTAATGCCAGACGTGCTGCATGCCGTCCCAGACTTCCAGCTCCACCGGTACGCCGGCATCGCGGGCTCTGGTCGCCATGTGCCGGGCATCGTCCAGCAGGACTTCGTGGCTGCCCACCTGGATCAGCAGGGGCGGCAACCCCGCCAGATCGCCAAACAGCGGCGATACCAGGGGATTGCGGCGCTGATCGGCCGGGGCATAAAGATCGGCAAACTGCTGCAGCAGGGTCGGACTCAGGATCAGATCAAGCTCGGCATTTCCGCGAATCGAACCGGTTTCCAGGTTCAGGTCGCACCACGGGGAAATGCAGCAGCCGGCGGCGGGCAACGGCAGGCCATCCTGTTTCAGCTTGAGCAGCGTGGTCAGCACCAGATTGCCGCCGGCGGAATCGCCACAGAATACGATGTTGGACGGTTTGATCCCCTGATCCAGGCAGTAACGGTAAATCGCAACGGTGTCGTTCAACGCGGCGGGAAACGGATGCTCCGGTGCCTTGCGGTAATTCATGCTGATGGCTTTCACGCCAGCAGCCTGCGCCAGACGCGACACCAGATTGCGGTGACTGGCCGGCGATCCCACAGCAAAACCGCCGCCATGCATGTACACGATCACACGGTTGCTGGGGCTGTTGTCGGGGGTGTGGATTTCGCAGGGAATACCGGAGAGGGTTTCGTGGCGCACGCTGACCCCGGATAACGCCGGCATCCAGCTGCCCCAGCGATCCATGCTGCGTCGGGACGTTTTCAGATGAGCGCCTTCAACGGCCAGTTCCGGCTTGATGGACAGTTTGAGCATCGCGTTCAGCAACACGACAGGAATCCGGCCCGAGGATTTTGCTACGGCTGTTTCTGACATGGGTTACCCTCACGAATAAAGCAGCGACGGTAACAACTGACTGCTTTAATCGCAAGCGGATCAGGGAATTGTTACAAACCCATCAGGGTACGGATGTGCTGGTAGGCGCTACGCGCCAAGGCCGTGAGGTTGTAGCCCCCTTCCAGCGTCGACACGATACGGCCCTCACTACAGCGATTGGCCACCAGCATGACTTCCTCGGTGATCCAGCGATAATCCCGTTCATCCAGATGGATGTCGGTAAGTGGATCTGCCTGATGGGCATCAAAACCGGCACTCACCAGAATCAACTGGGGGTGAAAGGTTTCCAGTTTGTTGAGCCAGTCACGTCGTACCCAGTCGCGGAATTCATCGCTGCTGGTGCCGGCATGCATGGGCGTATGCACGATGTTGGAACGGGAATTATCCACCACACTGTGGGGATAGCAGGGATACTGGAAACTGGAGCAGAACAGGATACGCTGATCATATTGCAGAATATCTTCGGTACCGTTGCCGTGATGGGCATCGAAATCGATGATGGCCACCCGCTCCAGATTGTGGGCCTGCAGCGCGTAGGCAGCCGCCACCGCGACGTTATTGAAAAAGCAGAAGCCCATTACCTGACGGCGCTCCGCATGATGCCCCGGCGGGCGCACCGCGCAGAAGGCGTTATTCGCCTCCCCAGCCATCACCATATCCACTGCCTTGCACACGCCTCCGGCTGCACGCAGCGCGGCATTCAACGTGTGTTGATTGATGGACATTTCCGGCGATATCTCGACAAGTTCCTTCACCTGCAACATTTCAAATACGCCGTCGACATAGTCGCGGTTGTGGACGCGATACAGATGCTTTTTGTCGATCTTGGGTGCATCGACATGACGCAGGTAATCCCACACGTCCCGCTCCATCAGATAATCGCGAATGGCCTGCAGACGTTTCGGCGATTCCGGATGCCACTCCCCCATGTCGTGCAGTTCGCAATCCTTGTGCGTGATATAGGCTGTCGTCATGTCGGTTACAACTTTTTGATTACGTAAACGATATCTTCATCCTGCTCGTGATCGCGGATGTCGAATCCCAGACTGCGGGCGAGTTTGCGCATGCCGGTGTTGTCTTTCAACACGATACCGTCCATGTATTTGAGGCCCTTGGCACGCGCCGCTTCGATCAGCAGCTCCATTAATTTATAACCGATTCCTGTGCGCTGCCATTGATCTGAAACAACCACAGCGAACTCACAGCTGATGCCATCGGGATTGATGACATAGCGGCTGATACCGATCTCCTTGCTCTTGCCCTGCTCCTGCACCATCGCCACCAGGGCCAGCTCGCGGTGATAATCGATCTGGGTAAACCGCGCCAGCATTTCCGGCGTGACATTTTTTACATTGTGCATGAAACGATAGTAGCGGGATTGCTGCGATAGCCCTTCGATAAACGCCCGCTCCAGCTCGGCATCTTCCGGACGGATGGGACGGACGACAATATCGGTACCATTGCGCAGCTGCAGCGTGGTTTCCAGATCGCTTGGATAGGGATGGATCGCCATATGATCGTAGTGACGCTGGGCCGCCGGAATGTAATCCACTTCAATCACTGCATCGAGTACCAGCGCCCGCTTGTCGTCGAGCACCAGCGGGTTGATATCCAGACTGCGAATCCACGGCAACTCACTGGCCATTTCGGAAATGCGCAGGATGATGCTTTCCAGTTCCGAACGTTTGGCTTCGGGCATATTTCGATAATGCTTGAGCATGCGCGACACCTTGGGGCTGTCCACCAGCGCCGACGCCAGCACTGTATTCAGGGGTGGCAGACTGATGGCGATATCTTTCAGAACTTCCACCATCGCGCCACCATGACCGAACACGATGACCGGACCAAACACTGAATCATGCTTGATCCCCAGCAGCAGTTCACGGTTCGCACTCGACGTGACCATGTGCTCGACGATGACGCCTTCGAGCCGTGCATCGGGCATCCTTGCCTGCACGTCTTCCACCAGTTTCTTGTAGGCGGAACGCACGGCCTGCGCATTGACGACATTGAGGGTTACGCCATCCACGTCGGCCTTGTGCACGATGTCTGGCGAATTGATTTTCAGCACCACGGGAAAACCGACGGATTCCGCCGCCACCAGCGCTTCGTTGGGCGTACGCGCCACCCAGGAAGGATTCACTGGAATATTGAATGCCCGCAGGACAGCGCGGGATTCCATCTGGTTGAGCACCTTGCGCCCTTCCTGCAGCACGCCTTCGATAATCAGCTCGGCCCCTTCGATATCCGGTGGCTGGCTGTGCTCCAGGGCCGCTGGTGCCTGCAGCAGAAAGGTACGGTTGCGTTGATAGGTCACCAGGTAATGGGCGGCCTTGACTGCATTTTCCGGCGAGGAAAACACCGGGATACCCTTTTCCTGCAGCGATCGTTTAATACTATGCACCTTGTCGCCACCCATGCAGGCAGCCACGACCGGCTTGTAGCTTTTCTTCTGGATCGAGACGATACGCTCTTCGAAATCGGGCATCACCTTGCCTTTCGGCGGTGTGATGATCAGGATCAGAAAATCCACGCCGGGATCGGTCGCGATCAGCTCACAGGCCTGTAGAAACTGCTCACCGAGTTCGAATCCACCGCTGTACACCGGGTTATCCGACGATTCGATGCTGGACAACGTTGCCAGCGTGGCGGATTTTTCCGGGCTCAGTTGCGCCAGCGGCAGATGCAGATCGTGGGCAAGGTCGCAGGCCATCATCGCGGGGCCGTTGCCGTGGGACAGGATGGCGATGCGCTCGCCCCGCATCAGGCGATGGATGGGAAAAGCCCGCGCCGCCAGAAACAGATCCGTCAGCGAATATGCGCGCACGATGCCGGCCCGTTCCAGCACTGCATTGAAAATATAATCGTTGCCGACCAGCGCACCGGTGTGTGACGTGGTGTGGTCCGGCGTTTCAATATGACGGCCACTCTTCAGCACGATGACCGGTTTACTGCGGGCCGCGCCGCGCAATCCCGACAGGAAACTGCGGGCATCCTTGATGCCTTCGGCGTAAAACAGGATACATTCGGTCTGCTGATCGATGACCAGATAATCCAGGATATCGCCGGTGGTGACACTGGCCGCCTGTTCCAGCGAGATGATGGTGGAAAAGCCAACACCGGCGGACACTGCCCAGTCGGTGACGGCGCGGCAGATCGCACCGGAATGGGAAATCAGTGCGATGTTGCCGGAGCGGATCTCGCCCCGATCCAGCGTTGCGCGAATTCCGACGTTGGGGCGCGCAAATCCATAACAGTCCGGCCCCCACATGCGGATGCCACGGCGCTCCGCAATCTTGGCCAGGTTGTCGACGAACTGGCGCCGCAGGAAACCTTCACGATCATCCAGGTGGGACAGCACAACGACGGAATCGATACCCACGTCGCCGCAGCGCTCCAGCTGTTCGGCAATCATGGTATCCGGTGTCACGATGATCGCCAGATCCACCCGGCCGGGCACCTGATCAATGGTGGCGAAACTGCGGTTGGCAAACAGGCCGCGCTGACGTGGATTCACCAGCCAGATCTTGCCCTTGAATTCTTCCTTCAGTCGTTCGAACAGGCGCACATCCACCGAATCGCTGCGCTCACCGGCACCGATGACGGCGATGGTCTGGGGATCGAAAAAGTGAGTGAGGTAATGCTTTTTCATCACGGAAGGAGTCCTGTTGCCGGGCATGAACAGTGTTCATTATATGCAACGGATGTGAACTCCACATGATGCGGGACAAATATTGGGCGATTACTGTGCAACCAGCGCCGCCATGGCGTCCCGCAGCGCCGCGCGAATCTGTTTTTGTCCGCTGTAGTTTTCAGCAGCAATCAGCGCGGGCCAACGCTGTTTCTGCAGAATTTTGCCGATCACCAGGGATTGCTGTGCCACCGTTAGCTGGCGCAAGTGGCCGGCCTGCATCCCGCGCACGGTGGCCCGGTACAGTGCCGCTGCCGCATTTTCGTAGGTTTTCACGCCGGCCAGAAACTGGTTAAGGTCGATCTGGTCCCCGGGTGACAACGGCTCATCTTCCACAAATTGGGCATGCTGCCAGGCATTGACGACCAGCGTCGCAGGCCATGGCACCGGCGTATCGGCCAGACTATAGGGAAACGTATGTTCGAAGCGTGTCCGGGCGGCCGCATACAGCGCCTGCCCCTGCCGGTTGATCGGCCGCAGCACCACGGCGGGATAGGCGCCACTGGTGGCTTCCCGGTTGATCCCCACCCGCACGGTATGAAATCCGCACTGGTGCCAGAACGCCAGCACGTCGTCGCTAGCGGCAAACACCGATCCCAGCAGGGCGACACCATCACCCCTGGCCAGCTGCTCCAGCTGTTGCAACAGCCAGCGCCCGACGCCATGCCGCTGCCATTGGCTGTGCACGGCAATGCGCACCACTCGCCAGGATTTTTCCCGCAATGCGTCAGCGACATTCAGATGGACGGCCAGCGACTGGGCCAGCACATGCCCATGGGGCCGGCGCCGGCCTTCGATAATCGCATCGCACAATGCCGGGGGCAGCCTCCCCTCCTCGGCCACCATGACCACCGCGATGACCTGATGCTGATGTTCGGCAACCCAGGTGCGCATATTGGGGCCGTCCAGCAGGGTGCGCGCGTCACTGGGACGGGTGCGGTAATGGGCGGACACCAGCAGACCGTGGACGCCGCGCAGCAACGTTTCGTCAATCCGGTTCAGTTCAGGCGTGATTTCCCGCAGAGTCAGATCAGGCGGGCCGCTGACCGGGGCGACGGCGGTTCGGCACAGGCATTCAGCAGCAGCCAGTCATTCACAAAGCCGTCGAGCGGATCATCGTGATCCCAGCGCAAGGGCTGCTCAAGCTTCAGCAACAGCCAGCCGGAAAATTCCTGATCCAGATGACGAGAAAAACGCAGCAGGAAACCCTGACCGGTACCTTCGTAACCTTGCACGGTCGTCGCCAGCACCACCCACCGATAATGCTGCAACAGCGGCAGCAACAGCGCCGGGGCCAGTGCGGCCGCCTCGTCCACCAGGATCACGTCGGCCTCGGGCAGGGTCTGTACCAGGGCATCCGGTGCAAAAAAAGCAGGCGCGGCCCGATCATCCGTCGCGGCAAAGCGCAGCAGGGTTTCAGCCGCCTCGGGACGGGGCGCTGTCACACAGACGCGATAGCCCTGGTCCTGCAGTTGCGCGGCTACCATACCCAGCGCAGCCGATTTGCCCCGGCCACGATCCGCCTGCACGACCACCGGTGCACAGTGTCGTGATGCCACGCGCTGCACAATGGACGCGATGACCTCGGCCTGCCCTGGCGTGGCGGTCGGCTGCGCTGCCGGGGATTGTGATGGGGGCACGCTGAGCGGCGGCAGCGGCACTGCGGCGGAGTGCCGGACCACCCGTGAATCGGTGGCCCACAGGCGGGCGGAACGGGCCAGAAAATGCCGGCGCACGCCACCAACGCCAAAAGGCTCCACCGTGAGGCGCTGGTACTCCGGATCATCGAACGCCGTCCACTCCTCCAGCGGTGGCGCCAACAGGATCAGCCAGCCCCCAGCACGGACACAGCCAGCCAGCGCGGCAACCGCATCCACCGCCAGGCCGCTGAAAAGATCCACCACGACTGCGTCCGCCTCGCGCCCAAGTTCGTGATTGGCTTTGCCGGCGGGCAGCACCCAGGCCTTGTCCGGGGCACGTGACGACAGCCAGAGCACATCCAGATCCTGTTTGGACTGCCACGCCATCACACAGGCCAGCGTATCGTCTGCCGAACCGGTGACCAGCACAGGTTTCCGCCAGCGCATCTGGCCGGGCGGCGCAGATCTGCCTGACGGCATGTCCGGCGGAATGTTCGGGTTCATTGCCAAAAATTACCTATACTGGTTAAGAAAGCGGTTTGACGGGCAGAATTTTCGCATGGATAAGAACTACAGCAAGCGCATTCGTTACGAATTTATCTTCAAGTCAGGGGAGGAATTCCAGTACCAGATCGATCTGGATCCGGAGCGGCTGGAACACCCTGCCCCCGTGGGCAATCCGCCGGAATGGGCGCGACTGGATGTGGAAAAGTGTTCGATCTGCCCCCTCAAGTCGTCTGTGAGCGAGTACTGTCCCCTGGCATCACGTATCGCCCCCGTGCTGAGCTTCAGCCCCCATTCGGCGTTCGAATCCGTACAGGTGCGGGTCCACAAGGACAACATGACCATCGAAAGCCATACCACCGTGCAGGATGCCTACCGCTCCCTGATCGGCCTGATCATGGCCAGCAGTGGCTGCCCCCATACCGGCTTTTTCAAGCCGATGGCGTGGTTCCACCTGCCCTTTGCCACCCAGGACGAAACCCTGTTCCGTGCCTGCGCCACCTTCCTGTTCTTCCAGTTTTTTGACCCGGTGGAACCGGAAGCGGAAAGCCACTTTTCCGATCTGAAGCAGGTGTATGAAAACATTCACGTCGTGAACCAGCATATCGCCAGGCGTCTGCGTCAGGCCTCGGCATCGGAATCCGCCATCAACGCGGTGACCATTCTCGACATCTTCGCCCAGTCCATTCTGCCGACCCTCAACCAGTCGCTGCAGCAGCTGGAATTCCTGTTCAAGCCCCATATCAACGAACTGAATTTCGAAATGCCCAAGGAATGATGCGGGCGCAAGGCGCCACTGGACCATGACCGTGAAAAACTGTGCATCTATATTGCTGGGCATTCTCACAAGTTGGCTACTGAGCACAGTGGTTCAGGCGGCTCAGGCCACGGCGCTGATCGAACTGACGGCGGCACAGGAATATTTCCTGCCCCAGGGCCTGCCGGCGTTGAGTGTCACGGCGGGCAGCAACCCCATTACCACGGTGCCAGATATCAATCAGCCGGCCGTAACCGCGGATGACGCCACGGCACCCGGCGCTTACTGGATCACCTTCACCGTCAGAAACAGCACTCAGGAACAGGAATGGATGCTGGATGTGAGCCATGCCCTGTTGCAACGGATTGTCGTGCACAGCATTGCCGGCACCAACCACCAGACCGAGCAGCAGGGATTTGCCAAGGACTGGCCATTCGACCTGCGCTATGGCACCCGTCTGCATCTGGCCGCAAGGGATGTCACCCAGGTCTGGATCTATCTGGAAAGCCCCTATCCCATGGGACAGCCGATTTTTTCGCTCCTGCCAGCGACAGACTATCAGGCGAAATCATCCAGCTACTCCATGCAGCTGATGATCATTCTGGGAGCCCTGGTCATCCTGGCGCTTTATCAGCTGGTGATTTTCATCCCGACCCGCGATCCTGTGTACCTGTGGTCAGCGCTGATGCAACCTGAGTGCCACCATTGCCTGGGCTGCCCAATGCAAAGCCCTGCTGTACGGTACCGGTCTGGGATTGCACTGGCAGTGGCTGTTTCTGCCCCTGTTCCTGTCAACCACCGCTGCCATGCAGTTCGCCCGCCACTATCTGCGTGTGCATTATCCGCACCCGCTGGCCTATGCGCTCGATGGTCTGGCGATTGTCATGCTGCTGGTTGCCGTCCTGGCACCGCTGCTGCTGTCGGTAAACCTGTACCCATGGCTGCTGTCGAAACTGCTGGTCATCAGTCTGTTGATTCTGGTGGCGGCAGGCGTGTGGCGCGGCCAGAAACAGCTGGCTGATCTGCGCTTCTATCTGAGTGGCTGTGGTCTGCTGCTGATCGGTGGCCTGTTCTATCTGCTCAATGATGTGCTGTCCCTGCAACTCATCGAAAACGGCATCCTGGCCGCAGCACGCCTGCAGTTACTGGCCATGGTGCTACTGATGCTGGGACTGATCGACCGCATGAGCCTGGTTCGGCGGGAACGCTCCCAGCAGATTCAGCGTACCGGCACCGATCCGATCACCGGGCTGCCGAACCGTCCCGCTTTCGAACGGGATGTGCGCGCCTGGGAGGCCTACTGCAAGGAAGGCATCATGAAGGATTTCTATCTGAGCTTCTTCGAAATCCGCAACCTGCAGGAACTGAACCGGGCCCGCGGCCGCAAGGAAGGCGATCGCCTGCTCAAGCTGGTGGGACAGTGGCTGTTACAACAGACCGGCGAACATAACGTTTATCGGGTGGGCGGCAATGAATTACTGGCGCTGACCCAACGCAATATCCGCTGGGATCTGGCAGGCCTGGAAAAATTCCTGCGTCAGGAAGGCTTTCGCGACACCGACATCGGCGTCGGCAGCAGCTGCTTCACCGAAAGCACCGGACGCTCCAGCCTGCTGAAAATGGCAGACGACCGTTTGCAGCGCCCTCCCCGCTGAGGCAGTCAATTCAGCGTAAAGTATCCTACCCGCGATTCCTTCACCCGGACGCGGCAGACTTTCTTTTCTTCTTTCACGGTTTCAGTAAATTCGCCAAAACTCAGACTCACGCCTGGATAAAGCTCCTTGTGGATATCGACGAAAAGCTCCTCAAGAATCGCCGCGTGCTCTTTCTGCAGCCGCGCGCGACGCTGCTTCAGGTTTTCGATCTCTGCGGCGAAGTGCGATATGGTGTTCTGGATTTTCTGCAGCTGTTCGGCCGCTTCCGCCGTCGCCTTTTTACCTTCAAGATTCTGCAGGGCCATCTGCATGCCGCGAATGACCTTGACCCGTTCCGTCACTTCATCATTGACCGCCCGGATTTCTTCCAGCTCTGAAGCAAACCGTTCGCGGAAATCCACTTCGGTGGGAATGTAGGACGGGGCACCGAGCGTATTACACTCAAGTGACTGCATCGGCAGGATTCTGCCGCCGATAATCTTACCGTCATTGCGGCTGGCACCGACTACCTCGATGGCTTTTCCGCGTACCACACAGTGCATCAGGTGCTTGCCGATCATCACGTTGCCACCGGCCTCGATATCAGCGTACTGCGCATAGGCGCACTGAAAATTCTCGCCGCAACTCAGACGCGCCGAATGCAGGTGGACTTCGCCATCACCGTCTTTCTCGGTGGATTGACGCCCCAGCACGCCCTTGCCAATCACCAGATTACGGCCGGCCGACACACTGGCAGACTCGACAAAATCCCGGATAATCACATCACCAGTGGCCTTCACGGAAAAACCTTCCTTCACGGAGCCCTGAATCAGCACGGTCCCGTCGAAGGTGATATTCCCCGTGGTCAAATCCACATCCTTGATAACATAAGCGTCCGCCACCATCAGGCCTGCACCGGCGCGCACCGCCACGCCGGTACGGGCGGCGCGCAATACATCGGGATTGTCCGGATCGAGTTCGGTACCTTCACCCACGGTGAGCGCACGATCCGCCGGCTCGGTTGCCGCGACCGCCTCACCCAGCACATTGATCCCTGGTTCTCCCTTCACCGCAGGCGTACGCAAAATCAGCACATCCCCTGCTTTTACCAGCGGAATCTCGCCAAAATCATGCATGTCGACCGTGCCATCGTCCCGCAGCAACGGCTGATTCAGGCGATCCTGTACCGGCTCCACGTGGAATTCCAGCACGGCCTGACGGCTCTCGCCGGGGCGCGTCCCCACCGCCACACACTCCTTGATCCGGCTGCCCGGTGGCAGAGACTCGATCCGGGCATCCAGACCTTCCAGCACATCGGTGCGGATGCCGGTCGTCACACTGGCATCCTTGAGCTGGGAAAGCAGTTCGCTGGCGTCAGGATTGCGCCCGCCAAAAGCGGTTTCCAGTACCAGAAAAGCCTGCATGCGGTCATCGCTGATTTCAACGCTGATATGGGCATCGCGCCTTTCGGCTATCACTAACGAAACGGTCTGTGCCTGTGCGGAGTTTGCGGCGTTATCTGCGGGTTCGGGATTATCTGCTGCGGTGGGTTCTGGCTGGCGCTGACGCTGCTCCTGCTGCAGCTTGCGAAAGATCTTGCAGGCTTTTTCCAGGCTTTGGGGATTGAGATAGTAGCGCCGAAACTCTGTTTGCCTGAACAACTGGGACAGCTGGGCCTCGTCCACAGCATCCTGACCAATACCGCGAATGCTCAACGTTATCTTGTCCCCGTCAGTCGACGGTTCGAACCGGATGTCAGGCATATCCCCTCCAGGCGGCCCAGCGGGATCGCATTACGAAGCTACGAATAAAGTATAGTCAACTCGCTGAATAAACATCAAAAAATACCAACTGCGCTTTCAGCACAAACTAAGAAGATCTTGATACCTTCTTTCTCAGTCCATTTTGTTCTAATGCCGCCTCTCAACCTGGTGATATGTCCGCCGATATAACGACGAAGGTGGTTGCAAGCTCAAAAGGGACGTTCATGCTCAACATTAACACCAATGTTTCATCACTCAACGCCCAGCGCAATCTGGATAACAACCAGAGTGGTCTGTCACGAACCCTGCAGCGACTTTCCAGTGGCCTGCGCATCAACAGCGCCCGCGACGACGCCGCCGGACTGGCCATCAGCAACCGCATGACCACCCAGATCAACAGCACCAACCAGGCCATCCGTAATGCCAATGACGGCATTTCCCTACTGCAGACTGCCGAAAGCGCCCTGGATGAAATTACCGGGAACC
Source organism: Gammaproteobacteria bacterium (assembly GCA_041395845.1). GTDB lineage: Bacteria > Pseudomonadota > Gammaproteobacteria > Pseudomonadales > Ketobacteraceae > Ch67. Next base: position 42,027 of record JAWKZS010000018.1, read on the forward strand.
TGCAACGCATTCGTGATCTTTCCCTGCAGGCATCGTCAGATTCACTGTCGTTTGAAGACCGGCAGTCCCTGCAGAGCGAAGTCGAGCAACTCCTCAACGAGATCGACAAGGTCAATGACACCACCACCTTCGGCGGACGCAAGCTATTCCAGCGTGCCGGCAGCAGTGACTACGAACACCAGATCCGCAGCAGCGTGGTTATCGGCCTGGAAAGCTACTGGCTGTCAGAAGCGGAAACCCGCGTCAAAACCTATTACGGCATCGAAGGTGACAATAGCCTGCTGCGGGTAAACCTTGATTTTACCGATGGCGCCGGTAGCGTACTCGCATCCGTCAGCGGCTTCAGCGGTGCCGATGGCAAGACCGAAGGCATGACGTTGAACGTCGACCTCGCGGATTTTGATCCGGTCAACCTGCCCGATGGCGGTGAAGCGCCCTACTACAATGATCGCGTGATTGCCCACGAAATGGTGCATGCCATCATGGGTCGCGCCACCAATTTTGCCGGCCTGCCGGACTGGTTCATCGAGGGCACCGCGGAATTCATCCAGGGCGCCGACGAACGCCTCGCCAACGATATTGCCGCCAGCGACATTGCGACGGTGGTCGGCGCGTTCGGCACCGTGGCCACCAGTGCCGGCTACTCTGCATCCTATGCCGCGACACGCTATCTGCACGACCAGATCAAGGCAGCCGGCGGCGCTGGCATCAAGGACATCATGACCTATCTATCCTCTACTGGCGGGAGCCTGGACGACGCCATTGCCAACGCTTCCAGTGGCGCCTACGGCAGTCTGGCCGCGTTCGAAAGTGATTTCACCGGCGGTGCGGGCGCAACCTATATCGCCAACATGGATCTGACCAACGAAGATACCGGCGCCATTGGCGGACTCGACGCCGACGGCGGCGACGTCTTCAACGCCAAGGACATACTGCCGAACACGGACAGCGCAGCATTCAAGCCGCTGCAGAAATTCAAACTGGTCATGGAAAGTGCGTACGCCAAATTTGCCGGCCCTGCCTTCGAACTGCAGGTGGGGGCCGAAGCGAAAACCTCACTGGACATCGAATTCGGCGCGTTTGGTACCTGGGAACTGGGCGTCAAGGATATCGATCTGAGCCGCAATCCCGGCGATGGCGTGCGACTGGCGGATTCCGCGCTGCGTTACATCGACTCCCAACGCGGTGATATCGGGGCCAGCATTAACCGGCTGGAGTCCACCATATCCAATCTGAGCGCCGTCAACGAAGCATTGGCTACCAGCCGGGCCCGGATCCGCGATGCGGACTTTGCCACCGAAACCACCGAGCTCACTCGGGTAAGGGTACTCCAGGAAGCCGGAATCGCGATTCTGGGACAGGCCAACGCTGCCTCGGGTGTAGTGCTGAATCTGCTGGGCTGACCCTGCGAATCCACTGATCTGCGACTATGCTTAACAACAGCACGCAAAAGGATCAGGAGACCGCAATGAGCGCCCCCCGCACCACCGCCGATATCATGGCCACCCAGGTGTTTCACTGCACCGATAAAGACAGCCTCGCCACTGCCCATCGCATGATGAGCGAGCACCAGATCCGCCACATGCCGGTCATCGACAGCGAAACCGGCGAATACCTGGGACTGGTCACCCAGAAAGAAGTCCTGCGGCATGCCTTCACCATTGCGGGCACAAAGGGCATCGCGGCACTGGAATCAGCCCAGGCCGGCATTCCCATCGTGGATGTCATGAGTAGCGACACTGAAACCGTACAGCCGCAACTGCCGTTGCTCGAGGCAGGCCGCTATTTTCTCGAAAGCAAGCATGGCTGCCTTCCAGTGCTGGTCGATGGCAAGCTGGTGGGCATCATCACCTCGGCGGATTTCGTCAAACTCAGTGTGACCCTGCTTGAGCAGCAGGCAAACCGCTGACACATCAGCTGCACCGCACCCTGCCCGTCAGAAAGCCTGCTGCAGTTTTGGCATTGCCATAAAACCCCGTTACCATAGACCGTCCACCAATCAGGAGGACGGTCTATGTCTTTTTTCGAAAAATACCTACCCAAGGAAATGTCGCAGGAATTACTGCTGAGCTGGGCTGTCAGCATCAGCACGGCCATTCTCGTTTTCGTCATCGGCCGCTTCATCGTGCAGATGATTATCAAAGTGCTCAGGCACGCGCTGGTCAAGAGCAAGATGGATCAGCTTCTGGTGGATTTCATCTCCTCCATCGCACAAGCCGTGCTGCTGCTGTTTGTCATCATCGCGTCGCTGGAGCAGCTGGGGCTCGATACCACCTCCCTGGTCGCACTGCTGGGTGCCGCCGGTATCGCAGTCGGTCTGGCCTTGAAGGATTCACTGCAGAATTTCTCATCCGGTGTCATGCTGATCATCTTTCGCCCGTTCAAGACCGGTGATTTCATCGATGCCGGGGGTGTCATGGGGTCCGTCGAACATATCGGCATCTTTACCACCAACCTGAAAACGCCGGACAACAAGCAGGTCATCGTTCCGAATGGTCAGATCTACAGCGGCGTGATTACCAACTACTCCGCAAAACCTACCCGCCGCGTCGATATGACCGTCGGGATTTCCTACGGCAGTGACCTGAAGAAAGCCAAGGACATCATCAATGACATGTTGAAACAGGATAAACGGATTCTGCCCGACCCTGCACCGGTGGTAGCAGTGGGTGCGCTGAACAGTTCGTCGGTGGACCTGATTGTCCGGCCGTGGGTGAACTCTGCCGACTACTGGAATGTACTGTGGGAATTCAACGAAAATATCAAACAGGCGTTTGACGCTGCCGGAATAGAAATACCGTTCCCGCAGATGTCGCTACATCTGCACAAACAGGATTGAAACAGAAAGAAAAAAGGGTGAAGTTTTCGCTTCACCCTTTTTTGTCTTGCTTAGATCACTTGTACGTTTTCAGCCTGGGGGCCTTTCTGACCCTGTGTAACATTGAACTGAACGCGCTGACCTTCGGTTAATGTTTTGAAACCCGAACCGCTGATTGCGCTGAAGTGCACAAAAACGTCCGGGCCATTGTCCTGTTCAATAAAGCCAAAACCTTTGGATTCGTTGAACCACTTTACACGGCCGGTTGAAGCGTTTGACATAAGATTTACCTGATGTTTTCCAGTTTGAAAGTACTACCCGAAGGTAACGTGACGCTGAGCAAGGCGAATTGGCAGGAGTTACTGATGAAGGTCACGACGAGATCAACTGAAGGGTCTTTCGTTTTGAGCATTCACGTTGGCACACTGCAAAAGGCAATGCTAACCCGATTATAGCCTTAACCCCTTGGTCGTCAACGGGGTTTAGCGCCAGTAACGATGGATTTCGTTTTCGTCCGCTGTGACCTGGATTTTTCGCCCCCGAACAGGGCACTCAAACGCCAGACTGAGCGCAGAAAGGTGCAAACCCTGCGGCGCTTTTTCACCATAAAGGCTATCCCCCACCACGGGATGCCCCAGCGCTGACAAATGGCGCCGGATCTGATGCTTGCGGCCGGTTTCTATCACCACATCCAATAACGACGTATCGCCATCCACTGACAACCGCTGGACCCGCGTGACCGCATCTTTGCCATCCAGTGACTGATTGATGACAAAGGGCGCTTCATCCACCGTCCCCACCACCCGCACGCGATAATGTTTTTCCATCTCGCGGCCGGCAAACATCCGACTCAGGCGATCGGCCATTGCCCCCGTATGCGCCACCAGCATCAGACCGCAGGCATCACGATCCAGCCGATGCACCAGAAAAACCTGGCGCTGATTATTGAAATGCAGTTCCACCTGGCGCAACAGACTGCAATGATCGCCCCATTCCGTTCCCTGGGATAGCAAACCGGGCGGTTTGAACCACAGACTGTAGTCACGTACATCTTCTACCAGCAGGGGTTGCGCCGCTTTCAGCGCCAGCAGCTGTTCATCGTAATGCAATGACAGCAGGGTACCTGCCTGCAACGACGCTGTTGCACGCCGCAAGCGCTGCCAACCGCCTTTGCGTTTCTTTACCCGCAACGCACCACAGGCCAGCGCGTGCTTGATGCGTCCCTTTGGCAATTCAGTCTTCTGTGCCAGATACTCCGTCACATTAGGCACATCCTGCAGCAGGGTTTCCTCAATCACCATCGAATTGCGACTCCTGATCGGCAAACTGGGCGTAACGGGTCAACGTCGGCAACAGCATCTTGTCGGCATACGGGCAGCCGGTGGCGGGAATGAAAAGCTGTTGGCCTTTGCGCGCCTGGGACGGCAAATGGCCCCCACCCTTTTCCACCGCTTTGCGCAAACGTTCATAACCGGGAATCCAGGCAGTGAGCGCAGGAAACTGTTGTCGCAGCGCCAGCAGGATTCCCATGCCACTCCAGTCCAGATCACCGAAAAAATGGAACGGCAGACTTTCAATCTCATTGAACCAGCAGGCTTCAAACTGCACAACAGCATTGGCATCGGCAATACCGCTGTAGAAAAACCGCAATTTGTCACGCTGGCGGATGGACGAGGATGTCGCCTTGAAGCCGGAACCGAACACCACTGCCAGATTTTCCGCCTCGGGAAGCTGACCCAGACAGGCACGCATGAACGTGTCCTGATTTTCGATGATCAGGATGCCGTCGATTTCTGCCGGCAAACGCACCTGCAAAAACAGCGGACGCTCGCGCAGATAACGCAGGCAGTCAGGATACAGTTGCTGCAGCAGTTCCAGGCGTATCGAGAAATTTGGAATCACCCCAGAAACAGGTCGCCGACAGTTCGCGCAAGGTGTAGACGTTACGCAACACATCCCGCACCCGCACAAACGCGTCGACGATGTCCTGCGGCGACTTGCCCGGCACTTCCAGATTGGAACGCACCAGCGCCTTGCCACGATCGGCAAATTTGTCGGCCACAGCAAACACCGCATCCGCCAGCGCCATGCGCTCTTCATTGATCTGCTTGCGCCCCAACCAGGAACGCACCATGCGGGCTTTTTCCAGTTTCAGATAGACCCAGGCGCCTTCGTACGGTACATCCTGTTCGTTGCTGCGCGCCGGGTATTCCACCCGCAGAATATCCTGCGGCTCTTCGGTCAGCCATTCGATACGGCTGAACAGCCGCGCACCTTCGTTGTCGCGATGATCAAACAGGGGTTGCGACCAGCCGGTGGCGCGCAAGGGTACCCGGGGAATCTTGCCGGTTTCGACATTCTCCACCAACCGGGCCAATAACTGCTGGATAAACGGTTCGTCCTCGATCCAGATCGGGCGCTCCATTGTGGTCACTGAATACCTTCCATAAAGTCGAGAGTGGCCTGCTCGCGGATCGAGACGCGCTGCTGTTCCCACAGCGTCTTGATGCGATCCTGATTGCAGACTTTGCGATCCACCAGTACCCGGGTATTGAGTTCACCCACCTTGCGGGTGGACGGGCATTTTGAGAACACGGTCTGGTGGGAAATGATGTCCATGAACGGACCGGATTTGCTGGTGGGCATAATGAAGACCAGCTGCAGACCGAGGGCATCGGTCAGATAATTGATCACTTCACGGGAACGGGTTTCGTCCATCTTCGAAAACGCTTCATCCACCAGCACCATGCGCAAATGAGTGTTGCCTTCGTTGAAACGGAACGCAGACGTCACCGCCGCCGAGCGGATGATATAGGCCGGCGTTTCCAGCTGGCCACCGGAACCGGTGCCGTACTGACTGAGCGGAATCGGTTGCTTGCCCAGCGGTTCCTTGAAAATCTCGTAACTGCGATAGTGCCGATAATCGGCGATGCGCTGCAGTTCGCGGAACGCCTTCTGCTCGTCGTCATCCAGCAGCATGGCCACCAGCTTTTCCCGCACCGACTGCACTGCTTTGGGCAATTCCATATCAAACAGGCTCACGCCGTCGCCCTGGTTCGGCAGTAGGGATACTTCCTTGAAAAAGCGCCAGTATTCCTTGAATTCCGGTACCCATTCCCAGGCAAAGTAGAAGCGTTCCTGATCCGTGCCGAAACGGTGATGCTCCAGTTCCCGGTTCAGGTCTTTCAGCGCCCGTTCGCCTTCGTTGATGGCCTGATAGATGCTGTGGCACAGATGGCTGACGAAGGTTTCGTTGAAACGCTCGCGCAGGGTCTGCAGATGGCCGTGTTTTTCCACCAGCACGTTGTTTTGCAGCCGGTTGCGGATGTTGTCTACCTCGCGCCCCAGATCGGAAATACGCTTGAAGAACGCCGGTTCGTGCACCTGGTTGAAATCCGGGTCGTACACAATGGCGTCGGCGGGATTGCAGCGCTGGTTGTGTTGCATGATAACGCTGACGATGGCACTGGAATCTTCGTTCAGGTATTTCTCGATATTGGCCAGTTCCGCTTGATAGCTGTCGTGATCGCTGACTACCCGCTGAGCATCGGCGTCCGCCAGCAGTTGCTCCACATCCACGTCGGGGCGCCACTGGGTCAGCTGGCGCACACTGGCTTCGTGTTTTTCCGCGATCAGTTGCAGCTGTTCTTTTTCCCGGTCCAGCTGTTCGGACAGCCGCACCGCCGTTTCGAGTTCTTTCTGCGCCCGGCCCTTTTCGTTTTCCAGGGTTTTCAGGTCGTTTTCCAGTTCGGCAAAATGCGCTCGGGCCGCCTGCAGTTCCTGTTCCAGCCGTTCGAAGTCGCGGGTATCCAGCTGGGCCAGCGCCTGCTCTGCCCGCTTCAGCTGGCGCTGGATATCCAGCATCTCCTGCATCAGCGAGGCGTAGCTGACCACCTGGGTGTCGTTGACGGCCTTGTACAGCTGAGCCAGCGCTTCCAGATCCTGCTGACGCACTTCCAGCTGTTTCAGCAGGGTTTCGGCTTCGCGCTGCTTGGCGGCCAGGGCCCGTTCGCGGGCATGCTGACCGAACACCAGATCCGCATCGGGTATGTCGCAGCGGAACATGGTATAGCCACCTGAGCCAATACCATCTTTAGTGATTCCTCTTGCAGTGTCCCGGAGCGATTCTTCGTCTGGAACTCTTATCACGCTGCCATAATGACCTCGCATGAAATGCTCAGCCGTTTTATGGTGGAATGTCAGGATATGAACAATTGAATCTGCTGGTAGCTGGAGACGATCAGAGTCGCGTCTTGCCTTCGCACCCTGCACCACCTTCGCGGTATTACGCTGCCCCGGCAGACTGCGCACGATGCGGATTGCCTGCGCTTCGTATTCCGGCTGCACCAGAATCGAAAACCGTGCGCCACCCAGATAACCCTCGATGGCCATCTGCCACTGCGGGTCCTGCACTTCGATATAGTCGCACAACACACGGGGGTCGGCCTCGGGACACTGCGCGCGAATCGCTTTCAGCGCCACTTCCACCGCCGGCGGATAGGCAACTTTGTGGGTCTGCAGCTGGGCGATTTCCTTTTCTTTCTGCTGCAGCTGACGCTGCAGATTCTGGAAATCCCGCTCCCGCTCGCTTTTCAGTGCCGCCAGCTGATCCCGCACACTGGCATCGCGATTTCCGCCGATGCCGTGCAACTGGTCGTGCGCCTGATTGTGGCTCTGTTCCAGCGCGATGGCCTGATCCAGAAATTCTTCCAGCGGCGCAATATCCACCCAGTCCTTGGTAAACAGACGTTGCAGATCGATCTGCGGGCCCTGCTCGTGTTTGAGCACACTCCGCAAGGCGTCACGCAGCGCCTTGTTTTCCAGCGCCGGCAGATCCACGCTCCAGGAATGCTGTTGCAGACTGGCCTGAATGGTTTGTGCGGCCTGCAGATTGCGTCGCACCACCTGATCCTGCTGCAACAGTGGCGCAGCCTTGCCGGTCAGATTGCGCTGCAGCTTGTCGATGGTCTGGGTCAGACGATCCTTTTCGTGCAAGACCGCAATTCCCTGACGCCGTGCTTCCAGTTCCACCATCTGGCGATGGGTTTCTTCGCGCCGCTCCCGGTTCACCGCAAGGCGGGTTTCCTTTTCGCGAATCTGGTCCTGCAGCTTTTTCTGGGTCTGCTTGCTGTCGATGTAGGCTTTCTGTTTCACGCCCAGGGCACGCTGGGCTTCCTGGTAGCGCAACAGTGCGCGCTGCACCCACTGCTCGATGTAATGACCGCACAACTGCGACGCCTGCTGCAGGATATCCAGTGATTCACGGATATGGCGGGCATCTTCTTCCATACCGTGAATGGTTTTCATCAGATCGGACACTGTGCGGATGGCTTCGCCCAGATCCTTCTTTTCCAGAATTTCGTCGGCCACGAATTCGTTGATGCTCTTGACCGGCTTGTACGCCATGAAGTTGGCAAAGGTGCGCGCCGCATGTTTGGCTTCGCGATCGGACACGGCATCCTTGCGGCCACGAAACAGTGCGTACAGACGCCGCAGATAGGCGCCCTTCTTGTCATAGACTTCCACCGCTTTCTTGCCGAACTCCCGCTGCAGCAGATCCGGCAGATCATTGAGTTTCACGACATGCTTGCCGTCCTTGTATTCGCGCACCAGCTGATCCAGACGCAACTCGACACCGGGCAGCAGGATAAACAGCAATTCATCCTGACGGGCCTGACGCTGCTGGCCGGCGGTATCCAGATGGGCACGCACACCCATCAGCGCCGAAAAGCTATCGCCCTGCTCGCCCTTGCCAGGCTTGAACGTGGCGGCCAGATAACCGTCGGTCGGATTCAGGCGGGCGAAACTGCCGTCGTCGCAACCGAGCACATAGGACGCCAGCGTGCGCACCTGTTTGCCACCACGACCACGCTGGGTGGTTTCATCCTGACCCGGGTTGTAGTTGAACAGGTTTTCGTAGGCGGCGGTCATCAGGGTCTGGATGCCGTCGGCGGCGGTGGTCTTGCCCGAGCCATTGCCACCGGAAAACAGATTCACGGCACCAAAATCCAGTTCCAGATGGGGAATGTTGCCCCAGTTCACGTACAGCATTTTTTTCAGGTACATGCTTATTCCCCGGCGCCGGTGGAGAGGGTGGAAAACAGGCTGTTGTCATCGTCACGCTGTTCGGCGTCTGCAGATTCGGCATCGGGCAGGCTGTCACCCAGATGCTGCAGCACCGTGTCATTGACGAAGCTGGTAATGCCGGGCCGAATCCGCAACCAGGCATCCGGCTGCATGGCATCGAAGCCCTGCGCAGTATGCACCAGACGCAGCTGACGCAAGCGGCGGAACAGTTGATCGCGCTCGGTTTTCTTTACCGGCAGCGTGCGATTCAGCAGATTCTTCAGAGCGATGCCCAAGGCTTCCAGCGACAGCGTCACCGCGCCCTGGTCATCCACCTGCCCTTCCCGCAGGGCTTTGTCGTATTCCGCCCGCAGCACCAGCACGGTGGCGACTTCCTGCTGGTTCAGGGTCGCCCGCAGACCGCTGTTGAACGGCTGATGCTCGTCGTCCGGCAATCCGGGCACCTGGGCGCCGGGCGGAAACAGCCGTACGAAATGGAAACGGCGGTCGTGCTGGATACGTACCCGCAGCGGCGCCAGATAATCTTCCACCAGATCCTGCAGCTGCAGGTAACGGTCGTAAAGCTGTTCTTCCACCTGGCTTTCGTCACGGCAGATGACACCGTAATCCAGCAGGCGGATCAGTAGCTCGCTGAATTCATCGGATGAAAACTGTTTACTGGCCAGTTTTTGTTGAAGGAGTTCGGTCAGTGTCATGATGGCTCTGCAGATGATGCGGCAGGTTCGTCCTGCTGCAGTTCAATGTGGAATACGTCGAATTTATCGAAATAATCGTTGTGGGCATCGCTGCCGGAATAGGACACACGGAAGCGGTAGTCGCTGTCGAAGGACTGGTGCGACGCGGTTTCCACCGCATGGGCCATGGCCAGCAGATCGCGAGCGTTGTGGACCGGCAGATCGCGGGTACTGATGATGCGGCCACCGGCCATGGCGTTGATCACGTAGTCACGCAAACCTTCGTTGTGCATGACAAAGGCCTGATCCAGCAGCGTTTGCACCAGCAGGGCCCGACGGCCTTCCGGCGAAATATCGTCTTCTGCTTCATCGACCCGGGTTTGCAGCGGCGTTTGTTCCTTGCGCTGGGTCAGTTTTACCTGTTCCGGATCAATCAGCTGCAGGTGCAGGGTCGCCAGGTTCTGGCCTGCTTCCGTTAGCCGCTGTTCCTGCTGCTCCACCGGCAACTGCGCCAGGCGCCGGCAGATATCCACCACATCATTGTCGCGCTGGGCATTCAGGTACGACAGCTGGCGGATGATGATATCCGCCCGCTTGGTAAAGCCCTGCAACGCCCGCCGCAATGCCGGCAACATCAGATCGGCGGCCCGGCGCATGCGGTCTTCGATGGCATCCAGAATCAGGTACAGCACCGAGCGGCCCGGCTGCGCCAGTTCCGGCACCAGCTGACGCACTTTCTTTTCCGCGTCGTGTTTGAATTCCTTGCGCTTGCGGCGGATGCGATCAATCACGTCCTGAATCGCATCCCGGTGTTTTTCCACGCTGTCTGCTGATAGCCGCACCGACACATCCGGCTGAAAGCGTTTTTCCATGAAATCGAAGAAATGTTCGGTGGCCTGCTGCACCAGCAGCTGTGCCTCAACTTCACGCACCAGTTCGCGTTTGCGTTCTTCCAGCTCGGCAATGACATCGGTGAAATCGCTGATGATGCGTTCGGAATACTCGTAGGCATCCAGCAGATCGTGAACTTCGCCCCGGTTGAGAAAGGCTTCCAGCGCATTGAGGGTATTGCGGGTGTTGCGGTGACGGGTCCGCACCGAGGCACGTCCCAGCTCGGCAAAAGACTGGGTAAACAGCCGGCCCATGCGGGAAAACGGAAAGGTGCTGTGCAGGGTCGCCTGATCCACCTGCTTTTCCAGCCAGCCATGTTCCAGTAGCTGATTCAGAATCCAGTTGGCCTGTTCCCGTTCCGATTTGAAGCGGGTTTCGGCGTCAAATTCACTGCCGTCCAGCAGCGGCGCCCGGGCCAGGGCCTCCTCGAAGATTTCCAGCACCTGATCGCGCTGCAGCGACTCGCCGTAATCCGCGCTTTCGCTGTACTGACGCTCATACAGCAGGCGCAGGCACTCGACGATCTGTTCACGGTATTTGCTGGTGAGAGGGCGGAAAAACTGGCTTCGGGAATCTTGGAAAAACATGGGGGATGGCGCAGGCCCTTGTACTAAACCCGGAATGATAGGCCGGTACGTGGGCGGCGCCAATGGGTTTTTGAAGAACCGGGCGGGATTGCTGTCATATTTATTAGATCTGTAACTATATTGATCACCATAAAAGGGATGCCGCACACCAAAGCTTCCAATTATTCGCCAATTTGCCCTTTTTATAACGGTTCGCTATACTGACCACTCTATTTTGAACTCAAAATATATTTATCATGTGTGGAATCAACGGCGAATACCGGTTTGACCAGCAATCCCCCGATCTTTCTATCCTGCAATCCATCAATGTGAAACAGCGGGCCCGCGGCCCGGACAGCAGTGGCCTGTTCCATCAGGGACGGGTGGCACTCGGCCACAGCCGCCTGATGATCATGGATCTGGCCCCCGAATCCCAGCAACCGATGACAGACGCCACCCTGGGCCTGACCCTGGTGTTCAACGGCGCGATTTACAACTATCCGCAGCTGCGCGATGAACTGCGTCTGATGGGGTACAAATTCTTTTCCGGTGGCGACACCGAAGTGGTGCTCAAGGCCTTCCATGCCTGGGGGCCGGACTGTCTGCAGCGTTTCAATGGCATGTTTGCGTTTGCCATCTGGAACCGCAATGACGATCGTCTCTTCATCGCCCGTGACCGGCTTGGCATCAAGCCCTTCTATTACACGGCCAATGCCCGCCTCTTCCGCTTTGCGTCGGCCTTGCCCGCACTGCTGCATACGCCGGACACCGGTCATGACATAGACCCGGCTGCGCTGAATTTCTATCTGAATTTCCACGCCGTAGTACCGGCGCCGCACACCCTGTTCCGCGATATCCGCAAACTGCCACCGGGCCATTGTGGCTGGATTAACCCGGACGGCAATGTGCAGATCGAACGCTGGTGGCAACTGAGCGCCCAACCCCAACCCGGCGATGCACAATATTCCGAAGACGACTGGAAACAGGCGTTGCTGGAACAGCTGCGGGCCGCCGTGCGCCGGCGCAATCTGGCTGCGGTGGATGTGGGTGTGCTGCTGTCCGGTGGTGTCGATTCCAGCCTTCTGGTGGGACTGCTGGCCGAATTCAAGCAGTCGCCGATTGAAACCTTTTCCATCGGCTTTGACGCGGTGGGTGACGAAGCCGGCGACGAATTCCGCTATTCCGATCTGATTGCGGAGCACTTCCGCACATCGCATCACCAGATCCGGATTCCGCCGCAGCAATTGCGCGACACCCTGCCGGATGCCATTGCCGCCATGTCGGAGCCGATGGTCAGTCACGACTGCGTGGCGTTCTATCTGCTGGCCCATGAAGTGCGCAAACACTGCCGGGTCGTACAGAGCGGTCAGGGCGCCGATGAGATTCTGGGTGGCTATCACTGGTATCCACCGCTGCAAAACAGTACGACACCCTATGAAACCTATCGCGCGGCGTTTTTCGATCGCGACCACGAAGAATTCCTGCAAACGGTGCAACCGGCGTGGCAAATTCACGATGCGGCCGGCGATTATGTGCGGGATTTCTTTGCTGCTCACAACACACCGGATGGCGTCAGCAAAGCTCTGCTGCTGGATACCACCGTGATGCTGGTGGACGATCCGGTGAAGCGGGTGGACAACATGACCATGGCTGCGAGCCTGGAAGCACGGGTGCCCTTCCTCGATCACGAACTGGTGGAATTCGCCATGCGGATTCCGTCCGATCTGAAAGTCCGTGACGGCGGCAAATGGATTCTGAAAGAAGTGGCGCGCCAGGTGATTCCGGCGGCGGTGATCGATCGTCCCAAGGGCTATTTTCCGGTGCCGGCACTGAAATACCTGCGCGGGGAATTCCTCGAGTGGATTACCGCCACGCTGACCAGCGAACGGGCGCAGCAGCGCGGCCTGTTCAGTCCGGCCTATGTGAACCACCTGCTGCAGAACCCGGAGCAACACATCACGCCGTTGCGCGGTTCCAAGCTGTGGCAGCTGGGCCTGCTGGAACTCTGGCTGCAAACCCAAGGACTCTGACATGGCTTTTCCGATCCAGCATCGCCACGATCGCATGATGCGCCAGCGCTCGCCATCGTTCGAACAGTTCAAGGCGGCCCATCGTCGTGAAGACATGAACGACATTCCCAAGAACGTCATCGTGCATTGTGGCTGGGGCCGGTTCATCGTCGGCCACACCTTTGAAGACGATGCCGTGCTGGCGGAAGCCGTAGTAGCGGAAGCCAGTGGCGAACGGGACATTGCGCTGTACGTATCGCGGCCACAAGTGGTGCTGAATCACGCGCCCCAGCAGCTGTTTCTTGATCCGTCCGACACGTTGCGGGTATGGATGAATGAATATATGCCACGCAATCGTCCGTTGCAGCATATCCATGTCCGCCGCGCCACCACACCGGAAGATGCGCGCCATATCAACCGCATCTACAAGAAACGCCACATGATGCCGATCGCCGGTGATCACATTGTCCAGCATCGCAATTCCAAGCAGCTGATCTACCTGATCGCAGAAGACACTACCAGCGGTGAAGTGCTGGGCACGGTTATGGGCATCAATCATCGCGCGCTGTTTCGCGATCCCTGCAACGGCAGCAGCCTGTGGTGTCTGGCGGTGGATCCGCAATGCAAGGCGCCCAATGTGGGCGAGGCGCTGGTGCGTTATCTGGTGGAATATATGCAGGTGCGTGGCTGCGAACATCTGGATCTGTCGGTGCTGCACGACAACAGCGCGGCGAAAAAGCTGTACGCCAAACTGAATTTCAAACCGATCCAGACCTTTGCCATCAAAAAGAAAAACGCCTTCAACGAAAAGCTGTTTGTCGGCAAAACCACGCACCAGCAACTCAATCCCTATGCCACCATCATCATTGATGAAGCACTGGCGCGTGGCATCGAAGTGAGCATCGATGATGCCGACGCCAATCTGTTCACCCTGACCCAGGGTGGCCGCAGTATCCGCTGCCATGAATCACTGACTGACCTGACCAGTGCCGTTACCATGACCCTGTGTCAGAACAAGCATCTGACCCAGCGCTGTCTGCAACGTGCCGGCCTGCGGATTCCCGCCTTCCGCCTGCATGCTGACATGGCATCCAGCACTGACTTTCTGCAGCAGCATCAGTCCATTGTGGTGAAACCGGCGGACAGCGAACAGGGCAAAGGCATCTGCTGTGATATCCGCGATGACGATACCCTGCAAGCCGCCATTGTCGCGGCGCAGCAGATTTCCCCCACGGTGATGCTGGAAAGCTATCACGCCGGCCAGGATCTGCGCATTGTAGTGATCGGCTACGAAGTGGTGGCCGCTGCCATCCGCAAACCGGCAGAGATCGTCGGCGATGGCCATACCTGCGTGCGCGAGCTGGTGGAAAAACAGAGCCGGCGTCGCGCTGCAGCCACCGGTGGCGAAAGCCGGATTCCGCTGGATGATGAAACCCGTCGCTGTCTGCAGCTGCAGGGGCTGGACTGGGACAGCATCCCCGCTGAAGGCCAGATCATCGCCGTGCGTAAAACCGCAAACCTGCATACCGGCGGCACCCTGATTGATGTCACCGATCAATTGCATCCGACACTGAAGGCCGCTGCCATGCAGGCAGCCCGTGCGCTGCAGATTCCGGTCACCGGGATCGACATGATGATCACCGCAGCGGATCAACCCGATTACGTCATCATCGAAGCCAACGAGCGTCCGGGCCTTGCCAATCACGAACCGCAACCGACAGCGCAGAAATTTATCGACCTGCTGTTTCCGCTGTCCGAACAGGTGTTTTGACATGAACAAGGAATCCTACGTCGTCAACGAGGACTATCTGAAAAAAGTCCTGCTGGAACTGCTCGCCATTCCCTGCCCCACCGGTTTTACCGATCGTGCGGTGGTGTATGTGTGTGAACACCTGAAAGAACTGGGTGTCGAATTCGAACTGATGCGCCGGGGAACCATTCGGGCAAAAGTACCGGGCGCGCAACATTACCCTGGCCGCGCCGTCGTCACCCATCTGGACACCATCGGCGCCATGGTGCGGGAAATCAAACCCAACGGCCGCCTTGCCATCACGCCCGTAGGCCACTGGTCCAGCCGTTTTTCCGAAGGCGCCCGGGTAACCGTATTCAGCGACCAGCGCCGGTTCCGCGGCAGTGTGTTGCCACTGATGGCCGCCGGTCACGCCTTCAATGAAGCGATCGATACCCAGCCGGTGAGCTGGGATCAGGTGGAAATCCGGGTCGATGAACCCATCAAACACAGCATGGACGCGGATGCCGCCGGCATTCAGGTAGGGGATTTCGTGGCGTTCGATCCGAATCCGGAATTCCTGTCCAACGGCTACATCGTGTCGCGGCATCTGGACAACAAGGCCGGCGTCGCCTGTGTGCTCACCGCACTGAAGACCCTGCGCGATTACAACCTGCCGGTGCCGTTCGACTGCTTTCCGATTTTCACATTGTCAGAAGAAGTCGGATCCGGCGCCAGTCATGCGCTGCATGATGACATAACCGAATTCGTCGGCGTGGATATCGGGCCGGTGGCCAACGGGCAGAATGCCCAAGAATTTGGCGTAACGGTGGCAATCAAGGATTCCAGCGGACCATTTGATTATCACCTGACACGGCATCTGCTGAACATCTGCCAGCAACAGCAGATTCCCCATCAGCGCGATGTATTCCGTTTCTATTACAGCGATGCCATTTCAGCGGTGCAGGCAGGACACGATATCCGCCATGCCCTGCTGACATTTGGCACCGACGCCACGCACGGTTATGAACGTACACACATGTCGGCACTGAACGCCGTCACCAGCACGCTGGTGCATTACATGCTCAGCCAGCCCACCGTTTCCAGCGACCGGCTGCAGCATGCCACATTGAGTGATTTCACCCATCAACTGGCGACGGACGATATTCCGCGGAGCGAAGGCACTCACCTGCCTGATCCCAAGCAGCTGTTCTGATGGTCAGCGCCGGTAGGTCTGCTCCAGATACCGCAGAATATCGGCGGATTCAAACAGGTCGACACCGGTGTTCGGATCGATCAGGTACGGCACCTGCACATTGCCGTGCTCGGCAAAAAACGTGGAACGCTTGGTATTCGGCAGTGGCTTGTAAGGCCCCAGATGCAGGCGGAAATTGGCCGGACCCACGTCGGCGCGCTGCTGCTTGCCAATGTTGATCAGTACGTAGGGCAGTTCCAGTTCAGACAGTTTTTCCCGTACCAGACGTGAATAGGGGCTGGATTCGAAGCTGTACAACGTCAGGACCTGCTGTGCACCTTTGGATGGCACTGCGCGGACGCCCTGCCCGCCCCGCACCCGGGTGGCCAGCTCCGACAGCAGCAGATTGAATGCCGTCGGACGCAGCGGCCCTGGCGCATCCTTGTGGGCATATTCGCGAAACAGATAGGCCACGATGGCATCGGCATCCGCCAGTTTGGTGCCAGTATTCGGATCGAACATGAATGGTACTTGCAGCGCACCAGATACGGCGCGCAGCTGATCCTGATAGCGGGTACCGCCCTCGGGCACCGGGATGATTTTCACATCCAGATTGAGTTCGGTGCAGGCCTCGCGCACCAGACGGCATTTGGCACAACCTTCGCGGTCATACAGCTCTGGCAACTGGGCCGGCTGCTGCACCTTGCGACTGGCACTGCTGCCGCGCCAGCCGCGCAAGGTAGAAGCCAAAACGGAACTGGTCACATCGAGTGCCCGGTTAACTGAAACCATTGCTGAAACTCCTGTAGCGGCAAAGAAAGGTCAATTCGATAGCTGTCGAATCATGATCCCTGCTTCCGCCGCCGGATTCAAGCCCGCCAAACGACAGGATTGCCTTATAATGACGCTTCTTTTCGACCTGGCATTCAATGACATGAACAATATCGAAGCTGTACTGGTTGCGTTGCGCCGGGTAATCCGCGCCACCGACCTGCATTCCAAGCGCCTCAGCAAGGTGGCCGGCCTCACCGCGCCCCAGCTGCTGATCCTGCAGACCCTGCGCAACAAGGGGGATCTGCCCGCCGGCGAGATTGCCAATGACATCAGTCTGAGCCAGGCCACCGTCACCACCATCATGGACCGGCTGGAATCCCGCAACCTGATTACCCGCCAGCGTTCCGACCCGGACAAGCGCAAGGTGATTGCCTCGATCACGCCCGCCGGACTCGAAATCCTCAGTCACGCCCCAATGCCACTGCAGGAGCACTTCGTGCGCAAGTTCAGCAGCCTGCAGGAATGGGAACAGACCGCGATCATCTCTTCGTTACAGCGCGTCGCCAGTATGATGGACGCCGAGAACATCGATGCCTCGCCAGTACTGGATGTGGGTGCACTGGACCGGGTACCGGATTCAGACAAGTTCTGACGGTTTGTCATCGGCCACCGCACCGGTGTGTGCGCGGAATCCTGTGCGCACATCCTCGATCACCATGTACAAACAGGGAATCAGTACCAGCATGATCGCGGTGGCAAAAAGGATGCCGTACCCAAGCGAAATCGCCATCGGGATAATGAAACGCGCCTGCCGGGAGGTTTCGAAAATCATCGGCGCCAGCCCGCAGAAGGTGGTGACCGTCGTCAGCAGAATCGGCCGGAAGCGGCGAATCCCGGCATCCACGATGGCCTCCAGCGCCTGGGCACCCTGCGCCCGCCGCCGGTTGGCATAATCGATCATCACCAGCGAATCATTCACCACCACCCCGGTGAGCGCGATGATCCCCATGATACTGATGATGCTGATGCTATAGCCCATCACCAGATGCCCCAGTACTGCACCCACCACACCAAACGGAATCGACAGCATCACGATGGCCGGCTGGATATAGCTGCGGAACGGAATCGCCAGCAGAATGTACATCGCCACCAGGGTCAGACTGACGTTCTGCACGAAACTCATCATCGCATCGCGCATGCTCGCCTGATGGCCCTCAAAACCGAAATTCAGGCCAGGGAAATCCTTCTGGAGTTGCGGTAATACCTCTGTACGTAACACCGTCACGATGCGATTGCTTTCACTGATCGGGTCCACATTGGCACTCACCGTTACCGCGCGCTGACCATTGTGACGGGTGATCTGGGTGAAGGCGCGGCCGTAATCGATCTCTACCGCCTGATTCAGCGGGATATAGCCGCCAGCGGACGTGCGCAGCAACAACGTTTCCACGTCTCGCAAATGACTGCGTTCTGTCTCGGGCAACTTGACCATGACTTTCACTTCATTGCGGCCCCGCTGCTGCCGTAGTGCTTCGGCACCGTAATACGCATTGCGCACCTGGGTACCGACATCCGCCGCGGTCAGGCCGGCGCTGCGGGCTTCCGGTGTCAGGCGAAAATCCAGCTGACGTTTGCCCGGCGTATAACCGTCGTCGATATCCCGCGTGTTGCTGAATTCCGCCAGTCGCGCCGCCAACGCCACGCTCGCCCGGTTCAGCATATCGACATCACGGTGACGCAACTCCACTGTCACCGCCGCCCCCGATCCGGGGCCACCGCGATCCGAGGCAAAGCGCACATACTCGGCACCGGCAATGCTGCCCACCGCATCACGCCACTGGCGGGTAATCTCGCTGGTACTGACGGTGCGCTGATCCGGTGGCAATAGATAGGCGCGGATATTGATGGTGTTATCCGACACGACGGCAAACACACCTTTGCCGGGATTGCCGGCTGGCTGGCTTTCCAGTACCTGGCGGGCTTTTTCCACCATCATCTGGCGCACGCCCTGCATCACCGCATCCGGCGTACCCACCGGCATCACCACGGTGGCAGCCGACGAATCCGATTCCACTGTCGGCATCAGGATAAAGCCCATGCGCCCGCTCAGCGGCAACGCCAGCACAACACACAGCAATGCGATACCGGCCGCCACCGTCACATAGCGACGCTTCACCGCAATATGAATGAAGCGGCCATAATAGCGCTCGACCCAGCGCGAAAATCCATTACTGAACGCCTGCTGTTTGTCATGCAGCCGTGCCGCCAAGCCGGTACGCTGACGATGCTTCATGTGCGCCACATGGGACGGCAACACCAGCAAGGCCTCGATCCACGAAATCACGAAAACCGTTCCCACCACCAGCGGAATCACCGACCAGAATTTACCGAAACCGCCGGGAATGAATGCCAGTGGTAGGAATGCAATGATGTTGGTGAGAATGCTGAACGTGATGGGCACAGCGATATCTCGCGCCCCCTGAATCGCCGCATCGATCCAGTTCATGCCGCGTTGTCGGTATTCGTAAATGTTTTCACCGACAATGATCGCATCATCCACCACGATGCCCAGCGCAATGATGAACGCGAACATGGATATCATGTTGATGGACGCATCCATCGCCGGCAGAAACAGAAACGCGCCCAGGAACGACACAGGAATTCCCACTGCCACCCAGAACGCCAGCTTGAATTCCAGAAACAGACTGAGCAGTGCGAGTACCAGAATCAGCCCCAGAAAGCCGTTGCGCAGCAGCAGATTCAGGCGCTGCTGGTAGATCTCGGAATTATCATCCGAGATTACGTACTGGATATCCGGTGGCAGACTGGCGATCGCCTCCGGCAACAGTCGCCGTGTGGCGTCTGACACGCTCATGGGTGTCTGGTCACCGACGCGATACACCAGCAGGCCGATGGCGGGCTGATTGTCGTAGGTGGCCGACACTTTGGTATCTTCGAAACCTTCGCGCACAGTGGCAATATCGCCCAGACGCAACACCGTTCCGTTGGCGTCTACCTTGAGGGGGATCGCAGCAAATTCGCGCGCGTAATCCTTGCGTTCCTGCACCCGCAACAGGATCTGTCCGGCACTGGTTTCCACCTTGCCGCCGGAACGATCCAGCGCCGACGCCCGCACCACACTGGCCACCTGCTCCAGCGTCAGGTCATAGGCCCGCAGGTCCGCCTGGGTAATCTCGATCTGGATTTCCAGATTGCGGGCGCCTTCCAGTTCGATCTGGGTGAGTTCGCTGTCGCTGAGCAGATGATCCCGTACCTGTTCCGCCGCTGCCCGCAGGGTGTGTTCGCTGACGTTGCCGTACAGCTGCACTTCCATCACTTCCCGTTGCCGGCTGCTCAAGGATACCTGGGGCTTTTCCGCATCACCGGGAAAGGTGGTGATACGATCCACTGCCTGCTGGATATCCTGATAGGCTTTCTGACGGTCGGCGGAACTCATCAACTCGATGATGACCGACGCAGCACCTTCGGACGCCGTGGCGGTGATGTCCTCAATACCTTCAAGCCCGCGCACCGCTTCTTCGATGGCCAGCACCAGACTCTGCTCGACCTCTTCCGGGCTGGCGCCAGGCAGCGCCACCGACACGGTCACCATGTCCAGTTCGAATTCGGGAAATACTTCTTTCTTGATTTGCGACGCGAACAACAGGCCACCCACCAGCAACACCAGCATCAGCAGGTTGGCGGCCACCTTGTGCTGCACCATCCAGGCCAGCGGGCCGCGATGGGAAACATTCACCGGCTCATTCATCGCTGTCGCCATCCGTCGTTTCCTCCAGTCTGACCGGCATGCCGTCCGTCACCGTCGACAAAGCGGATGTCACCAGCAGATCACTCGGCTGAATCCCGCTGCTAACGTACACATCGGACTGGGTGCGATACAGTACCGTCACCGGCTGGACCTTCAATTCGCCATCGACGTAGCGCCAGACCGTATCGTTCTCGCGCAGCAGACTGGCAGGAATCAGCAACGCATGCTCCATCGGTTTGCCGCTGATGTCGGCGCGGACAAAACTGCCCATCAACAATGGCGGCACCTTGCTGTCACGGGCCAGCGGATCGTCCACTTCCACCAGAATACGTGCCATGCGGCCACTGGATTCCAGATCGCTGAGCAGACGCACTACCCGGCCGCTGCGGGTCTGGCCCTGCGCCCACACCTGATCGTAATACAGGGTCACTGTCGAACCGGGATTGCCGTCGACATCGGGAAACTGAATCCACTGCAGCTCTGTCAGTGGCACCGACAGCTCAACCCAGGCCATGGCAGTGCCGGTCAACGTCACCACATCACCATTCACCGCCAGATGACTGCCGACATTGACGTGCCGTTCGCGAATCACACCGGCAAACGGCGCACGAATGACGGTTCGATCCAGATTCAGCTGCGCCGCTGCCAGCGCCGCTTCTGCTGACTGGACTTGCGAACTGGCCACCTGCAGCTGCGGTTCCCGCAGCATGCGTTTACGATCGGCCGGGCTGACATCGCCACCCAGCAACGCAAACTCGCTGCGTGCTACCGCCTGATTACCCTGCTCGATTTCCAGTTCTGCTTTTGCCTGCTGCAAAGCGGCCTGCTGCTGGATCAGCGCGGCCTGATAATCGGCCTGCTCCAGTCGCACCAGTGTTTGCCCTTCGGTGACAAAGCTGCCTGGCTCCAATCCGGGCGACAGCGTCTGCACCACGCCGCTCACCTGGGCACGCACCACCACTTCCTGCGCCGGTTTTACTTCGCCCCAGGCCGTAATGCGCAACGCATCCGTCGCAGTGGACACGGTCATGACATCCACCAGACGCGCCTCCCGCGGCTTGCTCACCCGCTCCATTTTGGGCGTGGCAAACATCAGATAGCTGGCCACCACCAGCCCGACAATCACGATGATCACAGGCAGGGCCAGCCGGAACAGGCGAGTCATCAGGGATGCAGGTTGCTGCGACGGTTGCGTCACCACGGCGTCAATGTCCACTTGCTGATTCATGTTGGGTCACTTGTGTCGGGGATTCAGGGGATTCAGCTGTCCAGCCGGTGGCCAGTGCGCGGGCCAGGGCAATGCGGTATTCCAGCAGTTGCTGCTGCGCGGTGATCACATCCTGCTGGGTCTGCTGCTGATCGGTGAGGGCCTGCAGTACGTCGAGATAATCCACATTGCCGGCGCGATAGCGCAGGTTGAGTCGCTGCACCACCTGATCATCCAGCGTCATCTTGTTGCGCAGATGCTGCAGATGCTGATGCTGGAAATATTCGCGACTGAGCGCATCTTCCACTTCAGCCACGGCTGTCAACAGTGTTTGCTGATAACGGGCGAAGCGCTCTGCCACCACAGCCTGACGACGCGCCACTTCAGCCCGCCGGGCACCGCCATCCACTATTGGCAACAGCAGGTTGGCGGCCAGATTTTCCAGCCAGTCATCAAACAGATCGGAAGAACGGCTGGCACTGCTGGACACATTCGCCGTCAGATCCAGACGTGGATAGCGTTCAGCAATCGCGGCCGCGACCTCGGCATCCGCAGCTGCCACCCCCAGATAGGCGCTACGCAGATCGGGGCGTTGCTGCAACCAGTCAGCAGTCAGTCCGGTGGCAGGCAATGGCGGCAACGCCGGCAGTGAATTCGACACAGGCAAAGTAGCACCCGGCGCCTGTCCGATCAGGATGCTAAGGGCATGATCCAGTACCTGAATATCGCTGGCCGTTGCCGTCAGCGCCGCCCGATTCTGTTCCAGCAACACCTGCTGACGTAGCACATCCGCCGCATCGGCCTGGCCCTGCCGGAATCGCGCTGTCACCAGTTGCAGCACCTTGTCGTTGGTATCCAGCTGTTTTTGCTGCAGTGCCTGCAATTGCCGCTGCGCTACCAGCTGATACCACACCAGCGTCACATCGGATGCCAGGGTAATGCGCGCGGCTTTCAGATCTTCCACACTGGCATCGCGCTGCAGTGCAGCGGCGTCCACTACGTTGCCAATGCGCCCCCACAAATCCACTTCATAGGACGCGGCAAAGCCACCGGAAAACGTCCGGCTGCGTTCAACCCCATCACCATCACTGCGGGAACTGCCCAGGGTTGCATTCAGAGTCGGCCACCAGCCGGCGCGTTGCTGCTGCAACAACGCATCAGCCTGATTCAGCACTGCCTGCTGCGCCGCGAGCGAATAATTGTGGGTGAACGCCTGCTGCACCAGGCTATCCAGCTGCGGATCTGCAAACGCCTGCCAGAAGAAACTGGGCAGGGGCGCCTCACCACTCTGCGAAAACTTGGCTGGTAACGTTGCGGGAGCCGGTTGCTCTGCCGCCTGATGGGCACAGCCTGCCAGCGCAAGGATCACCAGCAGCAGTGGGACAAACACTCGTCTGGTCACGATCAGGGGAACTTCCTCTCGTCGATTCTGAGTCGGGGTATGAAACCACGGAAATGTGCGAAAACTATGGAAGAATGATACCCGCTACCACAGATACCACTTCCCGGTGTCCAGCAATTGACTGGCATTCACCTGCCGCAGTTCCACGCCCCTGCACTCGCCTGTTGAATTTCAATGAGTTAATCCGCCATTCTGCCACCAGTGTTACGATTCTTCACCGGTAACAAACGGAAACAGACAAGAAACCAGCATTCGCGCTAGTGTTGGGCCATCTGTCACGAATCGGTGGGGGTTGACCATGAGCGACGTGAAGTCCGCTGCCAAAGTCGATTTCAAACTGGCCTATCGCCTGACCCGGCGTCACGATCTGGCGTTCATCAACGCCCTGTCCCGCTCCGGCGATCTGGATCAGGTCCTGATTTCCGAACAGGCCAATCGCTGGCTGGACCAGCAGGGTCTGCTGCCACTGGATATCATCAGCAAGCTGCATATTCTGCTGGAACGGGAAAAGGATGACCAGAAACGCTATTTTGGTTTCCAGTATCGCGGCCAGGCGATGGCGTTCGTGATTGCCTACATCGACCAGTACGCCTGGGAAAACGGCATCTACCGGGAACGTACCACCGGCGAAAACCAGCGTCTGATCCGCCGCACCCTGCACCTGTTCCTGTTCGATGAAATCTACTCCGCCAAGGAACAGCGCCACAAGATGATGCGGGTGCAGATTCCCCAGGCAGAAGCCGAAGCGGTCTGATCACCGCCCCGCACCAGCAATAAAAAAAGCCTGAGTTGTTCAGGCTTTTTTTGTTTCAGCACACCCGTGCAGATGCGCAATTACTGAAACTGCATCTCCGGTACATGATCAGGTACCACCAGCTCACCTTCCGTCAGTGACACGATTTCTTCCACACTGACACCCGGCGCACGCTCCTTCAACCAGAACTTGCCGTCCTTGATTTCCAGATAGGCCAGATCGGTCAACACATGCTTGATGCAGGCCGCGCCCGTCAAAGGCAGGCTGCATTTTTTCAGCAGTTTCGATTCGCCGTGTTTCGAGGCGTGGGTCATGATGACAATGATATTGTCCGCACCCGCCACCAGATCCATCGCACCGCCCATACCTTTGATGAGCTTGCCGGGAATCATGTAGGACGCAATATTGCCTTCCACATCCACTTCAAACGCGCCCAGCACCGTGAGGTCCACGTGACCACCGCGGATCATTGCAAAGGATTCTGCAGAGGAAAATATCGACGCACCAGTAACCGCCGTCACGGTCTGCTTGCCGGCATTGATCATGTCGGCGTCGACCTGGTCTTCGGTGGGAAAGGGCCCCATGCCAAGCAAACCGTTTTCGGATTGCAGCATGACTTCAATATCGTTGGGAATGTAATTGGCCACCAGGGTTGGAATGCCGATGCCCAAGTTCACGTAGTAACCGTCTTTTAGTTCACGGGCAACACGCATCGCCATTTGTTCGCGGGTCAGTGCCATGCTTATGCTCTCCGTACCGTACGTTGTTCAATACGCTTTTCAAACGTGCCCTGAATCAGACGATCCACATAAATGCCGGGCGTGTGGATCTGCGACGGTTCCAGTTCACCGGGTTCGACAATTTCTTCCACTTCCATCACGGTGATCTTGCCGGCGGTTGCTGCCATCGGATTGAAATTCATTGCGGTATGACGGTAGATCGCATTGCCATATCGGTCCGCCTTCCAGGCTTTGACAATGGCGAAATCGCCGACGATGGATTCTTCGAGGATATATTTGCGGCCGTTGAATTCACGCACGTCTTTACCTTCACCCACCGCGGTGCCGTATCCGGTAGCGGTGTAGAATGCCGGAATACCGGCCCCACCGGCACGCATCTTTTCGGCCAGCGTGCCCTGTGGTGTCAGTTCAACTTCCAGCGAGCCATCCATCATCTGCTGCATGAACAGGGCGTTTTCACCCACATAGGACGACACCATCTTTCTGATCTGACGATCCTCCAGCAGAATGCCCAGGCCGAAACCATCGACGCCCGCATTATTGGAAACAACGGTCAGCCCTCGGGTGCCCATTTTCTTGATCTGCCTGATCAGGTTTTCCGGAATACCGCAGAGGCCAAAGCCCCCGGCAATCACCGTCATTCCATCTTCCAGGCCGGCCATCGCCTCTTCATAGCTGCCGACCACCTTGTTGAATCCGGACATTACTGTCTCCTTGCTTCAATGACTCGCATGTGGACAAGAATGCGGCAGCACCTTATATTAATCAAATCTAAATATATAAATAATTAATAGATTCTATTTATCAATAGAAACCCCATGCTGAACGTCACCATCAAGCAGGTTCGCGCGTTTGTTACGGTCGCCCGCTGCCGCAGTTTTGCCGAAGCAGCGGACCAGCTGTTTCTGTCGCAACCGGCCCTCAGCGTTGCCATCAAGGGGCTGGAAGATGCACTGGGTGGCAAGCTGCTGGTGCGTTCGACACGTACCCTGGCGCTGTCCCCCGAGGGGGAAGCCTTCCTGCCCACCGCCCAGCGTCTGCTGGCCGACTGGGATACCGCACTCAGTGATGTCAGCAGCCAGTTTGCGCTGCGCACCGGGCGGGTGAGTCTGGCATCCATGCCGTCGTTCGCCGCCGGTCTGCTGCCGGAAGTCCTGACGCCGTTCAAACACCAGTATCCCGACGTCACCATTACCCTGCAGGATGTAGTGGCGGAAGAAGTCATCGCACTGGTGCGCAGCGGCCGCGTCGAGCTGGGCATCTGTTTTGATCCGGGCAAACAGGAAGATCTGCAGTTTTCGCCCCTGTTCGAGGATCGCTTTGTCGCCGTGATGCCACCGAACCACCCGCTCCTGCAGTCCCGCAAAGCCAGCATCAAACAGCTCGCCCGCCATGGCCTGATCACCCTTCAATCACCGTCCCATATCGGTGATCTGATCCGAAAAGCAGTGGAAGCCGAACAAGAGGAATTCCAGCCGGCCCTGGAAGCACATCAGTTGATGACAGTAGGTCGCATGGTGGCCACCGGCCTGGGCGTCAGCATTGTGCCTGCCCTGTGCCAGCCCATGATGGAGATGGCCGGTGCCCGCTGCCTGATGCTGCAGGGCAAAGGCATCAGCGAGCGGGTCGGCATCGTGACCCGGCGCCGTTATCCGCTTTCCGCAGCTTCCCAGGCCCTGTTCACGTTTCTGCAGCAACGTTATCTGAAGAAGTGACTCTGTGGTCCGACGACACAGCCAAATTAAATGACATGATTTAATACCGGACAGTTGCCCCGGAAATGGTATCGTCAAACCCTCGAATCCGAACATTTGCATGGCGTTGGTCGCGATCTGCAACACAGCCTTCTTGATTGTGTGATCGACGTTACACTGAATAAAACTACAAAGAGAGGGTGAGGCTTCCCATGTCGCTGGAACATTTTGATGTACTGATCATCGGCGCCGGCCTGTCGGGCATTGGCGCCGCCTGCCACCTGAAGCGGGAAACACCGCGCAAGACCTTTGCCCTGCTGGAAGCCCGTCACGCCATGGGCGGCACCTGGGATCTGTTCCGCTACCCCGGCATCCGTTCTGATTCCGACATGTACACCCTGGGCTACAACTTCAAGCCCTGGACCAATCCCAAGGCGATCGCCGACGGCCCGTCGATCCGCGACTATATCCGCGATACGGCACGCGAATACGGTGTCGACCAGAAGATCCGCTACAACAAGCGGGTGAAAAGCGCCAACTGGTCCAGCCGGGATGCTGCGTGGATTCTGGACATCGAAGATACGGCGACCGGCGAGCAGTTGCAGATGAGCTGCAACTTCGTCATCAGCTGCACCGGCTACTACAACTATGCCGCCGGTTACACGCCGGAATTTGCCGGCCGCGACGACTTCAAGGGCCAGATCATCCACCCCCAGCAGTGGCCGGAAGATCTCGATTACAGCGGCAAGAAAGTCGTGGTGATCGGCAGCGGCGCCACCGCCGTCACCCTGGTGCCGGCAATGACCGACAAGGCTGGTCACGTCACCATGCTGCAGCGCTCCCCCACCTATGTGGCCAGCGTGCCGCTGGAAGACAAGATTTCCAACAACCTGCGTCGCTATCTGCCGGACACCCTGGTCTACCGTCTGGCACGGACCCGCAATGTGGCCTTCACCCTGGGCTTCTATCGCCTGGCCAAGACCCGGCCGAAAGCCATCCGCCGTCTGCTGCTGTCCCAGGTCAAGCGCCAGCTGAGCCCCAACGCCGACATGCAGCACTGGACCCCCAAATACAATCCCTGGGATGAACGCTTGTGCGCCGTGCCAAACGGTGATCTGTTCAAGGTGATTCGCAAAGGCAAGGCCAGCGTCGTCACCGATCAGATTGAACGCTTTGATGCCACCGGCATTCAGCTGAAATCGGGCCAGCATCTGGACGCCGACATCATCATCACCGCCACCGGACTGGATCTGCAGATGCTCGGTGGCGCCAGCCTGACTGTGGACGGCAAGCCGTACGATCTCAGTGCGACCATGAACTACAAGGGCGTGATGTTCCGCGACCTGCCGAACCTGGCCATGGTCTTTGGTTACACCAATGCATCCTGGACCCTGAAGGCGGACATCACCTGCGAATACGTCTGCCGCCTGCTGAAACTGATGGACAAGAAAGGTCTGCGTCAGGTGACGCCGCGCAACCATGATCCCGAACTGCACGAAATTCCTTTCCTCGACATGCAGTCCGGTTATGTGCAGCGCGCGCTGGGCAAACTGCCACGCCAGGGCTCCAAAGCACCGTGGAAGCTGCATCAGAATTACGCGCTCGATCTGGCCAACCTGCGTTACGGCAAGATGGAAGATGACTGCCTGGAATTTTCCAATCCCGGTCGCGGAAAGCTGACCGTCGGCGCCGCCCGCACCGCCTGAACAACTCAATCCACCTTCTGCCAGGTCGGGGACGTTTGCGCCCCTGACCGCAATCCCCGTGGCAATGCATCTATACTGTCTGAACACAGACAGGCGGAGCCGCAACGATGGATCTATTACCCTATCTCAAAGCCATGGTGGACAAGGAAGCCTCGGATCTCTACTTTTCCGCCGGCGCTCCCGTGGCGATGAAAGTGGAAGGTCACACCGCTTACGTTACCCAGCATCCCCTTGGGCCAGGCATGGCGAAAGAACTGGCCTACTCCGTCATGAGCGACAAGCAGCGGGCGGAATTCGAACGCGAGCTTGAACTGGACATGGCTGTCAGCGTCGAGCAGCTGGGCCGCTTCCGCCTCAACGTGTTCATGCAACGGGGTGAAGTGGCGCTGGTGGTGCGTTACATCAAATCCGTGATTCCCGATGTGAAAAGTCTGCAGCTGCCGGAACTGCTCAACGATCTGATCATGGCGCCGCGGGGGCTGATTCTGGTGGTGGGTACTACCGGCTCGGGCAAATCTACCACCCTGGCCTCGATGATCGATTACCGCAATCGCCACAAATCCGGCCACATCCTGACGATCGAAGATCCCATCGAGTACATTCACCATCACCGCAAATCCATCGTCAACCAGCGCGAAGTGGGCGTGGATACCCACTCCTTCAGCCATGCCCTGCGACGTGCCATGCGGGAAGCGCCGGATGTGATTATGGTGGGCGAAATCCGCGATCGCGAAACCATGCAGCAGGCGCTGTCCTATGCCGAAACCGGCCACCTGTGCCTGTCCACCCTGCACGCTGCCAACGCCAACAAGGCGCTGCGGCGGATCGTGAATTTCTTTCCGGAATCCGCGCACACCGAGCTGTTTCTGGATCTGTCCCTGCATCTGCAGGCCATCATTTCCCAGCGTTTGCTGCCTGGCACCCATGCGAAACGGGTACCGGCGGTGGAAGTCATGCTGGCCACGCCCTACATCAAGGATCTGATCCAGAAAGGCGAGATCGACAACATCCACGATGCAATGGAAAAGAACAGCGATCACGGCATGCAGACCTTCGATCAGTCCATTCTCAACCTGTATCACCAGCAGCTGATTACCCAGCAGGTAGCGCTGGAACATGCGGATTCGCGCAACAACCTGAGTATCAGGATGCGGCTGGAAGACGGCACCATCGGCAACACGACTCACATGCGCCTGAGTGACGACTGATGTACAGCTGTACGATCAGCGATTCCCGCGCCGGCGATTTTGCAGGGCATGCTCGCAGGCGCGCTCGTACAGATCGTGCAGTTCTTCCGGCGTAATATCCACGTAGGTGTCCATCTGTTGCAGAGCGTGAGTGAAATCATCTTCGCTCAGGCGCACGGCGGGTGCAGGAACCGTCGGCCGCAACTGCGGATGCAGCAGATGGGCAGGATAACGCCGCCACGGAAACCAGACATTAAACACCACCGCCGCCAGCACCAATACACCGGCATTGAACAGCGCGGGGATCAGCACATACAGATAGCCCAACTGTTCCACCTCACTGCCGCCGGTCACCGCAATCAGCGCCGCCGCACCACCGGGAGGATGCAGACAGCGCAGGTAATACATGGCCACCACTGATCCACCCACCGCCAGCGCCATCGCCAGCGCTTCGTGAGGAATCTGCTGCTGGCAAAACACGCCGAGCAGTGCCGATACAGCATAACCGCCCACCACCGCCCAGGGTTGCGACAACGCACCATGGGGCACCGCAAACAGCAGCACTGCAGTCGCGCCTACCGACGCAATCATCAGCGGCTGCATGGCAAGCGGTACCCACCACTGACAGGCCGCCGCCAGCACCAGCATGCCGATCAGGGCGCCCAGCCCGGACAGCCACTTTTCCCGATGGGACGTGGCATCACTGCCAATCCCCAGAAACAACCGCACCTCACGCAGCAGGCTGCGCAAGGGAAATCCGGCTACCACCATCCTGCCTGCTCCCCTGTCAACCTTGCTCCGACTGCCGCCGCGCCAACGCTTCCAGCCGCATCACATAACCGATCTTGATGCCCACGGCCCCAACCATGGCGAGCGCATGCCCCGCCACCAGCACGCCAACGGGCAACTGCCCTTCCAGACTGAACACGGCAACCAGACAGGCCACCACCACCAGCGTCGAGAAAAACATCAGCAAGGTTGAGAAATCTTCCAGCGACATTGCGTCCTCCTACCCAATTCAGGGGCGCAATCTACCGCCAAACAGACAAGGTTAATAATGAATTTGAATGCGTGTTAATATCAAAATATTCGATACAAAGGAGCGTATGATGGACGTCGAACTGGCGAAAACCTTTCTGGAGGTGGTCAACGCGGGCAGCTTCATCAAGGCATCCGAGCGCCTGCATGTCACCCAGACCGCCGTCACCGCCCGCGTCCGCAGCCTAGAACAGCTGCTGGACTGCACCCTGTTCGTACGCAACCGCGCCGGCGCCCGCCTCACCGCGCAGGGGGAAAAGTTCGTTGCCCACGCCACGGCGCTGGTGCAGACCTGGGAACATGCCCGCAACCAGATGCGGCTGCCCGAAGGCCACAAAACCCGCCTCTACCTGGGTGGCGAAACCAGCCTGTGGAATCCGCTGCTGCTGAACTGGGTGCAATGGATTCACAGCTGTCAGCCGGACGTGGCCGTCGACGCCCGGGTCGATGATCCCACCCTGCTGATCACGGCGCTGGAGCGGGGCTTGCTGGATGCTGCCATCGTGCATCGTCCAAATTATTATTCCGGCTTCACTGTCGAGCAGCTGCTGGAAGAAAAGCTGATCCACGTGCAGACCCAGGGCAATCCCGGCA
This sequence comes from Gammaproteobacteria bacterium, assembly GCA_041395845.1. Classification (GTDB taxonomy): domain Bacteria; phylum Pseudomonadota; class Gammaproteobacteria; order Pseudomonadales; family Ketobacteraceae; genus Ch67. The sequence continues at coordinate 72,861 of JAWKZS010000018.1, forward strand.
CCAATCTATTTATAAACTGGGGAGAGGATTTCGTGCGCCAGTACGATGCCGCCCTGCCGCAACCGCGCCACAGCGCCTATTCCTTCAACCTGGGCTTGCTGGCGCTGCAGATCATGTTGCGCAACGGCGGTAATGGGTGGTTCCGCACCCGGGTGGTGGAAAAATACCTGGCGTCCGGCGAACTGGAACGGGTGAAGGGATCACCGGAATTCACCTATCCGGTCTTTGTGACCTATCGGGCAGGGATCGACAACGAACCCTTGCGGATTGCGCTGGACGGGTTGCTGGAAACCGTGACACCGGAATCGCGTTGGGAGGTTTGACAGGTTGCAGGAATCTGCAGTGCCAGAAACGCAAAAGCCCCGGATAAACCGGGGCTTTCTGCATTTGGCGGTGAGGGAGGGATTATTCGGCCTGCGGCCTCACCCACTCGCTGACGCTCGGGGCCGCCGTCGCTGCGCGCCGGCGTTCCTTCGGCGCCACAGCGCCTCGGTCGAACCCTGCCGAGGATTCTCACCCTTCCCTCCCCTTAAACGCAAAAGCCCCGGATAAACCGGGGCTTTCTGCATTTGGCGGTGAGGGAGGGATTCGAACCCTCGGTACGCTATTAACGTACACACACTTTCCAGGCGTGCTCCTTCAACCGCTCGGACACCTCACCAAATTGAGGCGCGTAAGATATAGGGTTTGCTGCAAAATAGCAATGCTGAAAATCGATCAATCCTGGAATTCGACACACAAATCAAGGTCCTGGAATTCCGGTTCTCGGCCTTCCGCTTCCGGGGTACCGATATAGAGGAAGCCGACAATCTGGTCTGCCGGGCCCAGGCCAAAGTACTCCCGTACCGCCGGCGCCGCCACCATGTCACCGGTCCGCCACATCACGCCGAAGCCCAGCTCGACCGCGGCCAGCTGGATGTTCTGAGTCGCTGCCGCCACCGCCGCCATCTGCTCCCAATCCGGCACCTTGGGATTCGGGCGGACATGGGCGATGGTGACAATGATCATGGGAGCCCGCAGCGGCATCTCGCGCCAGCGCGCCCGTTTGGCGGCGTCGGCCGCCGGATCACTGGCCAGCCCGGCCTGCTCGAAGGCAGCACCCAGGCGGTTCAGGGCTTCCCCGCTCATCACCACAAAGCGCCAGGGCTTCATCCGGCCATGATCAGGGGCCCGAACCGCACACTTGAGCAGGGTTTCCACCTGCTGCCGATCCGGGGCCGGATGACCGACACGGGGTTGGGAAACGCGGGACTGGATAGCGCTGATTACCTTGGACATGAACCACCTGGAAGCGAATACGGGCCAGGGGCAGATGATAGCGGAAAGCCGACCGCACCCCTACCAGGAAAAATCCCCACCGACTTTATGCTCAAAATTTGACCTGCTTCTCACACACGGTCGCGATGCTTGCCGATACTTTAATCAATGACTCGGGGCCATGGATATCGGTAATGAAAACGCATCAGCTCCACTCTTGGGATGTCAGCGTCGAACAGGCTCGCGCAATCCAGAAGAATCTGCGTGCCTGGATCGTCACCGAAGGACAGTCGTGCAGGAATCCTCGCCTGATGGCAAGGATCGAACTCGCTTGCGCCCGCAGCGGGCCAGAAGCCATTACGGTGCAGGCCTGTGTGTCGGTCAAAGCGCTGCCGAGCCTGCAGTTGCTCGAACGCAAGGTTGCTTTGCGCCACAGCAGTTTCCCTGATACCCCCGGCCTGGCAGCCTTCTGCAAGGCTCCCGCAATCGTCGCCGCACTGGAGAAGCTGGCCCGGGTGCCGGATTTCATTGTCTGCGATGGCCGCGGGATTACCGGCGCGGACAGCTTTGGACTGGCATCACACATCGGGCTGATCACCAATCTGCCGACGATCGGTATCTGTGGCCCCAAGCCGCGCCAGCTTTCAGATGTACTCGGACCACAACGGGCCGCCTGGCTGCCGCTGCAGGAAAGCGTCCGTTACGCCGCCCTGGTGCGTGTGATCGACGGCCTGGATCCACTGGTAGTGTCACCGGCCCACCGGATGGATCTGGAAACGGCCATCCAGCTTACCCTGGCAGCGATCCCTGCCACTACATCAGCACGGGAGTACCAGCAGCTTCTGTATCCCGAGGCCGGCATCCGCCCGCCAGCGCCGGTCAAACTACAGATGATCCAGGGCCGTCGGAAAGGCTGACAGCGCCGGACTGACGTGCCCTGTTGTGAGGCGACAGTCTTAGGCATAAACTCTCGAATCTACTACAATTTTCGATAACGAACACAAATGGTTGCCGGGGCGGCTGCGAGCCTGGGTTGTCCCCCGTGTTTTCATGCCTGGAAGGAACTTCATGGCTTTCAAGTTTGTTCTGGACTTTGCGCCACAACGCCCGGTCAACAAGGATCTGCCGCCGCACTACATCAGGTTGCTGGCGTATCTGGTCTCCGGTCTGATTCTCGCCGCTGCACTCTGGGCTGGCGATCTGCCGACCACACTGTGGTGGACCCCGCTGGCAGCGGCCGCCTATCCCCTGTTTACGCACCTGCTGACCCTCAACGCACGCAAGAACAATGCGGCGACGATCGATTCCATCACCGTGCTGCTCGACACTCTCGTCTGCGGTGGCAGTTTTGTGGTGATGGGCTTCAATCCTGCCATCTGTCTGTTCCTGTTTCTGATTGTCAGCGCGGGCACGGTCAGTATCGGCGGTATTTTCGGCTGGATTCTGTGTCTGTGCTCGCTCAGTCTCGGCACCATTGTCAGCCTGGTGGTACTCGGCCCACCGCCGCTGGCCTTCGCTCCCCCGACACTGACCACCCTGAGCGTCGGGCTGTTGGGAACCACGCTGTATGTCAGCGTCCTCGGCTATTTCACGTTCCGTCAGACATCGACCCTCATTCGCATGCAGAACGAGTTGAGTGAACGCCAGAAGGAAGCGGCCAATCTGTCCCGCAAACTGTCCAAGTATCTGCCGCCACAGGTGTGGGGATCGATTTTTTCAGGGCAGACTGACGTCAAGCTGCAGACACAGCGCAAAAAACTCACGGTGTTCTTCTCGGACATCAAGGGCTTTGCGGAAATTTCCGAAGAGCTGCAACCCGAAGCACTGACCGACCTGCTCAACAGTTACTTCACGGAAATGTCGCGCATTGCGCTCAAATACGGCGGCACCATCGACAAGTTCGTCGGCGATGCGATCCTGATTTTCTTTGGCGATCCAGCTTCGCGCGGGCAAAAGCAGGACGCCATTGCCTGCGTCTCGATGGCGCTGGAAATGCGCAAGAAAATGAAGCTGCTGCGCCAGCAATGGAAAAAAGAAGGCATCAGCAAACCGCTGCAGGTGCGCATGGGCATCAACACCGGTTACTGTACCGTCGGCAACTTCGGCGCCGAGACCCGTATGGACTACACCATCATCGGCCGCGAAGTGAACCTGGCCAGCCGACTGGAATCCGTGGCGCAGCCTGGCGAAATCCTGATTTCCGAATCCACCTACAATCTGGTGCGCGATGTCATCATGTGTCGTGACCGTGGCCAGATCAATGTGAAAGGCTTCAGCAAAACGGTTCCCATCTTTGAAATCGTTGATCACCGCAAGGAGCTGGGTGCGACCCAGAGTTTCCTCGAGTGCGAAATGGATGGTTTCACCCTGTTCGTGGACATCGACAAAATCCGCAACTACGACAAAGACAAGGTGGTGGAATCCCTCGAAGAAGCCGCCAAGCGCATCCGTGAAAAACTGATCATCTGATGACGGCTTCACCGCGCCAACAGGGATGGCTTTATCGCATCGAGCAGCTGGGTAACCGGTTGCCCCATCCCACTGTCCTGTTCGTCTGGTTCGCCCTGTCCATTCTGCTGCTGTCTGCGCTGCTCAGTTGGCTGGCGTTTTCGGCCCACCATCCGGTCAGCGGTGAACTGCTGCAGGTGCAGAATCTGTTGAGCCAGCACGGGCTGCAGCGGATTCTGCAAAACACCGTCACCAACTTCACCCAGTTTGCACCGGTTGGTACTGTGCTGGTGGCCATGCTCGGGTTGGGCATTGCTGAACGTTCCGGTTTGTTGGGCACTCTGCTGCAGCGTTGGGTGGGCAATCGCAGTGGCTTCTGGCTGACCGGTATCGTGGTCTTTGCCGGTGTGATGAGCAGCCTCGCTGCCGATGCCGGCTATGTAGTGCTGATTCCGCTGGCGGGACTGGTCTTTGCCAGTGCGGGCAAACATCCCCTGGCCGGTATGGCCGCTGCGTTTGCCGGCGTGTCCGGCGGCTTCAGCGCAAACCTGCTGGTGGGGCCCATCGATGTGATGCTGGCTGGCATAACCACCGAGGCCGTTCATCTGGTAGATGCACAGCGCGAGGTCAGCGTACTGGCGAATTACGCGTTTATCATCGTGTCCACCCTGCTGATTACTGTCGTGTGCACCGTCCTCACCGAACTCGTCACGCTGAAGCGTTTGCCGGCCTGGCATAACGATCCAGCGGAGCACACTGATGCGCTTTCACAGGAGCAACGCAACGGCCTGCGCGTTGCTTTCACCATTCTGATGTTGATGATCGGCCTGATCCTGGCAGGTCTGCTGCCGGATAACGGAATCCTTCGTGATCCCGCCACTGGCTCCATTACCCGCTCGCCCTTCATCAGCGGGATTGTGGTGCTGATCGCGCTGACCGCCGCTGCCTGTGGCATCGGATTCGGCTGGTGTACCGGGCGCTACCGGATACGTAACGCACTGGTGCAGGACATGGAAGACACTTTCGCCACCATGGCGGGCTATCTGGTGCTGATGTTTTTTGCCGCGCAGTTCGTCAGTTATTTTGCCTGGTCGAACATCGGCCTGATTCTGGCAGTGAAAGGCGCCGCCTTCCTGCAGGCGCTGACCATTCCGCCAGTGCTGCTGTTGCTGGTGTTTATCGCCATGACAGCCACCATCAATCTGCTGATAGGCAGTGCGTCGGCGAAATGGTCATTGCTGGCACCCGTCTTCGTACCCATGTTTCTGCTTGCAGGCATAGCGCCCGAAGCGGTGCAGGCTGCCTACCGGGTGGGTGACAGCAGTACCAACATTATCACGCCGCTGATGCCGTATTTCGGTGTGGTCGTCGCGTTCATGCAGCGCTACCAGAAAGATCTGGGCGTGGGCACCATCATTGCCCTGATGCTGCCCTACTCACTCACGCTACTGGCGTGCTGGAGTCTGCTGTTTGCATTGTGGTATGTCAGCGGAATGCCACTGGGCATGTATTGAGTTCACGCTGGCTGCGTCCGTGATGCCTGAAAGAACGAATAACACATCACGCCGACAATGATCAGCCCGATGCCGACAAAACTGGTCGCGCTGGGAATCGCAGCACCGATCAACAGTATCTCGCCAATCAGTGTAAACACCGCTTCGAAAGCCTGCGTCGCATCCACCGCCGTGAGTTCGAAAGAATTGCGCGCCCGGTGCCGTGCCAGCAGAAACAGCGAATAGGCAATGATGCCTGAGAACAAGGCAATCACCGCCGTATTGAAATACTGGGAATCTGTCGGTGGTGGCGGCGCTACCACCAGCAGTAGAACAACCCAGAACGGAATGGAACCCAGCGTCAGTACCAGAATCTTGCAGAAGCTGTTATCCAGTTCCGGGTGTTCGACATGGGGAATCAACGTTTTGAAGCGCTCGCCTTTACGCGCTTCCCACACCAGCTGATTGCCAACCGGATAGGCTGCCGCCGAAACAAGTGCCGGAATCGCCCCCAGCAACGCCATCGTCAGTGATGTCTCGCTGGCATGTTCGGCATTGATCAGCAACACGCCCACAAATACCAGCAGTGCAAACGCCAGCCCGCGCATCGGCACCTTGCGACCAAATCCCAACAGCACCAGCGGCGTGATCAGGATGGTGGATTGCCAGGTGGCGGCAATCACCCAACTGGGCGCGTAGGCCGCACTGAAACAGATGGTGCTGTAGAAAATCCCCATGCCAATGCTGCCGGTAAGGGTCCAGAACAGCCAGTGCTGGCGATAGATCGACACGGCCGCAACAATAAGACGATGGTGTCCGCTGAGGGTCAATCCCACCAGCAGAAACAGCAAAACAAAACCGTAGCGCAACACAGCCGACCACAACCAGTGACCACCATCCAGACTGATCACCCGGTTGAGCAGAAACGTCGTGCTGAAAAACAGTGCCGCCAGAATCCCGTACAACAGTGTACGCGTCATGAAATGAACACTCTGCGTGGAAGGATCGCTGGATTACTGCCGTACCAGCCGCCAGTTGGGCGCGTGTTCCGCATCGGTTGAGCGCCACGGATTGATATCAATGCCACCACGCCGCGTATAACGGGCATACACTGTCAGTCGATCCGGCTGACAACGCTGCAGAATATCGGTGAAGATCCGCTCCACGCACTGCTCATGAAATTCCTGGTTGGTCCGATAGGACACGACGTAATGCAGCAACGCCGCCCGATCGATGGGCTTGCCGCGGTATTGCACCATCACACTGGCCCAGTCCGGCTGCCCCGTCACCGGGCAGTTGGACCGCAGCAGGTGACTGTGCAGGGTTTCACTCACCACACCCGCCGCCTCCTGCACACACAACAGTTCCGGCGCGACAGTGTAATGACTGACGGTAATGTCCTCGTCATCAATACATTCCCCCGGTAACTCCGAGATATGGGTAAATGCCGTGCTGGCAAAATCCAGCACCTGCACGGTCACCTCGGCGCCCACTACCGCACTCACATCCTTGGCGATAGTGGATTCCACGGCCGTGGCCGAATCAAATACGGTCTGATTGAAGGAACCCAGATACAGCTTCAGCGACTTGGACTCGACGATATTCGGTGAATGGGCTGGCACCCGCAATTCCAGCAATGCCACCCTGGGCTTGCCACCGGGCATCAACCACGACAATTCATAACTGTTCCAGACATCCTCACCCGCCCATGGCCATTGCGCGGCCACCTGAATCTCGGCACGGCCCGCCGCACGCGGAATCGGGTACAGCACCTGCGGTGCATAGTGTTCCGGATACTCGCTTTTCTGCCCCAGCGGGCCATGTTGCAGATCAGTCATCATCAACTCCGGATACCAATGCCCTTGTTCAGCAGCCAGTGTGCCCACGCATACATGATCACCACAAACAGGATGATCATGCCATAGGCCACCGCCAGACTGATGTCGGATATGCCCAGAATGCCAAAGCGGAATCCATTCACCATATACACAATCGGATTGAAATGAGACACGGTTTCCCAGAACGGCGGCAACATGCTGATGGAATAGAACACGCCACCCAGATAGGTCAGCGGTGTCAGCACGAAGGTCGGCACAATGGAAATGTCATCGAACGAACCCGCATACATCGCATTGATAAAACCGCCGAGGGAAAACAGCGTCGCCGTAAGGATCACAATCGATACCGTCACCAGAATGTTATGCACCTGCAGATGGGTGAAAAACAGTGCCAGCAGCGTGACGATCAGACCGACGGCCAGCCCACGGGCAATACCACCGATGACAAAGCCCCAGATCACAATGTAATTCGGCAGCGGCGACACCAGCATTTCTTCCACGCTGCGCTGGAACTTGGTGCTGAAAAATGACGACACCACATTGGAATAGGAATTGGTGATCACCGACATCATGATCAAGCCGGGCACGATGTACTCCATATAGCTGAAGCCTTCCATCTCACCGATACGGCTGCCGATCAGCGTGCCAAAAATCACGAAGTACAGCGCCACAGTGATGGCCGGCGGCAGCAGGGTCTGGATCCAGATCCGCATGAAGCGGCGGATTTCCTTCACCACGATGGTTTCGAGTGCATTGTATTGTTGCTGAAAATTCATGGCGTGATGCTCACTGGGATTTGCGTTCGACCAAAGACACGAACAACTCCTCCAGGCGGTTGGCCTTGTTGCGCATGCTCACCACCGGAATGTTGCGTTCGGACAGCGCGGCGAACGCCGCATTGAGGGATTCCTTTTTCGATACATCCAGCTCCAGGGTGTGACTGTCCACCAGACGCAGTGCAATACCGGGAATCTCCGGCAAGGCCGGCAGATCCACTCCCAGATCCAGCACGAAGGTTTCCTTGTCCAGTTTGGCCAGAAAACGCTTCATGGAATTCTGTTCGATGATCTGGCCGTGGTCGATAATGGCGATACTGCGGCACAGCTGCTCGGCTTCTTCCAAATAGTGCGTGGTCAGAATGATGGTGGTGCCCTGCTGATTGAGCTGCTTCAGGAATTCCCACATGGAACGGCGCAGTTCGATATCCACGCCTGCGGTGGGCTCATCCAGTATCAGCAGTTTCGGTTCGTGCACCAGGGCGCGGGCGATCATCAGACGCCGTTTCATACCGCCTGACAGCATGCGCGAACGCTCTTCCCGCTTATCCCACAGGCCCAGCAGCTTCAGGTATTTTTCTGCGCGCTCGTTGGCAGTCTTGCGATCAATCCCGAAATACCCGGCCTGGGTACGCAGGATGTCGATGACCTTTTCAAACTGGTTGAAATTGAATTCCTGGGGCACGATGCCCAGCTGCATTTTGGCGGCGGTGAATTCGCGATCGATATCATGGCCGAAGACACTGACACTGCCACTGGTTTTGTTCACCAGCGAACTGATGATGCCGATGGTGGTGGATTTGCCGGCGCCATTGGGGCCGAGCAGTGCCATGAAATCGCCTTCCTGCACATCAAAGCTGATGCCTTTGAGGGCTTCGAATCCGGTACCGTAGGTTTTGCGCAGATCGCGCACGGACAATGCTGTTGTCATGGTATTACCCAGGCTGCGAGGATCGGCGCATTATACGGGAATGCTACCGCCACGCCACGTCAGTCCAGACGCTGGCTACCCCTTTCGCCACGCCACAGCCAGTGGGCGTGATCGTCATCGAACCAGACAAAGGCACCTTCCATCATCCAGGGCCAGTGGTCGGATTCCAGGGCCCGCTCACCGCGCAGGTGATAAATAAAGGCGGCCAGAATGGTGTCATGAGTGACATGCACCGCCAGCGAACCGGCTTCACCCTGGTGCTGGTGCAAGTGACGCAACAATTGCGCCGCCCCTTCCGCCGGTGACAGCACGCCGCGTACTTCATTGCGTAGATGCTTGTTG
>JAWKZS010000019.1:0-2500 GCA_041395845.1 Gammaproteobacteria bacterium
CATCACCTATCTTGCACTAAACAACAATCTGGTCTGGACCACGTTTCTTTTTTATTCGCCCAACGATCACGACCTTTATCTGCTCCCGTCAGCAAAATATCGGGTCGACGATAATTTCGAAGTATCGGCGGGGTTTAATTATTTCAAAGGGGACTACCGTTCCACCATGTTCGGACAATTTGAAGAAAACAGTAACGCCTATTTGCGCGTTAAATTTATCTTTTGACAGGCATAAAAAGCAGATGCTTGTAGGAGGGATTAGTTGCGCGAGGGTGTTAAAACAAAAGCCCCTTAGTGTGTTACCACTAAGGGGCTTTTTCAATAAGAACCTGACGATGACCTACTCTCACATGGCGAATGCCACACTACCATTGGCGATGCTGCGTTTCACTTCTGAGTTCGGCAAGGGATCAGGTGGTTCCACAGCTCTATTGTCGTCAGGCAAAGGGGTTGGTGACCCGCGTTTGCGCTGATCACCGAATTAGTTAACGAGGTAAGTCGTCATCGCGGATTGATATGGTTTGGCATACAACCCTGCTTAGGGTTATATGGTCAAGCCTCACGGACAATTAGTACTGGTTAGCTTAACGCGTCGCCGCGCTTCCACACCCAGCCTATCAACGTCGTAGTCTTCGACGGTCCTTCAGGAGGATCGAGTCCTCAGGGAGATCTTATCTTGAAGGGGGCTTCACGCTTAGATGCTTTCAGCGTTTATCCTGTCCGAACATAGCTACCCGGCAATGCCACTGGCGTGACAACCGGAACACCAGAGGTTCGTTCACTCCGGTCCTCTCGTACTAGGAGCAACTCTTCTCAAATCTCCAACGCCCACGGCAGATAGGGACCGAACTGTCTCACGACGTTCTAAACCCAGCTCGCGTACCACTTTAAATGGCGAACAGCCATACCCTTGGGACCGGCTTCAGCCCCAGGATGTGATGAGCCGACATCGAGGTGCCAAACACCGCCGTCGATATGAACTCTTGGGCGGTATCAGCCTGTTATCCCCGGAGTACCTTTTATCCGTTGAGCGATGGCCCTTCCATACAGAACCACCGGATCACTATGACCTGCTTTCGCACCTGCTCGACTTGTTTGTCTCGCAGTCAAGCGCCCTTCTGCCATTACACTCATTGCACGATGTCCGACCGTGCTGAGGGCACCTTCGCACTCCTCCGTTACTCTTTGGGAGGAGACCGCCCCAGTCAAACTACCCACCACACACTGTCCTCAACCTGGATAACAGGTCTAAGTTAGAACCCCGACATTACCAGGGTGGTATTTCAAGGTTGACTCCACCAGAACTGGCGTTCTGGTTTCAAAGTCTCCCACCTATCCTACACAAGTAATGTCAAAGTCCAGTGTGAAGCTATAGTAAAGGTTCACGGGGTCTTTCCGTCTAGCCGCGGGTACACTGCATCTTCACAGCGATTTCAATTTCACTGAGTCTCGGGTGGAGACAGCGTGGCCATCATTACGCCATTCGTGCAGGTCGGAACTTACCCGACAAGGAATTTCGCTACCTTAGGACCGTTATAGTTACGGCCGCCGTTTACCGGGGCTTCGATCAAGAGCTTCGCTTGCGCTAACCCCATCAATTAACCTTCCGGCACCGGGCAGGCGTCACACCCTATACGTCCACTTTCGTGTTTGCAGAGTGCTGTGTTTTTAATAAACAGTTGCAGCGGCCTAGTATCTGCGACTGCCAATAGCTTACGGAGCAAGTCCTTCACCATCAGCAGCGTGCCTTCTCCCGAAGTTACGGCACCATTTTGCCTAGTTCCTTCACCCGAGTTCTCTCAAGCGCCTTGGTATTCTCTACCCGACCACCTGTGTCGGTTTGGGGTACGGTTTCTGATAACCTGAAGCTTAGAAGGTATTTCCTGGAAGCAGGGCATCGACAACTTCCCGCCACAAAGGGCAGTGGTCTCGTGTCTCAGTCTTAAGGGTCCGGATTTGCCTAAACCCTCAACCTACGCACTTTCCCCGGGACAACCAACGCCCGGTATGCCTAGCCTTCTCCGTCTCTCCATCGCAGTTATCAGCAGTACGGGAATATTAACCCGTTTCCCATCGACTACGCTTCTCAGCCTCGTCTTAGGGGCCGACTCACCCTGCCCCGATTAACGTTGGACAGGAACCCTTGGTCTTTCGGCGAGGGGGTTTTTCACCCCCTTTGTCGTTACTCATGTCAGCATTCGCACTTCTGATACCTCCAGCAAACCTTTCGATTCACCTTCAACGGCTTACAGAACGCTCCTCTACCGCGCATCTTACGATGCACCCGCAGCTTCGGTGACTAGTTTAGCCCCGTTAAATCTTCCGCGCAGGCCGACTCGACTAGTGAGCTATTACGCTTTCTTTAAAGGGTGGCTGCTTCTAAGCCAACCTCCTAGCTGTCTATGCCTTCCCACATCGTTTCCCACTTAACATGGACTTGGGGACCTTAGCTGGCGGTCTGGGTTGTTTCCCTCTTCACGACGGACGTTAGCACCCGCCG
>JAWKZS010000019.1:7500-81450 GCA_041395845.1 Gammaproteobacteria bacterium
GATGACCTCCCGCGTCCAGTTAACACTATAGACGCGGGAAGCGGTGGTTTGTTACGACTTGCGGCGGAAAATACCGAGAGGGCCGCTAAGCGCGTAGATCAGGAAGATGGTCCAGAGCACGCCTTCCGGGTAGGTGAATATCACGGCAATTGCCAAAACAATCACCAGGATAACGAAGAAGGGCACCCGACCTTTCACATCCAGTTCCTTGAAGCTGTTATAGCGGACATTGCTCACCATCATGATGGCCGCGAATGCGGTGATGGCGGCGGCAACCAACGCGACAATCGAGGATTCGCGGTCAATACCCGCCGAGGTTCCCAGCCACACCATGCCAGCGACCAGCGCGGCAGCGGACGGACTGGGCAAACCGGTGAAGTAGCGCTTGTCTGCGGTTTCGATTTGTACGTTGAACCTAGCCAAGCGCAATGCGGCGCAGGCGGCATAGATGAATGCTACCATCCAGCCGATCTTGCCCATGGTTGACAGCGCCCAGGAGTATGCAACCAGCGCTGGCGCAACACCGAAGGATATGCAGTCCGACAGACTGTCGTACTGGGCACCGAATTCGCTCTGGGTGTTGGTCATGCGGGCAACGCGACCGTCCAGACCATCAAATATCATCGAGATAAAGATGGCGACGGCTGCAGGCTCGTAGGCGCCATTGGTGGCGGCAACGATGGCGTAAAAGCCGGCAAACAGCGCGCCGGTCGTGAACAGGTTAGGCAACAGATACACGCCTTTACGACGTACGCGCTTGCCGCCTTCCATTTCACCTTCCACGACTTCGAAAGTGACACCGGGATCAAAGTTGGAGGGGCCGGCTTCGTGCTCATCTGCTTCCACACGGGGAGTTTCTGCGTTCGTTTCGAGCGGCGCCTTGGTTTCTTCCGGCTTTTCTTTGGTTTTTTTCTCTGACATATCGGTTCCTGCGAAGCAGAGTGATGGCCACTACTGTGAGCCTAGTAATGGGATTTTTCAACCCGCTCATAACAACACGGTGACAGCACACAAAAAAAACGCGGCCGAAGCCGCGTTTCTGTCAGACCACGACACGCGATCAGTTGCGGGACTTGTCGATGATCTTGTTTGCGTTGATCCAGGGCATCATTTCACGCAGCTTGGTACCAACCTGTTCGATGGGGTGAGCCGCGTTATTGCGACGGTAAGCGGTCATGGAAGGATAGTTGTGGGCACCTTCCGCGATGAACATCTTGGCATATTCGCCATTCTGGATACGCTTGAGCGCATTGCGCATGGCTGCACGGGACTGGTCGTTGATGACTTCAGGGCCTGTCACGTACTCGCCATACTCCGCGTTGTTGGAAATGGAGTAGTTCATGTTGGCGATGCCGCCTTCGTACATCAGGTCGACGATCAGCTTGAGCTCGTGCAGACACTCGAAGTAGGCCATTTCGGGTGCGTAGCCTGCTTCCACCAGGGTTTCGAAACCAGCTTTAACCAGTTCAACGGCGCCACCACACAGAACGGCCTGCTCGCCGAACAGGTCGGTTTCGGTCTCGTCCTTGAAGGTGGTTTCGATGATGCCGGTACGACCACCGCCGACACCACAGGCGTACGACAGGGCAACGTTCTTGGCATTGCCGGACGCATCCTGGTAGATGGCGATCAGGTCAGGAATACCGCCGCCTTTGACGAACTCGGAGCGTACAGTGTGACCAGGTGCCTTGGGTGCAATCATGATCACATCCAGATCCGCGCGGGGAACAACCTGGTTGTAATGAATGGCGAATCCGTGCGCAAAGGCCATGGTGGCGCCCTGCTTGATATTCGGCTCGATTTCATTCTTGTACAGCTGGGACTGGAATTCATCCGGGGTCAGGATCATGACCAGATCCGCCCACTTGACGGCTTCCGGCACGGATTTGACGGTCAGGCCAGCGTTTTCGGCTTTTAATGCAGACGCAGAGCCTGGGCGCAGAGCAACGACGACATCGACGCCGGAGTCTTTCAGGTTGTTGGCGTGAGCATGGCCCTGTGAGCCGTAGCCGATGATGGCGACTTTCTTGCTCTGGATGATGGAAAGGTCGCAGTCTTTGTCGTAGTAAACGCGCATGTTGTTTCCTCAGGTTTTAAAGGGGAACCGTTCCGGTTCGCAGTTCGTCAATTCAGCAGGTGCCCGGCCTTAGAGCGCGAGCACCTTGTCACCTCGGGCGATACCGGAAACACCGGTACGCACGACTTCGAGAATGGAGGCTTCGCCCACGGACTCGATGAACGCATCCAGCTTGTCACTGGTACCGGCCAGCTGGACGGTATAGACGGAGCTGGTGACATCCACAATCTGGCCACGGAAGATGTCAGCGGTGCGTTTGATTTCGGCACGCTGGGCACCGGTGGCCTTCAGTTTGATCAACATCAGTTCGCGCTCGATGTGAGCGCCTTCGCTGAGATCAACCAGTTTCACGACTTCCACCAGCTTGTTGAGCTGCTTGGTGATCTGTTCGATCACCCGGTCATTGCCGGTGGTAGTCAGGGTGAGACGCGACAGGCTGTTGTCATTGGTGGGCGCCACAGTCAGCGTTTCGATGTTGTAGCCGCGCTGGGAGAACAAACCCACGACCCGGGACAGTGCGCCGGGATCGTTTTCCATCAGAATAGAAATGATTCGACGCATGATCAGGTACGCTCCGATTTGTTCAGCCACATGTCACGCATTGAGCCGTCTGCAATGTGCATCGGATAAACGTGCTCTTCGGGATCAACGTAGATATCCATGAACACCAGGCGATCCTTCAGGCTGAAGGCTTCCTTCATGGCATCTTCGAGTTCTTCAGGCTTGGTGACCTTCATGCCTACATGGCCGTAGGCTTCGGTCAGCTTGACGAAGTCCGGCAGGGATTCTTCGTAGGTTGAGCTGGAGTGGCGCCCCTGGTACTGCATGTCCTGCCACTGGCGCACCATGCCCAGCGACTGGTTGTTGACGTTGATGATCTTGACCGGGAACTTGTACTGCAGGCAGGTAGCCAGCTCCTGGATATTCATCTGGATACTGCCTTCGCCGGTAACACAGGCAACGGTGGCATCAGGACACGCGACCAGACAACCCATGGCCGCCGGCAGACCGAAGCCCATGGTGCCCAAGCCGCCGGAGTTGATCCACTGGCGCGGACGCTTGAACTTGTAGAACTGGGCCGCGAACATCTGATGCTGGCCAACGTCGGAGGTGATGATCGCATCGCCGTTGGTGACCCGCCACAGGGATTCGATGACCTGCTGTGGTTTGAGAATGCCAGGCGCGGTTTCGTAGCGCAGGCCGTGATAAGCACGCCAGGCGTCGATCTGCTGCCACCAGGTATCCAGAGCACCCTTGTCATTGCGCTCGTCAGTCTTGTCCAGCTGCTCGATCATTTCGGCCAGCACCTGATCAACAGGGCCAACAATCGGAATGTCGACGGCAACGTTCTTCGAGATGGTTGCCGGATCGACATCGATATGAATGATCTTGGCGCTGGGGCAGAACTTACCGGCGTGATTGGTGACGCGGTCATCAAAACGTGCGCCGATGGCCAGAATCATGTCTGCGTGGTGCATGACCATGTTGGCTTCGTAGGTGCCGTGCATACCGAGCATGCCGATGAACTGCTTGTCTTCACCGGACAGTGCGCCCAAGCCCATCAGGGTGTTGGTGCAGGGGAAACCCAGCTTGTGGACCAGCTCAGTCAGCAAATGGCTGGCATTGCCCTGGATGACCCCCCCACCGGAGTAGATGACGGGACGCTTGGCAGCCATCATCAGGTCGACAGCTTTCTTGATCTGACCGGAATGCCCTTTGCTGACGACGTTGTAAGAGCGCAGCTTGACCTTGCTCGGGTAGCTGTACTCGTAGGTGTACGCCGGGCTCGTGAGATCCTTGGGAATGTCCACCAGCACCGGGCCGGGACGACCGGTGGAGGCGATATAGAATGCTTTCTTGATGGTGGCCGGAATGTCTTCGGTCCGCTTCACCATGAAGCTGTGTTTGACGATCGGGCGGGTCACGCCAACGATGTCGGTTTCCTGGAAGGCATCGTTGCCGATCCAGTCCGAACGGACCTGGCCGGTAATGATGACCAGGGGAATTGAATCCATGTAAGCAGTGGCAATACCGGTGACCGTGTTGGTGGCACCGGGGCCGGAGGTGGCGAACACCACGCCGGGCTTGCCGCTGGCCCGGGCGAAACCGTCTGCTGCATGGGCAGCTGCCTGTTCGTGACGGACCAGAACGTGGGTGATGCCCTTCTGCTGGAACAGTGCGTCATAGATATGAAGTACTGCGCCGCCGGGGTAACCGAATATGGTTTCGACCCCTTCGTCCTTCAGGGCTCGGACGATCATTTCTGCGCCAGATAAGAGTTCCACGATCTCACACCTCGTCTTGAGCTTGGCCTGTGGGCATCACTAGGGGCTCAAGTACATGCTTCTTGGTTAATGAACAGTGAATTGCAGTGCCCCGCGCACCAGAAGGCCACAGGGACTGTGGGTCTAAGCTAGCAATAGCGGAGCGGTCAGGGATTATAACCTGCTCTGCCTCATACGCTTTGGACGTATGATTTTTCTAGCGAGATCGACGGGGTAAAGCAGACAGGACTGCATTAAAGTGGCGATGCTCTCGCTCTAGCGCAACCGTTTCGGGGGTTTCCCACCCGGCTGCACCCACCTCAGTGAGCCGCATATGTTGACACGCTTGGCAATTTTGTCAATAGAAGTCAATCCCTTGCAGGCCCTGGGGTCTGGGCCCAGCCAGCCCCGCAACCAAGGGTTTTCGGGCAGGCTTCACAGATTGTTGCGGTTTTTCTACGTGACCGGCGCCTAAGCAGCTATATTTAAAAGGAGATTTCCCCATGGAGCCTGGTACGACAATGACAATTAAACGCTTTGCCCTGTTTGGGGCTGCCCTCTCCGCCCTCCTGATCCTGTCCCCGGTGGAAGCCGCGAACAAGTTCTATAAATGGACGGATGACGCCGGCGTTGTCCACTATGGTGAGAATCCGCCCGATCCTGCCAAGGCCCAGCGGATCAACGTAAAGACCGGCACCTCGTCCGACCAGGAAAAGGCAATCAGCGATCTGGAGGCCCAGCGGGCGAAGGCGGCTGCAGATGCCAATGCAGCGGCCGGCAATGCCGAGAAATCACAGGTTGAGATCGAAAACGAAAAGATCAAAAAGCAGAACTGTGAGATTTACCGCCAGAATCTGGGAACATTGAAGGCCAGTGCCAGGATTCGGGAAAAGGATGACAAGGGGCAGCTGCGCTATCTGACCGATGAAGAGAAGGCGGCGAAGGAAAAAGAGGCTGAGGATTATCTGAAGCAGTTCTGCCAGTAACGACGGCTGGCCAGACCAAAAGCCCCCGGCTGTAAACCGGGGGCTTTTTTGTTACTTGCGGAACAGGATGCGATCCCCTTCCCGCTCGGCACGGATGGTATCGCCCGGCAGGAAGCGACCTGACAGGATGTCCTGCGCCAGAGGGTTTTCGATCTCCCGCTGGATCGCGCGCTTGAGCGGACGGGCACCGTAAACCGGATCAAAGCCGGCTTCCACCAGCTTGTCCATCACCGCATCGGACAGTTCCAGGGACAGATCCCGCTCCGCCAGACGCTTGCGCAGGTTGGCCAGCTGGATGGTGGCGATACCGCGGATCTGGTCGTTGGCCAGCGGATGGAATACCACTACTTCGTCGATCCGGTTGATCAGTTCCGGGCGGAATTTGGTGGCAACGATATCCATCACGGCAGCCTTCATGCGGTCGTATTCGTCCTCACCGGTCATGGTCTGGATGATTTCAGAGCCCATGTTGGAGGTCATGACAACCACGGTGTTCTTGAAGTCCACAGTGCGGCCCTGACCGTCGGTGAGGCGGCCGTCTTCCAGTACCTGCAGCAGGATGTTGAACACGTCCGGGTGCGCCTTTTCCACTTCGTCCAGCAGGATGACGGAATACGGCTTGCGACGAACCTGTTCGGTCAGATAACCGCCCTCTTCATAACCCACATAGCCCGGCGGTGCACCAATCAGACGGGACACGGAGTGCTTTTCCATGAATTCCGACATGTCGATGCGCACCATGGCGTCTTCGGTGTCGAACAGGAAGCTGGCCAGCGCCTTGCAAAGTTCTGTTTTGCCGACGCCGGTGGGGCCGAGGAACAGGAAGGAACCGTTGGGACGATTGGGATCTGCCAGACCCGCGCGCGAACGCCGGATCGCGTTGGACACGGCGACGATGGCTTCGTGCTGGCCGACCACGCGCTGATGCAATGCGTCTTCCATGCGCAGGAGTTTGTCGCGTTCACCTTCCAGCATTTTGGAAACCGGGATGCCGGTCCACTTGGAGACGACCTCGGCGATTTCTTCCTCGGTGACCTTGTTGCGCAGCAGCTTCATTTCCATCATCTCGGCCTGCGCCGCCATGTCGAGGCGTTTCTCCAGTTCAGGAATGCGGCCGTACTGCAGCTCGGACATGCGGGCCAGATCACCGGCACGACGGGCGTGTTCCATGTCGATGCGGGCCTGATCCAGTTCTTCCTTGATTTTCTGGCTGCCCTGCAGCGAGGCTTTTTCGGCGGTCCAGATTTCTTCCAGATCCGCATATTCGCGCTCAATGCGATCGATGTCTTCGTTGAGTTTTTCCAGCCGTTTGCGGGAGGCTTCGTCTTCCTCTTTTTTCAGCGCTTCGCGTTCCATTTTGAGCTGGATCAGGCGACGCTCGAGGCGATCGAGTTCTTCCGGCTTGGAATCCATTTCCATGCGGATGCGGCTGGCGGCTTCGTCGATCAGGTCGATGGCCTTGTCCGGCAGCTGGCGGTCGGTGATGTAGCGATGAGACAACTTGGCGGCTTCGACGATCGCGGAGTCGGTGATGTTGACGTTGTGGTGCAGTTCGTAGCGCTCTTTCAGACCCCGCAGGATGGCGATGGTGTCTTCCACGCTTGGTTCATCCACCAGTACTTTCTGGAAGCGGCGTTCGAGGGCAGCGTCCTTTTCGATGTACTGACGATATTCGTCCAGCGTGGTGGCGCCGACGCAGTGTAGTTCACCGCGAGCCAATGCCGGCTTGAGCATATTGCCTGCATCCATGGCTCCTCTCCTTTGCCAGCGCCAACCATGGTGTGCAATTCGTCGATGAACAGGATAATGTTGCCTTCCTGCTTGGCCAGATCATTCAGGACCGCTTTCAGGCGCTCTTCGAATTCGCCACGGTATTTGGCACCGGCCACCAGCGCCCCCATGTCGAGTGACAGGACGCGTTTGTTTTTCAGACCTTCAGGTACTTCGCCGTTGATGATGCGCTGGGCCAGGCCTTCGACGATCGCGGTTTTGCCCACACCGGGTTCGCCGATCAGTACGGGATTGTTTTTGGTACGACGCTGCAACACCTGGATGGTGCGACGGATTTCGTCGTCGCGCCCGATCACCGGATCGAGCTTGCCGTCTTCGGCGCGCTTGGTGAGATCCAGCGTGTACTTTTCCAGTGCCTGCCGGGATTCTTCTGCATTGGCCTCTTTCACGCTTTCGCCCCCACGCACTTTTTCGATTGCCGTTTCCAGATCCTGCTTGGTCACGCCGAGTTTCTTGAAGATGCTGCCGGTGGCGCCTTTGTCATCCACCATCGCGAGCACAACAATTTCGCTGGAAATGAATTTGTCGCCACGCTGCTGGGCCATCTTGTCGGCCAGATTGAGAATCCGACCGAGATCGTTGGACATGTGCACATCACCACTGTGATCCTGCACCTGCGGCATGCGGATCAGCTGGGCGGTGATTTCATCCCGCAACTGGCTGATGTTGACGCCGCACTGGGCCAGCAGCGGACGCACACCACCACTGGCGTCTTCCACCATGGCCGACAGCAGATGGATGGGCTCGATGAAGTTGTGATCGCGGCCGACGGCTATCGACTGGGCGTCGGAAATCGCCATCTGCAGCTTGCTGGTAAGGCGGTCGATTCGCATGAAAATTCCTCGTGAACAATTCGGAGTCGATGTTGCTATTGCAACCTAGATGGGGCTGCAACACGGGATTTCAAGCGACGATAGCCGGTCGGCACGGTGTGTTATTGAGCTGGATCAAATTGATGGCAGTGACCGGCTTATCCCTGGACGGGCAGCCAGATCAGGGACAGCATGCGCCCGGTAACCGCCTGGCGGCGAAACGAAAAGAAGCGTTTGTCCTGGAAGGTGCAGAAATTTCCGCCCGTGACCGCCGTGATGCCGATGCGCTGGAGACGCAGCCGGGCCAGTCCGTACAGATCACATTGCCAGCGCTCGCTGGCATTGAGACGAAAACAGGCTGCGGCCGCCGGCAGATTACCGACGAAGGCATCGCGGACATCATCGCCCACTTCGAAGGCATTCTGGCCGATGGCAGGGCCCAACCACACCCGAATATCGGCAGGATCAGTGCCGAGGGTTTCCGCTGTAGCCTCCAGCACGCCTGCCGCCAGACCGCGCCAACCAGCGTGGGCCAGTGCCACTGCGTCCGCATTGGCCGTGGTGAAAAAGGCCGGCAGACAGTCGGCCGTGTGCAGGGTGCAGACCTGACCGGGGCTGCGGGTAAAGACCGCATCCCCTTCCCGCTCGATGCCATCGTCACGGGCTTCCACGACATCGATGCCGTGCACCTGGCGGAGCCACTGGGGTTCCCGCTGCCAGCCGAAATGCGCAGCGAGCGACTGACGATTGGCCGCGACGTGCCCCGGGTCATCCCCCACATGGTTGGCCGTATTGAAGCCATCATAGGGATGCGCGCTGAGCTGGCCGGCACGGGTGGTAACTACGGCGCGAATCCGCGTCATGGCAGTTGTGGCATCCGCCCAGTCCGGCGTCAGCCAGTGGCCCACCAGGTCATCAGTCACCCTGTTCGAGATCATCCCGCAGAACCTTGAGCATGGTATTGAAGTCGTCCGGCAGGGGCGTTTCCCACTCCATGTACTCGCCGGTTTCCGGATGCATCACCCCCAGCTTGCGGGCATGCAGGGCCTGGCGCTTGAAGCCACGCAGCGCCTCGATCAGTTGGGGAGTCGCGCCCTTGGGCAGACGCAGACGCTCGCCGTACAGGGGATCACCCAGCAGCGGATAGCGGATGTGGGCCATGTGCACGCGGATCTGGTGGGTACGCCCGGTTTCCAGCTGGACCCGGATATGGGTGTGGCCGCGGAAACGTTCAAGCACCCGGTAATGGGTGACCGCAGGCTTGCCGGAATGGGTCACCGCCTGTTTGGTTCGAACCGTCGGATGACGGCCGATGGGCTCGTCCACCTTGCCACCACCGGTCATGACACCGCAGGCGATGGCTTCGTATTCGCGAAACGCGGATTTTTCCTGCAACTGATCCACCAGCGACGTGTGCGCCTTCAGAGTCTTGGCGACGACCAGCAACCCGGTGGTGTCCTTGTCGATGCGATGAACGATACCGGCGCGGGGCAAAGCGGCCAGGTCCGGGCAGTGGTGCAGCAGCGCATTCAGCAGGGTGCTGTCCGCATTGCCGGCACCGGGATGCACCACCAGCCCCACCGGCTTGTTGATCACCAGCAGATGGTCGTCCTCGTAGACGATATTCAGTTCGATGGCCTGGGGCGTCCAGCTTTCATCGGCCACCAGCTCGGCCCGTAATTCCAGACGCTCGCCCCCCAGGATCTTGTCCCGGGTCTTGCGGGTGGCACCGTTCACCGTCAGATCACCGTTCTTGATCCAGGTCTGCAGGCGGGAACGGGAATAATCCGGAAACAGTTCGGCTGCTACCTGATCAAGGCGCTGACCGGCGAGGCGATCCGGCACTTCGGCCTCTAGGTTGATCTGTTGGGTCATGGAACTTGCTCTTGGAACGGCGGGTCTGACAGTTTACCTGTTACGCCTCCATTCGCACAGGCCATGGTTCGCAGCGAAGGATTCCCGCTATAATGCCGGTTCGCTGTTTTTTACACGACCATTACCTACAAGAAGAGTACTGATGTCCCTGATTCGTCTTTGGCTGCTGCCGTTTTTCGTAGTGATTTCCCTGCTGGGAGGCTGCGCTTCCGATCCCAAGACCCCACAACTGTCCGAGCGCCAGTTCTACCAGGAAGCCCAGGAAGCGATCGAAAGTAACAACATGGTGCTGGCGATCGACCGCCTGCAGGGGCTGGAATCCCGCTATCCGTTCGGCCGTTACGCCGCCCAGGCCAAGCTGGATCTGATCTATGCCCATTACCGGGCGCTGGATTATGAGGCAGCCGCAGCCGTGGCCGAGCGCTTCATCAACACCTATCCCGATCATGCCCAGCTGGATTACGCCTACTACATGAAAGGACTGGCCTCGTTCAGCGTGGACCGTGGCCTGCTGGAGCGTTTCATTCCCAGCGATTTCACCGAGCGTGACATGGGGCCCGCGCGGGAATCCTTCGAGGACTTCAACCGTCTACTAAACCGTTTCCCCAACAGTGTGTATGCCGCCGATGCCCGCCAGCGCATGGTGTACCTGCGCAATTTGATGGCCGCTTATGAATTGAAGGCAGCCGACTTCTATATGCGTCGCGGTGCCTATGTGGCAGCGGCCAATCGCGGTCGTTATGTGGTGGAAAATTTTGATACCAGCCCGTCGGTGCCGGATGGGCTGGCCGTGATGGCCAAGGCCTATGCAGAACTGGGTCTGGAGGATCTGAAAGCATCCACCGTTGCCGTGCTGCGCCACAACTACCCGGACCACCCTGCCCTGAACGCCAGTGGCGAACTGGACTACGAACCGGGCAAGCGCGGCAAACGTTCCATGCTCAGCGTCGTTTCTTTTGGTTTGCTGGACTGATCGGATCCGCGAAGCGCCGGCGGATCATTCCCCCGCCGGCCACTTGCAGGTAATGGGATAACGACGGTCGCGGCCAAATCCGCGCGCTGTTACCCGCACCCCCACCGCCGCCTGGCGCCGCTTGTATTCATTGAGATCCACCAGCCGGATCACCTTCTGCACCACTTCGCGCTCGAATCCATCGGCAACAATCGCTTCCAGACTGTAATCCCGCTCCACATAACGCTCCAGAATGGCATCCAGAATGTCGTAGGGCGGCAGGCTGTCCTGGTCTTTCTGATCCGGTGCCAATTCTGCGGATGGCGGACGGTCGATCACCCGCTGCGGAATGGGTGGATTGGCCGGTGTCAGCGAATTGCGGTATTCGGACAGGCGAAACACCAGGGTTTTGGGGACATCCTTGAGCACATCGAAACCGCCCGCCATGTCACCGTACAGGGTGGCGTAACCGACGGACATTTCGCTCTTGTTGCCCGTGGTCAGCACGATGAAGCGCTTCTTGTTGGACAGGGCCATCAGCATGACGCCTCTGCAACGGGCCTGCAGGTTTTCTTCGGTAGTATCCCGGGCGGTGCCTTCGAAATCCGGCGCCAGCACTGACATGAAAGCTTCGTACATGGGTTCGATGGGGCGCACCTTGTAGCTGACGCCCAGGATATCCGCCTCAGCTTTGGCGTCTTCCAGGCTCATCTGCGAGGTATAGCGGAACGGCATCATGATGGCCTCGACACGATCGGCCCCCAGCGCATCCACCGCCACGGCAAGGGTGAGTGCGGAATCAATCCCGCCCGACAGTCCCAGTACCGCCCCCTTGAAACCGTTCTTGTTGACGTAATCCTTCACCCCCAGCACCAGAGCGCTGTAGGCACTGGCTTCGATGGTCTGATCCGGCGCGATGGATTGCACCCGCGGCACCGGCTGGCCGTTGTCCAGATCGATAAACACGGGGTAAAGATCTTCGGTGAAGGCTGGCGCGCGGAACGTCAACTCGCCCTGGACACTCACCACACAGGAACCACCGTCGAACACCAGCTCATCCTGACCGCCCACCAGATTGGCATAGACGATAGGCATGCCACCCTCGTGCACCCGCTTCTGCAGCAGGCGCACCCGCTCCTGCTCCTTGCCCAGGTGGAACGGCGAGCCGTTGATATTGAGCATCAGCCGTGCGCCCGCCGCTTTGGCCTGGGCCATGGGGCCCGCATGCCAGATGTCCTCGCAGATCGTCAGGGCCATGGGAATGCCCTTGATATTGACCACGCAGGCGGCATTGCCCGGCTGAAAATAGCGCTTTTCGTCAAACACCTGGAAATTGGGCAATTCCTGCTTGTGGTATTCGGCAATCAGCTGGCCGTCATGCAGCACCCCGGCTGCATTGAACAGGGCATCGCCGGAGCGGCGCGGATAGCCCACCACCACGAACAATTCCGCCGGCAATTCCTGCTGCAGCCGCTGGAGCGCCTTGTCGACCCGGATCTGGATGCTCGCGCGCAACAGCAGGTCTTCCGGCGGGTAGCCGGTCAGGGTCAACTCGGGGAACAGAATCACGTCCGCCTGGAACTGCTCACGGGCGCGACGGGCTGCCGCCAGCACCTTCGCCACATTTCCGTCGATATCCCCGACCAGAAAGTCCAGTTGCGCTATAATGATCTGCAAATCATTGTTTTTCATGAATATTGGATTCCGTTAACAGCCCCGCAGCCCGCGCTGCGCAAAACGGGCATATTGTGGGGCAAATTGCCCACAGTGGCAAAGCCCGCAACTGCAGGAACCCCGCATGCTGATCCGTGTCATTATCTTCATCGCCCTGGCGGCACTGTGTATTTCGCTGTACCGCAAGTGGCAAGCCGCGAACGCCCGCAAACGCGCTGACGCGCAGGCGGCTGCCACCATGCGCAAGTGCGCCCACTGTGGCATTCATCTGCCGGAGCCCGACGCCGTCAAATCCGGCGAGCACTACTTCTGCAGCGACCAACACCGGATCGCCTACGACGAACAGCATCGCAATGACTGAAAACATCCTACGCAACGGTAGCGAACAACAACCGCTGGACGCCATGCGCCAGAACGAGTGGCGCCTGTTGCAGGTGTATCTGTATTACCGGCTGCTGTTGTCACTGAGCCTGCTCGCCGCCTACTTTTTTGCCGAACGCAAAAGCGGATTGTCCGGTTCGCTGGATCAGCAACTGTATTTCGCCGCTGCCGCCACCTATTTCGTGCTGACGGTACTGTCACTGCTGACCGCACGACTGCGCACCGGCCGGCTGGGTATCCAGATCTTCATTATCATCGTGACAGACATCCTGGCGATCGGCATTCTGGAATATGCGAACGGCCAGGCCAGCAGTAACCTCACCATTCTGCTGGTAGTGACCGTTGCCGCCGGCAGCATCCTCATGCAGGGCAAGCTTGCGATCTTTTTTGCCGCCGTCGCCACGCTGGTGGTGCTGTACAAGCAGGCCTACGGCGCCTTCCTGAAAGGTACATTTTCCCAGGATGAACTGGTCCAGAGTGCTCTGATCGGCATCGCCTGTTTCGCCACATCAATTCTGGCCCAGCAGATCGCCCGACGCCTGCGGGAAAGCGCGGAGCTGGCAGGCCAGCAGGCCAAGGATCTTGCCAATCTGGAAGAACTCAATCACCACATCATCCAACGTATGCGCACCGGCATCGTGGTGGTCAATGGCAATAACGAAATTCTGCTGCTCAACGATGCCTGCTGGAAAATGTTCGGCATGCCGCGCATGAGCGATCACCTCAAACTCGAAAACATTTCGCCGGAACTGTCACAACAGCTGACACAATGGCGCAGCAACAACTTCGTGCGTACGCGGCCGTTCCGTGCCTCGTACACCGGGCCGGAAGTGCAGGCCAACTTCACGTCGCTGGATACTGGCGAAAGTTCCAATGCCCTGATTTTTGTTGACGACAACACCCGCATGGCCCAACAGGCCCAGCAGCTGAAACTGGCGTCGCTAGGTGGCTTGACCGCCAGTATCGCCCACGAGATCCGCAATCCGCTGGGCGCCATCAGCCATGCCTCGCAACTGTTGCAGGAATCCACCGATCTGAATAAGGGTGACGCGCGACTGGCCGAAATCATTCATCAGCATTGCGTACGCATGAACAAGGTCATCGAAAATGTGCTGCAACTGTCCCGACGCAAAGCAGTGCAGCCGGAACTGTTCAACATGAAAGAATGGCTTTCCAGTTTCATCGACGATTTCAAATCAACCCAGAACGAACCGGTGGACATTGATTTCCGCTGCAGCCGTTCCGATCTGACCTTTCGTATCGATCCCTCGCAAATGGGCCAGGTGTTGACTAACCTGTTCCAGAACGGCCTGCGCTACAGCGAGAAAAATACCGGCAAACGTACGCTGCAGGTGGTGGCAGATATCAACATCCAGACCGAGCAACCGACCCTCGACATCATCGACCGCGGCCCCGGCGTAGCAAATGACGTGCGTGACAAGATTTTCGAACCTTTTTACACCTCGGAAAAAAGCGGAACCGGACTGGGACTCTACATTGCCCGGGAACTGTGCGAAGCCAATCAGGCGCGCCTGGATTATATTCCCACCAAGTCCGGCAGCTGTTTCCGGATAACTTTTTCCCACCCAGCAAGAATAGTGACCATCTGATATGAGCACCTACAAAGCCCTGATCGTGGATGATGAACCGGATATTCGCGAATTGCTGGAGTTGACGCTGTCGCGCATGGACATCGAGACGTTTACTGCAGCCAATGTGGATTCCGCGCTGGTGAGCCTGGAGCAGGAGCGCTTCGATCTGTGCATCACCGACATGAACCTGCCCGATGGCAACGGTATCGATCTGGTGAAGCATATCCAGGCCAATTATCCGCAGACGCCGGTCGCCGTGTTAACCGCCTACGGCAGCATGGAAACCGCCATTTCTGCGCTCAAGGCCGGTGCTTTCGATTTCGTTTCCAAACCGGTGGAACTGCAGCGTCTGCGTGACCTGGTCAATACCGCGCTGAAACTGAAATCCGCCCGCAAGGAAGCCATCAGCGACGCGCCGGAATCCCCGATTCTCGGCCAGTCCCCCGCCATCAAGAAACTGCACACCCAGATTGCCAAACTCGCACGCAGTCAGGCGCCGGTGTATATCAGCGGCGAATCCGGTAGCGGCAAGGAACTTGTCGCACGGGAAATTCATCGCCTCGGCCCCCGCACCGAAGGTCCGTTCGTACCGGTCAACTGCGGCGCGATTCCGTCGGAATTGATGGAAAGCGAATTCTTCGGCCACAAGAAAGGCAGCTTCACCGGTGCCTACGAAGACAAGACCGGCCTGTTCCAGGCAGCCCAGGGCGGCACTCTGTTTCTGGACGAAGTGGCGGATCTGCCGATGCAGATGCAGGTCAAACTGCTGCGGGCGATTCAGGAAAAGGCCGTACGTCCAGTGGGCAGCCAGAAGGAAATCGCCACCGATGTGCGGATCCTGTCCGCCACGCACAAAGACCTGACCAAGCTGGTGGAACAGGGCGATTTTCGTCAGGACCTGTTTTACCGCATCAACGTGATCCAGGTGAGCGTGCCGCCGCTGCGGGAACGCAAGGACGATATCGCCTATCTGGCGCAACATTTTCTGGCATCACTGGCGCGGGACTGGCAAATGGATCTGCCACGCCTGAGTCCCAACGCACTCAAGGCCCTGCAAAACTACCAGTTCCCCGGCAACGTGCGCGAACTGGAAAACATTCTGGAACGTGCCGTCACCCTGTGCGACGACGAAGTGATCACGCCAGAGCATCTGCAATTACCGACCGACGGTGTACCGGTCGCCCGCGTGCAACCCGCCATCGGTGATCGCACCCTGCCGGATTTCGAACACGGCGATTCACTGGAAGACTATCTGACGGATATCGAGAAGCAGGCGATCATGCGCGCCCTGGAAGAAACCCGCTGGAACCGCACGGCTGCGGCGAAAAAACTCGGCATGAGTTTCCGTTCGTTGCGCTATCGCCTGAAAAAGCTGGGACTGGATACGGACGACTGATCAGACCATTGCCATCGGCTCGCGCACCCGCGCCGGATCGTAAGGTGACGGGTCCAGTACCGGTGTCTGCCCTGTCACCAGATCCGCCATCAGATGCGCCGACGCCGGCGCCAGCACCAGGCCGTTGCGGTAGTGGCCCGCATTCACAAACACATTAGGCGTGCCCGGCACCGCGCCGATAAACGGCAGACCACCCGGCGAACCGGGTCGCAAACCTGCCCACTGCTGCACCACCGGAACCTCGCGCAACGCCGGCACAATATCGAACGCATGATGCAGCAGCAGGTCACGGGCATCTTCGGTAATCCGCTTGTCGAAACCCACCTCTTCCGTCGTGCTGCCCGCAAGAATATGGCCATCCACGCGTGGAATCACATACTTGCCGTCTTTCAGGATGATGCTGTTGATCAGACCCGGCCGGGGAGCGAACAGCAGCATCTGGCCACGCACCGGCACTATTGGCAAAGCGACGCCGACCTGCTCCAGCAGTGTGGTACTCCAGGCACCGGCGCATACCACCACTTTGCCCGCTGTCCGGCAGCCGCTATTGCTGCGCACCGTTGCAGACGTATCATCCGCCACGATCTCCGTTACTGCCTGATTCACCACCAGCGAGAAACGTGCATGACGCAGCAGACTGGCCTTGAGCGCCTGCAGCAGACGCGGATTGCGAACATTACCCACATAAGGCAGCCACAGGGCATCATTGAAGTCGCGGGTGGCGGCGGGTTCATGTCCGTGCACAAAGGCGTGATCAACCGGCTGAACCGTTTTGCCGAAGCGGCGCCCCCACGCCAGCGCCTGTTGCGCCTCGGGCGGGTCCAGCATCAGCAGGCCGCAGGGATTCAACTCCGGGTCGATGCCGGTTTCGTCCCGCAGCTGCGCCACCAGTTCTGGATAGTAGTCCTGCGCCCAGGACGCGAGGGCCGAAATCGCCGGCACATAATTCCAGGGATACAGCGGTGACACGATCCCGCCACCGGCCCAGGACGCTTCCGAACCGGTTTCGGACTGGTCGATCAGGGTCACCATCACGCCACGGGCCAGCAGCGCTCGCGCTGTCAGCAAACCCATGACGCCACCGCCTACTACTATCACATCGCTCATACTGCCGCCTGTCGATTGCCCGGTTTTTGGGGTTGGGGGAACATGGTAACCTACGCAGCCACCAAGCCCAACCGGCGAACGCTACCCCCAAGGGAGGATGTAAAATGGACCAGCGTGCACGCGGCTTTACCCTGATAGAAATGATGATTGTGTTGGCCCTGATGGCCATCATTCTTGGACTGGGCATTCCCTCCTTCAGCAATCTGATGGAAAAGATCGCCGTCGAATCCGAAGCCAAGATGATTGTGGAAGGTCTGAGAACTGCACGTCTGACGGCAATCGAAGAAAAGCAGAATATTGTTGTCTGCGCGTCTGACAACGGTACATCCTGTGTCAACGCCTGGGACAGCGGCTTTATCGTCTATCGCGACAGTGACAACAGCGGCACACTGAATGGCACAGAAGAAGTGCTTTTCAGCCACCGCTTCAAGGATTCCGTTCTCGTCAAAACCGGCAGCGGTCAGAATCAGAGCTTTTTCTTCAACAATAATGGCTGGTCGCCGGGTTCCGCCGACAGCCTGCTGATATGCGCCGAAGCCAGCACCAATCGTAACGCCTACGCCGTTATCATCAACCGGGCCGGTCGGTTGCGGATTCTTGATTCAAGCCAGGATTGGGATAACCGGAGTTGCTGAAACGTCAGCGCCGAAAAGATAAAACAGCAAAGGGGCCAACAATGGCCCCTTTTTTGATTACGCAGCTACGTGACTAACGACATCTACTCACAAAGACCGGCTTCCGGACACTGTACCCAGCGAGTCTTGCGAATATTGCCCAGATCCACATCAGGCAAGTCAAACGCGGCTGTGCCTCCGATGCCGATAAAGTCCGAACCGGGCGGCTGAATCAATTCACCTTCATCGTTGGTAATGCCATCGATACCTTTCATGATGGTTGCCAGGCTGCCGGCCAGGGTCTGCGGCTGCGCGTAGCGCAACAGAGTGGGCGCCGCAGAGCCAGGTGCATACTGATAAAGCGCTGCCCGCCCATACTGGGCACTGCATTGATTGCTGTTCGCCACAACCGCATTATCACCCCAATAATAAGTACTGAAGAACACCTGCCCGCCCACGATCAGCGGTGAACCCAGCAGCTTTTCAGATTCCCGGCCCAACTCGTATTCATACGGCAGGTTATCCGCCGCTGCAATGGAGTACCCGAACGGCGCGTAATCACGGATGTAATAGAACTTCTCGTTCACTCCGGTATCACGGGGACTGGTCAGCAGGCCACTGCCAATGGCCAGCGCCACATGCTTACGTCCCAGGTTATCTTTCATCAAGGCCAGGCTGGGCGGGAAATAGAAACGGCGATCATCGGCAGCCGTTGCCGTGGCATTACCCCTGGTGCCCAGCTGCGCAACCACCGCGCTGGTAGCAAGCGTGTTGTATCCAGTGTTGGCTTTGTTGATGTCGATGCGGTGAATCTGGCCACCCAGATCGCCAACATAAATATGATCAATATAGCCATCACCATCTTTGTCCAACACCTTAACCGTCGACGGGATGCTATCCGTCAGCGCCGCAATCTGCTGATGATTGCCGGTAGCGATACCTTCGGCGGATGCCCACCAGAGCACGTCACCCGCACTGATTCCGTTGGCACCACCACGATTATGTGCTGCCACGATATAGAGTTGCGCCCCCTGCGGCACCCCGGCTGGCCGACCTGCGTCGTAAGTCGGATCATAACCACCCGCCACCACCATGACGACAACGTTGTCGTCGTTGTAGCGGATCAAACCGAGTACCGGTTCGGACCAGGTCTGCCCCATGTTTTCGAACGGGGAATTGGCCGAACCACCCTGCAGAACGAACAGCTGACTCATGCTGGGCGTCGTGTTGTTCGCGGCGGTCACATCAAGGCCATAGTAATTGCGGCCACCCCGGCGCATGCCGCCATACAGGTAAACCCAATCACCACTGCCACTGGATGTAATGTTGCCATCGCGATTCACATCCTGACGCCATGCACTCCAGGTCGCGTCCAGGCCATACAACACCGGCCCCGGCAAATCGCCTCGTGCCGCATCGTACAGCCCAGCGACGCGGGGTGAAGCACCAGCCGTCGCAGGCTGGAGGAATTCGCCCGGCATGAAGGCAAGCTTTTCGTCGCCTGATTCAGTGTCAACCGCATACAGCTTGCCGTCGTTGGTACTCACGAAGACCAGATTTTCCTGATCTGCAGGATCCGTGATGGGGACACGCGCACCACCATCCCCAGTAGTCGTGCTGGTGTAATTCACGACTACTGGCGAGGAATGAATCGGAGCACCGTACAGTTGGCGATTCGTTTTAGCAGACTCCGCACCGGTCAAGCGCTGCCACTCGTTGCCGGCAACCGCATCCGTTCCTCGCAACCACTCAACCACACTTGCGTAACGGGTCTCCAGTGCTGCCACTTCATCTGCCGCCAGCGTTCCTGCGTCATCACCAATCATTTCATCGACGACTTCATCTACCGTGTCATCAGTGACCTGCGTTGTAACACCATCAATCGACGTAAACAGACGCCGATCCGCAACCGCCGGTATCCGGAACGCGGCACCACCCAGCAGGACATTGTCACCATCCGCCGTCGAAGCGGCTGGCAGCCAGAAACTGCGGACATCCGTATCAAAGAAACCGTCAGCATTTTCATCCACCGGATTGCTGTTCTGGCCGACAATGGCAGGCGCGTTGCTCAGGATTTCCAGCTTGTATTTTTTCAGGTTACCGTACCAGAAGCTTCGGTCGTTGGGCTTGAAAACGGAATAGTAAACGTCATCCAGGTAGGTGAAACGGTTGGACTGGTTGACGCCGACGCCGGGGACAGCGGCGGTAAAGGTACTCTGGAGTGATGCAGCCCTGGAAATACCTTGAAAGGCAGCCGCCAAGCCAGCCTGGTCCGTCGCTGCATAACTGCTACCACCACCCTTCAGCGCCCAGTTACACAGGAATTCAGGCGAGGTGTCTGGATCAGCAAACGGTTGCGTGCAGACACCAGCGCCCAAGCCATAAGCGATGGTGTGAGTTCTGATACCACGCACAGCATTGGCGTTCTCAGAATCGACGTTGGCCAGCTTTTCCGCGAGTGGATTAACGCAATCCCAGGAGAAGTTGTCGTCAACCTCAGTACCATTGGTGAAATCTGCGGCTGCAGAGCCACAACCCTCCAGGTAAGCCGTTGACGTGTCATCACCGCTGACAATCCGGTTAATCCGCTGACCGATAGTAAGCGTGCTGGAACCGTACACCAGGTTAAACGCCGACTCATTGGTGGACCTGCCGTCAGTCAGCACAACCAGATGATTGTTGCTCATACCGCAAATCAGCGATGTGTCCATTCCCTGTCGATAATCACCAACAACACCGCTTTCCCAGACGGAGCCGGTATTGCAAATCCCGTCGCGATTTCCATCATCCGCGCAAGCGGAAAGCCCACTGACTGCATTGCCACCGGTGAGGTATTCCACGGTCTCCAGATAGCTGGTTACCAGAGGGGTCCAACCATCGGCATTGAGGTTACGAATAATATCCGCCAATAGCTGACGATGGGTTATGTTGGGGGTTACGTTTGTGTAGACATAATCCAGTCTGCGGATATCCGCTTCAATAACCGCCGAACCGCGGCGCGAATCAGTCAACTCAAGATTGGTAAACCGGGCCAGACCGATCTCGAACGAATCTGGCCAACGAAATGAATCATTGGCTTCCAGATCATTTTCGTCGACAAACCGTTGCAGGGTAGTTTTCAGTATGTCCAGCTTGTTGGGAGTACAGTTCCTGCAACCGCTAAGATCCCAGCGCATGGAACCCGACGTGTCAACCAGCAACATGATGCGCGCCGGTATTGGCTGCGGCTCCCCTGCGTAAATGGCCAATTCGTTTTGCAGCGCAAAAGCCGGCATCATGCACAGCCCCAGCAATAATCCCCACCATTTTTTCATCTGTCAGGTCCCTTCGAAAATGTCTTTATTCCTGGTTCGGCGCGTCGGTAATTTCGGAAACATCCGTGATTTCAAACGGCCCCGGCGGACCAAGTTTGCGCCACTCCTGGCGATTGCGGTTAACCATATCCAGATCAACCGCATCAACAAAATCACCGCGCCCGTAGGTAACGAACTGGTAATCGACGACGGTTGAGGTATCACTGCCAAATGCGACCCGCTGCCGTTCGTACGCGCTTTCGGCCTGGGCGCGCAGCACCGCACGGCCATCAAAGCTGTCATCTGCGTCACAGGCACCATCGATCAATTGCTGTGCGGAGCCGACGCAGTGTGTCCGGGTCGCCAGTGATCCCAGCAGATCGTTAAGCAAAGCGCCATTGCCGCGTGCCTCGGCGATAACCCCGTTAATGGCTGTCTCTGCTGCCTGGAAAGTCAATTCCCTCGCCTGGGTATTGAATGCCATTCGCTCCGACAGGATGCTGCCACGCATGGCGGACACCCCCATGAAAGAAACGATCAGCAAAATGATCAATGCGATCAGTAACGCAGCGCCCCGCTCTTGCCTGTTGAACCTGTCCATTGTTCGCTCCTGTTTCATTCTTCCAGTTGGTTGCGCAAGGCGACCGTCGAGGTGTAAACCCGGTACAGACGACCATCACCAGGATCAACGCCTTGATCCTCACCAATGGCTCTATCCAGCAGCGTGTAGGACGCTGGCGCGCGAGCACTGTCGAAGCCGACCCGCCTGTCACTGGCCAGCAGCACAGCAAAGCGCACACTGACAATGCGCTGTGTGGCTTCGTCTGCCAGCGCCGCAGGCACGTAGGCATCCGCCTGACCAAAACCCGTGGCACCCAACGACTGATAATCAAGCCCGTAAAGCACCTGGAACCCCTCGACATTATCGATCAGCGACTCAGAGTTGCCGTATTTCGCTGTCCACGTACCCGCCGCATCCTCATACTCGGTGCAGAGCAAACTGCCGTTGCTGCCATTGCGCTGCACATGGTATTTCTTGATGCCGGTAAAGCTGCCATTACCCAGGCAATCAATTCCGCCATTCACCTGCAGTACCAGGGTGTCGTCCCGATCGCCGTCGACACTGACCTGGCCGCCATGCCCCGTGAAGATGAACGGCTGAACCGCTTCCAGCGGATCATGCCCAGCCTGCATCAGATCGCGGCTGAGAAAATCGAAGATGAAGCGGCCCTGATCCTGTACGGCGGAAAGGCCCTGCTGGAGGTTGTCCGCCTGCCGGTTGACCAGAAACAGCTGGGTGGCGGCGATAGCGATCAAACTACCCAGCAGCAGCGCCACCATCAATTCAACCAGAGAAAATCCGTTTCGATTCATGGGTCACTTCCGAATCAGGGAATGAACTCCAGACGAACACAACTGGCGGTGTTGTCCAGATCATTGTTGGCATCATTGATATCGTCCTGGTCACAGTTGGCCACGGTTGTTTCATTCCAGGCCACGGTGACACAGGTAAGCTGGTCGCAAGGGGCAACGGCGATGGCCCCGGTGGGCAGCATCGAGCTGACCGTCGTGCGCAATTCGAAAACATCATTGGTCACCATCTGCGCGGCGGTGCAAGGAGTCTCGGGGATGGCATCGGTATAGGTACAACGGGTGGCGGGTGCGGCAAGGTCCGCACCCCAGTTGGTGGCCAGATAGGTGGGAAGTCCGTCGATATTGGCGCGGACACGCTCGATGGCGTCCTGGGCAATGGCCATGGCCTGGCTGCGGGAGTAGGTATCCTCGCTCATCTTGACCGAGCGCAGCTGCAGCGCGGCGTAACCCATCACACCGATCCCCAGTACCAGCAACGCCACCATTACTTCAACCAGCGACATCCCCCGCTGGCGAGTCTTTCTGCATCCATTCATAGGTCTTATAGCTTAAAAAATGATCGTTTGAGTATTTTTTAGTCCAATGCGGAATATACCCAAACAAACGGGGGATGGCGACAACCGGCGCGACCAATGGTCAGGAAGAAGGGATAAATTGCATTGATAATGCTAACAGGCGTGCTACATGCACAGATCCTGAGCCACTGCATTACCGCCCTGGGTAAAGGTCCAGGCACCCTGCTGGTTGAGCACGATGACACCACAGCGGTCACTGGCCTGATCCCCCGCCGGCGTGGCCGTAATGGTGAAGGTGGCGCCACCCGCAGGCACATTCACCACGACCCCGTAGCGGTTGGTAGAGTCAGCGTTAATAGCCTGATAACTGAACGTCTGGGAACGGATGCGTTCCAGGCGGCCGGCGGTATCCAGCAGGACGCCGATGACTTCCTTGCGGGCGGTCTTGCGAACCTGGTCGGTGTAGGCGGGATAGGCGATGGTGGCCAGAATGGCGACGATGACCACGACGATCATGAGTTCGATGAGTGTGAATCCCTTTTGCACGACATTCATTACATCCGCCCCCGCAGACTGGAAAACAGGAAATGTGACCCGGTACTCAAAGGCTGTTGGCAGCCAAGGCAACCAGGCGAGCCAGAGAATAATACATAACGGCGTTATAACCAATTTGAACATTTTTTAGCCGTCCATCCGGGTTTTCTACCCTCCGTCGACCGGTTCCACTGGCGACAAATGGCCTACCTATACTGAGGTGGTCAAATTCCAACCAAAGTGAACGCAGATGAAAAATGGATTTACGTTAATTGAGCTGATGATGACGATATTCATCCTATCAATCGTTATTGCGATTGGGATACCAGCATTCAGCGTAACCACAATGAATAACCGCATCAGCAGCCAAACCAACAACCTGTTGAGCACGCTCAATTTCGCGCGGAGCGAAGCGGTGAAACTTGGCTCAAACATTACGGTTTGCGGCAGCAACAACCTGACTACCTGTAATACCTCAAGCTGGGAGCAAGGCTGGATCGTTTTCCGCGACACCAACGCCAATGCAACGGTAGATGCTGGAGAAACCATCCTGCGGGTCCAGGAAGCACTGGATGGCGGCACCACGCTGAGGACATCAGGGTTTAGCAGTAACGCCAATGTACAGTTTGATACAAAGGGAAGCTTGGGCGCAGTCGGGACATTCATAATTTGTGATAGCCGCGGCGCCCTGGAGGCGAAAGCGATCGTGCTTAACATAAGCGGTCAAGCACGGGCAGCAACTGATGAAAATGCTCCACAAGACGGCATCGTCAATCTACACCGCACTAACAACACACTCGCAGGAAACGTCGCATGCCCCTAACGAACAAATATCAATGTCAGGGCTTCACGCTCATCGAGATTCTGGTAGCGGCACTGGTGCTCGGCATCGGAATTCTTGGACTGACCACTGCCATGCTATTGGGATTGAAGAGCAACCAAACTGCGTATTTTCGCTCGCAGGCATCTGCTGCTGCATATGATATGGCCGATCGTATCCGTTTGAATCGGGCAGCCGCGCTTTCTGGCGAATACGACGATATTGATATCGATTCCGACAGCAATGTCGTAGAACCGCTGGCTTGCACCGCAAGCGCAACAGGATGCACACCCACTCAGCAGGCACAAGAGGACATACGCTTGTGGTCACAGTTTTTCGTCGCTGGCAACGACAATGCTGCTCGACTTCCTGAGGGCCGGGGGCGTGTCTCACGAGACGCGGCGCAGCGGTACGTAATTACCATCAACTGGAGCGGGGAAAATTGGGATGAGGACAACCCAAGCCAGAAAATAAACACAACAGAAACTCTTTCAATCACTTTCAGCCTATGAGAAACGCCGACATGAAAATGAAGCATGCAACGGGGTTCACACTCGTAGAAATCATGGTTTCACTGGCCATAGCGGCCTTGTTGTTATCCGGAATTATTCAGGTATTCATCACACTTAAGAATACCGATAACGTATCCAACGCCCTGTCAAGAGTGCAAGAGGGAGGTCGTGTGGCTCTGGACATGATCTCCCACGACCTTCGAATGGCCGGGTTCAGAGGGTGTGTCGATCCAAACCTCGAAGCAAACACAGAAATCATTGCCACTAGCGGTCTACCTGCAGAGTTTATTGACGCCTCACTGACAGGCTTCGATGTTACAGCGGACAATTGGGGAGCGGGCACGGTTCTCGCTGATATTGACGACAGCTCCGCCGACAGTGCAACTGCGAGACTCGCGAGTGATGTTGTCAACATCATGCGTTTTGACGCCGACGCTTACCCCGTATCCAGCCATGCCCCAGCCACAAGAACTATCGTGGTTACAGGGCTTGGTGCCGATCTTGCCGTCAACCGATTTGCCGCCATCAGCGACTGCAGCACAGCGTCTCTTTTTAGGATCACATCCTCATCTGCCTCCGGAAACAGCACCACTCTTCAGCATGCGGCTACTGCAAATTCCGCAATGCAGTACAACTACGCCTCATCCAATGCAGAACTTCGGCCATTGCTTTCGAATGCATATTTCGTTGGAAAAACAGGAAGACTCAACCAGTCAGGGGACGTCATTTATGCGCTTTTCAGACGCGACATAGACGGAAACATTGCAGAAATCGTTGAAGGTGTGGAGAACATGCAGATCCAGTACGGACTGGAGATGACGAGTGGCAATCGGCGATTCGTTAACGCAACAACCGCTACCCCCAACATAGAAACTGTTACCAGTGCACGGGTATATCTACTCGTAGCGAGCAACGAAAGAATACTGCAGTCTGACGATTCTAATAGCTACGAAATGGGCGATATAACCATCGAACCCACTGCTAGCGGTGGCGCAGTCACGTATGCAAATGACCGAAGACTGCGAAAGGTATTCAGCATGACAATCAATTTACGCAATCGCAGGATATAAGCCCATGATCACACAAATGAAATACATGAGAAATCAGAACGGTGCAGCATTGGCTGTAGGGCTTATGCTTCTTCTGCTGGCGACATTCCTTGCAACCGCTGCAATGAATAACTCGACGTTGCAGATACGTATGGCGAGCAACTCGCAATCATCTAACCAGGCATTTCAGGCCGCCGAGAGCGCGATCGACAGCAAAGTAACCGAAATCAGTGCCGGAGACACGTCTTTGTTATCTCTTTCTCTCGCCCAAATGGGTCTCGCCAATCCGACCTGGCCAACATTTTCATATGACGTTGGTGACACGCACGTATCTACCAACGCGGAAGTACGCGGAATCAACGAGACCGTTTGTCAGCAAGCATCTTCAATTTCTGCCGATGAAGGCACTACAGGCATTCCCGCCTACGTATTTGAGATCCGCTCAACTAGCCAAATCTCTGGGTCTGATGCGCGCGTTCGCGTCATCCAGGGACTTGAACGTTGCTAATGCCTACAACCGTTTACCGCCGAGGTGAAAAATGAAACTTAACAAACTGTCGATATACAACGGGCTACTGGCATTTTCTCTCAGTCTGATGGCTGGAATGTCTGCCCGAGCTGACGATACCGAGATATTCTTCGGATCAAGTACCGGCTCAAAGCCTAATGTGCTTTTCATCCTGGACACATCAGGATCGATGTCTAGCACAGACGGAGGCTCTACATCCCGCATGGATCGAATGAAATCGGCATTCTCTTCTCTCGTGGACAACATCAACAATGCCAACGTGGGCATCATGCGCTTCAACGACCCGGGAGGCCCCGTACTCTACCCTGTGACCAACATCGACGCGCCTATAAATCTGCTAACCAATCTGACAGGCACCATCAGCGCGTCAAATGATGATGCTGAGCAAG
This sequence comes from Gammaproteobacteria bacterium, assembly GCA_041395845.1. Classification (GTDB taxonomy): domain Bacteria; phylum Pseudomonadota; class Gammaproteobacteria; order Pseudomonadales; family Ketobacteraceae; genus Ch67. The sequence continues at coordinate 34,037 of JAWKZS010000019.1, forward strand.
ATGCAACCGGAAATGTCGAGCTAAATAATACGTCTCTGGCCATTACTACGCGCTCAAGCCTCGGCGGGTCGACAATCACGGCTATTGTCGACAATAGCTCCAGGGATGCCGAGCAACGTATCGCTGATGGCTCCACAAGGACGGGATCTTCGTCGCTCGATCTGAATTATGACGGAGCAAGCATATCTGGAGAATTCCTGAATATCGTTGGCGTTTCGTTCAATAGCGTGAACATTCCTAAAGACGCACTAATCCTCGATGCGTACGTAACGTTTACTGTGCGCTCTGATTCTGGCTGGTCACGCAGCGCACCACTTAACATGGAGATAAGCGGTCAGCTAAGCACTTCATCAAGCAACTTCAGTTCCACAACCAACAATTTGAGCAGCCGTCCTCGCACCAGTGCGACAAGATCATGGAGCATTACAGACAGCACTCCACCGGCAAACGAGACCCTTAACACACCCAATGTCTCATCGGTCATTCAGGAGCTAGTCAACCAAGCTGGCTGGACCACAAGCAGCAACGTAACGCTGTTTTTCCAACGCCCAAGCGGTGACACTTCTACAGGCGTCAGAAGCTTCTATTCTCGAGATAGCTCCAGCACAAGAGCACCTCAACTGACAGTGGTATATGAAATTCCAACCGCACCAGTGGTGCAGACTATTGGACTTCGCTACCCTGACCTAGACATTCCGAGAGGCGCAAAAATCACATCGGCTTCGCTCGAATTCACAGCAGCCAATGATTCAGGTGATCCTGCACCGGCTGCAACATTTACCATTACTGCCGAAAACTCCGGTGACTCGACTCCGCTGGCAGCAACATCCAGCAACCTTACTTCCCGCAGCCAAACAACTGCTGCCGTGAACTGGACTCCAGGGGTCTGGGAATCAAACCAGACGTATTCAACATTGGATGAAGGCGCAGAGCTGAAAGACATTGTGCAGGAAGTTGTCAATCGATCCGACTGGTGCGGTGGTAACGCGATAACAATGCTAATCCAAGGCAGTGGAACTCGTCTGGCTGCCGCTTATGACGCATCACCATCACTGGCACCTAAACTCAAGATTACATATGACCCTTATGACATTGCCCCAGGTGGCGGCTGCATTTCTGGCGAACTGAGCTACCGAGTTGACACTTCAACCGATGATGCCAATGTGCGGTTATCTAACAATCATCAAACGACAGGAAGTAGCACCCTGTATCTAGGAAACAATGATTCTTCCCGCCCACAAGCAACTGGGATCCGTTTTTCCAACATTCAGGTTCCACGCAATGCAGTGATCTCTAGCGCATACTTGGAGTTTACCGCCCGTTACTCCAACAGCGGAACGAGCAACCTGAGCATCAGAGTTCAGGAAAGCGATAATGCACCTACCTTCAGCTGGAGTAATCCGGTAACGTCGTCTGCAAGGTCATACTCCAGCACTGTATCCTGGACAGCACCCAATTGGACTTCAGATGTTACATATCAAACTTCTGACATCGGATCGCTTGTACAGTCAGTCGTCAACCGCGGTGGATGGAATCCTGGAAACGCGATGGCTTTCGATATACGAGGCACAGGGACCCGCCGAGCCCGCAGTTACGACAACAGTGCATCACGCGCTCCGCGCCTGATTATTCATTACCAAGCGGATGCCAGCACTCAGACAGCGCAAACTACCCGCCATGTTATTAAGGCGCTCGTTGAAGACATGGTTCCGGCCGGCTACACGCCTATCGTGGACATGATGTACGAAGCAGCTCTGTACTACCGTGGCGAAGACGTCTATTGGGGCAGGATTCGTGGCGATGCGAGCACGATGCGATCGACTAACAATGACCGGCGCTACTTCCGCCTGTCACACCCGGCAAGTTACACCGGAGGGTCAGAATATCTGCCCGCGGGCTGTGATGGATCCAACCTCAGCAGCACCAACTGTATCAACAGCAGAATCGACGGATCACCTGTCTACAGATCACCCATTGTCGATGAATGCCAATCAAACCATATCGTTTTTCTCACCGACGGAGAACCGACTCAAAATCAATCTGCGTCACTGATTCGCAGCATGACGGGTGAGAGTAGTTGCGAGGGAAGCGGATACAGAGCCTGCGCAAACGACATTGCGCGATTCCTCGCCAACGAAGACCAGAACTCCTCGTTACCGGGCGACACACAAAGAGTCCTTACACACACTATCGCGTTCAACCTGGACGATTCCTCTGGCTTCCTAAGCGGCATAGCCACTGCAGGAGGAGGCTTGGCAAAGTCGGCCAGCACCGCCAGCGAACTGCTGACAAGCTTCGAGGAAATATTCGCTAGCATTGCCGACCCTACGGACACAACTTTTGTTTCCCCTGGCGTGACCGTCAACGCTTTTAACCGGCTAACACATCGCGATGAAATTTACTTTGCATTGTTCCGCCCGGAGAAAACGCCTCACTGGCCCGGAAACCTGAAGCGTTATCGCATTGATAGTACCGGCACCATATACGATTCAACCGGCGACGACGCTATCGATACCGATACAGGTTTCTTCACAGAAGGCGCCAGGAGCTGGTGGTCCTCTGAAGATGATGGTAACTCAGCGGAGGTTGGCGGAGCGGCAGACAGACTTTCCAGCTATACAACCAGAAAGTTGTTCACCTATTACAACGGGTCTCCGAGCACGGATCTCTCCAATGCTGCCAATAGCCTTGTTGATTCCAATACCAATATCACCAAAACCATGTTGGGTATTGAGGATGAAAGCGACGCATTCCGTACCACGTTGATTGAGTGGGCGCGTGGACGCGACACCAAAGATATTGATGGTGACGGCTCAACGACGGACGCACGCAAACGGCTATCTGATCCGTTACATTCAGTCCCTCACCTCGTAACTTATGGTGGAACAGACGAAAACCCGGATATCACTATTTTCTATGGGGACAACGAAGGCTTCCTGCACGCAATTGATGGTGCCACCGGAAACAGCTACTTCTCCTTTATTCCGGAAGAGTTGCTGCCAAACCTGGCCGACCTCTACGAGAACAGCAATACTACCAAGCATCCCTACGGTCTGGATGCGCCACCAAACGCGTGGGTGAAGGACGTAAACAAGAATTTGATTATCGAAGAAGCAGATGGTGATCGAGTTTACGTATACATCGGCATGGGCCGAGGCGGTCGCAACTATTACGCTGTCGATGCCACCGATAGAACCAAGCCGAGAATGTTGTGGACTATCCGCGGAGGCTCGGGAGACTTCAGCGAACTCGGTCAGACATGGGCCCGCCCAGTGAAAACAACAGTTAACGTTAACGGTACCGTGACCGACGTCCTTATCTTCCCCGGAGGTTACGACACCAATCAAGATGATGTGAACGTCAGAAGCCCTGACAGCATGGGCCGAGCAATATTTATGGTAAACGCTGTGACAGGCGCAAAAATCTGGAGCGCAGGCCCTTCATCTCCACATAACCTAGTGCTGGATGACATGCTTTACAGCATCCCGTCAACTATCAGGGTGGTCGACATCAACAACGATAAACTGGCCGATCAGTTATATGTTGGTGATATGGGCGGTCAGCTGTGGCGCTTTGACATCAACAACGGCAACGCTATCAGCAGCTTGGTGACTGGCGCCGTAATTGCTGATGTCGCGGGCAGCACCCCCGCCGAAGCTCGTCGCTTTTACCACGAACCCGATGTATCTGTACTTATCGAAAACAACGTCCGCAAGCTGGCGGTCGGTATTGGAAGTGGCTACCGTGGCCATCCATTGAACGACAGCATTGAAGATCGCTTCTATCTGTTCAAGCTACCCGACGTTGGTGGGGCACCTGCGGACGGCCCGGATTCTGGTACATATCCGGATTATGTAACGCTGTCGGAAAGCGATCTGTACGATGCAACAGACAACCTAATTGGTGAGGGAACTGACGAACAAAAAGTGGATGCACTTGCAGCACTTCAGACCAAATCTGGCTGGTACATACGGATGGAGAACGAAGGTGAAAAAGTGCTGTCAGCTGCGACAACCTTTGCCGGAACCATCTTCTTTACAACCTATTCACCTCGTGCCAGCACGACCGGTTGTACCCTTGGCAATGGCACATCACGGCGATACCAGGTGTTTGCAGCAGACGCCACGCCGCGAACCAACAGCGACGATCTTGCCGATACAGAAGGTCTGACAAAAGAAGACCGTGCAACTGAGCTGATGACAACAGGCATTGCTGCCGACCCCCAGATCCTTCGACTGGAAGGCGGCAACGTGGTATGCGTTGGTACAGAGTGCGAAGGACTGGGAGCGACTGACGCCATTACAAAAACCTACTGGTATTCAGCAGAGTAAGGACAGAGATGATGAAAACAACCTCAAAATACTCACAAGCCTTTACTCTCATGGAGCTTATGATTGTGGTTGCCATCGTCGCGATTATCGCGGCGATTGGCTATCCCAGTTATCAAAGTTCTGTCGCCAAGGCCAAGAGAGCTGACGCAAAGGGTGCGCTACAAGGATTTACACAAGCAATGGAGCGTCACTTCACAGCAAACAACACTTACCTAGGCGCAGGAACAGCGGGCGCAGATACCGGCTCGCCGGGGATCTTTCCTTCAGAGGTTCCCTTGGACGGACCAACAAAATACTATGACCTGACTATTCAAGCTGCTACCGCAACAACCTATACGTTGCGCGCCACGCCCAAAAACGCAATGGCCGGTGATGGTGTCTTGGAAATAGACAACACAGGCGCAAGGCGATGGGACGCCAATGCCAATGGTGCCTTTGACGCAGGGGAAAGCACCTGGAATAACTGACAGCCTACCGCAACTCTTTCGGCATCGAGAACACGATGTTCTCTTCCCGGCCGACCAGCTCACGGGGCGATTCACCGCCCCACTCCTTCAGGCGGTTTACCACCTGGGATACCAGTTCTTCCGGGGCGCTGGCGCCGGCTGTCACACCAATGGCCGTGGCGCCGGTCACCCACTCCTGCTGCAACTGATCCGGATGGTCGACCAGGTAGGCCCTGGCGCCGCAGCGCTCCGCCAGTTCACGCAGGCGATTGGAGTTGGAACTGTTGGGGGACCCCACCACGAACACCACGCCGGTTTCCAGCGCCAGGGTTTTCACCGCATCCTGCCGATTCTGGGTGGCGTAACAGATGTCGTCCTTGCGGGGGCCATGAATAAGGGGAAAGGTTTCGCGCAACGCGTCGATGATGGCCGCAGTATCGTCCACCGACAGGGTGGTCTGGGTTACATAGGCCAGACGCGCGGGATCACGCACCTGCAACTTCTGCACATCTGCCACGGTTTCCACCAGATAGATATCACCGCCATTGGACTTGTCGTACTGCCCCATGGTGCCTTCCACTTCCGGATGACCTTCGTGACCGATCAGGATGCACTCCATGCCATCGCGGGAATAGCGCATGACTTCCATATGGACCTTGGTCACCAGCGGACAGGTGGCATCGAAGACTTTCAGGCCACGATCCGCCGCTTCGTTCTGCACCTGCTTGGAAACACCATGGGCGCTGAAAATCACGATGGCATCATCCGGCACTTCATGCAGCTCATCGACGAATACCGCACCACGATCCCGCAGACCGTCCACCACAAACTTGTTGTGCACCACTTCGTGCCGCACATAGATCGGCGCACCGAACACGTCCAGCGCCCGGTTCACGATCGCAATTGCCCGATCAACACCGGCACAGAAACCGCGGGGATTGGCCATCTTGATTTCCATCGTGTGCTCGCTCGCTATCGTGAAAGGTAAATGAATGGTTCAGCCCTGCAACTGCACGGCCTGTGATGCTGCATCGACAACATTGATGATTTCCACCTGGAAGGTCAGATCCTTGCCTGCCAGCGGATGATTAAAATCGACCGTGACCTGATCGTCTGACACCTCGACCACCACACCGGGCAGTTCGGCTTTGCTCTTGTCCGCAAAGGATACCACCACGCCGGGCTCCAGCAGCATGTCCCGGCTGAACAGGCCACGCCGCATGATCTGGATGTTATCGGGGTTGTGCGGACCAAAGGCGTTGGCCGCCTCCAGCAGGATGGAGCGCTTGTCGCCGGCTTTCAGGCCAAACAGACTCTGCTCGAACCCGGGCAACAGATTGCCATCACCCACGGTGAAGGTCGCCGGTTTGCGATCCCGGGTGGAATCCACCACGGCACCATCGAGCAGCAGCACCGAAAAGTGCAGGGTCACGCGTTTGCCGGGGCCGATACGCAGTTCGTCAGTCATGGTCGTCACTTGTTGGGGTTGCGGATCATGTCGATGATCATCATGGCAGCGCCCACGGTAATGGCGCTGTCCGCTATATTAAACGCGGGGAAGTGACTGGCGCTCCAGGTATTGGCGGGCGGCCAGTAAAAGTCGAGAAAATCGATGACATGGCCCAGAAAAACCCGGTCAATCAGATTGCCGATCGCGCCACCGAGAATCAGGGACACGGCTGTTGCCAGCCACCAGTCCGTCTTCGGCATTTTGCGCAGCCAGGCAATCAGCACACCACTCACCACCAGACCAATGGCCGTGAAGAACCAGCGCTGCCAGCCCCCGGCGTTAGCCAGAAAACTCCAGGCCGCTCCCGGATTGTAAACGTGGGTCAAGTTGAAGGTGGGAAACACCTGCACGATCTCGCCGTATTCCAGGGTAAAGACGATCACCCATTTGGTGATCTGGTCCACGACGACCGTAATGAGTGACAGCCACAACCACTTCAGCTGCCCCACAGCCCCTTCGACTTTGACTTGTCCGGCTTCGGTCATCGTATTCACTCAGCAATACTTCCTCAGTTCGCCTTCACCGTCGACGTTATCGACACAACGCAGGCACAGTTCCGGGTGAGCAGCGTTGGCCCCCACATCGGCCCGATGATGCCAGCAGCGCACGCACTTGGCGTGCTCACTCTTTTTCACTTCTACCCGCAAGCCGTCGACTTCGGTGATGTCGCCACCCTGATTCCACTGATGCACCCGCACGGCGGACGTGATCAGCGCAAAACGCAATTCTTCACCGAGCCGGTCCAGATCCGCTTTCAGTTCGGCACTGCAATGCAGATCCACCTCGGCTTCCAGGTTGCCGCCCAGCAGACCTTTGGCGCGGGCTTCTTCCAGCTGCTTGTTCACCGCGGTTTTCACATCCTGCACGGTCTGCCAGAAATCACCGTTCATGGCTTCGCCGGCAGGCAGTTCGTACAGTCCCTGATACCAGGTTTCCAGATGCACGGAGGCACTGCGCTGGCCCGGCAGGAACTGCCACAACTCATCGGCGGTAAAACTCATGATCGGCGCGATCCAGCGCACCAGCGCTTCAGCGATGTGGTACAGCGCGGTTTGCGCGGAACGGCGCGCCACACTGTTTTCCTTGCAGGTGTACTGGCGATCCTTGATCACATCCAGATAGAACCCGCCCAGATCCACGATGCAGAAGTTGTGCAGCTTCTGGTAAATCTGGTGGAACTGGAACTTGTCGTAACTGGTGATCAATTCCTTCTGCAGTTTCGATGCACGATGCACCGCCCAGCGATCCAGCGCCATCATGTCCTGCGGCGCCACCATGTGCTCGGCAGGATCAAAGCCGTTCAGGTTCGACAGCAGAAAACGCGCGGTGTTGCGAATGCGACGATAGGAATCTGCGGTGCGCTTGAGAATTTCGTCAGACACCGACATTTCGCCACGGTAATCCGTCGCACTGACCCACAGCCGGATGATGTCGGCACCCAGGGTTTTCACTACGGTTTGCGGGGACACCGTGTTACCCAGCGACTTGGACATCTTCTTGCCCTGGGCATCCACGGTGAAACCATGAGTCAGCACAGTCTTGTACGGTGCTTCGCCGCGAATGGCGAGACTGGTCTTGAGGGACGACTGGAACCAGCCGCGATGCTGATCCGAGCCCTCCAGATAAAGATCCGCCGGCGCGCGCAATTCCGCACGCTGATCCAGTACGGCAAAATGGGTCACACCGGAATCGAACCAGACATCCAGGGTATCGGTCACCTTGTCATACTGCGCGGCTTCAGCGTCCAGCACTTCACTTGCATCCAGATCGAACCAGGCATCCATCCCGCCCGCTTCGACTTTCTTCGCTACTGCTTCGATCAGTTCAGCGGTGCGCGGATGCAATTCCTGCGTATCCTTGTGCACGAACAGAGCGATCGGCACACCCCAGGTGCGCTGACGGGAGATACACCAGTCGGGACTGGCATCCAGCATGCCTTCGATGCGGGCCTTGCCCCACTCCGGCACCCACTCCACTTTGTTCACCGCTTTCTTGCACGCATCCAGCAGGCCGTTCTGATGCATGCTGATGAACCACTGCGGCGTCGCACGGAAGATCAGCGGCGTCTTGGTGCGCCAGCAATGGGGATAGCTGTGGGTCATTTTCGCCTGCTTGAGCAGCGCGCCTTTTTCTTCCAGCGCTGCCAGAATTTTCGGCTCCACATGATAGACATGCTCACTGGCAAACAGCGGCGTGCTTTCGCCATAGGTACCATCTGCGCCCACATAATTCAGCGTGCCGATGCTGTATTTCAGGCCGACATTGAAGTCATCCATGCCGTGGTCGGGCGCGATGTGTACAGCGCCGGTACCGGCATCGGTGGTCACGTGATCACCCAGCACCACCGGCACCACCCGCTCATAGAACGGATGCTGCAGCTGCAGGCCTTCCAGCTGCTCGCCGGTGGTTTCACCCAGCACAGCCCAGGTTTCCACACCGTAGCGTTTGCACACGTCTTCCACCATGGCCGACGCCAACAGAATGATTTCGTCGCCAGCGCCGGCATCCAGTTGTACGAGGCTGTAAGGCAGATCACGGGCCAGCGCGACTGCCTGGTTGGCCGGCAACGTCCAGGGTGTGGTGGTCCAGATAACCACGGACACCGGCAAAGCAACATTGTCGACGCCAAATTTTTTCGCGAACGCCGCCACATCCAGCGGGCGGAACCGTACATCGATCTGGGTCGAGGTTTTTTCCTGATATTCCACTTCGGCTTCAGCCAGGGCTGAACCACCCACCACGCTCCAGTACACCGGCTTGAAACCTTTCACCAGATGGCCGTTCTGGGCAATGCGCCCCAAGGCCCGGATGATGTCGGCTTCGAATTTGAAATCCATCGTCAGGTACGGATTCTGCCAGTCACCCAGCACACCCAGACGGATGAAATCGGTGCGCTGGCCGTCGACCTGCTTCATGGCGTATTCACGGCACTTCTTGCGGAATTCCCCATAGGGAACCTTCACGCCCGCCTTGCCGATTTTCTTTTCCACGTTGTGTTCGATCGGCAGACCATGACAATCCCAGCCCGGCACGTAAGGCGCATCAAATCCGCTCAGGCGTTTCGACTTGAGGATGATGTCCTTGAGAATTTTATTCACGGCATGGCCGATGTGGATTTCGCCGTTCGCGTACGGAGGGCCATCATGCAGGATGAACTGTGGGCGTCCCGCAGATGCCTTCTGAATCTGGCCGTACAGATCGATCTTGTCCCAGTGCTTGAGCAGTTCCGGTTCACGCTGCGCCAGGTTCGCTTTCATCGCGAACGCGGTATTGGGAAGATTGAGCGTTGCTTTGTAATCGGCCATTGTCGGTTCGATGCCTATGTCGGTATATGATTAATTTTGCGAAAAATAATGCCGTGCTGTTTCGATATCCTGCTGGATCGCCGCTTTCAGCGCGTCCAGCCCACTGAATTTCTGTTCATCGCGGATCTTGTGCCGGAACACCACCTGCACATGATGACCATAAATGTCACCATTGAAATTGAACAGATGCACTTCCAGCCGCACCCGTTGACCATTCACCGTGGGACTGGTGCCAAGATTCGCCACCCCCTGGCGCACACCGCCATCCAGCCCTTGTACTTCCACGGCGAACACACCACTGATGGGCGTCCGAATGCGCTTGGGCAGCAGGTTGGCCGTCGGAACGCCAATGGTTCGCCCCAGGCGCTGACCATGGATCACCCGGCCAGACATGAAGAACGGCTGACCCAGCATTCTGCCCGCGTAATCGAAGTCAGAACGCTCAAGGGTTTCGCGCACCCGCGTGCTGCTCACACGCTCCCCGTCCATCTCGAAGGTGCAGGTATGCTCGACGGTGAACCCGGCCCGCAATCCAGCCTGTTGCAGAAAGGCAAAATCGCCACTGCGATCATGTCCAAAGCGGAAATCATCCCCCACCACCAGATGGCGGATACCAAGCCCGTTGATGAGAATGTCATCGCAGAACTCCTCGGCGGACTGGGCGCTGAAAGCATTATTGAAACGGACGCACAACACGCGGTCGACGCCCAAAGCAGCCAGCACTTCGCACTTTTCACGGAATGTCATCAGCCGCGCCGGTGCCTGCTGGGGCGCAAAGAATTCCCGCGGCTGGGGCTCGAACACCATGACCACTGATGGCAGCCCCAGGGCTTTGGCTTTCGCCGCCACCTGGGCCACGATCGCACGATGGCCAGCATGGACCCCATCGAAATTACCGATGGTGGCCACACACCCCCGATGCCGGGGACGCAGATTGTGAACGCCGCGAATCAACTCCATACTGGTGCCATGCTGCCAAAAGCCCAGCATTATAGCGGAGTTGGGCGACCGATTTAACAGAAACTCCGTAAGGGTGACATCAGGAGGGAGGGGCGGCTCCATCGCCGCCTGCGCCAGAAGGGCCCGTCGGACGCTGCAGGAAATGACGGGGCCGCAAGCCGACCAGCAGCAACACCAGCACGTAAGCGCCGATGCCGGCCGCCACCAGCAATACCAGCCAGAGCACCCGGTCCCGCCATCCCCAGGCCAACCACTGGGCCAACTCCTTGTCCAGCAGCAACACCACTGTGCCCATGGCCACTGTCGCCGCCGTCAAGCGCAGCAGAAACACGCCCCAACCCGCCAGTGGTGAGTACACACCAACCTTGCGCAGCCCGTGATACAGCAGTCCGGCATTCAGGAACGCCGAAAACGAGGTCGCCGCCGCCAATCCCGCATGAGCAAAGGGCACGATCAGCGCCAGATTGGCTGCCATATTCGCCACCATGGCCCAGATGCCGATCTTGACCGGAGTCTTGGTATCCTGGCGGGCGTAGAAACCAGGGGCCAGAATCTTGATCAGCATGAACCCCATCAGGCCCACGCTATACGCCTGCAAACTCAGCGAAGCCATCTCCACGTCCCGGGCCGAGAACTCCCCATACTGGAACAGGGTCACCAGCAGCGGATTGGACAGCAGGACCAGCGCCAGACTGGCAGGCACCCCGATCAGCATGATCAGCCGCAACGCCCAGTCCAGCGTGGCGGAAAACGCCCCCGTGTCCTGGGCTGCATGCTTGCGGGACAGGCTGGGCAGAATCACCGTGGCGATCGCAATCCCGAACACCCCCAGCGGCAATTCCATCAGGCGATCCGAGTAGTACAACCACGACACGCTGCCGTCGGCGAGGAACGACGCCAGCACGGTATCCAGCAGCAGATTGATCTGGGCCACCGACACCCCAAACAGCGCCGGGAGCATCAGGGTCATGATCCGGTTGACCCCCTCATCCTTCCAGCCCCAGCGCGGCAACACCAGCAGATTCAGGCGCCGCAGGTGCGGCAGCTGGAATACAAACTGCACCACCCCGGCGATCAACACCCCCCAGGCCAGCGCCATCACCGGTGGATCCATCATCGGCGCCACTAGCACGGCACTGCCAATCAGCACCACATTGAGCAATACCGGGGTAAACGCCGGCACGCCAAAGCGGCCGTAGCTATTCAGGATGCTGCCGACAAACGCCGTCAATGAAATCAATAACAAATAAGGAAAGGTAAGACGCAGCATGTCCGACGCCAGGTCGAACTTCACCGCCATTTCACGAAAACCGGGCGCAAACAGGTAGGTCACTGCCGGGGCAAAGGCCACACACACCACCGTCAGCAATACCAGCACCCCACCCAGGGAACCGGCCACATGGCTGACCAGCAGCCGGACCTCATCATGACTGCGGCGGGTACGGTACTCCGACAACACCGGCACAAACGCCTGGGCAAAGGCACCCTCAGCAAACAGACGCCTAAAGAAGTTTGGAATCTTGAACGCCACAAAGAAGGCATCTGCACCGCCACCGGCACCGAACGCCTGGGCCACCACCACATCGCGCACCAGCCCCAGCACCCGCGACAGCAGGGTAAACAGACTCACCACCCCGGTGGACCGCAGCAAACCGCCCTGCTTCTTTCCTGATACGTCTTCTTTCATGGCTCCCCCTTGCAGGGCGCCTATTATACGGAAGCCCCTGATTTTCCCCAGACAGACAAAGTAAATAGTATTCTGACCTTGACACCAGAGGGGGTAGTAGGAATAATCTTGCGTCCTCGAATCCGAGACTCATCCCATTTAAAGGTTTTCATCTAAGGAGCAAGACCTTGGCTAACATCAAATCAGCTAAGAAGCGTGCACGCCAGGCTGAAAAGCGTCGCAGACACAACGCCGGTCTGCGCTCCATGGTGCGCACTTACATCAAGAAAGTTGTTCTGGCCATCGAAGCCGGTAACAAAGAAAACGCCCAACAAGCATATCAGGAAGCCGTTCCGGTCATCGACCGCATGGTAACCAAGGGCATCATTCACAAGAACAAGGCTGCCCGCCACAAGAGCCGCCTGAGCGACCATATCAAGGAAATGGCTGCTTGATCGTTCTGTGAGCGAATAAAAAAAACCGGCTTCAGCCGGTTTTTTTGTGCCTGCGATTCGGAAAGCGCGCTCGAACCGATCAAAAGACCACAATATTGTCCCGGTGGATCAACTCAGCCTCTTCCACATAACCCAGGCGCTCGGCAATCAGCTCACTACTGGCCCCGGCAATCCTGCCAGCCTCATCGGAATCGTAATTCACCAGACCGCAAGCAACGCGCTCACCATCCGGCCCGACACAGGACACCATCTCGCCCCGATCGAAACGACCTGACACCGACTTCACGCCCACCGGCAACAGACTCACGCCTTTTTCGCGCAGGGCACGCACCGCACCCTCATCCAGCGTCAATACACCGCGCATCTGCAGGTGCCCCGCCAGCCACTGCTTGCGCGCCGCCATCGGCGTCTTGTCCGGCACCAGAAAAGTACCCACGTCATCACCGGCATGAACCCGGGTCAACACATCATCAATCCGACCACCCACGATCATCGTAGCGGCACCAGAGCGCGCCGCCAGCTGCGCAGCACGCACCTTGGTTGCCATGCCACCACGACCCAGCGCACCGCCTTCGGCACCCGCCATTCCCAGCAACGCGGGATCGGCTGCCCGGGCCGTGGAAATACGCTTGGCATCCGGCTGCTTGCGGGGATCAGCCTCGAACATGCCCAACTGATCCGTCAGGATGACCAGCAGATCCGCCGCCACCAGATTGGTAACCAGCGCACCCAGCGTGTCATTGTCGCCAAAGCGGATCTCGTCCGTGACCACGGTGTCGTTTTCATTCACGACCGGCACAACCCCCAGATCAATCAAGGTCTGCAGGGTGTTGCGGGCATTCAGATAGCGCTTGCGATCCGAAAGATCATCATGGGTGACCAAAATCTGCGCGGTGTGGATGCCGTGAGCCTGAAACAGCTGCTCCCAGGTCTGCACCAAGCCCATCTGCCCCACTGCGGCGGCAGCCTGCAGCTCATGCATGCCCTTGGGACGAGATTTCCAGCCCAGCCGGCTCATGCCCTCGGCCACCGAACCAGAAGACACCAGCACGATCTCGATGCCCTTCTGCTGCAATGCCACCAGCTGGGACACCCAGCCGGCAATGGCCTGGCGATCGAGCCCCTGGCCATTGTTGGTCAACAGCGCACTGCCGATTTTCACGACCCAGCGCTGCGTTCTGGCGATCTGGGCACGCTCACTCAATTTGAAACTGGACGGTTGCGTCATAGATTCGATCAATAAGGGGCGTAAACGACTTCTACATCGTGATCATCATCGTCATCATCATCCACCTGCTCACCCTGAGCCTGGCGCAGACGACGACGCTCTGCCTTGTACTCCTGGATCTTCTGCCGAGCCTCTTCTTCCAGGCGCTTGCGTGCCGCCATTTCCTGCTCGGCGAACTCCGGATCGGACTCCATCCGCTCATTGAGTTCTTCCAGGTAATTCATGATGGCAAACACCAATTCCTGGGTGCCGACACCATTGGCCGCCGAGATGCGGAACACCGGCCCATCCCAATCGAGATCTTCGATGATTTCGTCGCAGCGGGCGTTGGCTTCCTCTTCGGGGAGCAGATCCGTCTTGTTGAGCACCAGCCAACGGGGACGATCCGCCAGCGCATGACTGAACAGGAAAAGCTCACCCACAATAGCATCCACCGCCTGCACCGGATCAGATTGATCCCACGGAGCGATATCCACCACGTGGAGCAGAATCCGGCAACGGGCCAGATGCTTGAGGAAACGGATACCCAGACCGGCACCCTCTGCAGCACCCTCGATCAGACCGGGAATGTCCGCCATCACAAAGCTGCGCAGCTTGTCGACTTTCACCACACCGAGGTTGGGTACCAGGGTCGTAAAGGGATAATCGGCCACCTTGGGCTTGGCCGCCGACACCGCACGGATCAGGGTGGACTTGCCGGCATTGGGCATACCCAACAGCCCCACATCCGCCAGCACCTTCAACTCGAGGCGCAGATTGCGCTTTTCGCCATCAGTACCAGGCGTCGTCTGACGAGGAGCCCGATTGGTACTCGATTTGAAACAGGTATTACCCAGCCCGCCGCGACCACCCCTGGCGACAACAAGCCGATCACCATCGGCCAGCAGGTCACCCAGGACTTCGTCAGTGTCCTCATCAATCACTGTGGTACCCACCGGCACCCGCAGGATCAGATCGTCACCACTTTTACCGGTGCAGTTGCGACCCGCACCGCCTTCGCCGCGCTGGGCCCGGTGCAGACGCTCGTAACGGTAGTCCACCAGCGTATTGAGGTTGCTGTCAGCCAGCAGCACAACACTACCGCCAGCGCCGCCATTGCCGCCATCGGGGCCACCATACTCGATGTATTTTTCACGCCGGAAACTCAGGCAGCCGTTGCCGCCATCACCCGCCTCAACGCGGATTGCGGCTTCGTCAACGAATTTCATGGGGCAACTCCTGCAACTAATTCACGGTATGAAGTGTACGCCGACCGACTGGATCAGGCAGCAACAAACGCAAAAGCCCCGCCTTTCGGGCAGGGCTTCGCTATCGATTCAGACAGCGGTGCAGCTTAAGCAGCAGGCTCGATGGAAATGGTCCGGCGGTTCTTGGGACCCTTCACTTCGAACTTCACCACACCTTCGATCTTGGCGAAGATTGTGTGGTCTTTGCCGATACCAACGTTACGGCCAGGATGGAACTCTGTTCCACGCTGACGAACGATGATGTTACCAGCTTTCACCACCTGACCACCGAAACGCTTGACGCCAAGGCGTTTACTTTCGGAGTCGCGACCGTTACGGGTACTACCACCCGCCTTCTTGTGAGCCATTGTGCCTCTCCTTAATTATCAGGCGCTGATGCCAGTGATCTTCACTTCCGTGAAGTACTGACGGTGACCGGCTTGCTTGCGGAAGTGCTTGCGGCGACGGAACTTGACGATGCGGATTTTTTCGCCGCGACCGTGAGTTACCACTTCAGCCTTGACCTTGCCACCTTCCACAACAGGCGCGCCGATTTTCACGTCTTCGCCATTGGAAACCAAAAGAACTTGATCGAACTCGATGGTCTGACCAGCGTCTGCCTCGAGCAACTCGAGACGCACGACGTCACCTTCGGTGACTCGATGCTGTTTACCACCACTTACAAATACCGCGTACATAGCTGCTGACTCCAAACGCTTCACTCGAGCATCAGATTTCTGCTTAAACTTGCACCGACGTCCTTGGGAGATCGCTCAACCTTCAAGCGCCGGGGTCACAGGGGGCCGAATTGTAAGGCAATCGCTGGACCGACGCAACTGAGATTAGCCCCAAAAACGCAGTTGTCACAGCAATCCTGCGCCGGCACAGGGCTGTCCTGCAAAATCAGGCCTTTAGCTTGACACCCCATGCCCCCACCCCTAGCATTCGGGAAAATTTTACACCTTCCTTTGCACCCTTCCGTGCACAGCAATCAGGCGGCCGATTAAGAGTATGGATTTCAAAGCGATTTCCGCGGTGGTAGCGGACGATTTCCAGTCCGTTAACGAATTGATTTTCAAGCAATTGCATACCCGGGTTCCGCTGATCAAGGAGATTGGCAACTACATTATCCAGTCCGGTGGCAAGCGCCTGCGCCCGCTGGTTTGCCTGCTGTCGGCCCGGGCACTGGGTTACGAAGGCAACCAGCATATTGATATTGCCGCGACGGTGGAATTCCTGCATACCGCGACCCTGTTGCACGACGATGTGGTGGACGAATCTTCCCTGCGCCGGGGCAAGGCGACCGTCAACTCAGTTTGGGGCAACGCCCCCAGCGTCCTGGTGGGCGATTTTCTGATCTCCCGCTCGTTCCAGATGGTCGTGAACGTGGGCAACATGAAAATCCTGCAGATCCTGTCCAATGCCACCAACCTGATCGCCGAGGGTGAAGTATTGCAGTTGATCAACTGCAAGAATCCGGACACCACCGAAGAACAGTATATGGAAGTGATCCGCTACAAGACGGCGAAGATGTTCGAGGCATCCGCCCAGTCCGGCGCCGTACTGGCGAATCCGGGCGAAGCGACGGAGCTGGCATTCGCCCGCTATGCCGACCACCTGGGCAGCGCGTTCCAGCTGGTGGACGATGTATTGGACTACACTGGCAGCGCCGACGAGATGGGCAAGAACGTCGGGGATGACCTGGCGGAGGGCAAACCCACGCTGCCACTGATTTTTGCCCTCCAGCACGCCAAGGAAAGCGAGCGGGCGCTGATCAAAAAGGCGATTCTGACCGGTGGCCTGGACCAGCTGGACGCCATTACCGAAGCGGTACGCAGTTGCGGAGCGCTGGACTATACCGTGGAGCAAGCCAATCGGCAGGCGGCCATGGCGAAGGCCTGCATTGCAAATGTGCCGGACTCCCTGCACAAGCAGGCGCTGGTAGCCCTGTGTGATCTGGCCGTCGCAAGAAACCACTAACGGGCAACTTGTTTCAGCCATTAAAGATTCCTATAATGGCGCCCTCTTCGAATCGGGCATTAGCGCAGTCTGGTAGCGCACTACTTTCGGGAAGTAGGGGTCGCAGGTTCAAATCCTGCATGCCCGACCAATTCGAACCTCCCCCCTGTCTGCATCATCTTTTCTTCAGCAACAACCAGCCGCCACCATCGAATCCATAGGCACGCCGGCAGCCGCCCAAGGCTTGTATACCCAGCAAAAGCCTTAACACCAGACACAAGAAAGCCCCGCACCGCTTCAGCAATGCAGGGCTTCAGTAAGTCTGGAATAACTGTCAGTCGACGTACTCGTCCTCTTCGACGCCCTGTTCCTGCGCCAGCCGCTCGCGCTCTTGGGCAGCAAGGATTTCGTCTTCGCGGGGGTACTTGAGCTTGGCCCAGCTCTGGGCATAAATGACCCACATCAGCTGCAGGCGGGCGATCTTCATCTGCTCATTGTTGCCGCTGACCTTTTCGGCCCGCAGCGTCTTGATGAGTTGTTCCAGTTCCACGCGCTTTTCATTGAGCTTGAGGCGGATGTCTTCGCCGGACAAGCCGTGAAAGGTCATGAAGGGGACGCGAAAATCCTCGGGAAACTCGGACATGGGCGATTTGTTCCACTCCAGGATCGCCTGCCAGGGGTATTGGGTGTAACGACCCTGGCGCCCACACATTTCGTCGAGGCAGCGCACCACGTAGCGGAGTTTTCCTTTCTCCGAATCGGCACTGCGTTCCTTCACCAGTCGGGCTTCACACCCGCAGGTACAAAAGTTGATTTCAGGCTTCAGTTCATAGATGGCCTGATTCTGGTTCTGATTCTGCTGTTCTTGCATATAGGTCTGCGCGAGTTAGAAAGTATGCGAGTAAGAATTACGCAAGGATTAACGCACATTGGACATCCATCCTTGCGCGTCTGCGAGCATCCCGGCGAAAAAAGTAAACAATTTATAAGCAACACTCTCAACTCTACTGGTATTTTCAGGAATTTTGAAGAGCCGAGGTATTTGCGGTTACAATTTGCACCACTTTACCTAAATAACTTTTGGAAATCTTAACATGGGTTACTGGTTGTTCAAATCCGAACCAGACACTTTCAGCATCGACGATCTGAAGTCACGGGGCGCCAAGGGTGAACCCTGGGATGGGGTGCGCAATTACCAGGCGCGCAACATGCTGCGGGACGAAGTGAAAAAAGGCGATCTGGTGTTTTTCTACCACTCCAATACGGATGTGCCGGGGATCGTGGGGATTGCCGAGGTGATCAAGCCAGCGTTTCCCGATCCGAGCCAGTTCAACCCGGAGTCCGATTATTTCGACCCCAAGGCCACCCCGGAGAATCCGCGCTGGTTCTGCCCCCAGGTGAAATTCCATTCCAAATTCAAGGGCACCATCAGCCTGGATCAGCTGAAGCAGATTCCGGCGCTGGCGGACATGGCGCTGGTGCGCAAGGGCAACCGCCTGTCGATCATGCCGGTGACGGCGGATCAGTGGCAGTTCATCATGGGGCTGGCGCAGTAGCGGCCAGCCGGGCCGGCAGGATCTGTTCCATAAAGACTTTTTCGCTGACCAGATCCTGCGTGCTCGCCACCCGGTCGACAAACGTCATGCCGATCAGGTGATCGTATTCGTGCTGGAAGATGCGCGCCGGGAATCCACTTAATGCCAGCTGATGACCCTGCCCGTGCAGGTCGAAGAATTCAATGTCCACGGCATCCGGGCGCAGTACTTTGCCACGCAGCCCTGGCACACTCAGGCAGCCTTCCCACTCCTCCACCAGATGATCACCGTAGCGAACCGGCAGGGGATTCAGCAGCAACAACGGCTGCATCAGCGGTGCATTCGGGTAGCGCGGATTGGGCCGCGAGGCAATGATCATCATCTGCAGATCCACGCCGATCTGCGGTGCCGCAATACCCACTCCCCCACGCTTGTCCATCCATTCGCGCATGGCGTCGGCTATCGGCATGATGATGTCGATCTGCTGCAGGTCGACGGGACGAGCGATCTGGCGCAGCCGGGGATCACCGAGTTCGACAATCGAGTAATCCGTCGCCGAAGTCATGACAGGAATTTGCTCTTGGGCAGTTTGTCGAACAGGCTCAACGGGTTGACTGTCGGCAGGTAGACCCGGCGCACGCTTTTCTGCAACAGATCCAGCGAGCGCAGCACGTCCTTGGCATTGCGGGGCGGTGCCATCTGCAGCAGACCCAGGGTGTAGATCGCTTCCTTCGCCACACCCAATACGCTGGACGACAGCGAGAAATCCCGGAAGACCATGAAGGTATCCAGATCGCCAAAGGTGACCACCTGAGGCTTGTGGGACGGTGTGAAATCCTTCAGTACCTTGCCGGCCAGCAGCCGTTCCGCGTTCTGGGCCGCCGCCTTGCCCATGTCGATGGCGTGAAACGCCTGCTTGGACAGATCCAGCCCACGGGGATGAGCAGCGTCGCCGATGATAAACACGTTCTCGCGCTGCTGGCTCTGGAAGGTACCGTCGACATCCGCCCACTGCCCCGGCGCATCGGTGAGATTGGCCTGCACCAGGAACGGATTTGGCGCCGCTCCGCCGGACCAGATGGTGATATCGCTTTCAACCGCACTGCCGTCGGTGAAACAGATGCCTTCGGCGTCGACTTCTTCCACCCGCTTGCCCAGATCGTATTCGACCCGCAGGCGGTCGGTGTGCTGACGGATGGCGCCATCCAGATTGCCGGGGCAATGATTCAGCAGGCGATCCGCTGAATCAACCACGGTGAATTCGAACTGGGGGCGATGGCGGTAGGCCCGCAGGATTTCGCCGAAAGCTTCGACGCCTTCGATCCCACCGCCGACCACGGTCACCCGACAGGTGCGATGACTGAGCGATGCGCGATGCAGGCGACGGGCAATCACCTGACACTGCTCGACACTCTTCATGGGCAAGGCATGCTGGTCGGCACCGGCGACACCAAAGGTGTTGTTGACGCTGCCGGTGGCCACAACGCAGACGTCAAAGGCAATCCGCTGGCCGTTATCCAGTTCGACAAACTGCGAAGTCAGGGTCTGCGCCCGCTGCATGACAAAGCTGTGACCGAGGCGACGCACCAGGATGGCCCGGTTCATCCGCAACTCGTCGCCTTTCTTGGCGCCAGAAATGATTTCGTGAATGTTGGGCAGCCACTCGATATGGGGCGACGGGTCGATCACCGTCACATCATAGCGGGAAGATTTCAGCTGCTGAGCCGCATTGAGCCCCGCAAATCCGCCGCCGATAATGACGATTCGAGGCTTTTTGCCCGATCCAAACATGCTTTCTGCTCCCTGAAGATCGCCGTAGTGCACACACTGTTTACGAACCGCGCGCATTCTATCCCAGAATGCAGGCATTGATAGCAGTGTCAGGTTACAGAAATGTAATTCGTCTGCAACCGCGGTCCAGCATTTGACTGCAACATCCTCGCCATGATTTTGTTTCTATACTGTAGAAATTGGCGCTGCCCGGATGGTCAGCGTATGATACCGACACTTGGTTCACCCACCTTGCCCGAGCGTTGTCCATGTCTGCATTGTTCGTCAAACACCTGACTGTTCTCGATTTTTCCTTCGTGCACGCCACCCGGGGCATCCTGGGGGAAAGCTGGATCGTGGACGTGGAACTGCATGGCGATCTGGACGATCAGGGGATGGTGTTCGACTTCGGCCTGGTGAAGCGCCAGGTACGGGATGCAGTGGAAGGTCTCATTGATCACAAGCTGGTGATCCCGAAAGGATTGCCTGCGCTGAAGGTCAAGGAAGTGTACGGCAGCACCGAACTGCATTGGCAGGATCTGGAGGGACGCCAGTTCCGCCACTTGTCCCCCATCGACGGGGTGGAACTGGTGGCGTGCGATGAAGTGACCCCCGCCAACCTGATCGATGCCCTGCAGCAAGTGGCGATGACGGCGGTACCGTCCAACGTCAAAAAGGTGGTGATTGAATTGCGGACCGAGGAAATCTCCGGCGCCTTCTATCACTACTCACACGGCCTGAAAAAGCATCGTGGCAACTGCCAGCGCATTGCCCACGGCCACCGCTCCCGCATCAAGATCCTGCGCAACGGCAAGCGCGATCCGCTGCTGGAAAAGGCCTGGTCGCTGAAATGGAAGGATATCTACATCGGCACCCGCTCCGACATCCTGCGGGAATACAGTGAAGATGGCGTTGATTACGTCCAATTCGGCTACGATGCCCAGCAGGGCCGTTTCGAGCTGACCCTGCCCGCCGACCAGGTGTACCTGATCGACACCGATTCCACGGTGGAGTATCTGGCCGACCACATTGCCGCCTGCCTGAAGGCCGAAGATCCGGATCACGATTTCGAGGTCCGGGCCTATGAAGGCGTCATGAAAGGCGCCATCGCCCGGCGCTGAAAAACTGCTGCGCTTGCAAATCCAGCGTTAAAAATGGGCTCAAAACCCTCATTTACAGCTAGTAAACTCCGGTTTTTCGCCCATTTTTGCCTTGCCTTTGCTGCGCTCGCGACGTTTTTCACGAAGCCCAAGCGCTGTAATTTATTCCCTTCCCTTTCTTCTATAGAATGAACGACCCACCCATCAGGGGGTGGTTGTCAGTCATCAACAGGAATTTCAATCGACCATGTCTATCGATATTACTCTGCCTGACGGAAGCGTCAGACAATACGAGCAGCCCGTGAGCGGTGCTCAACTCGCCGCCGATATCGGCCCCGGCCTTGCGAAGGCCAGCCTTGCCATGATCGTCAATGGCACCGAGATGGACTTGACCACCACCCTGACAACCGCCTGCACCGTCAACTTCATCACCACCAAATCCGCCGAGGCGCTGGAACTGCTGCGCCACGACGCTGCCCATGTCATGGCCCAGGCGGTGAAAGAACTGTACCCGGAAACCCAGGTCACCATCGGCCCGGCCATCGAGAACGGCTATTACTACGACTTTTTCCGGGAAAAACCCTTCACCCCCGACGATCTGGAACTGATCCAGAAGCGGATGGAAGAGATCGTCGATCGCGATCTGCCGATCCAGCGCGAAGTATGGAACCGGGATGACGCCATCAAATTCTTCGAATCCCAGGGCGAGGTATTCAAGGCCGAACTGATCCGCGATCTGCCGGCGACCGAGGTCATTTCACTCTATCGCCAGGGTGATTTCATCGATTTGTGCCGGGGCCCGCACCTGCCCTCCACCGGCAAGCTGGGCAAGGCCTTCAAGGTGATGAAACTGGCGGGTGCCTACTGGCGCGGCGATGCCACCAAGGCGCAACTGCAGCGGATTTACGGCACCGCCTGGCGCGACAAGAAAGAACTGGCGGCCTACCTGACCCAGCTGGAAGAAGCCGCCAAGCGCGACCACCGCAGACTGGGCAAGGAACTGGATCTGTTCCACCAGCAGGAAGAAGCGCCGGGCATGGTGTTCTGGCATCCGAAAGGCTGGTCCATCTGGCAGAAGGTGGAGCAGTACGTGCGCAAGGTTTACCGCGACAGCGGCTACCAGGAAGTGCGCGGCCCACAGATCATGGACGTAAGCCTGTGGAAGAAATCCGGCCACTGGGACAACTACCAGGAAAACATGTTTTTCACCGAGTCGGAAAAGCGTACCTACGCGGTGAAACCGATGAATTGCCCCGGCCACGTGCAGATCTACAACGCGTCGTTGCACAGCTATCGCGATCTGCCGATCCGGTATGCGGAATTCGGCGGCTGCCATCGCAATGAACCGTCGGGTGCACTGCACGGCATCATGCGTGTGCGCGCCTTCACCCAGGACGACGGCCATATCTTCTGCACCGAAGATCAGGTGCAGGACGAAGTGACGGCGTTCCACCAGCAGGCCATGAAGGTGTACGCAGATTTCGGCTTCGACAATATTTCAGTGAAACTGGCGCTGCGCCCCGACAAGCGTATCGGCAGCGACGAAGCCTGGGACAAGGCGGAAAACGCCCTGCGCGCAGCCCTGACCAGCGCTGGTGTCGCCTGGGAAGAACTGCCGGGTGAAGGCGCCTTCTACGGCCCGAAGATCGAATATCACCTCAAGGATTCCATCGGCCGCGCCTGGCAGGTGGGCACTGTGCAGTTCGATCCGATGATGCCGGAACGCCTGAATGCGGAATACATCGACGAGCATTCCCAGCGCCAGCGGCCGATCATGCTGCACCGAGCCATCGTCGGCTCCATGGAACGCTTTATCGGCATTCTGATCGAGCACTATGCCGGCCATTTCCCGCTGTGGCTGTCGCCGGTGCCGGTTGTAGTCGCCACCATTACCGATGACGCCCGTGAGTGGGCCGAGTCCGTGGTGGCGCAACTGAAAGCCGCCGGTGTGCAGGCGCAGGCGGATCTGCGCAACGAGAAAATCGGCTATAAGGTGCGCGAGCATTCCAACGCGAAAGTGCCGCAGATCTGGGTGGTGGGCAAGCAGGAAGCCGCCGAGCAGAAAGTGGCGATTCGCACACTGGGCAGCCAGCAGAATGAAGTGGTGAGTTTTGCTGATGCGATGGCGCAGATGGTGGCGGCGACGAAGCTGCCTTGTTGATGCCAGTCCCTGTTCAGCGTCAGTCCGGCAGGATTGGCGCTGAACGCCATCAACAGCATTCCAAACACTGAGCGCCGAATTCCAAGCAAAGTTGGACCAGACCATGACACTACACCTGCACAACACCCTGACCCAGCAGAAAGAACCCTTCACCCCGATTGATCCCCAACGGGTGACCATGTACGTGTGCGGGCCCACCGTGTACAACTTCGTGCACATCGGCAATGCGCGCCCGGTGGTAGTGTTCGACACCCTGTTCCGTCTGCTGCAGCGTCACTATCCCAAGGTTGTCTACGCCCGCAACATCACCGACGTGGATGACAAGATCAACAAGGCAGCGGCCGAGATTGGAGAACCCATTCGCGTATTCGCAGAGCGCTATGCCACTGCCTACCGCGAAGACATGGACAATCTGAATAACCAGCGCCCGACACTGGAACCGTACGCCACCGACAATATCGACGCCATGATTGAACAGATCCAGGCGCTGATCAAAAACGGTCACGCATACGAAGCCGAAGGCCATGTGCTGTTCCAGGTGAGCACCGACAAAAACTACGGCAAGCTGTCGAAGCGCAACATGGGAGACATGATTGCCGGTGCGCGAGTGGAAGTAGCTCCGTACAAACGGGAGCCCGCCGATTTTGTGTTGTGGAAGCCGTCGAGTGACGATATTCCGGGTTGGGACAGTCCCTGGGGTCGCGGTCGACCTGGTTGGCATATTGAATGTTCTGCCATGATCAACAAGCACCTGGGCAAAACTATCGACATTCACGGCGGCGGCATGGATCTGATTTTTCCGCACCATGAAAACGAACTGGCGCAAGGCACCTGCTGCCATGAACATGACAGTCAGCCGTTCGCGCGCTACTGGATGCATAATGGCTTTCTGAATATCAACGGCGAGAAGATGTCGAAATCCCTCGGCAATTTCCGCACCGTGCGCGATCTGCTGCAGGAATGGCCCGGCGAAGTAATCCGTTATGCCCTGCTCACGGCGCACTATCGCAAGCCGCTGGATTTTTCCGGTGATCTGCTCAACAGCGCCAAGTCGAGCCTGGATCGTTTGTACGGAGCACTGCGCGAAGCACCCGTGGCAGTAGACATCAACGCTCAGCATCCGCTGCTGGATGAGCTGGAAAGTTATCTGATGGATGACCTGAATACGCCCCAGGCCATGTCGGTATTGCATGGCCTTGCCAGCGAGATCAACAAGGCGACCGGCGAAGAAAAACTTCAACTGCAAAAAGTACTGCGCAAAGCCGGCAGCTTTATCGGCCTGCTGCAGCAGGATGCCGAAGCCTGGTTCAAATGGGCGCCCGCCTCCAGCACCGGCGGCCTGTCCGATGCCGAGATCGATCAGCTGATCCAGGAGCGGATCGACGCCAAGCAAGCGAAAAATTTCGCCCGCGCCGACGAGATCCGCAACCAGCTGAAAGAACAGGGCATCATTCTGGAAGACAGCAAGGACGGCACGCGCTGGACCCGGGAATAACCGCCCGCCAGCCTGCCGCAAAGCCCCGCTCGCCGGGGCTTTTTTGTTTCTGGCGTCAGGCCCCTGTCGTCCCCTGCCATCAGCCTGATCCCGCCACCGTGCTATGCTCGAACAGACTTGTATCCGTTCATTCCACCGGGATGGCCAGTACGGCCACTACAAAGGGATCACCATGAAAAAAGCACTCGTCACCGGCGGCGCCGGCTTTATCGGTTCTCACGTTGTCCAGCAACTGTGCGCCAAGGGCGTTGAAGTCCGCGTCGGCGCCCTGCCGAACGAAAACACCCGCAACATCGACCATCTGAATGTGGAAATCGTGCGCGGCAATATTCTGGATGCGGACTACTGCAAAAAAATCGTCGACGGCGTGGATACGGTGTTCCACATGGCGGCGGTGTATGCGGTGTGGATGGAAAACTGGCGCCCGCTGTGGGAAGTGAATCTGCAGGGCAGCCGCAACATGCTGTGGGCCTGCAAGAATGCCGCGAACGTGGAAAAAGTGGTGTACACCAGCTCGCTGTCCGCCATCGGCATCAAGCCCGGCATGGAACTGTCGGACGAAAGCACGCCGTTCAACCAGTACGACGCGACGCCCTATGTTCTGAGCAAATATCTGAGCCAGCAGGAAGCGCTGACGTTTGCACAAAACGGCCTGAACCTGTGCGTGGTTAATCCGGCGTTTCCGTTCGGCCCCGGCGATATCGCGCCCACCCCCACTGGCGAAATCATCATCAACATGGCCAAAGGCATGACCCGCCTGAAACTGCCCGGCGGCTTCAATGTGGTGGACGTGCGTGACGTGGCCGCGGGCCACATTCTGGCAGCGGAAAAAGGTCGCGCCGGCGAAATGTATCTGCTGGGCAATGAAAACCTGACCACTGAACAGTTCTGCAAGCTGGTCGCCGAGATCGAAGGCAAAAAAGCCGAACGCATGATCCCGGTTCCGGCGCAGGTGCTGGAAGGTACCGCCGTGGTGGCCGAGTGGGTCGCCAAGAATGTCACCCACAGCAAACCGCCCCTGTCCGCCGGTGCCGCCCGCTATGGTGCGCAGTATATTTTCATGGACGTGAGCAAGGCCAAACGCGAACTGGGTTATCAGCCCCGTGATGTGCGCGTGTCGGTGAAGGATTCGCTGCAGTGGTTTCGGGCGAATGGGTATCTCTGATTGGGTGAATGACGAGAACAGAAAAGCCCCGGCGTCGGGGCTTTTTTGTTTGTCCTGTGCCGAAGCTATTTCAGAGGCTGCTTGTCCAGGGTCGCGATGGTGACTGAGCCATCGTACTCACCGGTGATGCCGACGTGGTAAACGCCTTTGCCGTGTACTGCAACGCCGGACAAGCCGAAGTCCTGCAAGTTGATGTTATCAGTAACAACCCCAGCCCCGTTGAAGCGGTTCGTTCGTGTCAACAACCGATTGCCGTCCTGAAGAACTTGTACTGTCAGATAGCACGCGTTGCCATCAGACAGTACATCGGCAAACTCCCAGCTAATACCATCCCTTGGAATCGATTGTGACCAGACAGCCTGTCCCGCTGCTGATAGCTGGAACATGCGAAATACAGAAGATCCCTGTGCATCTGATCCGTTAAATCCGGCACACAGCACATCACCTTGCGAGGAAACAACGACACCCCCCGTAGACTGGGCCGAAAGTTCAGAACGCGACTGCTCAACCAGGGTTGCATCAAGTGCGACTGAGACCAGGGCACCATGCTGCGCACCCAGCAGCATCAAACCATTCCCGTTTACCATGATCGCCTGAATATCATCAACGCCCAGCATCGCTGCACCAATGCTATCGGTGACATTCCCCGCATCATCCAGCACGACAACCTCGTCACCGAGATTGAAGTACAGCTGCCCGCTTGCTTTTATCAGACGGGCGCCACCTACCAACGCGAGATAACCATTACTGGAATTGCTGGATGCGATCTCTGTCTGGCTAACACCAGGATAAACTGGCAAGTCCGCATCACCTGAATTGCCCACCGAAGCTGGTGAATAGGACCACAACAACTGACCGTCCAGATCGTAGGCTGCAATCCGGGATCCCCATACAGGTGTCAGATAGAGTGCGCCGTCGAGTAACTGCATATGGCCCAGGTACTCACTCTCCGGCAGGATGACTGAAAACACCTGGTTGCCATCAGCATCAAACTTGAACAGCGTGCCCTGGAATGTACTATCCCATTGCAGCAGGTACAGATTGCCCTGGGCATCCTGCTCCAGCGTCCGTCCCATCATGGTCCGAACGAAGCCATCGCCCTCGATTACCCGATCCCACAGCTTTTTGCCGGACGCATTGTAGGCGGCCAGAAAAATCGACCGGTCATCCAAATAACCTGACATGTAAGCATTGCCGCCATCCTCCGCCAGCACGGCTGTTCCCATGCTGTAATCGTCCGGCCCCTCATACGTCACCCGCCACGCCTGCTTCACACACGCAGCGATCCCCACCGCGGCAACCGCCACGGCCAATCCCCGATACAGTGGTTTCATCGATTCACTCCCTGATTATTGTTTTTGCTTGCCACAGAATTGAGTCGGGCAGCGGCGAACCGCATGACACGCGGTTTCGCCACTGCCAACAAGCAGGCACAAAAAAGCCCGCGACCGAAACGGTACACGGGCTTGATAATGGCTTCAAGTCAACGGGTTCACGGAATCGGCAGGTAGCCGCCCTTGATACCCTTGGTGACGATGGCCACGGCGTTGTGGGCGTGCAGGCTTTCGAGGTGATTCACCCGCACCCAGAAATCCTGGTAGCCGGCTTCCTCGTTCAGGGCCTTCTGGATCTTGCGGGCGGCATCTTCGCAGAACATCAGGTTCTGACCATTCAGCCGGGCAAATTCCTGTTCGTCCTCGCGCTTCACCGCGGTTTGCACCGGGGTCTTCAGGGCACCTTCGACCGCGTCGATCAGATCTTCCAGCGGGAAGCTGGTGGTGTCCTCGGACAGACGCACCTTGATCTCGGCAATGGAGCGCTGGCTGTGCGGCGTGGCCACAACGCCCTGCTCGGTGCCGAGCCAGCCATAGACGTCATCCGCATTCACCGGTTTGCCCTGGCCGAAATCCTTGCGGAACTGCTGCTGGATCAGCTGACGGGCCAGCGCCGCAGAGCAGGGACAGGTCGAGGAATACGGGATATCCACCTTCAGCTCGAACTGAAAGCCATCGGGGCCTTCGTTCGCGATGATGCGGGCGGGATAAGCCTTCCAGCCGCTGAACTCGCTCTTGAGTGCCGGGCGGCGAGCCAGGAAGTCGAAGCGGAAGTCCACGAACGCCTGATCGCTCAAGCCCTGGTGGGATTCCAGGAAGCGGTTCAATACATCCCGCAGGGCGTTGGCGGTCAGGGTCTGGCTGCAGACCTCGTCCAGCAACAGGTAGAGCCGGGACATGTGAATGCCCTTGGCTTCGGGATTGACCAGGTTGACGTACGCCTGCGCCTTGGCCACGGCGTGAGCCAGTGCGCCACTACGGGTTGGGATTGCCAGCGGTACCTCGATCTCGCTCATGCCAACCCAGTCCAGCAGGCCAGGGGCCTTGGGCTGGGCGATGGATGCGATATCAGGCATTGATTTACTGCCCATGGAAGACAAATCCAGAAATTTCATGCAAGGGGTCTCCCCCGATTAAGGGACTTGGTGGAATTAACCCATAGGGTCGGCTTCGTTACAAGCGCCAAAAATGACGCCGGATTGTATCTCATTTCAGTCGTAACCAGAACCCGGCTTGTACACTTAATGTACAAAACAGCCGGAAATTCCCTGTCGCAGGACTGATTGAACATTAACCTACCATTTCGGTCAAGTATTCAGATGCCTAGCCAGCTTTTGTCTAGGAGACTGCACCGCTGAAAGTATGGCATTCTGATGATTCGCGATGGCCACTGTCTAACATTGACTACAACAGCATTAGTAATCGCTGGAGATCCCCATGCCCGAATCCTCTGAGCACAATCCCTACCAGATGCCCGCCAGCCAGGTGGTGGAAACCGTCAGATTCACTGCAAGCCATTACCCACGCAGTGTTCCCGCAGGCAATGGCTTTGCCTGGATTGGCAGTGGCTGGGAACTGTTCAAGCGCGCCCCCGGCGCCCTGATCCTGCTGACCCTGGTCTACATGATCATCAATCTGGTGCTGGGCTCATCCATGGTGGCAGCGGTACTCGGCCCACTGTTTCTGGGGGGCTATTTCATCGTGCTGGAGCGGGTCGATCAGACCGGCGATGTGCGTATCGAGGAGCTGTTTGCTCCGTTCAAGAGCCATCTGGTGCCGCTGCTGATGCTGGGTCTGTTGCTGGTGGTCAGCAGTGCCGTGCTGTTCGGTCTGGCCTTTGTAATGGGGCTCGGCACCATTCTGGGATCGGGCAGCGATCCGGGTGTCGGTAGCATCCTGTTCGTGGTCGGACTGGCGCTGATGGCCGTCCTGCTGTTCGTACTGATTTACACCCTGGTGTTCTATGCCGTCATTCTGGTGGTGCTGGGCCAGCAGGCAATAGGCGAAGCCCTGGCCAACAGCTTGGCGGCCTTCGTCAAAAACATCCTGCCGTTTCTGCTCAACGGGGTCGCGGGCCTGATTATCGTGGTGGTCGCACTGATCCCGGCGGGCCTGGGGCTGCTGGTGGCGACGCCGGTACTGTTTGGCGCCATGTACGCCAGTTTCCGTGACATTTTTGCGGCAGAATGACAGCTGAATCCGGCCTGTGAACCGGGTATAGTGATCTTTCCTTTTCACCCAGACAGGGCCCCGACGTGCGTCCACTGCTCCACCTGCTGATCGTTGTGCTGCTGACATTTCCGGCGTTGACACGGGCGGACGACAGCGACCTGTTCCAGCGGGTGGCAGACCGGCACGGGATCAGTGTGGAATTGCTGCGCTCGATCGCCCAGATGGAATCCGGCATGCACCCCTGGGCCGTGAACATCAACTGGGAAGGCTTCCGCCCCCACTCGGAATGGGAGGCGCTGGAACTGATCCGCAATGTCCGCAAGCGGCCCTGGCTGTTGCGGGTGTACTACGGCGATGACTCCCAGCGCATGTTCTTCAGCAGTGGCCAGGAAGCCCAGCAGGCATTGCAGGCACTGCTGGCACGGGCGGAGCTGCTGGATACCGGCAAGCCCCATCAATGGGAAATCCGCAAGCTGGATGTTCGCAGCGTGGATATCGGGCTGATGCAGATCAACTGGAAGTTCCATGGCCGCCATTTTGATTCCATGGCCGCTCTGTTCGAACCCGATGCCAATATCGATTACGCCGCCCGCCATCTGAAAGCGCTGCTGGAAGAACACGGCGATCTGGAGCAGGCGGTGGCCCACTACCACAGCAATACGCCGGAATTTCAGGCGCGTTATCTGCAGGCTTTTCGAACCATTTATCAAAAACAGCGCGCGGTCGACGGCTCTGGCTGAGCGCGGCCCACATCGCGCGATAAACGGACTATTATCTACCTGAAACCCACTGTTTAAGGACGCAAAGCCATGGGCACCATCATTTTTCTGATCATCGTCGCCGCACTCGTGGTGTACTTCATTTCCATCTACAACAAGCTGGTGGCGCTGAAGAACCGCTTCAAGAACGCGTTCGCCCAGATCGATGTGCAGCTGCAGCGGCGTTACGATCTGATTCCCAACCTAGTGGAGACCGCCAAGAAATACATGCAGCACGAACAGGCGACGCTGACGGCGGTGATCGAAGCACGCAACCAGGCGGTATCGGCGGCCAAGGCTGCTGCCAGTCATCCGGATGATGCCGGCGCGATGCGCGCACTGTCCGGTGCCGAAGGTGCGCTGTCCGGCGCGATGATGAAGTTCTTCGCCCTGTCGGAAAGCTATCCCGACCTGAAAGCCAACACCACCATGAACCAGCTGATGGAAGAACTGACCTCTACCGAGAACAAGGTGGCGTTTTCCCGTCAGGCGTTTAATGACGCGGTGATGGAGTACAACACCTACCGCGAGCAGTTCCCCAACAGCCTGGTGGCCGGTGGCCGTTTCAAGGAAGCGGAACTGCTCAATATCGAAGACAAGGAAGCCCGCAAGGCTGTCAAAGTTTCCTTTAACTGATCGTCATGTCGTTCTACGAAAACCAGCATCGGGCGCGCCGCAACACCGGCCTGCTGGTGGGTTATTTTGTCGCGGCAGTGCTACTGATAATGGTGGCAGTGAATGTCGCCACTTACTTTGCGCTGATCATGGTGAGCAGTGTGCAGTTCATGTCGCCAGTGCAATGGGTCACCTCCGGCCCCTGCTGGATGATCGCACTGGGGACGCTGGTGGTGATCGGTGGCGGCAGCCTGTTCCGCATGGCGCAACTGTCCAGGGGCGGGCTGTCGGTGGCACTGATGGCTGGCGGGGTGCCGGTAGACCCGAACAGCTCGGATCTGAAAGAGCGCACCCTGATCAATGTCACCGAAGAAATGGCCATTGCCTCGGGCACACCGGTGCCACGAATTTTCGTGCTGCGGGACGAGCCCGGCATCAATGCCTTTGTCGCCGGTACCGAACCGGACAATACCGTGCTGGCAGTGACCCAGGGCGCGCTGGAAACCCTGAACCGGGATGAGCTGCAGGGTGTCATCGGGCATGAGTTTTCCCATATTCTCAACGGCGACATGCGCCTCAATGTGCGCCTGATCGGCATTCTGGCTGGGATTCTGCTGATCGGCCAGATCGGCGAATTCCTGTTGCGCGGCCAGCGTTACCGCTCCTCCCGCAACAGCAAGAATGGCGGCCAGATCGCGCTGGTGGGACTGGCGCTGATGGTAATCGGCTATGTGGGGCTGTTTTTCGGCCGGCTGATCAAGGCAGCAATTTCGCGACAGCGGGAATTTCTGGCAGATGCATCGTCGGTGCAGTTCACCCGCAATCCCGATGGCATCGCCGGTGCCCTTTACGCGATCGGTATGCACAGCGGGCATGCCAATCTGCTGGGGCGTCATGCCGAAGACATGAGTCACATGTGTTTTGGCGAAACCGTGAAAGTGAAACTCGGCGGCCTGCTGTCCACCCACCCACCGATTGACGAGCGCATCAAGGCCATCGATCCGCAATTATTGCCGCGCCTGAAAGCGCGCTGGCGTCAGCGGGCAGCGACTGAGGTGACAACAGCAAACACACCGGAAGCAGCGCAGGGATTTGCGGCGGGCACCGTCACTGCTGCTGCGGTTACCGCAACAGCAGCACAGGCCGGCGCCGTGAAATCATCCGTCGGCACCCCCACACCGGCGCACACGGAATTCGCGCATCAGTTGCATCAATCCATTCCAGAAGATCTGCAGACAGCGGCCCACGATCCGATTCAGGCGGAAGCGTTGCTGTACGCACTGGTGCTGACCGAAATGCGCAGTCACGGCCAGGAAAGCCTGCAGCTGATCGGCAAGCATAGCGTGGAAACCGCCCAACACACGGCACGGCTCTACAAAATCGTGAAAGCGAGTGAACCGGCTCTGCGCCTGCCGCTGCTGGACATCACCCTGGCCACCCTGCGCGGCATTGATGCCGAGCGGCAGAATCAGATTCTGTCTTCATTGGATGCGCTGATTCACATTGATGAGCGGGTCACCCTGAGCGAATTCATCATCAGCTATCTGAGCCGGCAATTGCTGAATCCGCCCAAACGCAGCGGTCGTCCGATCAAGTCCTTCGCCGCCATCGAATCCTCGCTGGCAATCCTGTTCAGCGCGATTGTGCAGAGCAGCGGCGATCAGCCGGAACGCCAGGCGGACAACTTCCAACAGATCATGCGCACTTATTCCAGCGCGGACTGGTCGCAGCAGTTGCAGAGCATGCCGACGCCCAAGCAACTGACCTATGCACTAGACCAGCTCAATCAGCTGACGCCACTGCTGAAACAACCCGTAATCGATGCCTGCGTGGATTGCGTGCTGCATGACAACAAGGCGACGCTGCGCGAACTGGAAATCCTGCGTGCGGTGTGCGAAGCATTGGGTTGCCCGATGCCGCCGCTGCAGGTGACGTTGCAGGCGGCTGTTTAGAAATTTGTTAGCCAGCTGCGCTCAGTCTGATTCGCGCCGGAAAGGCAGCCATTCCCCTGCCACTTCCTGATAACGCAACACATCGGCTTTCTCCCGCTCCAGGTAGGCGGCAATGGCCTCCCGGAAGGCGGGATGGCCGATCCAGTGCCAGGAAGTGGTCTGCACAGGTTCAAAGCCCCGCACCAGTTTGTGTTCCCCTTGCGTACCGGGATCAAAGCGCTGCAATCCATGAGCAATGCAGTAATCGATACCCTGATAGAAACAGGCTTCGAAATGCAGGCAATCCACCTCTTCCAGTGCGCCCCAGTGGCGGCCATACAGCGTGGTTTGATCATGAAAACTCAGCGCCGCGCCGATCAGCCGATCACCGCGATACGCCTGCACCATCATGATCTGATGGGGCCGCGCCCTGCCGATCCCCTGAAAAAATGCCGGTGACAGATAAGGTTCCTGGCCGCGAACGAAATAAGTGTTGCTGTAACAGTGATAGAAGTCGTGCCAGTCCTGTTCGGTCAGATCCACACCTTCCCGCACCCGCAGGCTGACACCCTGCTCAGCCACCCGCTGACGTTCCCGGCGGATGTTTTTGCGCTTGCGAGATTTTAGCTGCTGCAGAAAATCGTCGAAGGCTGCATAACCGTGATTGCGCCAGTGGAATTGCACGTCGTGGCGGGGCAGCAAGCCAACCGGATCAAAGCCCGCCGGCCAGCCCTCGGCAAACAACAGATGCCAGCTACTGATCTTCCCGTCCGCCAGCACACTGCCAATATGGGCCAGCGCTGCAGCCAGCAGCGGGATGGCGTCCTCACCCGGCTTCGTCCACCAGCGCGGCCCGATGCTCGGCGTAAACGGAATCGCGCTGAGCCACTTGGGATAATAGGGCAAGCCGTGCTGGTGATAGGCCTGGGCCCATCGCTGATCGAATACGAACTCGCCCCAGGAATGGGTCTTTTCATACAACGGCAGCAAAAACACCGGCTCACCCTGGCGCTCGATCCACAAGTGGCGGGGCTGCCAGCCCTTTTCCGGTGTGACACAGCCGGTCTGTTCCAGCAACTGCAAAAAATCGCTATTGAAAAACGGATGGGCATCGGCCGCCGCCAACACCTGCCGCAACGTGGCCGGCAACTGATCAAACGCAGAAACAAGATGGATGCGCATACCGCAATGACATTTCCAACGACAGACAGGCTTCACCATACCATCCTCGCTGCCGGAAATTAACCGGGGATCGGCAGGTGTTTACTACTTTGCAAATCGCGCCGACATTGATTACAACTGCTCATCGATCTGCCGCGGAGTACGTCATGAGCAAACCCTTTTCCCAGGCCTGCGCCAACAACCAGCAGCCGATTCTTGATGTCCTGAGCCGTTACCTGACCGAGCCGGGCACCGTGCTGGAAATCGGCAGCGGCACCGGTCAGCATGCGGTGTTTATGGCGCAGCACCTGCCCCACATCCACTGGCAACCCAGCGACATCAGCGCCCACCTGTCCGGCATCCGCGCCTGGCGTGACGATGCCGCCCTGCCGAATGTCGCTACGCCCCTGTGTTTCGATGTGACGGACGCGGCGGCACCTTTCGCCGCATCCGCCCGCTACCTGTTCAGTGCCAACACCCTGCACATCATGAGCTGGCAGAACGTCGAACGCTTTTTCCGCTGGATTCCCGATCTGCTGCAACCCGGGGGACTGGCGTTTTTTTACGGGCCGTTCAACTATCAAGGCGCATTCACCAGCGACAGTAATGCGCAGTTCGATGCCTGGCTGAAATCACAGGCGCCCCATCAGGGCATCCGGGATATTGAAGCCATCACTGAACTGGCTGACGCCGCCGGGCTTGCACTGGTGGAAGACTGCGCAATGCCGGCCAACAATCGCACGCTGGTGTGGCGACGCGACAGTCGATCGTGAGACAAGTCGCTGCTGTTGTTTACAGCTTTCAGCCCCTGCGTCAGAATGCAGCAGGGACGAGAGGACGTACAGTCATGACGCAATTCACACTCAACGGAAAAACAACAACAATAGACGCCGAAGCCGACATGCCACTGCTGTGGGCGATTCGCGATCTGGTGGGATTGACGGGCACCAAATACGGGTGCGGGCAAGGCCTTTGTGGCGCCTGCACCGTGCACATCGACGGTATTGCGATGCGCTCCTGCATCACGTCGCTGGCCAGCGTGACGGGCAAATCCGTCACCACCATTGAAGGGCTCAGCCAGTCCGGCGATCACCCGGTGCAGCAGGCCTGGATCCAGAACAACGTGCCCCAATGCGGCTATTGCCAACCCGGCCAGATCATGTCCGCCAGCGCGCTGCTTGCCAGCAACAGCAATCCCAGTGACGCCGACATTGATCGCGCCATGTCCGGCAACCTGTGTCGCTGCGGTACCTATGTGCGGATTCGCAAGGCCATTCACGACGCCGCCGACATCATGAATAACCCACAGAACGCCGCTTCAGCGGTGCAGTATCAGGACAATCTGGGCAGCTGAATCCGTCACTGCCTTTTCCATTGAGGGAATTGCCATGCAGAACCGCCGGGATTTTCTGAAAACCCTGGGCATCGCCAGCACCGGACTGGTGATCGAAATCTCGCTGTCCGGTTGCAGCACCCGCCTGCCAGAGGCCAGCGACGCTGCGTTCCAGCCCAACGCCTGGCTGCAGATCACGCCTGACAACCAGATCATTTACTATCTGTGCGCGGTGGAAATGGGTCAGGGCACCATGACCGGCATGACCACCCTGATTGCCGAGGAACTCAATACCGCACCCCACCTGATCACCGTGAAAACCGCACCGGTGAACAAGGCCTTCATCAACCCGGTCTATGGGGTGCAGGTCACAGGGGGCAGCACCAGCGTGCGCAATTACTACACCAGCCTGCGGATCGCCGGCGCCCAGGCCCGCGAAATGCTGCGGGCTGCCGCGGCCCTGCAACTGGAAACCAATCCGGATACACTGGATCTGCGCGACGGCCATGTCATCCATCGTGACACCCGGATTCCCTTCGGCCAGTTCGCGCAATCCGCCAGCCGCCTGTCGCTGCCGGACGTGGAATTGAAGGCCGACAAGGATTTTCGCTTTATCGGCAAACACAATGCCCGTCTGGATGCCCAGATGAAAGTGCGCGGTACCGGCCTGTACGGCATCGATGCCAAGCTGCCGGATCTGGCGATTGCGGCGCTCAAGCGTTGCCCGGTCAATGGTGGTACCGTCAAATCCTGGCAACTCAACGGCGCTGATCAGATGCCGCGGGTCAAAGCCGTGGTGGAAATTCCCACCGGCGTGGCCGTACTGGCCGACAGTTTCTGGCACGCCCAGAAAGCGCTGGAAAAAATCACGGTGGACTGGGATCTGCCACCGTTGGCCAAGCGCTCCACCCCCGATATCAAGGCCGAATTCAATCGCCTGCTGGATGAAGAATCCGGCCGTTCCGCCCTGTCCAAGGGTGACGCCGACGACGCGATCGAAGACGCTGCCAAACAGGTAAGCGCACGCTACACCGCCCCGTATCTGGCCCATGCCACCATGGAACCGATGAACTGCACCGTGCTCCTCACCGACGAGCGCTGCGACATCTGGGCGCCCACCCAGGCCACCGATGTCTCTGCCGCCATTGCCGAAGAAGTCACTGGCCTGCGCCGCAGCAACATTCACATCCACACCACCCTGATTGGCGGCGGTTTTGGCCGGCGCCTGAACGTGGATTACGTGCTGGAAGCCACCCAGATTGCCAAAGCCAGCGGCCTGCCAGTAAAGCTGGTGTTCAGCCGCGAAGACGACACCCGTCACGATTTCTATCGCCCTGCGGCCCACACCCAGATGCGCGCCGGTCTGGATCGCAATAACCGCATCATCGGCTGGCAGCACAAGAACGTCTGCCCCACCATCCTGGCTTATACGGCCCAGGAAATGGCCCCGGCGGTACTCCCAGCCTGGCTGCCGGACGGCATGGTTCGCGCATCTGCCAACATGGGGGCCAGCCTGTACGGCCCGCTGCTGGCGGACCCACCGTCCAGCGAAGGCGCCATCGAATATGGCTACGATGTGGATGACGTCGAAGTCCGCGTAATCAACACCGATCCCGGTCTGCGTACCGGTTTCTGGCGCTCCGTCGGCCACTCCTTCAATGCCTTCATGATCGAATCCTTTATGGACGAACTGGCCCACCAGGCGGGCCAGGATCCGGTCGAGTTCCGCCTGCGCCATCTGCAGGGCAATCCGCGCATGGCCCGGGTACTCAAACTGGCGGCCGAAAAAGGCGGCTGGGGCACCCCCTCAGCGCCGGGCGTGAAGCAGGGTATCGCCGTGCATCCGTCGTTCGGTTCCTATGTTGCGCAGCTGGTGGAAATCAAGGTCGAAAACGGCGACATCAAGCTGCACCGGGTGGTGGTCGCCGCCGACTGTGGCAAGCTGGTGAACCCGGACATCGTCACCATGCAGATGGAAAGTGGTGTGATTTTCGGCCTGACCGCCGCGCTGAAGGGCGACATCACCCTGAAAGATGGCGCAGTGCAGCAGGGCAACTTTGGGGATTACCCGCTGCTGCGGCTGAACGAGGCACCGCTCATCGAGGTTCACCTGGTGCAGAGTCAGGACGATCCCGGCGGCGTTGGCGAACCCGGCGTACCACCAGCAGCACCAGCGCTGGCCAATGCGATCTTTGCAGCCACCGGACAACGCCAGCGGGATCTGCCCCTGCGCCTGAGTTGAATCGACTCACATGCAAAGCAGTAACGAACAGGTTATTTATCAGTTGCACGACTGGCTGATGGCCGGTCGTTTCTGCTGGCTGGCCACCATCGCCGCCACCTGGGGCAGCTCACCGCGACCAGCCGGCTCCCTGCTGGTGTGGAGCCAGCAGGCCACCGTTGGCTCCCTCTCGGGCGGCTGCGTCGAAGACGAACTGCTGGAAAAACTTGCCCGCAACGAATTCGCTGCGGATCGCATTCATCGTGTCACCTATGGCATCCCGGCGGACGAAGCCAGTCGCCTGCGTCTGCCCTGCGGCGGCTCCCTCAGCCTGATTCTTGAACCCCTCGCACCAACGGCCGCCAATCAGGCCCACGCGGCCACCATGCTCGACTGGCTGCAACAGCGTCAGGGCTTCATCCGCCGCACGCCGCTAAACGCACCGGCGCAAGCGTCGCTGCTACAACTTTCGCCACCCGTTTCCCACCAGCTACTGAACGAACACTTCCACAACTACCTCGGCCCCCGCTATCGCCTGCTGCTGATCGGCGCCAACCAGGTAGCGGAATTTCTGGCTGATTTTGCCCGAACGCTCGACTTTGACGTGCTGGTCTGCGATCCTCGCCCCGGTGCGTTTGATCAATGGCCGCACAATTTCACCCGCAATCTGACCGGCATGCCCGACGATGTCGTGCGGGATCTGGCGCGGGATTCACTCAGCGCTATCATTACCCTGTCACATGACCCCCGGGTGGACGATATGGCGCTGATGGAAGCCCTGACCACCGACGCGTTTTACGTGGGCGCCATGGGATCGGTCAAAACCACCGAAAAACGCCTGCAAAGGCTGCAGCAACTGGATCTCACACCAGCGCACATCGCCCGCCTGAATGCCCCGGTGGGCCTCGATATCGGCAGCAAGACACCGGCCGAAATAGCGCTCAGCATTGCAGCCGATCTGGTTCGACACATTCGCAGAAAGACAGGAGCCACATGCCCGGATGTTTGATACTCGCGGCGGGATCACATCGCCGTTTCGGCAGCGCCAAACTGCTGCACCCGCTGGCCGACGGCCGCCCGCTGATACAACACACGCTTGATCACCTGCAGGCCAGCGGACTGCCGCTGGCACTGATTCACCGGCCCGACGACAGCGCACTACTCGCGGCAGTCAGCGGCTACAACCTGCTGCTAGTCCCCTGCAACGAACACGAAGGCGGCATGGGCCACAGCATCGCCGCCGGCATCAATGCCACCCGCCACTGGGGCGGCTGGCTGCTCTGCCTTGCCGACATGCCGCAAATCCTCGGCAGCACCTACCGGCAGATCGCCGATGCCCTGCAACACCACGCCATTGTGATTCCGGAATACAATACGCGCTTCGGCAATCCCCGCGGCTTTCAGGCCCGGTTTGCCGAAGCGCTGGCGGCCCTCACCGGCGACCAGGGGCCCCGTGATCTGCTGGTGCAGCACCGCAACGAAACCTGTGTACTCGCAGTGACCGATCCCGGTATCCTTGTGGACGTCGATTATCCCGCGGATGCGCAGCAGATCGCTGCCACAACGCAAACACAGAACAAACATCTGCCTATGCAGAACCCAACGATAACAGGCCAAGATTCCAACATGACGGACACCACCCAGAAAAACCCCGACGCCGACGAACAGGCGCAGACAACCACCGTTACAGACACCAGCAGCAACGCCTCCTGCTGCGCAGCCGAAGCCAGCAACGAGCCTGCCAAAACGCCAGCAGACGACACCGCCACTGATGCCGCACCCATTGACGCAGGCACAGAATCCCCGGCTGTCGAAGCCACCGCAGAACAACCCACCGAACCGGCCCAGGAAGACATCACCGAGGCGGTGAGCGCGGAACCGGTCGCAACAGCAGAGCCGGGCACTGCTGAAGAACCGGCTGCCGAACCAGAAACCAGCACCGAAACAGCAGAAGCTGCCGTACCGACCGCCCCGCTGGCCAGCACCATCGAACTGATCCGCTTCGCCGATCTGGATCTGGATGCCCGCCTGCAGCAGGCCATCGCCGAACTCGGCTTCGAATACGCCACCCCGATCCAGTCCCTGGCGCTGCCCCACACCCTGCAAGGCAAGGATGTGATCGGCAAAGCCCAAACCGGTACCGGCAAGACTGCAGCGTTCCTGATCACCGTACTCAATCGCCTGCTGCGGGAGCCGGAACAGGAAGAACGCTACAACGGTGAACCCCGCGCCCTGATCCTGGCCCCCACCCGCGAACTGGCCATGCAGATCGAAAAGGACGCACTCACCCTGATCAAGCACACCCCGCTCACCCTGATGAGCATCGTCGGCGGCATGGATTACCAGAAACAGCAGCGCCGCCTGCAAAACGAAATCATCGACATCGTCGTGGGCACCCCAGGTCGCCTGATTGACTTCGTGCGCAGCAAGGACCTGTTCCTGAGCGAAACCGAAATCCTGGTGATCGACGAAGCCGACCGCATGCTCGACATGGGCTTCATCCCGGACGTGAAACGCCTGATCCGCGAAACTCCGTACAAGGAATATCGCCAGACCCTGCTGTTCAGCGCCACTTTCACCCAGGACATCATCAACCTGTCCGGCAGCTGGACCCGCAACGCCGAACAGCTGGAAGTGGCCAGCGAATCCGCCGCGGCCGACACCGTGGACCAGAAGGTGTACATCGTCACCACCGAAGAAAAGTTCACCCTGCTCTACAACCTGATCAACCAGCAGAAGCTGGAGCGGGTCATGGTGTTCGCCAACCGCCGCGACGAAACCCGCGACCTCACCCACAAACTGCGCGACTACGACATCAAGTGCGCCATGCTGTCCGGTGACGTACCCCAGCAGAAGCGTATCCGCACCCTGGAAGATTTTCGCGCCGGGCGGATTCGCGTCCTGATCGCCACCGACGTGGCCGGTCGCGGCATTCACATCGACGACATCACCTTTGTGGTGAACTACCACCTGCCGGAGGATCCGGAAGACTACGTTCACCGCATCGGCCGTACCGGTCGTGCTGGCAAGAGCGGCACCAGCATCAGCTTCGCCTGCGAGGAAGACGCCTTCCAGCTGCCGGCCATCGAAAAGCTGCTGGGCGCCAAACTGGACTGCACACAGCCCGAGCCGGAACTACTGGCGGAAATACCGCCTCCGGTAATTTCTCCGGAAAAA
This sequence comes from Gammaproteobacteria bacterium, assembly GCA_041395845.1. GTDB lineage: Bacteria > Pseudomonadota > Gammaproteobacteria > Pseudomonadales > Ketobacteraceae > Ch67. The sequence continues at coordinate 75,051 of JAWKZS010000019.1, forward strand.
GCCAAAGAGCGCGACAGCCACACCCACCGCCGTCGTCGCCCACGTCGCCCCAGCGGGAATCGCTGACAGCGGCCGGCATAGCAAACCGCGCCAACAAAAAAAGGCCAGCCCGGAATCCCCGGCTGGCCTTTTTCATTCATACAGAAAAGTTACTTGGGCTGGTACGGCTCGCCCCACTCCTGACTCAGTGCATCTCGCAGTGCCTGCACGCGCTCGGCACCGATACGACTGGCCAGCGCCACTTCCACCTGACGCAACGCTTCCACCGCGTCACGGCCGATCTTGGCACCGGTTTCGGTATACACCACCACCTTGGCGCGACGGTCCCGGGTATCCGGTTCCAGCGTGAGAAAACCCAGCTCCACCAGCTCATTGATGGTCTGGTGAATCGCCTGCCGGGTCACACCAACACGGGTCGCGATCTCGGACGGGCGGGTCACCCCTTCGCCGATATTCACGAACACCAGCGACTGCGCACGGGTAATGGAAGGCCAGCCTTTCTGCTTCAACGCATTCTGCAGACCTTCATCGGCCCAGTAGAACGCTCGCATAAACAACTGGGCCAGATTGGTATCGGCCGTATCAAACAAGGGTTTGGACATACTCAAGAACCTATCATTGCCAACTAAACAGAAGCGGCCGCTTCCTGTTGCATCGTGGTAATCAGTACGTCTTTTTCCTGCCAAATCTGATTGACCCAGGCCTGAAAGCGGCCGCGGAATTCCGCATCGCCTTCATAATCACCCTGAGCGAACTCCACCGGAATGGGGCGTTCCAGGACACGTACCGATATGCGACGAATGCGGCCACACATCAAATCCCAAAAGCCAAAGGCTTTATCGTGGTACACGATTGTCACGTCCAGAAGCGAACGTAACTGTCCCCCCATAGCGGATAACACAAAGGCAATGCCGCCGGATTTCGGCTTCAGCAAATGCACATAAGGTGATTGTTGTTGGTCATGTTTTGCTTTTGTATAGCGTGTCCCCTCGAGGAAGTTCATCACCGACACCGGCAACTCCTTGAACTTCTCGCACGCCTTACGGGTTGTCTCCAGGTCTTTACCTTTCATTTCCGGATGCTTTTCCAGAAACTCTTTCGAGTGACGCTTCATGAACGGAAAATCCAGCGCCCACCACGCAGGTCCCATCAACGGCACCCAGATGAGTTCCTGTTTGAGGAAGAACTTCAGCATGGGAATCCGCCGGTTGAAAATCTTCTGCAGGATCAGGATATCGCTCCAGCTCTGGTGATTACTGGTCACCAGATACCAGCCGTGGTAATGCAGACCTTCAAGACCCTGTACATCGATCCGGATCTTCTGCGTCAGCCCCAGCACCAGACCGTTGTTGGTCATCCAGATTTCCGCGATCCAGATCAGCACCGCCGAGGTCCAGCGCTGCCACGCCCGCAGTGGCAAAACCAGTTTGAACAGGGTCACCACCAGCAACGGCACGACACAGACAACGGTATTCAGGGCGATAAGCGTAAACGCCAGGACACCTTTGATCGGGCCAGGTAAAAATGACAGCATGCAAGCAGAGCTCCAGAGGCGGAGGGCGAAGCACCCAAATACGTTCGTAAAGTGGCCGCACATTATGCCACAAAGCAGGGCAAGCGGAATCCTATTGAGGCCGTTTTTGTGTCTTTTCGCTGCGAGATAACGAGCTTTCTTAGGTAAATCGCTGCATAAAACTGCACAGTCACAGCTCATCCCCAGCCCGGTCATGCCCGCTTTACCCTGCAAAAGTTTCCTATAAACAAGCAGGAACTTGGACTATAGTTAAACATCAGGGAGCAAAAACCATTTAATTCATTGGTTTAGAAGGAAAACCGGGCGACTTTTCACGATTGGCATCGGAATGTCGCACTTCAACCTGTTTCGACTAGCACAACTAGCCTGTATGGGTGCGAAACGAATGCGAACACTCAATCCATTGAAAAAGATACTGATTCTTAGCACATTGCTGCTGCCGGGCGTAGCCCTGGCGGATACCTTTGACGATGCCGTCAACGAATACCTCAAGGGCTTCAAGGAATGCACGGAAGCCAACACCCTGCGCGCCAAGGATCTTGCCAGCGCCAAGAAAAAGTTCGACACCTACCTGAAATCCCTGGATCGCGCCGTTGCCATCGACAACAGCATCCTCAGCACCACCCAGCGCGACATGGACAAGAACCTGCGCTACTGCGAGCGGGTCGAAGTCGACATCAAGCGCGCCGAAGCCACCCCGATTCTCGAAAAAGGCTTCACCTACTGCGATGCCGCCAAGGATTCCCTGGAGGCCGGTGACGTGCCGACAGCCCAGAACAATCTGGACGAGTACAAACGTTACCGCGACGACGCCTTCATCATCACCGAAAGCATCATGGACGTCTTCGCCCTGGCCTCGAAGGTGCGGGCCTGCTCCCGTATCGAAGAGAAGCTGGCGGAAGCCTCCCGCAAAGAAAGCGCTGTGTCCGAAGCCATGGCACGTGCCAGTGGTGACTACCAGACATTCGTCAAGGAATGTAATGGCGTGAAAAGCGCCATCACGTCGCCAAAGTTCTCCCTCAATGATCTGGACAACATCAACCAGCAGCTGAACAACGCCCTGAAATACAAGAAAGCGGCCCGGGAAAACGGCGATGCCTTCGCCACCATGTCTGCCCAGCCGGAACGGGAAGACAGCAAGCAGCTGAAACAGCTGGTGGATAGCGCTGCCGCCTGCGAAGGCGAAGTCGCTGGCCATATCCGCACCGCTACCAAGAACAAGCGCACTCTGGAGAAAGACATTCAGGACGGTGTGGCCCAACTGCAGAAGTCACTGGCAGCCTGTGAATCCGCACAGAAGCTGAGCGAGCGACTGACTGAAGACGCCGACGCCACCAAGGCGGAAGCCGAATACAACAACTCCGCCACCCTCAAGCGCAAGGTCACCGGCAACGGCCAGCTGATCAGTTCGGTACAGACTTACAGCAGCTGGAAATCCAGCCAGGATTTCTCGCGCCTGATGAACCAGACCGAGGCCTGCCAGAACAAGACCGCTGCCAGCATCAAGTCCCAGAAAGCAGCGCTGGCCAACAAGACCCAGCGCGCCAAGGAAGAAGCGGCCCGCCAGGCCAAGCTTGAAGAAGAACGCAAACGCGCAGCGGAAGAAAAGGCCCGCCAGGAAACAGAAGCCGCTGCCCGTGAGGCCGAGCGCAAGACCCAGGAAGCCGCCGCCCGCCAGAAAGCCAAGGAAGAAGCAGCCAAAGCCGCCAAGCTGGATGACGTGGAAGCCGATCCGGTAGAAGACGAATTTGGTAGCTTCGGTGACGAAGGCGATGACAGCGGCAAATCGTGGACCGACCTGGTGCGCTGACCAACGCCAACAGCAAACCCGTAACAAAAAAACCGCGCCCAACCGGCGCGGTTTTTTTATGACCGGAGAATCCAGTCAACGTGAAATGACAGCCAAAAAAAAGCCCGCTTTGGAGGCGGGCAAAGGACTACAGAGGGAACCGTTACAATCAATAGAAGCCGAAGTTTTCGACTTCCATATCCAGCAGGTTGTTAGCGCCGCTGTTGATGGTCTCGACCAGAGACTTGGTGCGCGGCAACAGGCGCTGGAAGTAGAAACGTGCAGTTTGAACCTTGGCGGTGTAGAAACCGGTTTCGCTGGTACCTTCTGCCAGCTTTTCCGCTGCTACTTTGGCCATCAAGGCCCAGAAATAGGCGAGCGTAATATAGCCGCTGTACATCAGATAGTCTACCGCAGCAGCGCCGATTTCCTCCTGGTTCACCATGGCCTTCATGCCGATCTGAGTGGTGACATCGCCCCACTCCTTGTTGGCAGCGGCCAGTGGCTTCACAAACTCGGCAATGGCTGCATTGTCTTCGTTCTCTTTGCAGAACTTGTGCACCACCTTGGTGAAGTTTTTCAGCAGGGCGCCCTGGGTCAGCATGACCTTACGACCCAGCAAATCCAGCGCCTGAACGCCGGTGGTGCCTTCGTACAGGGTGGCGATACGGGTATCACGCACGATCTGTTCCATGCCCCACTCACGGATGAAGCCGTGACCACCGAATACCTGAACGCCATTGTTGGCGGCTTCCAGACCGGTTTCGGTACAGAACGCCTTGGCGATCGGCGTCAGGAACGCCATCATGTCGTCAGATGCTTTCTTGGCGGCTTCGTCTGTGCCCTGCTCGACGATGTCGGAATGCTGGGCCAGGAAATAGATCAGCGCACGACCACCCTCGGCAAAGGCCTTCTGGGTCAGCAGCATGCGACGTACATCAGGGTGCACGATGATCGGATCGGCTTCCTTGTTCGGCGCCTTCGGGCCGGACAGGGAACGCATGGCAAGGCGCTCTTTGGCGTACGCCAGCGCACCCTGGTAAGAACCTTCGGCAGCTGCCACGCCCTGGATCGCAGTTCCCACACGGGCCGTGTTCATAAAGGTGAACATGCAGTTCAGACCGCGGTTCGGCGGGCCGATCAGGAAGCCCTTGGCCTTGTCGAAGTTCATGACGCAGGTGGCAGACGCCTTGATACCCATCTTGTGCTCGATGGAGCCGCAGGTCACGGTGTTACGTTCGCCCAGGGAGCCATCGGAATTCACGTTGACCTTGGGGACGATGAACAGGGAGATGCCTTTGGTGCCTTTCGGCGCGTCCGGCAGGCGGGCCAGCACGATGTGGATAATGTTATCCACCATGTCGTGTTCGCCGGCAGAAATGAAGATTTTGGTACCGGAAATGGCATAGGAACCGTCGGCGTTAGGCTCGGCCTTGGTACGCAGGATACCCAGGTCGGTACCACAGTGCGGTTCGGTCAGACACATAGTGCCAGTCCACTCACCACTGACCAGACGGGTCAGGAAGGTGTCTTTCTGTTCCTTGGTGCCGTGCTGCTCCAGGGTCTTGATGGCGCCGTGGCTCAGACCGGGGTACATCCCCCAGGACCAGTTGGCAGTACCCATCATTTCGCTCATCACGATGCCCAGGGAATTGGGCAGGCCCTGGCCGCCGTCTTCCACGTGAGCGGACAGTGACGGCCAGCCACCTTCGATGTACTTGCCGTAGGCTTCCTTGAAGCCCTTGGGCGTGGTGACAACGCCGTTTTCAAAGCCACAACCTTCTTCGTCGCCGGAACGGTTCAGGGGAGCCAGCTCGTTTTCGCAGAACTTGGCGCCTTCTTCCACGATGGCGTCGATCAGGTCACGATTGACGTCTTCATCGCCACGCAAGGCCTTGTAGTGTTCTTCGGCGTTCAATACTTCATGCAGCAGGAACTGAATGTCGCGTCTGGGAGCTTTGTAATCTGGCATGGTTTTACCCTCTCCGCCCGATTGCCCCTGGGGCAATCTACAACCTGAAGTTGACCAGCGCCGGGAATGACGCTGGCGTTGCTCGTTCGTCGATGTGTGATGACCGGGTGCCCGCGTTGACCGCCAGACCACCCGCCATCGCGCAGTCGACACTGCGCAAATTACGCTGGCGCTGATACTAACGTAACTTTCAAACAAGCGTTAGAATTTTTGATGACTGCAAAGTCGCTCCTTTTTGCACCCAAAAGCAGCCATTTTTCAGGGTTTTAACACTTTCAGTGCAAGCGACGACAAGCCTGAAACAAAAGTTTCAAACACATGTTTGATATCGTCAAGCAACGGTTACATTTTTCATACATATGTTTAGTTGGGGAAAATCATTAAGGCAAACTGACTGATGGGGTTGTCAGGCTTGGGTCAAGCAATGACGTCGAGGTAACCGCTTTTGCCATAGGGGTTCTGTGGGTCAACCAGTCCCTGACGATTGGCCTGCTGCAGAATGCTGCCAGTGCCGAGCAGTAACTGCTCCAGTCGCTCGCGGGCGTTAGGGCGGGGTTTTTCCTGCTGCTGTGCGGAGTCTTCCTCGGGCTGGCTATCGCTCTGCGACGTTTGGGCGACAGGCGGCGGGAACACAGGTGCGGTCTGCGCGGAGGTGTCAGCATCGCTCTGGGTTTCGGTAATGACCTCCTCTACCGGCTGCTCGTCGGCTGCTTCCGCCCGGGCCTTTTCTTCCGCTGCCTGTTCCTGGCGGGTCTGGGCCTGCAGTTCGGTGCGGGCCTCCACTTCCATCTGGGCTGCTTCTGCCGCTACCCGACGATCCTGGGCAGAGGGTTCCGCCGGGGCCAGTGCCGCTGCCCGGATAGTACGGGCCTTTTCTATGGTTGCCTGGGGATCGCCAGGGACCGGGCTGGTGGAAATACCGACTTCGCCACCGACTGCATAATTGCGACCGTCAGGGCCACGCTGGTACTGGAAAGAGGCGGAGCCGGCGTAGCGACCACCCACTGCTGCATGGGCTGCTTCATGGATGCGGACCTCGCGATCACGGGCACGCAACTGCTCGAGCAAGGCCTGATCGGCGAGTTCCTGTTGCTGGGCGGCCGGA